>JAUWAC010000009.1 GCA_030602245.1 Marinobacterium sp.
TTAGGTTGCTTGTCTTGAGATCTAAGCTTTGTGTGCTCGATCCCGACAAGCGCCCACACGAATTACCTGATCGACTTGTTAAAGAGCGTGCTGAGCGACCGTTGAATCCGTCGTCTCAAGCGAGGCGCATATCTTAGCGCCTGCGGTTTCAGTGTCAAGCGTTATTTTCGCTTTTCACTGCGATTTTCCGTTTCGCTGAATCCTTAAAAGCTTTAATGAATTCAACGGGTTGGAGAACCGCCTCGCGATCTCGACTCGCTCCCGAAGGGGCTGTCGTCTCAAGCGAGGAGGCGCATTCTACAGCCCTGCCGATGAGAGTCAACAGGGCTTTGTAAAAAATTTTCAGCGCGCCTGCTGACGCGCTGAACATGCACGACAGCAGAAAGAGTGTAGCAGAGGATTTGCAGCTTGCCGGAGGTGCGTGCCCGCGTCAGGCTTCGGAGTCGGCTTCTTCACCTTCGGTCGGCTCACGACGATTGCGCGGTGTCAGCCGCGCCATCAGCAAACCGCACTCGAACAGCAACCACATGGGGACGGCGAGCAGACTCTGAGAGATGATATCGGGCGGCGTCAGCAACATGCCGATGACGAAACAGCCGACGATGACGTAGGCGCGCTTGGATGCCAGCGACTGCACATCGGTGATACCCGACCACACCATCAGCAGTGTGGCGACCGGGATCTCAAACACGATACCGAACGCGAAGAACAGCTTGAGGACGAAATTCAGATAGCTGCTGATGTCGGTCATCATCGCAACGTTTTCGGGTCCCACGCTGGTGAAGAAGCCAAAAATCAGCGGGAAAACGACGAAGTAGGCGAACGCGATTCCCAGGTAAAACAGCACGATACTCGACAGCAGCAGCGGGATCGCCAGCCGCTTCTCGTGCCGGTACAACCCGGGCGCGATGAACGCCCACGCCTGATGCAGCATAAACGGCATGGCGACGAAGATCGCTGCAACCAGTGTCAGTTTGAACGGCGCGAAGAACGGTGAGGTGACGTCAGTGGCAATCATACTGGTGCCTTCCGGCAACAGCGCGGTCAGCGGTGCCGACAGCCACTCGTACAGATCGTTGGCGAAATAGAACAGCCCGAGAAACACGGCGAGAATTACCAGCACGCTGTTCAACAGACGCTGACGCAGCTCCACCAGATGCGAAATCAGCGGCTGCTCCTGGTCGACATGTGGTTCAGTCATGGTCGGACGATTTCTTCTCGGCGGAGGCGCTCGGTTCGGGCTTTCCCTCACTCTGCGCGACAGATTCGGACGCTGGGCCTGACGCGGCACCGGCTGTGTGTGACGGCTCACTGCCCGCGGACCGGCGGGTCACGGTGTCCGCCTCGTCAAAGCGGAATGGCGTGCGCATCTCGTCCAGCTCGCGCTCGAGCTCCTCTTTCTTGATTGCACTCGTGCGCCGCAGCTCTTCGACACGCAGCTCTTCGTTGATTTCGCGCTGGATGTTACTGACGGAACGCCGCAGTCGCCCGAGCCAGAGGCCGCAGGTTTTCGCGGCAACCGGAAGCTTCTCCGGCCCAAGCACCAGCAGCGCAACAACCCCGATCAGCAACAGCTCGGCAAAGCCGATATCGAACATAGCAGGTCAGCCGTACGGTTATTTGCTGTCGGTGTTCTGCTCGGATTTCTGCTCGGTCTTGGCAGCGGTTGTCTGCTCGTTTGCCTTGAACGTGGCATCGTCCTGACCGATATTCTTGCGCGGCGCGTCTTCTTCCTTGTCACTGTCCTCGCGCATCGCCTTCTTGAAGCCTTTGACGGCGCTGCCAACATCGCCACCGAGGTTACGCAGCTTCTTGGTGCCGAACAGCAGAATGATAATGCCCAGCACAATCACCAGCTGCCAGATACTGATTCCACCAAAACCCATATCCACTCTCCCCGAAGTGAGGCGCTACGCCTCTGTGCTTACTGTTTCATTTATGGCTGCGAGCCGCTTTTTCTTCCAGTCCGGACAGATCGAAACGACGCGCGAGTTCATTCAAGACCGCATCCGGCGTTTCGCCCAGATGCGACAGCATCACCAGCGAATGAAACCAGAGATCCGCCGTTTCGTATATCAGGTCGGCATTATCGCCGCTGACGGCCGCATCCTTGGCCGCCAGTATTGTCTCGGTCGCTTCTTCGCCGACCTTTTCCAGAATCTTGTTCAGCCCCTTGGCGTGGAGACTTGCCACGTACGAGGAATCCGGCGACGCATTCTTGCGCTGCTCGAGCACCTCTGAGAGCCGTTCCAGTACATCACTCACTGCTGCCACCCTGTTTGGCATAGATTGCGTTGGGATCCTTGCAGACCGGTGCCGACACCTGCCATTCCCGCGTCTCATCGAGTGTACGATAGAAACAGCTGCGACGCCCCGTATGGCAGGCGATGCCGCCGACCTGCTCAACCTTGAGCAGAATCACGTCGCCATCACAATCGAGCTGCATCGCATGCAGCTTCTGCACGTGACCCGACTCTTCGCCCTTGCGCCAGAGTTTGCCACGCGAACGTGACCAATAGATGGCGCGCTGCTCCTGCACGCTCAATTCCAGTGCTTCGCGATTCATCCAGGCCATCATCAGTACCTCGCCGGTAAGATGATCCTGGGCGATCGCCGGAACCAGTCCCTGCTGATCCCATTTGACCTGTTCCAGCCAGTCGTTGCTCATAGCCTCGGCTCAGCCCGTGTGTTTGTGTCGAAGGGCCAAGAATACCCGATCCCCCTCGGCCTCACCACCAGACTCAGGCGCGCCACAGCATCAGCAGCCCCAGCGCGCCGCTGAGCCAGCCGTACCACGGCATCTGATCGAGCAACAAGCGCCCCTCGGGCAATGCACTCAGCACCGCGACGCCGAGCAGGACCAGTGCGGCCCCGAACGAATGCAGACCGCGACGACGCGAGCGGATGCGGCGCTCATCCTGCTGCTCCAGCAGCGCCTGGCGCGTTTCGTCGAGGCGACGTACCTGCTGCAGGCTATCGTAGACCAGTTGCGGCATATGCGGCAGCTTGTCGAGCCAGTCCGGCGCCTGCTGCCGCATCTTTCTGTAGACCGCCCGCGGCCCCATGCGTTCGCGCATCCATTTTTCCAGAAACGGCTTGGCGGTTTTCCACAGATCGAGTTCCGGATAGAGCTGCCGCCCGAGTCCTTCGATGTTGAGCAGCGTCTTCTGCAGCAGCACCAGTTGCGGCTGCACTTCCATATTGAAGCGGCGCGCAGTCTGGAACAGACCCAGCAGCACCATGCCGAACGAGATATCCTTCAGGGGTTTTTCAAAGATCGGTTCACAGACGCTGCGGATCGCCGTTTCGAACGCATTGACGTTGGTATCCGCCGGTACCCAGCCGGAGTCGATGTGCAGCTGCGCGACCTGTCGGTAATCCCGCTTGAAGAACGCCAGAATATTGCGCGCCAGATAGCTCTGATCTTCCGGCGTCAGCGCACCGATAATGCCGAAGTCCACCGCAATGTAGCGCGGGCTGGCGGGGTTATCCGGCGACACGAAAATGTTGCCCGGGTGCATGTCGGCGTGGAAGAAACTGTCGCGGAACACCTGGGTAAAGAAGATTTCGACACCGCGCTCGGCGAGCACCTTCATGTCGATCTCACGCTGGCGCAGCTGGTCGGTATCGGCCACCGGAATGCCGTAGATCCGTTCCATCACCAGCACGTTCTGACGTGTCAGATCCCAGTACACTTCGGGCACGTAGAGCATTTCCGAGCCTTCGAAGTTGCGTCGCAACTGGGAGCCATTGGCCGCTTCCTTTCTCAGGTCCAGCTCATCGAAGATCGTCTGTTCATACTCGGAAACGACCTCGACCGGTCGCAGCCGCCGTCCCTCTGACCAGAGCCGCTGCACCAGATGCGCCAGCAGGTACAGCAGGCCCACATCCTGACGAATCACCGATGCGATGCCGGGGCGGATCACCTTGACCACGACTTCACGGCCATCATGCAGGCGTGCGCCATGCACCTGTGCCACCGACGCCGACGCAATCGGGTCGACCTGAAATTCGGCAAACAGCTCGGTGACGGTCCGACCCAGTGAGCGCTCGATAATCTCGCGCGCCTCGGCGCTGGAAAACGGTGGCACCCGGTCCTGCAGGCGCGCCAGTTCGACCGCCAGATCATCCGGCAGCAGGTCGCGCCGGGTCGAGAGCATCTGGCCGAACTTGATGAAAACAGGGCCCAGTGCCTCCAGCGCCAGACGCAGACGCTCGCCGCGAGGGGCCCGTGCCCGGATGAACCAGCGTGACGGCAGGAACAGCAGCAGGAACCGCAGATAGCCGGGTATCGGCGCTTCCTGAATGAAGGTATCGAGACGATAAAGCGCGAATACACGCGCGATCTTGAAGAGGCGGAATACCGTTCGCACTGAATCAACTCCGGTAGGTATGGGTACCGCGGGGCGGCTCAATCGGTTCAACGGGGATCAGGATCCGGCGCCGAGCACGCGGTCGCGCCCCTGCTCCTTGGCCTTGTACAACGCACCGTCAGCGCGGGCGAACAGCGTTTCCGCATCGTCGCCGTCAGCCACCTGAGCGACCCCGAGCGAGGCCGTCACCTTGACCGGCTGCCCGCGGAAGTTGAACGGACTGGCCGCCACCGCTTCGCGCAGCTTGTCGGCCGCGGCCAGCGCATCGCGTCCCACCGTCGAGGGGAACAGCAGCACGAACTCTTCACCGCCGTAGCGGGCGATGAAGTCACTGGCGCGCAGGTTGCTCTGCAGCACCCGCGCCACCAGCCGCAGCACCTTGTCGCCGGCCAGATGGCCAGATGGCCATACTCATCGTTGATCCGCTTGAAGCGGTCGAGATCGACCACCGCAACCGAGAAGGGCGTATTATAGCGCTGCCAGCGACCCAGTTCAGTGGCCAGCTGGTCTTCGTACGCGACACGGTTGGGCAGCCCGGTCAGCGGATCGGTGCGCGCCTTGAGCTGCTCCTCCTCCATCCGCGAGCGCACACGTCCGGTCTCGATTTCCATCTGCTCGACCTTTTCGAGCAGCGATTCGTAGCGCGCCTGCATCCGCTGTTCGCGCTCCTCCTCCCGCTCCCGGTAGGCATCCATGGTCTGTACGATCGACGACAGCTGCTGCGCGACGGCGCGCTTGAGCGAGAGCAGATCCTTGGATTCCTTGACGCTGCGATGGAGCCTGGTGACATCCCGGCGCACCTGGCGATCAAGCTGCTGATGCGCCTCGAACGCCTTGCCCTCTTCCGTCTTGCTCTGGGCCAGAAACTCCTGCACATAGGCCAGCTGTTCATTCAGTGTCAGCAGGTAGTTTTCGAACTCCTGATGCTCAAGCCCGGTCGACAGCCGCGCCAGCTTGACCAGCTCCGCCATCACTTCCGGCAACTCGGCCGCCTTGACGCCGCCTTCGATCCGTTCGATCAGCTGGCGCGCCAGCGCCAGTCCGGACGCCTCGACGTTGAGCGCCTCAATCAGTTGCAGCATTTCGGTCGCGACGCGGCTCTCGAGCACCTCGAGATCGACCACATCGTCGCGGTCGGACTCGTTCAGCGCAAACGCATGTGCATCGTCATTACGCGGCAGCAGCCCCTTTTGCAGCTCGACCATTTCGAGCAGCAGGGCCGCCAGTTTGTACAGGTGTTCAGAGGCTTCGGGAATGCGTCGGGCGGTGCCGTTGAGCAGGTTGGCAAACGGCTCGTTGTCGCTGAGCTGACGCAACTGGCCAAGCCAGCGCTCGAAACCGTTGCGGATGTCCTTGCTGGTGGAGAGACGCTGATCATCAAGCAGCTTGATCTGCCGTTCGATGCGACCCAACACGCGATCGAACTGACTGTCGGAGGCAGCGCTCTGAATGGCTTCACGCAGCAGATCAAACTCGGCATCCAGACCCGCGCTCTGCCCTCGCAGGCCCAGCGTCAGCTGGGTACTGAGCGCCCGCGTCCGCGCCTCGGCAAGCTCCGCACGCTGCTGCAGAAGCTCACACTCCTGCGCCAGCTCCTTGTATTTCTGCTTCCAGTCATCCTGCTCTAAAGCCACCAGGAGTGCTCCACGCTACAGCCGGTTTGTCATCATGCAATGGTTGGAATATATCATGAGCGCCCCCCCGGAACAGACAAAACCGCTCACGAGGAGCGGTTTTGTTGTTCCAGTACAGGTTTCGCTCAGCGCGCCGCGCGCTCCTTCTCGACCAGATAGTCGACGACCTTCAGCATCGCCTCGTGGCCACCGGCAGTGGCGGCCGTCACGCGATATTTGCCGGCCACGACCATGCTCGGAACGCCGGTAATGCCATAGCCACGCGCTTTGGCATCGCCCTGCTTGAGCTTCATGCCCACCGCGAAGGAATCATACTGCTTGAGGAACGTCTCCGGCTCGATACCAAAATCGGCGTAGAACTCGGCCAGATCCTCTTTCGACCGCATGCGCTTGCGCTGCAGGTGGATCGCATCGAACATCGCCTGATGGGTGTCATCGACCTTGTCGAGCAGGTCCGCGACGTAATAGCTGCGTGCGAACGGCTCCCAGCTGCGGCCGAACACGACCGGAATCTTGACCAACGCCACGTCGTCCGCCTGCTGTTTCTTCCAGTGGCTCAGCAGCGGCTCGAAGCTGTTGCAGTGGGGGCAGAGGTAACCGAACATCTCCACCACTTCGACTTTGTCCTGGGTCGTTGTGGGCACCGGCTGATCGATCCGCTCGTAGTGGACCCCTTCTTCGTAGCGCGCGTCCTCGGCGGCCTGGACACTCAGTGAAAAACAGACGGCCAGCACCGTCAGCAACCATTTCTTCATTCGTGCGATCTCCATTTCAGGGACAAACAGGCTCCAACAGAGACTGCGTCACCCCCCGGTAAGTTCATTTCCGGCAGCAGAAACAACAAGGGCAGCCGAAGCTGCCCCTGGGGTGCGAAACCGGATCGCGTCGATCAGTACAGACCCTGCACGTACTGAGCAACCGCTTTCATCTCGGCTTCGCTCATTTTAACAGCGATATCACGCATCATAGCGGAGGGATCGTTGGCGCGCTCGCCGGCGGCAAACTTCTTCAGCGTGCTTTCGACGTAAGCCGCGTGCTGACCGCTCAGTGCCGGGAAGGCCGCGGCGTTGTTGCCCTGACCATTCGGAGAGTGGCACGCGGTGCAGGCGGCAACGCCCTTCTCGGCGACGCCGGCACGGTAGATTTCCTGACCCATGGCAACCTGATCAGCAGCGGTCTGGCCAATCTGTACCGACTGGCTCGCGAAGTAAGCCGCGATGTCAGCCAGATCCTGCTCGTTCATCGCGTCCAGCATACCGGTCATTTCCGGTACGACGCGCGCGCCGCCCTGGATGTCCTTCAGCTGCTTGAGCAGGTAGTTCTCGTTCTGACCCGCCAGCTTCGGAAAGTTGGGTGCGACGCTGTTACCGTTGGCACCGTGACAAGCCGCGCAGACGGCAGTTTTCTGCTGGCCCGCCGCCGGGTCACCCGCTGCATGTGCAACGCCGGTGATGCCGAGGCTTACCAGTAAGCTGATCAGTAGTTTGTTCATCGACTAACCCAGACCCCTGTAAGACTAATTTGCCTGTCGTTCCCGCTGCCATCGGCGGCGAAAACATCCGAAATCGTACTTTCCCTGACTGGAGCAGTAACCAGATCGCGGGTAAAATTGGCGGCATTATAAACTAATATCCCCACAAACTGGAACGTATATAAACCTATATGTTAGTCGGGGGTCACACAGCGAATTCTCATGTCCTCCAACGAACCGGTCATCCATTACAACGCCGCCCATTTCACTACCAGCGCCTCCAAACTGAGCCAGTGTCCGCCCGATGAAGGTGCTGAAGTGGCCTTTGCCGGCCGCTCCAATGCCGGCAAATCGAGCGCGATCAATGCGCTGACACAGCAGACGCAGCTCGCCCGGGTCTCCAAGACCCCGGGCCGGACCCAGCTGATCAACTTTTTCGATCTCAACATCGAGGGGCTGCGCCTGGTCGACCTGCCGGGTTACGGCTACGCCAAGGTGCCGGTGGCGCTGAAGCAGCACTGGCAGAAGCATCTGGATGCCTACCTGCAGCACCGTGAGTGCCTGCGCGGTGTCGTGCTGGTGATGGATATTCGCCATCCGATGAAAGAGTTCGACCAGATGATGGTGGACTGGTGCGCCTCGACCGGCGTGCCGCTGCATGTCCTGCTGACCAAGGCAGACAAGCTCAAGCGCGGGCCGGCGCAGAGCACGCTGCTGCAACTGCGCAAGGCGCTGACTCAGGTGCTGGGCGATCGGGTATCGGTGCAGACCTTCTCGGCGCTGAAGAAAACCGGAGTCGATCAATTGCGCCAGCGACTGGACAGCTGGTTCCTGCCGCCGACAGAGGATGATGCCGACGCGACCGAGGCCTGAGACCGGCTGCGGCCGGACAAGAAAAAACCCCGGAGCCGTGAAGGGGAAGGAAAACGGCGGCCGGGGTCAGGGATGTTGTCATGACACCGAGGCCACCTCTTCTTACCTGCTGCGTCCTGAACAATAGCGGCCTCAACAGGTGAGAGTGGCCTGCTGGTGAAAAGTTCACCAGCAGGCGAAAAATATTCCACACCGAATCAGTGGGCTTGTTCCCAGTTATCGCCGCCGTGTGCCTCGACCTCCAGCGGCACATCCAGTGACGCGGCACCTTCCATCAGGGCGCGGACCTGCTCCAGGAACATCGCCTCGTCCTCCGCCCGCACTTCGAATACCAGTTCATCGTGCACCTGCATGATCATGCGCGCGTCGATACGGCTCTCCCTGAGCCAGTCGTCCACCCGGACCATCGCCCGCTTGATGATATCCGCCGCCGTGCCCTGCATCGGCGCGTTGATCGCGGTGCGCTCGGCCGCCTGTCGACGCATCGGGTTGCGCACGTTGATATCCGGCAGATAGAGGCGCCGGCCGAAAATCGTTTCCACGTAGCCTTTGTCCCGTGCCTGTTCGCGCGTCGCATCCATATAACGCTGCACGCCGGGGTAGGTATCGAAGTAATGATCGATGTAGGTCTGGGCGTCCTTGCGAGCAACGCCGATCTGCTTCGCCAGTCCGAATGCCGACATGCCGTAGATCAGGCCGAAGTTGATCGCCTTGGCACTGCGGCGCTGCTCCGCCGTCACCTGATCCAGACTGACCTTGAACACCTCGGCCGCCGTGGCCTTGTGGATATCTTCGCCGTGCGCGAACGCGTCCAGCAGCCCCTTGTCGCCGGACAGATGCGCCATGATGCGCAGCTCGATCTGCGAATAGTCGGCCGCGACGATGCGATAGCCCGGTGCGGCGATGAACGCCTGCCGGATCCGCCGGCCCTCGGTGGTGCGTACCGGGATATTCTGCAGGTTCGGGTCGGATGACGACAGCCGCCCGGTGGCCGTGTTGGCCTGATGATAGGAGGTATGAATCCGCCCCGTGTGCGGGTTGATCATCTGCGGCAGCTTGTCGGTATAGGTGGATTTCAGCTTGCTGAGTCCGCGATGTTCAATGATCAGCGCCGGCAACCGGTACTCCAGCGCCAGCTCCTGTAGCACCTCTTCGGCCGTGGACGGCGCCCCCTTCGGGGTTTTCTTTTTCACCGGCAGGCCCTGCTTCTCGAACAGGATCTCCTGCAGCTGCTTCGGCGAGCCAAGGTTGAACGCCTCGCCGGCCTCCTCGTGAGCCGCCCGTTCCAGCTCCTCAAGACGCTTTTCGATCTCGACACTCTGCTGCTGCAACAGCCCGGCATCCACCAGTGCGCCGTTGCGTTCGATCCGCGACAGCACCGGAATCAGCGGCAGCTCGATCTCGTCGAGCACCCTGACCAGCTCGCCTTCGCTGCGCAAACGGGGCATCAGCTCCTCATGCAGACGCAGCGTGATATCGGCATCTTCCGCGGCGTAGGGCGCGGCCGCCTCCAGCTCGATCTGGTTGAACGTCAGCTGCTTCTTGCCCTTGCCGGCAATCGCTTCGAAGCTCACCGTATCGATGTCCAGATAGCGCTTGGCCAACGTGTCCATGTCGTGCCGGCTCGCGGTGGAGTTGAGCACATAGGACTCGAGCATCGTATCGGAGCCGATCCCCTTCAGCTCGATGCCATAGCGCGCCAGCACGTTCATGTCGTACTTGATGTGCTGGCCGATCTTTTTGATCCCGACATCCTCAAGCAGCGGCTTCAGCTGCGCCAGCACCGCATCGCGCGACAGTTGCGTGGGCGCGCCCATGTAATCGTGGGCCAGCGGCACATAGGCGGCCTTGCCGGGCTCGATGGCAAACGACACCCCGACCAGCTCCGCCTCCATATAGTTGAGGCTCGTGGTCTCGGTATCGAACGCGAAACAGCCCGCGGCCCGGATCTGCGCCAACCACTCATCCAATCGCGCCTGCTCGAGCACGGTTTCGTATTCGGTCTCGATCACCGGACGCTCAGCAGCCGTTACCGCGGCGCTCTGTTGCCCGGCACCGGCGGCAAGCTCATCGACCCAGCTGCGGAATTCAAAGCGCTTGAACAGCTCGAGCAGCTGTTCCGGGTTCGGCTCCGGCACGCGGATATCACCGAGCCCCACGTGCAGCTCGACATCGGTCTTGATCGTCGCCAGCTGATAGGACAGCTCCGCCTGTTCGCGGTGCTCCTCGAGTTTCTTCGGCATCGTCTTGGCGCCGCGAAAGCCCAGTTCGGGAATCCGCTCCAGATTCTGGTACAGATCCTTGATCCCGCCGATCCCCTGCAGCAGCGCCAGCGCCGTTTTCTCGCCGACGCCGGGGACACCGGGAATGTTGTCGACCTTATCCCCCATCAGTGCCAGATAATCGATAATCAGCGCCGGCTCGATACCGTACTTGTCGCGCACTCCGTCGGCATCGAGGCGGGTATCGGTCATGGTGTTGATCAGCGTGACCTTGTCGTCGACCAGCTGCGCCATATCCTTGTCGCCGGTGGAGATGATCACCTCACAGCTGGCCGCTTCCGCCTGCCGCGCCAGGGTACCGATCACATCGTCCGCTTCCACCCCCTCTTCGACGAAGATCGGAATGCCCATGGCGCGGATAATGTCGTGAATCGGCTCGATCTGGTCGCGCAGGTCATCCGGCATCGGTGGCCGGTGTGCTTTATAGTCACTGTAGAGTTCGTCGCGGAATGTCTTGCCCTTAGCATCGAACACGACCGCCACCGGACTGTCGGGATAGTCCTTGCACAACCGGCGCAGCATTGAGGTCACCACGCGCACGGCACCGGTCGGGAAACCCTCGCTCGTTCTCATGTCCGCCTGCTGGGAGGCGAAAAAGGCTCTATATAAATAGGAGGAGCCGTCAACTAGAATAACGGGAGGTTTCTTTGCGCTCATCGGTGATTTCCATCGACTGGTGGGTTCGGATCAGTGACCGTGAAGGCCCACAATCATAGACAAAACCGACCGCCCAAACCAATCCGGGGGGTCGCAGGAAACGGGAAGTGTGACATGTTCAGACAGTTACTGCTGGCGGGTCTGCTGGCGGCGGCCCCGCTGACGCAGGCCGAAGTCGTGACCGACACCGAAACCAGCGAGCCGCAGATCACCATCACCCATGATGGCGACGCCACCTACTACGAGTACTCGATCAACGGGCAGCTCAAGGAGATCAAGGTGGTGCCGGCTGTCGGCAAGCCCTACTACCTGGTGCCGGCGCAGGGCTCCGACGAGTTCATCCGCGTTGAGGAATCGCAGTTACTGATCCCCAAATGGGTTATTTTTCGCTGGTAAGCAAACATCGTGGCAGTTTATACCGAAGTACGTCCGGCTCAGCTCGAACAGCTGCTGGCCGATTTTGACCTGGGTACCTGCGTCGATTTCAAGGGAATCGAAGGCGGTATCGAAAACACCAACTACTTTCTTACCCTCGACAAGGACGGCCGCCAGACCCGTTACGTGCTGACCCTGTTCGAGGAGTTCAGCTATGACGAGATGCCGTTCTTCGTCGAGCTCGGCCGCTGGCTGGCCGAACGCGGCGTGCCGGTGCCTTATGCGATCGAAGACCGCAACGGCATCGGCCTGAAGCAGCTGTGTGGCCGCCCTGCGTTTCTGCAGCCCTGCTTCAGCGGCCATCACGTGGAGCAGCAGGCACTGACGCCGGCGCACTGCGCCAGCATCGGCCGCGCGCTGGCGCAGCTGCATCTGGCCGGCAAGGAGTTCTACCTCACCCGTCAGGCCCATCGCGGCGTGTTCTGGTGGCGACGCGAGAGCGAAAGCATCGCCCCGCGCCTGAGCGCCGAGGACGCCGAGCTGCTGACCACCGAAGTCCGCCTGTTCGACGAGCTGCGCCAGCAGGAAGAGCAGCTGCCGAGCGGCATCATTCACGGCGACCTGTTCCACGATAATGCACTGTTCGTCGGCAGCGATGTGGACGCGATCCTCGATATCTACAATGCGGCAACCGCCTACTGGCTGTTCGATCTGGCCATCGTCGCCAACGATTGGTGTGTATTCGCCGACGGTCGCGTCGATACCGCGCGCGAACGGGCCTTGATCGATGCCTACGCCTCGGTACGCCCGTTCACCGACGCCGAGCACGCGGCCTGGCCGCAACTGTGCCGCACCGCGGCGATGCGGTTCTGGCTGTCGCGGCTGATCCCGTGGCTCGGCATCAGTCAGGCATCACGCCAGAGCAGCGACATGAAGCTCAAGGATCCGGACGAGCTGAAGCGGATCCTGCTGGCACGCATCGCCCAGCCGGGCACGCTTTAAGCTCCGCAGTACCGCTCGTCTGCCGAGACGAGCGGTGCTCGCCGCCGGGCGCGGCGCGCCCTGTATACTTTTCCAGTACCCGCCTTAAACCGTTATACTCTGCCCCCTGCGAACCCCGAAACTGCGCACACGACTTCTGCGAAAGGCCTATGGACGTTACCCACATCATCGACTCGCTCAACGATGCCCAGCGTCAGGCGGTAACAGCCGACGTCAAGAATCTGCTGGTGCTGGCCGGCGCCGGCTCCGGCAAAACCCGCGTCCTGGTACACCGCATCGCCTGGCTGATCGAGGCGGAAGGGATGTCACCCTACTCGATCATGGCCGTCACCTTTACCAACAAGGCGGCGCGCGAGATGCGCGGGCGTATCGAACATCTGCTGGGCCTCAACACCCACGGCATGTGGGTCGGTACCTTCCACGGCCTCGCCCACCGTCTGCTGCGCGCGCACTGGCGCGACGCCGGCCTGCGCGACAACTTCCAGATCATGGACAGCGATGACCAGCTGCGCCTGATCAAGCGCCTGTGCAAGGAGATGAATCTGGACGAGACGCGCTGGCCGCCGAAGCAGATCCAGTGGTACATCAACGCGCAGAAGGACGAAGGGCTGCGCAGCCGTCATATCGAGCGCAGCGGCGACCATTTCCAGGACACCCTGGTGCGTGTCTACGAAGCCTATGAAGAGGCGTGCGAACGCGGCGGCATGATTGACTTCGGGGAGCTGCTGCTGCGCGCGCTCGAACTGCTGCGCGACCGGGCACCGGCGCTGCTGGCGCACTACCGCGAGCGCTTCCGCTACGTGCTGGTGGACGAGTTTCAGGATACCAACGCGATCCAGTACGCCTGGCTGCGCCTGCTCTGCGAAGGCGGTGACAAACTGATGGCGGTGGGCGATGACGACCAGTCGATCTACGGCTGGCGTGGCGCCCGGATCGAAAACATCCAGCACCTGCCGGACCATTTCCCGGGTACCGAGACGATCCGTCTGGAGCAGAACTACCGCTCCACCGGCACCATCCTCGGTGCCGCCAATGCGGTGATTCGCAACAACTTCGGCCGCCTCGGCAAGGAGCTCTGGACCCGTCTTGGCGATGGCGAGCCGATCAGTCTCTACGCCGCCTTCAACGAGCAGGATGAGGCGCGTTTCATCGTCGATCAGATCAGCAAGTGGATCGACGACGGCAACCGCCGCGACGAAAGCGCGATCCTCTACCGCTCCAACGCCCAGTCACGCGTGCTCGAGGAAACCCTGATCCGGGCCGGCATTGCGTACCGCATCTACGGCGGTCAGCGCTTTTACGACCGTCTCGAGATCAAGAACGCGCTGGCCTATCTGCGCCTGATCGCCAACCGCGACGACGACACCGCGATGGAGCGGATCATCAACGTGCCGACGCGCGGCATCGGTACCCGCACCATCGAGCAGATCCGCGAACACGCGCGCGCCGAGGGTGTGTCCATGTGGCGCGCCGCCAACGAAATCATCGAGTACGGCAAGCTCGCGGCCCGTGCCGGCAATGCGCTGCAGGGCTTTCTCGACCTCATCAACCGGCTCGATACCGAAACCCGCGATACCGAACTGCACGAGCAGACCGAGCACGTGATCGCGCACTCCGGTCTGATCCAGCACCATGAAAAGGAAAAGGGCGAGAAGGCGCAGTCGCGCATCGAAAACCTTGAGGAACTGGTTACCGCGGCGCGCCAGTTCGCCGCTCAATGGCAGGAGGACGAGACGCCGGAAGGGTTCAATTCGGTGCTCGCCGCGTTCCTTGATCAGGCCGCCCTCGATGCCGGCGAAGCGCAGGCCGATGTACACACCGACAGCGTACAGCTGATGACGCTGCACTCGGCCAAGGGCCTTGAGTTCCCGCTGGTCTTTCTGGCCGGCATGGAGGAGGGCCTGTTCCCGCACAGCATGTCGGCGGAGGAACCGGGACGCCTCGAGGAGGAGCGCCGCCTCTGTTACGTCGGCATCACCCGTGCCATGAAGAAGCTCTACCTGACCTACGCTGAGTCGCGTCGATTGCATGGTCAGGAGAACTACAACCGCCCCTCCCGCTTCATTCAGGAGATCCCGCACGAGCTGATCGAAGAGGTGCGCCTGAATGCCAGCGTACGCCGTCCCTACGGCAGCAGCTATCAGCAGGAGAGCAGCCCCCTGTTCGGCAGCGCCAGCCTCGGTGGCAGCGATGTGCCCGACACCAGCCTCGCGCTCGGGCAGCGCGTGCGCCATCCCAAGTTTGGTGAAGGCATGGTGATCAACTTCGAGGGCAGCGGCCCCAAGGCCCGGGTTCAGGTCAACTTCGACCGCGAGGGCAGCAAGTGGCTCGTTGTCGGCTTCGCCCGCCTCGAAGCGATCTGATCAGCGTACACGGGGGCCGCAGCCCCCGCTTTCCCGGCGGCAACACCCCGGCTGCCTGCTAAGCTTCCCTTCATGACGGTTGCGCGCAGCTGCGTGCCCTTTAGAATTGCGACCTTCGTCTAACGGCGACCCCTATCGGACTCTGAGGAGCTTTTAACGTGTCTGCACGTGTTGTCACCTTTCTGATCGCGCTGGCAGCAGCCGCTGCCATCTACCTTCTGGCGCCGCTGGAGCCGACCCTGAAAACCGGCCTGTCGATTCTGGCACTGATCGCCATTCTGTGGATGACGGAAACCTTTCACATTACCGTCACCGCGCTGTTGATCCCGGTGCTGACGGTGATCGCGGGCGTGTTTTCAGTGGCCGACGCGCTGCGTAACTTCGCCAACCCGATCATATTCCTGTTTCTGGGCGGCTTCGCGCTGGCCGCGGCGCTGAGCGAGCAGGGACTGGATCGCTACATCTCGGCCCATGTGGTGCGCCTTGCCCGGGGCCGCCTCGGCCTCGCCACCATTCTGCTGTTCCTGACCGCAGCCGGCCTGTCGATGTGGATCTCCAACACCGCCACCACGGCGATGATGCTGCCGCTGGCACTGGGCCTGCTCAAGCAGCTGTCCTATGAAGAGAGCAAACGCACCTACTGGTTCGTGCTGCTGGGTCTGGCCTACTCCGCCAGCATCGGCGGTATCGGCACCCTCGTCGGCAGCCCGCCCAACGCAATCGCGGCCGCGCAGGTCGGTCTGAACTTCGTCGGCTGGCTCAAGATCGGGCTGCCGGTGGTGCTGATCGCCTTCCCGCTGATGCTGGTCGTGCTCTGGATGGTCATGCGCCCGCAGCTGAACCACCGCTTCAGCGAGCCGGATTCACATCAGCCGCTGACCCGCATGCAGTGGATGACGCTTGGTGTGTTCAGCCTGACGGTGCTGATGTGGCTGTTCAGCGGCCCGATCTCGAAACTGGTCGGGGTCAAGGGCGGCTTCGACGCGCTGATCGCGGTCATCGCGATCCTGCTGCTGTGCATGCTGCGCCTGGTGTCCTGGAAAGCGGTCGAGAAGTCTGCGGACTGGGGCGTCCTGTTGCTGTTCGGCGGCGGCCTGACGCTGTCGGCAATGCTGAAGGAAACCGGCACCAGCCTGTTTCTGGCCGAGTCGATCAGCAGTCTGCTGGAAGGTGCCCCGCTGGTGGTGTTCGTGCTGGTCGTGGCCGGCTTCGTGGTGATGCTGACCGAGATCGCCAGCAACACCGCCAGCAGTGCCCTGCTGGTGCCGATTTTCGTCGGCATTGCCGGTGTCATGGGGATGCCGGAAGTGGTGATGGCAGCCGTGATTGCGATCGCCGCGTCCTGCGCATTCATGCTGCCAGTGGCCACACCGCCCAATGCGATCGTGTATGGCTGTGGCTGCGTCCCGCAGACGCAGATGATGCGCGCCGGGGTGGTACTGAATGCGGTGATGACCGCGCTGATCACCGGCTTTGCGATGGTGATGATCGGCTGATCGCGCCGACGGCTGTGCTGCGTGCCCGGCGGCGCGCAGCACACGCCAATCGATCAGATCTCTTCAACCGGCGGCAGACGCCGGATATGTCCGTCCGCATCGATGGCGACCTGCACGCACTCGCAGGCCGTGACCTTACGCGGCGACAGCCCGTCCGGGCACAGTCCCCAGCACTCCACCGCAATGCGCAGCGAGCTGTGACCGCGTTCGATCACGCGGGTGTAGAAGCCGAGAATGGTGCCCTGCAGCACCGGTGACATGAAGTTCATGCGCCCGACCGACACGGTGGCCACGCGCCCGCGTGCCTCCTGCCCGGCGCGGATCTCGCTGGCCAGCACGGCCTGAGCGCTGACCCAGCCGCCGTAGACATCACCGAACATGTTCACTGCGTCCGCACCGGCCGGCAGTTGCAGGCTCAGTTCGCCTTCGGGCTGCAACACCCCCTCATCGCGAGAAGACCCCATTTCGACTCCTGTTATTGTTGGCTTTACCTGGTCGTCGGCCGCGCTGGGCCGACCGCTATGATAATCGATTCAGTGCCAAACCACAGGTCATACACGCCGATAAGCATCACCCGATACGACATTGTGACAGCTGTAACATATCGGTCATCTTTCCCTCTTATAGTGCCGCCCTACCAACAGATCACTTTCACACGATCCAGCTAAATGAGGGTAACAGAATGAAATTGCGTACTCAGGCACTCGCGATCGCCATGACCGCCGTTACCGGCCTGACCATGGCCACCGCAGCCTCCGCCCGCGATACCATCAGCATCGTTGGCTCCTCCACCGTCTACCCGTTCGCGACTGTGGTTGCGGAGCGTTTCGGTACCAAGACCGATTTCAACACCCCGAAGCTGGAGTCCACCGGTTCCGGCGGCGGCATGAAGCTGTTCTGTCAGGGCATCGGCACCCAGCACCCGGATATCACCAATGCGTCCCGCCGCATGAAGGCGTCCGAGTTTGAGCTGTGCCAGAGCAACGGCGTAACCGACATCACCGAATTCCGCATCGGTTCTGACGGTATCGTGATCGCCAGCTCCAAGGACGCGGAGAACCTGGATATCACGCTGGAGCAGCTGTTCCTGGCACTGGGTGCTGAAGTACCGGTCGATGGCAAGTGGGTTGCGAACCCGCACAAGAACTGGAGCGATGTTGACGCCAGCCTGCCGAACAAGCCGATCCGCGTTATGGGTCCGCCGCCGACGTCCGGTACGCGCGACTCCTTCAACGAACTGGCACTGGGCGCTGGCTGTAAGAAACTGCCGGAGCTGCAGGGCGTCGACAAGGCGACCTACAAGGCCGAGTTCCGCGCCAAGTGTGAAAGCGTGCGTGAAGACGGTGCCTTCATCGAAGCCGGCGAAAATGACAACCTGATCGTACAGAAGCTGATCGGCGATACCGGCCTGTATGGCGTCTTCGGCTACAGCTTCCTGGAAGAAAACGCTGACCGTCTGCAGGCGGCCACGCTGAACGGCAAGATCCCGACCGCCGAAGGCATCGCGGCTGACGAGTATCCGGTTGCCCGCTCCCTGTTCTTCTACGTCAAGAAGGCACACGTGGGCGTTGTTCCGGGCATTCAGGAGTACGTCTCCGAGTTCACCAGCAACGCGGCACTGGGTCAGAACGGCTACCTCAAGGATGTCGGCCTGATCGTTCCGCCGCGCGAGCAGCTGGCTGAGCTGATGGACAAGGCCGAGAACCTGCCGAACCTGACGCTTGACGAGCTCAAGAAGAAGTAAGGCAGACAGGATCGGTCAGATCCCCCGGGGTGCGGTCCTGTAAAGGGCCGCACCCTTTCGTACGTCTGGAGCGACAGGCTCCGACGGACGAACCGCGGTGGCGGAGGACAGGGCTCCCGGGCTCGCCTCCGCCACTGACCGTGTCGGCGCCGTGGCAACAGGGTACAATCGGCGCCCAACGAAGAAGTCGCAGACAGGTAGATTCATGCAACCGGCAAACCTGCTTCTCATAACGCTGGCATTCGCCGCCATCGCATACGGACTCGGATACTTCCGTTCCCGCACGCTGGCGATGCCTCTGGGTGGAATACGGCATCTCAAGTCGCTTCCGTTCTATTACGGCGCCCGTGCTGCGCTCTGGTGCGGCATTCCGGCGCTGATCGTGCTGGCTCTGTGGGCCGCCTTCCAGGGCAAGGTCATCCAGACCCTCGTCATCGGCTCTCTGCCGACCGAGCTGCTGCCTGCCAACGAGGGCGAAGCGAGCCTGCTGCTGAGCAAGATCAGTAACGTCGCGACCGGCGCGCTGCCCAAGGGCTTTGCCGACCCGGCCATTATCGAGGCCGCCGACAGGCTGACCTACCTGCGCGAGCAGAGCAGCCTGTATATGACCGTTCTGGTGGTCGCCGTGGCGACGCTGGCCGGCTTTATCGCCTGGCTGCGCATCCGCCCGACGCTGAACGCCCGGGTACAGGTCGAGGCGATGCTGAAGTGGATCTTCTTCGCCTGTGCTGCGCTGGCGATCCTGACCACGATCGGCATCATCTTCTCCGTGGCCTTCGAAACGCTGCGCTTCTTCCACAAGGTCTCGTTCATCGATTTCTTCTTCGGCACTCAGTGGAGTCCGCAGACCGCACTGCGCGCCGATCAGGTCGCCGCTCAGGGCGCTTTCGGCATGGTGCCGCTGTTCACCGGCACGCTGCTGATTTCGGTCATCGCCATGCTGGTCGCGGTGCCAGTGGGGCTGATGTCCGCCATCTATCTGTCGGAGTACGCCCGCCCGCGCGTGCGCGGCATCGTCAAGCCGATGCTGGAGATGCTGGCCGGCATTCCCACCGTGGTGTACGGCTTTTTCGCCGCCCTGACGGTGGCGCCGTTCATCAGTGATCTGGCGGCCTCGTTCGGCATCAGCGCCTCCTCCCAGAGTGCGCTGGCCGCCGGTGCCGTCATGGGCATCATGATCATCCCGTTCGTCTCGTCGCTGTCCGACGACGTCATCAACGCCGTGCCCCAGTCGCTGCGCGACGGCTCACTGGCGCTTGGCGCGACCCAGTCGGAAACGATGAAGAAGGTGATCTTCCCGGCCGCTCTGCCCGGCATCATGGGCGGGATTCTGCTGGCCGTCTCCCGTGCCATCGGCGAGACCATGATCGTCGTCATGGCCGCCGGTCTGGCCGCCAACCTGACCGCCAACCCGCTGGAAACGGTTACCACCGTCACGGTTCAGATCGTCACCCTGCTGACCGGCGACCAGGAGTTCGACAGCGCCAAGACGCTGGCCGCATTTGCCCTCGGGGCCATGCTGTTCCTGGCCACCCTGCTGCTGAACATCATCGCCCTGCATATCGTGCGTAAGTATCGGGAGCAATATGACTAAGCATCGTTCACAGGCGGAGCTGGTCCGCCAATCGCTGAAGAAACGCTACCGCAAGGAAAAGCGCTTCCGCGCCTATGGCATGCTCGCGATCGCCATCGCGCTGGCGGCGCTGCTGACCCTGTTCTCCGACATCGTCGGCAAGGGTTACAGCGGCTTCATGAAAACCAGCCTGAACCTCGAGGTGTCGCTCGACCCGCAGGTGATGTACCTCGATGACGCCACCGACAAGAAACAGCTGCGCATGGCGGACTTCGTCGAGCCGCTGGTGCAGGCGCTGATGAAGGAGATCCCCGGCGCGACCGAGGCGGATCGCGATGCCGTGCGTCGCCTGATCAACCCCTATGCCTCGACCGACCTGCAGGAGGCACTGACCGCCAACCCGCAGTGGCTGGGCACGACCCGTGAGATGTCGTTCCTGGCGCACACCGACGTGGATGTCTACGTCAAACATGCCGGTGACAAGGCATACTCGATCAAACTCTCGCCGCAACAGCGCGAGTGGGTCGATCAGCTGCAGGCGAAAGGGGTCGTCGACGTCAGCTTCAACGATGTCTTCTTCAAGGGCGGCGACTCCCGTGATCCGTCGCGCGCCGGCATCTGGGGCGCCGTTGTCGGCTCCCTGCTGACGATGTTCGTCACGCTGGTGCTGTCGTTCCCGATCGGGGTCGCCGCGGCGATCTATCTCGAGGAATTTGCACCGCAGAACAAACTGACCGACTTTATTGAGGTCAACATCAACAACCTGGCGGCGGTACCGTCGATCATCTTCGGTCTGCTGGGTCTGGCAGTGTTTATCAACCTGTTCGGCATGCCGCGCTCGGTACCGGTGGTCGGCGGTCTGGTGCTGACGCTGATGACGCTGCCGACGATCATCATTTCGAGCCGCGCCGCGATCAAGAGCGTGCCGCCGTCGATCCGCGAAGCCGCGGCCGGCATCGGCGCATCGAAAATGCAGGTCGTGCTGCACCATGTCCTGCCGCTGGCCCTGCCCGGCATGCTGACCGGCTCGATCATCGGCATGGCACAGGCGCTGGGCGAGACCGCGCCGCTGCTGCTGATCGGGATGGTCGCCTTTATCGTCGATGTGCCGGACGGCTTCTTCGACTCCGCGACCGTGCTGCCGGTACAGGTATTCCTCTGGGCCGGCAGCCCGGAGCTGGCATTTATTGAACGCGCTTCAGCGGCCATCATGGTCCTGCTGAGCTTTCTGATCGGTATGAACGCTTTAGCCATCTGGCTGCGCAAACGCCTTGAGCGCCGGTGGTGAGGAGAATATAGATGAACAGTATTCCTGCAAATGTGGCGGAAAAGACGCTGCACGACGAGAACGAGCAGCAGATTCCGGTCGCCGAAAGCCCGCATTCCGACGCCGATATCGTTGAAGGCAAGACCGTCGGCACCCCGTTTGCCGACAATGCCAAGTTCAAGCTGCGCGACGTTGAAGTGTTCTACGGCGAAACCCGTGCGATCAAGAATGTCAGCCTGGATATCGCCAGCAACGAGGTGATCGCGTTCATCGGCCCCTCAGGCTGCGGCAAGTCCACCTTCCTGCGCTGCCTGAACCGCATGAACGACAGCATCGACATCTGCCGCGTCAAGGGCACGCTGGAGCTGGACGGTCAGGACATCTACGATCCGCGTCAGGACGTGGTCGAGCTGCGCGCCCGCGTCGGCATGGTGTTCCAGAAGCCCAACCCGTTCCCGAAGTCGATCTATGACAACGTCGCCTACGGCCCGCGCATTCACGGTCTGGCCAACCGCAAGTCCGACCTCGATGACATCGTCGAGAGCAGCCTGCGCAAGGCCGGCCTGTGGGACGAGGTGAAGGACCGTCTCGACTCGACAGCAACCGGCATGTCCGGCGGTCAGCAGCAGCGTCTGTGTATCGCCCGCGCCATCGCGGTCAGCCCGGAAGTGGTGCTGATGGACGAGCCCTGCTCGGCACTGGACCCGATCGCCACGGCGAAGGTCGAGGAGCTGATCGCGGAGCTGTCCGAGAGCTACACCATCGTCATCGTCACCCACTCGATGCAGCAGGCGGCGCGTGTATCCCACCGCACCGCCTACTTCCATCTCGGCCATCTGGTCGAGGTTAACGATACCAATACGGTCTTCACCTCGCCGGAACACCAGATGACCGAGTCGTACATCACCGGTCGCTTCGGCTGATAGCGTAACGCACGGCCGGGCTGCCCCGGCCGTGCACCTGCCGCCCCCGTCTCACTGCAATATTACTGTCACGCTTTCGACATACCCTGCGTGCCGAAGCACCCAGATGGAGTCGTTATGCCTGGCACTGTCCGTTTCCGTATCCTCTTTTTCGCGCTCCTGTGTCTGCTGGCACTGGCGGGCCTGACCACCCTCGCCTGGAGCATCATTCTGAAGGCGGAGAGCGCCTCCAACAGCCTGATTCACACCAGCCTCGAAGAAACCCTGCTGCTCAGTGATCTGGAGCAGGATCATCGCCGGCTGCAGGATCTGGCGTACAAGACCAAGGCCCAGCTGCTGCTGTGGAACGAGATCGAACCCACCTTCGCCGAACTGGAACAGGCCCTGCCCGATCACTGGCGCAGGATCAACGCCCAACCCAGTCTGCAGGTCTGGGCCGGCGAGCATCAGGCCGCTTTTGACAAGGTGCTGGCACTGATGGACGCGATCGGCAGTGGTATCGGCGAGAAAAGCTACTACCGCGTCGGCCAGGTGGTGGATTTCGATCTGGTGCCGGCACTGGAACCGATGCTGAGTGCGATCGACGAGCGCCAGCGCACCAGCCGCGAGGGGCTGTCCGGTGCGGCACAGGGGCTGCTGGACTTCCTTGCCAGCCAGCAGACCTATCTGATTGCCGGCTCGGCGCTGTTTCTGGTCATCGTCGTGACGATGACGCTGTGGCTCAATCACACCGTGATTCGCCGCCTGCGCGAAATCGAACGCGATCTGGACAGCATGGAACGCAACAGCGATCTGAGCGGTGTACCGGTGCTTGAGGGACGCGACGAAGTCGCCGGCGTCAGCCGTGCCCTGCGCGGGCTGGTCAGTCGTTTCGAGCAGTTCATCGCCGATATTCGTCAGGCCGCCACCGGCCTCACCGATCGCTCGGCACAGCTCGACCGTGAAGCCGAGGCGCTGCACCGCACCTCCGACGCGACCCTGCGCCTGATCGATGACGTCAACCAGTCGATGCGCAATATCGCCGAGCAGACCTCCGCCATCGAAGGTGCCGTCGAACAGTCCACCGCCACCGTACATGAAGCCGCCGCCGCCAATGCCGAAGCGCAGCAGGGCATCATCAGCAGCGCCGAGGCGGCAGATCACACCGTGAACATCATCACCCGGGTCGCCGAATCGATCACCACGCTGGCCGAATCCAGCGGCAAGATCAGCCAGGTCATCGACATCATTGCCGACATTGCCGAGCAGACCAATCTGCTGGCGCTCAACGCGGCCATCGAGGCCGCCCGTGCCGGCGACCATGGCCGTGGCTTTGCCGTCGTCGCTGACGAGGTGCGGGTGCTGTCGCAGCGCACCTCGGACTCGACCCGTGACATCCGCCAGTGGGTCGGCGAACTGGTCGAAGGTGTCGCCAGTGTTGAGCAGCAACTGGGCGATATGCGCGATGCCGGTCATCGCAATCAGGAGCACATCCTGGCCCTGCGCCGCTTCCTCGAGCAGCTGCAACAGCAGTTCGAGGAGTTGGAAAGCCACAGCGCCGGCATCGGCAGCGCCATCGCCACCCAGCGTGACGAGACCGGTCGCGTCGGTCGCCGTGCTCAGGCACTCAAGGACAGCGCCGACTCGCTCGCCGCCAGCGTCGACAGTGCCCGCGCCATCAGTGATGCACTGCGCCAGGAGTCCGACTCCATGCACACCCTGATCGCCCGCTTCAGGACCTCGCAGTCGGACAGCCCGGCCCAGGCCGCACCGCAGGCAGGGAATGAGACGGCCAGCAGGGTGCCGACTGCGACAGCGCAATTCACATAACTGTCACACAAGCCCTGTAGGGTGCTGGCCTTTATAATGCTGTCAGTGTGCATGCGAATCTCTTATGCTGACAGGCGTAGACTGTAACGGAGAGCCATACCGTGGAACTCGAAAAGGATAATTACTCCAACCATATTTCCCACCAGTTCAACGAGGAGCTGGAGACTATCCGGACCCAGATGCTGACCATGGGTGGCATTGTGGAGCGTCAGGTCAACGACGCCCTCGAAGCGGTGCTGGGTGGCGACGTGGAACTCGCCGAGACGCTGCGCCAGCTCGACCAGCAGACCAACTCGATGGAGCTGATGATCGACGAGCTCTGCATTACCATCATCGCCCGCCGGCAGCCGGCCGCCAGTGACCTGCGTCTGGTCGTCTCGATCAGCCGCGCCGTGGCCGACCTCGAGCGCATCGGCGACGAAGCCAGCCGTATCGCCCTGCAAACCATTGAAATGGGCGAAGGTTCACGCAGCCAGCACGGTTTCCAGGAAGTGCGTCATATCGGTAATCTGGTGCGCGACATGGTGCGTGACGTGCTGACCGCCTATGCCCGCAACGATCTCGAGATGGCCTACCGGGTCGCCAAGCAGGACCGCAACGTGGATCAGGAATACCGCACGGCGATGCGTACGCTGGTGACCTACATGATGGAAGATGTGCGCTCGATCTCCAGCATCATGAGCGTGATCTGGGTGCTGCGCAGCCTGGAGCGCATCGGCGACCACGCCCGCAATCTGGCCGAGCACCTGATCTATCAGGTCAGCGGCACCGACGTGCGTCACCAGAGCCTGAAAACGATGAAGCAGACGGTCCGCGAAGAGACCGGCGGCCAGCCGGATCCGCAGGACACTCACGAGGAGTGAGACTCACTCCGCGTCGGGCCAGTAGTCAGCCAGTGGCGGGAAGCGTTCGATGAGCCCGGCCCGCCCAAGCTGACGCAGGCGTTCGATATTGCGCAGCGGAATCTGCTCCGGATCCTTGTAGAACGCCAGCGCCCGGCTCATCTCGTCCTGCCGGATCAGATGCAGCGTGGGATAGGGCGCGCGGTTGGTCCAGTGGCTGATATCCGCCGCCGCCACGCCCTCAAACAGATAGCCGGGATGGAAACTGGCGATCTGGAACAGATCCTCCACCCCCGCCTGCTCCAGCAACGCTTCGGCATCCGCCACCAGATCCAGAAAGTCATCGAAATCCGCCAGCAGGTACGGCGTAATCAACAGTGTCGTGGACAGCTCCTGCTCCGGTGTTGCCACCAGATCGGACAGCTCCTGCAGAAACTCACGCAGCAGCGCCTCCTCGTCACGGGCCTCGGATACGCGGTAGCGGATCGTACCGGCGCGGACCACGGGCGCAGCAAACGGGCACAGGTTGAGCCCGACCACCATGTTCTCGACCCACTCGCGGGTCAGCCGTTGCGCCTGTTCAACCAGCGCGCTGTCATCGAGGTGTTTGTTCATGGCGCGATCCTACCCCGTTGCGGGCGAAAAGTAACCTGCGTCCGGCGTCCGCGAATGCTAGAATCGTCCCCCGTTTGATCGGGCGTGCAGCGCCGTACTTCGCCCGCCCAGAACCGTCGCGTATCAGCAGTAACAGGAGCGTCGTGACCGAACCGAGCACTTCTCCGCACCCGGAACGGGTCCGCCACTGGCACGCGCGCGCCTGGGCGTCGCGGGCACCGCGGGCACTGCGCCCCTGGCTGACCGATGAAGGCTCCCTGACCCGCCTGCTGCAACGCGCCAGCAACGGGCAGTTTTCGGTGCGAGTGCTGTCACAGCGTTACGACCGCCCGTCGGCGTCGGAAGCGATCGCACTGGGGCTGCCGCCGCGACAGCGGGCCCTGGTGCGGGAGGTCCAGCTGTGTGGCCACGGCGAGCCCTGGGTGTTTGCCCGGACGCTGATTCCGGTCACCACGCTGCGCGGGCGCCAGCGCACGCTCAAGCTGATCGGCAGCCGCCCGCTCGGCGCGCTGCTGTTCAGCGATCCGGCGATGCGGCGCGACCCGTTGCAGATCACCGCACTGACCACCGCAGCAGGACAACGGCTGTGGGCGCGGCGCTCGGTGTTCTATCTCGCCGACAAGCCGCTGCTGGTGTGCGAAGTTTTTTTAACCCCGCCCGGGGTTCCGGACTACCCGGGCTGAACAACAGGGGGATTCCATGGCGATGTCGATGACCAACACTCCCAAGGGCGGCAAGCTCGGTGCCTATATCCAGCTGATGCGCGCCGATCGCCCGATCGGTACCTACCTGCTGCTGTGGCCCACGCTCTGGGCACTCTGGATCGCCGCCGAAGGGGTGCCGCCGCTGCATCTGCTGCTGATTTTCTGTCTCGGCGTCTGGCTCACCCGCTCTGCCGGCTGCGTCATCAACGACTACGCCGACCGCCATTTCGACGGCCACGTAAAACGCACCCGCGAGCGCCCGTTACCGACCGGTCGCGTCAGCGAGCGCGAAGCCCTGCTGCTGTTCGCCGGACTGATGCTGGCGGCGTTCGTGCTGGTGCTGTTCACCAACGGCATGACGATTCTGATGTCGGTGGCGGGTCTGGCGCTGGCGTTCAGCTATCCGTTCATGAAACGCTACACCCACTTCCCGCAGGTGGTGCTCGGTGCTGCATTCGGCTGGGCCATTCCGATGGCGTTTACCGCCGTACAGGAACAACTGCCGTTGATCGCCTGGCTGATCTTCAGCGCCAAGATGTGCTGGACCGTGGCCTACGACACCCAGTACGCGATGGTGGACCGCGACGACGATCTGAAGATCGGCATCAAGTCGACCGCCGTGTTCTTCGGCCGCCACGACCGCCTCATGGTCGGCCTGCTGCATATCGCGGCGCTGGCCCTGCTGCTGGTCATCGGAGCGATGGCCGGGCTCGGCGTCTGGTTCCATCTCGGTCTGGCCGGGGCAGCGGTGCTGTTCGTTTATCAGCAGTGGCTGATCCGCCACCGCGAACGCATGCCCTGCCTGAAGGCGTTTCTGAACAACCACTGGGCGGAACTGCTGGTCCTGCTGGGCATCATCGCCGACTACGCGCTGCGCTGATGCGGTTTGCCGATTCGGCCTGCGACTGTCATATTTGTGTAACCTAAACGTCTTGTAATAGTCGCGATTGATAACAGCCGAAGACTCAGAGGCAGGACTCATGTCTGCATCAAAATGCGTGTTGATCGTCGACGACGAAGCGCCGATCAGGGAAATGATCGCCGTGGCCCTGGAGATGGCGGGGTACGAATGCCTGGAAGCCGAGAATGCGCAACAGGCCCATGCACTGATTCTGGACCGCAAGCCTGATATGGTGCTGCTGGACTGGATGATGCCCGGCACCAGCGGCGTCGAATTCGCGCGACGTCTGCGCAAGGACGAGGTCACCGCCGAAGTCCCGATCATCATGCTGACGGCCAAGGCCGACGAGGACAACAAGGTCAAAGGGCTCGAGTCCGGCGTTGACGACTACATCATCAAGCCGTTCTCGCCGCGCGAGCTGGTGGCCCGCCTGAAAGCGGTACTCCGCCGTGCCACGCCCAAGGGCGTTGAAGAGCCGGTCACTGTCGACGGTCTGACGCTGGACCCGGTCTCGCACCGTGTCACGTCCGACGGCCAGCCGATCGAGCTGGGCCCCACGGAGTTCCGCCTGCTGCAGTTTTTCATGACCCATCAGGACCGGGCCTATTCGCGCAGCCAGCTGCTGGACATGGTCTGGGGCGGCAACGTCTACGTCGAGGAGCGCACCGTGGACGTGCACATTCGTCGACTGCGCAAGGCATTGGGTTCGCGTCACGATTATCTGGTTCAGACCGTCCGCGGCACCGGCTACCGCTTCTCCTCGCAGGTCGCCTGACGCCGCCATAACCGACCACACAAAGAGGTGTTATGCGCCACTCTCGGCACTCGATGATCTACAGTCTGGGCGGTTTTTCCCTGGCCGGGCTCGTGTTGGGTGCAGTGGTCTCCTACCCCGGCTGGGGCCTCGCACTGGGCGCCGGTCTGTGGGGCGTTCTGCAGGCACGCCAGTACAATCGCCTGATGGACTGGCTGAGTCAGGAGGACGATGCCAATCTGCCCCCCGAAGGCGACGGCCCCTGGGGCGACCTGCTCGATCAGCTGGCGCGCCGACACAAGCGCAGCCAGACGCGCGAGCGCGAACTGCGCGCCGTGATTACGCGGTTCCAGCAATCCACCGCCGCGCTCAGTGATGCGATCGTCATCATCGACAGCCACAACAACCTCGAATGGTGGAACCGCACCGCCGTCACGTTGCTTGGCCTGCAGGCGCGGGACCGCGGCAAATCGATCTTCAACCTGCTGCGCGATCCGCGCTTCATCCGCTACTACCGCAAGCTGCAGTATCAGGAGCCGCTGCAGCTGATCTCGCCGGTCAATCCGGATATCCATCTGCAGTACCAGATCGACCGCTTCGGCGAGGGTGACCGCATTCTGGTGGCCCGCGACATAACCCGTCTGGTCAGGCTCGAACAGACGCGACAGGACTTCGTCGCTAACGCCTCCCACGAGCTGCGCACGCCGCTGACCGTCATTCGCGGCTATCTGGAAACCTTCCTCGAGCAGGAGATGCCGCGTCCGCTGCAGCGCGGTCTGTCACAGATGCAGCAACAGGCGCGCCGCATGGAAAGCCTGGTCACCGATCTGCTGTTGCTGTCTCGGCTGGAATCGACCCAGCACATCAGCGATGAAGAACCGATCGGCATCCAGTCGCTGATCGCCCAGATTCACCGCGACGCGATCGACCTGTCCGGCGAGCAGGGACACCGGTTCGAGCTCGATATCGACAGCGATCACGATCTGGTCGGACAGAAGCTGGAGCTGCAGAGTGCGTTCTCCAACCTTGTCTTCAACGCCGTGCGCTACACGCCGGGGCCGGGGCTGATCGAGATCCGCTGGTATGTGGACGGCAAGGGCGGCCACTTCTCGGTGCGCGACAACGGTATCGGCATCGACCCGGTCCATATCCCGCGTCTGACCGAACGCTTCTACCGCGTCGACGAAAGCCGCTCATCGGCCAGTGGCGGTACCGGGCTTGGCCTCGCCATCGTCAAGCATGTGCTGATGCGCCACGGCGCCCAGCTCACCATCGAAAGCCGCAGCGGCAAGGGCAGCACCTTCAGCTGCCACTTCCCGCGGGATGCGATTCGCCGCCTCAACGACGGCGACAGCGCCGATCAGAGCCGCACCGCACGCCCCGAAGCGCCGGCTTCACCGGAGTGCTCCTCGACCCAGTAGATGGTCGCACCGACAACGGCAGCGGGCATGATCAGCAGGTTGACCAGCGGCACCAGCATGCCGAACTGCACCAACGACCCGAAACCGACCGCCGTCAGCCGGCGCGACTTCAGCAGCCGCTTCATCTCGGCAAAGCTGACCCGGTTGTTATCCATCGGATAGTCGCAGTACTGGATCGCCATCATCCAGGCACCGAACAGGAACCAGACCAGCGGCATCACCAGATTGATGACCGGGATAAAGCTGAGCACCAGCAGCACCAGCACCCGCGGCAGGTAGTACATCAGTTTCGCGACCTCGCGCCCCAGCGCCCGCGGTACCATCTTCACCAGCTCGGCCCAGCCCTCGTCGGCGCTGACGGTACCGCGCAGTTCACGCTCCACCTTTTCCGACAAAAAGCCGTTGAACGGCGCCGCGATCAGATTGGCGACGATGGAGAAGCTGTAATACACCACCACCAGAATCAGCAACGCAAACAGCGGCCAGAGCAGATAGCGCAGAAACTCCAGCCAGCCCCAGTCCGGCAGCCAGGCGTTCATCATCCGGTCGATCCAGATATCGAACTGATCGACCAGCAGCCAGATCGCGCCACCGAACAGCAAAATGTTGATCACAAGTGGAATGAGTACGAAACTGCGTATACCTGGCTGGGGCAGCATCGACAGACCGCGCAGAAAATAGCCGGCACCCCGCACTGGATTGGCACTCATTGAGCCTCCTCAGACCATGAAATAAACAAGGAACCGAATCGCCACGGCCACCAGCATCAGGGTCAGGCCGGTGCGGTTGATCTTGAACTCCAGCGGCGTGAACTGAATCAGCGGCTGCCAGAACCTGAGCACGGCCTGCCAGTCCTGCGTGCGCTTGACGTACAGGCCCAGCGAGGTCAGAAACACCAGCAGGCCGCCCCAGAACAGAAACGGCTCAATCATGGCCAGATAGATCATCGGAATCCTTCTCTCAGAACGTATTAGGGACTGACACCGGGCCTTCATACCCGGTGATTCAGTTGACGGAGGTTAACATGAAAGCGATACGACTCCATGCCTTTGGCGGCCCCGAAAACCTGACGCTGGAGGCGGTCGACACGCCGACCCCGGCGCGTGGCGAGGTGCTGATTCGCAACCGCGCCGCCGGCGTCAATCCGATCGACTGGAAGACCTGCTCCGGCGGTGGCGCCAGCGCGTTTATCGGTGAGCTGCCGTTCGTGCCGGGCTGGGAGTGTGCCGGAACCGTCGCCGCGGTGGGTGCTGGCGTCGTCGATTTCAAACCGGGCGATGAGGTGTTCGGTTTCCTGCGCTTCCCGGAAGCGGCCGGCTGTTATGCCGAGTATGTCGTCGCCCCGGCCAACCAGATCGCGCTGCGCCCGCAGCCGCTGGACGTGGTCGCCGCGGCCGGGCTCGGCCTCGCCGGCCTGACGGCGTGGCAGGCACTGCACGACAAGGCCGGGCTCAAGCCGGGCCAGCGGGTGTTGATTCTGGCTGCCTCCGGCGGCGTCGGGCATCTGGCCGTACAGCTGGCCAAAGCCGCCGGCGCCTACGTCATCGGCACGGCTTCGCACCAGAACCAGGCGTTCCTGCGCACGCTGGGCTGTGATGAAACGATCGACTATGGCAGCGAAAATCTGGCGCTGGCGGTACGCGATGTGGATATCATCATCGACGGGGTAGGCGGTGCCGCGGCCGTGGAGGCGCTGAGCTGCCTGAACTCCGATGGCATCATCGTGACGCTGCCGTCGGTCACTGCGGCCGAGGTGATCGCCGCGGCCGAGAAGGGCGGTTATCGGGCTCTGGGGATTCGGGTCGAACCCAACGGCAGTCAGCTGGAGCAGCTCGCTGCGCTGGTCGCGGACGGCCGCCTGTCACTGACCGTTGGTGCAGTACTGCCGCTGGCACAGGCGGCACAGGCGCATCAGCAGAGCGCCAGCGGCCATCAGCGCGGCAAAATCGTGCTGCAGATCGACTGAAACCTCAGTGCGCGGCGCTGTCGGCAGCGACGGCGCCGTCTGCCGCCGAACAGAAATACTGCTGTTGACGCAGCAACAGGCGACAGCCCTCACCGCGAATATCCTGTCCCCAGCAGGTGTCACGCGCCCAGCTCTTGTCCTCTTCGCTCGGCTCCTCACGGTAGGGCGGCACCCCCTCACAGAACGCCGGCGCCGGGCGCGCCGTCTCCAGACAGGCATCGAGGAAGCGACCGTACTTCACCGTGCAGCTGAAGCCGCTGCACTGACTGTCGAAATCGCTCAGCGCCTTGTCAAGACAGGCCTGCTGGTCGTGTGTCTGGCCAAATTCGAGGCCGGCGCTACGAAACCGCTCGGCCTCCTCGGCACGCTCGGCATTGAACTCGGCCAGCCACTCATCCTTCTGCGACCAGAACCAGCCACCGGCGACGAGGGCCAGCAGCAGACAGGCCAGCAGGATTTTCTTCCACATAGAGACTCCGAACAGATCAGCCGCGGCCGCGATAGAGGCCGACGAGACAGAACAGCAGGCCCAGTACCGACAACAGCATGAAGCCATTGACGAACAACGGGTGGCGCTGCATGTAGGGGATAACGGAATAGTCGCCGCTGCTTTCGCACCGGCTTGCGCTGTAATTCCACGCGCCACCGCCGTCGAGGCAGCTGTCAACGGCGGAAAGCTCGACCATATAGGCGGTCATCAGCGCCAGCGGCGGCAGAATCAGCAGTAACAGTCCGACACGCAGTATCATCAGGCGTCTTCACCACTGATGCCGATATTGCTGACGCCTTCGTTCTCGGCCAGCGTGCGCAGCTCGGCGATAAAGCCCGGGTTGGGCTGGCGCTGACCGCGCAGCCGGTCGATGACCTCTTCGCGGAACGCATCCTCGTCCAGCATCAGATCGTGCGTGTTGATGAAGCGCACCAGCTCCTCATCCGACATCTGATCGTTGGCTTCGCTGACTTCGATGAAGGTGGCCACGCATTCCCGGGACAGATTCGCTACCTCGACCGCTTCCGCCATGTCGCCTTCGATCACACAGGTCAGCGTGGAGTAGAGGGCAACGACGGCGTCATACGCCGGCATGGCACCGTACATGTCGTATTCGTCCAGATCCGGGATATTCGCCTCGACATTGTCGAGCTGCACCTCGGCGTTGAGTCTGGCACCGCTGCCGGCGAGCTGGTTCCAGACCCCATCGAGGATGGTGCGCAGCTGCCGGTAATCGCCGAACCCGACCAGTCGCGAGAACAGCTGGTAGTTCGGGAACATGCGCTCGGTCAGTGCGGCGCTGAACGCCACCAGCTGCCAGCCGTCGAGCCCCTTGAGCTGTTTCTCCATTTGCAGCATTTCGGTCATCGTCAGATCTCCGGTCGGATCGGGTACAGTCAGGCGCCTATTGTACGGCCTGACAGCATCGATCTGTAGTCAAAACGGGGTTCCGATGGCAACATCTTGGCACACGGGGTACCAACCCGCGCAACGCACAACCACTCGTTCTCAGGGAGCAGCCATGTCCGACACCCTTCGACTCTGCGTTTACTGTGGCTCCAGCATGGGCCTGGAGCCGGCTTACGAGCGGGTCGCCCGCGCGCTGGGCCAGCGTCTGGCCGCGGCGGGGATCGGGCTGGTGTACGGCGGTGGCTCGGTGGGGCTGATGGGGGCCGTCGCCGACGGCGCACTGGCGGCCGAGGGCGAGGTGATCGGCATTATCCCCGAGAGTCTGGCCCGGGCCGAAGTGGCCCATGCCGGGCTGACACAGCTGGAAGTGGTGCCCGACATGCATACCCGCAAGGCGCGCATGGCCGCGCTGTCGCACGGATTCATCGCGCTGCCGGGCGGCATCGGCACGCTGGAGGAGCTGTTCGAAACCTGGACCTGGGCCCAGCTCGGCTATCACGCCAAACCGATCGGCCTGCTCGATGTGGACGGCTTCTACCAGCCGCTGCTGCAGTTTCTCGAACACACCCTGAAACAGGGTTTCATTCGTCAGAGCTGCCGTGACCTGCTGTACGTGGAGCAGGACGCACCGGCACTGCTCAAGCGCCTGCAGGCCGCGATCGGCGCCGGTGCCAGCGGCTTCGACGCCACGCCGATCTGACCGCGGATCGGCTGCGCGGGCTGGTAATTGCTGGTCGCTTTTCGTACTCTCGAAACCTTGTTTGAAACACTGGACGCGCGCCCACCACCATGTCCCGGTCCCTGCTGCGACTCACGACGTTTCTCTGCCTGCTGCTGACCGGCACCGGGCTCCTGTCAGGCACTGTTCAGGCGCAGACGCTGGTGATCGCTCAGGTCAGCGACCGGCCGAAAAAGGACTTCAAGCAGCTGCGCCCGATGGCGCAGCATATCGCCGCGCAATTGGCGGAGTTCGGTTTCGATCGCGCCGAGGTTCAGCTCTATCGCAGCGCCGATGACCTGATCGCCGCCGCCCGCAGCGGTCAGGTGCACTGGATCAGCGAGACGCCGTACACCGCAGCCCGACTGGTTCGCGAAGCCAACTGCCGCGCACTCGCACAGAAATGGAAGAACGGCCAGCCGCGCTATCAGACCCTGATCTACACCCGCAGCGATGCACCGATCCACACCCTGTCCGATCTCATCGGCCAGCGCATCGCGTTCGAACACCCCGACTCCTTCAGCAGCTACTACCTGCCACGGCGGCTTCTGGAACAGGCGGGGCTCACGCTGTCAGCGCTTGAGCACGCCAGCGACCCGGTGCCGCCCGGCACGGTCGGCTATCTGTTCAGCCGGAACGAGAAAAACAACGCGCTCTGGGTCGACAAGGGGCTGGTTGCCGCCGGGGCGCTGAACGATGGCGACTGGGAGGCCGACACCCGGGTACCGACCGCCATTCGCGCGCGCCTGCGCGTGCTGCACCGCTCGGACTACTACCCCAGAGCGTTCGAGCTCGTCACCCCCGCCATGCCGGCGGCGGCGGCAGAGAAGATGCAGCAGCTGCTGCTGGCGATGAACAGCACCAGCCATCCGGCCCTGCTGGCCCGCTATGAGAACACTGAGGCCTTCGCCACCGTCAGCGACGACGACCGGCGCTTCCTGTCCTCGCTGACAGCGCTCGACGACACCGCTCACACAGCGGCGTCCGGGGAGGCGGCACAGCGATGAAGCGGCATTTCTCGGTCATCACCCGACTGTCCCTGCTGCTGACGCTGCTCGCAGCCCTGATCATGCTGGCGCTGATGATGGCGGTGGATGACTCGCTGAAACGGTTTCAGCAGAACTCGGTCGAAACCGATCAGGCGTACATGGCGCGCATCATGCGCAACCAGCTTGAACATGACGCCTTGCTGCTGGTGCGGGCACTGGGTGACAACCTCGGCGTCGAGATCTACAACCGCGACCTGAGTGCGATCGGGCAGGCGTTCGAGCGTCTGGATCAGACCCGCGCTCTGCTCTACTTCTTCATCTACGATCGCGACGGCCTGATCATCCATGACGGCAGCGCCTCGGTACAGCGCTTCGGCGCGCCGGTACGCGAGCACACCCCCACCGACCTTCGTACCGGCATGAGCGAACATCTGCTCTGGCAGCAGGACCAGCTGCACCTGAACACGCAGGTCAGCGTCGGTGCCGAGCCGCTGGCCGGCATCGCCGTTGGCTTCGATTACTCGCAGGCGATGGCCAGCGTGCGCGCCGAAGCCGCCGCCCTCGAACATGACGAGCAGGGCCTGTTTCAGGATCTGCGCCAGGCGATTCTGATCACCTTCGTGCTTCTGCTGCCGATCTGCATGCTCAGTGCGCGCTGGCTCACCCGCGCCCTGCTCAGCCCGCTGCAGACGCTGACCGAGCGCAGCGTGCGCTATGCCGACGGCGAGCGCGAACTCAGCTTCGAGCTGCACCGCGACGATGAGCTCGGCCGCCTCGGCAGCGCGCTGGAACGGATGCGTCAGGCACTGGAACAGAGCCACCATCAGGTCCACCAGATGGCATACGAGGACGCCGTCACCGGCCTGCCGAACCGGCGCTGGTTCCAGCACAAGCTCAACGAGGTGATGCACCGCTGCGCCAGCGTCGACAGCCGCTTTGCCGTGCTGTTCATCGATCTGGACCACTTCAAGCAGGTCAACGACACGGCGGGGCATGAGCGCGGCGATCATCTGCTGCGCGAAGTCTCACGGCGTCTGCGCGCGACGCTCAACGCACAGCACAACCGCCGGGGTCCGGAGCCGTTGCTGGCACGCCTCGGCGGCGACGAATTCGTCATCCTGCTGCCCGGCATCCAGACCTCGGAAGAGGGCGCCGATACCGCCCGCGCCCTGGCCGCGGCGCTGGCCAGCCCGTTCCTGCTCAACGGGCAGTACTTCTCCATCTCCTGCAGCATCGGTATCACCGTGTATCCGGACGATGGTGTCAGCGCCAGCGAGATTCTCAAACACGCCGATATCGCCATGTACTCGGCCAAGCAGCACGGCCGCAACCAGTTTGCGTTCTTCCAGCGCGGCATGACCGAAGACCTGCGCGAACGGCTCGAGATCCAGCAGGGGATTCGTGATGCGATCGACGCAGACCACCTGTTCCTCGAATACCAGCCGATCTTCGATCTGCAGAGCGGGCGCATGCGCTGTGCCGAAGCGCTGCTGCGCTGGCAGCACCCGGAGCAGGGGCTGATCTCGCCGGCGCGCTTCATCCCGATCATCGAGGAGTCTGACCTGATTGAGGACGTGACGCGCTGGGTCGCACGACGGGCGATGCGCGATCTCAAACCGCTGCTCGAACGGGACCCGGCATTCAGCGTGTCGATCAACATCTCCGGTGCCGCGGTACACCAGCTCGAACTCTGCGACCATATCTGTCAGCTCAAGGAAGCGCACAGCCTGCCGGATGGCAGCCTCTGCATCGAGCTGACCGAAACCAGCATGATCAGCCACCTCGAGCGCAGCGAAACAGCACTGCGGCGCTGGAAGGCGGCCGGAATCGAGATCTGGGTCGACGATTTCGGCACCGGCTATTCGTCGCTGGCCTACCTCAACAGCCTCTCCATCGACGGCCTCAAAATCGATCGCTCATTTGTCCACAACCTGATCGACGGCCATTCCAAGCCGCTGATCGACGCGATGGTCGCACTGGCCGACTCGCTGTCGATCGAAACCGTTGCCGAAGGGGTCGAAACCGAACAGCAACGGGAAACACTCACGCGCATGGGCGTTACCTTCGGGCAGGGTTTCGGGCTGGCGCGACCGATGCGGATTGAACAACTCAGCGAGCAGCTGGTCCGCTTGCGGGAGACGATGGACGTATGATGCGAGCGCTTTTCCTCGCCACACTGGCGCTGCTACCCGGCCTTGCGGCGGCCGGCATCGAGATCAGCAGCGACGTCACGTATCACGACGGTGTCGCCCGCAGCGAGATCAAATACGAAGATGACGGCAGCTTCGATGAGCGCGTCGACAGCCGCAAGACACGCTGGCAGAACGACAGTCGGGTGCAGATCGAGCTGAACCCCGACGCCGAGTGGCGCTGGAGTGCCCGTCTGGGCCACAACGTCCGCCGTACCCGCGACGAGAAGCGCGAATACCGTGAAGACGGCACGCTGAAAAACGACAAGAGCCGCACCGAATGGCGTCAATACAGCTATGTGGGCATGGGACTGCGCCGGGATCTCGGCTCCCTGCTCGGCGGCGACGGCTGGCGCCTGCGCCTTTACCACGACCGCTTTTTCGACGTCGAATACAGCGCCACCCATCTGGCCGCGGATGCGCGGCCGATCGCCGGGCGCGGTACCGGCTACGAAACCGAGGTTCGGCTGCAGGCGGAATACCCGACAACCGCGTTCAGCGTCTACGTTATGCCCCGACTCAGCATCAAGCACCAGCGCTTCAGTGGCTGGACCAACAGCGCCCGTGACCGGCTCGAAAACGCGGAGCAGGAGCTGCAGTATGAAGCCCGCCTGTGGCTGGACTGGATCACGCCGCTGGATGGCTGGGAACTGCTTGGCGGCCCAACCTGGCAACGTGAAGACAAGGCGGAGCGCGCGCCGGGAGAGGCGTGGCAGTGGGACGACGAGGAGCAGTGGCTGGCCACGCTGCGACTGGAATACGAAGCGCCCAACCCCGGCTTTGAACTGGAGCTGCAGGCCGAGCACTGGCTGAACGGCGCCGATCGCGGCGATACCCGCTACCAGATCGAACTCAGCTACGAGTTCTGACGGTATCACTGCCGTTTCCGCTCCGGCGGGCGGCAGTCATAGAAGAGCTGCGGCCAGGACGGCCGCCATGAAGATCAAGGAGCAGATCATGTCACACCACCCGTTCTGGCTCGCGGCCTGTCTGCCGCTGGCCTGCTCAGCCGCCGCGGTCGAGGCCGCAGCACCGGCCCTGATGCAGGGCACCACCCTGACCGCCGATCAGCCACTGACGATGGCCGACTGGCTGGTCAGCGAAAAGCTGGACGGCGTACGGGCACGCTGGACCGGCCACGCACTGATGACCCGCAGCGGCTATCCGATCAGTGCACCGCAATGGTTTACCCGCAACCTGCCGCCGCTGCCACTGGATGGCGAGCTCTGGCTCGGACGCGGCCGCTTTGCCGAGATCAGCGCATTGGTGCGTAGCGGCAATGCCACAGACCCGCGCTGGCGGGAGGTACAGTTTGCGGTGTTCGATCTGCCGCTGCAGGACGCTGGCTTTGCCGCACGGATCAACGCACTGAAAACGCTGCTCAAAGCTGTGGATAACCCCCATATCCACAGCATCGAGCAGCGTACGCTGAGCTCCCGCGCCGAACTGGATCAGCTGTTGAAAACCATCACCGCGCAGGGCGGCGAAGGGCTGATGCTGCAGCACCGCGACAGCCGTTACCAGAGCGGGCGCAGCGATCTGCTGCTGAAGTACAAACCCTATGCGGATGCAGAGGCGCGTGTGGTCGATTACACCGAGGGACAGGGCAAGTACCGCGGCATGACCGGCGCGCTGATCGTCGAGACCGACGCCGGTGTGCGCTTTCGCCTCGGATCGGGGCTCAGTGATGCCGAGCGCGAAAATCCACCGCCGCTGGGCAGCCGCGTCACCTACCGCTATAACGGACTGACGAGCAACGGCAAACCGCGTTTCGCCCGCTTCCTGCGTGTGTATGATCCGCAGTTGTGAATGGATCCTGCGAGACGCCGCATGCCATCGCCCCGCGCGGAGCGCCTCGAGGCTCTTTTTCTCGGAGCGCTTTTTCTCGGCGCTCTCTTTCGGCCTGCGATGCTCGGCAGCGCTGAAGGGGGCGACTGACGACGGCGCATGAAGGCGAAGGCGGTCGATGAAAAAGGCCCCTTTCGGAGCCTTTCAGAGCAGGTTCAAAGCCGCACTTCGATGCCGCGCTCGCGCATGTACTGCTTCGCCTGCGGGATGGTGTATTCATTGAAGTGAAAGATCGATGCGGCCAGTACCGCATCGGCCTTGCCCTCGATACAGCCTTCTACCAGGTGATCGAGGTTGCCGACCCCGCCGGAGGCAATCACCGGCACGTGGACCGCTTCAGATACCGCGCGCGTCACCCCGAGGTCGTAACCGCTCTTGACGCCATCCTGATCCATCGAGGTCAGCAGGATTTCACCGGCACCGTACTCGACCATCTTCTTCGCCCATTCGACGGCGTCGAGCCCGGTCGGCTTGCGCCCGCCGTGGGTGAAGATCTCCCAACGGTCCGGCTCGCCCTCGGCGGATACCTTTTTGGCGTCGATGGCAACGACGATGCACTGGCTGCCGAAACGCTGCGCCGCTTCGCGCACGAACTCCGGGTTGAACACCGCCGCGGTGTTGATCGACACCTTGTCGGCACCGGCGTTGAGCATGCGACGAATATCCTCGCAGGTACGGATGCCCCCGCCGACCGTCAGCGGAATGAACACCTGAGACGCCATCCGCTCCACGGTATGCACCATGGTTTCGCGCTCTTCGTGGCTGGCGGTGATATCGAGGAAGGTGATCTCGTCAGCGCCCTGCTCGTCATAGCGCTTGGCGACCTCGACCGGATCGCCGGCATCGCGAATATCGAGGAACTTGACGCCCTTCACCACGCGGCCGTTTTCCACATCGAGACAGGGGATGATGCGTTTTGCCAGTGCCATCTGCTTATCTTCGCCTCTGTACTATCTGCTGTCAGCTATCAGCTGTCGCGGCTCAGCGCGTCGCTGAGTTTCTGCGCCTCGGCCACATCCAGCGTGCCTTCGTAGATGGCACGGCCGGTGATGGCACCCAGAATGCCCTGATCGGCCACTTCCGCCAGTTTGCGGATATCGTCGATATCGGTCACACCGCCGGAGGCGATGACCGGGATACCGGCTTCACGCGCCAGCTCCACGGTGGCGTCGACGTTGACGCCCTGCATCATGCCGTCGCGGCTGATATCGGTGTACACGATGGCGCTGACGCCGTCGTTGCGGAAGCGCCGGGCCAGATCCACCGCCTTCACATCGGTGACTTCTGCCCAGCCATCAATGGCGACGTAACCGTCCTGCGCATCCAGCCCGACGATGATATGGCCGGGGAACTGCTTGCACATCTCGGTGACAAACTCCGGCTCCTTCACCGCCTTGGTACCGATGATGACGTAATCGACGCCGGCATCCAGATAGGCCTGAATCGTCTCGGCGGAGCGGATGCCGCCGCCGATCTGGATCGGCAGATCCGGATAAGCCCGGGCGATGGCGTTGACGATCTCGCCATTGACCGGGTTACCGGCGAAGGCACCGTTCAGATCCACCAGGTGCAGACGGCGGCAGCCGGCTTCGACCCACTTTTTCGCCATATCGACGGGGTTGTCGGAAAAGACGGTGGAGTCTTCCATGCGGCCCTGACGCAGGCGCACGCACTTGCCATCCTTGAGATCGATCGCGGGGATAATCAGCATTGTGGATAAAACCCTGAAATTGGTTCTCGGCGGGCCGCTGTCAGTAGCGGCCATCCCAGTTGAGGAAGTTCTGCAGCAGCCGCAGGCCGGCCTTCTGGCTCTTTTCCGGGTGGAACTGCACCGCGAATACATTGCCATGTGCCAGTGCGACATCGAACGGCACGCCGTATTCGCAGGTGCCGGCAACCTGCTCACGGTTGGCCAGCCGGACGTAGTAGCTGTGGACAAAATAGAACCGGCTGCCGTTGTCGATACCGGCCCAGAGCGGATGCTCCAGCGTCTGCTCGACCTCATTCCAGCCCATGTGCGGCACCTTCAGACGCTCGCCGTAAGCATCGCGCAGGTCGTCGCCGAAGAAATTGACGCGGCCTTCAAACTCGCCGAGGCAGTCAACGCCATCGTTCTCCTCGGAGAACTCCATCAGCGCCTGATAGCCGACACAGATGCCAAGAAACGGCTTGCCGGAGGCGATCGCTTCGCGCACCTCTTTATCCACACCCAGGCGGCGGATCTCGGCCATGCAATCGCGGATCGCGCCGACGCCGGGCAGCAGCACGCGATCGGCGCTGCGCACCTGTTCCGGATCGGCGGTCACACGCACCTCAACCCCGGGCTGTACGTGCTCGAGCGCCTTGGCGACCGAGTGCAGGTTGCCCATGCCGTAATCGATGACTGCGATACTACTCATGAATGCGGCCCCCTCGTCATGGCTTACAGGCACCCCTTGGTCGAGGGCATGATCTCGGCAGCACGCGGATCGACCTCGAGCGCCATACGCAGTGCCCGACCAAACGCCTTGAAGATCGTTTCGGCCTGGTGGTGCGTGTTCTTGCCCTTGAGGTTATCGATATGCAGCGTGACCTGCGCGTGGTTGACAAAGCCGTGGAAGAATTCGCTGAACAGGTCCACATCGAAGCTGCCGACACGGCCACGGGTGAACTCCACATCCATCTCCAGACCCGGACGGCCGGAGAAGTCGATGACAACCCGTGACAGCGCCTCGTCGAGCGGCACGTAGGCGTGACCGTAGCGGCGGATGCCTTTTTTGTCGCCAACCGCCTGCTTGAACGCCTGCCCCAGCGTAATGCCGATATCCTCGACGGTGTGGTGATCGTCGATATGCAGATCGCCGATGGCGTTGATCTCCATGTCGATCAGGCCATGACGGGCAATCTGATCCATCATGTGGTCAAGGAAGGGGACACCGGTATCGGACTCGAACTGGCCCGTGCCATCGAGGTTGATCGATACGGTGATCTGGGTTTCCAGAGTATTGCGGGTCACTCTGGCGGTACGATCGGCCATCTCTGTCTCCGCCGTTACGCGTTGGTTTCAGTGCAAAGCGGACATTATACAGGCAACCGCGCGCCAACGGCAGAGCAGCCGTGTCGGCTTTACCGTGCGCACGGCATGAGCGCGGGGCACTGCCTTGCCGTACTCATTGGCGACGATCTCAACACGGCCACACCGGATTGGCTACAATGGCCAGATAACCGACCGAAGCGCAACAGGACCCTAACGCATGAAACTTCTGACACGGCTGTTAATCGGCATCCCCGTTTTTATCGTCGTTCTGATCGTCGCCGCCGGCGTGATCCTCGGCGTCTTTATTGACCCCAACGACTACCGCGACCGTATCGAACAGGCCGCCCGGGACAGTGCCGGCATCGAGCTGAAGATCAACGGTACGATCGACTGGTCGGTATTCCCCTGGCTGGGACTCGAAGTCACCGACATCAACATGCGTTACCCGGAGCAGCCACAGCTGGCGCAGCTGGAGCGCGCCCAGCTCTCCGTCAAGCTGCTGCCGCTGCTCGGCGCCAACGTCGAGATGAGCGGCATTCTGGTCGACGGCCTTGAACTGGCGCTGGTCAGCAACGCCAGCGGCAACAACTGGAGCGCCGCCCCCGCCGACGCGGCAAGCGCGGCGGAAATCGCCGAGCAGGGCGCGGGCCCTGGCAAAGACGCTGCCGCGCCCCTGCGCAGCTTCGACATCGAGTCGTTTGAACTGCGCAACGCGCAGATCCGATACAGCGACGAGGTCGCCGGCAGCCGCATCGAGGTGCGCGACCTGAATCTCAGGACCGGCCGCCTGGTGCCCGAATCGCCGATCCCGCTGGAGCTGGCGGCCAGCGTGCATCAGTTCCAGAACGACACCGAGATCGCCACGGCCACGCCGCAGCTCCGGGCGGACGTCCTGCTGGACCTGCGCAGTCAGCGCTATCAGCTCAACGGGCTCGACGGCAGCGTTACACTGACCAGCGCCAGTCTTGGCGCCAACGCGCTGACACTCAGCCTGCAGGCCAACGCCGATCTCGACCTCGACGACCAGATACTCAATTTCGGCCTGCAGAAACTGGCGCTAGCCAACCTCGAAAGCAGCGGCCAGATCAGCGTGACCGGCTTCCAGCAGCCGACCATCAAGGGCGAGCTGCGGGTCGCGGACTTCAACCTCAAGCAGCTGTTGCAGCAGCTCGGCCAGCAGGCACCGATCACGCGTGACGCCGACGCCCTGAGCCGCATCGGCCTCAGCGCCACCCTCGGCGGTCCGGCCAACACGCTGACGCTGGAACCACTGGCCCTGCATATCGACGGCACCGACTTCAACGGCCGCGCCAGCCTCAATCTGGCCACCATGGCACAGAGCGTCACGCTGGCGGGCGACCGCTTCGATGCCGACCGCTATCTGCCACCGCCCGCCGAGGGCGAGCAGTCCAGCACCGGCAGCGCCGCAGGCGGGTCGGGTCAGGCCGACACGGGCTGGTCAAAAGAGGAGATCATCCCGGTCGAGCCGCTGCAGGCACTGAATCTGGACGCCATTCTCGATCTGGAGCAGCTGCAGGTGGCCGGGCTCACCCTGAACCGGCCCGGCATCACCGTCAATGCCCACAATGGTCTGGTGAAACTGAGCCGCATCAACGCCGACCTGTACGCCGGCACGCTGCGCAACAGCGCCACGGTCGATGCTCGCCAGACCCCGTTGCAGCTCAGCGCTAATCTGAATGTGGCAGGTGTCCAGATCGGCGACGCCCTGACCGCGCTCAGCGGCGATGCCCCGCTGACCGGCGCCCTCGATGCCAAAGCCGGTGTCACCGCCCGCGGCCAGTCACTGCACGCCATCATCAACTCACTGAACGGCACGGCCAGTTTCAATGCCCGCGATGGCGTCATCAAGGGGATCGACATGGCACAAACGGTCTGTCAGGGCATCAACAACGTCGCCAGCCTCGGCATCAATGCCGAACAGGTGGACCAATCGACCCCGTTCGCCACCATTGGCGGCAACTTCACCATCAAGGACGGTGTCGTCAGCAACCGCGATCTGGCCGCGGCGCTGGATGCGATGCAACTGACCGGCCGCGGCAGCGTCGACCTGCCGCAGACCGCACTGGACTACCGACTGGGCCTGACCATCACCAGCAACCTGTTCAACGAAACCTGCTCGGTCAACAACCGCCTCGAAGGGGTCGAGTTCCCGGTCAACTGCAAAGGCGCGTTCGACACCCCGCCGGCACAACTCTGTCGCCCGGATGCCAGCGCGTTCACCAACCTGCTCAAGGCAGAAGCCAAGCGCAAGGTACAGGAGAAGGTCGGATCGCAGATCGAGGAAAAACTGAACGAAAAACTCGGCAGCGAAGGCGCTAAATCACTGATCAAGGGGCTGTTCGGCAACTGATGACACAGACCCGCCCACTCTCGCCGACACAGTTCAGTGCGGCCGTGCTGGAATGGTTTGACCGGCACGGCCGTACCGATCTGCCGTGGCAGGCCAACAAGAGCGCCTACAACACCTGGATCTCCGAGATCATGCTGCAGCAGACTCAGGTGGCCACAGTGATTCCGTACTATCAGCGCTTCATCGAGCGCTTCCCCGACGTGCACGCACTCGCCGACGCCGACATCGACGAAGTGCTGCACCTGTGGACCGGGCTCGGCTACTACGCCCGCGCCCGCAACCTGCACAAGACCGCCCGGATCGTCAGTCGCGAACTCGGCGGCAACTTCCCGCAGAGCGTGGCCGAGCTGGAGCAACTGCCCGGTATCGGGCGCTCCACCGCCGGCGCCATCCTGTCGATCTCCACCGGCAAACGCGCGGCGATTCTCGATGGCAATGTCAAACGCGTACTGGCCCGCTTCTATGCCATCGAAGGCTGGCCGGGACAACCGGCGGTCACCCGCACGCTATGGGAACTGGCCGAGCGCAACACCCCGCAACAGCGCGTGGGCGACTACACCCAGGCGATGATGGATCTGGGCGCGACCCTCTGCACACGCAGCAAACCCAGCTGCCTGCTGTGCCCATTGCAACAGGAATGTAAAGCACTTGCCCTCGGCCTGACCGACAGCCTGCCGTCACCACGGCCACGCAAGACCCTGCCGGTCAAACAGACCCAGATGCTGATCATCCGCGACGATGACGACCGGATACTGCTGACGCAGCGCCCGCCCAGCGGCATCTGGGGCGGCCTCTGGAGCCTGCCCGAAGTGCAGGATCTGCGCGATGCGGCCCACGCACTCGGCCTCGACATCGACAGCGCCACCGCGCTGGAACCGCTGCGTCACACCTTCAGCCACTACCATCTCGACATCACACCGGTGATGGTACAGCTGAAAGACCCTGCAAACGGTGTCATGGAAGGCCCGCCAACACTCTGGTATAACAGCCGCCAACCACAAAACATCGGACTGGCCGCACCGGTCAAGCGCCTGCTCGACCAGCTTGCCCGCGCCAGCCACAGGGGAGGAACACGATGAGCCGCACAGTCTTCTGCCGCAAGTACAAGCAAGAGATGGAGGGGCTGGACCGTCCGCCCTATCCAGGTCCGCTGGGCCAGGAGGTCTACGAAAACGTATCGAAAAAAGCCTGGCAGGAGTGGACCGACCACCAGACCATGCTGATCAACGAAAAGCATCTGAATCTGATGGACCCGGACAGCCGTAAGTATCTGCAGCAGGAGATGGAAAAATTCCTCTCCGGCGAAGACTACGACAAGGCCGAAGGCTACGTGCCGCCGTCGCCGGACGCGTAACGAAACGAAAAGTGAAATCAGGCCGTTGACACCGACCGACCAGTCGGGTTTAATACGCGCCTCGTTGCCCGGATAGCTCAGTCGGTAGAGCAGGGGATTGAAAATCCCCGTGTCGGTGGTTCGATTCCGCCTCCGGGCACCACCTCTTTCAGAAGCCCCGCATCAAGGATGCGGGGCTTCGTCGTTTCAGGGCCTGCAACCCGGCCTCAATGCCCCGTTCTGACGTTCACCGCGTATACTGAACCCGCCTGATTCGGGCATCGAACCGTCGTGCTCATACCATGAATCGTTGCGGACGTAGGCTCGGGGACGAATCAGGCACCCTTTTGGCCGTCAGAACGGCCACCCTCAATCAGACGCCCGTATCAGAATCCGATCCAGCCATGCCGTGGGCAGCAGCCGGCGCAGGGTACCGAGCAGATAGGTCGGGAAGGTGACGTAGTAGCGCGCTCTCGGGCGGCGGCTTTCGAGGGCGTGGCGCAGCGGTTTCAGTACCGCTTCCGGTGACAGCGTAAAGGGAGGCTCCTGGTCGGGTGCCTGGTTGCTCAGGCGCGCGACCACCGCCTCGTACGTCTCGCGGTGGGCGCTGTTGGCCACATCGATATGCTGCTGAAAGGCGCGGAAGGCGTTTTCGCGGAACGCACTGGTGATCGGCCCCGGCTCGATCAGACTGACGTGGATTCCGCTGCCGGCCAGCTCCAGTCGCAGGGTATCGGTCAGCCCCTCGAGGGCAAACTTGGAGCAGTTGTAGGCGCCGCGGTATTTCAGCGCGATCAGCCCAAGGACCGACGAGTTCATGATGATGCGACCATGCCCCTGCCGACGCATCACCGGCAGTACGCGATTGGTCAGCTCCAGCGTGCCGAGCAGGTTGGTTTCCAGCTGGGCACGCAGCACATCGCGACTGAGATCCTCCACGGCGCCGGGTTGCCCATACGCCGCATTGTTGAACAGTGCATCCAGCGTGCCGCCGGTGCGCTGCAGCACCGTGTCCAGCGCCTGCGCGATCGACGCGCTGTCATCCAGGTCCAGCGGCAGGCTGTCGAGCCCCAGCGCCGCCAGCGCCTCGACATCGTCCGCCCGGCGCGCCGTGGCAAACACCCGATAGCCCAGCTCATGCAGCCTCAGCGCACAATGCCGGCCGATACCGCTGGAGCATCCGGTGATCAGGATCGTTTTCATTGTTCCCCCCCGGCTTACTCAGTTCCGGACTGGATGCTTCCGGGCTGGATAGTGCCGGACAGCTCCGTAGCGGACTGCGCCGCCTCAAGCCGTTCGATCCGCCCGTTCAGGCGCTCGATATGGCTGCGCATCGAATCCAGATTGAGGCTGTCCTCAAGCCCCTGCAGCTGCAAGCGGTAGTTTTCATCCTTGAGCGCCTTGTACTCACGGTACTGGTACAGATTCAGCCCCAGCGTCAGCAGAAACAGCAGCGCAATAACGATGGCGGCATCGAGGTGTAGCGTGAACTTTTTCAACGACATGCTCCTTGCACAGGGCTTTCGGGCAGTGGTTTACCCGCTGGGATCTTATACAGGCTGCGGGCCGGGTCACAAGCTCAGCATGAGCACGGCACGGGATAAGCGCAGCCGAGCAGGTCAGTCTGCCAAATAAGACGCACATTCACGAAATGGCACGCCATATATGGCAGTCACACCCAGCGATCGCCGTCACGGATCGGGTAAAACCTTTCTGTTTCAACGACTTGAAAATCCACAGGGCAGGCGATCCGGCTGGCACTCTACTTGCGACAGACAGTGCAGCAAGAGCATTTAATCATCCGTACAGGAGAAAGATCATGGCTGCCACTCATGACAACGAACGCTACGAAACACTGGGCATGCTGCCGTCTGCCGTAATGGTACTGGGCGGTCTTGTCGTCGCCATTCTGCCGGCTCTGGTTCAGGTATACCTGCTGGCCGCTGGTTGAAACCCTATGTAAACCGCACGGCTACCCTGCTCCTTGCACCCCGGTTCGCCGGGGTTTTTTATGGCTGAGCGCCGGACAGAAAGGGCCGCGCGCGCAAAGGCACAGAACGATAACGCGACAACGCCAGCGATACCCGCCAGGGCTGACTGCCACAGGATTGCTTAGAAATAGGTTGCTTAGAGGTAGATTGTTCAGAGGTATTCAGATGACATCACCGGTAGGGGATACCGGTGGTGCAGATGGGGAGACTCGAACTCCCACGCCCGTGAAGGCACTAGCACCTGAAGCTAGCGTGTCTACCAATTCCACCACATCTGCGTCGGTTTGCGCGGTTTTGACCATTCGGCCTCGGATGCGCACCCGGCTTAACACTTTCTGCAACTTTCTTGCGAGCTGCCCCACTCAAGGAGTGGTGCAGATGGGGAGACTCGAACTCCCACGCCCGTGAAGGCACTAGCACCTGAAGCTAGCGTGTCTACCAATTCCACCACATCTGCGTCGAAAGTGGGGCGCATTATATAGAGGCTGTTTTTTGTTGTGAAGCCCTCAATGCAAATCTTTTTTAGCGTTGTGCCGGTGTCGCCAGACAGCGCTCGAAACGCGCAGCCAGATCGAGCAGAAATTCACCGTAGGCGGTCGGCGTCAGGGCACGGCCGCTGGCCAGCGGATCCAGCTCGCCCTGATTCAGCGCCAGTCCGCTGGTGATCGTCTTGACCACACTGGGGCTGAACTGCGGTTCGCTCAGCACACAGACCGCATTGTGCTCTTCAAGCTGGGTGCGGATCTCGGCCAGATGACGGGCACCGGGCTTGCGCGCCGGGTCGACGGTGAAGTAGCCCAGCTGATTCAGCCCGTAATGCTCGACAAAGCCTGTGTAGGCATCATGGAACACATAGAAACCCTGATTGCGCAGCGGCGCCAGCTGCTGCTCGATCTGCGCATCCGCCTGCTCGATCTGCGCCCGGAACGCCGCCAGATTCTGCTCCAGCCGCGCCTGCTGCCGGGGGTAGAGTTCGAGCAGCTCGGCATGAATGCGCTGCGCCATCTTCAGCGCCGTGATCGGATCCAGCCAGGGGTGCACGTCGATACCCGCGTGATCATGGTCGTGATGCATATCCTCAGCGACAGGCTCGTCGTGGTGTTCATGCGCATCGTGCCCCTGATGATCGGACGCGTGATCCGCGTGTTGCTCGGCGTCGTGGTTTGCATGCTCGTGGCGGACGGTATCGGCATCGCCCATCAGCGCCAGCGTGTGTGCATCGGTGCGCGCCAGCGGCTTGTCGAGAAAGCGCTCCAGCTCAGGCCCGATCCAGACCACCAGCCGCGCCTCCATCAGCGCCTGCATATCACTGGGGCGCAGCGCATAGTGGTGCGGCGAGGCGCCATCCTCCAGCAGCACGCGCGGCTGGGTGATGCCATCGGTCAGGGCCGCGGTTATCAGGCCAAGGGGGCGGATACTGGTGACGACATCGGCGGCCTGTACGGCGCGCAGCGGCAGTAACAGAAAGGCGACCAGCAGCGCCACAAGGGGCGCGGAGCGAAGCAGAGCACACATGAACAAAAGACTCCTCGGGGATGTTGATTATGTTATACTATAACAAACATTTTCGACGGAACAGTCCCATGCCCCATCAGGACCCCGGTTTCGAAACCGATCACAACCATCAGCACTGTATCCAGCAAGCGCTTGATACGGCGCGCTCACTGTGTCGTGAGCGCTCACTTCGACTAACGCCGATTCGCGAGCTGGTGCTCAAGCTGGTCTGGCAGAGCCACCAGCCGATGGGGGCTTACGAGCTGTTGCCGGCGCTCGCAGACGCCGGCTTCAACTCGGCGCCACCGACCGTGTACCGCGCCCTTGAGTTTCTGCAGGAGCAGGGGCTGGTGCACCGCATTGCATCGCTGAACGCCTATGTCGGCTGCCCGCACCCGGAGCACCCGCACACCAGCGGCTTTCTGATCTGCCGCCACTGCCAGCGCGCGGTGGAGCTGGATTCCGCGCCGGTGCATCAGGCCCTGGCGGACACCGCGGCCGACGTGGGATTCGAAATCGAGCAGGAGATGATCGAGGTGGTGGGCCTGTGTCCCGATTGTCGTGACGAGGAGAGCCGCGATGCCTAACCGGGATCTGGTCCGCCTGAGCCAGGTCGATGTGCAGTTCGGCGACGACCGCGTGCTCAGCAACATCAGTCTGAGCCTGCACGACAACTGCATTACGACCCTGATCGGTCCGAACGGGGCCGGCAAGACCACGCTGGTGCGCGTGGTACTCGGGCTGCTCAAGCCGACCCGCGGCGATCTCTGGCGAGAGCCGGGGCTGCGCATCGGCTATATGCCGCAGAAGCTGCACATCGACCGCACCCTGCCACTGACGGTCAGCCGCTTCATGCGCCTGCCGCACCGGGTACCCGCGCAGCAGATCGAACAGGCGCTGACATCGGTCGGCGCGCTGCATCTGTTGCACAAGTCGATCCACGACCTGTCCGGCGGTGAAACCCAACGTGTTCTGCTCGCCCGCGCCCTGCTGCGCGACCCGCAGCTGCTGGTGCTGGACGAGCCGGTGCAGGGTGTCGACATCAACGGTCAGATCGAGCTCTACGAGCTGATCGCCAGCATCCGCAAAACCCGCCGCATCGGGATTCTGATGATCTCGCACGACCTGCATCTGGTAATGGCCTCCACCGACCATGTGGTGTGCCTGAACCATCATGTCTGCTGCTCCGGCCACCCGGAGGCGGTCAGCAACGATCCGTCATTCCGCGAGCTGTTCGGCCCGGCACAGGCCAGCGCGCTGGCACTGTATAACCACCACCACAACCACCGGCACGATTTTCACGGTGACGTAATCGATGACAAACCGGCTCCACCCTGCTGTGAAGGACACTGACACCGATGGCTGAATTTCTGCTTCTCGCGCTGGCCGGAGGGATCGGCATAGCCGCTATCGCGGGCCCTCTGGGCGCATTCGTGGTCTGGCGCCGCATGGCCTATTTCGGCGATACGCTGGCGCACTCGGCGCTGCTCGGGGTGGCGCTCGGCTTCCTGTTCGACATCAACCTGAACCTGGCGGTGGTGGCCTGCTGCGTGCTGCTGGCACTGTTGCTGGTCAGCCTGCAGCGCCAGCATCTGGTCGCCACCGACACGCTGCTCGGCATCATGGCGCACAGCTCTCTGTCGCTCGGTCTGGTGGCGATTGCACTGCTCGATAACGTCCGCATCGACCTGATGGAGTATCTGTTCGGCGACCTGCTGGCGATCGCGCCCGACGATCTGTACTGGATCTATGGCGGCGGCGTACTGGTACTGCTGCTGGTATGGCGACTGTGGGATCAACTGCTGGCGATCACGATCAACGAGGAGCTGGCGCAGGTCGAAGGCGTCAACACGCTGCGCGTCCGGCTGGCCCTGATGCTGCTGATCGCCACCGTGATCGCGGTCGCGATGAAGCTGGTCGGCATCCTGCTGATTACCTCGTTGCTGATCATCCCGGCCGCCGCGGCACGCCGGCTCGCGCGCACCCCGGAGCAGATGGCCGTGCTGGCCTCGCTGCTGGGGATGCTGGCGGTGGCGGGCGGCATTACCGCGTCCTGGTTCTGGGACACGCCGGCAGGCCCGTCCGTCGTCGTCGCCGCGCTGGTCGAGTTTCTGCTGCTGTACACGCTGCCACCGGCACTGCGGCGGGCGTGAGGGCGGCATGCGCAGACTGACTGACTGGCGTTACTGGCCGGATCGGGCGCTGCACCGGCGCATCTGGTCGCTGGCCTGGCCGATGATGCTGTCCAATATCACGGTGCCGCTGCTCGGACTGGTCGATACCGCCGTGATCGGCCATCTGCCGTCACCGCACTATCTCGGCGCCGTGGCGGTGGGGAGCATGATCTTTTCGATCCTGTACTGGACCTTCGGCTTCCTGCGCATGGGCACCACCGGGCTGGTGGCACAGGCGTGCGGACGTGACGATGGCGACACCAACCGCACGCTGCTGGCGCAGTCGCTGATTCTCGCCTCCCTGATCGGGGTGGTGCTGATCCTGTTGCGTACGCCGCTGACCGGGATTGCACTCGAGCTGATGGATCCGGCGCCCGATGTTCTGGCCGAAGCGGCTGAATATACCGCCATACGGGCTTTCGGGGCACCTGCAATGCTGTGCAACTACGCCCTGCTGGGCTGGTTCGTCGGTAATCAGAACACCCGCATACCGCTGATTCTGCTGACCGCGGGTAACCTGCTCAACATGCTGCTGGACCTGCTGTTCGTATATGGCTTCGGCCTGCACGCCGGCGGCGTCGCACTGGCCAGCGTCATCGCCGAATGGTCGAGTCTGGCACTGGGACTCTGGTTCTGCCGCCGCCTGCTGCGTTCGCTTCCCGGTCGCTTTCAACTCGAGCCGCTGCGCCGCCTCAAGGCATACGCCGCGATGGTGCGGGTAAACCGCTACCTGTTCGTGCGGACGGTGACGCTGCTGATGACGTTCGCATTCTTCACCGCCCAGGGCGCTCGGCAGGGCACCGATATTCTGTCCGCCAACGCGGTACTGCTGAACTTCCTGATCCTGATCTCCAATGCCCTGGACGGTTTCGCCCACGCCACCGAGGCACTGAGCGGGCGCACCCTGGGCAAGGGCAATCTGCGGCATTTCTACCGCACCGTGGTCAGTGCCGGGCTCTGGTCGCTGGCCAGTGCCGTGGGCCTGACGCTGGTGTTCGCCGTTGCCGGCAACTGGATCATCGCGCTGCTGACCGGGATTCCCAGCGTGCGGGAAGAAGCGGCGATCTATCTGCCGTGGCTGGTGGCGTTGCCGCTGATCGGGATCTGGAGCTTCCTGCTCGATGGCGTGTTCATCGGCACGACACAGGTGAAGGCGATGCAGAATACGATGCTGTTTTCGGTCTTCTGCGTGTTTGCTCCGGTCTGGTGGCTGACCCAGCCGCTGGCCAATCACGGCCTCTGGATCGCGTTTCTGAGTTTCTTTGCCGCACGCGGCCTCAGTGGCGCCTGGGTCTACTGGCGGATCAGCCGGCTACAGGGCTGGATGCCAGATTAAGCCGCGCCTCCAGATCGATACACGCCTGATGGCGGGGACACGAGAGAATGTGATCGTTCACCAACCCCAGCGCCTGCATATAGGCGTAGGCGATGGTAGGACCGAAGAAGCGCATGCCTTCGCGTTTGAGTTCGCGCGCCAGCGCACGTGACTGTGCGGTCTCGGCGGGAATCTGCTCCAGCGTGCGCCAGCAGTTGCGCAGCGGGCGCCCGTCGACGAACGACCACAGATAGCGGGCAAAGCTGCCGTGACGTGCCTGCAGCTCGAGAAACACGCGGGCATTGCCGATCGAGGCTTCGATCTTGGCGCGATTGCGAATCATACCGGGGTCTGCCAGCATCGCATCGATCTCCGCGGCGCCGAAGCCAGCCACCCGCTGTGCGTCAAACCCGGCATAGTGATGGCGATAGGCGTCGCGCTTTTGCAGTACGGTGCGCCAGCTCAGCCCCGCCTGCGCCGACTCCAGCACCAGAAACTCGAACAGGCGGGCATCGTCGGCACAGGGTACGCCCCATTCGTCATCGTGATAGGCCTGCTCCAGCGCGCTCTGTATCGCCCAGCCACACACCTCGCCGGTATCGGCCGCCATCAGTGATCGCGCCGCTTGGCGCCCGGATTGGGATGGAAGCGGATCGGCACCGCCTGCTCGCGCTCGCTGGCCGACACGGCGGGGGCCTTGTCGCTGCGTTCGCCGCTGACTCGGGTGGTCAGCTCAGCGGGCTCCGGGCGGCCATCCAGACGCAACGAGTCCTGAAAGCCGCATTTGACGCACTCGCGGTACTCCCGCTCCTCGTCGCGATACATCCGCACCGAGTCCATCTCGGCACAGCGCGGGCAGACCGCACCGGCAATAAAACGTTTCACAATGGTCATGAATCTCTCCCGGGTGCCCGCCATCAGGGCAGGCACCGGCTGTTACTCAAAGCGCTATTGTACGTTCATTCGATGCCGGAATGGCGCAGCAGGGCATCGACCTTCGGCTCACGGCCGCGGAAACGGACGAACAGCTCCATCGGGTCGCGCGAGCCGCCCTGCTCGAGGATCGCTTCACGAAAGGCACGGCCGGTCTCCGGGTTGAAGATGCCATCCTCCTCAAAGCGGGAGAACGCATCGGCGGAGAGCACTTCGGCCCACTTGTAGCTGTAATAGCCCGCCGCATAGCCACCGGCGAAGATATGGGTAAAGCCGTGCTGGAAGCGGTTTTCGCGCGGCGGCTGCAGCACCGCAACCTCGGCCCGTACACCATCGAGCACCGCCTGCACGTCGGTCTTACCGGGCACGTACTCGTGATGCAGGCGGAAGTCGAACAGCGCGAATTCGAGCTGACGCAGCATCATCATGCCGGACTGGAAATGCTTGGCCGCCAGCATCTTGTCGAGCATCTCCTGCGGCAGCGGCTCGCCGGTTTCGTAATGGCCGGAGATCAGCCCCAGTGCCTCGGGCTCCCAGCACCAGTTTTCGAGGAACTGGCTCGGCAGCTCGACCGCATCCCAGGCCACACCGTTGATGCCGCTGACATCCGCACACTCCATACGCGTCAGCATGTGATGCAGACCATGTCCAAACTCGTGGAACAGTGTCGTCACCTCGTTATGGGTCAGCAGTGCCGGCTGCCCGCCGGTCGGCGGCGTGAAGTTGCAGACCAGAAAGGCCACCGGCAGCTGCAGCGAGCCATCGGCACGGCGACGCCGGATCTGGCAGTCCGCCATCCAGGCACCGCCGCGCTTTTTCGCCCGTGCAAACGGATCCAGATAGCAGTAGGCGATCGCGTCGCCGTCACGGCTGAGCCGGTACAGCCGTGCATCCGGGTGCCAGCTGTCAAATTCATCGATCGGCTCGAACTGCACGTCGAACAGGCGCCCCGCAACTGCGAACAGGCCGTCCAGCACCTTCGGCAGCGGGAAGTAGGGGCGCAGCGCTTCCTGAGAAATATCGAAGCGGGCCTCTTTCAGTTTTTCGCCGTAGTAGGTCACATCCCAGGCACAGAGTTCGTCGAGCCCGTCGGTGTCGAGCGCAAACTGCTTCAGCTCGCCCAGTTCGCGCTCGGCCATGGCGCGGCTCTTGGCCGCCAGATCCTCGATAAAACCGATCACCTGATCCGGCGACTGCGCCATTTTCGTCGCCAGCGAGTAATCGGCGTAGCTGTCGAATCCGAGCAGCTGTGCCAGCTCAACCCGCAGGTCGAGTATTTCGGTCATGATCGCGGAGTTGTCCCACTGCCCGGCAGTCGGCCCCTGATCCGATGCCCGGGTGCTGAAGGCACGGTAGAGTTCTTCGCGCAGGGCCCGGTTTTTGGCATGGGTCATCACCGCGAAATAGGCGGGAAAATCCAGTGTAATCACCCAGCCCTCAAGCTCGCGTTCCTGTGCCGCTTCCCTCGCCGCTGCAATGGCGTGGGCCGGCAGGCCCTCCAGCTCCGCTTCGTCGGTAACATGGCGGTACCAGCCGTGGGTCGCATCAAGCACATTTTCAGAGAACCTGGTGGTCAGCTCGGACAGCCGCTGCTGCAACTCGGCAAAGCGCTTCTGCTGCGCGGGCGGCAGCGCAATCCCGGACAGGCGGAAGTCGCGCAGGGCATGGTCGATCACGGTTTTCTGCGCCTGATCGAGATCGGCGTAGGCCGCGCTCTCCGCCAGCCCCTTGTAGGCCTCATACAGCGCCTGATTCTGACCCAGCTCGGTCCAGTACTGGGACAGTTTCGGCAGGCAGCGATTGTAGGCGTCGCGCAGTTCGTCGGAGTTCATCACCGAGTTCAGGTGCGAGATCGGCGACCACGCCTGACTCAGCTCGTCGTTGATCTGCTCCAGCACTGCCACCAGCGAGTCCCAGTCCCGCGCGTCGCCGCTGCCGGTCAGCTCGGCGATACGCGCGCGGTTACGCGCCAGCAGTTCGTCGATCGCGGGCTCCACGTGTTCGGGGCGGATACGGCTGAACGGGGGCAACAGATGCTGTTCCAGCAGCGGATTGGACATGAAACGGAACCTCCGGATAGAAGCGGGACTTTGTCGCCGGCTAGCAGGTCAGGGCCGGCGCTGTTGCTATACAATGGAGGGCATTTCCGGCCTTTTCAACAGGAGTACAGCATGAAGATTCGCAGCTACCAGGGGATGACACCGACGCTGGGCGAGCGCGTATTCGTCGATCCGAGCGCGGTGATCATCGGCGATGTGGAGATCGGCCATGACTGCTCGATCTGGCCACTGGTGGTCATCCGCGGCGACATGCACCGGATTCGCATCGGCCACTCCACCAGTATTCAGGACGGCTCAGTGCTGCATATCACCCACGCCGGTCCCTACAACCCGGACGGTTTCCCGCTCCAGATCGGCGACCACGTGACCGTCGGGCATCAGGCGATGCTGCACGGCTGCACCATCGGCAGCCGCGTGCTGGTCGGCATGGGTGCCACCATCATGGACGGCGCGGTGGTCGAGGACGAGGTTATCATCGGCGCCGGCTCGCTGGTCCCGCCGGGCAAGCACCTCAAGAGCGGCTACCTCTATGTCGGACGTCCCGCCAAGGCGCAGCGCGAGCTGACCGACAAGGAACGCGAGTTCTTCACCTATACCGCCAATAACTACGTCAGGCTCAAGGACAAGCATCTGCAGGAGGAGTGGGCGAGCCTCGACTGAGACCGCCAACCGTCCCGCGGCCGGCGTCAACTGCGGACGCGGGCCGCCCGCCCGCCCCCCAAAACCTAGGTCAGGCTCTTGGACACGTTTCTGCTGGAGGCGTGGGCGAGCCTCGACTTTTCCCGCCAACCGTCCCGCGGCCGGCGACACCTGCGGACGCGGGCCGCCCGCCTGCCCCCATTCACCCCCGCCATCCCTCCGATAGCCCCTGTCGCGCAGTCCGCGGCTCACAGCTGACGACCGGCAGACCCGAGTCCGTCGTCCGCCGCGTCCGCCCGAAACCGCTGTACGGCCCCGCGATGACCCGACACCCGCACAGCGGCAAAGGTTTTTCCTTTTTGCTATTGATATTGATAACGGTTTTCATTTAGATTGTGATGATCGAATCGTTACCCGAAGGAGTGAACCATGCGTTTTCGTCGCACGCTGGGTGCCGGCCTGATCGGCGCCGCCCTGTTGTCCCCGCTGGCGCTGAGCAGTGCCGTGCACGCGGCCACCCCGAGCGCCGATGCGGTGGTCGAGCATTACGCCGACATGGCGCTGGCGAAGTACGAAGACTCCCTGAGCAGCGCCCGCGACCTGCTCGCCGCGGTCGATGCGCTGATCGCCACGCCGTCCGCAGAAACGCTCAGCGCCGCACGCACGGCCTGGATCAGGGCCCGCGTTCCCTATCAGCAGTCCGAGGCGTACCGCTTCGGTAACCCGGTGGTCGATGACTGGGAAGGGCGCGTCAACGCCTGGCCGTTGGACGAGGGTCTGATCGATTACGTCGATACCGAACGCTATGGTACCGAGTCATACGAAAACCCGTTCTACACCGCCAACGTGATTGCCAATCCGACGCTGGAGATCAGCGGCCAAACCATCGATGCCCGTGACATCACGCCGGAACTGATCCGCCAGCTGCATGAGATCGACGGTGTCGAGGCCAACGTCGCCAGCGGCTATCACGCTATCGAGTTTCTGCTCTGGGGCCAGGACCTGCACGGTACCAACCCGGGCGCGGGCGAACGTCCCTGGACCGATTTCGACAGCGAAAACTGCAGCAACGGTCACTGCGAACGCCGCGCGCAGTACCTCAGAAGCGCGACCGAGCTGCTGATCAGCGACCTCGAGGAGATCGTAGCGGCATGGCGCGACGGCGGTGACGCCCGTGCATTCCTCGAACAGAAGAGCGGTACCGAAGGGCTCGCCGTCATCACCACCGGCATGGGCAGTCTGGCCTACGGCGAACTCGGCGGCGAGCGCACCAAGCTCGGCCTGATGCTGCACGACCCGGAAGAGGAGCACGATTGCTTCTCCGACAACACCCACTGGTCGCACTACTACGACGCGAAGGGGATTCAGAACGTCTATCTGGGCCAGTACACCCGCCTTGACGGCACGCGCATAGAGGGGCCGTCGCTGTCCGATCTGGTCGCGGCAACCGATCCGGCACTGGATCAGAAGATGCGTGACCATCTGGCCGCCACGCAGCAGCGCGCGCAGGCGATGGTCGACTCCGCTGAGGCCGGCGCGCCGTTTGATGTCATGATCGCCCCCGGCAACGTCGAAGGCGGCCAGCTGGTACAGCGTTTCGTTGATGCGCTGGTTGCCCAGACCGGCGTGACCGAAGAGGTGATCGCGGCACTGGAACTCGGCGACGTACACGTCGAAGGCTCCGACAGCCTCGATAACCCGGCAGCCGTCACCGCTCAGTAAAGGACGAGGCGTTGAGGCCGCGCGTGCGTTACCTGCTGTCGCTCTGCCTGCTGCCGTTGCTGCAGGCACCGGCGCAGGCAGCAGATCCCTCGGCTCTGGCCGGGGGCGAGACAACCTTTACCGGCCGCATGGACCGGCAGGCGTTCTCGCACCCGGCGGCCAATCTCGATCTGCACGCGCGGATGGATTTTCTGCTCGGCAAGGCGATCTTCGAGAAGATCTGGGTGCCGGCCCCGGCCTCGACCACCGCCAGCGATGGCCTTGGCCCACTGCACAACGCGCGTTCGTGCAGCCAGTGCCATGTCAACGCCGGACGCGGCCATCCGAATGTGGATAACCCCGGCAACAGCGCATCACTGCTGCGCCTGAGCGTCGCGCCCAATACCGATGCCGAACGCGCACTGGCGCAGCGTAACGGCGTTGTCGGCGACCCCACCTACGGCACCCAGCTGCAGACCTTCGCCACCGCCGGTCTGCAACCGGAAGGGCGGCTGGCGATCGACTACGAATACCATCAGGTCAGGTTGGCTGACGGTACCCGTGTCGAACTCAGAAAGCCCATCACACGGATTACCGAGGCCCGTTACGGTGATTTCCATCCCGCCCTGCGCAGCTCGCTGCGCATCGCACCGGCGATGATCGGTCTGGGCCTGCTCGAGCGTATCCCGGAGCACCGACTCGAGGCCTTATCCGACCCCGACGACGCCGATGGTGACGGCATCTCCGGGCGGATCAACCGGGTCTACGATCGCGCCAGCGCCAGCTACCGCTACGGTCGCTTCGGCTGGAAAGCCGGTCACGCCTCGCTGGCGCAGCAAAACGCCGACGCCCTGAATAACGACCTCGGCATCGGCAACCCGCTCTATCCCTCCGCGTATGGCAACTGCACCGCACGCCAGAGCGACTGCCTGCGCCAGCTCAACGGCAACACAGCGCAGCAGGATGGACTCGAGGCCTCGGCGGAGATGATGCGGGTGCTCGAGTTCTATACCGCCCATCTTGCCGTCCCGGCAGCGCGCACCGAACAAAGCCCGCAGGCCCGACACGGACGCCAGCTGTTCCATCAGGCCGGTTGCGCCGCCTGTCACGTCCCGGCCCATGTCACGGCCGCAGACCCGGACAACCCGGCGCTCGGCGAACAGCGGATTGAGCCCTACACGGACCTGCTACTGCACGATATGGGGGAGGGCCTGGCCGATAACCACCGCGAATTCGATGCGCAGGGACAGGAGTGGCGTACGGCGCCGCTGTGGGGGATCGGGCTCAGCGCCGCCATCAACGGCAACCATTACTATCTGCACGATGGCCGGGCACGCACCCTGCTCGAAGCCATCCTCTGGCACGGGGGCGAAGCCGAACCGGCGCGCAACCGGGTTATCAACATGAGTGAATACGACCGGACAGCGTTGCTCCGGTTTCTGGAGTCATTATGAAGGTACGATCCAACAGCAGTCTTATTCCGGTGCTTGCCGGCGCGGGCGCCCTGTTCGTTCTCGCCGGGTTACTGCATGCCGGCACGGCCAGTGCCGCGCCGGTTACGTGGGAAAACTACAACCGCGAAACGATCCGGCACGACATTCTGCCGGCGTATCAGCAGCTGGCTGATGAGGCTCAGACACTGGCAGACGCGGCTGATGCCCTCTGCCAGTCTCCCGATGCGGCGGCGCTTGCGCGCACCCGGCAGGCGTTCAACGACACGCTCGCGGCCTGGCAGGGCATCTCGGCAGTGCAGTTCGGGCCGATCCAGTTCCTGATGCGCAACTACGCGATCCAGTACTGGCCCGACCGTAAAAGCATCGGCCGGCGCCAGCTGCAGGCGGTGCTCGACATGCCGGCGGATACCCGGTTTGACGACCGCTTTTTCCACCACGCCAGCGTCTCCATCAAGGGACTGCCGGCGCTGGAGCAGCTGCTGTACCGGGATGACGCGCTGACCCGACTGCAGGGGCCGGGGCTCGATTGCCGCCTGACAGAGGCGATCGCCGGCAACGTCGCCGGGATGACACGCGGCGTCTACACCGACTGGCAGCAGGGCTACGAGCAGATGCTGTCAGCCACCCCCGATGATGACGACGAGATGAGCGCCGTACCGGAACTCAGCGTCGATCTGATGAAGTCGCTGGTGGAGCCGATCGAGCTGATTCGCGATACCAAACTGCTCGCAGTGATGGGCCGAGGCCCAGACGCCACGTACCCGCACCGCGCGGAAAGCTGGATGAGTGAGCGTTCACTTTCGAATATACGCATCAATATCGAAGCCGCGCAACGGCTTTACCACGGAGAGACCGCGGGGCTCGACAGGTTACTGCGTCAGGCCGGCGAAGATGAACTGGCGGCACGCATCAGCGCGCAGTTTGAACGCATCGAACAGCAGCTCGCGCCTCTGGGCGACTCTCTGCTCCGTGCGCTGGAGCAGGACTACGACGCCCTCGGTGCCGTTGCCACCGAGCTGAAAACGCTCAACAGTCTGCTCAACGAAGCGATGTTGGCACTGAACGTACAACTGGGGTTCAACAGCCGTGATGGAGATTAATCGCCGCCGCCTGCTGCAACTGCTCGCCGGCAGCGCGGCCCTGAGTGCGCTGCCCGGCACAGCCTTCGCGGCGGTGCCAGACACAGCCGCCAACATTCTGATCGCCAGTGCGGCAGACGACCGCGACGGCAACCACTGGCTGATCGTCATGACCGATATGGGCGAGCAACGCCTGCGCCATCCTCTGCCGGCGCGCGCGCACCATGTTGCCGCGCACCCGCAGCGCCCGCTGATCGCCGTCGTCGCCCGCCGACCGGGCTATTACATCGATCTGGTCGATTACCGCAGCGGCCGGCTGCTGCGCCGTATCGAGCCACAGCCCGGACGCCACTTCTACGGTCATGCGATCTTTTCCCCCGACGGCGACGGTCTGCTGGCCACCGAAATGGATATCGCCAGCGGGCAGGGGCGCGTCACACGTTATGACATCGACGGCGGCGCGACACCGACCCGGGACTTCGCCAGCCACGGTATCGGCCCGCACGAGCTGCTGCTGGCGTCGGATGGTCAGCGTCTGATCGTCGCCAACGGCGGTATCCTCACCGACGGTCGCGACAAGCTCAATATCGAGACCATGCAGCCGTCGCTGGCCTACCTGGCGCTCGACAGCGGTCAGCTGCTCGAACAGCGCTTCCTGCCGCCACAGCACCACCAGCTCAGCATTCGCCATATGGATGTCAATGCGCGGGGCGAGGTGATTATTGCACTGCAGTATCAGGGGCCCATGGAGGATGACAAACCGCTGGTGGCCGTTCACCGACGCGGTGACGCGATCAAGTTGCTGCAGGCGCCGGCGCCGATCAACCGCCAGATGGCGCAGTACTGCGGCAGTGCCCGCTTCGATCAGAGTGGACGCATCGCGGCCGTCAGCGCACCGCGCGGCAATCTGGTGACGTTCTGGGATCTGCAACAGGATCGCTTTCTGACCAGCCTGAGTGCCAGCGACGGCTGTGGCCTGGCCGCCACTCAGGAACCCGGCTGCTTCATTGTCAGTACCGGCCGCGGCCGCTGCTACGCGCTCTATCCGGCGGAGGATTATCGTGAACCGCTGCTGCTGCCGCCACCACTCAGTGAGCTGGCGTGGGATAACCACATGGCGCTGTTCACGGCCGTGAGCTGAGTCCACGTACCGCTGACAGCGGGGCGTCGGCGGTGATAACTGACGACTACGGCGCCTGGCAATCCGGCGCTGCTCACGCACAGGCCGCCGCAAACGGGCTTTCCGGGTTCTGCGGTCAGGGCGTTCCGGGCCGACGGCGGCGAGGGCTTACGCCTTCGCCTTCGCGATCTCACGCAGCCGTTTGACGATCTGTGCGCCCATGCTGCGCTGGGTGAAGTGCCCATCCTCCTTCAGGCGTCCTGCCGGCTTGCCGGTCAGAATCTCCAGGCACTCATCGACGGTCGCCACCGCCAGCACCCGGAACTGGCCGTCGCGCACCGCGTCCACGACCTCACGCTTGAGCATCAGGTTGCGCACGTTCGCGCGCGGGATGATGACACCCTGCTTGCCGGTCAGGCCGCGGGTCTGGCAGAGCCGGAAAAAGCCTTCGATCTTCTCGTTGACCCCGCCGATCGCCTGCACCTCGCCATACTGGTTGATGGAACCGGTCAGTGCATACTGCTGGCGGATCGGGATATGTGTCAGGGCCGAGATCAGGGTACAGATCTCGGCCAGCGATGCACTGTCGCCGTCGATGTAGCCGTAGGACTGCTCGAGTGCAATGCTGGCCGACAGCGTCAGCGGAAAATCGCGCGCGTACTTGTGGCCAAGATAGCCGGACAGAATCAGCACGCCTTTGGAGTGAATCGGCTGACCCAGCGCGACTTCACGCTCGATATCGACAATGCCACGGGTACCGGGGTGTACCGTGGCCGTAATCCGGGCCGGGGTGCCGAAGGCGACATCGCCGACCTGCAATACGGTCAGACCGTTCGATTTCCCGACCGCTTCGCCGTCGGTATCGATCAGCACGGTTTCGTTGAGGATGCCGTCGAGGATCTTCTGCGCCAGCCGTCCGGTGCGTTTTTCCTTCGCGGCGAGGGCATGTTCCACGTGGATCGCATTGATCAGCTCGTCGCCGTTCTGCTTGCGCCGGTAATCGGCCTCACAGAGCAGGTCGACCAGCTCGCCGATATGCGCCGACAGCAGCTCCTGATCCTCGGCCAGCCGTGAACTGTGTTCCACCAGCCGCGCGACACCTTCGCGGGTCAGCGGGGCCAGATTCTCTTCGCTGGCCAGGGTCTTCATCAGGCGCGCGTACTGGCGGATCGAGTGTGGGCTGCGCTTCACGTCCTCGTCGAAATCAACAACCACCCGGAACATCTTTTCGAAGTCGTGATCCAGCTCCTGCAGCAGGTAGTAGGTGTCGCGACCGCCGATCAGGACGATTTTGACATCCAGCGGTACCGGCTCCGGATTCAGCGTGATGGTCGTCAGGCCGGTGTATTCATTCACCGGGTTCTCGATGCGGATCTCATGCGCCTTCAATGCCCGCTTCAGCGCACCGTAGACAAACGGCTGCTCGAGCAGTTTTTCCGCTTCCAGTACCAGATAGCCGCCGTTGGCGCGGTGCAGGGCACCGGAGCGAATGAGCTGATAGTTGGTCACCATCGCGCCCATTTCGCTGGTGTACTCGATGCGGCCAAACAGGTTGTCATAGCTCGGATGTGCTTCGAACACCACCGGGGCGCCTTTGGTCTTGTCGTTGTCGACCAGCACGTTGACGCCATAGTTCTCTTCCAGCCAGGCCCGGCGGGCCGCGTCGGTTTTCGCTTCTACCGCCCCATCGGCCACCAGCTCGGCGCCGTTCTTGACCAGATCCCGTTCCATCGCCGCCAGATAGGCCGGCACGCCGGACAGGTTGGTATAGCGTTCTTTCAGTGCCTGTATCAACGGGGAGACCGCCTGTCGCGCGGTATCGTGTTCAAGCGTACGGAGCTGCTCCGCGGCTTCGCGGCGCCATTTCGGCAGCTCGGTGAGGTGATCGTTCAGCAGATCCTCGAGCTCCGCGATATTGCGCTGAAACGCCTCACGCTCCTCCTCGGGCAGCGCCGAGAACTGCGCCTCATCCATCGCCTGACCGTTAGCGACCGGCGTGAAGCCGATCTGTCCGGCATCCCGGTACACCGCAATGCTGTACTCGCGCCCGCGCTTTTCGACCACTTCGACCGCATCGTCGTAATGGCGATTGAAGTCACGTTCGATACGCGCTTTGAGCCGCTGGTACGCCGGACTCTCGAACGCGGCCGGCAGCTCGTTGAGGATGTCATCGAACAGGCGCCCCAGATCACGCCGGAAGCGCGCGGCCTTACCGGCCGGCAGTTTCAGGATCTGCGGGTAGCGGCTGTCGCTGAGATTGTTCAGATAGCACCAGTCATAGGGCTTGTGCTGTTTTTTGGCCACGTTGCGCAGGTTGACCATCGCGAACGAGAAACGGCCGGTATGGGGATTACCCATGACGAAGAGGTTGTAGCCGGGGCGCTGCATGCCAACCCCGAACTCCATCGCTTCCAGTGCCCGCTCCTGACCAAAGAAGCCGGTGAAGGGTTCCAGCGTTTCGGTGGTACGAAAGGGGAGCAGATCGGTATCGCAGCTGCGATAGAGCGCCTCGGGTGAAAGTGGAGTGTGCTTATCCATACGACAGACCCACGGCAGAGAGTTTCACCCCGTTATACCGCCCAAGGCTTTGATTGCGCAAGGGAAGCGGCAAACAATGCCGGCATGCCGCGGGGGTCTGTCATCATCTGCGCGTGTCTTGATGCGGCCTCAGGGTGCCAACTGCGCGCGGATCTCGGCGATGACGCTGCGGGTTTCGGGCTTGATGCCGCGCCAGATGCGGAACGACTCGGCGGCCTGCTCGACCAGCATGCCCAGACCATCGATCACCTTGCCCGCCCCCTGCGCCTGTGCCCAGGCACAGAACGGCGTCGGCGCGGCGCCGTACATCATGTCGTAGCAAGCGGTGTGCGCTGCGACGATCTGCTCCGGCAGCGGGGGCAGATCGCCCTGCAGACTGGCCGATGTGCCATTGACGATGACATCGAACGGACGCGCCTCGATCGCCTCGAACCCGCTGCTGCTGAGGCGACCCAGGTCAGCAAACAGCTGCGCCAGCTCATCCGCTCTCTCGACCGTGCGGTTAGCGATCACTATCTCCGCAGTGCCCGCAGCAAGGAAAGGCTCGAGCACACCTCGCACCGCGCCACCAGCACCCAGCATCAGCACCCGAGCGCCTTTGAGCGACACACCGTTGTTGTCCTGCAGATCACAAACCAGCCCGACACCGTCGGTGTTATCACCGCACAGTACCCCCTGTGCATCCTGATAGAGGGTGTTCACCGCGCCGGCACGACTGGCAGCCGGTGAATGCTGTGCCGCCATCGCCCAGGCGCGCTGTTTGAACGGCACCGTGATGTTGAGCCCCTTGCCGCCGCCGGCGAAAAACGCTTTAACCTCCGCCTCAAAGCGCTCGGCGTCGATACAGCGGGCCCCGTACTCGATCGGCTCACCGGTCTGCGCGGCAAACGCGGCGTGGATCTGCGGCGACTTGCTGTGCGCGATCGGGTTACCGAATACCGCGTAGCGCGCGCTCATGCACCACCTCCGAGCCAATCCCGCGGCTTCAGATAGTGCTCATACAGGCGCGCTTCCTCACTGCCCGGCTCCGGCGCCCAGTTGTAATCCCAGCGCACTTCCGGGGGCAGCGACATCAGGATCGATTCGGTACGCCCACCCGACTGCAGGCCAAACAGGGTGCCGCGGTCATAGACCAGATTGAACTCCACATAACGCCCACGGCGGTGCAGCTGGAAGTCCCGCTGGCGCTCACCATACGGCGTGTTGCGGCGTTTTTCGACAATCGGCAGGTAGGCCGGCAGATAGGCATCACCGATCGCGCGCATCAGCGCAAAGCTGTCGTCAAAACCGAGTTCGTTGAGGTCGTCAAAGAACAGCCCACCCACGCCACGCGGCTCGTCGCGGTGTTTCAGATAGAAGTAGGTGTCGCACCACTGCTTGAAGCGGGGATAGATATCGTCGCCGAAGGGCGCACAGGCGTCATGGGCGACCTGGTGCCAGTGCCGGCAGTCGTCGTCGTTGCCGTAGTAGGGCGTCAGGTCGAAACCGCCCCCGAACCACCACACCGGCGCCTCGCCGTCTTTTTCGGCGATGAAAAAACGCACATTGGCATGCGAGGTGGGCACATATGGGTTGTGCGGATGAATCACCAGCGACACGCCCATCGCTTCAAAGCGACGCCCGGCCAACTCCGGCCGGTGCGCGGTGGCAGAGGCGGGCAGGCCATCACCATAGACGTGGGAGAAGTTGACGCCGCCCTTCTCGATCACAGCGCCGTCCTTGATGACACGGGTACGTCCGCCACCACCGGATGGCCGCTGCCAACTGTCCTCAACGAAGGTTGCGTCGCCGTCGGCCTGCTCCAGACCATGACAGATACGGTCCTGCAGCTCGAGAAGATAACGTTTGACCGCTGCGGAATCCGGTGATGACATAGCTAATCCCCGTAGTAAATACTTGCTTACGCTCTAACGACCGTCATATCTGAAAGACTTCGAATCGTCGTCGGTCGCTCCAGACCGCCCAGCGCACCATCGACGATAAAATCGATATCATCGCCGAAGTATGTCCTTACTTTCAGTTTAGACTTGGCGGGAGGTGCGCTGCTGGTGTTAGCCGACGTGGAGACCAGCGGCCCACCAAAGGCATCACACAGCGCCCGCACGATCGGATGCGCGCTGACGCGGACCGCGACGCCCGTGTGTTGCCCCTTGATCCAGGCAGGCACACGCTGCTCCGGATCCGGCAACAGCCAGGTGTTCGGCCCCGGCCAGGTTTCGGCGAGGCGCGCCCGCTGCTCCTCAGTCAGCCCTTCCAGCAGCGGCGATACCTGCGACTCGCTGGATGCGGCCAGAATCAGCCCTTTATGCTCCGGACGCCGTTTGATCTCCAGCAGCCGACGCACCGCTTCAGGATTGTATGGATCACAGCCAAGGCCCCAGACAGCCTCGGTAGGATAGGCGATGATCCCGCCATCGCGCAGGATTCTGACCGCCTGACGAAGTTGCCAATCGTTCACGCTTGCTACTCCAGAATCGAAAGCAGGCAAACTAGCGGCTCCTTGCACGCTTTGCAACTGCTGCGGCCGGCGCCGCTCAGGCGATCCGCTGGATATAGCCGCCGCGCAGCTCCACCTTGCCCTCCAGCTCGAGACGCATCAGGGCGGTCTGCAATTCAGCAGCGGCCATCCCCGTTGCCGCTGCAATGTGATCGAACGGCAGGGGTTCGAATGGAATCTGCGCCAGCAACGGGTCTGCCGCGTCAGCCTCTTCGACTGGGTCGGCAGGTGGTTCAACAAAGGTACCGAGCAACGGCGCCAGCTCCGCCAGAATGTCGCGACTGCTTTCGACCAGCAGCGCGCCCTCACGTATCAACGCATGGCAGCCACGGCTCATCGGATTATGAATCGACCCCGGCAGGGCGAACACTTCCCGCCCCTGTTCAAGCGCCTGACGCGCGGTGATCAGCGAACCGCTTTTCAGCGCAGCTTCAACCACCAGCGTGCCCACCGACAGGCCACTGATGATGCGATTGCGACGCGGGAAGTTCTGTTGCAGCGGCCGGGTGCCCGGCGGATATTCGGTCAGCAGCGTGCCGCCACCGTCCAGTATCTGCTCCGCCAGGCGGGAATTGGCACGGGGGTAGCGAATATCAAGCCCGGTACCGAGCACCGCCAGCGTCGGCCGCCCCTGATCCACGGCGGCCTGATGCGCCGCCGCATCAATGCCGCGCGCCAGTCCGCTGGTAATCACCAGACCACCGGCGGCGAGATCGACACAGAAACGATAGGCCTGAGCGACACCACCCCGACTGGCATGCCGACTGCCGACCACCGCCAGTTGCGGCAGGCCCGGCAGCTCGACGGCACCGGCCAGCCACAGCAGCGCCGGTGGATCAGCGATTTCGCGTAGCAGCTGCGGATAGCGGGCATCGTCGAACGTCAGCAGGTGCCAGCCATTACGCTCGGCCAGCTCGGCAAGACGGCAGGCTTCGCGATACAGGTTGCCCTTGCGTTGATAGTCGCGGATGGCGGCCTGTGCCGGCGCCCGCAGCGACAGCTGTGAAGGGTATTCGAAGTGAGGGTCAAGCAGTTGCGGTGCCGCAATCCCTTCCTGACGCAGACGGTGCAGCGTCACGGGGCCGATCCCGGGCAGCAGGGTTGCGGCGATCCAGTCCCTTGGATCGCCCATGGTCATTATCCTGTCAGGGGGCGCGCAGGTGATCGCCGACGGTCATCACGTTGGTCGCGCGCATCACGAGACCGTAGCTGACCTTGTCGAACACCTTGAACACCATCAGTTCGCCCGCACGTTCGGAGGGCAGCTGTACCGTCTCACCGGTAACCGGATCCTTGATCCTCTCACCGCGGTTGTAGACGGCGAACACGTTGCCCACCTCAACGCCTTCACGGGCGCCGATATTCAGCGCGACCGCATCGAACTGACCGATATTGGCCACGCCACCGAGCACGTCGAGGATCAGTGCGTCCTCAAGTTCCGGACCGGGCGAGGGGTAGAACACCGATTCGATGCGGCTCTCGTCATTCGGCAGCACGCGATCGCGGATGCGAACCTCCTCCTTGGAGTCCATCAGCTCGATCGTCAGCACCTGTGTATCCGGCTCCCGCGCCATAATGCGGCCATGCGCGACCTTGTACAACTCGTAACCCAACAACTCGTCGGTTATCGGGTCACGGTAGGCGCGGGCCGGGCGGAACAGGCTCTGCAATGAGATGTTTTCCACCGGTTCGCCTCGGGCGTAGACGCGATCGCCGGCGCCGGCGATGATGCGTTCGTTCTTGCCACCGATCACGTAGGGCGCGGTTTCAAGCAGATCCTGATCGACCACCAGATTGTCGTTGAGGAAGCCAACCACGTCGCGCAACGGAATCGCGGGAATCGCACGATCCAGCGGTGTCACACGTGCCGTCGGGCTGAGCTTGCGTACGCCACGGCGCAGACTCAGACGGGGCTGACCGTCGACCCAGGTCAGGTAGATGATGTCACCGGGGTAGATCAGGTGGGGATTGTCGATCTGCGGATTGACGTCCCAGACATCCGGCCATCGCCATGGCGATTTCAGAAACCGCCCGGAGATGTCCCACAGGGTGTCGCCCTTGACGACAACGTATTCGGTCGGATGCCCATCAGCCAACACGATTCGGTCCTTACGGACCTCTGCCTGTGCCGGACTGCCGAGCAGCAGGCAGGCCGCCGTCAGCGTTGCGCAAAGCAATCGGTTCATGGTTCAGTTCCCTTGTAACGCAAACAACCTCCGCATCCCGCCCTGGCTGGCAGTTCAAAGGCGTCTGAGCATGCATTGGACGAGTTAATCAGTATAATAGGATCAACCCGTCATTTCTTCATTCGACAACCCGGTCGAACGCCTGTTTAAGCAGATATTATGTCCAAGCTCAAGATTCTCGAATTTCCCGATCCCCGCCTGCGCACCATCGCCGAGCCGGTCGAGCAGGTCGATGACAGCATTCGCACGCTGATCGACGACATGTTCGAAACCATGTACGACGCGCCCGGCATCGGGCTCGCCGCGACCCAGGTCAACGTCCATAAGCGCGTGGTCACGATCGACCTGTCGGAGGACCAGTCAGAGCCGCTGGCGCTGATCAACCCCGAATATACGGTACTGGACGAGACACTTGAAGAGATGCAGGAAGGTTGCCTGTCGGTTCCGGGCTTCTTCGACAACGTCACCCGGCCGCAGCGGATTCAGGTCACCTCGCTGGATCGTGACGGCAACGAGCAGAATTTCATCGCCGACGGGCTGCTCGCCGTCTGCATCCAGCACGAGCTGGACCACCTCAACGGCAAGCTGTTCGTCGACTATCTGTCGGCGCTGAAACGCAACCGCATCCGCGGCAAGCTGGAGAAGAAGCACCGCCTCGAGGCGAGCAGCTGACCACGACAGCGCTTTGATGACAGGTTTGCTCCGGCAAACCTGTTTTTGTTTGGATCAGACCCGAGACCGCCGTAACCATGTCGAGTACACCTCTGCGTATCGTCTTTGCCGGCACCCCCGACTTTGCCGCCGCCAGTCTTGCAGCCCTGCTGAACACCGAGCATCAGATTGTCGCCGTCTACACCCAGCCGGACCGGCCCGCCGGCCGTGGCCGCAAGCTCAGCGCCAGCCCGGTCAAGCGTCTCGCGCTTGAGCATGATCTGCCGGTGTTTCAGCCCACCAGCCTGCGCAACGCCGAGGCACAGCACGCGCTGGCCGCACTGCAACCTGATCTGATGATCGTCGTCGCCTACGGTCTGCTGCTGCCGCAGGCGGTGCTCGATATCCCGCGCCTGGGCTGCATCAACGTCCACGCGTCACTGCTGCCGCGCTGGCGCGGTGCCGCGCCGATCCACCGGGCGCTGCTGGCCGGCGATGAGGAAACCGGGATTACGATCATGCAGATGGAGGCAGGGCTCGACACCGGCCCGATGCTGCGCATCGCGCGCTGCCCAATCGAACCGACCGACACCAGCGGCGCGCTGCACGACCGTCTGGCGGCACTCGGTGCCGAGACGCTGGTGGCGACGCTGGCACCGCTGGCCAACGGTGAGATCAGCGCGCAGCCGCAGGATGACGCCCTCGCCACCTACGCCCACAAGCTGGAAAAACGCGAGGGCGCCATCGACTGGAACGCTCCCGCCCCTGAGCTGGCCCGTCAGGTACGCGGCCTGAACCCCTGGCCGGTGGCCTACACTGAACTGGACGGGCAGACGTTGCGGGTATGGCAGGCACAGGCGGAACCCGGGGCATGCACCGCGGCACCGGGCACAATTCTCGAGCAGCGCCGCGACGCCCTGGTCGTTGCGACCGGAGATGGCCACCTGTGCCTGACTCAGCTGCAGCTGCCCGGCGGTAAACCGATCTCCGTCGCCGCGCTACTCAATGCGCACCGCGACCGCTTTGCACCGGGTACCCGACTGGGATAAGACGATGAATCTCCGCGCCCAAGCCGCCAACGTACTGGCACCGCTGCTGAACCACCGCGGCTCACTCAAATCGCAGCTGCCGCAGGCGCTGGCTCACTGCGACGAACGCGACCGGAGCCTGCTGCGCCAGCTCTGTTATGGCACCGCTCGCGACCTCTGTCGCCTCGATGCGATCGCCCAGCATCTGCTCAAGCGCCCGTTCAAGACCGCGGATCAGGATGTCCACGCGCTGCTGCTTGTCGGTCTCTACCAGCTGCGCAGCCTGCGCATCCCGCCCCATGCGGCGGTCAGCGAGACAGTCTCGGCCGCCGCCGAGATCGAAAAACCCTGGGCCGCCAAGCTGCTGAATGCCATTCTGCGGCGCTACCAGCGCGAACAGGCCGAGATCGAGGCCCGCCTCGAGCACGACGAGTCGTTCCGCTGGAACCACCCGCAGTGGATGATCGACAAGCTGCGCGGCAACTGGCCGCAACAGTGGCAGACAATCCTCGCCGCAAACGATATCCCGGGGCCGATGACACTGCGCGTTAATAAGCGCTTACTTTCGCTCGAGGAGGCGGTTAATCATTTGCGTGCTGCCGGCCTGACCGGGGAACCCTGCACCGGCTGTGATAGCGCGATTCAGCTGCGCGAGGCGGTCGATACCCACCGCATCCCGGGCTTCGCCGACGGCGCATTCAGTGTGCAGGACGAAGCCGCGCAATATGCCAACCAGTTGTTGGCCCCGGCACCCGGTCACCGGGTACTCGATGCCTGTGCCGCACCCGGCGGTAAGCTGTGCCATCTGCTCGAAGCCAACCCGGGCATTGGCGAAGTCGTCGCCGTCGAGATGGAGCCGGCACGGATCGAGCGCCTGCGCGACAACCTTGAGCGCTTGCAGCTGTCGCACGAGTGTGTGCTGCACCTGGGCGATGCCGGTGCCGCCGACTGGTGGGATGGTGTGCCGTTCGACCGCATTCTGGTCGATGCCCCCTGCAGCGGCAGCGGCGTCATTCGCCGCAACCCCGACATCAAGCTGCTGCGACGTAACGAAGATCTGCTGGCACTGGCCAGTCTGCAGTTGCGCATCCTCGAGAACCTGTGGTCGATGCTCAAGCCCGGCGGACGGTTGCTCTATGCCACCTGTTCCGTATTCCCGCAGGAGAATGAGCGCATCATCGAGCGCTTTGTTAAACTCCACGCCGACGCGCGCCCGGCACCCGTGCCCCTGACGACCGGTGTCGCCCGCCCGTTCGGCCATCAGCTGTTCCCGACACCGGACGGCCATGACGGCTTTTTCTACGCAATTCTGGACAAACAGTCCGCCACAGCCGCGTCCGACAGTGCTGCGGGTGACGCAGACAGAGGCTCTGAATGAAGATCATTATTCTTGGCGCCGGCCAGGTCGGCGGCTCTCTGGCCGATCATCTGGCCAACGAAGCCAACGACATCACGGTCGTCGATACCGATACCAGCCGCCTGCGCGAGCTGCAGGACCGACTCGATATTCGCACCATCGAAGGCAAGGCCTCGCACCCGAGCGTGCTGGAGGATGCCGGTGCGCGCGATGCCGACATGCTGATCGCCGTCACCAACAGTGACGAGGTCAACATGATCGCCTGTCAGGTGGCGCAGACACTGTTCAACGTACCGACCAAGATCGCCCGCGTGCGCGAGCATGACTACCTGCAGCAGAACAAGGCGATCTTCGGCAACGAAGCGATCCCGATCGACGTACTGATCAGCCCGGAAGAGCTGGTCACGATGCACATCAAGCGGATGATCCAGCACCCCGGCGCACTGCAGGTACTCGATTTTGCCCAGGGTCAGGCGCAGCTGGTCGCGGTGCGCGCCTACTACGGCGGCCCGCTGGTCGGCCGCGAGATCGCCTACCTGCGCGCACACATGCCGAAGGTGGATACCCGCGTCGCCGCGATTTTCCGCCAGGACCGCCCGATCATTCCGAAAGGGGATACGGTCATCGAAGCCGATGACGAAGTCTTCTTCATTGCCGCCCGACGCGATATCCGGGCGGTCATGAGCGAGCTGCGCCGCCTTGATAATCCCTACAAGCGGATCATGATCGCCGGCGGCGGCAATATCGGCGCCCGGCTGGCCGAATCGATCGAGGACCAGTTCCAGGTCAAGATCATCGAGCGCAACATCAACCGCTGCAACCAGCTGGCCCGCAACCTGGACAACACCATCGTGCTGCATGGCAGCGCCTCTGATCGCGAGCTGCTGCTGGAGGAAAACATCGAGGACACCGATGTGTTCTGCGCGCTGACCAACGACGACGAGGCCAACATCATGGCCTCGATGCTGGCCAAGCGACTGGGCGTACGCACGGTGATGACACTGATCAACAACCCGGCCTATGTGGAGCTGGTGCAGGGCGGGGCGATCGATATCGCGATCTCACCGCAACAGACCACAATCGGCGCACTGCTGACCCACGTCCGCCGCGGTGATGTTGCCGCGGTGCACTCACTGCGCCGCGGTGCAGCGGAAGCGCTCGAGGCGGTGGCCCACGGCGATCCGCGCAGCTCCAAGGTGGTCGGGCGCACGATCGAAGAGATTCCGCTGCCGCCGGGTGCAACCATTGGCGCGATTATCCGCAAGGACGAGGTTCTGATCGCACACGACGATGTGGTGGTCGAAAACGGCGATCACGTCATCCTGTTCCTTGTCGACAACCGCCGTATCGGCGAGGTGGAACGCCTGTTCCAGGTCGGCCTGACCTTCTTCTGACGGATTCGCACAGGGACTGATCGATGCATTTCAGGATCATACTGCGCATACTCGGCATCCTGCTGATGGTATTCAGTACCACCCAGCTGCCGCCGATCGGTGTCTCGCTGTTCTACAACGACGGCGCGGCGCACGCCTTTGCCATCGCCTTTGCGCTGACGCTCGCCATCGGGTTCATCATCTGGCTGCCGGTGCGCGGCGTTCAGCAGGATCTGCGCACCCGCGACGGCTTCCTGATTACGGCGCTGTTCTGGAGCGTCCTCGGGCTTGCCGGTTCGCTGCCGCTGCAACTGTCCGCCGCGCCGCACCTCAGCTTCACGGACGCCACCTTCGAGGCGCTGTCGGGCCTGACCACCACCGGTGCCACCGTCATGACCGGGCTCGATACGCTGCCGGAGTCGATGCGTTACTACCGTCAGCAGCTGCAGTGGCTCGGCGGCATGGGGATCATCGTGCTGGCGGTGGCGATTCTGCCGATGCTGGGTATCGGTGGCATGCAGCTGTATCGTGCCGAAACGCCAGGCCCGGTGAAGGACACCAAGCTGACACCGCGTATCACCGAGACGGCAAAGGCGCTCTGGTATATCTATCTCACGCTGACGATCGCCTGCGCGCTGGGCTACTGGCTGGCGGGCATGACACCGTTCGATGCGATCGGGCACAGCTTTGCCACCGTGGCCATCGGCGGCTTCTCCACCCATGATGCCAGCATCGGCTATTTCGATAATCCGGCCATCGAGATCATCGCGATCTTTTTCATGATCGTGTCGGGGGTCAATTTCGCGCTGCACTTCTTTGCCTGGCGCCAGCGCAGCCTGAAACACTACCTGCAGGACCCTGAGTTCAAGTTCTATATCAGTCTGCTGGTGTTCATCACCGTCGTGGCCTTCGTCGCGCTGACGCTGACGGCCACCTATGAGCCGCTGGAAAGCCTGCGTAAGGCCGCCTTCATGGTGGTCTCGGTTGCTACAACGACCGGCTTTGCCACTGCTGACTTCGCACACTGGCCATCGATGCTGCCGTTCATGCTGTTCGTCGCGGCGTTTGTCGGCGGCTGCGCCTGCTCCACCGGCGGTGGCATGAAGGTGATCCGCGTGCTGCTGATTCTGAAGCAGGGACACCGCGAGGTCCTGCGTCTGATCCATCCCAACGCGGTGATTCCGGTCAAGCTCGGGCGGCGGCCGATTTCAGACCCGGTTCTGGAGGCGGTGTGGGGCTTTTTCTCGGTCTACCTGCTGGTGTTCGTGATCATGCTGATCGCACTTCTGGGCACCGGGCTTGATCAGGTCACGGCCTGGTCGGCGGTCGGCGCCACACTGAACAACCTCGGCCCGGGACTGGGCGAAGTGTCTGCCCACTACGGCGACATCAATGACACCGCGAAGTGGATCCTGTGCCTGGCGATGCTGCTTGGGCGCCTGGAAGTCTTCACGCTGCTGGTGCTGCTGACCCCGGCATTCTGGCGCCGCTGATCCCAGCTGGCGCCTGCTCTTATTTCACCGGCGCCGAATAGGGGCCCGGCGAACCATCCTCGCGGGTATTGAAGCGCTTGTACTCCCATTGATACTGCGCCGGACACTCGTCAACACAGCGCTCGATACTGGCATTCATCGCGCTCGCCGCTTCGATCAGGTCGCGACTGTGGATCCCCTCCAGCGCGGGGGAAAAGTGCAGCGAAAAACCCTCGCCATCCGGCAGGCGCCGGCCATAGCCACAGAGCACCGTCACGCCGGTTTGCGCGGCCAGCTGCGGCAGCAGCTTCATCGTCAACGCCGGCTCACCGTAGAAGGGCGCATAGACACCGCCACTGCGCTCCGGCTCCTGATCCGGCAGAATGCCGACGATCCCGGCACGCTTCAGCGCCTTGAGCACCATCCTGACTCCCTTCGCATCCGCCGGCGCCATCGCTGAGCCGAGACGCGCGCGGCGTTTGCGGATCAGCCGGTCCATCAGTTTGAGCTTGGGCGGCTTGTACATCGCGGTCACCGGGTAGTGGTGCGACAGATACAGATTCATCACCTCCCAGTTACCCAGATGCGGTGCAATCAGCAGGATCCCGCGCCCGGCCTCCAGCTCATTGCGGATCAGCTCCTCGCCCTCGACCGCCCGGATCTTGCTCAGCACCCGCTGCGGCGACCAGAACCAGGACAATCCGGTTTCCGCCAGCGCGCAACCGGTCTGCTGCAGGCTTTCCAGAATCAGCTTGTCTCGTGCCGACGCTGACAGTTGCGGAAAGCAGATCTCGAGATTGACGCGAGTAATCCGGTACAGCCTGTCGCGCTCGCCCCGGCGGTAGATACGCCGCCCCAGCCAACGCCCCAGCCGCTGGGCCAGCCGCAGCGGCAGCAACGCCAGAAACGCCATGGCCAGTATGACGGGTATCGCCTTGAGCTCTTTCACGGGGACTCCTCTGCCTGCAGTGCCAGAATTGCGTGGCCGGCATTATAAACCGGGGCGTGCATCGTCCAAACGATCATCGACACAAAGCGCCAATAGGGGCGACGTTCATGTATAATTCGGCCCTTATTTTGACCACTTCGAATGCAATGGTGATTTCCGTGACTGACAAGGTGAATCCAGACGTGAGCACTTTCCAGGGACTGATCCTGGCCCTGCAGCAGTATTGGGCCGAGCAGGGCTGCGTCGTCGTTCAGCCGCTGGATCTTGAAGTAGGGGCGGGCACCTTCCACCCGGCAACGTTCCTGCGTGCCATCGGGCCGGAACGCTGGCGCTCTGCCTACGTACAGCCGAGCCGCCGCCCGACAGACGGTCGCTACGGCGAAAACCCGAACCGCCTGCAGCACTACTACCAGTTCCAGGTTGTCCTGAAGCCGAACCCGGACAACTTTCAGGAGCTGTATCTGGGCTCCCTCGAGCGCATCGGGATCGACCCGCTGGTGCATGACATCCGCTTCGTCGAGGACAACTGGGAATCACCGACCCTCGGCGCCTGGGGCCTGGGCTGGGAGATCTGGCTCAACGGCATGGAGGTCACCCAGTTCACCTACTTCCAGCAGGCGGGCGGCCTCGAGTGCTACCCGGTAACCGGTGAGATCACCTACGGCCTTGAACGTATTGCGATGTATCTGCAGAAGGTCGACAGCGTCTACGATCTGGTCTGGTCGCGCAGCCCGGACGGCACCATCGTGACCTACGGCGATGTGTACCACCAGAACGAAGTGGAACAGTCGACCTACAACTTCGAACATGCGGACGTCGACACCCTGTTCAGCAACTTCGATTACCACGAGCGTGAGTGCAACAAGCTGCTGACGCTGGAAACGCCGCTGCCGCTGCCGGCGTACGAACAGGTGCTGAAAGCGTCCCATACCTTCAACCTGCTCGACGCTCGCCATGCGATCTCGGTCACCGAGCGTCAGCGTTATATCCTGCGCGTACGCACACTGGCGCGCGACGTCGCTCACGCCTACTTCAATGCCCGCAAAGCGCTCGGCTTCCCGCTCGCCGATCCGGCGCTGAGAGATGAAGTGCTCGCTGCCTGCCAAGAGGAGACCCACTGATGTCGGTAAAGGATTTTCTGTTCGAGCTTGGCACCGAAGAGCTGCCACCGAAGGCGCTGAAATCGCTCAGCGAAGCGCTGGAAGCCGAAATACGCCAGGGCCTCATTGGCCTGCTGGGTGATGACGCCGTCAGCACGGCCACCTTCAAGGCCTACGCGGCACCGCGCCGTCTGGCCGTTCTGGTCACCGATCTGCCGACTGAGGTACCGGAAAGCCGCTCCCAGCTGATGGGCCCGCCGGTCAATATCGGCTATGACGCCGAAGGCAAACCGACCAAGGCGCTGGAAGGCTTTGCGCGCAAATGCGGCACGACCATCGATCAGCTTCAGGAAGTAAACGGCAAGTTCTGTTTCGAGCAGGTCCACCCGGCGCAGCCGGTGGCACCGCGACTGCCCGACATCGTCAGCCACGCGCTGGACAAACTGCCGATCCCGAAACGCATGCGCTGGGGCTCGTCCCGCGCCGAGTTCGTACGCCCGGTCAAATGGGTGGTCATGCTGTTCGGTGACGAGGTGGTACCGTGCGAGATCCTCGGACATGCCGCCGGGCGCCATACCCGTGGACACCGCTTCCACTACAACGAAGAGATCGAGCTGTTCGCCGGCAAGGAGTATGCCGCCAGCCTTAAAGAGAAGGGCATGGTACTGGCCGATTTCGCCGAGCGTCGCGAGCTGATCCGCTCGCAACTGCTGGCGGAAGCGGAACGCATCGGCGGCCAGGTCGTCATCGATGAAGGGCTGCTCGAAGAGGTCACCGCGCTTAACGAGTGGCCTGTCGCGCTGACCGGTCGCTTCGAGGAGCGCTTCCTTGAGGTGCCGGCGCAGGCCCTGATCTCCACCATGGCCGACAACCAGAAGTATTTCCACCTGCTGGATGATGCCGGCAAGCTGATGCCGTATTTCATCACCATCGCCAACATCGAATCGCGCGATCCGCAGCAGGTGATCGAAGGGAACGAGAAGGTCATTCGGCCGCGCCTGTCGGATGCCGCGTTCTTCTTCGAAACAGACAAAAAGCGCACGCTGGCCTCACGCCGCGACGCATTGAAAAAGATCGTGTTCCAGAAGGATCTCGGCACCGTTTTCGAAAAGACCGAACGCATCAGCGCACTGGCACGCCGGGTCGCCGAAGCGATCGGCGCAGATGCGGAACAGGCCGCCCGCGCCGGCGCCCTCTGCAAGGCCGACCTGGTCACCGAGATGGTGCTCGAGTTTCCGGAATTGCAGGGCCTGATGGGCTACCACTACGCGCGCCATGATGGCGAGCCGGACGAGGTCGCGGCGGCACAGAATGAGCACTACATGCCGCGTCACCACGGTGACCAGCTGCCGCAGACCGGCACAGGCATCGCCGTCGCCATCGCCGATCGCATCGACACGCTGGTCGGCCTGTTTGGCATCAACCAGCCGCCAACCGGCTCTAAAGACCCGTTTGCACTGCGCCGCGCGACGCTGGGTGTGCTGCGCATCATCGTCGAGCGCGAACTGCCGCTCGACCTGCGCACGCTGCTCGACGCCGCTGCACGCCAGTACGGCAACCTGCCGGCACAGGCCACGGTCGTCGATCAGGTGCTCGACTTCATGCTCGAGCGATTCCGCGCCTGGTATGAAGAGAAGGGGATCAGCGTCGACAACTATCTCGCCGTTCATACCCTGCGCCCGAGCAAGCCGCTGGACTTTGACCGCCGCGTTCGTGCCGTTGCGCATTTCCGCACGCTGCCGGAAGCCGCGTCGCTGGCGGCCGCCAACAAGCGTGTCGGCAACATCCTCGGCAAGCTCGACACCCCGGTTGAGCCGCGCGTCGACAGCGCACTACTGACGGATCCGGCCGAAATCGCGCTGGCTGAAAAAGTCGACCAGCTTGAGCGGCAACTCAAGCCCGCCTTCGAGGCCGGGGAGTACCAGCAGGCGCTCGAGGCACTTGCCGCGTTGCAAGCGCCGGTCGACCGTTTCTTTGATGACGTCATGGTCATGGCGGACGACCCGGCACTGCGCCAGAATCGTCTTGCGCTGCTCACGCGGTTGCGCAACCTGTTCCTTGGCGTCGCTGACATTTCACTGATAGCCGGCTGACAGGTTTTCAGCCCGCCGATACACGCCCCGGTTGCCGGGGCGTTTTTGTGTCCGTCTCTCCGCTCATTGGATACGCCAAGCCCACTCAGGCGGGGCCTATTCAGGTTCCACGTGAAACAACGGCGTGCGCCATCTTACCCTCCACCACAGGCTACCCCCTTTGTTCCACGTGAAACAGGCTGCGCGTTCCCCATCCCTTGACTGATCCAGCATAGGCACCTGAGCCCTAATAGGCCGCGGCCTTGGCATCGGTATTGCAGCGGGGAGTGTAGTCCCCACAACAGGCGACAACCGTCGACATCATCGCGTGCGAACCGACGAACCTGTCGGTCGCAGCGACGCGTGGATCAGCTGATCGTCTGCATCGCATAGAGAGGAGAAAGCGTTATGGCGAACCTGAGCCAGATGGTGGAATCATTCGAAGCCGACTACCGGCTGGGCGATACGGAGATGGACGAAACCCATCGCGCCTTTCTGGTCCTTTGCCAGCAAACAGAGATCGCGAAGGGCGAGGCGTTCGCGCAACTGTTTGAGCGCCTGTTTCAGCACACTCGCGAACACTTTGCGGCGGAGGAGGCGCGCATGGCAGCGACGGCTTTCTCATCTCTGCAGGAACATCGCGCCGACCACCAACGCATACTCGGTGAAATGGATCGCTTCACCCAGCGCGTAAAAACCGGGCGCAGCAGTATGGCGCGGGCATGGCTCAGCGACACCCTCAGCCGCTGGTTTGACCTCCACGCACGCACGATGGACAGCGCGCTCGCCGCCCACCTGAAGGCCAATACATGAACGAATGGCTGCAGCGCCTGCGCGGCGGACAGGTCAGCGAATACGCCAAGGATGCGCTCATCGCGCACCCTCAGACCAGCCATAACCAGCTCTTTGTCATCGAGTCGGGCCGCGCGCGCATCTGCCTCCTTGGCGGCGCTCGGGAGCAGACGCTGACCTATCTGGAAGCGGGGAGCCTGTTCGTCACGCACACCCCCACCTGGATCGAAGCACTGGAGCCGACGCGTATCCGCAGCTGGCCCCTGCGTGACCTGCGCGCGCTGATCGAAGCCCAGCCCGACATCGCAATCATCGCCCTGCGAGAGGTCGGCCAGTTGATGGCCGCCACGCTTGAACTGGTTGAGGATCTCGCTTTCCACTCCGTTGAAAGCCGCCTCGCACGCTACCTGCTGCGCAGTTCGGCGCTGCCGGACAGCTCGCTGCAGTTGCAGGACAGCATGGAGATTCTGGCAAGCCGCCTCGGCACATCCCGCCAGACGTTGTCGACGCTGCTGAACCGGATGATCCGCGATGGTCTGATCGAGCGCACAGGCCGCCGTGCGTTCCGCATCTGCCGTATCGAGACGCTTCAGGCACTGGCCGACGATCTGTCAGCAGGCTGACAGTTCAGGAGGTGGTCATCAGGCTAGAATCGGGGCAAAGGTTCGAGGAGGAAACCAGCATGAGCACCCCGACAGACATCACCGCAACCGACCGTTACGTCAGCTTCTGCGGCATCGAATGCGACCAGCAGGCCGATGCGCTGATGGCACATCTTGAGGCATGTCTGACACGCCCCGAAGCCAGCGCGCAGTGGCGCCGCTATTTTGAACAGAAACTGGCGCAGAAACGCACCATGGGCCATGACCATCTGTTTTTCATCGGCGCCCAGATGAACACCTTGTACGAATTTTTTGAATCGCTGGACGATGAAGAAGGCCAACAACGGCTGTGGCGTATCGAGCAGGAGTGCTGCTGACACAGCGACCAAAACGCCAGCCCCAAACGCAAACGCCCCGCAGAGGTTGCGGGGCGTTTTCTATTCCACAGCAGTGCTGTCGCGATCAGACGTCCAGGTTGGACACGTTGAGCGCGTTGGACTCAATGAAGTGACGACGCGGCTCAACCTCATCCCCCATCAGCGTCGTGAACAGCTGGTCGGCAGCGATCGCATCGTCGATCGACACCTGCAGCATGCGGCGCGCGTTCGGATCCATGGTGGTCTCCCACAGCTGATCCGGGTTCATCTCGCCCAGACCCTTGTAGCGCTGGATCGTGTTGCCGCGACGTGACAGATCCATCAGCCAGCGGATGCCGGTGCCGAGATCGTTAAGGGCGAAGCGACGCTCGCCGCGCTGCAGGAAAGCACCATCTTCGAGCAGCGACTGCAGCTCTTCACCCAGTGTCACAATGGTCTGGAAATCCCGTGAGCGGAACAGCTCCAGATCCAGTCGGTAATCCGACGCGACGCTGTGGTGGACATGCCGAATGGTCGGCAGATAGAGGCTGTGCTCGCGATCCAGCTCAACACCACACTCATAGTATTCGGAGCTGCTGGTCGCATAGGCTGTCAGCGCCTCAGACAGTTTCTGGACCCAGGCTTCGACCGCTTCGCGCGAGCTCAGCGATTCCTGTGTCAGCGTCGGCAGATAGAGCAGCTGATTCAGGACCGCACGCGGATAGATACGCCCCAGACGCTCGATCATCTTCTCGACGTGGCGATAGCGCTGCACCAGCTCTTCCAGCGCCTGACCGGAAACGGGCGGGGCGTCCTCGTTGATATAGAGCGCAGCGCCGTCCAGCGCGCCCTGCAGCAGATAGTTTTCCATCGCCTCATCATCCTTGAGGTACTGCTCCTGCTTGCCTTTCTTGACCTTGTACAGCGGCGGCTGAGCGATATAGATGTGGCCACGCTCGATCAGCTCCGGCATCTGACGGAAGAAGAACGTCAGCAGCAGGGTGCGGATGTGCGAGCCATCCACGTCGGCGTCGGTCATGATGATGATGCGGTGGTAGCGCAGCTTGTCGATGTTGTACTCGTCACGACCGATACCGCAGCCCAGCGCCGTAATCAGCGTGCCTACCTCGGCCGAGGTCAGCATCTTGTCGAAGCGCGCCTTTTCGACGTTGAGGATCTTACCCTTGAGCGGCAGGATCGCCTGCGTACGCCGATCACGTCCCTGCTTGGCGGAGCCGCCTGCGGAGTCACCCTCCACCAGGTAGAGTTCGGACAGCGCCGGGTCTTTCTCCTGGCAGTCAGCCAACTTGCCCGGCAGACCGGCGATATCGAGCGCGCCCTTGCGCCGGGTCATCTCGCGCGCCTTGCGGGCCGCTTCACGGGCACGGGCCGCGTCGATCATCTTCTGCACGACCGCTTTGGCGTCCTGCGGGTTCTCCAGCAGGTAGTCGTTCAGGAACTGCGCCATCAGCTGCTCGACCGCCGTTTTGACCTCGGACGACACCAGTTTGTCCTTGGTCTGCGACGAGAACTTGGGATCCGGCACCTTGACCGAAATGATCGCCGTCAGACCTTCGCGGCTGTCGTCGCCACTGGTGCTGACCTTACCGCCCTTGTTCAGCTGCTCGGACTCGATGTAGTTGTTCAGCGAGCGAGTCAGTGCGGCACGGAAGCCTGACAGGTGAGTACCGCCATCGCGCTGCGGAATGTTGTTGGCGAAGCAGTGCAGGCTTTCCTGGAAGCCATCATTCCACTGCATCGCGACTTCGACGCCGACACCGTTCTCATGCATCGCATCGAAGTGGAAAATCTTGTTGATCGGCGACTTGTTCTGGTTCAGAAATTCGACGAACGCCGCCAGGCCGCCCTCGTACTGGAACACCTCTTCACGGCCGCTGCGTTCGTCCTTGAGGCGAATACGCACGCCGGAGTTCAGGAACGACAGCTCACGCAGGCGCTTGGCGAGGATGTCGTACTGGAAATTGATGTTGCTGAAGGTCTCTTCGGACGGCTTGAAACGCACGATGGTGCCGGTGGTATCGGTTTCACCGACGACGGCCAGCGGCGCCTGCGGTACGCCGTGATGATAGACCTGCTCATGCACCTTGCCGCCACGACGGATCGTCAGGCGCAGCTCGCTGGAGAGGGCGTTGACGACCGACACCCCGACGCCGTGCAGACCGCCGGAAACCTTGTAGGTGTTATCGTCGAACTTGCCGCCGGCGTGCAGCACGGTCATGATCACCTCGGCCGCTGAGACGCCTTCCTCCTTGTGAATATCAGTCGGAATCCCGCGCCCGTTATCCGATACGGTAACGCTTTCGTCGGGGTGGATGATCACCGCGATCTCGGAACAGTAGCCGGCCAGCGCCTCGTCGATACCGTTATCGACCAGTTCGAACACCATGTGGTGCAAACCGCTGCCGTCGTCCGTGTCACCGATGTACATCCCCGGGCGCTTGCGCACGGCATCAAGCCCTTTCAGTACCTTGATACTGGACGAATCGTAGCTCTGGTTTTCACCGCTCATCTTGGTCTCCTGGTGCAGCACACTGCGATATAGTTCCCCGCTCGACCCGGAACAGCGACAGGGCTGTGTCCGGTTGCCAGAGGCCGCTCAGCAGCTCCGGCTCGACGCAGGTGATGAAGCACTGGTTGGCACTTTTTTCCAAAAACCGACAGAACTGGCGGCAGTGACGCGCATCCAGCTCCGACGGCAAATCATCGATCAGGTAGACGCAGGCACGCTCCCGCTGATCGTAAAACAGCGCGCCCTGTGCCAGTTTGAGCGCGCTGACGACCAGTTTTTTCTGCCCGCGAGACAGTCGCTCTGCGGCGTCCTGTCCCTCGACGCGAAAACGCAGATCCGCCCGTTGCGGCCCGCTGCCGGTGAACCCCTGGCGCAGATCGCGCTCGAAATTCTCATCGAGCACCTCGGCCAGCGGGCGTTTCGCGTCCCAGCCGCGCGAGAAGCGCAGCTCGACCTCGACACCGTTGAGCAACTCCCCGAGAATCTCGTCAAAACGGGGTTTCAGGGCCTCGACCCAGGCGTTGCGCAGCGCCGTCAGTGGTTCGGCAAACGCGACCAGCTCAGCGTCCCATAACGCCCTGATACGACTGTCGATTTTACCACATTTCAGCAGCGAATTTCGCTGTTTGAGCACGCGATGAAAGCCACGCCAGTGGCTGATAAACGCCGGATCGGAGTGAAACCCGCCCCAGTCGATAAACTGCCGCCGCACCGACGGTGAGCCTTCCAGCAGGGCGAAGGTATCGGAGTTGATGACGAGCAGCGGCATCAGACTGGCCAGCTCCGCGGCGCCGATCGACTCCCCCGCATAACGCACCCTCAGCTCACCTTCGCGCGCCCGGCTGATCCCCAACGGACGGGGCGCCCCCTGACCAGTCGGGTCGATATGGGAGAACACCAGCAGCGCGTCCTCGCCACTCTCAATCAGCTGACGGTACTGCTGGGTGCGAAACGAGCGTCCAAGCCCGAGCAGATGGATCGCCTCAAGCAGGCTGGTCTTGCCGCTGCCGTTTTCGCCGAACAGGATATTGATGCGAGGAGACGGGGTGAGTTCAACCTCGTGGAGGTTGCGCAGATGACGTACCTGCAGATGGGATATCAGCATACAGTAGTACGTAAGCGAGCACTTACACCTTATCGAGGAGTAAGTGCTCGCTACGCCGATTACATACGCATCGGCATGACAACGTAGGTCGCATCCGGCTCATCGAAGCCTTCAATCAGCGCACTGCTGTTGGAATCCGACAGCGTGAAACGCACCACATCGGAATTCAGGATCGAGAGCACATCGAGCAGATAGTTGACGTTGAAACCGATCTCCAGCGCACCGCCATCGTAATCGACGGCAACGGTTTCTTCCGCTTCTTCCTGCTCCGGGTTGTTGGCCATGACCTGCAGCATGCCGTCAGCCAGTGACAGGCGCACGCCGCGGTATTTCTCGTTCGACAGAATCGCAATCCGGCTGAACACCTGACGCAGCTCGAGGCGATCGCCGAGCAGAATCTTGTCGCCGTTGCGCGGAATCACGCGCTGGTAGTCCGGGAACTTGCCATCGACCAGCTTGGAAGTGAAGGTGAAGTCACCGACATTGGCGCGGATATGGTTGGCGCCGATCACCAGGCTGACCGGGTTGTCGCCGCCCTGCAGCAGGCGCGCAAGCTCCAAAATACCCTTGCGCGGCACGATAATCTGGTGCTGAACCTCGCGATCGACTTCCACATCGCTGACCGCTGTCGCCAGCCGGTGGCCGTCGGTGGAGACCGCCCGCAGCGTGCCTTCGCGAACTTCCAGCAGCATGCCGTTGAGGTAATAGCGCACATCCTGCTGCGCCATCGAGAAACCGGTCTGCTCGATCAGATGGCGCAGCGATGACTGCGGCAGCGTGAGCTGCATCGCCTGCGGGCTGTCCTCGACGTTGGGGAATTCAGCGGCCGGCAGTGTCGACAGGGAGAAGCGGCTGCGGCCCGACTTGATCACCATCTTCTGGCCGGACAGTTCGAGCTCGATGCGTGCATCGTCCGACAGCGACTTACAGATATCCATCAGTTTGCGCGCCGGAACCGTGACCGACCCGGCCTCGGCCGGCTCATCCAGCTCAACCCGGCCGATCAGCTCCACTTCCAGGTCCGTACCGGTCAGCGAAAGCTGGTTACCCTCGGCGACCAGCAGAATGTTGGACAGCACCGGCAGCGTCTGACGACGTTCCACGACACCGGCCACCAGCTGCAACGGCTTGATAAGGGCTTCACGGGAAATTACGAATCTCATGGCTGTCTACCTTGTCTGGATCCGATCACTACGCCGTCAGATGACGCAGCAGGTTTTTGTAATCTTCGGCGATGTCCGTATCACTCTCGCGCAACTCTTTGATCTTGCGACAGGCGTGGAGCACCGTGGTGTGATCGCGGCCACCGAATGCATTGCCGATCTCGGGCAGGCTGTGGTTGGTCAACTCCTTGGCCAGGCTCATCGCCACCTGGCGCGGACGCGCAACCGAGCGACTGCGCCGCTTCGACAGCAGGTCAGAAACCTTGATCTTGTAGTAATCCGCAACGACACGCTGAATGTTGTCAATACTAACCTGTTTGTCCTGCAATGCCAGCAGGTCCTTCAGGGACTCCTTGATGAACGGCGTGTTGATGGCATTACCGGTAAAGTGGGCATTGGCGATGACGCGTTTGAGCGCACCTTCGAGCTCGCGCACGTTGGAGCGGATCTTCTGTGCCAGAAAGAATGCGGAGTCGTCCGGCAGGTTCACCTTCGCTTCCTGCGCCTTCTTCATCAGGATCGCAACGCGGGTTTCCAGCTCCGGCGGCTCGATCGCCACCGTCAGCCCCCAGCCAAAGCGGGACTTCAGGCGCTCTTCAACGCCGCTGATCTCTTTCGGGTAACGGTCGGACGTCAGGATCATCTGCTGACCACCCTCAAGCAGCGCATTGAAGGTGTGGAAGAACTCTTCCTGCGAACGCTCCTTGCCGGCAAAGAACTGGATGTCGTCGATCAGCAGCGCGTCGACGGAACGGTAATAGCGCTTGAAGTCATTGATCGCGTTGAGCTGCAGCGCCTTGACCATATCGGCGACGAAACGCTCCGAGTGCAGATAGACGATACGGGCATTCGGGTTGCGCTTGAGCATCTCGGTGCCCACCGCATGCATCAGGTGGGTTTTACCCAGACCGACGCCGCCATAAATAAACAACGGGTTATAGGCACCGCCCGGGTTGTCCGCCACCTGCTGCGCCGCGGCCAGTGCCAGCTGGTTGGACTTGCCCTGTACGAACGACTGAAACGTAAACGACGGATTCAGATTGGACTGATGGCGAATGCTGCCTTCGACCTCGACCCGGCGCTCCGTCGGCGGCTGGATAATCTCATCCGCCGGCAACATATCCAGCTCCAGCTGGGGCGCCATCTCGCTGCTGCCGACGGCGCCGGTCTCAAGCGCGATATCAGCGGCGAAGTCATCACTGGCCAGCGGCTGCCGCACGGCCGGCTCCGGCCGTGCCGCCATCTCGGGTCCGGGCGTGTAGGGCTCCGGCTCCATCGCCGGTACCGGGCGCGGCGCAACACGCTTGCGGATCGGGGCGGTGCGCCGACGCGCGGACACAGCCGGTGCCGCAACACCACCGCGGCCGCCGACCTCGAGGCGCACGTCAGCACTCATGTCGCCGCTGACATCAGCCACGACCTGGCGAATACGAGACAGAAACTTGTCTGCGACCCAGTCGCGTACGAAACGGTTGGGTGCAAGCAGAATCAGCGTGTCGCCGGAGCCATCCGCACTGAGCGGACGAATCCAGGTATTGAACTGCTGGGCAGGAAACTCCTCCTGCAGGCTCTTCAGGCACTGCTCCCAAAGTTCGACCGACATCCCAAACCCCTGAAAAAGCGCTCGCCACGCACTGCCTGGGACTCTGCGCCCCGGCGTGCAGGCCGGTTGTTATCTTGAACGGATCGCTATTCTAACCATTCGGACCGCAGTTATACACAGCTGTGAGCAAACTTTTTCCGCCACGGAAACATGCGGCATCCAAACCGATTACGGCGACTTCCCGGCGCCGCTTATCCACGCGAACGGCCACGAACACAGCTTGGATACAGGGTGTCAAAAGCCTTACCAACACGCTTAATTATTGTTTTTATTTTAGTAAAAAGAGTTACTCACAGATTTGCGGGTAATCCCTTGCACAACCCGCCTGACGTGACACAGCCACGCGTCTGGCGCGACGCCAATCGGCGCGACGCTGACCCGCCTAAATACCTCTATAGAAGGAAGGCAGAGATCGGGTTCGACAGGTCACGCACCGCCGCGATCAAAAAGCAGACAAAACATTTGCATCGCTGTGGCGGATTCACTAGAATCTCGCGTCTTGATTTTGACCTATACGTGGATCAGCACCTCACGTACAGAACGTAAGTAGGACTGAGGCAATGAAAAGAACTTTCCAACCGAGCGTACTCAAGCGCAAGCGCACTCACGGTTTCCGTGCCCGCATGGCAACCAAGAACGGCCGTCAGGTTCTGAACCGTCGTCGTGCCAAGGGCCGTAAAAGCCTGACAGTTTAATCGCTGTCGGCACGGTTACACGACTGCATGGCCGATTTCGAATATCCCCGCCAGTTGCGTCTGCTGACTGGCGGGGATTTCAAACGCGTTTTCGACAACGCCGCTTTCAAGGTCTCCGAGCAGCCTCTGCTCATTCTGTCCTCGCCCAACGGCCTTGATCATCCCCGAATCGGTTTCGTCATTTCCAAAAAAAACATCCGTCGGGCTGTCAAACGCAACCGCGTTCGGCGTATCATTCGCGAGTCTTTTCGCCTGCACCAGCACCAGCTTCCCCATGCGGATATCGTCATCCTGGCCCGTAAAGGTCTGGATACGCTCGAGAATCCCGAGCTTCACCGCATGATCGAGCGCTGCTGGTCCAGATTGATCAAGAAAGCCCAGAAAGCTCACAAAAAAGGTTGATGGTTCCTCCGCCATGGATGTACAGCGAGTCATATTGATTGCCGCCCTGGCCCTCATTTCCTACATGCTGGTGCTGCAGTGGAACGAAGATTACGGCCCGGCACAACAGCAGGCCACCGCCGAACAGCAGGCGCCGAGCGTGTCCGCCTATAGCGGCGATGCCAGCGAAGCTGAACTGCCGTCCGCCAGCGCGGCCCCCGCGCAGAGTGCCGACATTCCCCAGAGCACCGACACCTCGACTCTCACGGCACAGGCACTGCCGGAAGGCAACGGCCAGCTGATCCGTGTCCAGACCGACGTACTGGAGCTGCTGATCGATCCGCGCGGCGGTGACGTGATTCAGGCCGCGCTGCCGCAGCATGATGCCACGCTGAACTCGGAGCAGCCGTTCGTGCTGCTGGAGCAGAACGCCAACCGTACCTACGTTGCACAAAGCGGCCTGATCGGGCAGAACGGCCCGGACGCGGCCACGTCCGGCCGTCCGCTCTATGCCTCGGCGCAGACCGAGTATGTGCTGGGCGATGCCGAAACCCTCAACGTCGATCTGACCTACGTGCAGGACAGCGGCGCGACGATCACCAAGCGTTTCATCTTCAAGCAGGGTGAATACCGCGTCGGCGTCGAGTACATCGTCGACAACCAGAGCGAGCAGCCCTGGCAGGGCGTGCTGTTTGGCCAGATCAAGCGCGATGGCAGCCCGGATCCGTCTCAGCAGACCTCGATGGGCATGCAGTCCTACCTGGGTGCCGTGTTCTCCACCGCCGAGAACAACTACCAGAAGGTCAACTTCGACGACATGGACGAAGAGCGCTTCCGCGCCACCAGCCCGGATGGCTGGGTCGCGATGGTACAGCACTACTTCCTCAGCGCCTGGATACCGGCACCGGGTGCCGAATACACCTACCAGTCGCGCAAGCTGAACGGCAACTACATCGTCGGCTTCCTGTCGCCGTCGTTCGAGGTTGCCCCGGGCGCGACCCAGACCGTCAGCGCAACGCTGTACGCCGGTCCCAAGGACACCGACCAGCTTGAAGCCACTGCACCGAATCTGGAGCTGACCGTCGACTACGGCATCCTGTGGTGGATCGCGTCACCGCTGTACATGCTGCTGAAGTGGATTCACACGCTGGTCGGCAACTGGGGTCTGGCGATCATCGGCATCACGCTGCTGGTCAAGCTCGCGCTGTTCCAGCTCAACGCCAAGGCGTTCAAGTCGATGGCGAAGATGCGCAAGTTCGGCCCCGAGATGCAGCGCCTGAAGGAGCTCTACGGCGACGATCGTCAGAAGATGTCGCAGGAGATGATGAAGCTGTACCAGAAGGAGAAGATCAACCCGCTCGGCGGCTGTCTCCCGATTCTGGTTCAGATGCCGGTCTTCATCGCGCTGTACTGGGTGCTGATGGAATCCGTTGAACTGCGCCATGCCCCGTTCTTCGGTTACATTCAGGACCTGTCGCAGATGGATCCGTACTTCATTCTGCCGATCCTGATGGGCGTCACCATGTTCGTGCAGCAGATGCTGAACCCGACGCCGCCCGATCCGATGCAGGCGAAGATCATGAAGCTGCTGCCGATCATCTTCACGTTCTTCTTCCTCTGGTTCCCGGCAGGTCTGGTGCTGTACTGGCTGGTCAACAACATTCTGTCGATCGCCCAGCAGTGGATCATCAACCGCCAGATCGAGGCGGGCGACACGAAAGAAACGAACAAGGCCTGACGGCCACACAAGGGCTCCCTCGGGAGCCCTTCTGCTTTGTGAATTCGGAACGACAGCATGCAGATCGCACAGGACACCATCGTCGCGCAGGCGACGCCGCCCGGTCGTGGCGGCGTCGGCATCATTCGCCTTTCCGGCCCCCGGGCACTGGCCCTCGCCGAGCAGATGCTGGGCTTCACGCCCACGCCGCGCCACGCCCACTTTGCCGCCTTCATGAACCCCCAGCGTGAACAGATCGACGAGGGGATCGTGCTCTATTTCCCCGCGCCGAACTCGTTTACCGGCGAGGATGTGGTCGAGTTTCAGGGGCACGGCGGCCCGGTGATCCTCGACCTGCTGCTGCAGGAGCTGATCGCACTCGGCGCACGCCCGGCTCGCCCCGGCGAGTTTTCCGAGCGCGCCTTCCTCAACGACAAACTGGATCTGGCCCAGGCCGAGGCGATCGCCGACCTCATCGACAGCGCCTCGGAACAGGCGGCCCGCTGCGCGCTGCGCTCGTTGCAGGGCGCCTTCTCGCAGCGGATCCATGAACTGGTCGAAGCGCTGATTCAGCTGCGGATCTATGTCGAGGCCGCGATCGATTTCCCCGAAGAGGAGATCGACTTTCTGGCCGATGGCAAGGTACTGGCCGATCTGCAGACGATCCTGTCCCGGCTCGACGGCGTGCGCCAGGAGGCGCGCCAGGGCAGCCTGCTGCGCGAAGGTATGACCGTGGTGATCGCCGGTCGTCCCAATGCCGGCAAATCGAGCCTGCTCAACGCGCTGGCCGGCCGTGAAACCGCCATCGTCACCGATATCGAAGGCACCACCCGCGACGTGCTGCGCGAGCATATCCATCTCGATGGCATGCCGCTGCATATCATCGATACCGCCGGGCTGCGCGACGCGCCGGACGAGGTGGAACGCATCGGCATCGACCGTGCCTGGGCCGAGATCCGGCGCGCAGACCGCATCCTGATGATGGTCGACAGCACCCGCTCCGCCACCACTGACCCGCTCAGCCTCTGGCCGGAGCTGGGCGAGCAGCTCGATGATCTCAGCCACGTCACGCTGATTCGCAACAAGGCGGACCTCAGCAACGAACCGGTGCGCATCGAACAGGCCGGCGAACACACGCTGATCGCACTGTCAGCCCGCAGCGGCGATGGTGTCGAGCTGCTGCGGACGCACCTGAAAGAGGTGATGGGCTTTGGCGCCACCACCGAAGGCGGCTTCATGGCACGCCGGCGCCATATCGAAGCACTCGAACGCGCCCGCGAGCTGCTGCAGACCGGTCTTGAGCAGCTGCAGCTGCACGGCGCCGGCGAGCTGCTCGCCGAAGACCTGCGTCAGGCCCAGCAGGCGTTGGGCGAGATCACCGGCGAGTTCAGTTCGGACGACCTGCTCGGGCGGATCTTCAGCTCGTTCTGTATCGGGAAGTGAACCTCATTCTTAAGTGGTAAAGTCCCGTGAAACCTACCAAAACATATCAAAATAACTTGTTGTTTTATAAGGACAAAAATCACTTTTGCCTCAGAGACCTTTTTCCCGCGTTTTCTTCTAGTTTGCTCCGTTTCACTATAAATTGATCCCGATTTGCTCCAAGGTTAGAATTCGGGAGCAATGGGATCAAAATTGGAGCAAACATGAAGGTATCTGTTAACAAGCGGAACCCCAACTCGAAGGGGCTACAGCAGCTTCGCCTGGTGTACTACTACGGTGTGGTCGAAGGGGAGGACGGAAAGAAGCGGCCTAAGCGGGATTACGAGCCTCTTGAGCTGTACGTGTATCACAACCCCAAGACTCAGGCTGAACGGCAACACAACAAGGAAATGATGCGCCAGGCCGAAGCTGCAAGATCTGCACGCCTTGTTGAATCACATGCCAATAAATTCCAGCTTGAAGATCGAGTGAAACTGGCCTCAAGCTTCTTTGACTACTATGACCAATTAACCTCGACCAAAGAGTCTGGAAGCGCTTCTAATTATTCAATCTGGATCTCGGCAGGTAAGCACCTCAGAAACTACCACGGCAGAGCTGGGCTCACCTTTGAGGAGATTGATAAGCCGTTCCTGGAAGGGTTCCGCAAGTACCTACTGGAGGAAAAGCTCACCAAATCGAAAACCCGGCTCGCCAAAAATACTGCATCGAGCTACTTCAATAAAGTTCGGGCTGCTCTGAATGAAGCATATCGAGAGGGCATGATCAGGGACAACCCGGTTCAACGGGTGAAAAGTGTCAAGGCAGAAAACACTAAGCGAACCTACCTCTCTCTGGATGAGGTTCGTGCGCTGACAAAAGCAGAGTGTCGCTACGATGTCCTGAAACGCGCTTTTTTGTTCAGTTGCACTACCGGTCTCCGCTGGAGTGACATCAATAAACTCACATGGCGTGAAATTGAGGAGTTTGGGCCCGGCCACTATCGAATCATTTTTGACCAGCAAAAGCTCAAGAACGGTGGAAACTCCCTTGTGTATCTGGACCTTCCAGACTCGGCTGTAAAGCTGTTGGATATAGATCAAAAGGGCGAACCAGACGACCGAGTTTTCGTCGGCCTCAAATACAATAGCTACTTCAACGTGGCGCTGCTGCAATGGGCAATGAGAGCTGGTATAACAAAACACGTTACTTTCCACGCTGGACGACACACTTTCGCCGTTGCGCAGCTCAACCGGGGAGTAGACATATACTCACTCTCTAGGCTTCTTGGACACAGTGAATTACGTACTCGCGAATTCAACTCCGAAGTGCGACACCCGCCTATGCAGCCTGAAGGTATTCTTTGAACACCATTTCGGGCTGCCTGAATCCGAGGCATTTACGCGGCCTCAGGTTTAACCTCCTCTCTGCCCACCGCACATCTTCATCCG
>JAUWAC010000013.1 GCA_030602245.1 Marinobacterium sp.
TTCGGCCAGTCCAGCCGGCAGGGTCACGCCGCTGGAGGTGGTCACGGTCGCGGTGCCGGCGGTGATGGTGGTGACGTCGTCCAGGTCGCCGAAGGTGATGGTGCCACTGCCGCTCAGATCCTGTGCAGAGGCGTCGTCCAGCTCGTCCACGACGATATCAACCGCCTCGCTAATCAGCGTGGGGCCGTCGTTGGTACCATTGATAGTGATGACAAGATTTGCTGTCTGCGCATCGTTATACCCATCAGTAATCGTATAAACGAAAGCGTCTTCCAGTGTTTCATCGACATCCAGCGACTGAATAGCAGGATCACTGTTAGAGGTGAGAGCGTATGTGTAGCTACCATCTGCATACACCGTCAGCTCGCCATATTGCCCCTGCAAAACCTCACCATCAGCGTCCGGAGTAACGGTATTTGTACCATTAGTAAACGAAACGACTGTAAGTACATCGCCATCTGCATCACTATCCGCAACATCACCCTCGGACGCGTTCGTTCCACCGATCACGTTACCACTGGTTGAAATGACCTCCTGGCTCTCGCCGAAGCCATCTTCGGTTACCTGGTTGGCATCATCGTTGGCCACCGGCGTCGTATCGTCATCGTAGATGGTAATCGTGCCTGCATCAGCGGCGGGGTTGATGGTGGCATTCTCGGCGCTCAGCAGCTGAATGCCGAAGCTTTCGGTATCGGCTTCATCCAGTTTGTCCTGAACAATGTAAACCGTCACCGGGAAGCTGGTGTCTCCCGCTGCGATCGTAACAGTGTAGGTGTGGTCCCCACTCGGGCCATCCAGCCAGTCTTCGCCATGTACAGCGGTACCACCGTTGAGACGGTAGGTGATGGTTACGTCCTGATCAAAGATCTTGTCCAAAACCAGATTGAACGTCACTTCCTTCAGGTTTTCCGTGTCGGAGCCTTCCAGAATGCTGACATTGTTGCCGCTGACCAGAACCGGATAATCCGGATTCGGTGTATCGGGGACATTGGGGTCTTCAGGGTCAACCGGTGTATCGACTTCGACTTCAACCTCAACAGACACGCTGACAACCGGCAGTGTCTCAATGAACGGATCTTCACCCTCAGGCTGCTCAACCGTGTAGGTCAGGCCGATGGTGTCGTATCCAGCGGTCGGGTCGACCTCTTCGGCGGTGCGGTCGAGGGTGACGAAGTCGGCACCTTCATTACCTGTAGTACCGGCGGCCGGAGCGCCCGCCGCAGTGGCTTCACCGAGAGCGGTCGGGTCCTGACCGGCCAGGATGGCGGCCTGGATGGCATCTACATCGGCGAAGGTTTCGCTGTCGGCGATCGCTTCGGAGGTATCGAACTGGTCAGCAGGTGTGTAGGTGTCAGAGGTCGCAAGCCAGCTCTGGCCGCCCTCGATGACGACCGGGCCGCCGATGTCCATTGCAATCTCGGCGCGACCATCCGGGCTGGTGCGAATCACTTCATCCGCGTAGATCTGATCGCCCGCCATCAGGACGCGTTCGGTACCGTCTGCCGCCACTGCGACGACCTGTCCGGTCACGCTGCTGACGGTGCCAATGACGTCACCCGCCGGCGCCTGGCCAAGGCCCTCAGTCGCGATACCCGCATCGGCAGCAGCCCAGCTGTCACCTCCTGCTACGGCAACGGCTTCGCCGTTGGACAGCGTGATCTCGACGCGTGCATCCGATGCCGGACGTACGATTTCGTCGGACATGATCGCATCGCCAAGAGCAAGCACGCGCTCACTTCCATCGGCTGCGACCGCGACGGCGGTTCCTTCCAGAAACGATACAGCACCAATTGCTACAGACATGACACACCTCTCGGTCCTTTATTTATATTCATCCTGATCAGAAGCAGGATGTGAGCGCGCCGTCGCTGGTCTCAGGGGCAGACCGCACACAGGGCACAAAGCATTGAGCAACCCTCATTAAAGCAGGTGTATCCAGTACCGCCATTGTACCCCGGTACAGCTCGCGGCCAGCCGCTCCCGACAGCCACGAATACCGTGAGCCCCGCTGCTGCAGCGCACCCAGGCCAACACCCACGCACTCCACGTAAGTCATTATTTGATCAGGGAATTCCCGATACGCGGGAGAAAGAAAAACTTTATGTCACAGTCGCTTGACGCTCCCGGGTCAGCTCTTTAATATACGCGCCTCGGTTGAGGTGTTCCTCGATAGCTCAGTTGGTAGAGCAGTAGACTGTTAATCTATTGGTCGCTGGTTCGAGTCCAGCTCGAGGAGCCAACCGCCTCATACCGTCCTTTCGGGATATTCCTCGATAGCTCAGTTGGTAGAGCAGTAGACTGTTAATCTATTGGTCGCTGGTTCGAGTCCAGCTCGAGGAGCCATCCCCCGTCGGGGCATAGCGCAGTCTGGTAGCGCATCTGGTTTGGGACCAGAGGGTCGTAGGTTCGAATCCTGCTGCCCCGACCATCGATCAAGACCCTCTTCATATTCGTTTATACAGACGTTGCGCTCTCGTTCGTGCTGCCGCCCGACTGAGCATCCTGCTGCCGTTCTCAATGCGCCAGCTCTGCCAGTCGTTTGTTGAGCTGCTCGACCTCATTGCAGACATACTCGGGAGGCAGACAGCTTTCCAGTGAGCGGGCCACAAATTCGAGGAATCCCAGGGCGGCATGCGGCAGCCGGCGATCCCGACGCACAATAAAGTGCCAGTGGCTCTGAATCGGAAAACCCTGCATCGGCAAGACCACGAGCCCGGGATGAGCGACCGGCAGCACATGGCGCGAGATGACCGATAGCCCCATGCCGGACGCCACCGCCACACGGATCGCCTCGTTACTGGCCATCTGCAATACACCCGACAACTGTACCCCCTGCCCCTGCAACCAGCTTTCGAACAGCATCCGGGTCGCCGACCCGGGCTCACGCAGAAGGAAACGCTCGGTCAGAATATCGTTGACGTGCACCGATGCTCGGGCCGCCAACGGATGGGATTCCGGCGCCACCATCACCAGTGGATTGCGCAGGAAACGCGCTGCGGCCGCATGCTCCAGTGATGGCGGATGGCTGAACACGTAGATATCGTCGAGCTGCCGTTCAAAGCGTTCGAGCACCTGCTGCCGGTTACCGATCTCAACCGTCAGATCCACCTCCGGATACGCCTGACTGAACGGGCCGAGCAGCCGCGGCAGCACGTACTGCGCCGTATTGACCAGCGCAATGCTGAAACGTCCGCGCCGACCACCACCCAGTTCAGCCAGATAATCGCCAAAGTCTTCGAAGCGACCGGTTACATCAAGCGCCGCCCGATAGAGTTCGCGGCCCGCTTCGGTCAGTTCGATACCACCTCGGTCATGATGCAGCAGCGGCTCGCCGACCGACTCGCTCAGCCGCTTGAGCTGCTGGGAGACGGTGGGCTGGGTCAGGTGCAAGCGCTGAGCCGCCGCCGTGACCGAGCCGGTCTTCACGACCGTGACATACACTTCAAGCAACCTGAAGGTCAGATGGCGTAGATTCATCACATCGATCTCGCATAGATAATTATCTATATATAGAAGCGTGAAAAGTTATTAGATGCAATACATCCGGACTGGCAGAATCCGCTTCCGACTGAAGCAAGGAGTTCTGGAATGCCGGATATAGTCGTAATGTTTTTCCTGCTCGGCGTCGTCGCCGGGCTTCTGAAATCAGACCTGACCATCCCCAAGGCAGCGTATGACACGCTGAGTCTGCTGCTGATGCTGACCATCGGCCTCAAAGGCGGGATGGGGCTGCATGGCAACCTGTCGCTGCAGCTGGTGCCGGAACTGCTGCTGGTACTGCTGCTGGGCGCCCTGATCCCGCTGCTGCTGTTCCCGCTGCTGCGCAAACTGATCCAGCTCTCGCTGGCCGACAGCGCCAGCATCGCCGCCCACTATGGCTCGGTCAGTGCCGGTACCTTTGCCGTTGCACTGGCGTACGCTGAAACGCACCAGCTGCCGATTGCGCCCCAGGCAACACTTTACCTCGTGCTGCTGGAGCTGCCGGCAATCATGGTGGGTCTGGCGCTGTTTCGCCGTTTCAGCAGCGGCGACACCAACAACCACTCAAAAATCAGCCTGCTGCATGAAACCCTGACCAACCGCGGCGTCGTACTGCTCGCCGGCGGTGTCGTCATCGGTTACCTGTACGGCCCGATGGAAGGTGCCCCCGTCACCGACCTGTTCACCAACGCGTTCAAAGCTGTACTGGCCCTGTTCCTGCTGGAGATGGGTCTGACCGCGGCGGAAAACCTGCGCCCGATTCCGTTCCGCCATTGGCGCCTGCTCTGCTTCGCGCTCGTGGCACCGACGCTGTTGTCACTGTTTGGGATGGCGGCGGCGGCAATCGTCGGCCTTACCACCGGGGGCGCGCTGGTACTGGCAAGCCTGACCGCCAGTGGCTCCTATATCGCCGCACCGGCGGCTATCCGCGCCGCGATACCACAGGCCAATATCGGCCTGGCGATGCTGGCCTCGCTGGGCGTAACCTTCCCGTTCAACGTGCTGGTCGGTATCCCGCTCTACCACCAGATGATCACCCTGCTGATCGGCTAACCCTCCCCGCGCAGGCGCTGCCCCCTGCCCATCCGGTAGCGCCTGCACTCAGCAATTGCTGGCAGTTCGGTCAAATATCCCATAAGCTTTGTGCCTTTGGCTTCTCTCTGGCGCTGATCCGCGACGGACCTTTCAGCGTACCCTATCGCAATCATCTGCTGGAGCCACCACATGCTTGTCAGCTCCACCGCGTCCATGACCGCAGCAACCACCGCCATGCACGGACATTACGATCTGTGGCTCGTGTTTTTATCCTGTCTGCTGGCTGTCGCCGCCTCGGGTCTTGCGCTGACCTGTATCGAGACCGCGCGACGCGTCTCGCAATCGGTCCTGCGCCGCACGCTGCTGACGGGCGGCGTACTGACGCTTGGCGGCGGCATCTGGGCCATGCATTTCGTGGGCATGCTTGCACACTCGCTCCCTGTCCCGATCACCTTTTCACCGCTTCTGACCACCCTGTCGCTGCTGCCCGCCCTGGCCGGCGGCGGCCTTATGATGGCGGTACTGATGCCGCCGCAGCGGGATCGAAAACGCATCGGTCTGTTCGGCGTTCTGATCGCCGCTGCGATCGGACTGATGCACTACAGCGGCATGGCGGCGATCGAGTTTGACGGCCAGATGCAGCTCAGCCCGACCGGCGTGATCGGTTCACTGCTGCTGGCGGTTGTGCTGACACCCCTCGCACTCTGGATCGCGAGCAGCACGTCGCTGGCCCGTTACCATCGCACCGCACCGCATGTAGCCGGCGCTCTGGTGCTCGGGCTGTCAATCGCCAGCCTGCATTACGCCGGCATGGCCGCGACCCGCTTTGAGCTGTCACCGACGGCGATTCCAACGCAGGACACCGATCATGAACTGTTTGCGCTGCTGCTCGCAGTGGTGACCGGCTCGCTGCTGGGCGGCGTTGCCGTGTTCAACACCCTCGTGCGCTACCGCCTGCTGGTCAACGAGAAGGAGATTCAGCAACGCCGGCTTGAGGCGGTGCTTGATACCGCGGTCGACGGCATCATCACGATCAGCGACCGCGGGCTGGTGCAGGCACTTAACCCGGCGGCAGAACAGATTCTCGGCTGGCGGGCCGACGAGGTGATCGGCAGGAACGTCAGCATGCTGATGCCACAGCCGGACCGCGACGCACACGACGGCTACATCCAGAACTACCTGCGCTCCGGGCAGGGCAAAATCATCGGCTCCGGCCGCGAAGTGATGGCACAGCACCGCGACGGCCATCTGGTACCGATCCGACTGGGGGTCGGCGAAGTTCGCCTGCCGGGGCAACCGTCTCTGTTTGTCGGCTTTATTACCGATATCACCGCACGGCGCCGGATGGAGAATGCCCTGCGCGAGCGTGAGCAGCAGTACCGCTCACTGATCAGCAACATGCCGGGTGTGGTGTTTCGCTGCCGCGTCGACGCCAGCTGGACCATGCTTTTCGTCAGCGATGCCATCACCGCACTGAGCGGCTGGAGCGCCGATGACTTTATCGCCGGCCGCGTGCACCTTGGCGACCTGATCCACCCCGATGATCGCCAGCGCGTCGTTGAAACGGTGGATGATGCCCTCGCGCGCGCCCATCGATACACCGTCGAGTATCGTCTGATCAACCGCGACGGCAGCGAACCCTGGGTGCTCGACAGCGGGGGGTTCGACTGGGATGAAAACGGTCAGGTGCGCTGGATCGACGGCGTACTGGTCGATATCACCGAGCGCTATCAAATGGAGCAGGCGCTGCGTGAAGCGAAACAGGCAGCGGAGGATGCCGCCGCTGCGAAGGCGACCTTCCTTGCCAATATGAGTCACGAGATCCGCACACCGATGAATGCGATCATCGGTTTCAGCGACATTCTGATGGACAGCGATCTGAACGATGACCAGCGCCGCCACATCAACTCGATTGCCGGTGCCGGCCGCTCGTTGCTGCATCTGCTCAACGATATTCTCGACAGCGCCAAGCTCGAACGCGGCAAGCTGGAGCTGGAGTCACGCCCGTTTTCACTGCCGGAACTGCTCGACAGCGTCATCTCGACGCTCTGGTTGCAGGCACGCAACAAGGGACTGGCCCTGAACCTGCGGCTCGACGCCGCCCTGCCGACACACCTGCAGGGGGCGCCGGACCGTATCCGTCAGGTACTGCTGAATCTGGTCGGCAACGCCATAAAGTTCACCGAGCAGGGGGAGGTAACGCTCGAGGTCACTGATAACGGCGATGGCCAGATCCTGTTCAGCATCCGCGACACCGGCATCGGCCTCGCCCCCGACGCGCTGGAACGCATTTTCGAGCCCTTTACCCAGGCGGACGCCTCGATGAGTCGCCGCTTTGGTGGCACCGGACTGGGCACCACGATCAGCCGCCAGCTGGTCGAGCTGATGGGCGGCGAGATTCATGCGCAAAGCACGCTCGGTGAGGGCAGTCATTTTTACTTTACGCTGCCGCTGCCGGTCGCCAGCGATCCGCTGTCATCGGCCACACCGCCTGCTTCCCGCGCGACATCACTGCCTCCGCTGCGCATTCTGATCGCCGACGATATCGAGCAGAACCTCGAGCTGCTGCAACTGCTGCTCGAGCGCGACGGGCACCAGGTCTGGCGCGCCAGTGACGGTAATCAGGTGCTGCAGCAACTGGCCGAAAACCACTTTGATCTGGTGCTGATGGATATTCAGATGCCCAATCGGGACGGCCTCAGCACCGCTCGGGCAATCCGTGAACAGGAGCGTGACACCGGACGTGCAACACTGCCGATCATCGCGCTGACCGCCAGTGTCATGGACAGCGACCGTCGTGCCGCTCTGGACGCCGGCATGGACGGCTTTGCCCACAAGCCGATCGAACCTGCGGCCTTGCTGGCCGAGATGCAGCGTGTACTGGGGCTGGCAAACATCAGCCACGTGGATACGGCACCGCCGATTGCGGTCTCGTCGGGTAGCCAGATCGAACTGGGCAAGGCACTGCAGCTGTGGGGCAGCCCGGCCCGCTATCTCGAGCAGCTGCAGCGCTTTATTGAGCAGCAGCGTCAACAGCCTCTGCCCGGCCCCGATCAGCCCGATCCCTGGCAATCGTTGATTCAGCGCGCCCATGCCGCCTGTGGCGTGGCGGGCAATCTGGCACTGGCGCGGTTAGCCCGACACTACGGCAATCTGGAACAGGAAGCGCGCAATCGCAACCGCGAACGCTGCCGCGCGCTGATCGACACCATCACCCGACTGCTGACCGAAGCAGAAGCGGAGCTGCAGCAGTTGCGTGCGCAACAGCCGGTGACCGAGACCGCGGCCAAGCGGGAACAGTCACCGGAGCGCTTCCGCCAGCTGCTGAGCGCACTGGCCGAGCGCTGCCACCACGGCGAGCTTGACGATGAACTGCTCGACGCACTGGAGCGTGTTGCACCCACCGAACACCTGGATGCCATGAACCGGCTGCGCCATACGCTGGAGGAGTTCGACTTCCGCCACGCGCTGGAGCTGATCGATACGCTGAATCTGACCGAAGGGGTTGTCTGATGGATGGCAGTAACGAAACCCGGCCCAGCATCCTGCTGGTTGATGACGAGCCTTCCAACCTCAAGGTGCTGCGCCAACTGCTGCACGAGGACTACCGGCTGCTGTTCGCCCGTTCCGGCGAGGATGCACTGACACTGGCGGAGCAGCAGCAACCGGACCTGATTCTGCTCGACGTCATGATGCCGGGCATGACCGGCTACGAAGTCTGCGCCTGCCTGAAGGATCGCAGCCGCACCCGCACGATTCCGGTGATTTTCGTCACCGCACTCAAGGACAGCGTCGACGAAGCCTACGGTCTGGAGCTGGGTGCTGTGGACTTCATCAGCAAGCCGATCGTCCCGGCGATTCTGCGTGCACGGGTACGCACCCACCTGTCGCTGGTGCGCGCCGATGCCCTGACCGAAGCCCACCTGCAACTGATCCAGAAACTCAGCCGCGCCGCCGAATACAAGGACAACGAAACCGGCCAGCACGTGCTGCGCATGAGCCACTACTCCCGCCTGCTGGCACTGGCCAGCGGCTTCAGCGAATCCGCCGCCAACGACCTGCTGCACGCCTCGCCGATGCACGACGTCGGCAAGATCGGCATTCCTGACGAGATCCTGACCAAGCCCGGCAAACTGACGGCCGAGGAGTTTGAGGTCATGAAACAGCACCCGCTGATCGGTGCCGAAATTCTCGGTGACTCCAGCGCCCGCCTGATCCGTCTGGCCCGCTCGGTGGCACTGACCCATCACGAAAAATGGGACGGCAGCGGTTATCCGCACGGTCTCAGCGGCGAAGAGATCCCGATCGAGGGGCGTATTGTCGCGCTGGCGGACGTATTCGACGCCCTGACCAGCAAGCGCCCGTACAAGGAACCCTGGACGCTCGAGCGCACCCTGACCCACATCCGCGAACAGAGCGGGCGCCACTTCGACCCCACGCTGGTGTCCCACCTTGAGCGCCTGCTGCCGCAGTTCGATATCATCCGCCGCCGCTGGGCCGACTGAGCCGATGCGGCCTTCGGTAACACCCCGCTAGCGCAGAAGGTTACGCAACGAAACACGACTTAGGTCGACTCGACTTATGTCGCGTAGCGATCCGTTGTCTGTTTCCATAGGATCGGCTTCCGTTACGAATTGTAACAACCGACATCCCGGAAACATTACAACAAAGAACCACCACGTCATGTCGAAGTCAGCCGAACCCAGTTACCGCGCCCAACGCAAACCACGCCATCATTTTGAAAGCCGTACCGCTTACCTGGAACACGAACTCTCCATCATGTCGCCCCGCCGCTGGGGGCTGAATCTGCCGTTCCGCGACTACCATTTCGAGATGGAGGATCTGGTTCCGGCCATCGCCGCGACGATCGGCAAGATCGTCATGGTGGCCGCGGTCGTTGCCGCCTTTGCCGCCCCGCTGGGGCTGTCCGATGCGTTCGTGATCGAGAACGTGCGCTTCGAAATGCTGATCGCAGCCCTGCTGTTCGTCATCCTGTTCTCCGGCGTACTCAATCCCAACGCCAACCTCGCCGGTACCCACGGCCCGATGATCCCGCTGATTCCGTTGATCGTCGCCTCCGGCGGCCATCCACTGGCACTGGGGGTCATGGTCGGCGTCTTCGGCCTGATCCTCAGTATCACCAAGGGCGGCACCAAGCTGATGATGCTGACCGGCGAAGGCGTGCGCGGCGGACTGCTGATCTATCTCGGCGCCGTCGGCATGATCAGTCAGGTCAAGGCGCTGTTCAGCTGGGCCGATGGCCTTGGCATGGGCCATGTCGCCTTTGCCGTGATTCTGATGACGGTGCTGATGTACGCACTGCTGGCCCGCTGGCAGATGCGCTGGCTGTCGATTCCGCTCGGCTCCGGCCTTGCCTTCGTGCTGGCGATTGCGCTTGGTGCACCGTTCGAATTTGTCACCGAACCGGGCGTACCGCACCTGAGCCCGACCTACTGGTGGGGCGAAAACAGCGGCTGGCAGATGGGCTGGCCGGACCTGAACAGCTTCATTGCCGTGGCCCCGTTTGCGGTGCTGGCCGTAGCGATGTGGTCACCCGATTTTCTCGGCCATCGCGTGTTTCAGGAGCTGAACTACCCGGACAAGGCCAACAAGGTACTGATGAACGTGGACGACACCATGGCCGTCGCGTCGGTGCGTCAGATCGTCGGCAGCACGCTGGGCGGGGGCAACCTCGCCTCCTCCTGGGGCACCTACATGATTCCGGCCGCGATCGCCAAACGGCCGATTCCGGCCGGCGCCGTGCTGACCGGCGTGCTCTGTGTGGTCGCCGCCCTCTGGGGCTACCCGATGGATCTGGCGGTGTGGCCGCCGGTACTGCGTGTCGCTCTGCTGGTCGGTGTGTTCCTGCCGCTGCTCGAGGCCGGCATGCAGATGACCCGCGATGCCAAAACCAGCCAGTCCGCCGGTATCGTCATGTTCGCGTCGGCATTCGTGAACCCGGTGTTCGGCTGGTCACTGACGATGCTGCTGGACAACCTCGGCCTCATCGGCGACAAGGAGCGCGGCAAGGATCTGGCCCATATCGACCGCTGGATCATCCCCGCCATCACCTTCGTCGTCCTGTGCGGCGTCATGTGGGCGGTGGGCATGCTGCCCGGCATCCCGGCCCTGGTGCAGGCAGAATAGCGCTGCAACCGCCGCAGACCCGACACCTCAACGGCGACCACTCGGTCGCCGTTTTCATGTGGGTCTCTGTTCATACCCTGTAATCAGCATTACACTTATCTCTCCCTGACATCGAGAGATGCGATACACGGATGCGCGCCATCTTCCCCTTCCATCCGGCGCCGAGACCGCTGGACCTGTGATGAAACAAGCTGTTATCGAAACCGCCGGCTGGCTGCTGTTCAGCGCTGTTGTGCTCGCACTGATCGCGGGACTGACCGCGTGGCTGCCCGGGTATCTGGTGGGTATTCCGATCTGGCTGGCCGCCCTGCTGCTGATCCCGCTTGTCCGGCGCAGCCAGCTGCGCCAGATCGGCATTTTGTTCGGCATCGGGCTGACGGGTTTGCTGTTTGGCATTCTCAATGGCGCCGATCCGCGCTATCTGCTGCAGGCACTCGGCGCCAATCACTCGGTGGTTGGGATGCTGATCGGGGTGAGCTTTCTGCGCATCGTCGCGCTCGCCGGCATTCGCAGTGACGAGGCGCTGCCGCACGGGCGCAAGGCGCTGTGGCACACGCTGTTCGGTACCCACCTGTTTGGCTCGGTGATCAATGTCTCGGCGGTGCTGATCGTCGGCGACCGGCTCACGGCGCAACGCTCGATGCAGCCACTGCAGGGGCTGACACTGCTGCGCAGCTTCTGCATCTGCGCGTTCTGGTCACCTTTTTTTGCATCGATGGGTCTGACGCTGGTCAGCGCCCCGGGCGCCCAGCTCGGCACGCTGATTCTGTTCGGCCTGCCGCTGGCACTGGTTGCCCTCCTCTTCAGCGCCTGGGAGATCGGCCGCCACCCGCAGGCGGCGCAGGCACAGGGCTACCCGATGCACCTGCGGGCGTTGTGGATGCCGCTGCTGCTGGCGCTTCTCGTCATCATCGCCCATCAGCTCTGGCCGACGATCAGTGTACTGACGCTGGTCACCTCGGTGGCACTGCTGTTCACGCTGATCTGGCTACCGATCCGCCGCGGCCCGGCCGGCCTCGGCGAGGCGGTGCGGCACGTACGGGTCGGGCTGCCGACGCTCAGGGGTGAAATCCTGCTGTTTGCCGCCGCGGCCATGCTGGCGGCCGGGGTGGCGGCGACGCTGTCATCGCTGGATCTCAATCTCGCGCCCGCTCACTTCGGCCCGCTGGCCGCCTGCGTCACCGTCGTGGTACTGGTGTTGCTGGCGATGAGCGGCATGCACCCGGTCACCAGTGTCGTGCTGGCGGGCAGCGTGCTGGCCGCCGCCGACGGCGATCCGAATCTGCTCGGATTGACGCTGCTGATGGGCTGGTCGCTGGGTATTGGTCTGTCGCCGTTCTCGGGGGTCCAGCTCAGCCTGCAATCGCGCTATGGCATGAAGGCGCTGGAACTGCTGAAACTGAACCGCTGGTACGCCGGCGTCATGCTGTGCTGCTGCTTTGCGGTACTCTGGCTCTACGACGGCCTGATGGGGGCCGCGCACTAGGAGCGCACAACCTCGGACGCCCTGAAAGACGCAGCACCGGGCGCTGCATGTACCTCGGCTACCAGATCCAGATACTCGTTGAACGCCGCACCGGGCAGTGGCCGGCTGAACAGGTAGCCCTGCAGCTCCTCACACCCCAGCGCCGCCAGAAAATCGCGCTGGGCGTCGGTCTCCACGCCTTCGCCAACGGTCTGCATGCGCAACGCCTGCGCCATGGCGACGATGGTGCGCGTCAGGCTGGCATGATCCTCACGCTCGGTCGCATCGCGCACGAACGCCTGATCCACCTTCAGCGTATCGATCGGATAGTGCATCACGTAACTGAGCGAGGAGTAGCCGGTACCAAAGTCATCGATCGCCAGACGTACGCCCAGCGCTTTCAACGCGCGCAGGGTGGCCAGCGTCGCGTCGGAATCCGCGGCCAGCAGGCTTTCCGTCAGCTCCAGCTCGAGGTATTCGGCTGGCAGCTGGACTCCTGCAGTGCGCGCTGCACCTCGTCGACGAGGTGACGGTCGTGGAACTGTCGCATCGACAGGTTCACCGACACACGAAGCCCCGTGTGGCCGCGTTGATGCCAGCTGCGACAGGCCCGGCAGGCCTGATGCAGCACCCAGGCCCCGACTTCGACGATGGCGCCCATCTGCTCAAGGGCCGGGATGAATTCGGCTGGTGACACCAGCTCGCCATCCTCGCGCCGCCAGCGCAGCAGGGCCTCAGCACCAACCGGCGCGCCCGACTCGGCGGCAACCCGGGGCTGATAGAACACCTCGAACGCGTTGCGTGCGATCGCCAACCGCAGATCGCGCTCCAGCTCGAAGCGCGCCATCGCCCGTCGATTGAGTTCCGGAGTGAAAAACGCGAACCGTCCGCCCACAGCCCGCTTTGCCTGCAGCATGGCGGCACCGGCGTTTTCGATCAGTTGTTCAGCGCTGCTGCTGTCATCGGGGTAGAGGGTAATGCCGATAGCGACACTCAGCGCCGTCTCCTGCTCGCCGACTTGAAACGGCTCCGCCAGACGCGCCAGCAATCGCCCGGCCATCGCTGACGCACGCTCGCTCCCGCACCCTTCCAGTACCAGCAGGAACTCGTCACCGCCGATGCGCCCGAGCAGATGCCGCTCGCGCGCCACGTCGGCGATACGGTCACTGAGTGCCAGCAGCAGCTGGTCACCGGCGCCCTGACCCAGACTGTCGTTGACCAGTTTGAAGCGATCGACATCGATGTAGAACAGCGCACAACGCCCCTGTATCGGTTTCAGCCGCGCCACCATCTGTTCGATCAACAGCGCCAGATACTGGCGATTGGGCAGCCCGGTCAGCTGATCGTGCTGAGCGAAATAGCGGATCCGCTGTTTTTGCATCTCACGCTCGTGCGCGACGCGCTGGCGAATGATGCCATCGGCATGGCGCACGAAGACCAGCAGCGCCAGATAGAGCCCCAGCATCAGCGCTACCACGAGCCCGATAATCAGAAACTGGGCGCGGCGAATCTCGCCCAGCAGCAGGGTCACATCGGTGTAGAGTTCAAACACCGCGATCACCGCGCCGGCGGCGTCATATACGGGGATGTAAGACGAGACCAGATCGCGCTGTTCAATTATCTGATCGAACGCGTTAAAGCGATCGCGGTAGACGACATAGCTGACGACCTCCCCGGTCAGCGCCCGCTGCACGGCCAAGTTGTCACCGTTTGGCTCACCGATCTGCGCGCTTTCAGTGGAATAGACGGTCAGTCCGAGGGTGTTGTAGATCTTGATCTTGACGACCCGCAGCCCCTTCATCTGCCGCATCACTTCGGCTTCCAGTGCGTCCAGTTCGGGGCGATGCCTGAGCTGCTCGGCGGGAATCATCGAGGCCTGCTTAAGGAAGGTGCCGTAATCGGTGCGGATCGTATTGGCAAACGCGCGGGTCAGATCGACGTTGGCTTCGGTCTGGACCCGTTTGAGGGAATCGATGGCCACCAGATTGTAGAACCAGGCCATCGCCAAGGCGACCAGCAGAATCCCGATCAGACTCACGAGCGAGTACGCCCGGCTCAGCGGCAGCCTCTGTAGCAAGCGTCCAATCCAGGCCATAGACGATCCTCTTCCCTGGTCACATAACGCACCCCGTTCGTTGAGCCTAGACCAGCTGACCGCCTTTTGAAAACTGTTTCCGTATGATGTCAGCAGATTCGCGGCAATTGCTCGCCGTTGAGCCAGTCGACCATGCGGTTGCCGCCGAACAGGGTTTGCATCTGCACGAACCGGTGCGGGTCTTCGACCACCCGGCCGATGATCGCCGCCTGCTCGCCCTGCGGATGAGCCTGCATCACCTGCAGCAGCCGGTCCGCGTGCTGCGCCGGACAGATCGCGATCAGCTTGCCCTCGTTGGCCACGTAGAGCGGATCGAGGCCAAGCAACTCGCAGGCCGCGCGCACCTGCTCGCGAATCGGAATGGCACGCTCATCCAGCTGCATGCCGACCGCGGACTGCTGGGCCAGTTCGTTGAGGGTATTGGCCAGCCCCCCTCGGGTCGGATCGCGCAGACAGCGCAGCTGCGGCACCGCCTCCAGCATTGCGGCCACCAGACCATGCAGTGCCTGACTGTCTGAGCGAATCTCGCTTTCGAATCCAAGGCTTTCACGCAGCGACAGGATGCAGACCCCATGATCGCCAATCGGACCCGAGACGAGGATCATGTCCCCGGGCCGGGCCCGATCACCGGACAGTTCGATACCGTCCGGCACCACACCGACACCGGTCGTATTGATAAAAACACCGTCGGCCTTGCCGCGCTCAACCACCTTGGTATCGCCGGTGACGATCGGCACACCGGCCTGCCGTGACGCTGCCGCCATCGAATCGACGATACGTTTGAGATCGGCCAGCGCAAAACCCTCTTCGAGAATGAAGCCGGCCGACAGGAAGCAGGGCGTTGCCCCCGACATGGCCACGTCATTGATCGTGCCATGCACCGCCAGCGCGCCGATATCGCCACCGGGAAAAAACAGCGGCGACACCACATGGCTGTCGGTCGCCATCACGACACGCCCCGGCGGCAGATTGAACCGGGCGCCATCATTGCCCTGCGCCAGCCATTCATTGGCAAAGGCGCTGGCGAACAGCTGCTCGATCAGCTCCACCATGGCCCGGCCGCCGCTGCCGTGGACCATCTCGATACGCCCATTGGCGATATTCAGTCGACTCATGGCATCACCTCGCGGGCCTCGATTGCACGGCGCTCGATGCGCCGTCCGTAACTGTAGTAAGCGGCACAGGCGCCCTCCGATGACACCATGCAGGCGCCCAGCGGGTTATCAGGCGTACAGGGGTTGCCGAACAGTGTGCACTCATGCGGACGCTTGACGCCGCGCAGCACCGACGGGCACGCGCACGCCTTGTTTTCGCGGCCCTCCAGCGGTTCGAGGTTGAACCGGCGCTCGGCATCGAACGCGGCATATGCATCACGGATCCGCAATGCGCTGTCCGGGATCGCTCCCAGCCCGCGCCACTCGAAACTCGCACGCCGCTCGAATACCCGCTCCACCAGACGCTGAGCCTTGCGGTTGCCATCGCGGGTGACGGCGCGGGTGAACTGGTTTTCGACTTCGCAACGCCCTTCGTTGAGCTGTCGCACCAGCAGCAGGATCGCCTGCAACAGATCCAGCGGTTCGAAGCCGGCGATCACCACCGGGCGCTCGTATTGTGCTGGAAACGGCTCGTAGGGCGCGGAGCCGATCACGGTGCTGACGTGTGCCGGGCCGATAAAGCCGTCGAGCCGGAGTTCGCCACGCGCCGCCTCGCCGGTATTGAGGATCGCGTGCATCGCGGCCGGGGTCAGGACGTGATTGCAGAACACGCTGAAGTTGTCGAGCCCGAGGGCTCTCGCCTGCTCCAACACCAGCGCGGTCGGCGGCGTCGTGGTCTCGAAGCCGATGGCAAAGAAAACCACCTGCCGATCGGGATGTCGCTGCGCCAGCGTGATCGCGTCGGCCGGCGAGTACAGCATGCGCACATCGGTGCCTTCCGCGCGCACTTTCATCAGGCTGTCGCGGCCGGAGCCCGGCACACGCAGCATGTCCCCGTAGGTACAGAGGATGACATCGGGACGACGGGCCAGACCGATCGCCATGTCGAGCCGGCCAATCGGCAGCACGCAGACCGGACAGCCGGGCCCGTGGATCAGCCTGACGTTATCGGGCAGCAGGTCGGGTATGCCGTAGCGGAAAATGGCGTGGGTATGGCCGCCGCAGAACTCCATCAGATGGTAGCGCCGCGCCGGATCGGCCTCGGTGTGAATCAGCGCGGCGAGGGCGCGCGCCTTGTCGCCATCGCGAAATTCGTCAACATACTTCATGCCTTGACCTCTGCTGATTCACCCTCGGCGCCGGCCAGCGCTGCCTCGCGGGCGGCCTGCAGCTGCCCCAGCTCGTCAAACAGCGCCAGCGTGCGCGCCGCCTCCTCCGGATCGAGCCGGTTGAGCGCGTACCCCACGTGCAGAATCACGTAGTCACCGACCTGCAGATCGTCCACCAGCGCAATATTGATCTCCTTGCGCACACCGCCGATATCGGCCAGCGCGCGCTCCGCGTCAATCAACTGTTCGATGCGGACCGGTATCGCCAGACACATGACCGTTTCCCCTGTTCCTGTTGTTATGCTTGTTCAGACCGCTGTTTCAGCATCACCGCCCACGCCTGCCCGAGGCTGATGGCAGCATCATTGCACGGCACACGTCGCGGCAGCAGCACCTCCAGCCCCGCCGCTTCAATCTGCCCGACCATACGCTGACGCAGCTGCCGGTTCAGCAGACAGCCACCGCCGATCGCCACCGTCTCCAGCCTGTCCTGTTCCGCCAGGGCGATGGCCCACGCGGCCAGCGTATCGGCAAGGCGGGCATGAAAGCGCGCCGCGCCGCGCGCGGTGTCGGTTTCGCCGACCAGCTCGGCAAGCAACGGCAGCAGATCCAGCCGGGCAACAGGGGGCAGAGGGGAAAAAGGGGCTCTGCCCCCTGTTTCTTTCTCCCTGACACACGCCTCCAGCAGCATCGGCGCCTGCGCTTCGTACTGTTGATGCTCGCACAGGCCAAGCAGCGCCGCGGCGGCATCGAACACGCGACCGAGACTTGAGGTGGGCGGGCAGTTAATCCCCCGCTCGAGCATTTTCAGCAACGCGGCGGTCGCCGGCCGTTCAGCGAAGCGCTGCTCGATCAGATCTGTTCTGCCAAGCTGATGCAGTACCGCCAGCGCCATCCGCCAGGGCTCTCGGGCCGCGGCATCCCCGCCCGGCAGCGGCAGTGGCGCCAGCTCCCCCAGCGGTCGGTACCCGCTGCCGTCGACCCGCAGCAACTCGCCGCCTCTGAGCTGCCCGTCCCAGCCCAGACCGACCCCATCCAGCGCAAGCCCCAGCACCGGACCACCCCGGCCATGTTCAGCCATGACGGCGGCAATATGGGCGTGATGGTGCTGGATCGGCTGCAGCGGCGCGTCCAGACGCTCGCTCAACGTGCGAGCCAGTCGACTGGCGTGGAAGTCCGGGTGCAGATCGCAGGCGATCTGCTGGGGCCGGATCTCGAGCAGCTGGCACAGCGCATCGACACTGCGCTCCAGCGTACGGCAGTTGTCGGCATTATCCAGATCGCCGATGTGCGGTGACAGAAACGCGTGCCCGCCCCGTGTCAGGCAGATCGTGTTTTTCAGATAACTGCCCAGCGCCAGCACACTGGCTGGCACAAACGTCTCTTTTTTGCCGATCCATGGCGCCCCGGCCGCCGCTTGCGTATCCAGTGCCAGCGGCGCCAATCCGCGCCCGAGGCGGATCGGCATGACAGGCTCGACGCTGGCGTCAATCAGTGAGTCGTCACAGCGATGTTCGATCTCGCGATCGTGCAGCAGCAACAGATCAGCGATTCCGGCCAGTTTGTCGCGCGCCTCGCCATTGTCCGTTATCAGCGGTTCACCGCTGCGATTGGCGCTGGTCATCACCAGCAGCAGCGCGTCGGGCTGCTCGGTCCACGCGTGACCGACCGGACGCCCCCGCGCTTCATGGAACAGCAGCCAGTGCAGCGGGCTGTGCGGCAGCATGACGCCGAGGCGATCCAGCCCCGGCGCCAGCGCGTCCGTTAATCCGGCTCCGGTGCGGCGCGCTTGCAGCACGATCGGAGCGGCCGGATGCCTGAGCCACTGCTGGCCGCTGTCGGTCAGCTCGACCACGGCGGCCAGCGAGGCCGTGTTCAGCGCCATCAGCGCAAACGGCTTGGCCGGCCGGCGTTTGCGTTGGCGTAACCGCAACACGGCCGCTTCGTTGCGCGCATCGCAGGCCAGATGAAAACCGCCGATGCCGCGCAACGCGACGATCTCACCGCGCCGGATCGCCGCCACGGCATGGGTCAGCGCGTCGCCGTGCAAGGTCTCGCCCGCGGCCGTTTCGGCCCAGAGCGCAGGCCCACAGGCCGGGCAGGCATTGGGCTGGGCGTGAAAGCGCCGGTGGCCGGGATCATCGTATTCGCGCTGACAGTCGGCGCACTGGCGGAAGCGGGCCATGCTGGTGTTGGCGCGGTCGTAGGGCAGCGCGCGGATCAGCGAGTAGCGCGGGCCGCACTGGGTGCAGTTGATGAACGGGTAGCAGTAGCGGCGATCCGCCGGATCGAACAGTTCGGCAAGACAGTGCGGACAGACAGCGGCATCAGGCGTCACCGGCAATGCCAGCGTGCGCGCGCCCTGCTCACTGGCGACGATCCGAAACCCCGCATATGACGCCGGCGCAGGCAGTGTCTCGACCGCAAGCGAGTCGATCCGCGCCAGCGGCGGCAGCTCGGTGCGCAGGCGATGCTGAAACCGCGCCAGTTGCGCCGCCGCGCCGCTGAGCTCGATCTGCACCCCCTGACGGCTGTTACAGACCTGACCGGCCAGTGCAAGCTCAGTGGCCAGGCGATGCACGAACGGACGAAACCCCACGCCCTGTACCTGCCCGGCGACGGTCAAACGCAGCGCCGGCATCAGCCGTTCTCCAGCTCGTAGCGCTCGATTTTGGCGCGCAGCCCGACCCGGGACAGCCCCAGCTCGCGGGCGGCACGGCTCTTGTTCCAGCGATGGCGGATCAGGGTTTCCCGCAGTATCTGTTTCTCGAGCTGCTCGACACGTTCCTTCAGCGTCCCGCTGAGATCCGCCACCTGCGCCAGCAGCGGCGCCGGTTCGCCATCGACACTGCTGCGCAACACGCGCGGGTTCAGCAGATCCGCCCCCAGCACCGGCTCCTGTGCCAGCACCAGCATGCGCCGGATTTCATTCTGCAGCTCACGCACGTTGCCGGGCCAGCCGTAAGCCCGCAGACATTCGATCGCCTCGTCGGTAAAGCCTGCCACCGGCTTGTCGAACGCTTCCACCGCGCGGTCGAGAAAGGCGCGGGCCAGCAGCGGAATATCCCCGTCACGCTGCGCCAGCGGCGGCAGTTCCAGTGTCACTTCGGCCAGCCGGTAGTACAGATCCTCACGGAAGCGGCCGGCACGCACCTCCTCCTCGAGGCTGCGGTTGGTCGATGCGATGACACGGACATTGACCGGACGCCGCTGGCTGTCACCGACCCGGCGCACTTCGCGCTCCTGCAACACCCGCAGCAGCTTGACCTGAAACGCCGGTGAAATCTCCCCGATCTCGTCGAGGAAGATGGTACCGCCATCCGCCTGTTCGAACAGCCCGACATGGTCGTTGATGGCGCCGGTGAAGGCTCCTTTGCGATGTCCGAACAGCTCGGAGGCCAGCAGCTCGTCCGGCATCGCCCCGCAGTTCTCCACCACGAACGGCTTGTCGGCCCGCAGGCTGTTGTAGTGCAGCGCGCGTGCGAACAGCTCTTTGCCGCTGCCGGAGGGCCCCGTGACCAGCACGGAAATGTCGAACGGCGCCACCTGTGCGACCTGCTCACAGAGGGCGTTGAGCGGACTGTCAGGCGCGCGCAGAATTTCGCTGAAATCGAAGCGTTGCCGCAGCCGCGCCTTCTTGGCCTGAACCTGCGCCTCCACCTGCGGCGTGGTCAGGCGCATCTCGGTGGCCAGCAGCGCATTTTCCTGCTCCAGCTTCACCAGCTGGCAGGCATTTTTCAACGTCAGGATCAGATGATCCGGGTGCCAGGGTTTGGTCAGATACTGGAAGATACCGGCCTCGTTGAGACCGCGAATGATGTCCTCCGAATCGGTGTAGCCCGACAGGATCAGGCGCGCCGTCTGCGGAAAGCGCTCGCGCACCTGGATCAGGAATTCGACGCCGGTCTGTCCCGGCATCCGCTGATCGCACAGCACGGCGTGCACGCGGTGATACTCGAGCAGCTCCAACGCCTGTTCGGGGCTGGCCGCGGTCAGCACATCGAACGCCTCGTCCAGCGTACGCTCCAGCGTTTCGAGCGAGCGTACTTCGTCATCGACACAGAGCACCGTGGGGCGCGAACTGTACTGCATCTGCCGGCCCCCGTCAGAGCAACATTTCCAGCGCCTGAGCCTGCTGTCGCAGCTGCTCGATGCGCTGGCGGATCCGCGCCGTGCGGCGTCTTTCGATCCATTCAAGCCACCGCTCCATCCCCTCTCCGGAGCGGGCCGACACCTGCAGTACGTCGATCTCGGGATTGACGCGGCGGGCGTAGTCGATGCACGCGTCGACATCGAAGTCGAGATGCGGCAGCAGATCGGTCTTGTTCAGCAGCATCAGGTCAGCGGCGTGAAACATGTCCGGGTATTTCAGCGGCTTGTCTTCCCCTTCGGTCACGGACAGGATCGCCACCTTGTGCGCCTCACCCAGATCGAACGCCGCCGGGCACACCAGATTGCCGACGTTTTCGATAAACAGAACACCGCCGTCAAGGCCGTCGAGGCGCTCCATGGCATGACCGACCATATGCGCATCCAGATGGCACCCCTTGCCGGTATTGATCTGGACCGCACGGGCACCGGTGGCGCGGATACGCTCGGCATCGTGTGCGGTCTGCTGGTCGCCCTCGATGACGGCCAGTGGCACCCTCGTCCCCAGCCGCTCGATGGTGTGGGTCAGCAGCGTGGTTTTGCCTGAGCCCGGGCTTGACACCAGGTTCAGTGCAAACAGCGACAGCGCCTCGAAGCGGGCGCGGTTCTGCGCGGCATAGCGGTCGTTCTTGCCGAGAATATCCTGCTCGATCTGCACCATACGGCTCTGGCTCAGACCGGGCGCATGGGCACGGGCCGCCCCCTGTCCGTAATCCAGCTGATCGCCGCTGGCCACCAGCGGCGATGCATCATGGTCATGGCCGTGCACATGAGCCGGTGCAGGGGGATGCCCGTGATGATGGTGATGATGCCCTTCGATCCGGGTTTCGCCTTCGCCGCAGCCACAGACGGTACACATCCTACTCTACCTCCAGATCCTTGATTCTCAGTTCGTCACCGCCGGTCACCTGCAACTGGTAACTGCCGCAGTGGGTACAGCTGTCATAGCGCCGCCTGATCGACACCGTCGCATGGCAGTTCAGGCACCAGGCCGTGCCCGGCAGATCGATGATCTCGAGGCTGGACTGTTCCGCCAGCGTGCCGCGACTGACCGCATCGAAACAGAAGCGCAGCGAGTCCGCCTCCACCGCCGCCAGCGGACCGATCTCAAGCCGAACCCGTTTCACCCGCCGGAAGTTCTGCAGCACGGCCTGCTCCTCGAGTACCTGAATCACCCCTTCGGCGATCGACATCTCATGCATCACTGATCCTTGTTTTGTAACCGACACAGGGGGCATGGGCCAGCACCAGATCGCTGACCAGATCCTCGACCCGTTCGCGCTCGACCACCGTGCCGCGCAGGCGCTGGCACAACGCGCCCTCAGTATGAAAGTTCCAGTCGGTCGGGGCCAGTATCTGCCACTGCTTTATGGTACCGGCCTCGAGTGCGACCCGGTGCAGCAACCAGCCGCGCGCGGTCCAGGCCCACCCGGTGCCGACCTCGGGTTCGCGGCTCTCGCTCGCCAGCGAGATGGGCTCGGCGGGCTGTGCGAGGCTGTCGATATCGTTATCGAGCTGCATCAGCAGTGCCTGCAACGTGCCGGCCACCAGCTGACCACCATCGCACACGGCGTTCGCGGCCGCCACCGGCCCAGTGATACGACAGCCATCGCTCAGACGCGGCGCGGCGCAAAAGCCTCCGTCCCGGTCCCCGGCCAACGCCCGGTACAGCGCGGCACTTGACCCCGGATCCAGCACGGCGGTCGGCCCACCCAGCACGACCCCCTGCCAGTCGCGGCTGCGACCGTGAATCCACCATTGTTCGCTGGACGCCGACGCCTTGCTCTGCTGCCACCACGCCTGCAGGGCCGCAACGGCCTGCGCAACGGCCGCCGAGTCCTGTACCGGCTGCTCGAGCAGACCGGACAGGCGCTGAGTGTTTCGCATCAGACGATGGATGCGGTCCTGCGATGCACGCGGATACTGCCAGTCGCGCAGCAGGCGCAGTCCGGTTTCCCGGATCCGTTCGACCCGCACCTGCTGCTCGCGCACAGCCTCGACCGCGGGATCGACCGCCACAGCGCGCGCCCGATCCAGCGCCCGGGCACCCGCAACGGCATGCGCCCGGCCACAGAGTGAAAACAGCACGCTGACCAGAGCCAGCGCCTGCGCCGGTTCCTGCCCGGCGAGCATGCGCGGAAGCTGTGCCGTCGGCCGCTGCAGATGGCTCGCAATCGCCGCAATCTGTCCGTCGCGATAGCCGACCTCCAGTGTCAGCAGGCCCGCCGCCGTCGGCTTCACGCCCCGCCTCCGAGCGCGCGGCGAAACAGCGCCCGCCGCTGCGGGTTTTCGGGTTGCCGTTCGGCAGCCGCTGCATTGTCGTCAGTCACCGCGGCGGCCTGTTTCAGCAGCCTCATCGTCTCCTCCGCCAGTGCCCGGGCCGCCGTCTGATCACTGAGCGCCAGGGTATCAGACAGCAGCGCCGCACTGCCCCACACAAGACCATCAGCAACGGCCACCACCCCTTCGTATTCGCCATCCGGCAAGCGCAGCAGGCAGCGCTCGCCCTTCGCGGGCCACGCCTGATCGGCCTGCGCCAGCCAGATCAGATTCAGACACCAGGGCGTGATCAATACGGCCACCGTCGTCCCGGCCGGCAAACCGTCGCAGACCAGCAGCTCCACCGACAGCGCCGGGTTGTAAAACGGCAGTGCCTGCATGCGATCATCAGCGTCGCGGTAGTGTGCGAGCAACTGTGCCAGCCGTGGCTCCATCAGGCGTCGACCACCATGAATTGATCCCGGTCGCCATCGCAGTTCGGGCAGCGCCAGTGCTCCGGCAGCTGCGTGAACGGTGTTCCCGGCGCAACCTGCCAGACCGCGTCGCCCTCGGCCGGGTCGTACAGATACCAGCAGATCTTGCATTCCAGTTTAGACGTCGGCGCCAGACGCGCCGCATCGCCAAGGTAGCTGCCCTCGAACTGCGTGCTCATGCCAGCACCTCACGAATCTCACGCAACCGCAGCGCCGAATCTTCAAGGTCTTCGAGTGCGGCGCAGGCCACCTGCGGCATGTCGATCACTTCCAGCGTATCCAGTATCAGCTGATCGGTGCTGTTGAAATACTGCACACGCCAGATTCCCGCCACGGCTGTGGCGCTGATGCGGCAGTTGCCATAGCCACGTGACAGGATGACCACCGCGCCCTGCCCCAACTGTTGGCTCAGACAGGCATGGTCCTGCGGCGAAAACGGCAACAGCGACAGATTGACCACGTGCGGCACCTGCCGTGGCTGCGCTGCATGCTGTCGCGCCACGTCCAGCAGCTCCACCAGCACCGACGGCGCGTTCAGCACACCCGGCGCCGGGGCCTCTGCCTGCGCCGGAACCGCCTGCTCAGCAAATGCATAGCGCCGCGCACTGGCGGGCACATCGGCCACCTCGAGCCACTGCGTGATCGGTGCTCCCTGAGCATTCAGCTGCTGCAGCCACCAGACACCGGCCAGCACGGTCTCCTGCGCCCGTATCCTGACCTCCCCGTCGATCTGCAACGCCACTTCGCCTTCCCCCAGCAGCTGATGCAGCAGGTTCAACGAGCCGCCATCAAGGCCGTCCAGTGCCAGCATCGACGGTTCCCGGCCGGCGTCCGCAGCGGCGCTGACCGCCGCATCTAGCGCGTCCTGCAGCCGCTCAAGCAGCGCCAGCGCCGCGGGCGCTGCCGCGACCGCATCATCCTCCGGCAGTCGCGGCAGTTCATAGGTATGCATCTCCCGGGGCATCGGCATATAGCTGAGGCCATCGGCCTCCTCGCGCGAGCCGGGGCCAGCCACGGGTGTCAGGTCGAACAGGGGAATATCCGTTGTCATGCTGTACCTCAGTGCCCGCAGGCGGATGAGCCGGTGTTCGATACGACCGGAATACCGATACCGGGATCGCGACGGGGTTCGCTGTTGAGAATGCGCGGGACTTCGCTGAGGTATTCATCCCAGTTGCGCACCCGGGACAGCGCGCCCAGATAGCGCCCTTCCCGCAGGAACACCAGCGTTGGCCAGGCGTTGAAGTTGTAGCGCCCCTGCAGGGCGTGTTCGCTGTCGCGCGCGATCAGTGCCGGTGTCAGCTGCGGGAACTGTTTCGCCAGCTCAGGCAGGATCACGGCCAGATCGAGGCTTTCGTCAAACCGCGCTGGATCTTCGGTGAAGAACAGCACCGTATACGCATGGGCGTTGACGAAGGCGTCGAAGCCGTCTCGGGTCAGCCGCGGATAGCCGTATCGCTCGGTCAATTGCGCCAGCAAGGGATGGCTCATGCTCAGGAATCCTGGTTGTCGTTCGTGGGGGATTGTGCGCGCAGATGGGGCGGCAGCTGAGGCTCGCGACCGATCAGATCGGCAAACAGACGCTCGACAGCGGCGTGATCGCCTCGGGCACTGGCCTGCAGCGCCTGCAGCGCATCGCTGACCAGCGCCGCGCGTTCGGCACTGATCTGCTCCCGCGCGGCGCCGGCAAATACCAGCAGCCAGACGCCCGGCTGCACGGCGTCCACCAAACGGGTATCAACCCAGACCCGGCTGTCACCGTCGGCACAGAGCGCCCGCCCCGTGGCAGCCTCGATGACCTGCATCGGTATGCCGATACACATCTCAGGCCTCCCGCTCGGCGTCGCTGGCCGGCTGCAGGAAACGGATATCGCCGTGACGAAACGCCTCCTCGGCACCGGGGCGGCCGGCTTCGTAGCGGGTCAGTTCCAGCTGCTCCGGCGACAGTGCCTGCGGGGCTTGCGACCGCGGCTGCGGCTCGATACCGCGCACAGCCAGGTACTCGAGCGCCACGGTCAGTGCCGGCTCAAGCTGTTCACGCACCGGCGCCGTGAGGCTGCCGCCAAAATCCTCGAGATGCTTGGGCTGGACGCCGATCAGCAGCAGCTCACGCGGATAGGCGCCGGTGAATTCGGCCAGCGCCAGCACCTCCTGAAAGCCGGTCTGGTGCAGACTCATCCGCTTGGCGCCCATGAATTTGGGCACCTCGTCACCCTCGACGATTTTCATCGTGCCCGGCGCCAGGCCGTAGTCGATCGCATCGAATACGATCAGGATCCGGGCCTGCTGGACATGCTGCACCAGATAGATCCCCTGGGTGCCGCCATCGAGCAGCTGCACCCGCTCGGGAAACCGGTAGCGCTGGTTGAGCTGCTCAACACAGCGCACGCCAAAGCCCTCATCGGCCCATAACAGATTGCCGATTCCGAGGATCAGCACCTTGTCGTTGTTCATCGCTTCACCACTGTCGCCTGTATGCATCCGCTTGACACCGGGCCTCGCCTGGCCTGGCCGGGCCGGGCCGGGAACATTTGGACCATCGTTACAAGCTCCATGCCAGCCAGCGAAACAACGGGCAGACAGGCGCCACGGCCGCTGTTACGGCAGGGGTTACAGGACAGCGCGACAATGCAGATCGGAAAGTTTGTTTACAGGTGAGCGTAATAGCGGCAACTGTTTTTGCATCCGCCTATCGGGGCGTTTGTATTATTCAATACAACAAGCGGTCCCGGCACCGGCACGGATCCGCTATAATCAGCAGAATTTCATCCGGATACGGCCTCGTTATCTTTTTGTTTTCCCTGCCAATAGCCTTTACCGATACGCCGAATATGACACGACTTTTCTTGTACGCGCTGTTCATGCTCGCCAGCCCGCTGGCGCAGGCCGACCTGTTTGCTCCCTTCCGCGAAGCGGACGGCAGCACCAACTGGCAGTATGTTGCCAACTTCTCCAGCGGCGTTCTGATCATTCTGCTGACGATCGTCGTCCTCGTGCTCTTCGTGACCTGGCGCCGTGCCCGCCGCTACAACCTGGCGCTTGAAGAGATCCGCGGCCACCTTGAGGAGCGCGTGCGCGAGCGCACCGCCAAGCTCGAACAGGAAGTCTCGGAGCACGTCATTACAACCCGCCTGCTGAAGGCCTCCGAGTCCTACATTCAGAATATTCTGCGCTCGATGCCTCTGGTGCTGGTGGGCCTCAACCGACAGGGTGTCATCACGCAGTGGAACCGTCGCGCCGAGCAGATCTCCGGCATCAGCGCGGAGGATGCGATCGGCAAGAACCTGTGGTCGATCTACTCGGACATTACGGTGGCGCCGCGCCATATCGAGCAGGCACTGGAGAAGGGCGAGGCGATTACGCTGCGCCACAGTCAGCCGGGCAGCTACCACTTCGATATCACGGTCTACCCGCTGGAGAACTACAGCGAGCCCGGCGTCGTCATTCTGGTCGATGACGTCACCAAGCGCGTGATCGCCGAAAACATGCTGATCCATCACGACAAGCTGTCGTCGATGGGCGAACTGGCCACGGCGATGGCCAACGATATCAATACTCCGCTGCAGGCGATCCTGTTCGACCTGCGCAGCTTCCAGGGCATTCTGGAATCGGGCCGCCTGCTGCCCAGCGGCAGCGATAACGAAGCCGCCACCGAGAAACTGCAGACACTGCTGCAGAACGCGTCGGACAACGGTCGACAGGTGGAATCGATCATTCGCAACCTGCTGCAGTTCGCCCGCGGTCGCAGCGACAAGCCACAGCCGGCCAACGTCATCGACATTATCGAACACTCGCTGGAACAGGCACGGGAGGTGCTGTCGCTGCCGGATACATTCCCGTTCAGCGACATCCGGATCGAGCGCCACTTCGAACCCGAACTGCCGCTGCTGCCCTGCTACGTCACCGAGCTGCAGCAGGTATTCCTGAGCCTGTTCCGCCACGCTTATCAGGCACTGGCGGAAAAACAGGAAGAAGGGTTCACGCCGACGATCAAACTCTACGCCGGCGAAAGCTACGATGCGCTGTCAATCAAGGTGCAGCACAACGGTGTCGGGCTCTCCAGTGACGAGCAGATGCACCTGTTCGAGCCCTACCTGCACGATGCCAACATCGAACAGGCCGCGGCCGGCGCCGGCAAGCGTCTTTCCTTCGCGCATTTCGTCATCACCGAACAGCATCAGGGCCACATGGCCGTGACCTCGGACCCGGCGGTCGGCACCACCTTCCACATCCAGCTGGAGCACCACTGAGTCAGCGCGACGCCTGCGACGACTGACGGCTGATGAAATCGGCCGTCACCGTATCCATGGTCGCGATGTGATTGAGCAGCCAGTGCGGCAGCAGCGTCACATATTCGCGCAGATGCCCCACATCACCGGCCGCGTGCCAGTGCCGGTGTACCTGCTCCATCTGCCCCAGCACCCGCTCATGCTCGCCGGCATGGCAACTGAGCGCCGGGAAACCGGTGCGCTGCATCTCCCGCTCTTCGTGCGCGAAGTGTGCCCGGGTGTGTTCAACCAGCGCCTGCAACGCCTGGGCGATCGCGGACCGGTCATAGCTGTCGGCCTGCTGCACCCCGGTCAGCGCCTCGAGCCGCGCGATCAGCCGGGCGGCCTCGGCGTGGTCGCTGTTCATGAAATCAAGGGCGACCTGCGGCAGGTTTTCGCGCTCGGAAAATGACATGGGAAGCTCCGCGAATCGTCGGCGAACAAGAAGCCTAGGATATTAACGTAGACATTCGGAGACAGTGTTGAGGCCTGTCAATTCTTATTAGACTTATGGCTAGAAATGGCCAAAAACGCCCCTGTCGTCCCGATTTGCGGTATAACGAGCGCTACTCTTTAGGTACAATGCGACGCCACCAAAAATACTCATAAAGTAGCAGTCTCTGTTCAAAGGCGATCACAAGTCTCTTTTCGAACACCTTTGGCGACATCAGCCATTCAACACTGGGGAAAAGAATGACGACATCAAATCAAAAAATCATCTACACCATCACCGACGAAGCGCCGGCGCTGGCAACGCACTCTCTGCTGCCGATCATCCGCTCCTTCGCCGCAGCCGCTGGCATCGAAGTCGAAACCAGTGATATCTCCGTTGCCGCGCGCGTTCTGGCCGCCTTCCCGGAGCGCCTGACCGAAGAGCAGCGTGTCCCGGACGCACTGGCTGAGCTGGGCGCCCTGACCCAGAGCCCGGACGCCAACATCATCAAGCTGCCGAACATCAGTGCCTCCGTGCCGCAGCTGCGTGCCGCAATCGCCGAACTCCAGTCCCAGGGTTACGATGTACCGGACTACCCGGAAGAGCCGAAGAACGACGAAGAGAAAGAGATCAAGGCTCGCTACAGCAAGATTCTCGGCAGCGCCGTAAACCCGGTTCTGCGTGAAGGTAACTCCGACCGCCGCGCACCGGCTGCCGTCAAGGCCTACGCCCGCAAGTACCCGCACTCCATGGGTAAGTGGAGCAAGGCGTCTCAGTCTCACGCCGATTACATGCGCGACGGTGACTTCTTCTCCAGCGAGCAGTCGATCACCATGCCGGAAGCCGGTGCCGTACGCATCGAATTCGTCGGCAAGGACGGCAGCGTCGAGGTGAAGAAAGAACTCGAGCTGCAGAAAGGCGAAGTGTTCGACAGCATGCGCATGAGCTGCCGCAAGCTGCGCGACTTCTTCGAGCAGACCCTGCAGGACTGCAAGGAAACCGGTGTCATGTGGTCCCTGCACGTCAAGGCGACCATGATGAAGGTCTCCCACCCGATCGTGTTCGGCCACGCCGTCACCGTCTACTACAAGGATCTGTTCGACAAGTGGGGTGAGCTGTTCGAAGAACTGGGCGTGAACCCGAACAACGGTCTGTCCAGCGTCTACGACAAGATCAAGACACTGCCGGACTCCCAGCAGGAAGAGATCCTGCAGGACATCCACGACTGCTACGCCGAGCGTCCGGAAATGGCGATGGTTGATTCCGTCAAGGGCATCACCAACCTGCACATTCCGAGCGACGTCATCGTCGACGCCTCCATGCCGGCGATGATCCGCAACTCCGGTCAGATGTGGGGCCGCGACGGCAAGCAGAAGGACACCAAGGCGGTTATGCCGGAGTCCACTTACGCCCGTATCTATCAGGAAGTGATCAACTTCTGCAAAACCAACGGTGCGTTTGATCCGACCACCATGGGCTCTGTACCGAACGTCGGCCTGATGGCTCAGAAGGCGGAAGAGTACGGCTCTCACGACAAGACCTTCGAAATGAAGGCTGACGGCACCATGCGCGTTGTCAACGCCGCCACCGGCGAAGTGCTGATGCAGCACGAAGTCGAGAAAGGCGACATCTGGCGCGCCTGCCAGACCAAGGACGCGCCGATCCGCGACTGGGTCAAGCTGGCCGTTACCCGTGCCCGCAACTCCAACACCCCGGCCATCTTCTGGCTCGATCCGGAGCGTGCGCACGACAACGAACTGCGCAAGAAGGTCACCGAGTACCTGAAGGAGCACGACCTGACCGGTCTGGATATCCGCATCATGGGCTACAACGAAGCGATTCGTGAATCCATGGAGCGCGCGATCCGCGGTCTGGACACCATCTCCGTCACCGGTAACGTGCTGCGCGACTACCTGACCGACCTGTTCCCGATCATGGAGCTGGGCACCTCTGCCAAGATGCTGTCCATCGTTCCGCTGATGGCCGGCGGCGGCATGTACGAAACCGGTGCCGGCGGTTCTGCGCCGAAGCACGTTCAGCAGCTGCTGGAAGAGAACCACCTGCGCTGGGATTCGCTGGGCGAGTTCCTGGCACTGGCCGCGTCTCTTGAAGACATGGGCATGAAGTACGACAACAAGCGTGCTCGCGTGCTCGGCCAGACCCTGGACAAGGCCACCGGTCAGATCCTGGAGAACAACAAGTCACCGTCACGCAAGGTGGGCGAGCTGGACAACCGCGGCAGCCACTTCTACCTGGCGCTGTACTGGGCACAGGAACTGGCAAACCAGACCGACGATCCGGCACTGGCCGAGATCTTCAAGCCGCTGGCGAAGCAGATGAGCGAGAACGAGCAGACGATCGTCGAAGAGCTCAACAGCGTTCAGGGCAAGCCGGTCGACATCGGTGGTTACTACCACGCCGACCCGGCCAAGGTCGCCGAAGTCATGCGCCCGAGCCGCACGCTGAACAACCTGCTGGATTCGCTGTCGGTCTGACCGCAGCCGCTCCACTGCGGTGCCGCCCCGTGCGGCACCCATTGAAAAACCGGCCCCAGGCCGGTTTTTTCGTGTCTTGCGACGGGCCGATCGAATCAGCGTGGCTCAGGGCTCGAATTGTTCCTCGGCGCCGGACACCCGATAGCTGTTCTTGTCACCTTTCTTGACGACATACATCGCCTCGTCGGCGGACTCGATCAGCTGCTGAATGTTGTAGCCACTGTGGGCAGACGAGGCGATGCCGACACTGCCACCGACCCGAACGCGGGTCTGAGGATCGATCTCGATCGGCGCCCTGAACAGCGACAGCAGGTTGCGCCCCACCGCCTCGACCGCGAAGTCACCCGATACGAGCATCGAAACGACGAATTCATCGCCGCCCCAGCGCACGATGACGTCGTCGGCACGCAGCGCATGCTGCAGCCGTTGCGCGACCTCCTGCAGCACCAGATCGCCCGCCTCGTGGCCGTGCACATCGTTGACCGGTTTGAAATCGTTGAGATCGATCAGACAGAGTATCAGCTCGCTGCCCTTCGCCTGCGCCTGCTCGATCTGCCGGGCAAACCGCTCCATGCCACCCCGCCGGTTCAGCAACCCTGTCAGCTGATCATGCGTGGCGCCATATTCAAACCGTTTTTCTGTCAGTGCCCGGTCGGAAATATCCGAGAACACCACCTCCACATAGCCGCGCTCGTCGCCCCCCTGTGACTCAATGATGGAGAACACGCCGCGCAGCCAGATCTCCTGCTCGCCGGCCAGCATCAGATCGCAGAAGATACTGGTGTGACTGTCGCGCACCACGGCAAGAATATCATCCACCCGCTCGGGCTCCCGGAACAACTGTGACAGCGGGCGCCCCTCCAGACAGCCGGCCCCCGGCAGCAGCTCCGCCACCATCGCCTCGAAGGCCGGATTCACCAGCGCCAGACGGTCGGACTCGTCGACCAGTACGATACCGGCATGAGAGCCTTCGAAGATGAGCCGGAACTTGCGTTCGAGCTGGGCGATCTGCCGATTGTGTTCGGCCTCGCTGAGATAGGCCTGATGGACCTTCTCCAGCAAGGAGTTGATATTGCGCGCCAGATAGCCGATCTCATCCTGACTTTTGAGCGAAATGCCGCGCAGATGCGCCACCCCGCTCTGCTCGATCGTTTTCAGCTGACCGACCACGCGCCCGAGCGGGCGTATCACCACCCGACGCACCACCCAGAACAGCGCACCGGATACCAGCAGCAACAGCGCAAGCTGCCCCACGAGCACCGAACGCCCTCGGCCCGTCGCCAGCTGTCCGATAAAGGCAAAATCAGCATAGACCCGCAGCGTGCCGACCTGATCGGCCGCATCAAACGGTGCGTTCAGCCGGTGCACCACATCCGCCTCAACCGACTGCGTGATATCGCCGGCCGCGATCGTCGGACCGCCGTCGATGTCAATCGCGGCACGGGCGACATAGCGACTGTCCTGCAGACCGGAGACAATTTCATCGGCCAGCTGAATATCCTTCAGATAGGCGGCAATCGCCGCGTTACCCTCAACGACAGCCACCATTTCGCGCACCACCGCCAATGCGTGCGCACGCTCTTCCTGCTGCGCTTTCAGATAATTGAAGAAGCCGAGCACGAGGAGGAACAGCATGGCAAGGCAGAGAATGGCCAGCGCGATCTTGAGATCAAGGCGCTCGCGAAGTGTCCTTGATAACGAAAATGGTTTTGAGGTTTTCATTTCCGCTGTCCTCCGGCAAGTACCCGAGCGCATTCGGATTTCTCTCCAGCAGCGCCGCGATATCTTCCGTGCGGGTCACACTCATGGGCGGGGTGGCACGCCCGGTAAGCATCAGTCTCGCCCAGTACGCGTTGACCTCGGCCACCTGCATATTGATCAGCGAGCGGTAAAACGCTTCCCGCGTCGGCGAGTCGACCGGGGCATCGATTTTCAGCACCGGCGAACCATCGGGCAGGCTGTGGCTGCGCCCCATGTACAGATCCACCAGCTCACGCCGGCTGATGCTGTCCACCGGTGAGGCCTTGCTCACCACCACCAGAATATCGCCGGCAAAGGTGCTCGCGCTATACACCATCAGCAACAGCATGACGCCGATCAGCCTGGCGCGCATCAGAACACAAAATCCATGCTGAGGGTGAAGGTATTCAGCGCACGGGCCGGTGTCTGTTCGCTGTCGCGCCCCCACAGATACGCTTTGTTCTCCTCAACCCAGGTACGATCCCATTGCAGCTTGAGTGCCAGATGGGTGCGCAGATCCCAGCGCGCGCCGAGCGAAACGGTTTTCTGATCGCTCTGCACCGCATTGAGTGTGCGCTGCACGTACTCGGATAGCAGCGGCGGCACCAGAGGCGCATTGACGGTGGCCGGATCCCGGGTTGTTTTGGCGTGGGAGACGATACCGAACAGGGTGACATCATCGAAGCGACGACTCAGCCCCGCGTACCCCCCGATATAGGGCAGGAACAGGTTGGCTTGCGAATCGAGATAGGCAAGCTCCATACTCGCTCGCCACGGGCCGTGCCTGTATTCCGCACCCAGCGCGTAATACTCGGTCACCGCATCGTCCAGCCTGAGGGCGTCCGCCAGTGCGTCGGCGCCCGTAATCGCAGGCAGCGCATCCAGTGCCGTCGTAATCAGCTCCACATTGTCATTGTGGTAATCCTGAATCGTCGAATGCGCATAGGACGCCATCAGCATCAGACGGTTCAGCTCATAGCGCACCGAGACGCCGTAAAACGGGTCCAGCTCGACGTCATTGTGGCGACCGAAGCCTCATAGGTATTCTCGGTCACGCCAAGGTAAAGCTTGGTTGACAGGGTACCGGGGCCGACCGGCAATGCGTATCTGAGATCGACACCGTCCATCCGTGTGATGGGAATGGCGCCGTAATAATCAACCGGCGGGCGCACCCGGTCATAGGCGAAACCGATGTGCTGATATTCCGACATCGGCAGCAGGTCGATCCCGAGCCGGCCGGCACGCAGCGTCCAGCGCGGATTGATGCGGTAGGCCAGGTAGGCCGCCTCGACGGACTCTTCAAGACCGTTTCTCGGCCGATCCTTGCCCACCAGCTGCAGGGTTGCCCGCACATCATCCGTCAGATCCGCATCCATCTGCAGCCCGAGCACCGAGTCCGCTTTGAAAGACCCGTTGCCGAACTCGCCCTCCTGCTCGAGGTGACGGCGAAAACCCAGCGCATCATCACCACCATGAGTCCACGCGAGGGTACCGAAGCCGCTGAAACGCACGCGGTCGAAAAGCTCGTCAGCCCACAGACCGGAACAGCCCGTGCTGAGAACAATCGAGAGGCCCAGCGCCGCGGATCGCAGTAATCGAGGCAGCCGACGCCTGACAGAGGGGGACGTATTCACATGAGTCTGCTTCTGGCTAACGCTTTGAGCGAGTGTCACTACCTGACCCAAAACCCTCATTCCATGAGGTTTTCGACTGCATGTTACCAACAAACGACGGCCGGGGAAGTCAGCGAATGGGCATTTTTCGACCAGCAGTTGCATCAGGATGCGTCGCGAAGTGAACTGACAGAGAGGAAAAAATGACGGGTGGCGCGATCGCCAACCACCCGTCACTGTTCGCTGAAACGGCGGCGCTCAGTCAACCAGGCGGGGATCCACCTCGGCCACCTGCTCGGGGGCCTTGTAGTGCTGATAGCGGTTCAGACGGCGTTCGATCAGACGGAATGCACCGATCATGATCGCCGTGATCAGCAGATAGAGCATGCCGGCGGCGAAGAAGATCTCCAACGGCGTGTAGGTACGCGCAATGATCGTACGTGCCGCACCGGTGATATCGAGCAGCGTGATGGTCGACGCCAGCGAGCTGCTCTTGAGCATCAGGATCAGCTCGTTGCCGTACGCCGGCAGCACAATGCCGAATGCCCGCGGCAGCACGATGCGGCGGATCTTCAGGACGCGGCTCATACCGAACGCGTCGGCCGCCTCCAGCTCCCCTTTCGGGATCGCCTGAATCGCACCGCGGATCAGCTCCGCCGAGTAGGCCGCGGTGTTCAGCGTGAAGGCGATGATCGCACACCAGTACGGCTCACGCAGGATCGGCCAGAGCGCCGATTCACGAATCAGATCGAACTGCGACGAGCCGTAGTAGATCAGGAAGATCTGCACCAGCAGCGGCGTGCCGCGGAAGAAGAAGATGTAACTGAACGGCAGGATCCGCAGCCAGACGTTGCCGGATGCACGCATCAGTGCCAGCGGCACCGCCAGCATCAGGCCCAGCAGGCCGGACAGGAACACCAGCTCCAGCGTAACCCAGACGCCGTCGATCAGACGTGGGAGATACTCCCAGATGACACTCCAGTTCCAGTTCATGCCCGCGCCCCCCGTGATGCCGGATCGGCGGCACGCTCAAGCCAGGTGGTGGTCAGCGTGGCCAGCACCGTCAGGCCGAGATAGATCAGCGCCGCGGCCATGTAAAACGTAAACGGCTGCTTGGTCGAGCCGGTCGCCACGTAGGCCTGCCGCATCAGGTCATTGAGCCCGACGACGGACACCAGCGCCGTATCCTTGAGCAGCACCTGAAACAGATTCCCAAGGCCCGGCAGCGCCAGCCGCCACACCTGCGGGAGAATGATACGGAAGAAGGTTTTCAGCGGCGTCATGCCCAGCGCCTGAGCGGACTCCCACTGCCCCTTCGGGATCGCCTGAATCGCACCGCGAAACACCTCGGTGGAGTACGCGCCGAAGGCGATCGACAACGCGGCAACACCGGCCGCGAACGCACTGATCTCGATGTAGTCGGTGTAACCGAACTGCTCGGCCACCGCCATCAGCATCATCGAGCCGCCAAAGTAGATCGTCAGGACCAGCAGCAGCTCCGGAATACCTCGGATCAGCGTTGTATAGAGCGTGGCAAGCGCACGCAACGGCCAAAAGCCGGACAGCTTTGCCGCCGCACCGAGCAGTCCGAACAGAAGCCCGAAGGCCAGACTGGCCAGCGCCAGCTTGATCGTGACCCAGGTACCCTGAAGCAGCAGGTCACCAAAACCGAGTAGATCCATTGATCAGTCAATCCGGCCCGGCCGCACCATCAGCATGGCACGACCGGGCTGCCTGTCAGTAGATGGAGAACGGGAAGTAACGGGCGTTGATCTCGGCGTAGGTGCCGTTTTCAACGATCGCTTCGAGAGCAGCGTTGAACTTCTCTTTCACCGGGTCACCCTTGCGCACGGCGATGGCGATACGGTCGTTGATATCGATATCCTCGCCCTTGAATTCAAAGCCGGCACCTTCGTCGGTACGCAGCCAGTCATACGCCGGGAACTTATCGGACAGCAGTGCGTCCAGACGGCCTGCCGCGAGATCCAGGTAGGCGTTGTCCTGGGTGTCATACAGCTTCACGCTGACCACATCGGCCAGGTTGTCTTCCAGATACTGACCGGCAACGGTGGCACGCTGCGCACCCACGGTCAGCCCCTTGAGGCCCGCTTCGGAGGTATCCAGTTCCTTGCCTTCAGGGCCGACAAACGCCAGCACGTTGGAGTAGTACGGGTTGGTGAAATCAACCACGCGCAGACGCTCTTCGGTGATCGACATGGACGCGACGATCGCGTCGTACTTGCGCCCCAGCAGACCCGGAATGATGCCATCCCAGTCCTGTGCAACGATTTCGCAGTCAGCCTGCATCTGCGCGCACAGCGCCTTAGCGATCTCGACATCGAAGCCGATCAGCTCGCCCTGCTCGTTGGTCATGTTGAACGGCGCATAGGCCCCTTCGGTGGCAATGCGGATCTTGTCAGCCGCGTTGGCCAGAGTGCTGCCGAACGCGGTCAGAGCGACCAGCGATGCGGTGGTCAGGAGTTTGCTTATCTTCATGGTCATCTCACCGATTTTTTCAGTTAGTGGTTCAGTTGCTTGGCACCGCGACACGCGCCTCAGCCATGACTGGCCATGAAATCGCGTACGCGCTGGGAACTGGGACGATCGAACACCTGCTCAGGCGGGCCCGCTTCCTCGATCTGGCCCTGATGCAGGAACACGACCTGACTCGACACTTCGCGGGCAAAGCGCATCTCGTGGGTCACGATCAGCATCGTGCGGCCCTCTTCTGCCAGCGAGCGCATGACGGCCAGCACCTCGTTGACCAGCTCCGGGTCGAGCGCCGAGGTCGGCTCATCGAACAGCAGTACCTGCGGCTCCATCGCCAGCGCCCGCGCAATCGCGACACGCTGCTGCTGACCGCCGGACAGGTTGGCAGGATAGACATTGCGCTTGTCGAGCAGACCGACGCGATCCAGCAGCTTCTCGCCCCGGGCGATCGCTTCGTCCTTTGACTGTTTCAGCACCTGAGTGGGTGCTTCGATGATGTTCTCGATGATCGACTTGTGCGGCCACAGGTTGAAACTCTGGAACACGAAGCCGATCCGTGCGCGCATCCGCTCGAGCTGTCGCCGGTTGCTGGCCTGCAGGTCGCCCTGCTTGTTGCGGCTCAGCGCCAGCTCTTCGCCCGCCACCAGGATTCGACCCTGGCTCGGCTGCTCGAGCAGGTTGATACAACGCAGCAGTGTACTCTTGCCGGAGCCGCTGGAACCGAGAATGGAGATCACCTCACCGTCGCTGGCTTTCAATGAGACGCCCTTGAGCACCTCCAGCGAGCCGTAGGATTTATGAATGTCGATCAGTTCCAGGGCAGTTTTGTTCTCGGTCATAGCCTCTTGATCCGAACACTTTACTCCACGTCTGACCATTTAGTCAGACAAACCTGCGATTCTGCCATCCCTGCGCGGGAAGGTCACCTGTTTTTGCGGATCAGGCAGGCACACCGGCACACCCGGGCGCCAAATGGTGATTCAAACGCCAGCCGGATAAGTATCAGTAAAGGGATAGCCGTGAAACGCACGAATGGCAATGCGTCGGCGCTGAAACCAACGCAGAAAGAACGCCCCGGCAAACGCCGGGGCGTCGGGCGAGCGTCCGAATGGACCGCCCTCAGAGCAGGATCATCAGGACACAGGCGCCGGTCAGCAGCCCCATGACCAGATTGAACGCGCGCCAGTGGGTCGCCGTGCGCAGGATGCGCCCGATGGCGACACCGAAGCCGGCCCAGAGCGCAATCGACGGCAGGTTGGTCATACCGATCAGCAGGATCACCACCAGCGCCGAACTGAGGAACGCATCCCCGGTCAGCGTAAACGACGCGATACCGGAGATCGCCATCACCCACGCCTTGGGATTGGCGAACTGGAACGCCGCCGCCTGCCAGAACGTCAGCGGACGGCGCACACTCGACGGGTCGGTCGTATCGGGCGGCGGCGCACTGGCGATTTTCCAGGCCAGCCAGATCAGGTAAAGACTGCCCACGATCTTCAGGCCGGTCTGCAACACCGGCCACTGCTGGAACAATGCCCCGAGGCCGAGGGCGACACCGGCCATCAGCGCCATGCACCCCACCGTAATCCCGAGCATGTGCGGCAGCGTGCGCCAAAAGCCGTGATTAGCACCGGATGCGGTCAACATCATGTTGTTGGGACCAGGCGTCGCGGACATACTGAAGGCAAAGGCGACGATGGGTCCGGCCAGCGCGAGCAGTTCAGGATTGTTGATCATGGCAACCTCCTGTTCTGCCTGACGACCGCCGTGTTCCGGACATCATCATCACCATCGCCGACGGGGCGCGAAGCGGACGGAAGCGGTCTCGACAAGCGATGATGAGCATGGGAACCTCCAAATATAGTGCAGATTGTATGGATACATTTATCCTTGACCCATCGAAAGCATCCCTTTTGATGGGGTACAATCAACTCTAGACCGCTTCAAAACGGGCATCAATCAGAGTTTTGTAGCCAATACAATCAATTGTCACCCTGACATTTGACTCACAGAGAGCAGCAGCCATGGATCTCAAAAACCGGGCCCGCCAGCGGTGCAGCTGGCTGCCGGACATGGAGGGCACCAGCGGCCCTTATTACAAGGCGCTGGCCGAACGTATCGCCAGCGCTATCGCCAGCGGCGACCTGACGCCGGGCGAGCGGCTGCCGCCACAGCGGCTGCTGGCCGATGCACTGGAGGTCACGGTCGGTACGATCACACGGGCCTATCGTGAAGCCGAACGTCAGGGGCTGGTCGAAGCGAAAGTGGGCAGTGGCACACGGGTGCGCGGCGGTGCACCGGATACCCCGGACTTCCACCACCTGTCCCGCGCCGGGACCGACAGTATCGACCTGTCGCTGAGCATTCCCATTCCCAACCCGCTGCGCGCCGCGCAGTTGTCCAGCGTGCTGCATCGCATCGCCGACCAGAACACACAACTGGATGTATCGCTGGACTACCAGCCGGAACAGGGCAACCTGTGCCAGCGCCAGCAGCTGGCGGACTGGCTCAGCGCGCAGGGACTGCCGATGCAGGCGCAGGAGCTGGTGCTCACCGTCGGCGGTCAGCATGCGGACTTCCTCGCGTTGCAGTCATTGATCCGTCCCGGCGAGGCGGTCGCCTCCGACGCGCTGACCTATCCCGGCATGATTGCCGCCGCACGTCAGCTCGGGCTCAAGCACCTGCCGGTGTCAATGGATCGCGAGGGGATGCGCCCGGACGCACTGGAACGGCTGTGCCAGCGCCAGCGCATCCGCCTGCTCTACCTGATGCCGGAGCACAACAACCCGACCGCAGCCCACATGTCGCTGGAGCGGCGCGAAGCGATCGTGCGCATCGCCCGCAAATACGATCTGCTGCTGCTTGAAGACGGTGTCCAGTTCGTTCGCGCAGACCAGCGCGGCACGCCGTTCTATCAGCTGGCACCGGAACGCGCGCTCTATATCTTCAGCGTATCGAAGATTCTCTCCGGCGGGCTGCGCTTCGGTGCACTGCGGGCGCCGGCCAATCTGCTGCCGCAGCTCAGTGCGGGGCTGCGCTCACAGTGCTGGTCCAGCGCCGGCCTGATGGGCGCCGCGGCCTGCGAATGGCTGACCAGCGGCGAGGCGCAGACGCTGATCGACTGGCAGTGGCAGGAGCTCCAGGCACGGCATCAGCTGCTTGAGGAACGCCTGCGCGGCTACGAGTTCCATACCCACCCGTGCGGCTTTCAGGCCTGGCTGCATCTGCCCGAGCCCTGGCGCGCCAGTGACTTCATCGAGCAGGCCGGACTGCGCGGGGTGACGCTGATCAGTCCGGAGCCGTTCTGTGTCGGCACGCAGCCAGCCCCGCAAGCGATCCGCATCTGCCTGACGCCACCGGCACAACGTGAAGCACTGGCGATCGGGCTGGAACGTCTGGCGGACTTGCTGGCCGAGGGACCACGCTTGAGTGCGCCGCTGGTGTAAGCGGTGCTCGACAGGGACTGTCCGGGTCAGAAACGGGAGCCGGGCTGCTGCAGAAACTCGATCTCCTGCGGGGTCGATTCCCGCCCCAGAATCTCGTTGCGGTGGGGGTAGCGACCGAAGCGGTCGATGATGGCCTTGTGCCTGAGTTCGGCGTCGTACTGTTCCTGCAGGCCGCTGGAGCGGAACAACTGCACCGCCACCTCGTGGATCAGCGCTGATTCGGAGTGCATGTAGGGCATGTAGAGGAAGCTGCGCTGAATCGGCGTCAGCGCCATATCGACGCCGTGCGCCACCGCCTCCTGCGCCAGCACCAGCGCCATATCGTCCTGCGCAAAGGCTTCAGGCCGGCCGCGATGAATGTTGCGCGAAAACTGGTCCAGCACGATGATTTCGGCCAGCCGTCCATCGGCCACCCGCCGCCAGCTGAACAGCTCGCCCTTGCGCGCCCTCTCCCAAAGCGTTCCGAAACGCGCCTCGATCGTGCGATCGAATGCCTCATCCTTTTGCCACCACTGTGTCGGCTCGATCTCGTCGAACCAGAACGTCAGCACGCTGCGGTACATGCCTGCTCCCTGAACCCGTTGCTCGAGGGCTCAGGATAACCGCTGCCGCGGTCGAACGAAATGCCGGCGCCGCGGCCGCGCACGACAGGAAAGGTCAGCGAACCGAACGGTACACCCGCTGACTGCCCACCGGTGACAGCACGACCTGCCAGAGTTGGCCGCGTCTGGCGCGGAAAAAGCCGGCGCAGCTCATCAGGTAGTAGCGCCACATGCGCCGGAAACGCTCGTCATAACGATCCGACAACTGCGGCCAGGCCGCGCGCACGTTATTCCACCAGGCCATCAGCGTCCTGTCGTAGTCGGCTCCGAAATTGTGCAGATCTTCGATATTGAACCGCTCCAGCGTTCCTGCAACGAGACGCGGCATCGTCGGCAGTTCACCGTTGGGGAAGATATAGCGATCGATCCAGGGGTCGACACCGCAGCCATCGCCGTCGGTACCGATCGTGTGCAGCAGGAACAGACCCTCCGGCTTGATACAGCGCGACACCGTATCAAAGTAGGTGCGGTAGTTCTTGTGTCCCACATGCTCGAACATGCCGACGGACACGGCACGATCATACTGCCCGCGCACATCGCGGTAGTCGGTCAGCTCAATCTCGACCGGCAGCCCGGCACAGCGCTCCCGTGCCATGGCCGCCTGCTCCCGCGAAATGGTGATCCCGTGCACATGCACACCGTAGTGCCGTGCCATATAGGCGGCCAGACTGCCCCAGCCACAGCCCACCTCAAGCACCCGCATGCCGGGTTCCAGCTTGAGCTTACGGCAGATCAGGTCGAGCTTGGCCAGCTGGGCGCTGTCGAGATCATCGGCCTCGGCCCAGTAACCGCAGCTGTAACACCAGTGCCGGTCCAGCATCGCAGCATAGAGATCGTTACCGATGTCGTAGTGCCGTTCGCCGACCTGGAAAGCACGCACCTGAGACTGCAGATTGAGCAGCCGGGCACGCAGATAATGCAAACCGATAAAGACCCGTGCGCGCCCGACAATCCGGGTATCGAGGCGCGCACTGAGCAGACGGGTCATCAGCCCGGACAGGTCGTGACACTCCCACCAGCCATCCATGTACGCCTCACCAAAGCCCAGCGACCCGCGCGTCAGAAAAGCGTCGTAGAGGCGGGTATCCAGCACCTGAATATCCCAGGGACGGCTGCCGTTGATGCGCACATCGGCCAGCTCGAGCAGCTCAGCGATGATGCCCGGTGGTGCCGCATCGGCCGCTCCATTGACACCTGTGCGGCCGCTGATCTCAAGCTCTCGCTGTCCTCGCATTGCATTCCCTCCCCGCCCTGGCGCGAATCAATCGGTTAGACTTTTATTAAGCCTAGACAGGCGAGAACCAAACACTAAATAGGCCGTCTTTATCGACATCATAATTTTTTGCAATTGCACAATGCGCGCAAACGACGGCGGCCCTGCCCTCTCCCCGCCAGTCTCCAGTAACCGCGATCAGGCGTTTCGATGCTGCCACGGAGGCGATAGACTTGAGCGCAGCCTTACTCAAAACCCGACAGAAGGATTGACCATGTACGTCGCCATGAACCGCTTTCGTATCGCCCCCGGCAAGGAGCAGGCGTTCATCGAGATCTGGAAAAACCGCGAAACCTTTCTCGACCAGGTGCCCGGCTTCAAAAGCTTTCAGCTGCTGCAGGGCCCGACCAGCGATGAGTACACGCTGTTTGCATCCCACAGCATCTGGGAGTCGGAGGAGGCATTCGTGAACTGGACCCGCTCTGAAGCGTTCCGCAAGGCGCACGCCAACGCGAAGCCGGCCAAGGATATCTACCTGGGTCCGCCACAGTTCGAGGGGTTCAATCAGGTGCTCTGAGCCGCGGCGCCAGCACCCGCACGAGTCGATCGACCCCTCGCCGCATCGCATCCTCTGCGTCAGCAGCGAAGCCGAGCACCAGTCCGGGTCGGCCCTCGGGATCATAGAGTCGCAGCGCCCGGGCACCGACGCCTTCACCGGCCAGTCGCTGAGCAATGGCGATGTCATCGACTGTATCGGGCAGGCCCAGACACAGGTGCATGCCGCCGCCGGCATCGATGATCGGCAGCGCCCGCAATGGCGATTCCGCCAACTGTTGTTCCAACCGTGCGCGGCGCTGCGCGTAGAGTCGCTTCATACGGCGCAGATGACGACTGTAATCGCCGCTGGCCATGAAAGCCGCCAGCGCCCGTTGCGGCAGGCTGGACAGGCCGCCATCCATGATCCGTCGCACTGCGACAAACGCCGCCACCCATGCTGGCGGCAACACCAGATAGCCAAGCCGCAGACCCGGAAACAGCGTGCGGCTGAAGGTACCGGCGTAAATCACCCGGTCCCGGGTATCCAGCGAGAACAACGCCGACAACGCCGGTCCCGCGGCAAACTCGGAATCGTAGTCGTCTTCGACCAGCCAGGCGTCGTGCCCAGCCGCCCAGTTCAGCAGCGCCAGTCGCCGATCCGCCGCCAGCGTATGCCCCATCGGGAAATTCCGTGACGGCGTCAGTACCATCAGACGCGCCGCCCCCAGTGTATCGGTGCGTGCAAGCGCCTGCTGATCGATATGATCAACGCAGGCCCCCGCCAGTCGCATCGCCTGTTCGGTACCGGAAAAACCGGGCCGCTCCAACAGCACCCGATCACCTGCGGTCGTGAGTTGGTTGGCGATCAGATACAGCCCCTGCTGCGAGCCGGAGGTGATGAGGATCTGTGACGGGGCGACCTGCATGCCGCGCTGCAGACCCAGCCAGCGAGCAATCTCCACGCGCAGCCCGGCATCCCCCTGCGGGTCAGTTGCGGTCAGTGCCGGTGTCGAGGCGGCCGCCTGCAGCGCCCGTTGCCAGCGTCGATACGGAAACTGATCCAGCGCCGGCAGCCCCGGCTGCAACAGCCCCGGTCGTGCGCGCACCGCCGGCATCTGATCCTCATCCCCTGCGTTGTACGCGAGCGCGCCTGCGGCCCCCGAGCGCAGGCCCTGCGCCACCGGCAACGCAGCAACGAAACAGCCGGCCCCGTGCCGGCTGTGCAGATAGCCCTCGGCCTGCAGCAGCTCATAGGCGCTTTTGACCGTATTGCGGGCGATCCCGAGCTGGGCCGCCAATGCACGTGTCGAGGGCAGACGCACACCGCCCTGCACACGCCCTGACAAAATCGCCGTGCGCAGGGCCAGAAACAGCCGCCGATAGGTTGGCAGCGCCGCATCGGTGGCGTTCAGATTGAGAAACAGCCCGAGATCCGTTCGCGCCAGTCCAGACTCATCCATAGTGGGCCTATCAAATGATTACAAAGTGGATCTTATTTAGACCCACACAGCATCGTAGTCTAGGTGCTGTAACCGATGGAGTGAACCGGCATGACCCAGTACAGACAAACCGAACGAACCCGGCTGAAGCGGGCCCCAAAACGTGCGCATTACGACACCGCCACGGTGAACGCGATTATCGACGAAGCACTGATCTGCCATCTGAGCACCGTGCACCACGGCCAACCGCTGCTGCAACCGACGATCCACTGGCGCGATGGCGATCAGCTCTACGTGCATGGTTCCAGCCGCAACGGGCTGTTTCAGGCACTGCTGGAGGGTGCTGAAGCCTGCCTCGCGATCACACTGCTCGATGGCATCGTGTTTGCGCGTTCGGCGTTTCATCACTCGGTCAATTTCCGCAGCGTCGTCATCTACGCCCGTGCGCGACGGGTCGATGATGTCGACGAGAAGCGTCGTGCACTGGACCAGTTGCTGGAGAAGTTCCACGCCGGCCGCTCGCAGGAGGCACGTCCCGCCAACGCTGCCGAACTGAAGGCGACCAGCGTGCTGGCGTTTACGCTGGACGAGCTGTCGGCCAAGGTTCGCAGCGGCGGCCCGATCGATGATCCTGAGGACAGGGTGCTACCGGTCTGGGCCGGCGTACAACCGGTCACACTGCAACGTGGTGAAATCGAGTACGAACCGCCGTCCGGTGAGCCCTGAACGGCCGGTCTGCATGCGTCAGCTGATCTGCGCCGACAGGGTGCGGAATTCATCCAGCGCAAACTGGTCGGTCATTCCGCTGACCATGTCCTGCAGCAGACGGCAGCGACAGTAGCGCTCCCAGATATCGAGCGGCAGCGGCGCCGCGTCAAGCATCGCAGCGTAGGCTTTTACATGCTTCGGCGGCAGGCGCTTGAACAGCCGGCTCTCCACCAGCAGGCCGCGTCCGCCGCCCTCAACCAGCTCGGCAAACGACGCCCGGGGCAGCATCAGCAGTGGTTTGTAGTGATCCAGCAGACCGCTGATGATGCGGTAGCCCTGCAGCTCCAGCGTGGCCACCTCATCTACTGAAAATACGTGTCGCACCGCCACCTGCTTCAACGTCTCCACCGCGGCATGGCAGGGAGAGTCGTCCTCCAGCAGCGCCCGATCCAGCGCACCCTCATATACCGCCTCGACATTATCGATCCACGCCTGGGCCGCATGTTGCACCAGCGGGTGAATCAACCCGACTCTCAGACTGACGAAAAACTCATGCTCCTTGTTGATCCGCTCGCGGCGGGCGCGCGCCAGTGCGCGCTCGACCAGCGCCGCGAACGAATGGCCACCAAAGTGCGTGCCGTCACCATCGCCAAACGGCTGCCGCAGGCGGGCAAACTGCTCGATCAGCAGGGTCGCCAGTCGCTCGCAGCTGAGGATGCCTTTGTCGACCCCGTCCTCAAGGTCGGCCAGACAGTAGGCGATATCATCCGCCGCTTCCATCAGATAGGTCAGCGGATAGCGATGTCCCGCCGCCATGCCCAGCGTTGTCTGCATCTGTGCGACGAAGTCGCGCTCGGAAAAGTAGTAGCCCGGTTTCTTACGCAGATACGCCAGCGCAGTGCCGGCCGGGGGCTTTTCCTCAGTGGCACAGCGGGTGTATTTGAAGATACAGGCGCTCTGGGCGTAGGTCAGATTCAGCTTCTGCAGCTGACTGATCAGCCGGATCGCCTGGGCATTGCCCTCGAAACTTTCAAGCTCGCGCAGCAGCGCCTGACGCAGCTGCTGCTCCTCTGCGCTGAGCCCGCCGCGCTGAAACGGCTCCAGCGTCGGCAGCGTATGCGTAAACCAGCGCGAGATGGCGGCTTCACCAAAGTGGCCGAATGGCGGATTGCCGATGTCGTGCATCAGACAGGCCATCTCCACCATCGATTCGATCGCCCGCTCATAACCCGCCAGCCCCAGCGTCTGCGCTCGCTCGCCAAGCTTTTCGAACAGCGTGCGCACGATAAAACGGCCGGTCTGCTGTACCTCCAGCGAATGGGTCAGACGGCTGCGCACGGCGGCGTTATGCTCCAGCGGGAACACCTGGGTTTTCTGTTGCAACCGGCGCACCGCGGCGGAATTGATGATGCGTCCGCGGTCACTCTCCAGCTCGCGTTCAAGCCGCGACAGGCTGACAGCGCTCGGCGCCTCTCGGTTATAGGGGCGTGCGATCGAAAATCGAGTGGCAAAATCGGGCATGGGGCAGCTCCTGACAGGGACCGAACCACTTTAGCGAGCCCTGTCGAGGACGGTCAAACCCCCCGCTGTCGCCGCCACGGCAGCGCGTTATAATCCGCCCTCCATTGACCCAGCTACCGACCGGAGTCGCCCATGTCCGTCACCCAGGCCATCATTCACCGCCTGACCCGTTCGAGCAACGAGAAGTCCTACAGCCTCAGCGACACACCGCTTGCGAGCACCGAGCTTGCCAACCGTCTGCTCAGCGAGATCAAACCGCTGTTCGTGCGTCGCGCCAGCAAGCGCTACGGCTGCTTCAGTGACGAGGCGGGCACGTTCAAGGGCTTGGTGGTGAACTGGCTCGGCGAGACCCTGAACCTGACCACATTCAGTCAGAAAGCGATCGAATATCTGGCCATTGCGCTGGAGGAGCAGGATGTGGAGAGCGACGGACTCTGGCTGTTCGCCGTCGACGAGCAGGACGCGGGCCGGCTGCTGTGGCTGGTACAGCTGCGCCAGCTCGACGGCTTTGTCATCGACCCGGACAACCGCCCGGACCACTGCGAATACATCGATTTCGCCAAAACCGGCGTCTGCGCCAGCCTGAATCTGGAGCAGGTGAACCAGCCGGGCGAGAAGAAATACCTGACCGTCAGCTTCGGCTTCGGCGAGCGCCCGATGCAGAAACTGATGCTCGATTACCTGAGTTTTACCGACACCGTCGACACCATTGCCGATACGGAACGTTTCATGGCCCTGGTCGAGGACTACAGCCGTGAAATGCCGGAGGAGACCGGCCGCCGTTATCAGAAGGAGGTGGCGGAGTACTGCATCGAGCAGGCCAAACAGGGGGAAGCGGTCAGCTACCGCGAACTCTCGGGCGAGATCGAGAGCAGCGCGCCCACCGGGCTGGACCGCTTTATCGAGGCGCGCGATCCAGAGCTGAAGGAGGCATTCATCCCCGATCGCACCAGTCTCAAGCGCTACATCCGCTACAGCGGTCGCAGCCGTGATGTGTCGATCAGCTTCTCCAACGAATCGCTGGGCAAGAACGTGACCTTCGATCCGGACAGCAACACGCTGACGCTGAGCGAGCTGCCGGCCTCACTGGTACGACAGCTCAAGGGCGAATAACACCGCGGCCGCAGCGACCGCGCTGACGGCTGCGACCCGGCGTTGCCGGGCCCGGCTTCGCAGCACCGGGCCGGTCCGGCTCAGGCCTGGCTCGGCGCCTCATTCATCGCCGCCACCGGCTGCCTCAGCTTCGGCAGTCCGGTCAGGATCGACAGTACCGCACAGAGCGCCAGCAGCCAGCAGTAGTGGATGCTGCCGACCAGCTGCAACGGCGACAGCTTGGCAATCGATGCCGCCAGCAGCAGCTGCGCCCCGTACGGCAGTACCCCCTGCACGACGCAGGAGAAGATATCGATCAGGCTGGCACTGCGCCGTGCATCCACCGCGTGACGCTGAGCGATATCGCGCGCCAGCGAGCCCGCCAGCAGGATCGCGACCGTGTTGTTGGCGGTGCAGACGTTGGTGACCGCCACCGCGGCGGCGATGCTGAACTCACCGCTGCGACGCCCCGGTTCGCCTTTGCCGAGCCGGCTGATACGATCGATCGCACCGGAGACCCACGCCAGCCCCCCCTGGCTTTTCATCATCGCGCCCAGACCGCCGATCAGCAGCGACAGGATCAGGATCTCCTGCATGCTGCCGTAGCCGGCGTAGATATCCTTGGACCACTGGGCCACGCTGTACTGCGGCTCCAGCGCCAGCCCGATGCCCCCCGCCAGCAGGATGCCAACGAACAGCACCAGCATCACGTTGACACCCAGCACTGCCAGCACCAGCACGACCAGATAGGGCAACACGCGCAGCAGCTCATACTCGCCCGGCGCCTCGATCTGCGCGGCACCACTCTGCCACCAGAGCCACACCAGCGTCAGCAGCGCCGCCGGCAGCGCGATGCGGAAATTGAGACGGAACTTGTCACGCATCGCACAGCCCTGTGTGCGGGTCGCCGCGATCGTCGTATCCGAGATGATCGACAGGTTGTCGCCGAACATCGCCCCGCCGACCACAGTTGCGGTCGTCATCAGCAACGACAGATCGGTGGCCTCGGCAACGCCCACCGCGATCGGCGCAATCGCGGCGATGGTGCCCATCGACGTCCCCATCGACGTGGCCACGAACGCGGTGATGACAAACAGCCCCGGCAGTACCAGTTCTGGCGGAATCACGCTGAGGCCGAAGTTGACCGTCGCATCGACACCGCCGACCGCCTTGGCCACGCTGGCAAACGCCCCGGCCAGCAGGTAGATCAGGATCATGGTGATGATGGTGTCGTCACCGACGCCGCGGATGAACGTCTGGATGCGCTCGTTGAGCGGTCCGCGTGCCAGCAGGACCGCCAGCACGATCGCCGGCAGAATCGCGACCGGCGCCGAGATCTGGTAGAAGGCGTACTCGACATCCTGCGCCTGATACCAGAGCCCGCTGCCGACAAAAAACAGCAGGAACAGCGCCAGAGGTGCCAGCGCCAAAGGAGTGGGTTTGGTCATATCGGGATCATCCCTTGAGTCGAGCCAGGCGGGGTAAGCCCGGACTTTTTGCTTGAATATCCGGGATCAGCCGGATTTTAAGGCGCAATATTATACAGCTGGCAGCTATTACAGCTAATTCCTTATGGTAATACTCGGTTAAAGGCTGGCTATAAAGGCGCCCCGCCGCGGCCGGCCCGGGTGAACACAAGACGCGATTCCGCCGATTGTCTATAATCGCCCGCACGTCCCGCCACCCGAACGATCGAGGAGTCCCATGACCGACCGCCTGACTTTGACCCGCCCCGACGACTGGCACCTGCATCTGCGCGATGGCGCGGTACTTGGCCATACGGTTCCGGCCACGGCCCGGCAGATGGGACGCGCGATCGTGATGCCGAATCTGCGCCCGCCGGTGGTCAACGCCGAGCAGGCACTGGCCTACCGCGAGCGCATTCTCGCGCAGCTGCCCGAAGGCAGCCGGTTCGAGCCGCTGATGACGCTTTACCTGACCGATAACACGACGCCGGAGATGATCGCCGAGGCGAAAGCGACCGGCAAAATCGCCGCCGTCAAACTCTATCCGGCCGGCGCGACCACCAACTCCGATTCCGGCGTCACCGACCTTGGCAAGCTCGATGCGGTCTGCGATGCGCTGGCCGAGCACGGCATGCCGCTGCTGGTGCACGGTGAAGTGACCCACAGCGATGTCGATATCTTCGACCGCGAGAAGCGTTTCCTCGATGAGATCCTCGCGCCGCTGGCGGCCCGCCACGGCAACATGAAGCTGGTGGTTGAGCACATCACCACCCGGGACGCGGCTGAGTTCGTCAACAGTCAGGGCGATAACGTCGCCGCCACCATCACCGTTCAGCACCTGGCCTACAACCGCAACCACATGTTGGTTGGCGGTATCCGCCCGCACCTGTTCTGCCTGCCGATTCTCAAGCGCAACGTACACCAGCAGGCGCTGCAGGACGCCGCGATCAGCGGCAGTGGCAAATTCTTCCTTGGCACCGACTCTGCGCCACACGCCAAGGGCGCCAAGGAATCCGCCTGCGGCTGCGCCGGTTGCTTCAGCGCCTATGCCGCGATCGAGCTGTATGCGGAAATATTCGAGGACCTCGGCGCACTCGACAGGCTGGAAGGGTTCGCCAGCCACTTCGGCGCCGATTTCTATGGCCGCGCGCGCAACAGCGATACCATCACGCTGGTGAAGTCGCCCTGGCAGGTGCCGGCGGAAATGCCGTTCGGGGACGACATCATCGTGCCGCTGCGTGCCGGCGAGACTCTGCGCTGGAAACTGCAGGACTGACACCCGATATAAAAAACGGGCGCGCAACAGCGGGCCCGTTTTTTATCTGCACGCGGTATGTTCTGCTGTGGCCTGTCCGCATGAGACCGGGCAGGGTGTGCGCCTCGGCAGTGCGCGCAGCGACACAGCAACTGGCGCCGTGACTCTGGCCGTTACTCTCGCCGTAACGACAGACGTAACGACAAATGTAACTACAGACGCGAGGCCCAGAGCGCCAGCTTGTGGCGCATCGACTGCTGCGATACCTGGTCCTCCGGCATCGGCTGAATCAGCTTGTCGTGCACCAGCAAGCGGTAGATATACTCGATCTTGAGCTCGGCCGAGTCGGTCGGCTCAAACACCACGGCGCCACGCTCCTCACCGTAACGCACGCCCTCCTCTATCGCCTTTTTGACCAGCTCTTTCTCGTTCTTGAGCTTTTTCATGACACCTCCAGTGCAACCGTGCACTTTCAGCATAGACGTTGCGCACCGCGCTGCACGGGAACGGACATCGGGCGTGAATACAGGTAGTATCGCACTGTCGAATTCGAACCCTTCACAGGCTACAACAGACGATAACGCATGAAACTGAACGATCCTTTCGGGCGCATGGCGCGCCGTCGCGAACGTGAATATGAATCCCTGCGCCAGTCACTGCTCAATGCAGGGCTGACCGAGCGCGCCAAAGCGGAGGAGCTGATCGAGTCGCTGAAAAAGCGCAGCAAGCAGGGACTCTGGATTCTGATTCCGCTCACTGCGGTAGCGGCCGTGGCGTTTCAGACCTACGCGATCTTCATTCTGGCGTTTGGCGCCCTGTTGATTCTCTGGCTCACCAACACGATGCGCCGCGGTCAGGAGTATATCGGTCGTTACATCGAGGAGGTGTGCGACAACCCGGAATACCGGCGCGCCGACACCGGTGGTGACGAGCAGGCCGACAAGGACAGCGACCCACCCGCCCGCACCGAGTGATCGGACAGGATCAGCGCGCTTACCGGGCACTGACCACGTACTGCAGCACCTCGATCACCTGCTGCGGGGTCTGTGCCCAGGCCATCGCCGCTGCATCCACTTCCTTGAGCGGATGCACGATCTCCTCACCGTGCAGCGTGATATAGGGCTTGCCCAGCGCCGCGCAGAAACCGGCATCGAAGGCCGCATTCCACTGCTTGTACTTGTCGCCGAAACGGATGACCGCCAGATCACAGCGCTCGATCAGCGTCTTGATCCGAATCGCGTTGACCTTGGCCGATTTGTGATCGCGCCAGTAGCCGGCACTGTCCGGTGCCAGCGCATCGCCGGCGGCATCGCTGGCATCATGATCGGTCACCGCGGATGTAAATCGGATCGGCAGGTTGCGGCTGCGGCAGCCCTCGATGATCTGTTCGCGCCAGTCGGTGTGAATCTCACCCGACAGATACACTGTCCACTCCATATCCCCTCCTGATCGGGTTGTACGGTTGTTGGGTTCTGTCTGCGGCCGCATTCTAACGTAACCCGGCCGCTAGAGTGCCCCGGCCCGTTCCAGCTGCGCCGCGATACCCGCGGCCAGCGCCTGATAGCCGCGAGCATTCAAATGCACCGGGTCGGACTTGTATTCCGGCGTGCGCAGCAGCTCGGCGAGCAGGTCGTCGATGAACAGCAGCTCGTACTCCTCGGCCAGCTCCCGGTACAGCGGCGCGACACTGGAGAACAGGTTTTTCTCGGGTACGCCGATCAGCACCACCTGCGCGCCGCTGGCCCGGATCTGTTCGATCATCCGGGCCAGATTGTCGCGGGTCTGCTGCGGATTGCGGTTGCGCAGGATGTCGTTGCCGCCTTCCAGCAGCAGCACCAGCGCCGGCGATTCGCGCTGCAGCAGTGGTTGTATGCGCGCCAGCCCGGCCGCGGTCTCTTCGCCGGAAATACCCGCATTGATCACCTCCAGTCCGGTCATCCGTGCCAGCTGCGCCGGATAGCTGTGCTCCGGAGCAACGCCATAGCCGGCCGTGAGGCTGTCGCCGAATGCGACCACCCGGGCACCAGGCTCCAGTGCGGCGAGCTTGTCGTCGCTGCATCCCGCAATGAGCAGCAGCGATGTCAGCAGCAAAGCCGCGGCTCGCTGTGCCCCCCTCATATTCATTGCCATATAGCCCCCGTATGTCCCTGCCGGCTGTCGGTTATTCAGTCAAAATACGCTACTCTGAACTCAGGTTCACCGCCGTCACTGGCGTGTGGAACGTCATCAGTGCATGGCCGTTCACCGGGCCCAACGCCAGAGTGTAAGGCTGTACCAGGGATTTCAGTACCTGCATGGAACAATTCTGGTTCTTTTTGGCGCTGGCCACCTGCATGGTGGTGCTGTTCGACTTTACCAACGGTTTCCATGACGCCTCCAACATGGTGGCCTCGGTGATCGCCTCCCGGGCCATGACCCCGGCCATGTCGGTCATCATCGTCGGCGGTTTCACCTTTCTCGGCCCGGTGCTCGGCGGCACCGCCGTTGCCAATACCATCGGCAAGTTTGTCACCCTCGATGATCTGCCCACCCGGCTCTCACTGGTCGTGGTGATCTGCGGACTCGGTGCCGCCACCTTCTGGAATCTGTTTACCTGGTGGCGCGGACTGCCCTCCTCCTCATCCCACGCACTGGTGGGCGGACTGGCCGGTGTGGTCGTCGTTGCCGTCGGCCCGGATCACGTGCTCTGGGGCCTTGAGGCGCTGCGCGAAGGTCATCTCACCGGCGTCACCAAGGTGTTGCTGGCGCTGTTCCTGTCGCCGCTGGCCGGATTCTGGTTCGGTTTCATTCTGCAGCGCATCACCCTGTTCCTGCTGCGCCGGGCCAGCCCGCTGGTCAACCGCGAGCTGCGCGCGGCACAGTGGCTCTCCACCGCCGGCCTTGCCTTCGCCCATGGCGCCAACGATGCCCAGAAGAGCATGGGCATTCTGACCCTGTGCCTGCTGCTCAGCGGCGAGATCGACCGTTTTGAGGTACCGCTTTGGGTGATGCTGATCTGCGCCATGGCGATTACGCTGGGCACCATCCTGGGCGGCTGGCGCATCGTCCGCACGCTGGCGTTTGCGATCTACAAAATTCGGCCGCTGCACGCGCTCAACTCGCAGCTGACATCGGGGGGTGTGGTGTTTCTGGCGTCGCTGATCGGCGCCCCGGTTTCAACCACTCATGTGGTGTCATCGTCGATCATGGGCATCGGCGCCTCCGAGCGTCCGCATGCCGTACGCTGGACCAAGGCGCGCGAGATCGCGACGACCTGGCTGGTCACGATTCCCGGCGCCGCCGTGGTGGCGATGCTTTTTTACGCCGTGCTCACTGTGACGGGGCTGGCATGACTCAAGGACACGCGGCATGACACAGACGCACCAGAAGGGCTTTCTCTCCCGCCTGCTGGATCGGATTATTCCCAGTCCGACCGACTTTTTCGGCCTGCTGGCGGAGCAGAGTCGGCTGGTCACGGCGACCATCCGCAACCTGAACCATTACATGCAGACCGCGGACGACAAAACCGCCGAACTGCTGTCACAGGATGAGCATGCCGCGGATACGCTGAAGATCGAGAACCTGCACCAGCTCAACCGCGCCTTCTCGACGCCGATCGACCGTGAGGATATCTACCGCGCGATCGAGGCGCTGGACTGGATCGTCACCCACTGTAAAAGCACGATCAATGAGATGGTGGACCTGTCGGTGACACCTGACCATCACATGCAGCTGATTATCCGTGAACTGCTGGAGGGCAGCGAAGCGCTGGAACGGGGGTTTGCCGCCCTGCGCGACTACCCGCCTGCGGTCGAACAGGAAGCCCACGCCGCCCGCCACTCGCACCGGCGTATCGAGCGCCTCTACCGGCACGCGCTGGCGGAGCTGTTCAAGGGCGAGGTGACGGCGGAGATGCTGTCCCGGCGCGAAATCTACCACCACATGATGGATGGTTCGCGTCGCCTGCACGCTGCCGCCAACGTGCTGCACGACATCATGGTGAAGCTGGTCTGATCAGGTGCCCTGGCGCACCAGCCAGCGAAACAGTGCCAACTGTGATGGCAGGTAGAGCAAGTATTCCGGGTGCCACTGCACGCCGATCACCGGGCTGTCGCCGTCATGCTCCACCGCCTGCACCAGGCGGTCCAGATCATGCCCCACCACGCGCAGCTGACGTCCGGTGTGGCGGATCGCCTGATGGTGCAGACTGTTGACGCGCAGCCGACGCTTGCCGCAGACCTGCGCCAGCACCGAGTCCGGCGCCAGCGTCACCTGCTTGGTGGGCAAAAGCCCGGGGCGGTTGTAAGTCCGCCGGCGCAGGCTGCGGATATCCTGATGCAGGTCGCCACCGAGCACCACATTGATCAGCTGAGCACCGCGACAGATCCCCAGCAGCGGCACGCGCCGCTTCAGCGCCCAGTGGATCCAGCCGATCTCCAGCTGGTCGCGTGCCGGGTCGGCGCGGACCCTGGCCTCCAGATCACCGGCATAGTGCTCGGGACTGATATCGTTGCCGCCGCCGATCACCAGTGCATCCAGCGGCCTGCCGCTGGGCGGATGCCGTACACTGATCCGCTCCGGCACGGCGCCGGCCAGCCGCAGCGCCAGCGCCGCGCACCACCAGCTCGGTGCCCAGCGGCGGCCGTTACCGGTTACGCCAACCCGTGGTCGTGCAGCCATCGATCGATAAACTCTACCCAGTCCTTGCGATTGACGCCGAGCAGCGGCTTCTGAGACGCGAGAAAACGCGCCCCCAGCTCATCCAGCGCCTGCGCCTGCTCGGCCAGCGACTCGACCACCCACCAGCGGTTCCAGGCTTCCGCCAGTGACCAACCCTCGCGCTCGATCTGGCAGTTCGGCAGACGGTAGTGAAAGGTCGGTCGCGCGTTGATACGCGGATCATCGACCGCGCGCTGTACCCGCTCGGCATCGAAGTCCGACAGCAGCGGCAGCAGATCCAGCGCCCGGTTGCGGGTCGGGTTACAGGTCAGGTAATCGGCAAAGATCTGATCGATATCCGGCGCCTTGCGGCTCAGCAGCAAGCAGACATAGTGTTCCGGATACAGACCGACATAGGGGCTGATCTTGCGTGCGGTGTTGACCTGATGCGCTTCCACCAGCCACCACTGCAGCAGGGCAAAGGCGCGCAGGTAGTTGAACAGGGTCGTGGCGGAGCGATCCGGGATTTCCGGGTTCACATGCACGCCGTAGGCGGCGATCAGCGACTCCTCGGTGCCCTGAGCCCCGGCCTCGCGTAACGCCTTGACCAGAGGATCGAGGCTATCCATCTGCGCGAGCGGTATCGGCGGGCATACCACCTCGACCGGGACCAGCAGCTCGGCGGCCTGAGACAGCCGATGCAGCCATTCATCCTCGGTGCCGGCCTCCTCGCGCTCGGCGGCCTTGCGCTTGAGAAACGCCCAGTCCAGTTCGATATTGAACGGCCCGAAGCCGTCGCACTCGATCACCTGCTCCGCTTCGGTCTGCTCGGTCACCCGCCCCTTCAGGCTCTGCTGTACCACCTCACCGGTGCGATTGAGGGTGATGCCGGAAAACTCGAGTTCAAACCCCACCTGGCGCGGGCTGCCATCAGCCTTGGTCAGTCGCGACGGCAGCCGGTATTCACTCTGCGTCATCGCTTGCTCCTTGTTGTTTAAACGCGGCGATGCCCATATCGCCTGTTCGGCTCGCGCCTCCGGATTCATCCTGCGCGGCGCGCGATGAAACGTCCGGAGCCCGCTGAGCGGTCTCACCAAACTGGCACAGCCCGACGCAAAAGCCAAGCGCAGCGCTCAGGCTTTTCCCGTCAGCACCTCCGGATTGGCGATATGCTGCGCTGCGCCGTCAAAGAAGCGGATGACATTCTCGAATGCGGCACGGAAGTAGAGTTCATAGCTGTTGCGCTCGACATACCCAAGGTGCGGTGTGCACAGTACATTGGGTAGATTCAGCAGCGGCTCGTTGGCCGGCGTCGCCGGCTCGCACTCATAAACATCGAGCGCAGCATAGCCGGGACGGCCGTTCGCCAACGCCCGGCGCAGTGCTCCCGACTCGACCAGCTCGGCGCGGCTGATATTGACGAACAGCGCATCCGGCTTCATCCGCGCCAGATCCTCGCTGCACACAAGGCCGCGGGTCTGGTCGGTGAGACGCAGATGCAGCGACAGCACATCTGCATCGGCAAAGAAGGCTTCCCGTGACGCCGCGGCGGCAAATCCGTCCGCCTCGGCCCGCGCCCGGGAGCCCTCACTGCCCCATACCATCACCTGCATGCCGAACGCCTGCGCATAACGCGCCACCTGCTGGCCGATCCTGCCATACCCCCAGATGCCGAATGTCAGCCCGTTGAGCGTGCGCCCGAGTCCAAGGCAACCCGCATCCTGCCAGCGTCCACGCGCCATGTTGCTGACATAGGTCGGCAGATGGCGCGAGGCGGCCATCACCAGCGCCCAGCACAGCTCCGCCGGCGCCACCGGCGAGCCGATGCCTTCGGCCACCGCCACGCCGGCCGCAGTGCACTGGTCCAGATCCAGGTGGTTGCTGATCTTGCCGGTCTGACTGATCAGTTTCAGCTGCGGTAGTCGATTCAGCAGCGCCCGGGTGATTTTCGTGCGTTCACGAATCAGCACCAGCGCATCGGCGGCGCCGATCTGCGCCGCCAGTGCGTCGGGGTCGGTGATGGTTTCCGTCAGCACCCGGACCTCATGCCCGTTCAGCAGCTGAAACGCATCGAGATCGCGAACGACATTCTGATAATCATCCAACACGACGATTTTCATCGAGACTCCCTTATATCCGGCTGTTGTGCTTCGCAATGCCCCGCAGGGGTCAGAGGATGTCCGCCACGCGCTGGCGCAACGCCGGCAGCAGTTGCTGCTCGAACCAGGGGTTGCGCCGGAGCCACAGATTATTACGCGGACTGGGGTGCGGCAGCGATACTCGCCGCGGCCATTCACGTGACCAGTCCCGTACCTGCTCGGTCAGGTTGCGATGGGCCGTCGGCATCAGGCTGCGTTGTGCATGCCGGCCCAGCAGCAGCGTCAGTTCAACCTGCTGCAGATGTGCAAACAATGCCGCCTGCCAGCGCGGAGCGCACTCCGGTCGCGGTGGCAGATCGCCCGCGCGACCGCGGCCCGGATAACAGAACCCGATCGGCACGATCGCCACCCGGGCGGAATCGTAAAACTGCTCCCGGCGGAGCCCCATCCACTGCCGCAGTCGATCGCCGCTCGGATCATCGAACGGACAGCCGGACTCATGCGCCCGGCGCCCGGGCGCCTGACCGACAATCAGAATACGCGCCTCAGGACTGACCTGCAGTACCGGTCGCGGCGCCTGCGGCAACTGCCCGGCACAGAGGGTACAGGCGCGAATCTGTGCCATCAGGTCATCGAACGGTGGCGTCACCGCTGGCATCTCCTTCATGTGCGCATGCCATCACTGGCGTCGGCAATCGAGTGGCTGCTGGCCAAAAACGGCGTAGCGCGCCACGTCACCCTGTAGCTGAAACTCGATATTCGCGCCGACGAAACGCTGCCCGGCTGCCGCTGACTGCGCCTGCAACAGGGTTTACCGCGGGCCGTCATTGAGTACCAGCGCCGGGCGCCACGCATCGGTATACAGATAGATCGTGAGTCACTGAATCTCCACCAGTGTCCAGTCGACGCCGATCAGCTGCTCACTGCGCTCCGGCGCCTGAGCCGCGACAATCAGAATTTCAGGCGGGCGCTCGGGTCGAGCGGTTGCAACACGCCGCGCTCCAGCGCTTCATCCCGCGGCTGTGCCGATGTTCCGGGAGTGTTGGCGCCGCTGTCGCGCCGGGCGGTGCCAAGCGTACGGCCGGACTCACGCTGAATCCGTACCCCTTCTTCCTTGCCATCGAGCCACCCCTGCCGATAGGCAGGATCGCGCTCGAACCGCGTCACATCCTTGATCGCCAGTGCCGACCCGTGACCGGCCGCGTGCAGACCGCTGTGGCGGCCGTCGTGGAAGCCGATCATATAGGCATCGCCGTGCGCCGCGTACTTCAGTGGCACCGAGCGGGATGCACAGGCTGTCAGCAGCAAGGGCAACAGGCCGCAGAGAACAGCCGCTTTCAGCAACGAAGAGAGACGGGTTCGAGTCATGACGGTATCGATACGGCGATATAGTGGCTAAATGTCGGTATTTGAGAACAGATAGGCGCATTTAAGTCATATCAACGCGCGCGGCGGCCATTCTGCCATGCAAACGTCCGCGAGTGTAGCGCGGCGCACTCGCACCCGTCCGCCTTGGGCACGGCTCAGGGTACGTGCACATAGAACCACTTGATGTTGAGCAGCATGTCGACGAACGCTGTCGGATCGTCCAGCTGGCTGAAATGAAGCCATGACTTGACGGCAAACTTCTCCGGCGCCAGTGCCATGTAGATTTCGCTGATCGTATCGCCCGACTCCCACGCCGAGACCGCGGCCAGCTCAATGACGCGCACACGCAACTCCGGCGGCAGCACCGCCATTTGCGTCACATGGGCGAGGTACTCCTGCGCCGTATTGGCCAGCTGGGCGTTGGGGCTGTTCTGATGAAAGGCGGCGTGCGCCACTTCATGCGCAACGGCACCCCGGTAATGGATGCGGTCGAACGGCAGGCCGTACATTGCCGGCACCGGATCGAGCCGGTCGATCGCCTGCTGCGACATCAGACTGATCCGGCCGGTACCGGCATCGAAACTGCCCAACGCCCGGTAGCCGTAATGCTCCAGCGGTGCTTCGACGACGTCGATGACGATCGGCGAGGCCGGCACCACACCATACTGGCTCAGAAACCTCAGCGCCGCAGACGCGGCTGCACAGACCTCATCGCTCAGCACCCGGTCCTGACTGTTGATCTGTACCGGCACATCGACACACAGATTGGCCTGCGCCGCCGCAGGGGCAAGGAAGCCGGCCAGAAGCGCTGGCAGGATTCGGGACTTCAGCAACATGCGACACCTCACCGTCTACCCTGCCCTGAACAGAACAGGCTGTGGTTGCAACCTGCCAGCAGTATAGGCGAGACACCGCTCAGCGCAGCGCGCGGCGGACGAGGTACAGCTCCCACAGCTGTTGCCGTTCGAGCCAGAACATCGGGCTGGTCCTGAAGAAACAGGCCAGCTTCAACGCCGTATCGGCACTGATGGCGCGCTGCCCGTTGACGATTTCGTTGACCCGGCGCCGGGAGATGCCGAGCCGACGTGCCAGCTCGGCCTGGGAGATATGCAGCGGGATCAGATAGCAGCGCTCCAGCAGCCGTCCCGGATGTTCCGGGCGGCGGCCGTGCCAGACCCCATGGATCACGCGGGCGCCACCCGCCGCCTCAGTCCGGCTTGTCATCCTTGAACATGCGCCAGCCTCCCACCATGGTGGAGATCAGCGACTGACGGGACATGATGTCTTCACGTACGGCCACGTACACATGCGTCATGACGAAGATGACGATGTACCACATACCGAGATGATGCCAGGTGTGTACATCCTGACTCTGACCAAACAGCGGGATCACCCAGCCAAACAGCTGATCGGCCCAGCTCCCCGCCCCCAGCCCTTCGCCATAGAGCGCAAACCCGGTCACGATCATGAACAGGTTGCCGATGACGAAGAACAGGAACATCGCCAGCTGTCCCAGCGGGTTGTGGCCGATGTACTTCTTCGGCGTTTTGGCCAGAAACAGGTACCAGCGCACCTCGTGCCAGAGTTCCGACCACCAGCGCCCGCGCCAGACCGGTACGATGAACAGCTCCCGCGAGTGGCGGTTGCCGACGCAGGCCCAGTAGATGCGACCGATAAAGGCGATCGCCAGAATGTAACCGGCGCTGAAGTGGGCGAAGCGGATGTACCCCATCAGATAGTTGTCGCTGGCCTCCCCCGGCAGCGTTGGCAACGGTGAGCCGATCAGATAGCCGCTGATCCCCAGCGTCACCACGCAGAGCACGGTCACCCAGTGCCACAGGCGCACCGGCGCCTCATACACGTAGACCGCTGTCTGCTTGCGGACCCTGTCGTCGCTGTCACCGAGTTCGAGTTGTTTTTCCAGTGCCATCGCGGCATCCTCCACGGGCGCGCGTCACACGCGCCCTTGTCGTCAGCGGATTTTCACCCGGGTCAGCTCCTGACCGTCGGGCGACATCACATGGGTCGAACAGGCCAGACAGGGGTCGAAACTGTGCAGCGTGCGCAGGATCTCCACCGGCTCGTCCGGTCGCTCCATCGGCGTGTCGAGCAGCGATGCTTCGAAGGCGCCGATATTGCCGTTGTGATCGCGTGGGGTGCCGTTCCAGGTGGTCGGTACGATCGCCTGATAGTTGTCGATCTTGCCATCCTTGATCGTGATCCAGTGCCCCAGTGCACCGCGTGGTGCCTCGTTGATGCCGACCCCCTGCGCCTGCTTCGGCCAGGTGCTCGGATCCCACTTCTCCACGTTGGCGGTGGCGCTGTCGCCGGCCTTGATGTTGTTCACCAGCGCATGCCAGTCATCCAGCATGGTGTCGGCGCAGAGCTCGGACTCCAGCGCACGGGCCAGCGTGCGGCCCAGCGTTGACGGCAGGAACTGCTTCAGCCCCAGCTCGAGCCCGGTGGTCTGATTGAACGCGGACAGCGAGCGGTCGACCTGTTCCTGTACGTACGCCTTACCGGATACGTAGGCGATGATGTAGCGCGCCAGCGGCCCGACTTCCATCGCATGTCCCCGCCAGCGCGGCGCCTTGATCCAGGAGTACTTGGCCGACTCATCGATCTCCTCGATGTTGGTCTTGCTGCCCTTGGTGTTGGGGCCGAGCTCGAAGTTGGGTTCGGTCACCCCCTCCCACGGATGCAGTCCCCTGGTTTCGTCGCCGCCGTAGGTGTACCAGCTGTGGCTGACGAACTCCTGAATCTGCTGCGGATCACGCACATCGACCGGATGCACCTCGTTCCAGTTGCCACCGATGATCGCGCCGGCCGGCAGCAGATCCGTCGACTTGTCGCCCGGCACCTGGGTGTAGGTGCCGTAGGAGAGCACGTTCTGCCCGGCCAGACCGCCACCATAGAGCCAGTCCTTGTAGATACCGGCCACGGCCAGCACATCCGGCAGGTAGACGTTCTTGATAAAGGCACGGGCCTCCTGAATCCGCTCCAGCACGAAGTTCAGGCTGGTCATGTTGACCGGTGCACCGGCCGCCCCCACGTCATCCAGATTGATGGCACAGGCCACGCCGCCCACCATGAAGTTCGGATGCGGGTTCTTGCCGCCGAAAATGGTGTGAATCTTGACGATATCCTTCTGCAGATCCAGCGCTTCCAAATAGTGCGCCACGGCCATCAGATCCGCCGCCGGCGGCAGCTTGTAGGCCGGGTTGTCCCAGTAGCCGTTGGAGAACAGGCCGAGCTGGCCGCTCTCGACAAACTTCTTCAGCCGGGTCTGCACGTCACGGAAGTAGCCGGGGCTCGATTTCGGATGGTGCGGCGACACCATCTGCTGCAGTTCGGAGGTCGCCTTAGGGTCGGCCTTGAGTGCGTTGACCGGGTTGACCCAGTCCAGCGCATGCAGATGGTAGAAGTGCACGATGTGGTCATGCACCTGCAGCGTCTTGTCCATCAGATGACGGATCAGGTGCGCGTTGTACGGGATCTCGATACCCAGCGCATCCTCCACGGCACGCACCGAGGTCAGCGCGTGGGTGCCGGTACAGACACCGCAGATACGCTCCACGAAGGCCCAGGCATCGCGCGGATCACGCCCTTTCAGGATCACTTCCAGACCGCGCCACATGGTGCCGGTCGATACCGCGTTGCGGATAATGTTGTTGTCGTCGACGTTCACCTCGCAGCGCATGTGGCCTTCGATGCGGGTGACCGGATCGACCACGATGCGACGCCCGGTATTGTCGAGCGTGCTGGCGTTCAGGTCGGTCATGAGTCCTGCTCTCCCTGTTCCTGGCTGCGGGTGGTCACCCGTTTGATGGCGCTGACGGCAGCGTGTGCCGCAATTGCCGCCCCGACACCGCCGGCAACGGCGGTACCGATCTCATCGGCATTCTTTTCGATACCGAACTGCTGGATATTGGTCAGGCGATCGTAGAAAGAGCCCTTATCCCAGAACCCATCTTCCGAACAGCCGATACAGCCATGGCCGGCCTGTATCGGGAAGGATACGCCCTCGTTCCAGCGCACCGTGGAGCAGGCGTTATAGGTGGTCGGCCCCTTGCAACCGACCTTGTACAGGCAGTACCCCTTGCGCGCACCCTCGTCGTCCCACTCTTCGACGAACTGCCCGGCGTCGAAGTGCGGGCGACGATAGCATTTGTCATGGATACGCTGGCCGTAAAACATCTTGGGCCGTCCCTGTCGATCCAGTTCCGGAATTTTGCCGAAGGTCAGCATGTAGGTGATCACGCCGGTCATGACCTCGGCGATCGGCGGGCAGCCCGGCACCTTGATGATTGGCTTGTCGGTAATCACCTTGTGGATCGGCACCGCCTGCGTCGGATTCGGCCGCGCCGCCTGCACGCACCCCCAGCTGGCGCAGCTGCCCCAGGCGATCACCGCCTTGGCATCCTTGGCGGCATGCTTGAGCTGGTCAAGGAAGGGCTTGCCGCCGACGATGCAGAACATGCCATCTTCGTTCAGCGGCGGGTTACCCTCGACCGCCAGAATGTACTCACCCTTGTATTTCGCGATCGTCTGCTCCAGCGCCGCCTCGGCCTGATGACCGGCTGCGGCCATCAGGGTGTCGTCGTAATCGAGCGAGATCATCGACAGCACCACATCCTTGACCAGCGGGTGCGCCGAGCGAATGAAGGATTCGGAGCAGCAGGTGCACTCAAGCCCGTGCAGCCAGACCACCGGGGTACGCGGTTTGGTCTCCATCGCATGGGCAATTTTCGGCGCGAAGGCGGGCCCAAGGCCCAACGCAGCCGCGGTCAGGCTGCTGTACTTCAGCAGGCTGCGGCGCGTAATCCCCTGACGCCGCATCACATCGTAAAAGGTTTCTACAGGTCGGGACATGCCGTACTCCCCTCGGCGCGCCACGCCTTCGACAGGCTCGGCGCCGGTTGCTTTTATCGTTCTCGGGCGGAATCGGGAGTACCGGAGCAAGAAACGGCCCAATTTTAAATAGCTTTTTATTTCAATTGGTTAGTGTAACCACGACGCGATCAGGCCAGGATTGCAGGTCAGTCAGCGGCCAATATGGAAGGTTGCTTGCCAGTGCTGGAAACGGTTAACGCGGGTGCTTTCGGGGTACGTCAGTCAAACCCGATCAGGTCGGCGGCATTTTTCCAGAACAGCTTTTCCCGTTGCTGCGGATCCGGGAACTGCTGCTGCGCCAGCGAGCACTGCTGATCGACGACGGCCATCCCCCTGAAGCGCCCGTCGGAACGGCGAATGGCATCAAGCAGTGCACGGTTGTCGTTTTCGCCATAGCCCGAGTTGGGGCCCACCAGCAGTGCCTGGGATACGCCATAGGTATCCAGCACCTGCAGGAACTGATCGGCGGTGGCGATCTCGTGACCGTCCGGGTGGTAGGGTGAATCCGGCTGACAGGGGAAGCGAACAGGATCGAAGATATGGTTGTGACAGTCGATCTTGCGCTCGGTGAAAACAGACATGGGCAACCTTACGGGTAAAAGCTCAGCTTACCCTCCGTGGGCGCGCGCGACCACCGGGTCCGGCCTTCACACGCCTCAGGCCCGCTGCCGGCGATCAGGTGATAGCGCCGTTCTGCTGCGCTACCCAGGCAGCATCGCCCCCGTCAATTCCCCCACACCCACACTCATAAGCCCTAACTTATACCTGATATAGCGGATATTGATTTTTATTTATCAGTGAGTCGATGCACACTTTTCCTACCTGGCGGAAACGCCGGCATTCATAAGAGAGGAGGTTTAGCCATGTGGAAATTCAACGCCGCGGAGTATGACGATCAGATCGCTGGTGACTGGCCGCAGAAACCGATCCCCCTGCCGCCGATGCCCCGCTGATACTGATATGACAGAGGCGCTCCCCCCGGAGCGCCTTTTTCGTTTCCTGCCCTATCATGGCGCGACCGATACGCGATCAGCCAGCGTTTTCCTGCGGATGCAGGACCGCTTCGATCGCCTGTTCCAACGACGCCAGATTGCCTTGGGTAGCCCAGGCCGCGATCGGCACCATCGCCTGTTGCTGGGCGGTCAGCGCGGCGACGTCAGGTGCGGCCTTGCGCTCGAGCGCCTGCGCATACTGGGCATCGGTGACCTTTTCCTTCCAGATCACGTTTTCGCCATCCTTGCTGCCGGTAATCACCAGATGTGTCATCGATGCATGCGGCGTTGCCCCGTGCCAATGATCGATATCGGGCGGACACCAGACCGTTTCACCTGCGGAAAACGCGAATACGTCACCGGCACGGGTGCCGGTCAGCGCGATACCGTCAGTGACGATCATGTGCTGCCCGGCCGGATGCGTGTGCCACGCGGTGCGTGCACCCGGGGCGAAATGGACATAGGCACCGGAGAAGTGCGCTTTCTCGTTTTCCGGGAACAGGATGTCGACCTTCACATCGCCGGTAAACAGATTGTCAGGCCCGGCGAACGAACCCTGCGTCCCCAGCGGATACAGGGTCTGGGATGAGGGATGGCTATCGGCTGCGGCAGTGACGCTGCAGGTACAGCCGACCAGCGCCAACAGCATGCTGCGCAGACCTTTACGTTTCTGTGTCATGGAAACCTCCAAAGTGGTGTTGGAAATGGAAACCCTTGGCGCGATCAGGACGCGCGCTCCGCTGTCAGCGCGGTGGCGAAGAACTGCTCCAGCTTGTCGAAGGGGATCACGTCGGTGCGATCGTACAGATCGACGTGATTGGAGCCCGGCACCACATAGAGCTCCTTCGGCTCGGCCGCTGCCGCGTAGATGTCTTCACTGAAGTAGCGCGAGTGTGCGTGCTCACCGATGATCAGCAGAATCGGACGCGGCGAAATCCACTCCAGCTTGTCGAGCAGTGGGAAGTTCATGAACGCGGGCGCCGACGTCTGTGTGAACTGGGTGATGGAGTTGGGATGGTAACCGCGCGGGCGGGAGTAAAACTCGCCAAACTCACGCCCGATCGGGTGCGTGTTCTCATCGATCTGCAGCGGCGCACCGCGCTCGCTGAGTGCCGGTCGCCCGCTTTCGAACTCCGCCCAGCGCTGCTGTGCCAGCGTCTCGAGCAGTGTGGCCCGGGACTCGGCATCCAGAGTGCCGGCAAAGCCTTCGGCATGCATCCGGGAGATGTCGTACATGCTGACGGTGGCCACCGCCTTGATGCGGGGATCGACCTGCGCGGCGCTGAGGCCAAAGCCGCCGGAGCCGCAGATGCCGATCACGCCGATGCGCTCACGATCGACGCCGTCGCGGGTGCCGAGGAAGTCGACACAAGCGTGGAAGTCCTCAACGAACAGCTCCGGCGATGACAGATGACGCGTTTCACCACTGGAGTCACCGTTATAGGACGGGTCAAACGTCAGCACGACATAGCCGCGCTGGGCCATTTCGTTGGCGTAAACCCCCGGTCCCTGCTCTTTCACGCCGCCATAGGGCGCACCGATCACCAGTGCCGGGCAGGCGCTGGCGGCATTGAAATCAGCCGGTCGATACAACTCACCGGCCAGTGCGATACCAAAACGGTTTTTGAAGGTGACCGGCGTACGTGTCACGTTGTCGCTGAGTGTAAAGATATGGTTGCTCATGGCTACCTCCGGTCTGCGTTGAGCCTCGGCGCGAGGCGATTGAATAGCTGTTGTCAGTTTGACCAACGCAGACCCGATGCCGGTAGAATGATCCCGGCGCTTTATTGCCTGATTCTCCAGCACACCAGATTCTGCTTCGACTCGCGCCGGCGTGGGCGCTATCATTTGCAGGTGTCATCACGGGAGAGCATCATGTCAACGCACGCGCAGATCGAGCCGTCATCCCATTCGCAGCTGAGTGCATTGCAGCACCAGCTCGCTGCAACCATCGACCGCCTGACCTCGGCGCAGGACGATGTCGTAACGCCGATCAGCCAACTGGCGCTGTTCCGACGTGAGACCGTCACCGAACCCTGTGACTGCGTCATCGAACCGAGCATCGTCATGGTGGCCCAGGGCGTGAAACAGCTGCTGATCGGCGACAACGCCTACCGCTACGACCCACAGCGGTTCCTGATCACGTCACTGGACCTGCCGGCGCGATCGCAGGTGCTGGACGCATCTGCCGAGACCCCTTCGCTGGGGCTGGTGCTGAACCTCGATCTGAACATCATCGCCGAGCTGATCTCGCAGAACCGGCTGACGCCGCCGCGCGAGCGCCCGAGCGAAGCCGGTGCCTATATCGGTCAGCTGACACCGCAACTGCTGGAACCGTTCGTGCGCCTGCTCAACCTGCTGGATGGCCCGGATCGCAGCAGCGACGACATCGCCGTACTGGCGCCGCTGATCAAGCGTGAGATTCATTACCGCCTGCTGAAAAGCGATCTGGCCGGTCGGCTGTGGAAGATCGTATCGGCGGGCAGCCAGAGCCAGCGCATCGCCCGTGCCATCGACTGGCTCAAGACCCACTACAACCAGCCGCTGCGCGTAGACGAACTCGCCGCCCATGTGCAGATGAGCACCTCGAGCCTGCATCATTATTTTCGCCAGCTCACCGCCAAGAGCCCGCTGCAGTACCAGAAGTGGCTGCGGCTGACCGAGGCGCGCCGGCTGATGATCAATGAGAATCTGGATGCGGCCCGCGCCGCGTTCGAGGTCGGTTACGAGAGTCCGTCCCAGTTCAGCCGCGAGTACAGCCGTGTGTTCGGGGCACCGCCCAAGCGCGATATCGAGAGCCTGCGCCGCCGCACCGCCGAGTCGGCCGTTGTCGCCCGGGCCAGCCAGTAACGCCGCTGTCGGCGGCACCGGCTTGGTCGGCGTTACCTACATTGAATCCCGCTGACCGCAGAAGCAATTGGCGCACACCGGCAGGCTTCCCTAGAATAGCGCGCCCTTCGGACCGGAAATGGATAGCTGATGACCGCCTCCTCCCTGCTCAGAGACAAGACCTTCATGCGCTTCTGGGTTGGCCAGATGGCCGCCTCCTTCGCGCAGCAGATGCTGCTGGTGGGGCTGGGCTGGCAGATCTACAACCTGACCGACAGCGCCCTGAGCCTCGGCCTGGTCGGGCTGGCGCGCTACCTGCCACAGCTGGCCCTGACCCTGTATGGCGGTCATGTCGCCGACAACCTGAACCGGCGTACCATCATGCTGATCAGTCGCGGTGTCATGACACTGACCATCGCCGTGCTGGCCGTTACCAGCGTGCTGGAGATCATCACCCCGGCGATCATCTACGGCTGCTGCATCGCCATGGGCGCCGCGCGTGCGTTCGAGATGCCGGCCACGCAGGCGATGGTGCCGAAACTGGTCGGTCCGGACCTGCTGGCGCCGGCCCTGACCTGGACCGCATCAGGCCGCGAGGCGACCACGATCATCGGCCCGGCACTCGGTGGCGTCATCTATCTCTTCGGCGCCGGCGCGCTGTACGGCACCAGCGCCGCCTGCGCCCTGCTGTCGGCCGTCATTCTGCTGGGCCTGGACTACCGCCACGAGCAGCGCCCGCGCCAGCCGATGACACTGGACTCGCTGCTGGGCGGCTTCCGCTTTACCTGGCATAACCCGGTGGTGTTCGGCTCGATCTCGCTGGATATGTTCGCCGTGCTGGTGGGCAGCGTCACCGCGCTGCTGCCGATCGTCGCCCGCGATATCCTGCAGACCGGCCCCTGGGGGCTGGGCCTGCTGCGCAGTGCCCCGGCTGTCGGCGCGGTGCTGATGTCGCTGTATCTGGCCTGGCGCCCGATCGATAGCCGGGTCGGGGTCAAGGTGTTTGCCGCCGTGGCCGTGTTCGGGGCGATGATCGTGCTGTTCGGGCTGTCGCACAGTCTCTGGTTGTCGGTCATCGCGCTGGCGGTGATGGGCGCGGCCGACATGATCAGCGTCGTGATTCGCCAGACGCTGGTGCAACTCGAGACACCGGACGAGATGCGCGGTCGCGTCAGCGCCGTCAACTCGATCTTTATCAGCACCTCGAATCAGCTCGGTGAGTTTCGCGCCGGGCTGGTCGCCTCGCTGATCGGCGCCGCCCCCGCCATCGTCATCGGTGGCCTTGGCACACTGGCGATCACCGCGCTCTGGGCCTGGTGGTTCCCGGCGCTGACCCGGCGCGACCGGCTCGATATGCGCGCCGGGCCGAAAACGAAATGAATAGCCAGCACCGCCGCGTTAGGGTAAGCTGCACGTCTTTCCCAAGCACTTTCCCGCACCGGTTTATCCCGCCCGCGTTCTGAAAGCACTGAAGTTCCGGTTCCGCCGCCTCCGGCGACCACCATTTTTACCAGAGAGTCATTCATGAGTTTTGCCAGTCTTGGCCTGTCCGACCCTATTCTCAAAGCGATTGCCGAGCAGGGTTACGACACCCCTTCCCCCATTCAACAGCAGGCGATTCCCGCCGTGCTGGACGGCTGCGACGTCATGGCCGCGGCCCAGACCGGCACCGGCAAGACCGCCGGCTTCACGCTGCCGATACTGGAGCGTCTGAGCAAGGGGCAGCGTGCCGGCGCCAATCAGGCGCGTGTGCTGATCCTGACCCCGACCCGCGAGCTGGCTGCACAGGTGGGCCAGAGCGTTGCGACCTACGGCCAGTACCTGCCGCTGCGTTCCACCGTGGTCTTTGGCGGCGTCAAGATCAACCCGCAAATGATGGCGCTGCGCAAGGGCGCCGATGTGCTGATCGCCACGCCGGGCCGTCTGCTCGATCTCTACAAGCAGAACGCGGTGCGCTTCGATCAGCTTGAAGTGCTGGTACTGGACGAAGCCGACCGCATGCTCGATATGGGCTTCATCCACGACATCAAACGCATTCTGGCGATTCTGCCGGCGCAGCGGCAGAACCTGCTGTTCTCGGCCACCTTCTCCGACGAGATCCGGGCGCTGGCCAAGGGGCTGGTACAGGATCCGATCGAGGTGTCGGTGACGCCGCGCAACGCCACCGCCGATACCGTGAAGCAGTGGATCGCGCCGGTCGACAAGAAGCAGAAGGCACCGTTGCTGATCAAGCTGATCAACGATCACGCCTGGCATCAGGTGCTGGTGTTCACGCGCACCAAACACGGTGCCAACAAGCTCACCACCCAGCTGGAAAAGTCCGGCATCAAGGCCGCGGCGATTCATGGCAACAAGAGCCAGAACGCGCGCACCAAGGCCCTGGCCGAGTTCAAGGAAAATCGCCTGCAGGCGCTGGTGGCAACCGACATCGCCGCCCGCGGACTGGATATCGATCAGCTGCCGCAGGTGGTCAATTACGACCTTCCCAATGTGCCGGAAGATTATGTTCACCGTATCGGCCGCACCGGTCGTGCCGGTGCGACCGGACAGGCGGTATCGCTGGTCTGCGCCGACGAGATCGATCAGCTGCGCGCCATCGAGCGCCTGACCAACAAGGTGCTGGAGCGCCGCACCGTGACCGGGTTCGACCCCAGCCATGCGCTGCCGGAATCCAGTCTGGAGAACAAGCCGGCCCGTCGTCGCCGGCCGAAGAAACCCAGGCCGCAGCACCGCGACGGCGTGCGCTCCGGCGATACCCACCGCGGCCATCAGCCGCGCGGCAACGGCGCGACACCGGCGGCACGCAGCCAGCGGCAGTGCTGAGCACCGCGTCCGCGCAACACAATAAGGCACCCCGGGGTGCCTTTTCTGTCTCTGCGGCCTGTCAGCGACGGCGCCAGATCGGCGTCAGCAGCAGGACGCTGTAGAGCGTCACCGCCAGCGCGATCGCCACCAGCGCCAGCCAGTCGGTGGCGGTGGCCACGTACGCCAGCTGCGAGCCGGTCAGCATCGGCGCGAGCAGCGCCGCCACCACACCGATGACCAGGCTGGTCGGCAGCACCAGACGCGAGCGCCGTCCACCCCGACCGCGACCGAACAGAAACGCCAGCAGCAGCGCCGCCACGGCCACTGCCAAAAGCCACAGATAGGGCTGGATCGTATACAGGAGGACAACCAGGATCTGATTAATGGTCATGATATCGCCTCCTCACACGCGGCCATTCAGCATGGCGTAGTACGCCGGCTGCAGCATTTTCTCTTTCATCACCCAGACCGCCCAGGATTCCTCGGTCGGACTGATGAACGGAAACGACGGCATAAGCTCGCCGCCATAGCCAAACTCCGCCAGCACCGCCCGACCAATCGACGTAATCAGCGGGCAGGAGGTGTAACCGTTGTAGCGCGCCTGCAACGGCTGCCCGGCGAGGAAGCTGAGGATGTTCTCCTCCAGCACCGGCGCCTGCTTCTTCACGCTGGCAGCCGTCTTGCCGAACGGGGTACCGATGACGTCACCGATACCGAAAATCTCCGGGTAGCGGCGATGTTGCAGCGTGTACTGGTCGGTTTCGAGCCACTCTCCCGCCATCGCGCCGTCCTGCCATGCCAGCTCACTGTGGCGCACCGCATCCGGCGCACTCATCGGCGGCACCACGTGAATGAAGTCGAACGACTGCTGCTCGGTGGCACCACTGGCGTGTCTGAACAGCGCGGTTTTGGCAGCGGCATCGATCGCGACCAGACGCCGCTCGTCGTACAGACCGACCTGTTGCGCCTGCCAGCGCTCAAGCACGAAATCGTTGTACACCGGAACCGAGAACACGCGCTGCCTGAACGGCGTGAAAAAATCGACGTCGAAGCGCTCGCGAATCCCCGTATCCTCGAGCCGACTCAGAGTCGTAAAGGTCATTTTCAACGGCGCGCCGGCACACTTGATCGGGGTCGGAGCCAACGTAAAAATCGCCCGCCCTTCCCCCTGTGCGATCAGCCCCTCGATCGCGTTATCGGTGGCACGAGCCGCCTCTGGCCCGGCATAGACGCTGCCGATACCCTGTTGTCCGATCAGCGCCGCGGACATCCCGTCAATCTCGTCATAGTTGAGCTGACAGCCGGTGGCGATGACCAGCAGATCGTAGTCCAGGGTTTCATTGTTGGTCAGGCTCACCTGACGGTTGTCGGGGTTGAAGCCGGCCGCATCGGCCTCGATCCAGCGCACATCAGCGGGCACCCAGTCACGCGTCTGTGTCACCACCCGATCCATGCTCCAGAGCCCGGAGGCGACCAGCGTCAGCCCCGGCTGATACCAGTGCGACTGGCGCGCGCCAACCAGCGTAATGGTGGCGCCGCTGAGCGCATTGTGCAGGCGGCTGGCGATGGCCAGACCGGCCGCGCCGGCACCGATGATGACGATGCGCGCGCGCGTCTGTTGCCGGGCAAATGCCGACGTAACGGGAACGGACGACAGCAGGCCCGCACCTGCGCCCATCTTCAGCAGACGACGACGCATGGGGCTGTGAGGGGAATTGGATTTCGCCATGGGAAGCACCTCCGGGTGCCGTGGTTATAGTTATCGGATTCAGCGATCGACACGATAGATCTTGTCCGGGTTGGGGCTGGGCGACCACGGCAGACCTTCGTTCTGCCAGCCGTTCAGCACACGCATACCCGCCTGGTCACCGCCTTTTGCCTTGTCACCCTGAAAGCCGTTGACGACATAGAACGCATTGGGGAAGCCGTTTTCCCGCAGATAGGTCGCGCTGGGGAGGCCGCGCTCACTGCCGGAGCGGCACATGGTGATGATCGTCGCGTCGCGGCTGAGTCCCCGTTCGGCCAGCGCCTGCTCCACCTGAGAGAGGAAATCGGGGTTGCGATAGACGCGAAACCGCGGCTTGTTCGGGTCCCATTGCGTACGATCCACCAGCAGGTAGGGAATATTCAGGTCAACGCTGTCGGTGAAGCCGACGAACATGATCTCCACCGGATCACGTACATCGATAAACAACAGGTTTTCAGCGCCACTGCCGGCCATCTCATACGCCTTTTGCGGTGTAATCCCGAGCTCGTCGGCGCTGGCAGACAGCGACACCAGCGCAAGCAGCGCCGCGCTCAACATACGCATCAGTGATGCTTTCATAACGGGTTCCTCAGTCAATGGAAGAGAATCAGAAATCGAACACCCGGGTATCCGGTGCCATCATCTGCTGTGCGATCTGCGGCGGCGTGGCGACGCCGACCCCGGGCCGCAGGTCGGTTTTCCGGTAAGCGCTGTTGGGCAGGTACAGCGCACACACATTGACCTCCGCACCGCCCTGCTGCAGCTTCGCCAACAGCTGCTCCGGCGTCACATCACGCGGTTTGAGCGCCGCATTTTCAGTGGCGCTCAACGCCAGATCTCCGGCTTCGTCGCACAGCAGCACATCCACCTCAACGCCCTGCGCCTGCAGCGTGTTGCCCAGCACCATCGCCATGCCCTGTGTCTGTAATGAGCCACTGCTCAGAATGATCAGCGCCTTCTGTGCCTGGGTGTCCTGCGCCTGAACACCGGCGGCTGCGCTCAGCGCGATGGCGGCCAACGGGGCCAATATGTGTTTTTTCATCATCGTTCCATATATAATTTTCAAGCATTAGGTTATATCATATTAGTATAAACTAATTTAATGGTTCAATAGGCGATGCGCATCCTTTACCAACGCCTGAGTTCGAAGACATCCGCGTGGTCACTGCTGCTTGTACTGGCGTACGGACTGGGCGTTATCAGCGCCGACCTGTTCAGCTCGCCCGCCGACGAGACGATGGCGGTGACGTTCGTCAACGCCAGTTCACAGCCGATCGTGTCGATCCGGCTCGATTTCGGCAGTGCCGCGCTGCAGTCAACCATTCGGGCCCTGCGCATCGCGCCCGGCGAGAGCCGCACGCTGCTGCTCAACCATGCGCCCGGTCTGGGCTTCAATGTGGATGTGCGCTATGCCGACGGCACGCAACAGACGTTCTGCGCACTGCGCGGCGACACCCGCGCGCAGGTGTCACTGCAACTCCAGCCGGGCTACGGTGAATAACAGATGGAACAAAGAGGTCAGGCCATGCATATCGAACACTTCTTCGACCCCGCCACGTTTACCTACAGCTATGTGGTGAGCGACCCGGCCACCGGGCGCTGCGCGCTGATCGACCCGGTACTGGATTACGATCCGGCGGCGGGACGTATCAGCTACGCCAGCGCCGACCGTCTGATCGACTGGGTGCAGACACAGCAGCTCGAGGTGGAGTGGATTTTGGAAACCCATGTGCATGCCGACCACCTCAGCGCCGCGTCCTACCTCAGGCAACGCCTTGGCGGTCGCATTGCGATCGGCGACCGCATCCGCGTGGTTCAGGAGACCTTCGGCCAGCTGTTCAACGCCGGGCCGGACTTTGCCACCGATGGCAGTCAGTTCGACCACCTGCTGGCGGATAACGAAACTTTCCGCGTCGGCAGCCTCGAAGCCCGCGCCCTGCACACCCCCGGCCACACGCCGGCCTGCATGACCTACCTGATCGGGGATGCCGCCTTTGTCGGCGATACCCTGTTCATGCCGGATTACGGCACCGCCCGCTGCGACTTCCCCGGCGGCGACGCCCGCACCCTGTATCGCTCCATTCAGCGCCTGTTCGCGCTGCCGGACGACACCCGCCTGTTCATGTGCCATGACTACAAGGCCCCCGGACGCGATACCTTCTGCCACGAAACCACTGTCGGCGCCGAGCGGCGCGAGAACGTGCATGTCCGTGCCGGGATTTCGGAAGACGACTTCGTCCGGATGCGTGCCGAACGCGACGCCACGCTCGGCATGCCGACCCTGATACTGCCGTCGGTACAGGTCAACATGCGCGCCGGAGCCCTGCCACCGGCCGAGGATAACGGCGTGCAGTACCTGAAAATCCCGCTCAACCGGCTCTGAACGGGTGGCTGCGTCCTATGTCGATGTTTGATCGCGAACGGCTGTCACGTCTGCTGCCCTGCCTGAGCTGGGCGCGCAGCTATGACCGCGACACCGGCCTCAAGGATCTGCTGGCCGCGGTGATCGTCACGCTGATGCTGATCCCGCAGAGTCTGGCCTATGCGATGCTGGCCGGCCTGCCGCCGGTGACCGGCCTCTACGCCAGCATTCTGCCGCTGATCGCCTATGCCCTGTTCGGCACCAGCCGCGCACTGGCCGTGGGGCCGGTGGCGGTGGTATCGCTGATGACCGGCTCGGTGCTGGCGCCGCTGTTTCCCGCCGGCAGTACCGAATATGTACAGGCCGCACTGCTGCTCGCCTTGCTGTCCGGCTGTGTGCTGATGCTACTGTCGCTGCTGCGCGCCGGCTTTCTGGTCAACTTCCTCAGTCACCCGGTGATCTCGGGGTTTGTCAGCGCCTCCGGCATTCTGATTACGCTGGGTCAGCTCAAGCACATTCTCGGCATTGAAGCCGGTGGCCACAATGCGCTCGCGGTGGCCGCCTCGACGCTGGCGGCACTGCCCGAGACCCATCTGCCGACGCTCGCCATTGGCGTCGGCAGCCTGCTGTTTCTGTACCAGATGCGCACCCGCGGCACGCGCTGGCTGACCCGGCTCGGCTTGCCGCCGGGCACCGCGGGCGTCATGACCAAAGCCGCCCCCGTCGTCGCGCTGCTGGTCACGGCGGGGCTGGTGCAGCTGCTGTCGCTCGCCGAGCGGGGGGTACCGGTGGTCGGCGAGGTGCCGCAGGGACTGCCGCAGCTGCAGCTGCCGCCGCTGGACCCGGCGCTGATACTGCAACTGCTGCCGGCCGCGATACTGATCAGTCTGGTCGGCTTTGTGGAATCGGTGTCCGTGGCCCAGACCTTCGCCGCCCGCCGCCGCCAGCGCATCACCCCGAATCAGGAACTGACCGCACTCGGCAGCGCCAATCTGGTCTCGGCCCTCAGTGGCGGCATGCCGGTCACCGGTGGTTTCTCGCGTTCGGTCGTCAGTTTTGAAGCCGGCGCCCAGACACCGCTGGCGGGGGCGCTGTCGGCACTGGGTATCGCCGTCACCGTCATGTTCTTCACGCCGCTGTTCGAGTCCTTGCCGCGGGCCGTGCTGGCCGCGACGATCATCGTCGCCGTGCTGACACTGGTCGATCTCGGCGCCATCCGGCGGACCTGGCGTTACTCCCGCACCGATGGCGCGGCGATGATTGCGACCCTGCTCGGCGTGCTGGCGGTGGGTGTCGAAGCCGGTATTCTGCTCGGCCTGTCGCTGTCGCTGCTGCTGTTCCTGTGGCGCACCAGCCGCCCCCATATCGCCGTGGTCGGGCTGCTGCCGGGCAGTGAACATTTCCGCAACGTGGCGCGCCATACGGTGGTCGAAAGTCCCCGCGTGCTGTCGATACGGGTCGATGAAAGCCTGTACTTCCCCAACGCCCGCTATCTCGAGGATCAGGTAGCCGCGCTGGTGGAGCAGCGCCCCGGTGTGCGCCATCTGGTGCTGATGTGCTCCGGCGTCAACCTGATCGACGCCAGCGCACTGGAGAGTCTCGAGACGATCGCGCTGCGTCTGCGCACCGCCGGCATCAGCCTTCACTTCTCGGAAGTGAAGGGCCCGGTCATGGATCAGCTCAAGCGCAGCCACTTTCTGCGCGACTTTGGCGGCCGCATCTTTCTGAGCCAGTATGAAGCGCTGCGTACCCTGGACCCGACCGTTGCGGCCCGCGCCGCAGCGATGCACACCCCCGATCATTCACAGAGGAGTCCTGCGATGAAATCAGCCCTGGATCTGGTTGCCGATGCGCGCCAGCAGATCAACGAACTGGATCTCGACGCCGCCACGGCGGCGGTGCGCGATGCCGACCTGTTGATCGATGTCCGCGAACCGGACGAATATGCCGGCGGCCACCTGCCCGGCGCCATCAACATTCCGCGCGGCCTGCTCGAGTTTCGCCTCAGCAGCGATCCGGCACTGGAGTCGCGCGAACTGAAGATCGTGCTGTACTGCAAGACCAGCGGTCGCGCTGCGCTCAGCGCCGTCAACCTGCAGGCGATGGGGTATCTGCATGTCAGCTCCATCGCCGGCGGCTACGATGCCTGGGTCGGGGCCGGTAAACCGACCGTCGAGCCGACCCTGCCGAGCTTCGGCTGACCGCCCGCCGCTCGCCTCACCCGCAACACGCCAGTCCGGTCTCGCGGCCGGATTGGCTTGTCGCCGACGCCGCGCTAAGCTCCGTGTTGCCCCTGCCCGCATTCGGAGCACACCGTGGAATTCCAGTACCTCACCTTTCTGCTCGCCATCCTGCTGCTGACGCTGTCACCCGGCGTCGATACACTGCTGGTACTGCGTAACAGTGCGCGCGGCGGCTGGCGTGATGGCATGCTGACCACGCTGGGTATCAGCAGCGGCCTGTTCGTGCACGCCACCGTCTCAGCGCTGGGCATTTCGGTGATCCTGCTGCAGTCCGCCTGGGCCTTCACCCTGCTCAAGCTGGCGGGTGCGGCGTACCTGCTCTGGCTCGGGTTCATCACCCTGCGCAGTGCGCTGCGCAGCGGCAGCGAGCTGCCCACCCCCGCCCTGATGCAGCGTCAGCCGCTGCACGTCTGGCGCTCATTGCGCGAGGGGCTGCTGTCCAATGTGCTCAACCCCAAGGCGGTGATGTTCTATATGGCGTTTCTGCCCCAGTTCATCGATCCCACCGGCTCCGCTGTGCAGCAGTCACTGCTAATGGCGCTGGTGCACTTCACGCTGAGCATGCTGTGGCTGTGTGGCCTTGCCGTCATCGCCGATCAGGCCCGGCGCCGGTTGCGGATGCCGCGTCTGGGGCGGGCGCTTAATGCCCTGAACGGCGTGCTGCTGATGCTGATCGGCGCCGCGATGACCCGGGGCTGACGCCCGGTTGGCGCGGAACTTCTGGCTATACTGAGTGACGAAACCACTGTTCTCACTGTTTTGGCCAAGGAGTTTTTCGGGTAAGCGGATTAAATGGTTGATCTTACCTTTGCATGAGAGTGAGACAGACCGGCATCTCATCGGATTATCTGGTTGATGCTTCACCTACTGCTGGTGCATGTTTCCTTCGCTAATTCCAGCAAGAACCCCACACGCCTCAACTTCCCGGTCATCGTTGCAA
>JAUWAC010000020.1 GCA_030602245.1 Marinobacterium sp.
CCGGACACCTCGTTAAGGTGGTAAAACTACCGACCGAGGTGAAGCATGACAAGCAAACAGACACGACGCCGGTTCACGCCGGAATTTAAGAAAGACGCAGTAGCTCTGGTCACGGAGCAAGGTTACACGATGGCCCAGGCCGCCCAAGCCGTGGATACCAGCGAGAATAACCTACGTCGCTGGAAAAAGGAGCTGGAGCAGGAAGCCCGGGGAGAGAGGCTCGGTGCCCAGGAACGGGAGGAGTTGGCTCGGCTCCGGCGCGAGAACAAAGAGCTCCGGATGGAGAAAGAAATCCTAAAAAAGGCCAGCGCCTTCTTTGCGAAAGAAATGAAGTGAAGTACCGCTTCATCCAGGCTGAGCAGCAGCGCTACCCAATAACGGTGCTGTGCCGTGTTATGGCCGTCAGCACCAGTGCCTATTACGGCTGGTGCCAGCGAGGAGGCCAGGTCATTGATAGCGCCGAGTGGCATCTCTGTCACCGCATGAAAGCGCTATTCAAGCTGTCCCGGGAAAGCCTGGGCAGCCGCCAGATGATGAAGCAGCTACGCAAAGAAGGCTTTGAGATTGGTCGGTACCGGGTGCGCCGGTTGATGAAGCGGCTGGGGCTTGTCGTTCGCCGAAAGCGACGGTTTGTGTTGACCACCGACAGCCGGCATGACTTGCCGGTAGCGGAGAACCACCTCAACCGGGACTTTCAGCCTGAGGCTCCGAACCGGGTCTGGACGACCGACATCACATATATCTGGACCTTGCAGGGCTGGGTCTATTTGGCGGTGGTCCTGGATCTGCATTCGCGCCGAGTGGTGGGCTGGAGCCTGGACAGGACTATGACGACAGCTCTGGTGACCCGAGCCTTGTTGATGGCCATTAACCTGAGACAGCCGCCAGCCGGGCTGCTGCATCACTCGGACCGAGGGAGCCAGTATGCGAGCCATGCCTACCAGAGGCTGCTCACACAGCACGGCATGGTGTGTTCCATGAGTCGTAAGGGTAACTGCTGGGATAACGCACCCACAGAGCGGTTCTTCAGCAGCTTGAAACGGGAATGGCTGACCGGAAATGTCTACCCAACCCGAGATGCCGCCGTGGCGGATGTGCAGGCTTACATCGCCTATTACAACTCATTTCGGCTGCATACGACGCTGGGCGACCTGACACCGATTGAATTCGAGCAATGTGCTTAACGAAGTGTCCGGAATCACTTGACCACTACATAAGCATCATTGCCCGCTTTTTTCCCCTTTCCTGTTCGGTCATTGCCTTGCGCACGCTTTCGAGCCTGCTCGCCTTTATGAATAATCTGAAAATCATCGGCAGGTGCTGTATTACCGATCAAAATATGGATATGGGGATGTGTTTCGTCCCAGTGCAGGGCCGCAGCCCTCACCAAACCCGGAAACTCATTTTGAGCAAAGATGATCACGTCTTCGGCCCAGTCCCTTACATCATCAATCATGCGCTGACGGTCTGGTTCTGGTAGTGAATGTATATCGTTTAAGGAAGTGGGGTGGCTGGCGATCAGGCCAATACCAACGTTAGCATCCTTCCGGAGTTTTCTTGGCTTTCCGCCGTGATTGACCTTACTCTTATCGGCTGCTGCGACAATTTGCTCTGCCGCCTCGACGAAGGAAGTGCCCAGCAGGTACTCAGGCGGTTGGGGTGTGATAACGTGAGGGTGGCTACCTGAAGTACGGTCGGCTTCTTGTGCTATCGATATCAGGCTACGTTTGTTTTCCTTCCCCTGTCGAGCATAGGCTTCATAATGGATGAATTGATATCCTGCCATACTAAAATCCTTTTCATGTTTTCAAGTCCTTGTTTTGTTTAAAATTAAAATTTGGTCAAAGACCAAGTGACCGACTATGTCTTACCGTTTTCGCTGCGCGAACGGTAAGACGTCGGCCAAGGGGGAGTCCCCCCCTTGGAACCCCCTGAGGGGCGGCACCACCGTCAAGAGGTGCTGCCTTTCTCACGCGCTTTACGTGCCTTCTCTGCCTGCTTACGGTCCCAGCGCTTTTTCACATCCACCGGACGACCATGCTCTGGGCGTCCACGCCAGCGGGCAAAATCCAAGAAGGCTTTGAAGTTCAGGTGAGACAAGTCTATTCCGTGATCAATCATGTTGACCGTATCTCCGAGCTGGCGAATTCCACGGCCACGGCCATAGCGTGAAGTGGTCGACCCGTGCTCATGTCCGACGACAGAAGCGATGCGTGCCTCCTCGACGTCCAAATCAACCAGACACTGAATCACGGTATGTCGAGTCGAGTGGAATACCTTGTCTTCAGGGTCGGTCAAGGCGCAATGCTCCAGATAGCCCTGCATCTTGCCGTTACCATTGAACCAGTCACTGACCTTTTTGCCGTACTTGTTCTTGGCGTCATAGTTGAGACCGATAAATAGCAATTCGTGATCCGGTGACTCAGCCAGACGCGATTTCACGAAGTCGAGGAAGCCGTTATTGAGCAGCAAGTTATGCACAGGCACTTTGCGAATCGAGTTGTCTGTTTTAACGGACTGGCCTTCACCTTGTTCTTGGAAATGGAAACACCAATATCCCTGCGTCTGAATAATGTCGCAAATACGTAGCTGACAGATTTCGTTCAACCGTGCGCCGGTATGCAGGGCGATCAGGAGAGCCCAGAAATGGTAAGCGTACAGGTCGCGTGTTCGGCTCAATGGTGTCTGGCGATAGGGGTAGCCGTTGAACAGCTTTGTAAGGTCGTCTTGAGTGAAGCCCTGTCGCTTGGAGTTAGTCTTGCCGGAAACTTTGAACTCAACACCATCTGCGATGTTGATGTGATGGTATTCTTCGGCATAGGCGAACCGGCAAATGGCTTGGAACAGTATGAAATACTTCTTGGCGGTATGTGCCACGATGACCTTGTCACCATCCTTGTAGCGACGATCAGGTATCTCTTTCACCCGATCACGCATGGCGCGAGCGTCAGCCCGTGTCAGTGTGTTGAAGGGTTTGCTCGTATCGATTAACTCGAACATGAAGTCGATACGGGACTGTCCATGCTTGCGGGTATTCTCGTCAGACCATTCATCAGAGCTGATCTTATGTTTGATGAACAGCTCGACCACTTCCTTGATGGGCTTGGATTCACTGCCACTATCGTTAAAGCCGCCCCCGCCACCACCGAAGGCTCGGCGTTTGTTTAGCCATTCTTCCGCATCTTCCTTATCCTGCTGATGACTACCGGAATCAAACGTGATTTTCTCAGGGCCGTGTTCAACGGTGACGCGGTTGAAAATATCGCTGCTGTATGTATTGGTTGTTGGCCTCCACGAGTGGGATGTGCGGATAGTAGGGTCTATGACCTCAACGACCAAATCAGATGTGCGGGAAAATGGTTTGTATCGGGATTGGATGGGACGCGGTGCGGCTTTCCACGATAGGTTGCGTGACAGGATGGTCACAGGGGCAACCGAAGTATGGATCAGGTCGGGGATGTGCTCAGTGGTATGGGGCTCCTGACAGGGTACTGACATAGTATCGCTCCTTGATACGTCCAAGTTGATAATTTCGTTGTTTGCTACACATTGTTTAATCCGGTCAAAAATACTGGATGGATAGACAGTATAATATTGACTTCTCAGAAATTCAATATTTTTCTGAAAAAATGTTGCGTGCTCGTAAATTCTATGCTTGGCGATCTCGCGCTGTTTCGTTTTCAAGGAAAAGCGGATATCCCGATGAGGGATGTTGTACGCCGCACGGATATCCGCAGGCAAAACGAAACGGGCAAAGAAGTTGCCGGTATCAGAACGGTATGTGTAGGGAAGGGATGTACCCATCGAGAACCCCCAGTGTCACCTGTGAGTGTCACCAATCCAAGAAGGGGAATTCTCTCTGAGAAAAACCACTTGAGAGTCAAGTGGTTATAGCAATTTGGTGGAGGTGGCGGGTTTCGAACCCGCGTCCGCCAATCCTCTGCCTCGAGATCTACATGCTTAGGCATCTCTATTGAGTTAACCCGTCGCGACCCGAGAGCCAGGGTGCTATGGGCGAGCCCTTTTCGTTTTAACCGTTCAGCTTAGGGCGAAGCATCCCGGCGATTCTGTCTCGTATGACACCGCGGAATCAGTAAGTTACAGACACCTTACAGCGCGGCGCTGGCAGACTTAAGCTGCCAGAGCGTAGTTATCGTCGTTTGCAACTATAACTAGTGTGATGAGGGATTTACGAGAATCATCACGTTCTCGGCATGCACCCAAGGGTTCGTAATCGGCGTCGAAGCCAAGTCACCCCCGGATAAGAGCGCAAATGGTACGCGATCAGTAGACAACATGAAAGAGGCTGAAGTTCACTGGGCAGCCATCAGGCGCTGCTTCTGGCGATTCCAGTCCTTTTCCTTCTCGGCGGCGCGTTTGTCGTGCAGCTTCTTGCCTTTCACCAGTGCGATTTCGCACTTCACCATGCCGTTTTTCCAGTACAGGGCGAGTGCCACGCAGGTGTAGCCTTTCGCTTCGACGGCGCCGGTGAGCTTGTGAATTTCGTTTTTGTGCAGCAGCAGCTTGCGGTCACGACGCGGGTCGGCGACGACGTGGGTGCTGGCGGTGATCAGCGGTGTGATGTGGGCACCCACAAGCCAGGCTTCGCCGTTTTTGAAGACGACGTAGGAGTCGATCAGCTGGGCACGACCTTCACGCAGGCTCTTGACCTCCCATCCGGTCAGGGACAGGCCGGCCTCGAACTTGGATTCGATGGTGTATTCGTGCTTCGCACGCTTGTTGAGGCAGATGGTATTTCCGCCCGGAGCCTTTTTCTTTTTTGCCATGGGGCGCGATTATACGGCCCGGCATTGGGCAAAGGAAGGGAGTTCGATGGCCGGGTGTGGGCAAAAAAGGGACAGGTTTTGATCAGATGGTCAGCAAATGTCGGTGAATTTGCGCGTAACGGTTGCTAGCTTTGGCTGAAACATGAACAATTGCGCGCCTAACGCGAAACCAGAGTGAGAACCATGCACAAAAAGCAGTCGATTCATGGTGCCTGGGCGAACCGCTGGATCTTCATCCTGGCGGCGACTGGCTCAGCTGTCGGGTTGGGGAATATCTGGAAGTTCCCTTACATCGCCGGTGAAAACGGGGGCGGAGCCTTCGTGCTGGTGTATCTGTTCTGCATTTTGTTGGTCGGTGTGCCGATCATGATGGCGGAAGTGCTGGTCGGCCGGCGCGGACGTCAGAGCCCGATCAACTCGATGCGCGAGACAGCCTATGAAGCGGGCCATCATGGTCGCTGGGCCAGCGTTGGCTGGATGGGCGCGCTGGCCGGGTTCTTCATTTTCTCGTTCTATTCGGTCGTTGCCGGCTGGGTGCTCTATTACATCGCCGGTATGGGCAGCGGGCAGTTCATCGATATTGGCAGCGAGCAGGCAGGGCAGATCTTCAACAATCTGCTGGCCGATGCGGAGACGCTGCTGATCTGGCACACGCTGTTTGTCGTCATGGTGATGGTGGTCATTGCCGGTGGCGTCAATAAGGGCCTCGAGCGCGCGACGCGGGTGCTGATGCCGTTGCTGTTCGTGCTGTTGTTCGTACTGCTGGTGTATTCCGCCAACAGCGGCTATTTCGCTGAAGGCTGGGATTTCCTGTTCCACTTCGAGCCGGAGGCGCTGTCGTGGAATGCGGTGCTGGTGGCCCTTGGGCACGCATTCTTTACGCTGTCGCTCGGCATGGGCTCGATCATGGCCTACGGTTCCTACATGGGTAAACGGGACTCGATCGGCGGGACAGTGCTGACGATCGCGGCGCTGGATACGCTGGTGGCGCTGATCGCCGGTCTGGCGATTTTCCCGATCGTGTTTGCGAACCAGCTCGATCCGGGGGCCGGTCCGGGCCTGATGTTCATCACGCTGCCGGTGGCGTTCAGCCAGATGGCGGGCGGTCAGGTGTTCGGCTTCCTGTTCTTCCTGATGGTCGGCTTTGCGGCCTGGACGTCGGCGATCTCGCTGATGGAGCCGGGTGCGGCCTGGCTGGTCGAGACGCTGGGACTGAGCCGCGTGCGGGCGTCGATTCTGCTCGGCTTCATCGTCTGGGCGCTCGGATTGCTGGCACTGGGGTCGTTCAACGTCACCGCCGACTGGCTGGTGTTTGGCATGACGGCGTTTGATTTCCTCGACTTCCTGACGGCGAACATCATGCTGCCGCTGGGTGGCTTCTTCGTGGCGCTGTTTGTCGGCTGGTATCTGACCCGCGAGATGACCGAGGATGAACTGGCGCTGCGCTGGCCGCTGGCTTACGAGGCGTGGCGCTTCACTATCCGCTACATCGCGCCGAGCGCGGTCGCGGTGATCTTCGCCCTCAACCTGTATCAGAAACTCGCGGCATAGGCTTAACGGGAGCGGCTATGGCTCAGGTAAACCGCAGCGCGCTGGTGTTGCACACGGCGGAAGAGATGTTCGATCTGGTCCATGATGTGCGCCGGTATCCGGAATTTCTGCCCTGGTGCGCGGCCACCGAGGTGATCAGTGAGACCGCGGATACGCTGGAGGCGACGCTGCACCTGGCCAAGGGGGGGCTGAAGTACAGCTTCACCACCCGCAACCGGCTGGAACGGCCCGGCCGCATGGAGATCGCGCTGGTGCGCGGGCCGTTCAAGTCGCTGACCGGGGTCTGGACCTTCACGCCGCTGAGCGAGGAGGCCAGCAAGGTCGAGCTGAACATGCATTTCGAGTTTTCGGGTAAACTGACCGGCGTGGCGATGGGCAAGGTGTTCAATTCGGTGGCGACGACGCTGGTGGATGCCTTCGTTAACCGCGCCGATCAGATCTACGGTTGAGGACAGCATGATTACGGTTGAGGTGGCATACGCACTGCCGCACGAGCAGAAGATCGTGGCGCTCCAGGTTGAGGAGGGCTGCACGGTCTATGAGGCGGTGATCAAGTCGCGCATCGCGGAGATGTTTTCGCAGATCGATGTGGAAAACGATCCGATGGGTATCTTCGGCAAGGCGGTGCGGGATCCGAAAACGACCGTGCTTAACGCCGGCGACCGGGTCGAGATCTACCGTCCGCTGATTGCCGATCCGAAAGAGGCGCGTGCCAAGCGGGCGGCGAAAATGAAAGCGCAGAAAGAGAAGGAAAAGAGCGCTGAGGGCTGAGCCGACCTGACGCCGGCTCGAAGCGCCTTACTGGGGCCGGAAGTCGCCGGTCAGACGGGTCAGTTTGCCGTCTTCGAAGTAGAGGGATACACGCTCCTGCACCCGCGCTTCGCCGCCGGGCTTGAAGCTGTAGAGGTAGTCCCAGCGATCGGGGCTGAAGGTGTCGGCGATCAGCGGGGTACCCATGATGTAGCGTACCTGGTTCGGGGTCATGCCCGGACGCAACTGGTCGATCATCTCCTGAGTGACGACGTTCCCCTGCGGGATATCGATCTTGTACACTCCGGGGAAATCCGAACAGGCACTGACCGAAACCGCCAGTGCGACACTAATCAAAACCTTTCGCATTTGTAAATGGCTTCCGTTTTCGCCGGTAAATGTAAGATAATGAAGTCTAACATTGCCTTTTGTGAACCGCATAGCGATTAGAGACAAGAATATGGCCCTCGAAAATCAGGAGCTGCGTAAGGCGGGACTCAAAGTCACGCTGCCGCGGGTGAAGATCTACCAGATCCTGGAGCGAGCAGGGGAAGGACAGCATTTTTCTGCCGAAGACATCTACAAGATGCTGATGGAGAGCGGTGAAGACGTGGGACTGGCCACGGTCTATCGCGTTCTGACACAGTTTGAAGCGGCGGGCCTGGTGTCGCGTCATCACTTCGAAGGTGGCCACTCGGTGTTCGAGCTGGCGCGTGATGAGCATCACGATCACGTTGTCTGCGTCAAATGCGGTCGTGTGCGTGAGTTCGTCGATCAGGAGCTGACCCAGCGGCTGAATGATATTGCTGAAGAGCTGGGCTTTACCGTGACCGACCGCACGCTCTATCTCTACGGCGTCTGCCGTGACGGCTGTGAAGAAGACGAGTAACGCCTGAGTGCGTAGCCGATAAAAAACCGACTCCCGTGAGTCGGTTTTTTATTGCGCTGCGTTTGGCGAGGGCGGCGTTATGCCGACTTGAGCATCTCGCGCGCGTGTTCGATCGAGGTGTCGGTGATGTCGATACCGCCGAGCATGCGCGCCACTTCATGCACCCGGCGATCGGCGCTGAGGTGGTCGATGCGGGTGCGGGTCATGTCGCCATCGGAATCCTTGCTGACGAACAGGTGCTGGTGTCCCTGTGAAGCGACCTGCGGCTGGTGCGTCACGCAGAGGATCTGGGCGCGCTCGCCGAGCTGACGCAACAGGCGTCCGACCACTTCGGCGATGGCGCCGCCGATACCCACATCCACCTCATCGAAGATCAGCGTCGGGGTGCTTGAGGTCTGAGCCGTGACGACCTGAATGGCCAGGCTGATGCGCGACAGCTCGCCGCCGGAGGCGACTTTGGCCAGCGCGCGGGCCGGTTGCCCCTTGTTGGCGCTGATCAGAAATTCGACCTCCTCCAGACCGTTGGCGTTATAGCGGCTGGAGTCGTACGGCGTCAGGCAGACGTCGAAGTGGGCTGACAGCATGCCGAGGCTGTGCAACTGCTCGTCGACCGCCTTGCTCAGGCACTCGGCGGCCTGCTGGCGCGCCAGACTCAGCTGTCCGGCGGCGGCCAGATACTCGTCGCGCGCGGCCCGAACATCGATTTCGAGCTGCTCGAGTTCGTCGTCACTGCGATGCAGGCTGTTGAGTTCCTCGCTCAGGGCGGCGTGGAATTCGGGCAGCTGTTCGGCGCTGATGCGGTGCTTGCGGGCGATGTCGTAGATGCTGCTCAGGCGCTCTTCGACTTCCTGCTGGCGCTGCGGGTTGACCTCCACCGAGTCCAGATAGGCGCGGATTTCACGGCCTGACTCGTCGATCTGGATCTGGGCGCTGGCGAGCATTTCGGCGGCCTGCTGCAGCGCCGGGGCGTTGCTGCCGAGGCTCTCCAGCAGGTGCTGGCAGTGGTTGAGCAGGCTCAGGCAGTTGTCGCCGTCACCGTCGCTGTCTGAGGTCAGGGCCAGCAGCTGATGGCCGGTGGCGAGAATTTCGCCGGCGTTGGCCAGCGTGCGCTGTTCCTCTTCCAGCTCGGCCAGTTCACCGTCACGCAGGCCGAGCTGATCCAGTTCTTCGATCTGGTAGCTGAGCAGCTGTACGCGGGCACTGTGCTCGGCGCTCTGTTCGGTGAGTTGGGTCAGTTCGGTATCGAGCCGGCGCCAGCGGTGAAAGGTCCGGCGCACCTGCTCGGCGAGTTCGTTCTGGCCCGCGTATTCGTCGAGCAGCGTGCGGTGATGGTCCTTTTTCAGCAGGCGCTGGTGTTCGTGCTGGCCATGGATGTCGACCAGCAGCTCGCCCAGTTCACGCACCTGCGTCAGCGGTGTCGGACGGCCATTGATGAAGCTGCGTGAGCGGCCTTCGGCGGTCAGTACGCGGCGCAGCTGGCACTCCCCGTCAGCTTCCAGCTCGTGTTCGGCCAGCCAGGCGCGGGCTTCGGCCAGATTGCGAACGTCGAAGCAGGCGCTGATTTCGGCACGGTCGGCCCCTTCGCGCACGCAGTCGCTCTGGGCGCGATCACCCAGTGCGAGGCCGAGGGCGTCCAGCATGATCGACTTGCCAGCGCCGGTTTCGCCGCTGACGACGGTCATGCCCTGTTTCAGCTCCAGCTCCAGCTGGTCGACGATGGCGTAGTTGCGAATGCTCAGTAGCGTCAACATAGCGGCCTGCTCATGCGTTCGTAAACATCATGGTTATTTATACAGTAGTTGATGTATAAGCCATTTGCGGCAGGGCTGCAATCCCCGCGAGGGAATTTCCTGCAAAAGCCCCTTGAATCGCTCCGGGCAAGCCCCATATAGGGTGCCTAGTGAAGTTGCAATCATCATCGTTTTTAGGTGGAGAGATCCGATGGCAGACGAGCAGAAGCAGACAGAAACGCCGGCACAGGACGAGCAGAACGTCGAACAGGCGGAGCCGGTTCTGGAGCCGGGCGCCGACAACGTGACGAGCGCGGCGCAGGACGCTGCCGATGCTGAGGCGTTGGATGCCGAAGCACTGCAGGCGCAGCTGGAGCAGGCGCAGGCTGAGATTGCCGATCTGCAGAAGCAGCTTGCGGAACTGCAGCCGCGTGCTCAGGCGGAGATCCAGAACGTGCGCCGCCGCGCCGAGCAGGATGTCGAGAAGGCACGCAAGTTCGCGCTGGAGAAGTTTACCGGCGAACTGCTGCCGGTGGTCGATTCTCTGGAGCGTGCCATCGACGCCTGTCAGGCCGACGACGAAGCCACCAAGGCGCTGCGCGAAGGGGTCGAGATGACGCTGAAGCTGCTGCTCGACGGTATGGGCAAGTTCAACGTCGAGCCGATCGACCCGCAGGGTGAAGCGTTCAATCCGGAGCACCATCAGGCGATGTCGATGGTCGAGGATCCGAATGCGGCGCCGAACACGGTGGTGGCGGTGATGCAGAAGGGCTATCTGCTCAACGGCCGCCTGGTACGCCCGGCGATGGTGATGGTGGCCAAGGGCTGAGCCGCCGCGACCGGCAGATGTAAAAATCTGGCTTGAAATGCAGACGGCCAGACCCATATAGAGAGTCAACAGATTCAGACAGTGTGTGATCCCGTCCAGCAACCGGGGTCCGAGACAGAACATTAAGTGGAGTGAAACATGGGCAAGATCATCGGTATCGACCTCGGCACCACCAACTCCTGTGTGGCGATCCTTGAAGGCGAAAAGACCAAAGTTATCGAAAACGCTGAAGGCGATCGCACCACACCGTCGATCATCGCGTACACCGCTGACGGTGAAACGCTGGTCGGTCAGCCGGCCAAGCGCCAGGCCGTGACCAACCCGGACAACACCCTGTTCGCGATCAAGCGCCTGATCGGTCGTCGCTTCAAGGACGATGTCGTCCAGAAGGACATCAAGATGGTGCCGTACAAGATCATCGAAGCGGACAACGGTGACGCCTGGGTCCAGGTCAAGGACAAGAAGATGGCACCGCCGCAGATTTCGGCTGAAGTGCTGAAGAAGATGAAGAAGACCGCCGAGGATTACCTGGGCGAGCCGGTGACTGAAGCGGTTATCACCGTACCGGCCTACTTCAACGACTCTCAGCGTCAGGCGACCAAAGACGCGGGCAAGATCGCCGGTCTTGAAGTCAAGCGTATCATCAACGAGCCGACCGCCGCTGCGCTGGCGTACGGCATGGACAAGGGCAAGGGCGACAAGACCATCGCTGTCTACGACCTCGGGGGCGGTACCTTCGATATCTCCATTATCGAGATCGCGGATGTCGACGGTGAGCACCAGTTCGAAGTACTGGCGACCAACGGTGACACCTTCCTCGGCGGTGAAGACTTCGACCTCAAGCTGATCAACTATCTGGCGGACGAGTTCAAGAAGGAAACCGGCATCGATCTGCACAACGATCCGCTGGCCCTGCAGCGTCTGAAGGAAGCGGCTGAGAAGGCGAAGGTTGAGCTGTCCTCTGCGCAGTCTACCGACGTTAACCTGCCGTACATCACGGCGGATGCGACCGGTCCGAAGCACCTGAACGTCAAGGTCAGCCGTGCCAAGCTGGAGTCGCTGGTCGAAGATCTGGTTAAGCGCTCACTGGAGCCGTGCCGCATCGCGCTGAAAGACGCCGGTGTGTCCGCGTCCGAGATCGACGAAGTGATTCTGGTCGGCGGTCAGACCCGTATGCCGCTGGTACAGAAGGAAGTGGCCGCGTTCTTCGGCAAGGAGCCGCGTAAGGATGTGAACCCGGATGAGGCGGTGGCCATCGGTGCGGCCATCCAGGGCGCGGTGCTGTCCGGTGACGTGAAAGACGTGCTGCTGCTCGACGTCACGCCGCTGACCCTCGGTATCGAAACCATGGGCGGTGTGGCCACGCCGCTGATCGAGAAGAACACGACCATCCCGACCAAGAAGTCGCAGGTATTCTCGACAGCGGAAGACAACCAGACCGCCGTGACCATCCACGTCGTACAGGGTGAGCGCAAGCAGGCGGCGCAGAACAAGTCGCTGGGCCGTTTCGACCTGGCGGACATCCCGCCGGCCCCGCGCGGTGTACCGCAGATCGAAGTCACCTTCGACATCGATGCCAACGGTATCCTCAACGTGTCGGCGAAGGACAAGGCCACCGGCAAGCACCAGTCGATCGTGATCAAGGCATCGTCCGGTCTGTCCGATGAAGAGATCGAACAGATGGTGCGTGATGCCGAGGCGCATGCCGAGGAAGACAAGAAGTTCGAAGAGCTGACCGCGGCGCGTAACCAGGGTGATGCGATGGTTCACACCGCGCGTAAGACCCTTAAAGACGCCGGCGACAAGGCGACCGAGGAAGAAAAGGCCAGCATCGAAGGCGCGATCACCGCACTGGAAGAAGCGCTGAAGGGCTCCGACAAGGGTGAGATCGAGAGCAAGACCGAAGCCCTGACCGAGGCACTCTCGTCGCTGGCGCAGAAGATGTACGCCGAAGCTGAGCAGGGCGCAGGCGCCGCCGGTGGTGAGTCCGCTGCCAAGGATGCCGCTGACGACGTGGTCGACGCGGAGTTCGAAGAGGTCAAGGACGACGACAAGAAGTAAGCGTTCGCTACCTCTGTAACAGCTCAAAGAGTGGCAACGCGGGCTCAGGGAATCTCCCTGACCCGCGTTGTCGTGTCCGGCTCCTGCGGAGTCATCTGACCAGACCGGATTCGGATCATGTCGAAACAGGACTATTACGAAATACTGGACGTAGCGCGAGATGCGTCCGATCGGGATATCAAGAAGGCCTATCGCCGTCTGGCGATGAAGTACCACCCGGACCGCAATCCGGGGGACAAGGAGGCCGAAGACAAGTTCAAGGAGATCAGCGAAGCCTACGAAGTGCTGTCCGATGCCCAGAAGCGGGCCGCGTATGACCAGTTCGGTCATGCCGGGGTCGACGGCCAGGGCGGCGGTTTCGGTGGCGGTGGCTTCGAAGGCAACTTCTCCGATATTTTCGGCGACGTGTTTGGCGACATCTTCGGTGGTGGCGGTGGTGGCCGCCGTCGCTCCAGCGTTCAGCGTGGTGCCGACCTGCGCTACAACCTGGACCTGAGCCTTGAAGAGGCGGTGCGCGGCTGCGAGAAGACCCTGAAGGTGCCGACGCTGGTGGCCTGTGAGGTCTGTGACGGCTCCGGCGCCAAGCCCGGCACTAGTGCCCGCACCTGTGGCACCTGTGGCGGTGTGGGTCAGGTGCGCATGCAGCAGGGTTTCTTCTCGGTACAGCAGACCTGTCCGACCTGTCGCGGCGAAGGCAAGGTGATCTCCGATCCGTGCAGCAAGTGTCACGGTCATGGCCGGGTCGAAGAAACCAAGACACTACAGGTGAAGATTCCGGCCGGTGTCGATACCGGCGACCGCATCCGCCTCTCCGGCGAAGGGGAAGCGGGTGCCCATGGCGGGCCGGCGGGCGACCTGTATGTACAGGTCAATGTGCTGCAGCACCCGATCTTCGAGCGCGATGGCAAGCATCTGTACTGTGAAGTGCCGATCAGCTTCGTCGATGCCGCACTCGGCGGTGAACTCGACGTGCCGACGCTGGACGGTCGCGTTAAACTGAAGATTCCGGCAGAAACCCAGACCGGCAAGCTGTTCCGGCTGCGCGGCAAGGGGATCACGCCGGTACGTGGCGGCCCGACCGGTGACCTGATGGTCAAGGTGACGGTGGAAACGCCGGTCAGCCTGAACAGCCGTCAGAAGGAGCTGCTGCGCGAGTTCCAGCAGGCGACGGAGGAGGGCAACCACAAGCACAGCCCGAAGAAGCATGGCTTCTTTGACTCCGTGAAGAAATTCTTCGAGGACATGACCTGATCGTATGGCCAGTCTTCGCAGAGAGGGTATCAGCATGTACGAGATGGCGCTGTCCGTCGACGAGCTGTGGCAGAAGATCCGCGACGAGGCGCGTGGCCTGGTCGAGCATGAGCCGCTGCTGGCGAGTTTCTTCCACGCCACGATCATCGGCCATGCCGACCTGCGCGGTGCGCTGTCGTTTCTGCTCGCCAGCAAGCTGGCGGACGAGGTGGTGTCGGCGGTGGCGCTGCGCGAGATTATCGAGCAGGCCTACGGGGCCGACGAGAGCCTGACGGAAGCGGCCTGTGCCGATATTCAGGCGGTCTGCACCCGTGACCCGGCCATCGAGGCGTACTCCACCGTCCTGCTGTACCTGAAAGGTTTTCAGGCGATCCAGGCCTACCGCGTTGCCCACTGGATGTGGCAGCAGGGGCGTCGTTCCCTCGCGCTTTACATCCAGAGCCGCGTCAGCACGATTTTTCAGGTCGATATCCACCCGGCCGCGAAGATCGGCTATGGCGTGATGTTCGACCATGCCACCGGCATTGTCGTCGGCGAAACCTGCGTGATCGAGAATGACGTCTCGATCCTGCAGTCGGTGACGCTCGGCGGTACCGGCAAGGAGAGTGGCGACCGCCATCCGAAGATCCGCAAGGGGGTCATGATCGGCGCCGGTGCCAAGATTCTCGGCAATATCGAAGTGGGCGAATGTGCCCGCGTCGGGGCCGGCAGCGTCGTGCTCAATCCGGTGCCGGCCCATACCACGGTGGTGGGCGTGCCGGCCGCGGTGGTGGGTTGCGCCGGGTGCGATACGCCGGCGCTCGACATGGATCAGACGATTCGCAGTTCAGAACCCGAGTGCAACGGCGAGAAAAACTCGCCCGATGCACGCTGTAACAGGAAACAGGCATGACCCGAATTGCAGTAACCGGCGCCGCCGGTCGGATGGGGAAGACCCTGATCGAGGCGGTGACGCAGGCCGACGGCGTTACGTTCGCGGCCGGTATCGTGGAACCGAGCAGTACGCTGGTCGGTGCTGACGCCGGCGAAGTGGCCGGACTCGGCAAGCTGGGCGTCGCCCTGGTCGACTCGCTGGAGGCGGTGAAAGATGATTTCGATCTGTTGATCGATTTCACCGCACCGCACGTAACCATGCAGAACCTGGCCTTCTGTGCCCGGCACGGCAAACAGATGGTGATCGGCACCACCGGCCTGCTCGAGGAGCAGAAAGCGGTGCTGGAACGTGAGGCGCAGCAGATCGGCATCGTGTTTGCGCCCAACATGAGCGTCGGCGTGAACCTCTGCTTCAAGCTGCTCGAGATCGCGGCCAAGGCGCTGGGCGAAGACAGCGGCTACGATATCGAGGTGATCGAGGCGCATCACCGGCACAAGGTGGACTCACCGTCCGGTACCGCGCTGCGCATGGGTGAAGTGGTTGCCAACGCGCTGGGGCGTGACCTCAAAGAGTGCGCCGTGTACGGTCGCGAAGGCCAGATCGGGCCGCGCAAACCGCGCGAGATCGGCTTCGAGACGATCCGCGCCGGCGATGTGGTGGGCGATCACACGGTGCTGTTTGCCACCGAAGGCGAGCGCATCGAGATCACCCACAAGGCATCCAGCCGCATGACCTTCGCAAAAGGCGCGGTACGTGCCGCTCAGTGGCTCAAGGACCGTCCTGCCGGTCTGTACGACATGCAGGATGTCCTGAACCTGCGCTGATGTGCAGGACTTTCCGTTGTATGTTGTTCCCTTTTCAGCCCGCCCTGTGCGGGCTTTTTATTGCCTGCGGTCTGCTGCGTCATCGGCCGCGCTGTACAGCGCGATCAGCGTAGCCGGGTCCTGATCCCGGTAGCCACGGCTGGCGTGCTGGCGCATCAGCTCGGCGCCGAGCCCCGCCATCGGTGTGGCGCTGCCGATCGTGCGGGCCAGGTCAGCCGCCATGTCCAGATCCTTCAGCAGCGTTTTCACATGCCATTTGATCGCCTCGAAGTCACGGGCCGCCATGCGCGGGCCGGTCAGCTGTAACGGGATCGAGTCGGCAAAGCCGCCTTTCAGCGCGTCCGGAATCCGGCTCGCATCGACCCCGGCCTTCTCCGCCAGCGCCATCACCTCGGCCATCACCAGCACGTTGCACGACACCAGCATCTGGTTGCAGATCTTGGTGGTCTGGCCGCTGCCGACCGGGCCCATGTGGGTGACGCGCTGGGACAGCGGCGCCAGTACCGGGCGCACCTGATCCAGCAGCGGCGCATCGCCCCCGGCCATGATCGCCAGCGTGCCCTGCTCGGCGCCGGCGACACCGCCCGAGACCGGGGCATCGATCCATTGCATGCCACAGGCCGATGCCAGCCGTGCCGCCATCTCGCGGGTCGCGGCCGGGTCGATACTGGAAAAGTCGATCAGGATCTGGTCGGCGCGGCCGTTGGCGGCAATGCTGCCCCGGCTGTCGGCGCCACCGAATACCAGCTCCTGTACGGCACCGGTATCGCTGACACAGGTCATGACGATATCGCAGTCAGCGACCAGGGCCGCGACCGAGGCCGCAACCCGGGCACCGCGCGCCCGCAGCGGCTCGCATTTGGCCGGATTGCGGTTCCACACCGTGACGCTGAAACCTGCTTCGAGCAGGCGGGTGCTCATGGGCACCCCCATCAGGCCCATGCCGATAAAGCCAAGACGCGCAGCGGACATCGTGAACTCTCCTGAATTGCCGGGAAACCGCCGCTACTTTAGCAGATCCTGTGGCCGATCCTCAGAGCGCCGCGACGCAGCCGTCGCTGCGCGGATCGGCAGCACCCTCGACGATACCGTCCGGCCGCTGCACCAGTGCGCCGGCGTGACCCATGGTGTCGCTGAACGCCTCGTCGAGCAGTTCGACGACATGGCCGGCATCGTGCAGCTGTTGCACCAGCGTCGGGTCGAACCGGCTCTCGAGCTTCAGCGTCGTGCTGGTATCGCCCCAGGTCCGCCCGAGCAGCCAGCGTGGCGCCGTTACCGCCTGCTGCAACGGCAGGCCCAGCATGGCGTAGCGGCTGAACACGGCGGCCTGTGTCTGCGGCTGGCCCTCGCCGCCCATGGTGCCGTAACTCATCACACGGCCGTCATCGAACAGCGCCAGCGCCGGGTTCAGGGTGTGGAACGGTTTGCGCCCCGGTTCCAGCGCCTGCAGCGCCGTGGGGTCGAGCGAGAAGCTGATCCCGCGGTTCTGCCAGTTGACGCCGGTATCGCGCAGTACGATGCCGGAACCGAACTCCCAGTAGATACTCTGGATGAAACTGACGGCCCGGCCCTCACGGTCGATGCAGCCCATCCAGATGGTATCGCCGGGGCTGGCCGGATCGGGCCAGGGCAGTGCCTGCGCCGGATCGATCCCGGCGGCGAGCGCGTCCAGCGCGGCGGCGCTCAGGAACGACTGCGGATCGGCCGGCAGGCGGTCGGGATCGGTCACGTTACGATCGCGCACGCGGAAGGCGCGCTTGGTCGCTTCGATCAGGCCGTGAATATGGGCAAAGCCCTCGGCGTCACTGACGCCGAGGCGGTCGAACAGGCCCAGAATCATCAGCGACGCCAGCCCCTGCGTCGGCGGTGGCAGGTTGAACACGCGGGCACCGCGCAGGGCGACCTCCAGCGGCTTGACGCGCATGGCCTGATAATCGGCCAGATCGGCGGCGCTCAGGGGGCTGCCCAGACGTGTCAGCTCCTCGCCCATCGCCTGTCCCAGCTCGCCGCGGTAAAAGTCGTCGAGTCCCGCCCGCGCCAGCTGCTCCAGTGTGCCGGCGAGGGTGGTCTGGGTCAGCCGGGCGCCGGCCTGCGGTACCTGACCGCCCGGCAGGAAGGTATCGGCAAAGCCCGCGACAGAGGCCAGCTGCGGCTGTTTTTCCGCCGTCAGGCGGGCCTGACTCTCGGTGACGATGATGCCGTGCCGGGCATGATGAATCGCCGCGTCCAGCAGGCGTGTCAGCGGCAGTGCTGGCCCCCAGCCGGCCGCCGTTTCCAGCGCGGTGGCCCAGCCGCCGACGGTGCCGGCGCAGGTCAGCGCGGCGCCCGGGCCGCGGCTTGGAATCGCATCGAGACCGGCGTAGAAGTCGCGGTTGGCACGGCGGGCGGCGCGACCGCAGGCGTCGATCGCCACCGGGGGCTGGCCCGGCTCGTGGATCAGCCAGAAGCCGTCACCGCCGATCGAGTTCATGTGCGGGTAGACCACGGCGATGGTGGCCGCGGCGGCGACCATCGCTTCGACGGCGTTGCCGCCATCGCGCAGCACATCCCGACCGGCCTGAGCGGCCAGATGGTGAGGGGCGACCATGGCGCCCTGCGTGGAGTAGACCGTTTTCAGCATTGTTGTTCTCCGTTATCAGCTGAACAAACCATAGAACATGCGCGCCGATGTCAGTGCCAGAAACAGAGCAAACAGCTGGCGCAACAGCCGTGCATTGATCGCGTGGGCGATGCGGGCGCCCACCGGGGCCATTTTCATCGTCGCCGGGATAATCAGACACAGGCCGATCAGGTTGACGTAACCGAGCGACAGCGGGGGGCGTGCCTCGACACCGATACCGTTGATCAGAAAGCCGATGGTACCGGGCAGGCTGATCACCAGACCCAGTGCTGCGCCGGTTCCGACGGCGGTATGCATCGGCGTGCGGAACGCACTCAGAATCGGCACGCTCAGGGTGCCGCCACCGATCCCCATCAGCGTCGAAACAGCGCCGATGAAGGTGCCGATCAGGCCGGTGCCGGCGGCGCCGGGCAGGCGCTCGGCAAGACAGAAACCCTCCTTCTTGAACGCCATGTTCAGTGCCACCAGCATGGCGATGGTCGCGAACACACCGGTCAGTACCTCGCCGCTGAGATAGCCGCTGGCCACGGCGCCGATGACAACACCGACGATCACGCCCGGCACCAGCTGCCTGAGCAGCTCGGGGTTCAGGCTGCCCTTGCGGTAGTGTGCCCGCGACGACATGATCGAGGTCGGAATGATCGTCGCCAGCGAGGTGCCCACGGCCACGTGCATGCGCACCGCTTCATCGATCCCCAACAGCGTGAACAAGTGGTACAGCACCGGCACGATGACGATGCCGCCGCCGACGCCGAGCAGGCCCGCCATCAGGCCCGCCACCACCCCGGTCAGCATCAGCGCCAGCGCCAGTCCGAGCAGCCAGGTCAGCGAATAGTCAGAGAGAATATCCATGCAGAGGTCCTTGTTTCTTGTCGTTTTGAATTACCAGCCGATCGCTTCAGGCAGCCAGGTGACCAGCGAGGGGAACTGGAACAGCACCACCACGGCCAGCAGCTGAAGCAGGACAAACGGCAATGCACCCACATAGATGTCCCGCGTCGTTACCCCGGCCGGTGCGACGCCCTTGAGGAAGAACAGCGCCCAGCCGAACGGTGGCGTGAGGAAAGACATCTGCAGGTTCATGGCCACCAGAATCGCGAGCCAGACCATGTCGGTGCCATAGTTGATGAACACCGGCAGGAACATCGGCAGCGCAATATAGGAGATCTCGATCCATTCGAGAAAGAAGCCGAGTACGAACAGCAGCGCCATCAGGAACAGCAGCGCGCCCATTTCGCCGCCCGGCAACATTTCGAACAGCGCATGCACCATCTGCTCGCCACCGAGACCGCGAAACGCCAGCGAAAACGGCTGTGCACAGAGCAGGATGAAAAACACCATCGCCGAAATGGTCAGCGTGCCGTGCAGCGTATCGCGTACCAGCGTCCAGTTCAGGCGCCGCATCACCAGTGCGATCAGCAGCGCGCCCAGCGCTCCCATGGAGGCGGCCTCGGTCGGCGCCGCGACGCCGCCGACGATCGAGCCGAGTACCGCGATCACCAGCAGCAACGGCGGCATGACATTGCGCACCAGCCCTCTGGCCAGCTCGGTGCGACTGATCTGCGCGCGTTCCTCGGCCGGTATTGCCGGCACCCAGTCCGGGCGTACCTTGCCCAGCACCAGCAGGTAAACGATATAGATCAGTGCCAGTACCAGCCCCGGAATGAACGCGGCCGCAAACAGGGTGCCGACCGATTCGCCGACGATGTCGGACAGCAGGATCAGCACCAGACTGGGCGGCAGAATCTGGCCGAGCGTGCCGGAGGCACAGATGGTGCCGCAGGCGATGCTCGGTGCATATCCACGGCGCAGCAGCGCCGGCAACGTCAGCAGCCCCACGGTCACCACGGTGGCACCGACGATACCGGTGGAGGCCCCCATCAGCACGCCGACGAGGATGATCGCCAGACCCATGCCGCCGTTGACGCCACCCATCGCCTTGCCGATGGTTTCCAGCATGTCTTCGGCCACGCGGGACTTCTCCAGCATCACCCCCATGAACACGAACAGCGGAATCGCCAGCAACGTGTAATTGGTCACGACGCCAAACAGCCGCGCCGGCATCAGCTGGAACAGCATCGGACCAAAGCCCAGATAGCCGGCCACAAAACCCGATACTGCCAGGGCGATGGCGACCGGGATGCCGATGACCATCAGCCCCAGAAAACCGCCGATCATGCCCAGAACGAGCCACTCATTTCCCATCAGGAGGTTCTCCCTTGTACAGCGTCCTGATCGACCGGCGCGAGCAGTTGCAACAGTGCGCGCAGGCAGTCCGCGGCGCCCTGAATCACCAGCAGCGCAAAGCCCAGCGGGATGAACGCTTTGAGCAGGTAGCGCAGCGGCAGTCCGCCGGGGTCGGGTGAGCCCTCCATCAGCTGGTACGACTGCATCACGTAGGGGATGGCCAGCCAGGTGATGATGGCGCCGACCGCCAGTGTCAGCAGCGCGGCGAGCAGGTCGACACCGGCCTGACCACGGGGGCCGAAGCGGTCATAGAGAAAATCGACGCGCACGTCGGCACGATGTTTCATCGAATAGGCCAGCCCCAGCAGCGCGATCGGCGATACCAGATGCCACTCCAGCTCCTGCAGGGCCACCGGTCCCACTGAAAACAGGTAGCGCAGCAGCACGTTGGTAGCCACGAGCAGGACCAGAGCCAGCACGCAAAAGCGTGCCAGCCCGCCCATCAGCTCCACCAGCCATTCGATTCGATCAATGACTACCTTCATCGCTGATCCAGTCACGACAGATTGAGGAACGGTTTTTCACTGAGCGCGGCCCAGGACGCATGTTTCTTGCGGAACGCCATAAACGAGTCGTGTACCTTGCGCGCCTGCGGGTCGGATGCGGCCAGCGTTTCCAGCGTATCGAACGTCGCTTCCTTCAGCCGTTCGACCACGGCGCGGGGCAGCGGCTGCGCGATGACACCCTCGTTCTCGACCAGATCGGTCAGCGCATCGGCGTTGACCGCCTCGGACCAGGACAGGCTGTCGGTCACGGATGACTGCGCGGCCATCTGGATAATCATCTGCTGATCTTTCGGCAGGCTGTCCCATACCTGCTTGTTGATCAGCAGTTCGGTGAAGTTGGTCGGTTCGTGCCAGCCGGTGGTGTAGTAGTACTTGGCGGCCTTGTGCAGCCCCAGACGGCGGTCCTGATAGGGGCCGACGAACTCGGCGGCATCGATGACACCACGCTCCAGCGCCGGGAAGATTTCGCCGCCGGGCAGCAGACGCACGGTGACGCCCAGCTGGCTGTAGACCTTGCCGGCCAGCCCCGGGATGCGCATCTTCAGGCCGTTGAGATCGTCGACCGTCTCCACCGGCTCACGGAACCAGCCGGTCATCTGTACGCCGGTGTTGCCCATCGGGAATGCGATCAGCCCGTGCGGGGCGTACAGCTCGTGCCAGAGCTCGAGACCGCCGCCGTGATACAGCCAGGCGGCCATGCCCTGCGTATTCATGCCGAACGGCACGGTGGTGAAGTACTGTGCTGCCGGGATCTTGCCGGCCCAGAAATAGGCGTTGGCGGCATTCATCTCCACCATGCCGCCGGCCACGGCGTTGAAGCCCTCCATGGCGGGGATCAGCTCGCCGGCGGCAAAGTGCTGGATGTTCATCCGCCCACCCGACATCGCCCGGACCTTGTCGCAGAAGTCCATCGGGCTGCCGGGACCCTGCACGTAAAACGGCGCGCCCGGCGGGTACGCATTGGTCATCTTGAAGTTGAACGTTTCGGTCGAAGCGGCGGCACGCGCGATGGCCGGCGCGCCGAGGGTGGCGCCAACGGCGGTTGAGGCCAGGGCTGCGCTGATGAATGTGCGTCGTTTCATGCTCATGTCGGATGCTCCTGTCTAGCACAAGGGTGGGCCGGCGCGCCGATCGCTTCGATCGGTCGGGCGCCTGACAATGACGGCTGTCGATATGTCTGCCCATGTCTGGAGCAGGAGGCGTGCCAGTTCTTCGTGTTTATTTAACTATATGAAAATAAAGACTTAGTTGTCCGATTTTTGCGGCCATGTTGAGAATTTTTCCGGCGCAAAAGGAGGCACGCCAACGGCGGGGCGGGAAAACAAAAGGTGTCGTCAAAGGCGAACGCCGAGCATTTGTATGCAGAACCTCGCGCTGCTCGATCAGCCTGTGCACAAATGGCAGCGGCGGGGCCGTTTCGGTGTCAGATGTTCAGGCTGCACCAGCGCCGATTTTTTGCACCGAACTTGTGCGAAATTGATAGTGCGCCGGGGTAGCACGTGGGGCCCGCTCAGAGGCGGGCGCCACCGCGGCGGTGCTTGACGCGCTTGAGCAGGCTGTTGCACTCCACCGACAGGATCTCCGGGCGGCCGAAAATATGCTCCTTGGCGAAGGTGTCGAAGCTTTCATAGCTGTCGGTCAGGGTGTGGATGTGCAGGCTGCGCAGGTCGGTCATGATGTAGAGGCTGACCACCTCCGGCATCGCCGACAGCTCTTCGGCGACCTGCTCGATCGCCTGCGGATTGACCTTGAGGTCGATGAAGGTGGAGATCGTTTTGCCGAGCTTCTCCGGGTTGATGACGGCGGTAAACTTTTCGATCACGCCCTCTTCCACCAGCGCCTGTACCCGCGCTCTGGCGTAGGCGCGCGACACGTTGAGCTGGCGGGCGATGTCGGCAAAGGAGGTGCGCGCATCCTTGATCAGGATGTTCAACAGGTCGGTATCGAGCTTGTTCATGGCTGGCAGCTTACCCGGTCAACTGAAGCGGTCTTGCAGTATACCCTGTTCCTGTCGCCGCGACTGCCGAGTCGCAGGGGCGGGGTTTGTGCGCTGCAGCAGGCGTCATCATTCTGTCGCGGCCCGGCGTCATGCTGATCACCGCTGTCGCTGCAGCGATTCGACCCGATTTCCGACGAATAGCGGTTGCAAGCGGCCGGATAGAGTCGTTATATGTAGGGTTATCGAACCCGAACCGGAATTCTCAGCACACAGGGTGGTGGGCCATGTACAAGTTGTGTTTTTTCGTACCGGACTCGCACCTGGAGCCGGTCAAAGAGGCGGTTTTTGCGGCCGGCGGCGGGCGCATCGGCGATTATGATCGCTGCTGCTTTCAGACCCGCGGCGTCGGCCAGTTCCGCCCGCTGGCCGGCGCCAATCCGCACCTGGGACAGGTCGGCGAGGAGGAGCGGGTTGACGAATGGAAGGTTGAGCTGGTCTGCGACGACAGCCGGGTGAAATCGGTGCTGGCGGCGCTGCGCGAGGCACACCCATACGAGGAGGTCGCCTTCGACCTCTGGCCACTGACCGACCCCGACACGCTCTGATTATTCACCGCCGTCATCGCATCACAGGGAGCCTGAAGTGACCCAGCTGCTGGTACGTTATTCGCGAATCCTGGAAATCATCGGCGATATCGTCAAGGTGCATGTGCCCGAACCCGAGCCGGGTGAGGTCTCCGAGATCGGCTACGGCGATCTGGCACTGATCGAGAACACGCTCGACCCCGAACAGCCCCCGTACATGGCGCAGGTGATCCGCATCGATCGTGATGCCGTGTCGCTGCAGCTGTTTTCCGGCACCAAGGGACTGTCGACGAAAGCCGGGGTGCGCTTCCTGGGGCATCCGATGCAGGTGACCTTTTCGCCCAACATCCTCGGCCGCAGTTTCTCCGGTGCCGGACGCCCGATCGACGGCGGCCCGGCGCTGACCGAAGAGGCCAAGATCGATATCGATGGCCCCACCGTGAATCCGGCGCGCCGTGTGCTGGCCTCGCGCATGATCCGCACCGATGTGCCGATGATCGATATCTTCAACTGTCTGGTCGAGAGCCAGAAAATTCCGATCTTCTCCGTGGCCGGTGAGCCCTATAACCGGCTGCTGGCACAGATCGGTGCCCATGCCGATGCGGATATCGTCGTGTTCGGCGGCATGGGGCTGATCTTCGATGACTACCATTTCTTCCGCCAGGCGTTCGAAGAGGCCGGCGTGCTGGCGCGTACGGTGATGTTCGTGCATCAGGGCTCGGACCCGGTGGTGGAGAGTCTGCTGGTGCCCGATATGGCGCTGGCCGTGGCCGAGCGCTTTGCCGTCGAGGAGGGCAAGCGGGTACTGGTGCTGCTGACCGATATGACCGCCTATGCCGATGCCCTGAAGGAGGTCGGCATCTCGATGGAGCATGTGCCGTCGAACCGGGGCTACATCGGCGACCTCTACTCTCAGCTGGCGCGCCGCTACGAGAAAGCATGTGACTACAAGGGCGCCGGCTCGGTCACGATCCTGTCGGTGACGACGATGCCCGGCGATGACGTGACTCACCCGGTACCGGACAACACCGGCTACATCACCGAAGGACAGTTTTACCTGCACGATGGTGTCATTGATCCGTTCGGTTCGCTGTCGCGTCTGAAACAGCACGTGATCGGCAAGGTCACGCGCGAGGACCACAGCCAGATCATGAACACCATGGTGCGTTTCTATGCCGCGGCGCGCGATGCCGAGCAGAAGCAGGCGATGTCGTTCGAGCTGACCGAGTATGACGAGCGGCTGCTGAAGTTCGGCGAGCTGTTTCGTAACCGCTTCATGGATATCCGCGTCTCCCTGCCGCTGGAAGAGGCACTGGACCTGTGCTGGCAGACGCTGGCGGAGTGCTTCGAGCCGCGTGAGCTGCTGATGAAGGAGAGTCTGGTGGCCAAGTACTACCCGCACAAGACACGTGCGGCCGTCAGCGCCGAGCAGGAGTAAGCCGTGGCGAAGCTGGCGCTGAACAAAAGCTCACTGCACCGCGAGACGCGGCGTCTGAAGGCGTTTCGCCAGTTCGTGCCGGCACTGGATCTCAAGCGCAAGCAGATTCTGGCGGCGCGCCAGAGCAGTCGACGGCTGCTGGCCGAACAGCAGGCGCGGCTGGATCGGGTCGCGCTGGAGGTGCGGGAACAGCTGCCGATGCTGGCGCACAGCCGGCTCGATCTGAGCGCGCTGGTGCAGGTCGACGGGGTCGAAGTCGAGCCGGTGAATCTGGTCGGCATCGAACTGCCGAAACTGGTCGCTGTGCGTATCGACCGGCGCGAGCACTCACGGCTGGCGCTGCCCGGCTGGGTCGACCGGGCGCTGGTGCTCGCCGAGCAGCGGCTGCGCCTCGAGCTTGAACGCGAGGTCGAGCAGGAGCGGCTGCGGCGGCTGGAGGCGGCGCTGCGCAAGACCACACAACGCCTGAATCTGTTCGACAAGGTGCTGATTCCGCGCACCGAGAACCATATCCGTCGTATTCGTATTGCACTGTCGGATGCCGAGCGTGCCGGTGTCGTGCGCGCCAAACTGGCCAAGAACAAACGTACAAGGGTCGCATCATGAGTATCCGTCCGCTGCTGAAAGCCTCGCTGATCGGCCTGCTGGACGACAAGGCCCGCGCGCTGGATGCGCTGCAGGCGCTCGGGGTCATGCATGTGATTCCGCTGGCCCGACGCGAACGGCAGGAGGCGTGCAGCGATGACCTCGGCGTCACGCCTGAGCAGCTGCGTCTTGCCGTGCACTGGCTGGCCAGCTGCCCGCACAAGCGGCGTCAGGTCACCGCCGAGCGCCATTTCGATCTGGTACCGGTGGTCCAGGACGTGCTCGACAAGCGGCGTCAGCGCATGCAGCTTGAGGAGCAGCGCGATGCGCTGGTGAAGCGGATTCGCGATCTCGAACCCTGGGGCAGCTTTGAGCTGCCCGGTGACGAGGGCTTGCTGGGCTACCGGCTCTGGTTCTATCTGGTGCCGAACTACCGCATGCACGAGGTCGAAAAGAACGGCCTGCCCTGGAGCGTCGTGCATCGCGACAACCGTTTCAGCTATGTCGCCGTGATTGCCGAGCAGGAGCCGCGTGCGAACCAGATGCCGGTGCCGCGCACGCATACCGGCTCCGTTCCGCTCGATACGCTGCGGCGTCAACTGCAGGATATCGAGATCGAACTCGAACTGCTCGACGGCGAACGCGAAGCCCAGACGCGCTGGCTCTACCTGCTTGAGCGTTCCATGGCCGGCAACGCCGATGCGGCTGACCGCGCCGCCGCCGGGGCCGCCACGCTGGACCGCGACGGCGTATTCGCGATTCAGGGCTGGGTCGATGCCGGCCAGCGTCAGGCGCTGATCGATTTCGCTGATCGTGAAGGGCTGGCGCTGCTGCTGGATGCTCCGGCGGACGATGAGCTGCCGCCGACCCTGCTCGATAATCCGCCGGCGCTGGGGGGCGGTGAAGAAGTCGTACGCTTTTACCAGATGCCGGGCTATCGCGCCTGGGATCCGTCCCGTGTGGTGTTCTTCTCGTTTGCGACCTTCTTCGCCCTGATCCTGTCCGATGCCGGCTACGCGCTGCTGCTGGCGGCGGTGCTGGCGTTTTACTGGGGCCGCATGGGGGCGAGTGAAACCGGCCGCCGCCTGCGGGTGCTCGGGGCCACACTGGCGGGCTTCTCGCTGGTGTATGGCGTACTGGTGGGCAGTTATTTCGGTGCCGATCCGCCGGTCGCACTGCTCGATGCGGTGCGAGTGCTCGATATCAACGACTTCGACAGCATGATGCAGCTGTCGATCTACATCGGTGCCGCGCACCTGCTGATTGCCAACGGCATCAATGCCTGGCGTCAGCGCACGCGTGTCACCGGGCTCGCCAGCGTCGGCTGGATCCTGATCATTCTGGTGGGGCTGCTGCTGTGGCAGCGGGGGCCGTCGCTGTCGATCTGGCTGCTGGGCGGGCTCGGTGCGCTGCTGGTGCTCTGCTGCTCCAGTGAGCGTACAGGACACGACCCGCGCACGCTGGCGCTGCGGGGGATGGAGGGGCTGCTGGCGCTGACCGGACTGTCGAAGATGTTCGGGGATGCGCTCAGCTATCTGCGCCTGTTTGCGCTGGGGCTTGCCAGTGCCTCGCTGGCGCTGACGTTCAACCAGCTGGCCGGCGATGTGGCGCAGGCGCTGCCGGGCATGGGCGTTCTGCTGCAGGCGCTGATTCTGCTGGTCGGACACCTGCTCAACTTTGTGCTGGCCGTGGTCAGTGGCGTGATCCACGGGCTGCGACTGAACCTGATCGAGTTCTACAACTGGAGCCTTTCCGATGAAGGCTATCTGTTCCAACCCTTTGCCAAGCGGGAGGTCAACCCTTGGATAACCTGATCATTGCCCTGGGATGGGCGGGCCTGTATGGACCGATGGCACTGGGTGCTATCGGCAGCATTATCGGCTGTGCGCTGGCCGGGCAGGCCGCCTGTGGCGCGCTGCTGGAAACCGAAACCGGCCACGGCCGCTATGTCGGCATTGCCGCGATGCCGTCGTCGCAGACGATCTACGGTATCGTGGTGATGTTCTCGCTCAACCGCGAGGTCACGATCGATAACGCACCGGGCCTGTTTGCGGTCGGGATACTGGCCGGCCTTGCGCTGCTGTTCAGTGCCTGGCGTCAGGGTCAGTGCTGTGCGTCGGCGATCAATGTGTCCAAAATCAAGCCGGAAATTTTCGGCATGTCGGTGGCGCCGGCGGCGATCGTCGAGGGCTTCGCCGTATTTGCGTTCATCTTCGCCCTGGTGATCAGCGCCGGCATCCCGGCCTGAGGGAGGTGACATGAGCGAGATCGAGAAAGCCCATGCCGCGTCCGGCGTCGAGGCGTTGATTGAACGCCTGCGAGAGCAGGGGGTGGAAAAGGGGCAGCAGGAAGCGGAACAGCTGATCAGCGAGGCGCAGCATCGTGCCGACTGGCTGATCGAGCAGGCCGAGCAGGAAGCGAAGCAGATCCGCGACAAGGCGCGCGCCGATGCCGAGCGCCTGCGCAAGGGCGGTGAGGATGCGCTGAAGATCGCCGCCCGCGACGTGCAGCTGCAGCTGCGCGAGGCGCTGGGGCGCGTCTTTGCCGACCGGGTACGGGTTCAGGTCAGCGAGCAGCTTGATGACAAAGCGTTCCTGCAGGCGCTGCTGCGTGAGCTGGTGTGCAGGGTGCGGGACAAGGCCGGCATCGAGGAGCGCACTGTGGAGGTGCTGCTGCCGGAGCAGTTTGTCGGGATCGAGGATCTGCGCCGCAACCCCCACGCCTACCGCGAAGGCAAGCTGAGCAGCTTCGTACAGCAGTTGCTGGCCGAGCAGCTGCGCGACGGGGTCAGCTTCGACATCGGCGACCACCGCGGCCTGGTGCTGCGGTTCGAGGGTGAGGATGCCGAGCTTGATCTCAGCGACCGGGCGCTGGCCGAACTGCTGCTGCGCCACCTGCAGCCGCGTTTCCGCGCGCTGCTGGAAGGGGTGATCCGCTAGATGGCGAATTACTACACGCTGGTGCCGGCCCTGCCCGCGCTGGCGCCGCTGAACAAGCTGCAGGAGCTGCCCTGCTCGACGCTCAAGCTGGAGCAGCGTCTGACCATGCTGGATGAGCATGACCGGGCGCAGCTCGAGTGTGCGCTGCGGCTGTGCCAGCGTGAGCGTCTCGGGGACGAGGCGCTGTCCGATGCCGATGAGGTGCAGCGCTGGCGAGACGAGCTGGCACAGATCGAAGACGCTGATCTGCGCGCGCTGATCAGCGACTATCTGGAATCGCGCACCCTCGTCGCCGCGCTGCGTTACCGCCTCGCCGGGCAGCAGAACGGGCACGAATTCGAGGGCTTCAGCGAGCGACTCTGGCTGATCCAGCGCAACTGGCAGCTGCCGCTGTTTGGTCTGGAGGGGCACTTCCCCTGGCTGGCGCGGGCGCGGGAGGCGCTGGAGGCCGGCCAGGCCCGTGCGCTTGAGCAGATGCTGCTGGAGCGGTTCTGGGAACGCCTGCGCCGCTTTGAGCGGGCGCAGATGTTCAGTTTTGCTGCCGTCGCGGCCTATCGACTGCGCTGGGCGCTGGCCGAATACCGGCTGCGCTGGGACGCGACTGCGGCACAGGATTCATTCGATCAGTGGGTCACGGGGGTACTGGCACGTTTCGGTACCGGCGCCGAGGCTCCGCTTTGGACAGGGAGTGAAGCATGACCGATGCCGAACAGGTGAAGGCCCGGGTCAGCGCTGTACATGACGATATCGTCACCATTCGGCTGGAACAGGATGCCGAAGGGGAGTTCTACCCGGTGGTCAAGAACGAGGTGGTGCTGATCTGCCCGCGTCGCGCGGAGGGTAACTTCGCCGAGAAACTGCAGGCCGAGGTCCTGCGCGTGCGCTACGGCGAGGCCGATGTGCAAGTGTTCGAGAATACGCGCGGCGTGGCTGTGGGGGATCGCGTGGAGCTGACCGGGCAGATGCTGTCGGTGGCGCTCGGTCCCGGCCTGCTGGGTCAGGTCTATGACGGCCTGCAGAACCCGCTTGAGCTGATCGCCGGACAGCACGGTTTTTTCCTGCCGCGCGGGCTGTCCGTCGACGGGATCGATACCCAGCAGCGCTGGTCATTCGTGCCCCGGATCAAGATCGGCTCCCGCGTCCGCGCCGGTGATTTGCTGGGCACCGTGCAGGAAGGGCGTTTTGAGCACCGTATTCTGGCACCGTTCAACATGCGCGGCGAAGCTGAGGTGAGCTGGGTGCAGGAGGGCAGCTTTACGGTGACGACGCCGGTGGTGCGACTGCTGCAGTCGGACGGGCGCGAGCGTGAAGTATGTATGCAGCAGCAGTGGCCGGTGCGGATTCCGGTCAACCGCGACCTGCTGCGCGAAGGCTACAGCGTGCGTCAGTTTCCCAGCCAGCCGTTGCTGACCAGCATCCGCCTGATCGATACCTTCTTTCCGGTGGCGCGCGGCGGCACCGCCTGTATTCCGGGCCCGTTCGGCGCCGGTAAGACGGTATTGCAGAGCCTGATTTCACGCTACTCCGATGTGGATATCGTCGTCATCGTCGCCTGTGGCGAACGTGCCGGCGAGGTGGTGGAAACCATTACCGAGTTCCCCAACACGCCAGACCCGCGTGGCGGCACCCTGATGGATCGCACCGTCATCATCTGTAATACCTCGTCGATGCCGGTGGCGGCGCGTGAAGCCTCGATCTATACCGGCATCACCATCAGCGAGTATTACCGGCAGATGGGCTACAACGTGCTGCTGATCGCCGATTCCACCTCGCGCTGGGCGCAGGCGATGCGGGAAACCTCGGGCCGACTCGAGGAAATTCCCGGTGAGGAAGCGTTCCCGGCCTATCTGGAATCGTCGATCCGGGCTCTGTACGAGCGTGCCGGCGTGGTGCGCACCCATGACGGCCGCGAAGGCAGTCTGACCCTGATCGGAACCGTGTCGCCGGCCGGCGGCAACTTCGAAGAACCGGTGACGCAGGCCACGCTGCGCACGGTCAAAACCTTCCTCGGTCTCAGCGCCGATCGCGCCTACAAGCGTGCCTACCCGGCGGTGGATCCGCTGATCTCCTGGTCACGCTATCTGGATCAGCTCAGTCCCTGGTTCGAGCAGGAGCTGGAGCCGGGCTGGACCGATCGCGTACGCAAGCTGATCCGGCTGCTCAAGGCGGGCGAGTCGGTGCAGCAGATGATGGAAGTGACCGGTGAGGAAGGGGTGACGCTGGAGGACTATCTGACCTGGCAGAAGGCGCAGTGTCTGGATCAGGTCTATCTGCAGCAGGATGCATTCGACCCGGTGGATGTGTCCACGCCGATCGCGCGCCAGCAGGCGTTGCTCGGGCTGCTGGTCAAGTGTCTCGACGGGCTGCCGCCGTTGGCGGACAAGACCGCCGTGCGTGACTATTTCGTCTCCCTGACCGGGTTGCTGCGCAACCTCAACTACAGCCGTCAGGACGGGCCGGATTATCGCGGCTACCTGCAGGAGATCGAGGCGCTGCGCCGCGGCGAGCGGCGTCAAAGCGCCTGAGGCGGTTCAGCCGATGAGGGCCTGACGCATCTCGTCGGCGTGGCGGGCGACCCACTCCGGGCGGATCGGGCCCCAGTCGAGCAGGCGGTAGTGGCCCTGATTATTGCGCTCGCCGCTGTGCTGCTCGAAGCTGCAGACGATGCCCAGATCGGACAGCGTTTTCAGCGTATCCTGCAGCGTGCGCCGTGGCATCCCGGTTTCCGCCTGCAGGCTGGAGAGGTTGTGTTCCTGCTGGCTGATCAGCCAGGCCAGATACAGTTTGCGCTGGAAGGCCCGCGCCGCCTTGGTGGTTTCCAATCAAAGTTCCTCGGCATGGTTCGTTGGCGCCAGTGTAGCGTGGCTGGCGGCGCAGTTCAGTCGTGAATTCGCACGCTCGGCGTCGCGTCGCGGTCGATATCGATATGGCGCAGCGGGAAGCGGCCGCGGCGACGGTCCTCGAAGTACAGGCGCAGCACCTGTCGAATCGTCTCAAACGCCAGCTCATCCCACGGGATCTCCGCTTCGTCGAACAGACGAACCTCCAGCGACTCCTCCGAAGGGGCAAAGCGGGGCTGCGGCAGTTGCGCCAGATAGATCAGCTGGACCTGATTTACATGCACGATCGACGTCAGTGTATACAGTGTGTCGATCTCGACCTCGGCACAGGCTTCCTCGAGTGTCTCACGCCGGGCCGCCGCCTCGGTGGTCTCGCCGTTCTCCATGAAACCGGCCGGCAGGGTCCAGTAACCCAGTCGCGGTTCGATCGCCCGTCGGCACAGTAATACCTTGCCGTCATGAATCGGCAGGCAGCCGGCGATGATGCGTGGATTATGATAGTGGATCGTGCCGCAGGCAGGGCACACATGGCGCTCGCGGTTGTCGCCTTCAGGAATGCGCCGTTCGACGCTTTCGCCACACTGGGTACAGAATTTCATCGGCTTTGGCTCGTGCGTCCGGCAAAGCGCTCATTCTAGAAGCGGCCCGGGCCGGGCTCAACCGGGTTATCGCCTGCCGCTCGCGGCGGGGTTATGATAGGGCGTTATCATTGGGAGGCGGCAATGCTTGAGCAGTTGACTGAGCGGCTTGCGCGGCACCGGCCCTGGCGGCTGCGGGCGCCGGGCGCCGAGGCGGGGGTGCTGGTGGCCCTGACCGACCGGCCGGACCCGGAGGTGATTCTGACGGTGCGCTCGAAAACGCTGTCGACGCATCGTGGCGAGGTCGCGTTTCCGGGCGGCAAACGTGACCCGGACGACGCTGATCTGCTGGCCACGGCACTGCGCGAGGCGCATGAGGAGGTCGGGCTGGAACCCGGTCAGGTGCGTGTGATCGGCGCGCTGGGGCAGCTGATGTCCAAGCATCAGCTCGCGGTGACGCCCTGGGTCGGCATTATCCCGCCGAAACTGCAACTGACGCCGAACCCGGATGAGATCGACACGATCTTTCGTATCCCGTTGCGTTTCTTTCTCGAGCAGCGCCCGCTGCGCACCGACGAAATCCCGTTTCGCGGCAAGACCCATTATGTGCCGGCATGGGCGTATCAGGGCGAAATCATCTGGGGGCTGACCGCCTATGTGCTGGTCGAGCTGCTCAATATCGGCTTTGACGCCAACCTGCCGATGCGTCCTCGCCCGGAACATCAGGAACTGGAACATGAGTGAAACGAGTCGCAAGGCGGCTGTGCCGAGCCCCTGTGTCGGGATCTGTGTGCTGGACGAGGATGATCTGTGCACGGCGTGCCGCCGCAGCGGCCTTGAGATCGCCGACTGGGGTGGCATGAGCGACGATGAAAAACGTGCGGTCTGGGCCCTGATCCGGCGCCGTGAGGCCGGCGAGCGCGGTATCTGATCCCGTTGGTACGGCCGGGTCACGCCAGACCGGGTCACGCCAGACTCTTGCTGACGACCTCATATACATCCGCCGACAGCTCCGGTGCCTGCTGAATGCGCTCAAGCTGCGCTTTCATCAGCGCCTGTGCTTTTTCAGGGTAGCGCTTCCAGCGTGTCAGCGGTGTCAGCAGGCGTGCAGCGATCTGCGGATTCTGGCTGTTCAGCGTCAGTACCCAGTCCGCCAGGAAACGATAGCCGCTGCCGTCCTCGGCATGAAACGCGGTCGGGTTCTGACCACAGAACGCCCCCACCAGCGCCCGCAGCTTGTTCGGGTTGCGGGCGTCGAACAACGGATGCTCCTGCAGCCGCTTGACGCGCTCCAGCGCCCCCGGCCAGGGGTCGCTGGCCTGAATCGAGAACCACTGGTTCATCACCAGCGCCTCGTGCTGCCACTGATTATGGAAGCTGTCGAGCAGGCGTTCACCGGCGTCACGGAACTCGGAGTGTACCGTCAGCGCCAACGCGGTCTGTTGATCGGTCATGTTGTCGGCCGCTTCGAACTGCTGTTCGGCCAGCGTCAGCCAGGCATCCTCGCCGGTCGCGATCAGATAGCCAAGGCTCAGGTTCTTGAGGCTGCGCCGTGCGATCGATTCGGCATCCGGGGAGTAGGGTTCATCACTGCAGCAGCGGCGATAGGTCGCCTGCCACTCATCCTGCAATGCGATCGCCAGCGCCTTGCGCAGAAACTCGCGTACGGCATGAATCGCCTGCACATCGATCACATCAGACAGTTCGGCCAGGTAGGCTTCGCCGGGCAGACGCAACAGCTGGGCGACCATCGCCGGATCCAGCGACCGATCCGCCAGAATGGTGCGCCAGCTGTCGATCAGATGCTGCGGCACCTCAAGCGCCCGGCCCGCCTGATAGTCGGCGATCATCGACTGCATCAGCCGCACCGCCATGCGCTGCCCGGCGTCCCAGCGGTTGAAACCGTCACTGTCGTGCTGCAGCAGCACGCGGAGCTGCTCATCCGTGTATGGATAGTCGAGCTTGACCGGTGCCGAAAATCCGCGCAGCAGCGACGGGACCGGACGCTGCGGCAGATCGTCAAAGGTAAATGTCTGCTCCGCATCGGTCAGCTCGAGTACACCACAGGCGTACTCTTCCCCGTTCGGGCCGATCAGGCCATAACGCACCGGCAGATGGAACGGTTGCTTCTCAGGCTGCCCCGGTGTCGGCGGGCAGCTCTGGCGCAGTGTCAGGCGGTAGGTACCACTGCCCTCGTTCCAGCTGTCACTGACCTGCAGGCGTGGTGTGCCGGCCTGGCTGTACCAGCGCTTGAACTGGGTCAGATCGCGACCGGATACATCGGCCATCGCCTGCACGAAGTCGTCGGTGGTGACCGCCTGGCCATCGTGACGCTCGAAATACAGGTCGCAGCCCTTGCGGAACTGTTCTGCGCCCAGCAGCGTGTGCAGCATGCGCACGACCTCGGCTCCCTTCTCATACACGGTCAGAGTGTAGAAGTTGGAGATCTCGATGAAGCTTTCCGGGCGCACCGGATGCGCCATCGGACCGGCATCTTCGGCGAACTGCGCGGTACGCAGCATGCTGACATCTTCGATGCGCTTCACCGTGCGCGAGTTGACGTCGGCGGAAAACTCCGCATCGCGGAAGACGGTAAAGCCCTCCTTGAGGCTGAGCTGGAACCAGTCGCGACAGGTGACGCGGTTGCCGGACCAGTTATGGAAGTACTCATGCGCCACCACGCTCTCGACGCGCTGAAACGCGGCGTCGGTGGTGGTGCGGGGGCTGGCCAGCACGCAGCTGGTATTGAAGATGTTGAGGCCCTTGTTCTCCATCGCCCCCATGTTGAAGAAGTCCACGGCGACGATCATATAGATATCCAGATCGTATTCGCGACCGTAGGTTTCCTCGTCCCAGCGCATCGCGCGCTTGAGCGATGCCATCGCGTGCTCGAGCTTGTCGAGATCCTTTTTCTCGGCGTAGATCTTCAGCTGTACGGGCCGACCGGACATGGTCGTATAACTGTCCTCCAGCACAGCCAGATCGCCGGCCACCAGCGCGAACAGGTAGGCCGGTTTCGGGAACGGGTCTTCCCAGGTCACGCAGTGGCGACCATCATCCTCTTCGGTGCACTCGACCGGGTTGCCGTTGGACAGCAGCACCGGGTACCGGCTGCGATCGGCCACGATGGTGGTGCGGAACACCGACATCACATCGGGACGGTCCGGGTAGAAGGTGATGCGGCGAAAGCCTTCCGCTTCGCACTGGGTGCAGAACATGCCATCGGACTTGTAGAGTCCTTCCAGCGCCGTGTTGGTTTCCGGATGGATTCGCGTCAGGCACTCGAGCTCGAACTGCTCCGGCACCTGCGACACCGCCAGGCATTCATCGCTGCGGGTAAAATCACGCTCGGACAGAATCTCGCCATCGATACTCAGACGACAAAGCTCGACACTCGGATGCCCGTTGAGCTCCAGTGGCGGACGCACACGGGGGCATTGCGGATTGCGCCGCACGCTGAGCGTCGCGCGCACCAGCGTTTCCTCTTCATCGAGCTCGAATCTCAGCTCGGTATGATCGATCAGATAGGCGGGAACCTGATAGTCCTTTAAATAGATCGGTTGCGGCTTGGCTTGCGACATCATCTCTCCTGATTTCACGCGCGAAGACTGACTTGATAGGCACCAAACTTGCGGATGTTGATGACGCCCGTATCCAGTATCAGGTACTGACCCTTGATACCGAGCAAAGTGCCTTTTACCTGCGGCTGCTTGTCGAAGTTGAAGGTGGTCACCTTGTTGGGGTGTACCAGCACCGGGTAGTTGATCTTCAGCGCGTCGTCTTCGGGCAGTTCTCGTATTGCATCGACACCGAACCGCGTCCGCAGCGCGTCCAGCTCGGCGGCGCACAGGGCCAGCAGACGGTCCCGCTCGGCAGCGAGATCGATCAGCGCCACATCACCCTTGAGCATAGCGCGCCAGTTCGTCTTGTCGTTGACGTGCGCGGCAAATATCTGTTCGATCAGTCCCGAGTGCAGACGGTTGTCAACTTCCAGAATCGGCAGCGCCTGCACCGCGCCCTGATCGATCCAGCGGGTCGGGATCTGCTGCCGACGTGTAATACCCACCTTCAGCCCCGATGAGTTGGCCAGGTAGACGACGTGAGGCGCAAAGCAGTTACGCTCGCCCCAGGCGGGATCACGGCAGGTGCCTTCGTGATAGTGACACTTCTCCGGCTTCACGATACAGCTGTCACACTGCGGCAGACGCGTGAAGCAGGGGTAACAGTACCCCTGATTAAAGCTCTTTGAGGTCTTGCGGCCACAGTGCAGGCAGTTGATCGTACCCTCGAACGTCAGTTCAATAGGGCGATCCAGCAACGGGGCCATATCCACGGTGTTGTCGTCGCCAAACCGCATGCGGTAACGGACCGGCTCGGCGAGCGAAACCTCCATCTTGCGCAGAGCGCCGGTTGCAATCAGCTCCATCCGTCGCTTACTGCTCGGTCAGAATTTTCAGGGTCTGCGGGGCCAGCGGATCACAGCCATGCTGAGTGCCATCCGGACGGGTACGGTCGATGAAGCCGACACGCTGATCTTCCGGCATATTGCGGGCGTGCTCATAGGCGATCACGGCGCGCAGGCTGGTTTCGCGCTGCTCCTTGGTCAGGCGCTCACCGTTGGGCCATTTGCCGAGTTCAACGGCGCGCTTGAGGGATTCGTAGATATCGGGCGTCATCGCCTCGATCATTTTCTCGAAGTTCATGCAGTCTCTCCTGCCGGTCGCGTCAGACCGGCAATCTTACCGTCTTTGACAAAAGCAATGCCAGCGAGGTTTCAGCGCGGACCGAACAACCGCCCGATCGGCCAGTAGGCAAAACCCGCCAGCATACCGACCAGATGGGCCGTGTTGGCGATGGCCCCCAGCCCGACGCCTTCCAGCACGCCGGTGAAGCCCAGTGCCAGCCAGAGCAGCATGAAGCCCATCAGGGCCGGCGGCAGGCCGAAGCGATAGCGCGGTTCAAGCCGGTCCCACAGCCAGGTATAGCCGAGCAGGCCGAACACGACACCGGACATGCCGCCGAACATGGGCCCCGACACCCAGAACTGAGCCAGATTGGACGCAACGCCGGTCACCAGCACCAGTCCGATCAGCGCCCAGCCGCCCTGCAGCGTTTCGACCCGCTGCGCCACAACCCACACCCACAGCAGGTTGAACAGGATGTGCAACAGGCTGAAGTGCATGAAGATCGGCGTGACCAGCCGCCACCACTCCCCGGACGCCAGCATGCCCGCCAGACTGTCATAGCGCAGCGTGCGGCCGTCGACGCGGAAGTCAGTGAACGACAGGCGCGACATCCACTCCTCGCTGGCACCAAACCCGATCAGCAGGGTCACCAGTACGCTGACAATCAGCAACGCCAGCGTAACCCTGATGCGCCCGGGCGAGATGAAGGTGGCTCCGAACCGACGACGACGAATCGTACGCAGCTCGACGCTGCTCAGATCGCCCCCCTCCTGCCAGTAGCGGTAGAGCGCGCGGATCTGCGCCGGATCGATGGAGCGGGCCACGAGCAGGATCTGACGATCGCTCTCCTCGACCACCCGATGCGGCACTTCGTACTCCCACAGCAGCGCAGTGAACGGGGCCAGATCCTCGCTCAACGGCACCTCGAGTACCGGGATCACCCCTGCAGCTCCCCATCCATACGGCCCACCTCCCGCGCCACATCGACCCAGACGAAGCGCTCGGGTCGCAACACCGTTTCATCGTCGAGTCGATACGCAACCAGCTTGCCGTACTTGACGGCACTGAAATCGAGACAGGCGATGTTGTCGGTCAGCGGCGCCGGGGTGCCTTCGCACCAGTAGTGCCCCATAAACAGCAGCTTTTCGTCGGGCCCGTAATAGAGCAGGTCATTGCGCTGACTGTCGGTCAGCGGCCGGCGCGCGATATGCTCCGGCAGCGGGTCGGGCTGAAACACCACGTCTGCCAGTCGCTGCGGCGCCTCGGCCCAGAATTTGGTGCGAAAGAAGTGGCGTTTGAAGCCATCCTTGCTGACGATCACCTCGTTGTCGGGCAGACGCAGATGGGTGCCGCGCAGCAGACGGTCTATCACCTCCCACTCGAAGCTGCCTTCGCGCGCAGAGCGGACGAGAAAATCGCGATCGATGCGGTTGCTGCCGTGTTCTCGCAGCAGCCGGTCGATCAGTTCCTGATGCCAGCAGGCATGCACGGCACGGAAGCGCTCGGTCTCGATAAACAGTGGCATATCGAGAAACCAGTCGAGATACTCCTGCAGCTCATGCTCATGGCCGGCAAACTGGTCCAGTGTCTGCTGCAGTATGCGTTGGTGGCGCGCCGTATGGGCACGCAGGAACCCCTCGCCATCCGGCGTTGGGGTCAGATAGCAGAGCAGGTTGTATTCATGGTTGCCCATGATGATGTCGGCATGACCCGCATCCACCATCGCCCGCACGATATGCAACGCTTCACGAATATGGGGCCCACGATCGACGATATCGCCGATGAACACCGCACGACGCTCCGGATGCTGATAGACACCATTGATGCGACGATAGCCGAGCCGATCCAGCAGCAGGCACAGGCTGATGGCACAGCCATGTACGTCGCCGATCAGATCGATACCACGTGATTGTTCTCTCAACGGCTCACCTATTCGCCCAGCTTGGTGCCCCACCCCAGCTTCTCCCGGCAGGTGCGGTAGAAGTCGTAGTTAAGCGGGTGCAGCAACTTCAGTTTATGCGGTTTCTTGTGAATCGTGATCGTATCGCCCGGTGCCAGTGCGATATTCATCTGGCCATCGCAGGAGATCGATGGGTAGGTTTCGTTGCGCTCGCTGATCACCAGCTTCAGCTCGCTGTTGCCGTCGACGACGATCGGCCGGCTCGACAGCGTATGCGGGAACATCGGCACCAGCACCAGCGCATCGAGCCGCGGATGCATGATCGGCCCGCCCCCTGAGAGGGCATAAGCGGTCGAGCCGGTCGGCGTCGATACGATCAGACCGTCGGAGCGTTGGGTGTATACGAACTGCCCCTCGATATAGAGCTCGAATTCGATCATCCGGGTCGCCTTACCCGGGTGCAGCACGCAGTCGTTCAGCGCCGTGGACTCGGCGATCGGCTCACCTTCGCGCTTGACGGTCACATCGAGCAGAAAACGGGTATCCACCGCGTAGCGCCCGGCCAGCACCTCCGCCACCTTTTCCTCGATTTCGGCCGGCGCGATATCGGTCAGGAAGCCCAGATTGCCCCGGTTTACGCCCAGTACCGGCACATGACTCTGAGCCAGCGAGCGCGCGGCACCGAGCAAACTGCCATCGCCACCGACAACAATGACCAGATCACAGGTCTCACCCATGCGCGACTGCTTCGCCACCTGTCGACCGTGCCCCGGCATCACCTCGGCGATTTTCTGATCCAGGATCACGTTCAGGCCCTGCTCGTCGAGGAACCGGATCAGCGTCTTGAGGGTATCGATCACCTTCTTGCTGCCCAGGCGACCAATCAGACCTATATTGCGAAAACTCTCCATGACTCAGCCCTTAGTGTTGCGATCCGGTAACATTCCGATCAGGAATTGATCCTATTATACGGGGTGGGGCCCGTGAAAGGCAGACGCACCGGCTCGCAGCCGCTGCTCCAGCCCACGCCGCCCCTGCAGACCGCCACTGTGAATCAGCAGAATACGGGCGCCCGGCGCGAATTGACCCGTCAGTATTCTGCGCTGCAGCGTTGCCAGCAGGCGTACCGTATACACCGGATCCAGCGGCACAGCGTGGCGCTGCTCAAAGGCGTCAACAAAAGCCGCCAGCCCCAGCGGCAGCCGGCCATAACCGGGGGTATGCAGCCCCCGATCAAGCGCCCACCCGCCCGGGTCGCTGATACCGGCCTGCTGCAACAGCCTGCGCACCATTGCCTCTCCGGCTTCACCCAGATTCAGCGCCGCCACGCCGATCACACGCGTGCGAGCCGGCTTGCCGGCGATCAGCCCGGCAAGAGTGCCACCGGTTCCCATCGCACAGGCCACATAATCCGGTTGCTGCCAGTCGGGATCGACGATCTGCTGCCAGATCTCGCGACACCCGGCGACCGCCGCAGCGCTGCTGCCACCTTCCGGCAGCTGCTCCCAGTCCGGCCAGGACGCGCTCAGCCAGCGCCGAAACTCAGCCTGATCACGCTGGCGATAGGTAGCACGATCGAGAAACCGGATCTGCATCCCCCAGCGTCGGGCATCCTGAAGCATGGCGGTATCGGCCTGATCAGGATGACCGCGGACAAGCCCCAGTGTCTCGATGCCGAACTGGTGTCCAAGCCAGGCCAGCGCATGCAGGTGGTTTGACCACACGCCACCAAAGCTCAACACCCGGGGTCGTTCACCGGCCCTCAGACGGCGAATCAGCGGCAGCAGTTTGAACCACTTGTTGCCACTGATCTGCGGATGGGTCAGATCCAGGCGCAACATCCCGACCTGCACACCGGCGCGGCGATACAAGGCGCCTCGAAGTTCGGTGACGGGCAGGCCCGACCGCTCCAGCCCGGTTTGCATCGATTCATTTCCGCCCCCTGCCTGCCCAAGCGATGCCGTCATGTCCTGATACTCCTCAACCACGCGCCTAAAAGACTGCGAGCGTGATAGCTTCAGCCCCACAAAAACGGGTAATGTTCCCGTTCCCCCTTCCGATTGAAAAGGACTTTTTGATGTTAGCGACATTCAACCGCCTGCTGGACTGCCCGGATTTTGGCAAATTTGTTCTGCGCGTCTCCTTTGCCGCGATGATGCTGATGCACGGCTGGCACAAGGTAACTGACGGTATCGACGGCATATTCGGCCTGCTGGCCAGCCAGGGCTACCCAACCTGGATCGGCTATGGCGTCTATATCGGCGAGGTAATCGCGCCGATCCTGCTGATTGTCGGCGTACTGACGCGCCTGTCGGCACTGACAATGCTCGGCACCATGATCTTTGCCTGGCTTCTGACCGGGATCCCGAAAACCTTTACCCTGACCGCCGTCGGCGCCTGGGGCATCGAGCACATGATGGTGTATTTCTTCGCGGCACTGGCGATCATGTTCCTCGGCGCGGGCCGCTACTCAATCGTCAGCAATCCCGCCTGGCGCTGATACCGATACAGCCGCGTCGGCGACTGCCACTCGCCGTCCGGCATCTCCCTGCATCCCCCCTCTCTTTCTCGCCGCCTCGGACCTCAATCCTCTTCACCAACGCAACAGAACGCCGCGCATCCAGCATACGTCCTTGCGCAAGCAGCGGTGCTGGCGTGCCAGCAACTGCACAAGTGCAGATAAACATCGGCGAACAGGCGGAGGCGGACTTCTCGACGCAGAAATAGTGCAGCAGAAAGGAATAGAAACGCGGGCAAAAAGATCACGCACTGGACGGTCGGCGTCTCAACCCGACTTTCGCCTTTTGCTTTGAAGAATTTTGCTTTGAGGAATACTTCAGGACGTGGCGGAACTCACAGACTCGGCGAGCCGATGAATCCCTCGAGAGCTGACAGGCAGTATTCTGGCCTTTCATCTCTCACTCTCTGTTTCAAGAGAGTGGCGGAACGGACGGGACTCGAACCCGCGACCCCCTGCGTGACAGGCAGGTATTCTAACCAACTGAACTACCGCTCC
>JAUWAC010000015.1 GCA_030602245.1 Marinobacterium sp.
GATTGCTGGAGAGTGAAGGTACGCATGAGCCGAAAGCACTAACTGGGTGAATGGGTGTCAGATGCTATTATATCGCTCTAAGCCTTGTTATTGCAGGCTTTGGGCGTGAGTTCAGCTCGTTGAAGTCACGGATTCAGGTTATAGTTGACCGCTTAGGCAACCTGGCGAATTACCATGAGCTCATCGACACCGCGCCTTCGGCGCTACAACCCGACCAGCGACGACTTCAAGAAGGAGGAGTTTCCGCTCTACTGGCTGGCCCGGGTGCATGGTCGTTACACGCTCGCCATGGAGAAGGCGCTGAAGAAGATCGGCATGGATATTCCCCGTTACCGCATTCTGTTCATTCTCAAGGAACAGGGCGTGTCCAGCATTACCGAAATCGCCGAACACGCCATCGCCAAACTCCCCACCGTAACCAAAACCGTTTACCGCATGAAAGCGGACGGGCTGGTCGATACCCAACCCAGTGCCGACGATGGGCGTGTCACTCAGGTCACGTTGACACCACTTGGGCAGGACGCCATCGATAAGATCGAGCTGGCCACCGCCGGGTTGTTCGCACAGAGCTTCAAGGGGATGACCGAGGCCCAGCTCAAACGCCTGAACAAGCTGCTGGAAAACATCTTCAACAACCTGCCCGAACACTGACCGAGCCCCAACGCGCACGAACGGGCCGACTGAGGGCAGGGCACAATGACTGCCGCTCCACGCTGAAGGCGACACACACGCGTTTTCGATCCCCGCCCTTTTGGTTAAGCTAGAGCGCGCTCTGGACAACAATAACGCAACCACAGGATGTCCCCATGAAACTGGAAACCCTCGCCGTACACGCCGGCTACAGCCCCGATCCCACCACCCGGGCGGTCGCCGTGCCGGTCTACCAGACCACCTCCTATGCCTTTGATGATGCCCAGCATGGCGCCGATCTGTTCGACCTCAAGGTCGCCGGCAACATCTACACCCGCATCATGAACCCGACCACCGATGTGCTGGAGCAGCGTGTCGCGGCGATGGAAGGCGGCATCGCCGGTCTGGCCGTCGCCTCGGGCATGGCCGCGATCACCTACGCGATCCAGACCATCGCCGAGGTCGGCGACAACATCGTCTCCACCAGCGAGCTGTACGGCGGCACCTACAACCTGTTCGCCCACACCCTGCCACGGCAGGGTATCGAGGTGCGTTTCGCCAACAAGGACGACTTCGCCGGTATGGAGCAGCTGATCGACGACCGTACCAAGGCGATCTTCTGCGAAACCGTCGGCAACCCGTCCGGCGGCGTGGCCGACATCGAAAAGCTGGCCGAGATCGCACACCGCAACGGCGTGCCGCTGATCGTCGACAACACGGTGCCGAGCCCGGTGCTGTGGCGCCCGATCGAGCAGGGTGCCGATATCGTCGTCATCTCCGCGACCAAGTACATGGGCGGCCACGGCAACTCCGTCGGCGGCGTCATCGTCGATTCCGGCAAGTTCCCGTGGGACCAGCACAAGGAGCGCTTTGCACTGCTCAATGAAGCCGATCCGTCCTACCACGGCGTCGTCTACACCGAGGCGTTTGGCCCCGCCGCGTTCATCGGCCGCGCCCGCGTGGTGCCGCTGCGCAACACCGGCGCGGCGATCTCGCCGATGAACGTGTTCCTGCTGCTGCAGGGCCTCGAGACGCTGCCACTGCGCATGGAACGGATCTGCGACAACGCGCAGAAGGTCGCCGAATATCTGGAAAACCACCCGGCCGTGACCTGGGTGAACTACGCCGGTCTGGAGAGCCACAAGGATCACGCGCTGGCGCAGAAATACATGGGCGGACGCGCCTCCGGCATTCTCAGCTTCGGCCTCAAGTCCGGCCGCGAAGGCACCCGCCGCTTCTATGATGCGCTGAACGTGTTCCTGCGCCTGGTGAACATCGGCGACTGCAAGTCGCTGGCGGCGATTCCGGCGGAAACCACTCACCGCCAGCTCAACGATGAAGAGCTGAAATCCGCCGGCGTGTCACCGGAAATGGTGCGGCTGTCGATCGGCATCGAGCATATTGACGACCTGATCGCCGATCTGGATCAGGCGCTGGCGAAGGCCTGACAGGCGGTAACGAAGCGCGCCAGTGCCGGGGTTTCCCGGCGCTGGCGATGGCGCACAATGTAGAACGGGCGCCGGACCCGGTGCGCGGCTGACAACTCCACCAGCTCGCCACTGTCCAACGCACGCGCCACCACCTGCCGCGACAGGCAGCTGATGCCAAGCCCGGCCAGCAGTGCCGTGTGAATCGCCTCCGAACTGCCCAGCTCAAACGCAATATTGACCTCGTCCAGCTGCGACAGCAGCTGCTGCTCGACGACACTGCGCGTGCCGGAACCTGCTTCGCGCATGATCCAGGGCGCCTGCGCCAGCCGGCGGCGGTCGGCACCGATGGCCGCCCAGCGCGAGCCGGCGGCGGCCACCACCAGCATCTCGTCTTCACACCAGTGGCTGACGCTGAGTTCCGGATGCTGCACACTGCCCTCCACCAGCCCCAGCTCCAGATCGCAGCGCGCCACCTGCTCGGCAATCACGCGGGTGTTGGCGATGCTGACCTGCGCCTGCGCCATCTCCTGCGGCAGGCTGGCCAGCAGACGCGGCAGCAGATAGTTGCCGATCGTGGTACTGGCGCCCAGCTGCAGGCGACTGCCGCCGGCGGCGAACAACCCGCTCAGACTGCGCGCCTGCTCCAGCAGTTGCCGCGCCTGTGGATAAAACCGCCGGCCGTTGCTGTTCAGCACCAGGCGCCGGCCGACGCGATCAAACAGCGCTACCGCCAGGCGCTGCTCCAGCTCGGCCAGCGCGGCGCTGGTTGCCGACTGGGACAACGCAATCTGCTCCCCCGCCGCGGTGGTCGAGCCGCACTCGGCCACGGCCAGAAACACTTCGACCTGACGTATCGAAATCATCTTTTTACCTATTTATTGGGTTATCTATAACAAATTAAACCGTTTTACCGATTATATACCGCTCTCTAGACTGCCGATATTCCGCTCAACCCAACAGGATGCCGCCATGTACGGACAACTTCGCCAGCACCGCCTGCCGCTCGCGCTGACCCGCCCGCTGGGCTGGCTGCCCGGTCTTGCCTTCTGCGCACTGATCGCGCTGGCAGCCCGCGTACTGGCGGAACTGCCGCTGCCGGCACTGGCCACGCTGGGGCCGCTGACACTGGCGATGCTACTGGGCCTGCTGGTGGGGCAGCGCCTGCCGACCTCGACCCGTGCCAGCCTGTCGGCGGGCACGGCACTGGCGCGCCAGCGCCTGTTGCGGATCGGGATCGTGCTGTACGGACTGCGCATTGCCCTCGACAGCCTGCTGCAGATCGGCCTGCCGGCGCTGTTGACCGACCTCGCCGTCGTTGGCGGCATCTTTATGCTCGCCGGCTGGGTCGGCACTCGCTGGCTCGGGCTGGAACGGCGCACGGCCCTGCTGATCGGCGCCGGCAGCGCGGTCTGTGGTGCCGCCGCCATTCTGGCTATTGCCCCGGCGCTGCGCGCCCGGCCGCAGACGCTGCCGGTGGCGATCGCGACGGTGGTGCTGTTTGGCACCGCGGCGATGCTGCTGTACCCCTGGCTCTGGTCACTGCCGGCGGTGCAGGCGCTGTTTGATGGTTCGGCCACGGCGTTTGGTCGCTATGTCGGTGCCACTGTGCATGAGGTGGCACAGGTGGCGGCGATTGGCGCGAGCCTTGAGCCGAGCGCGGGCGAAACCGCCGTGGTGACCAAGCTGATTCGGGTGATGCTGCTGGTACCGCTGATTCTGATCGTGGCCCGCCTGTTCCGCGCTGAGGCGCACGAGGCGGAGCAGCGCCCGGTCGCGGTGCCCTGGTTTGCGCTGCTGTTCATGCTGATGCCGCTGGTGCGTGCCAGCGGACTGCTGGACGCGACCTGGCTGGAATGGATCCGCCAGCTCGACAACCTGCTGCTGGCGATGGCGATGGCGGCACTGGGACTGGAGACCCGCTTCGCGGATCTGCGCAGCAGTGGCCTGCGACCGCTGCTGCTGGGTGCCCTGTTGTTCCTGACATTGGTGATTGCAGGGCTGGGCGTGACCCTGCTGGCCGGTATGCTGGCCTGATCAGCCGCGCATGACGCGGGCAACGCGGGATACGGCGCGATCCAGCTCCGGATCGATCTCGTCGCGACCGCTGACACAGAAGTCGAGATCGGTCAGCTTGCCGTTAGTGAGGGTATAGACCCAGCCGTGCACGGTGAGCGGCTGGCCGCGATCCCAGGCATCCTGCACGATCGTCGTATTACAGACGTTGTGTGCCTGTTCGATGACGTTCAGCTCACACAGACGGTCGTTCTGTACCGCCGTATCCTGCCAGGGACCGATCAGATCGCGGTACTGGTGGTAGACGTCACGGATATGGCTGAGCCAGTTGTCGATCAGACCGTGGCGGCGAGTGTCCATTGAGGCACGCACCCCGCCGCAGCCGTAATGCCCGACCACCATCACATGCCGTACCTTGAGTACCTCGACCGCGAACTGCAGCACCGAGAGGCAGTTCATGTCAGAGTGCACGACAAGGTTCGAGACGTTGCGGTGTACAAACAGCTCGCCCGGCAACAGATCGACGATCTCGTTGGCCGGCACCCGGCTGTCGGAACAGCCGATCCACAGGTACTGCGGCGCCTGCTGCGCCGCCAGTGTGGGAAAGAAGTCCGGGTCCTGCTGGCTGATCCGTTCGGACCAGCCCTGATTTTTGTCAAACAGATCCTTGAGGCTGCTCATAGTGTCCTGTCATGTCAGATGCCGGAGCGCGCGGCGCCGGCGCGGGAGCGCCTCAACGGATCTCCCGGTGGCTGGCAGTGGTTTCAGCGGTGGTACGGAGCACTGAGTTCATGCACCGCATCGACGAAGATGCCGGCATGCTCCGGATCCACGAACTGGTGGATGCCGTGACCCAGGTTGAACACGTGGCCGTTGCCATGGCCATAGCTTTCCAGAATCCGCGCCACCTCATCACGGATGCGGCTCGCCGGTGCATAGAGTACGCTCGGGTCCATGTTGCCCTGCAGCGCGACCCGGTCTCCGACGCGGGCACGGGCATCGCCGATCTCGGTGGTCCAGTCCAGTCCAAGCGCATCGGCACCGGTATCGGCCATCGCCTCCAGCCACTGACCGCCATTCTTGGTGAACAGGATCGCCGGCACACGGCGCCCGTCATGCTCACGGATCAGACCGTTGACGATGCGCTGCATGTAAGCGAGCGAGAATTCGCGGTACATCGGGCCACTCAGGGCGCCGCCCCAGGTATCGAAGATCTGCACCGCCTGCGCGCCGGCCAGGATCTGCTCGTTCAGATACAGCGTCACGGCATCGGCCAGCTTACCCAGCAGCCTGTGCATCACCTCCGGACGGGCGTACATCATCTCCTTGATATGACGGAAATCCTTGCTCGAACCGCCCTCGACCATATAGGTCGCCAGCGTCCAGGGGCTGCCGGAGAAACCGATCAACGGCACCCGACCGGCCAGCGCGGAGCGAATCTCGCGCACCGCCGCCAGCACGTAATCCAGATCGGTCGCCACGTCCGGCAGCGGCAGCGCCTCGACGTCGTCGGCGCTGCGTACGATCTTCTTGAAGCGCGGGCCTTCGCCGGCTTCGAAATAGAGGCCCAGCCCCATGGCGTCGGGGATGGTCAGGATATCGGAGAACAGGATCGCCGCATCCAGGTCATAGCGCTCCAGCGGCTGCAGCGTGACCTCGCAGGCGAGCTGAGGATTCTTGCACAGGCTCATGAAGTCGCCGGCGCGGGCGCGGGTTTCGCGATATTCCGGCAGGTAGCGTCCGGCCTGACGCATCATCCAGACCGGGGTCCGGTCTACCGGCTCACGCAGCAGCGCGCGCAGAAAACGGTCGTTCTTCAACTCAGCCATGGTGTCATTCCTGTTGTTCGCTTGGGTCGCCATAAAAAGATGGGCGCCATTGTAACGGTTTCAGCCGCGTTCAAGTAGTAATCGGCATGCGCTTGAACTGTGTGCATGATCGACACCAGTCAACCCTGTGCTATCCTTTGCGATCGGTTTTGATTTCTGTCAACCAGCGTCGATCAAGCATGCGTAAAGAAGCCAGCGTTATCTCTCTGCCGGACCGCGCCGACCAGCATGATCATGGCTATCACCAGCTGGTGTTCGGTCTCGAGGGCGATACGGAATTCGATCTTGCCGGGTACTGCCGTCCGGTTCATGCCGGCTGGGGCTGTCTGCTGCCCTCCGCCACCGGGCACGCCTTCCACGGTCTGGGGGATAACCGCATCGTTGTCGTCAACCTGCCCACGCAGGGCGACGACCGCCAGCTGCAGCAGCGGGTCGAGCGCCTGTTCGATCGCGCCGACTATTTCAACTGCGCGCCCCAGATGCAGATGCTGGTACAGACGCTGGGCCGTGAAATGCAGCACAATCCCGGTGACGAGCTGCTGCAGGATGCCTGCGCCAGCACGCTGGTCTGTGCCCTGCAGCGCCAGTTCGAACAGCAGACCCGCCAGCCGCGCAGCCATGGCCGGCTGAATCTGGACCTGATCAACAGCTACATCGATCTGCACATCGGCCGCCGCATCGGCGTATCGGAGCTGGCCGGCGCCGTCTGTCTCAGCGACAGCCAGTTCCACGCCCTGTTCCGCGATCAGACCGGCCTGACACCACAACAATATGTACTGGAGCGCCGCCTGCACGCCGTTGCCCGGGCCCTGCTCCACTGCGATCAGCCGATCGCCGATCTGGCCGTGCGCTACGGCTTCGCGACCCAGAGCGCGCTGACCCGCGCCTTCAGCCGCCGCTTCGACATGCCGCCGGCCCGCTACCGCCGTCTGTACCAGTCCTGATCCCGACGGCGGGCGTGTGGCGACGCCCGCCCCCTCCTGCGCAGCAAAACCGGAGTCGGTGACAAAAATCCCGGAGTCCGGGAAAAGACCCCGTCATACCTCTGTCCTTAACCTGCGGTCATGGTGGGCAGCGTCTACAGTGGGAGCAATCACGTTTTGCTTCCCGGGGCCGCGATGCTGCCCGGTACGACTATTCAGGAGAGTTCTATGTTCAAGGCGATCGATGTCCTCGACCCGGCTTTCATCGAGCAACCACTGGCGACGCTGTGGCAGCAGATCAGTCCGCTCTACTCGGCGGACGAGGAGCAGGTACTGCGTGAGCTGATGCCGCTGGCCGAACCGCGCGGCGACGAGCTGGCGCGCATCGAAGCCCGGGCTACCCGGCTGATCGAGCAGGTGCGTGCCGATGACGGCGCGATCCACATGATCGATGCGCTGCTGCTGGAGTACAGCCTCGATACCCGCGAAGGCATTCTGCTGATGTGTCTGGCGGAAGCGCTGATGCGCATTCCCGATGCCGACACCGCTGACGCGCTGATCCGTGACAAGCTCAGCATCGCCGACTGGAAACGTCACCTGAGCCAGTCCGATTCCCTGCTGGTCAACGCTTCCACCTGGGGGCTGCTGCTGACCGGCAAGGTGGTCACGCTGGACGAGCGGGAGGACGGCACCCCGGCCGGCATCATCAACCGCCTCGTCAACCGCCTGTCGGAGCCGGTGATCCGCAAGGTGATGCAGCAGGCGATGAAAATCATGGGCCACCAGTTCGTGCTCGGGCGTGATATGCCGGAGGCGAGCAAGCGCGGCCGCGAATACCGTGAGCGCGGCTACACCTACTCCTTCGACATGCTCGGCGAGGCCGCGCTGACCGAGGCCGACGCCCAGCACTATTTCGACGACTACGTGCGCGCCATCGAGCATGTGGGTGCCATGCCGGCGATCGGCCCGAGCCCGAAGCCGAGCGTCTCCATCAAGCTGTCCGCACTGCACCCACGCTACGAGAACTTCCAGCGTGAACGGGTCATGTCCGAGCTCGCCGAGCGCGTCCTCCTGCTGATCCGCCGCGCCCGTCCGCTGGGCGTCGCGCTGACGATCGATGCCGAGGAAGCCGACCGCCTCGAGCTGTCGCTGGCACTGTTCGAGCAGCTGTATCGTGACGACGCCACCCGCGGCTGGGACGGCTTCGGTCTGGTGGTACAGGCCTACTCCAAACGTGCCCTGCCGGTACTCGCCTGGCTCGCGGCCCTGTCCCGCGAGGTCGGCGACCGTATCCCGGTGCGACTGGTCAAGGGCGCTTACTGGGACAGCGAGATCAAACTGTGCCAGCAGCGCGGTCTCGACGGCTACCCGGTGTTCACCCGCAAGGAAGCCACCGATGTCTCCTATCTGGCCTGCGCCCGCTTCCTGCTCAGCGAGCAGGTCCGCGGTCTGATCTGGCCCCAGTTCGCCAGCCACAACGCCCACACCGTGGCCGCGATCATGACCCTGGCCGAGCACGCCGACTTCGAATTCCAGCGCCTGCACGGCATGGGCGATGCGCTCTACGATCAGGTACTGGAGCAGGCCGGCGTCGCCGTGCGTATCTATGCGCCGGTCGGCAACCACAAGGATCTGCTGCCCTATCTGGTACGCCGCCTGCTCGAGAACGGCGCCAACAGCTCGTTCGTGCACCGTCTGGTGGATCAGCGCTGCCCGATCAGCGATCTGGTGCAGCATCCGTGGCAGGTTCTGAGCGGGCGCAGCACTCTGCACAACCCGAACATTCCGCTGCCGCGTGACATTTACGGCAGCGAACGTCAGGCGTCGCAGGGCCCCAACGTGCTGATTCAGAGCCAGTGGCAGCCGTTCGCTGCACGCGTGGATCGCTTCATGGGCTACTGCTGGCAGGCGGACCCGATCATCAACGGCAGCCGCGAAACCGGCAGCGCACTGCAAAGCGATGTGCGCTCGCCGGCCAACCGCGACAATCTGGTCGGACAGGTCAGCTGGGCCGGTGCCGAGCAGGTGGCTCGGGCGATCGATGTGGCCGAAGCGTTCCTGCCGCAGTGGCAGCAGAGCGACGTCAGCGCGCGCGCCGCCGCCATCTGTCGTCTGGGCGATCTGCTCGAGGAGCATCTCGAGGAGTTCGTCGCCCTTTGCCATCAGGAAGCCGGCAAGACCGTGCAGGATGGCATCGATGAGGTCCGCGAGGCGGTGGATTTTTGTCGCTACTACCCCAACCAGGCCGAAGCGCTGTTCGCCGAGCCGCTGCAGCTGGAGCAGCTGGATGGTCGGACCACACACTGGCAGCGTCAGGGCCGGGGCATCTTTGTCTGCATCAGCCCCTGGAACTTCCCGCTGGCGATCTTCCTCGGCCAGATCAGCGCTGCGCTTGTCGCCGGCAACTGCGTCATCGCCAAACCGGCAGAGCAGACCAGTCTGGTCGCGGCGCGGGCCATCGAACTGATGCTTGAGGCCGGTATTCCGGGCGGCGCGATCCAGCTGCTGCCGGGCGATGGCGCCACCGTCGGCGCACGCCTGACGGCCGATCCGCGGATCGCCGGCGTCGCCTTCACCGGCTCCACCGAAACCGCCCAGCGCATCAACCGTGCGCTGAGCCAGCGCGACGGTGAGCCAGCCACGCTGATCGCCGAAACCGGTGGCCAGAACGCGATGATCGTCGACTCCACCGCACTGCCGGAGCAGGTGATCAAGGATGCCGTGATGTCGGGCTTCGCCTCGGCCGGACAGCGCTGTTCAGCGCTGCGCATCCTCTGTGTGCAGAACGATATCGCCGAACGCATCATCGAGCTGCTCAAGGGCGCGATGGCCGAACTGCGTGTCGGTGAGCCCTCGCTGCTCAGTACCGACGTGGGTCCGGTGATCGATGAGACCGCGCAGCGCGGCCTGCTGGCGCATATCGAGCGGATGCAGAAGGAGGCCCGTCTGATCGCTCAGACGCCGCTGCCGGCTCACGCCGACAAGGGCTACTTTGTGCCACCGACGGCGATCGAGATCAGCCGTATCGACCAGATCGGCCGCGAGCAGTTCGGACCGATCGTCCATCTGCTGCGCTACGAGGCGCGCGACCTGGACAAGCTGATCGACCAGATCAACGCCGCCGGCTACGGTCTGACGCTCGGCATCCACAGCCGCAACGAGCGCACCGCCATGCATATCGAAGCCCGCGCCCGGGTTGGCAACACCTACATCAACCGTAACCAGATCGGCGCTGTCGTCGGCGTCCAGCCGTTCGGCGGTCAGGGGCTGTCCGGCACCGGTCCCAAGGCCGGCGGTCCGCACTACGTGCCGCGCTTTACCCGACTGATTCCGGTTGATGCCCAGTAATCGAGGAGACGATGCCATGACCGATCATCAATTCTTCGGCCCAGAAGCCGCCAGCGTATTTGAAACCTGGAATCGGCGCGGCTTCGCCGCCCGCTGCGATCTGCTCGGCGGCGCACTGGCCCAGCTGCCGTTGTGTGCCGACCACGAGGAGCAGTCCCGCCTGCTGCCGCGCCTGCTGGACCGGGCGCGCCTGCTGGACCAGCCGATCGAACTGCCGGGGCCCACCGGCGAAAGCAACGAGCTGTACGAAACCGCCCGCGGCCTGACGCTGGTCGTGGGCAGCGACAGCGCCACGCCGCGCGCCCTCGCCGGGCAGCTGTTCGCCGCGCTGGCCTGCGGCAACCCGGTGATCTTCAGTGCCGAGCCGGAACCGGAGTGGGGCAGTCGTCTGGTCACGCTGCTGCATCAGGTTGGCGTGCCGCGCGGTGTCCTCGTCTGCGCCGACAACGCCCCGCTCGAGACCCTGCTGCAACTGCCGTCGCTGACGCTGGTCGCACCGGTCTGTCGCCCCGAAGAACTGATCCGCATCCAGCGCCCTCTCGCCGAGCGGGATGGACTGCTGGTACAGTTGGCCGCCGAAACGGACCCGGACGGCTGCACCACACTGCTGCAGCCCGATCATCTGCATCGTTTTCTGACCGAAAAGACGCGGACGATCAACACAACTGCCGTGGGGGGCAACGCGACCCTGCTGGAGCTGGGCAGCAGTGCCCCCTGACCCTTTAACCCCAACGATAACGAGAAGACAAGATGACCGATAACAACCTTGCCATCTACGGCACCTTTGTCGTCTACCTGATCCTGATGCTCGCCATCGGCTACTACGCCTACCTGAGGACGGCCAACTCCTCGGACTATTTTCTGGGCGGGCGCTCCCTCGGCCCCTGGCCGGCAGCCTTGTCGGCCGGCGCCTCGGACATGAGCGGCTGGTTGTTGCTCGGTCTGCCCGGCTACGCCTATGCCGCCGGTCTGGAATCACTCTGGCTGGCCGGCGGCCTGCTCGCCGGTACCTGGGCCAACTGGCAATTCACCGCCAAGCGTCTGCGCACCTACAGCATCGTCGCCAACGACTCGCTGACGCTGCCCGAGTTCTTCGCCAACCGCTTCCAGGACAGCTCGCGCCTGCTGCAGGTGATTTCCGCCTTCTTCATCCTGCTGTTCTTCCTGTTCTACACCAGCTCCGGCCTCGTTGCCGGCGGCAAGCTGTTTGAAACCGTATTCGGCCTCGACTACAGCACCGCGGTCATCATCGGCACCGTCTGCGTGGTCTCCTATACCCTGTTCGGCGGTTTCCTCGCCGTGTCCTGGACCGACCTGGTGCAGGGCTTGCTGATGGCCGCCGCACTGCTGATCGTACCGGTCATCGTGATGCAGGTGGATGGCGGCTGGGGCGCCATGTTCACATCGCTCGACGAGCTGAACCCGCAACTGCTGACCCTGTTCAACGACACCAACGGCGAGGCGCTGAGCTGGATCGCGATCGTATCGTTGGCGGCCTGGGGTCTTGGCTACTTTGGTCAGCCGCATATCCTCGCCCGCTTCAAGGCCGCCCGCAGCAACGCCGAGATCCCGACCGCACGCCGCATCGCCGTGGCCTGGAGCGGCCTGTCGATGGCCGGTGCCGTGTTCGTTGGTCTGGCCGGTCTGGTCTACGTCAACGGCCACATGGCCGGCAACATCGCCGATGGCGAGAAGATTTTCATGGTGCTGGTCAACGCCGTGTTCCACCCGGTGATCGCCGGCATTCTGCTGGCGGCCATTCTGGCGGCCATCATGAGTACGGCCGACTCCCAGCTGCTGGTGTCCTCGTCCGCACTGGCGGAGGACTTCTACAAGAAGCTGATCCGCCCGAATGCGAGCCAGAAAGAGATCGTCAACGTCGGCCGTGGCGCCGTGCTGGCGCTGTCCGTGGTGGCGCTGATGCTGGCATTCAATCCGGATTCTACCGTGCTGGGGCTGGTGTCCTATGCCTGGGCCGGTTTCGGTGCCGCGTTCGGTCCGGCGCTGCTGCTGAGCCTGTACTGGTCACGCATGAACCGTAACGGCGCGCTGGCCGGTATCGTCGTCGGCGCCCTGACCGTGGTGATCTGGAAGCAGCTCTCCGGTGGCATCTTTGATCTGTACGAGATCGTGCCGGGCATCCTGTTCGCCACCGTCGCCATCGTCGTCGTATCCCTGCTCAGCGCCGCGCCGCACGAGGCGATCCGCGCGCAGCACCGCGAGATGCTGAACAAGCTCTGACACCGTGCTTTCGGTTGTTTGGCTGATTGGCGCTCCCCCAGGAGCGCCTTTTTTCATCTCTGACCGGCACCGCCGGCAACAAAAAAGGGCTGCCATCGGGCAGCCCTTCTTGTATGCGCAGACGCGGATCAGACGTCGAGGAAGTCGAGGATGCCCTCGGCAGCCTCACGGCCTTCGTAGATGGCGGTGACCACAAGGTCAGAACCGCGCACCATATCGCCGCCGGCGAACACCTTGTCGTTGCTGGTCTGGAACGGCAGACGCCCGTTGCTCGGCTGCTTCGCAGCCACCACGCGGCCATCCTGATGCAGCTCGATATTGAACTCCTTGAACCAGGGCGCCGGGCTGGGACGGAAACCGAACGCGATCAGCACGACATCCGCGGCGATCACCTCTTCCGATCCTTCAACCACCTCGGCACGGCGGCGACCGTTTTCGTCCGGCTCACCCATGCGCGTGGTGACCAGCTTGACGCCGGTGACCTTGCCGTCTTCGCCGACGATCTCGACCGGCTGCCGGTTGAACAGGAACTGCACGCCCTCTTCGCGCGCGTTTTCCACTTCGCGCTTGGAGCCCGGCATGTTGGCCTCGTCACGGCGGTAGGCACAGATAACGCTGGCCGCGTTCTGGCGGATCGAGGTGCGGTTACAGTCCATCGCGGTATCACCACCACCGAGCACGACCACCTTCTTGCCGGCAACGCTGATGAACTCGGACGGGTCCTGTTCATAGCCACGGCAGTGGTTGACGTTGGATACCAGGAACGGCAGTGCCTCATAGACACCGTCCAGATCTTCGCCCGGGAAACCGCCCTTCATGTAGGTATAGGTCCCCATACCCATGAAGATGGCGTCGAACTCCTTATCGAGTTCAGCCATGGTGATGTCTTTACCCACCTCGGTATTGAGGCGGAACTCGACGCCCATCTCGGTGAAGATCTCGCGACGCTTGACCATCACCTCTTTCTCGAGCTTGAACTCGGGGATGCCGAATGTCAGCAGACCACCGATCTCCGGGTTGCGGTCAAATACCACCGGCTTGACGCCATTGCGTACCAGAATATCGGCACAGCCCAGACCCGCCGGGCCCGCACCGATGATGGCGACCTTCTTGTCGGTCCAGACCACCTTGGACATGTCCGGCTTCCAGCCCATCGCGAACGCGGTATCGGTGATGTACTTCTCGACCGGACCGATGGTGACGGCACCGAAGCCGTCATTCAGCGTGCAGGCGCCTTCGCACAGACGGTCCTGCGGGCAGACGCGGCCACAGACTTCCGGCAGCGAGTTGGTCTGGTGGCTCAGCTCGGCGGCTTCCAGCAGGTTGCCTTCGGATACCAGCTTGAGCCAGTTCGGAATATGGTTGTGAACCGGGCACTTCCAGGAGCAGTACGGGTTGCCGCACTCCAGGCAGCGGTGTGCCTGCTCGGCGGCATCATCCGCGCGGAACGGTTCATAGATCTCGGCAAATTCGCGCTTGCGCACTTCCGCCTGGATCTTGCTTGGCCCTTCACGGGACACATCGAGAAACTGGAAATCGTTACTCAGACGGTTAGGCATAGTCCCACCTCTTTCGGGTCGCCCGGGGCACTCCCCGGGCGATCAGTAATACGGAAAACCTGTCGGGTGTCAGCTGCGCACTTACTCAGGGCGCTTGCAGATGCTGTCGAGCAGCTGACTGAGGCTCGCGGCCTTGGGCTTGACCAGCCAGAACAGCCCGATGTAATCGATGAAGTTCTCGACGATCTCCTGACCCCAGGTGCTGCCGGTTTCCCGGGTAAACTCAATGATCACGGAGCGCAGGTGGTTCTTGTACTGTTCCATCTGCTCGGTGTGGATCCGGTGGATCTCAACCAGCTCGTGGTTGTACTTGTCGACGAACGAGCGGTCCTGATCCAGTACATAGGCAAAACCACCGGTCATGCCGGCACCGAAGTTGTACCCGGTCGGGCCGAGTACGGTCACCAGCCCCCCGGTCATGTACTCACAGCAGTGATCGCCGGCACCTTCGATGACCGCGTGCGCGCCGGAGTTGCGCACCGCGAATCGCTCACCGGCGCTGCCCGCCGCAAACAGCTTGCCGCCGGTGGCACCGTAAAGACAGGTGTTACCGATAATCGCCGTCTCGTTGGACTTGAACGTGACCTCCTTGAACGGACGGATCACGATCTTGCCGCCGGCCATGCCTTTGCCGACGTAGTCGTTGGCATCGCCTTCCAGATACAGGTTCTGACCGCCTGCGTTCCAGACCCCGAACGACTGCCCGGCGTGGCCGCGGAAGTTGAACTCGATCGGCTGCTCGGACATGCCCAGGTTACCGTGACGCTTGGCGATGGCACCGGAAGTACGGGCACCGACGGAGCGGTCGCAGTTGCCGATGTCCAGCGTCCACTGGCCGCCGGCTTTCTGCTCGATCGCCTCAGCCGCCAGTTCCAGCATGCGGTTGTTCAGCTCGCCCGCATCGTACGGGGTATTGCGGTGTTCCTGCACGGTCTGCGGGTATTCTGCCGGGATGTCGGCATCGCTGATCAGACCGGACAGATCCAGACTGCGCTGACGCTCGGTTTCACCTTCAACCACTTCAAGCAGATCGACGCGGCCGACCAGCTCTTCCAGCGTGCGCACGCCCAGTTTGGCCATCCACTCGCGGGTCTCCTCCGCAACGAAGCGGAAGTAGTTCTTGACCATCTCCACGGTGCCACGGAAGTGGTCACGACGCAGCTCGTCGTTCTGCGTCGCCACACCGGTGGCACAGTTGTTCAGGTGGCAGATACGCAGGTATTTGCAGCCCAGTGCAACCATCGGCATGGTACCGAAGCCAAAGCTCTCGGCGCCGAGGATCGCGGCCTTGACCACGTCCAGACCGCTCTTCAGACCGCCGTCTGTCTGCAGGCGGATCTTGCCGCGCAGGTGGTTGGCACGCAGCGACTGGTGCGCATCAACCAGACCCAGCTCCCACGGCGAACCGGCATAGTGGATCGAGGTCAGCGGCGAGGCGGCAGTACCGCCGTCATAGCCGGAGATCGTGATCAGGTCGGCATAGGCCTTGGCCACGCCACAGGCGATGGTGCCCACGCCCGGACGCGATACCAGCTTCACCGAAACCTGACCTTCCGGGTTGACCTGCTTGAGGTCGAAGATCAGCTGCGCCAGGTCTTCGATCGAGTAGATATCGTGGTGCGGCGGCGGCGAGATCAGGGTCACACCCGGCACCGAGTAGCGCAGGCGCGCGATCAGTTCGTTGACCTTGCCACCCGGCAGCTGACCACCTTCGCCCGGCTTGGCGCCCTGCGCGACCTTGATCTGCATGACATCGGCGTTGACCAGATACTCCGGCGTGACACCGAAGCGACCGGACGCGATCTGCTTGATCTTGGAGCGTTTCATGGTGCCGTGACGGGCCGGGTCTTCGCCGCCCTCACCGGAGTTGGAGCGACCGCCGAGCTCGTTCATCGCCATCGCCAGCGCTTCGTGCGCTTCCGGCGACAGCGCGCCGAGTGACATCGCCGCCGAGTCGAAGCGCGGGAACAGCGCCTCAACCGGTTCGACCTCTTCGATCGGAATCGGTTTGACGTCCTTGCGCAGTGCCAGCAGATCGCGCAGCGTCGCAACGCCGCGGTTGTTCACCAGATCGGCATAGCGCTGGTAGGCCGCCTTGCTGCCGGTGCTGACCGCTTCGTGAATCGCCTTCACCACGTCCGGGTTGTAGGCGTGGTATTCACCTTCAAACTTGTACTTGAGCAGGCCACCCGGGCGGATCGGTTTGCGTGCGGTCCAGGCTTCCTTGGCCAGCACGGCCTGATCAGCCTGGAAGTGCTCGAAACGGGCGCCCTCAATGCGGCTGGTGACACCCTTGAAGCAGAGATCCACCACCTCGGAGCTCAGGCCCACCGCCTCGAACAGCTGCGCACCGCGGTAGGACGCCAGCGTCGAGATACCCATCTTGGACAGGATCTTGAACAGGCCCTTGTCGATCCCCTTGCGGTACTTCTCGTGGCTGTCGAGCGGATTCATCGGCAGCTCGCCGGTGCGGCACAGATCGTTCAGCACGCGGTAGACAAGGTACGGGTACACGGCGGTCGCACCGAAACCGAACAGCACGGCGAAGTGGTGCGGATCGCGTGCGGTACCGGTTTCAACGACGATGTTGGCGTCGGTACGCAGGCCCTTGTCGATCAGTCGGTGATGCACCGCACCGGTGGCCATCGCCGCATGGATCGGCAGCAAGCCCTGACGGATGTTGGCATCGGACAGGATCAGAATGACCTTGCCATTGCGCACCGCCTGCTCGGACGCATCGCACAGGTTTTCGATCGCCTGCTGCAGACTCAGCTGCGTCGGATCGTAGTTCAGATCGAGGATGATCGGCTCGAAGCCTTCCTCCTGGTTGTCACGGATGCGATTGAACTTGCTGGCCGACAGCACCGGCATGGTCAGGATGACGCGGCGGGCGTGCTCCGCGGTCTCCTCGAATACGTTACGCTCGCGACCGAGGCAGGTTTCCAGCGACATGACGATCGACTCACGCAGCGGGTCGATCGGCGGGTTGGTCACCTGCGCAAACTGCTGGCGGAAGTAGTCGTACGGCGAACGGATCTGCTTGGACAGCACCGCCATCGGCTTGTCGTCGCCCATGGAGCCGACCGCCTCCATACCGGTCTCGCCCAGCGGGCGAATCACCTGGTCGCGTTCCTCGAAGGTCACGTTGAACATCTTCATGTGAGTGTGCACCTCTTCGGTGCTCATCTCGGTGAAGGAGCGCGACTCTTCGGTCAGGTTCATCGTGTTCTCAAGGCGCAGCGCGTTCTCCTTGAGCCACTTCTTGTACGGGTTCGCCGTCTTCAGACGGTTATCGACATCGGCGGTATGCATCACTTCGCCGGTTTCGGTGTCGATCGCCAGGATCTGGCCCGGACCCACACGGCCCTGCGCCACGATATCGGACGGCTCATACTTGAACACGCCGATCTCGGAAGCGGTACAGATCATGTTGTCACGGGTCATCACCCAGCGGGACGGACGCAGGCCGTTACGGTCCAGCATACAGACGGCGTAGCGACCATCGGTCATGACCATGCCGGCCGGGCCGTCCCACGCTTCCATGTGCATGGAGTTGTATTCGTAGAACGCGCGCAGCTCGGAGTCCATGGTGTCCACGTTCTGCCACGCCGGCGGCACGATCATACGCACCGCACGATAGATGTTCATGCCGCCCACCAGCAGGAACTCGAGCATGTTATCCATGCTGGAGGAGTCGGAGCCGGTGGTGTTGACGATCGGCTGCAGCTCGTTGAGGTGCGGCAGCTCCGGCGTCACGAACTTGGGCGCACGGGCGCGGGCCCAGTTGCGGTTGCCTTCGATGGTGTTGATTTCACCGTTGTGCGCGAGGAAACGGAACGGCTGGGCCAGCGGCCAGCGCGGTGCCGTATTGGTGGAGAAGCGCTGGTGATAGGTGCAGACCGCAGTCTCGAGGCGCGGGTCGGCCAGATCCTTATAGAACACCGGCAGATCCACCGGCATCATCAGACCCTTGTAGCTCAGAACGCGATGAGACAGCGTACAGATATAGAAGTCGGGATCGGCGGCCAGCGCCAGCTCGGCTTTGCGGCGGGCGGTGAACAGTGCAACCGTCAGCTCGCGCTCGCTCTTGTCCGGCGCATTGACGATGACCTGCTCGATCTGCGGCAGCGTATCACGCGCAATCGGACCCAGACAGCTCTGGTCAGTCGGTACAACACGCCAGCCCACCACATCGAGGCCCTGAGCCTTGAGTTCGGTATCGAGACGATCACGTGCCTGCTGGGCCAGACCGGCTTCGCGCGACAGGAACACCATACCGACCGCAAACAGGTCGGCCAGCTCGGCGCCCAGTTCCTCGCGCACGACGGCACGCATGAACCCCTGCGGCATCTGCATCAGCAGACCGCAGCCATCGCCGGTTTTACCGTCGGCAGCGATACCACCGCGGTGCGTCATGCAGGCGAGTGCTTCGATCGCTTTCTCAAGCACACTGTGGCTCGCCTTGCCCTGCATGTGGGCCATCAGGCCAAAGCCACAGTTATCCTTGAACTCACCGGGGCGATACAGACCTTTGCTCATAAGCCAATCCCACTAAAAAACAAACAAATTCAATACTTTAGCTTTTATCTCTTTTCCCGACTTACGGTTTGGCGGACGAAAAGGGACAGCAATTCTACACGTCGGGCTCTACGGGGACAAATATTGACCAGCCGAGGGCTCAGCAACCAACACTAAAAATGGTCGCCTAAAGAGAAAATAATTTTGCAAAAAACGCTTTTATTAGACTTTATGACTAGACATCGACCGAACCTCGACCAGGTTACTCTGTCATCACGCTCACTTTCGGATATCGGCCTTGACCCCGGCGATCGAGCGCGCCCAGGGCCGCAGCTTGCGCAGTTCAGGGGGCAGGGTTGCCACGGCATTCATTGCCGCCGTCCGGTCAGCAAACTGGCCGTAGACGACAACATGCCAGGGGGCGTTCTTGTAGACCGTTTCAAAGTAGTAGAAGCGCTCCGGGTTGGGCTGCGCAGCGAGAAACTTCTCGACACTTTCCACGGCACGGGCAGCCAGCAACTGTAATGTATACCCGGAATCGGGCCACTCCAACAGTTCATCCGCACGCGACAGCGAATGAGCCTTGCGGTCATCGCCTGTTGCCGGCGCCGCTACAGCTGTTTCGCGCGCAGGCGCTGAACCGGGTGCTGTCGCAGCCGGAGCAGGTGCAACGGCTTCCGTCACCGTCTGAATACTGGCACCGGGCGCGCCCGGTGCACGCTCTGCCGGCACGGTGGCCTGCGCTGTTTTGGCCGGCTCGACCGCACCGGCCTCCGGCTGTGTACGGGCAGACGGCTGGCCGGTGGCGACCGTATCAACGCTCTCGACGGGCGTCCCGCGATCCGCCGGCACCGCCGCCACGTCCGCCGGGTCAGCTGCGGCCGAGGCGGCGGATGCGACCGGGGTATCGGTGCTTTCGGCTGCCGCGGGCTCAGCGTCCGCGCCGACGGCTGTACGCATCTCCGCCAGCTGCTGCTCCTGCTCCCGCAAGCGCTGCTGCAGCTCTTCACGCACGTCGATCACCGGCGTCGCCGGCTCGGTGGCGGCCGGCACCGGCAGATCGATCGGCAACACGACACGGGTGGTTGCCTCTTCCGACTCAAGCATTGAGTCCGGCAGGTAGAGCCACAGCGAGGTACCAAAAATGGCGATCAGCACCAGTACAATCGCCGCCAGATGCAGGCGCGGCAGCGGAAATGCTCGGGCACTGCGGCGCTTGATCGCGCCATCGCGAATCTGTGCCAGCAGCGCACGATGCAACAACCCGGGTAAACCGCCACTGTCGTCGACCAGCCGGCGGATCTGCTTCGGTGACAGCTCGGTGCCCGGCGGCAGAAACTCCTGCAGGAACGCTTCCGCCTCGTCCTCCTCGAACGGCTCCAGCAGCTGCACATGCAGACGCCCATCCAGCAACTGGTCCAGCTCGTTGGCGAGAAAGCGCTGCTCGAACTCCGGGGTGCCGGTCAGGACAATGCGCGGTGCTGCATCTTCCAGCACCGCGAAATTGGTCAACAGTTCAAGTGCGTTGTTGGTCAGATAATCGGCATCGTCGAGCAACAGGATCAGCGGCACACCGGCTTCATGCAGCGTGCGGCTGTACTGGTGTAACGCGGTCAGGCGTACCCGGTTATCGGCATCGGCCGGACAGTCGAGATCAAGCGCGTCGCTCAGAGAGGTCAGCAGGCGCGTTACGTCCACGGTTTCGTCGAAGCGCAGCAGCACTTCACGCCGGTCCCCCTGCGCATCCTGCGCCTTCAGCTGCGTCAGCACCGTGCTGCGCCCACTGCCGTTGACGCCGATAATCATCAGCATCAGGTCGGAAAAGCGCACAAGATGACGCAGTTTGGACACCAGCTGCGTGCGGGAAGCGGGCTCGACGTAGTGGCTCAGAGCGTCCATCGCGGCAACCTCAGTCATGGTGATCTCAGATGCGCCCCAGGTCCGCACCGGCACTCAGTGTCTGATGCAGCAGCGCGGTGTCAAATTCATCCGTCACCACCGCATCGCCGATCGCGTGCAGCAGCACCAGACGCAGACGCCCGTCCAGCACCTTCTTATCCACCGACATCAGCGCCACAAACTGATCGGGACTCATGTCAGCCGGCGCCTGCACCGGCAACCCGGCCGCCTCGATCAGCCGACGCGTACGCGCCACGTCGTCCGCATCGATCCAGCCACAGCGGGCCGACAGGTCCGCGGCCATCAGCATACCGGTCCCCACGGCTTCACCGTGCAGCCAGTTGCCATAGCCCTGCGCCGTTTCGATCGCATGACCAAACGTATGCCCCAGATTCAACAGCGCGCGGATGCCGGATTCACGCTCATCCTGCGCGACCACTTCCGCCTTGATTTCGCAGGCGCGATAGATCGCGTAGGTCAGGGCATCGTTATCCCGCGCCCGCAGGGCCGCCATATTCGCTTCAAGCCAGGTAAAGAACGCGTTGTCGTAGATCAGCCCGTACTTGATGACTTCGGCCAGACCCGCCGACAGCTCGCGCTCCGGCAGCGTCTGCAACACCTCCGTATCGATCAGCACCGCCACCGGCTGATGGAAGGCGCCGATCATGTTCTTGCCCTGCGGATGGTTAACCCCGGTCTTGCCACCGACCGATGAGTCAACCTGCGACAGCAGGGTGGTCGGCACCTGGATGAAATTTACGCCGCGCTGGTAACAGGCCGCGGCAAACCCGGTCATGTCACCGACCACACCGCCGCCGAGTGCAACCAGCGTCGTGGTGCGGTTGTGGCGCGCCCCCAACAGGGCATCAAAAATCCGGTTCAGGTGCGCCATATCCTTGTACTGTTCACCGTCCGGCAAAATCACGTCGGCCACCTCCAGTCCCGCGAACTGCGCGTGCAGACGCTCAAGGTAGAGCGGGGCCACGGTCTCGTTGCTGACAACCATGACCTGGCGTCCGGCGATATGGGGCTTCAGCAACGCCTGATCGAGCAGGCCGGTGCCGATATGGATCGGATAGCTGCGATCGCCAAGATCGACAGTCAGGGTCTGCATGGTGCTATTTCTCCGGATACAGGGGGCGTCAGCCGGACTGCGACAACGCCCGATGTTTGTTGAGCTGGCGTACGATTTCGGCCACGACGCTGCGCGGATGGCGGCGATCGGTCTTGACGATCAGGTCGCAGCACTCACGATACAGGGGATCGCGCTCGGCCATCAGTTTGGTCAACACGCCGCGCGGATCATCGCTCTGCAGCAACGGCCGATTGCGATCACGCGCGGTGCGCTCAAGCTGCTGCTCGACCGACGTTTGCAGATAGACGACGAAGCCACGGGATTTGAGATGTTGGCGATTTTCCGGCCGCAATATGGCACCGCCGCCGGTGGCCAGGACGATCCGGTCGCGCTGCGTCAGCAGGTCGATGACGGTCTGCTCCCGGTTGCGAAAGCCCGCCTCGCCCTCGACATCAAAAATCCAGGGAATATCGGCGCCGGCCCGTTCCTCTATTGCCTTGTCCGAATCGACGAACTCCTGATGCAGTTCATTGGAAAGCAAACGCCCTATGGTGCTCTTGCCAGAGCCCATAGGGCCGATCAGAAAAACATTCAATGACAGTTAACCTTTTACTACCTGACTGTCAGCGACTCACGGATCAATGTCGGAGTGATGAAGATCAGCAGTTCGTTCTTTTCATCGGTCTGCTGACGGTTACGGAACGCCGCCCCGATCAGCGGCAGATCGCCGAAGAACGGTACCTTGCTGACGCTTTCTGTCTTCTCGTTACGGAACACACCACCGAGCACCACGGTGTCGCCGTCGTTGACGACAACTGAGGTCTGCAGCTCATTGGTGTCGATCGCGATTTCACCGTTGGACAGCGTCTGACCGATATTATCCTGGGTGATGACCAGGTCGAGCGAGATTCTATCACCCGGATTGATCTGTGGCGTTACTTCGAGGCTCAGCGCAACATCCTTGAACTCGATGCTGACTTCACCGTCTTCGACCGACTGATACGGCACTTCCTGACCGGAGCTGATCAGCGCCGGCTTGCCGTTGGTGGTGATCACCTTCGGCTGCGAGATCACCTCACCACTGCCGTCGCTTTCCAGCGCCGACAGTTCAGCCGCCAGCAGCAGGCTGTTACCGGCAATCCCGATCGCGATCGAGTTGCTTGAGGCCGCGCCCAGATCCACCATCAGGCCGGGCGCAGCCGCGGCAGCGCCACCATCGCCATCCACACCGCGGGTGATATCCCCGACGGTCTTACCCACCGTGACATCGCCCAGATTGCCGTTATCGGAGAAGCCCCAGCGGACACCGATATCCTTGGCAAAGTCGGTTGTTGCTGTCACCACCCGCGCCTCGATCATGATCTGCGCGACCTCGACGTCGAACTTGCGCAGGGTGCGGCGGATCTCTTCGAGCTGGGTCGGCGTTTCGCGGATCATCAGCACGTTGGTCTGATCATCCGCCAGCACGAAGCCGCGCTCGGAGATCAGCTTGGCTTCTTCGATGTGCGACTTGAGTTCAGATGCGCGACGGAAGTCGATCTGTACGAATTCGGTGACCAGCGGCGCCAGCTCCTCGACCTGCTTCTGGCTTTCCAGCTCCTGACGCTCGCGTTCAGCGATCTCCTGCGCGGTACCGATCAGCAGCACATTGCCGACTTCACGCTTGTCGAGGCCTTTGGTCTTAAGAATGATGTCCAGCGCCTGATCCCAGGGCACATTCTTCAGGCGCAGCGTGATATTGCCGGCGGACTGGTCAACCGTATCGCTGATGACCAGGTTCTTTTCAGCCACTTCGGCGATGATCTGCAAAATCGAGCGCACCGACACATCCTGGAAGTTCAGGTCGATTTTCTCGCCATCGTACGGGAACAGGTCACGCTGAGCATCCGCCTGTTCACGTGACGTCAGCGGTTTGAAGTCGACATAGAGCTGGTTGCCGGTCTGGTACGCCATGTAGTCGTACGGTTCCGCAGACGGCTTGATCAAAATCGTGGTGTTCTCGCCGCTGACCATGGAGTCGATGAACATCACCGGCGTCGCGAAGTCCTGCACATCCACACGCTGCTCAAGGTTATCGGACAGTGCCGCGCCGACCAGATTGAGCACGACGTTGTTGCCCTCTTCGATCACATCGAGCCCTGCCTCATCATCGCTCATCGTGATCACGACACGGCCCTGATTGCCGGCGATACGCTCGAAGTCGATACCGGTGACACGGGTCCGATCATCCTGCATCACCGGCATGCGCGGCCCGGCAACCTGACGCGGTGTGGCGATCGGCGCCTGCGCGGCAACCGCTTCGTCCATGCCGGCGAACTCGATGAACAGGCTGTTGTTCTGCGCGAAAGTGCGGTACTGCACCGGCTCGTTCAGGTTGGTGACGATGCGCAGGCGCCCTTCCGCCTGGGCGAAACTCAGGCTGTCGACCTGGCCGGACTTGATATCCAGCTGGCGGACACCAAGATCGTTGGCGACACCCCAGAAATCCATTACCAGCCGCGGCGGACTTTCAATCATGTACGCTTTCGGCGAAGGTGGCGGCTGGTCGAAATCAAGCCGCACTTCCAGCTTGTTGCCCGGCAGGGCGACAAACGATGAATCCTGCAGCTGTACGTTCTGAGCCAGCACCGGAGTGACCGCCAGCGACAGGAAAAAGAGGATCACCCCACGCAGCCAGAGGCGCGCTTCGGCCAGCAACCGACCATCTTGTTTTCCGTTGTATCTATTCACAGTCAGCATCCTTCGTTATTCCTGCTCCGGCATGGCGAGATTGCGCGGCCGCTTCATCCAGCCACCCCGCCCGTTCGACACGACCTCGACCAGCTTCACGGCCTGTTCGTTGACTTCCACCACTTCACCATAATCAAGCCCCATGTGATCGCCCACGGTCACGCGGTGAATCTCGCCCTGGTTATCGCGCACCAGCGCGTACAGCCCCTGTTGATTCAGCGGCGTGATGGTGCCGACCATGTCGAGCTGATCGATGGCAAAGCTCTCGAGATAATCTTTCGGCCGCTCCTGATCCGGCTGGATTTCAGGGTCGCCCGCCGCCAGCTCCTCCGCCTCCGATGCTGGTACCAGCGGCTTGAACGGATCTCGCAGACTGGAGCCTTCGTAGACGAAACTTTCATACGGCTTGAATTCAGGCAGCGGCTCGATCTTGCCGCCCGGCTTGGCCAGCGTCGTCGCCACGAACTGGCGCAGATCGTTGGTATCCTCTACCCAGATGCAGCCGGACAGCAGCAGTGTCGCAAGCGACAGCGCGATCCAGGTGCGAGACGGCACTCCGTGTGCCCTGACGGCTTCAGTTCGTATCATCATAGCGATAGGTCTTGGCGCTGATTGTCATCGACAGCTGATCGTTGCCAGCCGGGCGGATGGAGTAGTCGTGCAGTGTGACGATTCGTTTGATCGCGGCGACCCCGCTGACGAATTCGCCCATCTGGTGATAGTCACCCGCGACCTGAATATTGATCGGCAGCTCGACATAGAACTGGGACTTGCGCTCGGCCTGCAGTGCGATGCTGTTGATATCCAGACCGGCGTTCCTGCCGATCGCCGTGATATCCTCGAGCAGCCCCGGCACTTCCTTGTCGGTCGGCAGCTGGCGCAGCAGCTCGGCAAAGCGACCTTCCACGTCCGCCATCTGCTTGCGCAGCGCATCCAGATTCGCCACCTGAAATGCCTTCGACTCGAACTGCTGTTTCAGGTCACGTTCACGTGCAATCTCACGCTCGACCGCATCGTGCTTGTCGAGAATCAGGAAGTAGATCCCGGCACCTACGAGCGCGGCAAACACCAGCAGATAGACAATGACCTTGATCCCGACCGGCCAGGTACCGGCGGTATTGAAATCCATATCATTGGGATCAAAGCCGCGAAATGCGTTCTTGATTCCATCCAGGCTCATGCTCATTTGCCGGACTCCTCAGCCTTGGGCTTCTCCAGCGGCACCGACAGATTGAAGCCGCGCATGCCGCCATCCGCCGCAACCACGCGCGACAGGTTGGGCTCGCCAAACCAGATTGAATTGTCGAGGCTGCGCATCAGCATGGAGACATCGTCGTTGGCCTCGGCCAGACCATCGATGTTGATACGCTCTCCGCTGCGGGTGAGGGAACGGTAGTACAGGCCATCCGGCAGCACCCGTACCAGCTCATCGAAATTGCGCACGATAACAGGACGGTTGCCCTGCAGTTCCTGAATCGCATTGAGGCGCTCGAGCAGACGTTCACGCTTGCGGCGCAGTTCCTGAATCTCGGCGATTTTCTTATCCAGGCGGGTAATTTCGGTACGCAGATAGTTGTTGCGCGCCTGCTGGCGATCCATCTGCATGTCGTAGTAGTAACTGATGCCAAACACCGTCAGGGCCCCCAGCACCGCTGCCGCCGCGATATTACCGATAAATCGCTTCTGCAGCTGTGCGTTGCGTTCCTCGCGCCAGGGCCTTAGGTTGATACGCGCCATAGATTCATCCCTACCTGTCAAAGCTTCTCAGCGCCAGGCCACAGGCCTTGGCCAGCATCGGCGCATCTTTCGTGAGGCGATCCTGATTCAGACGCGGACCGACGCCCACCCTGGCAAACGGATTGGCGACTTTGGTCGGTACACCAATCTCCTCCTGCATCAGCTCCGGAAGCCCTTCGATACCGGCGGTACCTCCGGCCAGATACAGCTCCGTCAGCTGACTCTGCACACCTGAAGAATAGAAGAACTGCAGCGCGCGCGACACCTGTTGAATCACCGACTGCCGGAACGGCATCACCAGCATTTCACGGATTTCGTCATCCAGCTCCCCGGTGCGCAGCTTCTGCTCCACCTCGCCGATCTCCAGCCCGTACTGCTGATGAATCGCATTGGTCAGTTCGTTTCCGCCAAACGCCTGCTCGCGGTTGTAGATGATCTTGCCGTCACGGAACACGTTCAGCGTCAGCGTCGCGGCACCGATATCGACCAGACCGACCAGCGCTTCCGGCGCGAAATCATCCAGCAGCGGCAGCAGCCGCTCGATGGCAAAGGTGTCCACATCGACGATATCGCACTTGAGTTGCGCGGCGTTGACCGCTTCTTCGCGGCTGTCCACATCATCGCGACGACAGGCCACGAGCAGGATCTCGTTCAGGTTCGGGTGTTTGTCGACGGGGCCGACGACTTCAAAGTCGAGCGCCACTTCGTCCAAGGCGTAGGGAATGAACTGGTCAGCTTCGATTTTGACCTGCTCCTCCAGATCCAGCCCGGTGAAGGCATTGCTGATCTCGAGGCGTTTGGTGATGACGGCGGAGGAAGGCACGGCAACGACGGCGTGCTTGAGTTTGTTGCCACAGATTTTCAGACCACGTTCAATGGCGTCGGATACTTCGGACTGGTTCTCGACGCTGCCATCGACCACGGCGGTCGGCGGCAATGACACGATGGCATACGAATCGATCTGGTAGCCCTGTCCCTGCTGCGACAGCGAGACCAGCTTGACGGATGAGGAGCCGATATCGACGCCCACCCAGCCAGCAGTTTTGGAACCGAACAAGCTGACCACGACATTTTCCTTATACTAATTCGAAATAAAGTAAGCGAACATTACCCGGAGATATAAGCCAAATCCGGATGGCCAAAAAACGATTTCAATAGTCGTGGCAATTTTTGCAAACGTCAAAGCTGCCGGTAAACAGTGCTCCGAAGTTGTTCTTTGCTGTTAATGATCTTTTTACCGACGTGATGGTATTTGATATAGCCCCAAACAGACTCGTCAGGATTCAGCTCCGGCGAGTACGGCGGCAGGAAGAACAACCTGAGCTTGCCGTCGAGACTCTCAACATAGTCTCGAACCCGACGAGCATGATGAACCGGGTGGTTATCGAGGATCAGGAAAACCGGCTTGTCAACGTCTTGCACCAGAGCCTTGAGGAAACCAAGAAACGCATCGGTGTTCATGTTGCCCTGAATGGTCTTAAAGCGAAGCTCGCCGCGAGGCGAGATGGCCGAGATCAGATTGATGCTGAAGCGACTGCCCGTATTACGGATGATCGGAGTTTCACCCCTGGGTGCCCAGGTGGTGCCACTGTGATAATCAGACCGAATGCTGGCTTCATCGCCGAAATAGATGGTGGCGCCGACTTTTTTTGCTTCCTTGCGAATTTCCGGGTAGGTCTCTTCTTTCCATTGTTTCACGGCCTCTGGCTTTTGCTGGTAGGCCCGATGCAGGGGTTTCTGAGGCGTCAGCCCCAGGTTTCGAAGCAGACGACCGACCGAGACATCGCTTAACCGGACGTTGAACTTTTGCCGGATGAGCTCACGCACTCGGCCCCGAGTCCACAGGGCAAAATCAAACTTCAACTGGTCCGGCGTAAAGGTCGTTATCCAGATATACAGCTCCCGGATCTGAGCACCGCTCAGTTTCTTGGGACGACCGGAAATCTGCTTGGCCTTGAGCGCGTCAAAGCCACCCTCGCGGTAGGCAGCCAGCCATTCATAGATTCGTGCTCGGCTCATCCCCAGCGCTTTGATGACGACTTCTGGACTCTCGCCATCCATGACCCGTTGAACGGCGCGAACGCGAATGGCTTCTAATGTTTTGTGATCAAGTTTACGACCGTCATCGTGGCGCATGTGTGTAAATATCCGATAAGCTTGGCGAACGGAGCCTACATTATAAATGATGTTCGCTTACTTTCGAACCCATTAGTATCTTGGAGTGACATTCCGAATGTCACTTTAGTCTCAATGATGCAGAATTTAAACTGTTGTTCACTAGAGGCCAAGCATTAGCTGTCGATATAATGCGCAGGCTCAAATTTTCTCCGCCTCAAGGTTAGCATGCGAACTTTCTACACATTATTCAAATGGCTGAGTGCACTGGCACTGATTGGCGCACTCGCCGGCATCGCGACCGTGGCCGGCATCTACTACCATTTCGCTCCCCAGCTCCCCGATGTCGAGACCCTGCGTGAGGTCAAACTGCAGACCCCGCTGCGGGTGTACTCCGCGGATAACAAGCTGATTGCCGAGTTCGGCGAAAAACGCCGCACCCCGATCAGCTACAACGAAATCCCGACCGACTTTGTGCACGCACTTCAGGCGGCAGAAGACGCCCGTTTCTTCGAGCATTTTGGCATCGACATCAAGGGCCTCAGCCGCGCGGCTTTCCAGCTCGCCAGCACCGGCGAGATCCAGAGCGGCGGCTCCACCATCACGATGCAGGTCGCCAAGAACTTCTTCCTCTCCCACGAGCGGACGTTTACCCGCAAATTCAAGGAGATCCTGCTCTCGCTCCAGATCGAGCGTGAGCTGACCAAGGAAGAGATCCTCGAGCTCTATATCAACAAGATCTACCTCGGTCAGCGTGCCTACGGGATACAGGCGGCCGCTACTGTTTATTACGGCAAGCCGATTCAGGACTTGAGTCTGGCGCAGCTGGCCATGATCGCCGGCCTGCCGAAGGCGCCCTCAGCCAACAATCCACTGTCCAACCCGGAGCGCGCACTCGGCCGTCGCAACTGGATCCTCGGCCGCATGCTGGAGCTTGGGTATATCGATCAGGCACGCTACGAGCAGGCCAGCGCGGAGCCGATCACGGCGCGCTACCACGGCAGCGATATCGAGCTCGAAGCGCCCTACATCGCCGAAATGGTTCGCAGCGAGCTGTATGAGCAGTACGGCGAAGACCTCTACACCGAGGGCCTGCGGGTCTACACCACGGTTGACAGCCGCCTGCAGGAAAGCGCGACCCGCGCCCTGCGCCAGGGGCTGCACGCGTACAGCGAACGCCATGGTTATCATGGCCCCGAGCAACAGGTTGCACTGGCCGAGCTGGATCAGCCGGCACGCCTGAAGCTGCTGCGCGAGACACCGATTTTTGGCGACCTGCAACCCGCCCTTGTGCTCGACGTCCAGGAGCGCAGCGCTACTCTGCTGCTGCGTGACGGCAGCGAGGCCACGCTCGACTGGGACGGCATGGCCTGGGCCAGCCCCTACAAGAGCGTCAACTACGCCGGGCCGGAACCGAAAACGGCCCGTGACGTCGTCGCACCGGGGGATCTCGTGCGGGTCCTGCCGCGGGACGCTGGCTGGCTGCTGCGTCAGATCCCGCAGGTACAGGGCGCCCTGATCGCCATGAACCCGACCGACGGCGCGATTCGCGCCCTCAGCGGCGGCTTCAGCTTCGCCCACAACAAGTTCAACCGCGCCACCCAGGCCTATCGCCAGCCCGGCTCCAATATCAAACCATTCCTGTACACCGCGGCACTGGAATACGGTTTCACACCCGCCTCGATCATCAACGACGCACCGGTGGTATTCCATGACGTCAGCCTCGAAAGCAACTGGCGCCCCGAGAACGACAACGGCCGTTTCGGCGGCCCGACTCGCCTGCGTGAAGCACTCTACCGCTCGCGCAATCTGGTCTCCATCCGCCTGATGCGTTCACTGGGAATCGAGCGCGCCCGCGACTATATGCTGCGCTTCGGCTTCAGCCCCGAACGCTTCCCGGCCAACCTGTCACTGGCACTGGGCAGTGCCGACGCCACACCGCTGCAGATGGTCACCGGCTATGCCGCGCTGGCCAACGGCGGCTTCAAGGTCGCGCCCTACCTGATCGAGCGCATCGAAAGCGCCACCGGCGAGCTGCTCTATCAGAGCCAGCCGCTGCGTGCGTGCCCGGACTGCACCTATCACGCGGCCACCTCCGACACCGCCGAGGCAACAGCGACAGCGGACGGCGAACCGACCGGCCCCATCGTCATGGTCAGCGATACCGAACATGCCGCACCGCGTATCATCACACCGGAAAGCGCCTTCCTGATTCAGGATGTGATGCGCGACGTCATCCGCCGCGGCACCGGACGGCGTGCACTGGCACTGAACCGCTCGGATCTGGCGGGCAAGACCGGCACCACCAACGAGCAGAAGGACGCCTGGTTCAGCGGCTTTAACCCGGACCTGGTAGCCACGGCATGGGTCGGCTTCGACCAGCCCGCACCGCTGGGTCGGCGTGAGTACGGCAGCACCGCAGCGCTGCCGATCTGGATCGACTTCATGGCCGATGCACTGGAGGGCGTGCCCGACCGCACCGCCGAGCCGCCGGCCGGCATCACCAGCGCACTGATCGACCCGGCCACCGGCAAGCTGGCCTACCCGGGTCAGGCCGACGCCATTGAGGAATACTTCCGCCGCGAACAGCTCCCCACCGAGCACGCCCGCAGCCCGGAAGAGCAGCTGGCACCGCCCACCACCGAGCAGATCTTCGGCTACGGCGGCTGACCCAACGGACGCAACAAAAAAACCAGCCCGAGGGCTGGTTTTTTTGTTGGCCTGAGTGCGCCGATCAGTCGCGGTACTGTTCCGGCAGTGGCAGACGTGCGACACCGGTATCGACCGCCGCCTTGGCAACCGCCTTGGCGATCGTGTTCAGCAGACGCGAGTCGGTCGCTTTCGGCAGGATGTAGTCACGACCGAATTCCAGTGAATCCAGACCGTACGCATCCAGCACTTCCTGAGTGACCGGCTGCTTGGCCAGCTCCGCCAGCGCGATAACCGCAGCCGCTTTCATCTCTTCGTTGATGGCAGACGCACGCACGTCCAGCGCACCGCGGAAGATGAACGGGAAGCCCAGCACGTTGTTGACCTGGTTCGGGAAGTCAGAACGACCGGTCGCCATGATGACATCGGAGCGGGTTGCGCGCGCCACGTCCGGCAGGATCTCCGGATCCGGGTTGGCACAGGCGAAGACCACCGGGTTGTCAGCCATCTTCAGCAGGTTTTCCGGCGACAGCAGGTTCGGACCGGACAGACCGACGAACACATCGGCACCGTCGATCGCATCTTCCAGCGTGCGCTTGTCAGTTTCAGTGGCAAACGCGGCCTTTTCCGGCGTCAGATCATCACGGCCGGAGTGGATCACGCCCTTGCGGTCGAGCATGTAGATATTTTCGACCTTGGCGCCCATGTTGATGAGCAGCTTCATACAGGCGCTGGCCGCTGCACCGGCACCGAGGCAGACGATCTGCGCTTCTTCCAGCGTTTTGCCCGCCAGTTCCAGCGCGTTGATCATGCCGGCCGCGGTCACGATAGCCGTCCCGTGCTGATCATCGTGGAAGACCGGAATGTTGCAGCGCTCAATCAGCGCGCGTTCGATCTCGAAGCACTCCGGCGCCTTGATATCTTCCAGATTGATGCCGCCAAAGGTTTCCGCGATGCGGGCGACGGTATCGATGAAGGCCTGCGGACTTTCCGCGTCGACTTCGATATCGATGGAATCGATGCCGGCGAAGCGCTTGAACAGCAGCGCCTTGCCTTCCATAACCGGCTTGGACGCCAGCGGGCCGAGATCTCCAAGACCAAGAATGGCGCTTCCGTTAGAAATAACGGCAACCAGGTTACCTTTCGCGGTGTAACGGTACGCTGCATCCGGATCCTTGGCTATTTCACGAACCGGCTCGGCGACACCCGGAGAGTAGGCCAGAGACAGGTCACGGGAAGTCTCAGCAGGGGTCGTCAGTTCGACACTGATTTTACCGGGGCGAGGAAACTCATGGTAATCCAGTGCCGCTTGTTTGAAATCTTGAGACATGGTTGCTGTTTCCAACTAAGGTTGCATATGGAGAGCTTGCATCATATAGAAAGAGGTTATAAGCGACAACAGCACTTCCGGACCTCAACGTCGGTAGGATTTCAGATGCCGCAGATCGCTCAGCGCCACCAGCCAGCGCTTGTAACCCCGTTTCAAATCACCCCCGCGATCGACCACCCAGCCCCGCACCTCGACCTGTTGGCCCTGCAGTGACTGCAGCCACGACTGCCGTTGCGCATCGATCAGATCATGCCCAATCCGGATGACAAGATGATCGTCGAGCTCGACATAATAGGCGCGCCGCGCGCGGTTGATGCGGGTGACCTGCCCACGCAGCAGCGCAAAGCCGCCACGCGACACCGCTGCAGCCGGCTGCACCGGATCCTGCTGCCAGAGCCCGCGGCGTGCCTGACGGGCTCGCGCCTCGGCGGCGAACAGACAGTCCGACAGTCGCAGGTCCGGCGCGATCGAGACCGCAAACCCCAGCCCCTGCTCGACCAGACGCTCGGCGACCGACTCCCCATTCAGCGCCAGATGCCCGAGCAGCCGGCCGTAGCGGTCACGCGGATTCAGTCCCGGCACCAGCGCCACCTCCCGCCCCTCGATCCAGCGCCTCAGCACCTGTCTGGCGGCCTGCGCCCCAGCCTCGTCCGCCCGCCCATCGCGCCCGATCTCCGGCGTATTGATACCGATCAGGCGGACCGATTCGCCGCTGCCCAGACGCACCGTATCGCCGTCGATGACCTGCGCAACGCTGACATGACGCGCCGCCGGCGGTAACGAACAGGCCGCCAGCGCCGCGCGCCAGGGGACATAACAGGCAATAAAAAAGGCACTCACAAGGAGTGCCTTTCTCAGCAGTATCTGCATGGCTGCCGAATTACTTCTTCAGCGAGCGGCTGCCGAAACGCTTGTTGAAGCGGTCTACGCGGCCACCGGAGGTCGCTTCTTTCTGCTTACCGGTGTAGAACGGGTGGCACTGGCTGCAAACGTCGACCAGCATGTCTTCACCCAGGGTAGAGCGAGTGTTCATGACGTTACCGCAGGAACAGGTAACCTTGATTTCTTTGTAATCCGGATGGATACCAGCTTTCATGTCAGACCTCGAATCGTTGTTTAATGTGCCGCCACCCGTCCGCCGGGCCTGATAGCCTCGTGATGCGCCGGGCACCGCACGATCGACAAAAGCAGCGTCGTGGCGACATGGCTGCCTCTGTAGCTTGTAGTCTCGCGTCTTGCGCATATGCCCAAGTCAAGGCGGCGAATTATACGCATCGCCCCCGCCAGCCGCAACCTTGGCGTCCGCCTCTTTGTGGCGCCTTGTAACCCCCCCACCCACGTACCACGTCGGGATTAGTCTTGAGCCCGACGGGCTGCTAGTCTAGCCGCTTTGACACGCGACCACCCGCCCGAGCCAGAACCCGACGTGATACTGCGCATCGCTCTGCCGACACCATTGCACCGCCTGTTCGACTACCGCCTGCCGGTCGATCCTCCGGCCGACCCGCCGGCGCCCGGATGCCGCGTACGCGTGCCGTTCGGCAACCGCGAGCTGATCGGCCTGATCGTCGAGCACAGCGAACACAGCGAGATGCCGCTGACAAAACTTAAACCGGTGCTCGAGATTCTCGACCGGGAACCGGTACTGGACCCTTTACTGTTCGACCTTGGCCGCTGGGCCGCACGCTATTATCAGCACCCGATCGGCGATGCGCTGAGCCAGCTGCTGCCGGTGCTGCTGCGACAGGGACGCGCGGCCGAGTTTGCCCACGCCACCCTCTGGCGCGCCAGCGCCGACGCCTCGCTGGAACGTCTGAGCAGCAGCGCGCACCGTCAGCGCGAACTGCTGCAACTGCTGCTCGACCATCCGCAGGGCATCAGCACCGATGCCATTCGTGCCGAGGGCGGACAGCCGCGCCTGCTGACAACGCTGGAAGAAAAAGGACTGGCGGAGTCGTTCGCACACCACCCGCAACCGGCCAACGCGGCCCTGACCGAGCAGGTGCTGCAGGAAGCCCCGCTGCCGCTGCACGACGAGCAGGCCGCAGCGATGCAGGCGTTGCAGGCCGCCACAGGCTTCACGCCCTTCCTGCTCTACGGCGTGACCGGCTCCGGCAAAACCGAAATCTACCTGCAGGCGATCGAGCGCACCCTGATGGCCGGGCGACAGGCACTGGTTCTGGTGCCCGAGATCGGCCTGACACCGCAAACGCTGGCCCGCTTCCGCGCCCGGTTCCGGGTGCCGGTCCATGTGCTGCACTCCAACCTCAGCGACCGCGAACGCCTCGACACCTGGCTGCATGCACGCCACGGCAGCGCGCGCATCGTCATCGGCACCCGCTCGGCGATCTTCACACCACTGAAAAACCCCGGGCTGATCATCGTCGACGAGGAGCACGACGCCTCCTTCAAGCAGCAGGACGGCTTTCGTTATCACGCCCGCGACCTCGCCGTGGTGCGCGCCAACCGTGAGGGCATTCCGATTATCCTCGGCAGCGCGACACCGGCACTGGAGTCGCTGCACAACGCCGCCGAGGGGCGTTATCGACTGCTGCGCCTGAGCCGCCGTGCCGGCAACGCGAAGCCGCCGCGCTTCGAACTGCTCGACATTCGCCAGCAGCCGCTCGACGCCGGCCTGTCACAGGAACTGATGCGGCGCATGCACGACCACCTCGGCCGTGGTACTCAGGTGATGCTGTTTCTTAACCGCCGCGGCTTTTCCCCCTCATTGATCTGCGACCAGTGCGGCAGCGTGGTCGACTGCACCCGCTGCGATGCCCACATGACCCTGCACCGCAGCCCACCCCACCTGCACTGCCACCACTGTGACCGCCAGACGCCGATCCCGCGCGCCTGCGCCCAGTGCGGCAGCACCACACTGAAACCGCTGGGTATCGGCACCGAACGCGCCGAGGATGCCCTGCAGCGCCACTTTCCCGACATCCCGATTCTGCGCGTGGACCGTGACAGCACCGCACGCAAGCAGTCGCTGGAGCGGATCATGGCGCAGGTCCACAGCGGCGAACCCTGCATCCTGATCGGCACCCAGATGCTGGCCAAGGGACATCATTTCCCACGCGTCACACTGGTTGCGATTCTCGATGCCGATGCGGGCCTGTTCAGTGCTGATTTTCGCGGCATGGAGAAAACCGCGCAGCTGATCCTGCAGGTGGCAGGCCGTGCCGGCCGTGCCGACCATCCGGGCGAAGTGCTGCTGCAGACGCTGCACGCCGAGCACCCGATGCTGCAAACCCTGATTTCAAGTGACTACCTCACCTTTGCCGGACAGGAGATGAACCTGCGCCGGGCCGGCGCGCTGCCGCCGTTCGCACACCACGCACTGCTGCGCGCCGAGGCGACGCGTCAGGGCTGGGCCGAACAGTTCCTGCGCGAACTGGCCGCCCAGACACTGCAGACCCGGCCGTTGCCGCCCGGGGTGCAGACCATCGGCCCGTTCCCGTCACCGATGGAGAAGCGCGGCGGCCTGTATCGTGCCCAGCTGCTGATCGCCGCGCGCAGCCGCGGCCCGCTGCATGCGCTGCTTGCGGCGCTGATCGGGCAGGCACAGGCGCACCCGCAGGGGCGGCGCGTGCGCTGGACCGTCGACGTGGACCCGGTGGACAACTATTGACCACCGCGGGTTGGCAATCCCCGCCCCGGCGGCGATATAATGCCCGGTTTCTCGGAGCCCGCATCGGCGGGCCACAGGTCCACTCACCCTCCAGGGTACGTTGATGAAAGAACTTATCGCACAGCTGATCGAATCTGCGCTCGAGACACTGGTGGCCGACGGCACTCTGCCGGCGGAGATCCAGCCCAAGATCATGGTCGAGAACACGCGCGACAAGGCGCACGGCGACTTCGCCTCCAACATCGCGCTGACACTGGCCAAACCGGCCCGATGCAACCCGCGCGAACTGGCGCAGAAGCTGTGCGACGCCCTGCCGGCCTCCGACAGCATCGCGAAAACCGAGATCGCCGGTCCCGGCTTCATCAACTTCTTCCTGACGCAGGCCAGCGCCTACGCTGTCATCGGTGACATTCTCGAGCAGGGCGAGCAGTTCGGTCGCGCCGCCAAAAACTCAGGCCCGCGCGTGCAGGTCGAATTCGTTTCGGCCAACCCGACCGGCCCGCTGCACGTCGGCCACGGCCGTGGCGCGGCGTATGGTGCCACCGTTGCTGATCTGCTGGACGCGGCCGGCGTTCAGGTGGAGCGGGAATACTACGTCAACGATGCCGGGCGCCAGATGAACATCCTCGCGGTCAGCATCTGGCTGCGCTATCTGGAGCTGCTGGGCGCGGAGATCGCGTTCCCGAGCAATGGCTATCAGGGCCACTACATCCGTGATATCGCTCACGATCTGGAGAAGAGCTTCGGCACCCGCCTGAGCCGCCCGGTGGATGAGGTGTTCGCCGATATCGTGCCGGACGAGCCTGCCGGCGGTGACAAGGAAGCCCACATCGACGCACTGATCGAGCGCGCCCAGCACCTGCTGGGGGCCGACTACGAACAGGTATTCGACGCGGGCCTGAACTCGATCCTCAGCGACATCCGCGAGGATCTGGGCGAGTTTGGCGCCGAGTATCAGGTCTGGTTCTCGGAGCGTTCGCTGACCAGCAACGGCGACGTGGAGAAGGCCCTTAACCTGCTGCAGGAGAAAGGTTACCTGTACGAACAGGACGGCAACCTCTGGTTCCGCTCCACCGACTTCGGCGACGACAAGGACCGCGTGGTCAAGCGTGCCAACGGCCAGACCACCTACTTCGCGTCCGACATCGCCTACCACATGAACAAGTTCGAACGCGGCTTCGATCAGGTCATCAACATCTGGGGCGCCGACCACCACGGCTATATCACCCGCGTCAAGGCGGCGATTCAGGCGCTGGGCTACGACCCGGACAAGCTGGTGGTCAAGCTGGTGCAGTTCGCCATTCTCTACCGCGGCGGCGAGCGGGTGCCGATGTCGACCCGCTCCGGCTCCTTCGTCACCCTGCGCGAGCTGCGCGAAGAGGTCGGCGCCGATGCGTGCCGTTTCTTCTACGTCACCCGCAAGGCTGACCAGCACATGGACTTCGACCTTGATCTGGCCAAGTCCGAATCCAAGGACAACCCGGTGTACTACATCCAGTACGCTCACGCCCGCGTCTGCTCGATGATGCGCAAGCTCGAAGAGCAAGGTCAGGCGTGGGATCAGGCGGCGGGTCTGCAGCATCTGGCACGGCTGGATACGGACGCGGAGAAGGATCTGGTCAGCACGCTGGGCAAATATCCCGAACTGCTGAAAAACGCGGCCCTGAACCACGAACCGCACCTGCTGGCCAACTATCTGCGCGATCTGGCCGGCGACTTCCATACCTACTACAACGCGCACAAGATGCTGATCGACGATGCCGAGCTGCGTAACGCGCGTCTGACGCTCAGCGCCGCGGTACGACAGGTACTGGCCAACGGCCTGAAGCTGCTCGGTGTCAGCGCACCGGAGCAGATGTAAGCGACGATGGCTCGACAGGATTACGCCCAGAAACGCCGGGGAGGCAGCTCGGCCAGCCGCAAGGCGCCGTCGCGCAGCCGCAAACCGGCACCGCCGCCGCGCCGCCCCTGGGGGCTGGCGCTGGTTTCGCTGGCCGCCCTCGGTGGCCTTGGCGTGCTGATCTATCTGCTGCTGCAGACGCCGCCCAACGGGGCCGCGGGTACGCCCGCAGCCAGCACACCGGCAGCCAAGACCGCCCCAGCCAGCGCACCGGTCACGGCGAGCAAGCCGAAACCGGCGCCGGCACCGGAGAGCCCCCCGACAGCGGGCGGCGACGGCGAGCGCTTCGAGTTTTACGACATGCTGCCGAAGAGCACCGTCGAAACGCCGGAGGTGTCGGCCTACAAGTCGACACCGAAAACGGCAAAACTGGAGACCCGCGTACTGCTGCAGGCCGGCTCGTTCCGCAACGCGGCCGACGCCGAGCAGATGCGTGCGCGCATGATTCTGGCGGGCCTGCCCAATGTCAGCACCAGCCGGACCGAAGGCAGCAATGGCGTCTGGTACCGGGTTCGTACCGGTCCGTTCGACACGCGCGCCGAGGTCAATCTGGCCACCAACAAGCTGTACGAGCTCAATATCCATCCGCTGGAGATCCGCGCCGACTGAGGCGCGGCCCGGTGCCGCGCCCCAATCTGCACGCCAGCCCTTGAAATCCCCGCTGCGATAACCATATCTGTAGCCAGTATCAATCGGCCAACAGGGTATCCTCTGTCATGACAACTATCGTTTCTGTTCGCCGCGGCGACCAGGTCGTCGTCGGCGGCGACGGCCAGGTGTCCCTCGGCAACACCGTAATGAAAGGCAGCGCACGCAAGGTCAACGTGCTGCCCAAGCACAAGGTGATCACCGGATTCGCCGGCAGCACCGCCGACGCCATCACCCTGCGTGATCTGTTTGAACAGCAGCTCGACAAGCATCAGGGCAACATCGTCACCGCCGTGATCCAGCTCGCACGCGAGTGGCGCTCCGACCGGGTCCTGCGCCGCCTCGAAGCGCTGATGCTGGTGGCCAACAAGGACAAGACGTTTCTGATCTCCGGCAGCGGCGACATCATCGAGCCGGAAGATGGCGTCATCGCCATCGGATCCGGCGGCAACTATGCCCTCGCCGCCGCCCGCGCACTGGTCGACAACACCGATCTTAGCGCGCGCGATATCGTCGAAAAAAGCCTGAATATCGCCGCCGACATCTGCGTCTTCACCAATGGCAACCTGACCATCGAAGTACTCGAGTCGGCCAGCTGAGGAGATTCCCATGTCCAGTATGACCCCGCGCGAAATCGTCCATGAGCTGAATCGTCATATCGTCGGCCAGGATGAGGCCAAGCGCGCCGTCGCCAACGCCCTGCGCAACCGCTGGCGTCGCATGCAGCTCGACGACGAGCTGCGCCCGGAAGTCACGCCGAAAAACATTCTGATGATCGGCCCCACCGGCGTCGGCAAGACCGAAATCGCCCGTCGTCTGGCCAAACTGGCCAACGCACCGTTCATCAAGGTCGAAGCGACCAAATTCACCGAAGTGGGCTATGTCGGCCGCGACGTGGAAACGATCATCCGCGATCTGGTCGAGATGTCACTGAAGATGGTGCGCGAGCAGGCGATGGAGAAACACCGTTTCCGCGCCGAAGAGCTGGCCGAGGAACGGATCCTCGACGCCCTGCTGCCACAGGCGCGCTCCAGCGGCTTCGACAGCGACAGCTCCAGCAAAACCGACTCCGCCACCCGTCAGATCTTCCGCAAGAAACTGCGTGAAGGGCAGCTCGACGACAAGGAGATCGAGGTCGAAGTGGCACAGCCGCAGGTCGGCGTCGAAATCATGTCACCGCCCGGCATGGAGGAGATGACCAGCCAGTTGCAGAGCCTGTTCTCCAACCTCGGCCAGGGACGCAAGCAGACGCGTCGCATGAAAGTGAAGGACGCCTTCAAACTGCTGACCGACGAGGAAGCCGCCGGCCTGGTCAAGGAAGATGAGATCAAGCAGCAGGCGGTAGAGCGCGTCGAGCAGAACGGCATCGTCTTCCTCGACGAGATCGACAAGGTGTGCAAGCGTGCCGACAGCGGCGGCGCCGACGTCTCCCGCGAAGGCGTGCAGCGTGACCTGCTGCCGCTGATCGAGGGCTGTACCGTCAGCACCAAGTACGGCATGGTCCGCACCGACCACATCCTGTTCATCGCGTCCGGCGCGTTCCACCTGTCACGGCCGTCCGATCTGATTCCGGAGCTGCAGGGCCGCCTGCCGATCCGCGTCGAACTCGAGGCGCTGACGCCGGAGGACTTCCGTCGCATTCTGACCGAGCCCAAGGCATCACTGACCGAACAGTACCGCGCGCTGCTGGCCACCGAAGGGGTCGACATCCGGTTTACCGACGACGGCATCGCCCGCATCGCGGAGCTGGCCTACCAGGTCAATGAAACCACCGAGAATATCGGTGCCCGCCGCCTGCACACGATGATGGAGCGCCTGCTCGAAGAGCTGTCCTTCTCCGCCGCCGATCGCAGCGGCGAGTCGATCAGCATCGACCGCGCCTTTGTCGACGCCCAGCTCGGCGAAGTCAGCCGCGACGAGGATCTGAGCCACTACATCCTCTGATCGCCGACCCATCGGCGCCGGCGCGACGTCGGCGCCTTTCTCCACAGGAGGAGACACACATGGTTGAGGTTCCGCTGCCACGCGACATTCGCCTGCACATGAAATCGCGCACGCTGGAGCTGGTATACGACGACGGCAGTTACGAGCTGACCGCCGAGTTCCTGCGCGTGCACTCCCCCTCCGCCGAGGTGCGCGGCCACGGTATCGGTCAGGGCGTCCTGCAGACCGGCAAAAAGCATGTCGGCTTCCGCGGTATCGAGCCCTCCGGCAACTACGCGCTGAAGATCATCTTCGACGACGGCCACGACTCCGGGCTCTACACCTGGGAATACCTGTACGACCTGGCCCACAACCACGACAGCTACTGGCAAACCTATCTGCAGCAGCTCGAGGCCGCCGGCAAGAGCCGGGATAACGGATTGATCGCACGGGGGTAAACGGGCCCGGATCGGCCTCCCGTGCAGGACAAACACCCCCGCGCGGCGCTACAATGCGTTCATCTTTCACCAGTCGATCGAGCGGACGATGAGCGAGAAAAAGCAGGACACCACCCACTTCGGCTACCAGGAAGTACCCGTCGAGGAGAAAGTGAAACGGGTCGCCGACGTGTTCCACTCCGTAGCCGGCAAGTATGACCTGATGAACGACCTGATGTCCGGCGGCATCCACCGGCTCTGGAAGCGCCTGACCATCGAGCAGAGCGGCGCCCGTGCTGGCATGAAGGTGCTCGACATCGCCGGCGGTACCGGTGATCTGACGCTGAAGTTCTCCCGCATCGTCGGCCCCACCGGCAAGGTCGTACTGGCCGACATCAACGACTCCATGCTCAAGGTCGGCCGCGACAAGCTGATCGACGCCGGTGCCGCCGGCAACATCGAATACGTACAGGCCAACGCCGAGTGCCTGCCGTTTGCCGACAACAGCTTCGACATCCTCACCATCGCCTTCGGCCTGCGCAACGTCACGGACAAGGACGCGGCGCTGCGCTCGATGCTGCGCGTGCTCAAGCCCGGCGGCAAAGTGATGGTGCTGGAGTTCTCCAAGACCAACAACCCGCTGCTGACCAAGGCGTACGACTTCTATTCGTTCAACATCCTGCCGCAGATGGGCCGCCTGATCGCCAACGACGCCGACAGCTACCGCTATCTGGCCGAGTCGATCCGCATGCATCCGGATCAGGAAACGCTGAAACAGATGATGGAAGACGCCGGCTTCGTCAACTGCCGCTATCAGAACATGACCGGCGGCGTCGTCGCGCTGCACACCGGTATCAAGCCCTGAGACCATTCGGGAGGTCGCCATGCCGTTCGAAACGTCCAACACCGCACGCACGACCGGTTTTGAGATGGTCAGCGCCAGCCTGCTCGGTATCGCCGAGCAGAGCCTGAATCGCATTCTGCGTCAGGATCCGGTGACCCTCGACAGGCTTGGCGAGCTGGCCGGCACGGTGATCGCCGTCGACTGCAGCGCACCGGCATTTACACTGTTCCTGCTGCCACACAGTGAAGGGATCGACCTGCTCGGCCACTACGATGGTGATGCGGATGTCACGCTCAGCGGCAGCGCGCTGCTGCTGGCACGGCTGCCGATGGCCGGCAACGAGGTGCTGTTCGGGCGTGGCGTCACGCTGCGCGGCAACGCATCGGTGGCGCACCGCCTGCAGGCGATTCTGGCCGACACCCGCATCGACTGGGAAGCCTGGCTGGGCAACCTGCTCGGTGATGCCGCCGGCCATGAGGCCGCCCGCGTCCTGCGCACGCTGTTCGGCTACGGTCGTGACAGCGCCCGCTCGCTGCTGCACAGCACGCAGGAGTATCTGCAGGAGGAAGCACGCCTGCTCCCGACGCGCGTCGAGATCGAGATGTTCATGGACGACGTCGATGAACTGCGCGAGCGCGCCGAACGGCTCGAAGCGCGCATTCGGCGGCTGTAAGCAGTGAAGGGTCAGAACGGCTTCAGCACGACGAAGATCAGAATCGGAATGAAGATCAGCAGTGGCAGCTCATTGAACAGCCGAAAATAGCGCCCGCTCTGTGCCAACTGCCCCGCCTGCAGACGCTTCAGGTACTGGCGGCACCAGAGGTGATAACCGATCAGCAGCGCCACGAACAGCAGCTTGGCGTGAATCCAGGCACCGCTGTTGCCCCACCAGCCGAGCCAGAGCCAGAGGCCAAAACCGACCGTGAACAGCGCCATGATCGTCATGAATCCGTACAGCTTGCGGGCCATGATCTCGAGCCGGGTCACATCCTGACCGGCGGCCCGCCCCTCGACGTAATGCACGAAAATCCGCGGCAGGTAGAAAATCCCCGCCATCCAGCTGGTCATCGCCAGTATGTGCAGCATTTTGACCCAGAGCATCATCTCTCCTTGTGCGTTGATCTAACGATTCTCAATCGCGCCATTCTACCCTCAGTGAGGAAGCGTGGCAGCCGCGCGAGAGGGCGGGTCATTCGGCGTGGGTATCGACCCGCAGCAGATCAACGATCTCGGCCCGCAGCTGATCGCCGGCATGCAGCTCACCGACGCCGGCCGGGGTCCCGGTCAGCACGATATCGCCGGGCTCCAGCGTGAACCAATCGCTGATATAGCTGATCAGCTTCAGGATCGGGGTGATCATCTGCTGGCTGTTGCCGTCCTGGCGCACCTCGTCATTGATGCTCAGGCGTACCTGCACATCGGTCAGGTCACCCACCGTGGCCGGAGTCAGGAACGCCGATACCGGGCAGGCACCGTCAAAGCCTTTTGCCCGCTCCCACGGGTGGCCCTTGGCCTTGAGCGCATCCTGCACATCGCGCAGCGTCAGATCGAGCGCGAGCCCGATGCCGACGATGCCGTGCTGCGCCCCCTGCTCATCGACCCCGGTCAGGCGTTCACCGATCAGCACGGCGATCTCGGTTTCGTAATGCACACGACCGCGATCACGCGGCAGTTGAATCGGTGCTTCCAGCGGCGCCAGCGCCGTGGCCGGCTTCATGAACAGCAGCGGCTCGGCAGGCACTTCGTTGTTCAGCTCGCGGGCATGCTCGGCATAGTTGCGGCCGATGCAGACTACCTTGCCGACCGGCAGATCGATCGCGGTGCCATCGGCCATCTTGTGCTGATAGGTCATCTGATTATCCTGATTGTCATGGAGATCAAGGCGCACTTGCCTGCGACGAGCGAGCGGGTATCGCCGGGACAGCCCGTTGTTCTCACCGCGCCGGCAGCCCGTGCGCCCGGTTTCGGTTGGACACCATGTTAGCGCCCGGCTCAGGCGGCGGCCAGCACCGTGCGCCCGCGCCGCGCCAGCCAGACCGAGCCGGCGAGGGTCAGACTCAGTACCAGCAACGAACCGGCGACAACACCGGGCCAGCCGCCCTGCTCCCAGAACGGGTGCAGATAGAAGCCACCGCTGCTGGCGCCGATGTAATAGAACACCAGATACAGCGACGAGGCACTCGCCTTGGCGCGCTCGGCATTGTGGCTGACCCAGCTGCTGATGCTGGAGTGCGCAAAGAAAAAGCCAAAGCTGTTGATAAAGAAGCCGGCGATGATCGCAACCAGACTCGGCAGCAGCGTCACCAGCGAGCCGCTGATCAGGATCAGCACACCCAGCGCCATGCACCAGGGCTGCGACAGACGCAGCGCCACGCGACCGGCCAGTGTCGAGCCGACGGTACCGGTCAGGTAGGTCAGGAACAGCAGGCCAAGAAAGCTGGCCGACAGGCTGTAGGGCGCCTCCGACAGCACGAAGGTGATGTAGCTGTACTGGTTAACGAAAATAAAGAAGTTGAAGCCGCCGATCAGGTAGGCCGTCAGTAGCAGCGGATTGCGCAGATGGCCGAGCAGATCGGACGCCATCTGACGTGGATGCAGCGGCCGGGGCTGGAAATGCTGCGATGCCGGCAGCATCAGTACGAACAGCGCCAGACAGACAAGACTCACCGCGCCCATCACCAGAAAGGCACTGTTCCAGCCCAGCCAGTCGCCGACGAACCCGCCGATCAGGCGCCCGCCGATGCCGCCCAGGCTGTTGCCGCTGATATACAGCCCCACCGCCACGGCCACCGCCCGCTTGCTGAACTCATCGCCCATGTACGCGATGGCGATCGCCGGCAACCCACCGAGCAGGAAGCCTTGCACCGCGCGCAGCAGCACCAGCGTCACATACTCCTCGGTCAGCGCCAGTGCAAACGTCAGCAGCGTCGCCCCCGCCATCGTCGCCAGCATGATGCCGCGCCGCCCCAGCGCATCCGACAGCGGCCCGTACAACAGCAGTGACAGACCGAGCATCAGTGTGGTGACGGTGAAGCTCCAGCCGGCCAGCAGCGGCGACACGGCAAACTCGTCGGCCAGCATCGGCAGCAGCGGCTGGGTCACGTATACGTTGGCAAAAATCATGAACGAGCCCAGACAGAGCGCGACCGTGGCGCGCCAGAACGCCGGGTTGCCCAGTTCGATCATGGCGGTGAACTCCTGAATGACAGATCGGCGTGAGCATAGCGCTGGCAAGTCAATCATAGAAATATATAATCATTATCTAATTCATAAGGATTGCTTATGCTCGAAATCAAGGCGCTGCGCTACTTCCTCGCCGTCGTCGACGAAAACGGTTTTACCGCCGCCGCCCGGGCGCTGCACGTCGCCCAGCCGGCGGTCAGCATGGCGATCCGCAAGCTCGAAGAGACGCTGGAGCTGAGCCTGTTTCACCGCCGCGAGCGCGGCATCGAGCTCACCGACGAGGGCCGCGTGCTGCTTGAGCACGCCCGCCGCATTCTGCAGGCGGTCACCGATGCGGAACTGGAGATGAACGAGCTGCACGGACTCGGCCGCGGCGAGGTGCGGATCGGCGTTCCGAGCATGCTCGGCTCCTACTACTTCCCGCCGATTCTGATGGCCTTTCGCCACCGCTACCCCAACCTGCAGCTGACCGTGGTGGAGTCCGGCACGCGCAAGATTCAGCAGATGATCTCCGATGGCGAGATCGATATGGGCGTCATCGTCACCGACACCCCGCCGGCCGATCTCGAGAGCCACATTTTCCTGCGCGATCAGATGATGGCAATTCTGCCGCACGATCACCCGCTGGCGCAGCAGCCCAGCGTCAGCTTCGAGGCGTTCTTTGCCGAAGATCTGGTCGTGTTCAAGCAGGGTTATTTTCACCGCGAAGTGCTGGATCGGCTGGCCGCGGCGTCGCATTCGCCGCTGAAGATCGGCTTCGAGACCAACCTGCTGCCGCTGATCAAGCAGATCGTGCGGCAGGGGTTTGCGATCTCCACGCTGCTGGAGATGGCGATCGCCGACGCGTCCGATCTGGTCGCGCGCCCGTTCGCCGAACCGGTCTGGCTCGACCTGTCGATCGCCTGGCGCAAGGACGGTTACCTGTCACGCGCCAATCGTGCCTTTGTCGATTTTCTGCTCAGTCATACCCGCACATGACAGACGCCCGCCTTGCCACTATGATGCCCCTTTTTCTGCGGAGAGATGCGCAATGCTGAGCGTAAACGAGTACTTCGACGGCAAGGTAATGTCGATCGCGTTCGAAGGCCCGGATGGCCCCGTCACGTCCGGTGTCATGGCCCCGGGCGAGTACACTTTCGGCACCAGCCAGAACGAGCTGATGAAGGTGACCTGCGGCGAGCTGGTGGTGCGCCTGCCCGGCAGCAGCGACTGGCAATCATTCCCGGCCGGTACCGAGTTCAGCGTCGCCGCCGACCAGTCGTTCGATCTCAAGGTGGCCAAGCCCACCGCGTATCTGTGCTACTACAGCTGAGCCGCCCGCCGAGCGAGCGATCAGCACCCGGTGCAGGCTCCGAGCGGGCCTGCAGCGTCCCCCGCGTACTCCAATCCTGTTCATGATCGGCTGAGAAAATTTCCCCCACCGCGCCCCGCCGGCGGCACTCACAAAACCGCCGTTATGCTACAATGCGACGCTTTCTTACCACCGGCCGACATTTTCGGCGCAAGTTAGGAACCTGTTGCAGATGATGAGCAAACCGACTTCTCTCGACAAAAGCAAGATCAAGATCCTGCTGCTCGAGGGCGTGCACCAGTCCGCGATCGACACCCTGAATGCCCACGGCTACACCAACATCGAGTTCCACACCGGCTCGCTGCCGGAAGAGGAGCTGCTGGAGCGGGTCAAGGACGTTCACTTCATCGGTATTCGTTCCCGCACTCAGCTCACCGAAAAGGTGTTCGAGGCCGCCGAAAAGCTGGTCGCGGTCGGCTGCTTCTGCATCGGTACCAACCAGGTGGATCTTGAAGCCGCAACACGTGCCGGTATCGCCGTCTTCAACGCGCCCTACTCCAACACCCGCTCCGTGGCCGAGCTGGTACTGGCCGAGTCGATCATCCTGCTGCGCGGCGTCGCCGAGAAGAACGCCAAGGCACACCGGGGCGTCTGGCTCAAGAGCGCGAAAAACTCCTACGAAATCCGTGGCAAGAAGCTCGGTATCGTCGGTTACGGCAGCATCGGTTCCCAGCTCAGCGTACTGGCCGAAGGTCTCGGCATGCAGGTCTACTTCTACGACGTAGTTACCAAACTGCCGCTGGGCAACGCCACTCAGGTCAGCTCGCTGGCCGAGCTGCTCGGCATGTGTGACATCATCACCCTGCACGTTCCGGAAACCCCGGCCACCAAGAACATGATGGGCCAGCTGCAGTTTGAGCAGATGAAGGACGGCGCGATCTTCCTCAACGCCGCCCGCGGCACCGTCGTCGATATCGACGCCCTCTGTTCCGCGCTGGCCAGCGGCAAGCTGCTGGGCGCCGCGGTGGACGTATTCCCGGTCGAGCCGCGCAGCAACGATGACGAGTTCATCAGCCCGCTGCGCGAGTTCGACAACGTGATCCTGACCCCGCACGTGGGCGGCTCAACGATGGAAGCGCAGGAAAACATCGGCTACGAAGTGGCCGAGAAGCTGGTCAAGTACAGCGACAACGGCTCCACCATCACCTCCGTCAACTTCCCGGAGGTGGCGCTGCCGAGCCACCCGAACGCGCACCGTCTGCTGCACGTGCACCAGAACGTGCCGGGCGTACTGTCGAAGATCAACAACGTATTCTCCGAGAACGACATCAACATCTCCGGTCAGTATCTGCAGACCAACGACAAGGTCGGTTATGTCGTCATCGACGTGGACGCCGACTACTCGCATCTGGCACTGGAAAAACTGAGCCAGATCGACGGCACCATCCGCTGCCGCCGTCTGTTCTGAGCGCGGCGACGCACTCGCTTGAACGCCCGGCCGGGTCCGCCCCGCCGGGCGTTTTCATATCGGCTTCAGTCGTCTGCAACCCTCTCCTGCAGCGCCGCCGCCACCATCCGGTACACCGGCCGGCGCCAGCGACCGGCTTCGTTGATCAGATTGTGCCGCGCCCCCTCGATCAGGCGCTGCTCGCCATTGGGGAACAGCCGCGCCAGCACCTGCAGGTTATGCTGCCAGTCGACAGTGGCATCGGCGCTGCCCTGTATCACCAGCGGGCGCAGCGGATGCGGCGCTTGCGCCTCGAACCAGCGAATCCACACCAGCATGGCACCGATCCAGCGCACCGGGATGTAATCGTGCTGCAACGGGTCGTGGCAGCGCACGAAGTTCAGGAAGCGCCGGTCGTGGCTGTTGCGCTTGTAGAAACGGCGCACCCGGCGCAGCAGGAACCGCAACACCTGATACTTGCGCCGGATGCTGCGCCAATGGCTCGGGCGCACCAGTGGTGCCAGCAGAATCGGCCGTGTCAGCGGCGTCCGCGCCAGCGCCGGCTCGCGCAGCAGCAGAGTCGTGATAATCGCAGCGCCGGTGCTGTGGCCGATCAGCGTCAGCGGGGTATCAGCCTGCGGCAACAGCTGTCGCAGCAGGTCGCCCAGCTGGTCGGCATAGTGGAAGAAGTCTTCGACTTCGTAGCGCGGCCCGGCGGAGAGACCATGCCCGGGCAGATCGTACAGCACCAGATCCCAGCCGCGCCGGAACAGATACGCGGCCAACGGCCGGGTCAGACCGGCATGATCCATGTAACCGTGCACCAGCACCACGCGGCCGCGACTCGGCCCACGCTGGCAGAACTGCTGCACCACCAGCTCGGCCCCCGCCACCGCCAGCCGTGCCGCGCGGTAGTCCGCGACACGGGCAAGCCGGGCCAACCCATACCAATTCAGGTAGGCGCCGAGCGACAGCGGCAGCGGCTGCAGCGGGCTCAGCTGCGCCGGCAGCTGCTGACGAATCTGCCCGGCATCAAACGCAGCGCGGGCCGCGGTGGTATTCTGGCTGTATCGGCTCAAGACCCTTTCCTATAATCGTTCTGGTACGACCATATCAGTATCTGCTCTGGCGACCCAACTCATGCCGCGACTCACGCCGCAACACCTGTTCTGCTTCTGTTTGACCCTGATCCTGCTGCTGACTGCTGCCATGCCGGCAGGGGCTGCGCTGCCGAGCCAGCAGGCGCTGACGCAGCAGCTGGAGCGACTGAACCCGGACGACACCAGTGCCACCACTCAGGCCCTGCGCGAAACCTATCAGCAGATCCAGACCACGCTGAACACGCTGGCCCAGCTACGCGAGCGCACCGACACCCTCAACCAGCAGATCGCCGATCAGCCACAACAGCTGCGGGAACTGCGCACGGCGTTGGACACAGCACGCGCCGCGGTGGTACCCGATACCGAGCAGCTGACACTGGAGCAGCTCGAACAACGCCTGACTGAAACCCGGGCCGAGCTGGTCCAGCTTGAACAGCGGCGGGACCAACTGCTCGAAGCGATCAGCCGTACCGACGAACGCCTGATCAGCCTGCGCGCCCGGCTGGCAAAGCTCAAGCAGGAGGCCGACCAGCCGGCACCGGCGCTGGAAAGCGGCCTCTCCACCCAGCTGCGCGATGCACGCGAAAGCCTGCGCGAGGCGCTGGCCGAAGAGCAGGCGGCACGGATACAGGCGCTCGAACTCGAACTGCTGGTGCTGCCCGGTGAGAACGAACTCAACCAGCTGCGCCTGACCCGGGTGCGGCGTCAGCTCGAGCAGGCACAAAGCCGCATCGAAACGCTGCAGAGCCGCCTGCTTGAACGCCGCCGCAGCCAGCTGGAGAGCGCCGTCGAGCAACTCGGCCCAGACCCGGAAACACTGCCACCGCCACTGGCCGAGATTGCACAGCAGAATCAGCACACCAGCGAACAGCTGCGGGCACTGCTGCGCGAGCTCGACACCAGTAACCAGCGCCAGCAACGGCTTGGCCAGCAGCTGGAACAGATCAGCCAGCGCTACCGCCTGATCCAGCAGCAGCTGGAACTCGACCTGCCCCAGCTCAGCGCCGAGCTGCGCCGTTTTACCCGCCAGCTGATGCGCCCGCTCGATACCGCCGCCACCCGCGCTCAGATCAACCAGCTGCGGCTGGCCAACCTGACCAGCGACCGCGACCTGCTGGTCGCCGAGCAGCTGCAGGAGCAGCCACCGGAAGCGCTGGCGCAGCTGCCCGACAGTGCCCGCCTGCGCTACCTCGACCTGCTCGACACCCGTATTGGTCTGCTCGAGCAGTTGCGCAGTACCCGCCAGCAACTGATCAATGCACGCTCCCAGTTGCTCGGCACGCAACAGCAGATCAACGAACAACTACAGCAGGCACGGGTGCTGATCGGGCAGCATCTGCTCTGGCTGCCCAGCGTACCGCCGCTGAGTCTGGCGTGGCCGGAGCAGTTCCGTGCCGGCCTGCAGCACCTGAGCCAACGCTGGGCACAGCTGGAGGGCGTGCCCCTGCTGCAGGCGGAGGCCCGTTACTGGCTGCTGATCGGAGTGCCGCTGGCACTGGCACTGATCGCCTGGGGCGTGCGCCGTTATCTGCGCCGCCACTGCGCGCGCTGGCATGAACAGATCGGTCGCGTCACCCAGGACCGCATCTCGCGGACCCTGCGCCTGCTGCTGGCAGGCCCGCTGCTGGCGGCGCCGCTCCCCGTGTTCGCACTGCTGCTCGAGGGCCAGCTGAACCCGAACCATCCGATTCACGACAGCCTTGTCACCCTGCTGCAGACAAGCGCGGCAACGACGTTCATCTACCTGCTGGCCCTGACCTGGCTGCGGGTGCCGCACGGCCTGCTGGCCGGCCATCTGGATCTGTCTGTCCGTCTGTGCCGGGTGCTGCGGCGCGAGGTGCAGATTCTGTTCTGGGGCGTGCTGCCGCTGCTGGCCGGCTTCATCATCGCCGACGGACTGGAGGAATCCGCCCTGCTGGCCTCCGCCGGGCGCCTGCTGTTCCTGCTGCTGGTCGCACTGCTGCTGCGCTTCTGGTGGATCCTGTGGAGCTTCAGCGACGACCTCAACCGGCTCGCCAGCGAGCTGCGCTGGTGGCGCGATGCCCGCGTCTGGATCGGCGCATTACTCGTCTTCAACGTGGCGATGCTGGGTCTGGGCATCGCCGGCTACCTGGTCAGCGCCCTGTTCCTGATGCTGGTGGTGGCCATTCTGGTGCTGGAGGTGGTGCTGATTTACGTGCTCTACCGTCTGGGGCTGCGCTGGCTGCTGATCGAAGAGCGCCGCTTCGCATTCCGGCAGGCGCTGCAGCGGCGTGACGAGCTGCGCAAGGCACGCGAGCGCGAACGTGACGGCGAACGTGACAGCGGCGACGAAGTGCCTCTGGAAGAGAACTATCTCGACCTCAACACCATCTCGCTGCAGGCGCAGACACTGCTGCAGCTGCTCAGCCTGTCGTTGCTGGTACTGCTGATCTGGCTCACCCTTGGCGACCTGCTGCCGACGCTGCAGGTGCTGGAGCGCGTGCAGCTCTGGAGCACCTACCAGACCACCGCCAGCGGCGAGGCACTGACGGCGATCACCCTTGGCGACATCACCACCGGCTTTGCCATACTGCTGCTCAGCCTCGTCGCCGCCTACAACCTGCCGGGGCTGCTGGAGCTGCTGGTGCTGCGTCATCTGCGACTGACGCCGGGCACCGGCTACGCCATCACCACGCTGCTGAAATACATGCTGATCCTGGTTGGCGTCATGGCCGGGATCAACCAGTTCGGGCTCGAGTGGAGCAAGCTGCAATGGCTCGTCGCGGCGCTCGGCGTCGGCCTCGGGTTCGGTCTGCAGGAGATCGTGGCGAACTTCGTCTCGGGGCTGATTCTGCTGTTCGAGAAACCGATCCGCATCGGCGATACCGTCACCATCGGCGATGTCACCGGCAACGTCTCGCGCATCCAGATCCGCGCCACCACACTGGTGGACTGGGATCGCAAGGAGGTGGTGATTCCGAACAAGACCTTCATCACCGAACGGCTGATCAACTGGTCGCTGACCGACTCCACCACCCGCATCGTGCTGCAGGTCGGTGTCGCCTACGGCAGCGACACGGAAAAAGTTAAACAACTGCTGATCGAAGCCGCCCGCGAACACCCGGACGTGCTCGACGACCCGGCGCCGGATGCCTACTTCCGCGCCTTCGGCAACAGCACGCTGGATTTCGACCTGCGCGTCTACGTCAGCCGCATGGAAGACCGCATCCCGGTCACCGACGGTCTCAACCACTGCATCGACCGGCGTTTCCGCGAGGCGGGCATCGAGATCGCGTTCCCGCAGCTCGATGTGCACCTGCACCGGCCGGCGCGCAAGCCGCCGCCCCCGCAGGACAGCTGATACAGCCCCGTGGCGCCGCCCGGCGCCACGATATTGTCGACACCCATGCTGCCCTGCCGTCCGCTGCCAAAGCGGGCCGATACCACAGCGGCCGATTTACAACGCCGAAGGCGCCAGCAACCGCCATTCGATCCCCCTGATGCGCCCGCTCAGCGGCGAAAATTCTAGTAAAAAAACAACCAAAACATGCGCGAAAAGGTGTCGACAACGCGCAATTTTGTCGCCAAAAAACACGAACAGCCCGGTTTTTCATACTTTAGGCCAAGAGGGGTTACATTCGCCGGGAATTACGCTATTTTCGCAATGCACAATCGTTTTACTGTGGTAATCCCAACCCGCCGGAGAGGGCAGCCTCGCCGAGAACCGGGGGACTCAAAACAATTTGAGGCATATCTCATGAGCCAACGCATTCAGGTTGGCGGCCTGCAGGTCGCTGAAGATCTCTACAACTTCATCAACCGCGAAGCCCTGCCGGGTACCGGGGTGGATCAGGAGGCCTACTGGAGCGCCTTCGACGCCATCGTGCACGAACTGGCCCCGCGCAACCGGGAGCTGCTGGCCAAACGTGATGAGCTTCAGGCCCGCATCGACGAGTGGCACCGCGCACATCGCGGCCAGTTCGACTTCGCCGCCTACAAGCGCTTCCTCGTCGATATCGGTTACCTGCTGCCGGAAGGCGAAGACTTCACCGCGACCACCAGCAACGTCGACCCAGAGATGGCCACCATGGCCGGTCCGCAGCTGGTGGTGCCGGTGATGAACGCGCGCTACGCCCTGAACGCCGCCAACGCGCGCTGGGGCAGCCTCTACAACGCGCTCTACGGTACCGACGCGATCTCCGACGAGGGCGGTGCCGAAGCCGGCGAGCGCTACAACCCGGCCCGCGGCGCCAGGGTCATCGCGTTTGCACGTCAGTTCCTCGACGACAACGCCCCGCTGGCCCAAGGCTCGCACAAGGACTCCGCCGGTTACCACATCGCCAACGGTGCGCTGGTCGTATCCCTGCGCGACGGCAGCGAGACCGGACTGGCCGACCCGGCACAGCTGGTCGGCTTCACCGGTGAGGCATCACACCCGACCGGTATCGTGCTGGTGCATAACGGTCTGCACTTCGAAATCCAGATCGACCGCGACGACCTGATCGGCAAGACCGATGCCGCCGGCGTCAAGGACATCCTGATGGAGTCTGCGCTGACCACCATCATGGACTGCGAAGACTCCGTCGCCGCCGTCGATGCCGAAGACAAGATCCTCGTCTATCGCAACTGGCTCGGCCTGATGAAGGGCGACCTGACCGAAGAGGTCACCAAGGGCGGCAAGACCTTCACCCGCCGCATGAACCCGGACCGCGTCTACCGCGCGCCGAACGGGGGCGAAGTGACGCTGAAAGGGCGCAGCCTGATGTTCGTGCGCAACGTCGGCCACCTGATGACCAATCCGGCGATTCTGGACCGCGACGGCAACGAGATCCCGGAAGGCATCATGGACGGCCTTGTCACCACCCTGATCTCGATCCACGACATCAAGGGTAACGGCCAGTTCAGCAACACCGTCACCGGCTCGATCTACATCGTCAAACCCAAGATGCACGGCCCGGAAGAGGTCGCCTTCACCAACGAACTGTTTGGCCGCATCGAAGACGCGCTGGGGCTTGAGCGCTACACGATGAAAGTCGGCATCATGGACGAAGAGCGCCGCACCACGGTCAACCTCAAGGAGTGTATCCGGGCCGCCAAGGAGCGCGTGGTGTTCATCAACACCGGCTTCCTCGATCGCACCGGCGACGAGATTCACACCTCGATGGAAGCGGGACCGATGATCCGCAAGGGCGACATGAAAGGCGCCGCCTGGATCAAGGCCTACGAAGACTGGAACGTGGATACCGGGCTGGCCTGTGGCCTCAGCGGCCGCGCCCAGATCGGCAAAGGCATGTGGGCGATGCCGGACCTGATGGCCGGCATGCTCGAAGCCAAGATCGGCCACCCGCTGGCCGGCGCCAACACCGCCTGGGTACCCTCGCCGACCGCCGCCACGCTGCACGCGCTGCACTATCACAAGGTGGACGTGTTCGCGCGGCAGCAGGAGCTGAAGTCCCGCCCGCGCGCGGCACTGGACGACATCCTGACCATTCCGGTGGCGCAGAACCCGGACTGGAGCGCTGAAGAGATCCAGCAGGAGCTCGACAACAACGCCCAGGGCATTCTCGGCTACGTGGTGCGCTGGATCGATCAGGGCGTCGGCTGCTCGAAAGTGCCGGACATCAACGATATCGGCCTGATGGAAGACCGCGCCACCCTGCGTATCTCCAGCCAGCACATCGCCAACTGGCTGCACCACGGCATCTGCTCCGAGCAGCAGGTGATGGAAACGATGAAGCGCATGGCCGCCGTTGTTGACCGTCAGAACGCGGGCGACCCGGCCTATCAGCCGATGGCTGACGACTTCGACGGCTCGGTCGCCTTCCAGGCTGCATGCGATCTGGTGTTCAAGGGCCGCGAGCAACCCAACGGCTACACCGAGCCGGTGCTGCACCGTCGTCGCATCGAAGCCAAGGCAAAACAGGCCGGCTGATCTGCCCCGTCGGCAACGCAAAGCCCCGCGCTCGCGGGGCTTTCTGTTTTCAGCCAACTCCGGCTCTGTCGTACACTCAAGCGATACCGCTATCGCCGTCGTCATCGAGAGTATGCCGTGAGAATCACCTTTCTGGGCACCTCCTCCGGAGCCCCCACCCGTCATCGCAACGTCAGTGCCACCGCCGTTCAGCCCGAGCGCGGCAGGCCCTGGGTATTGATCGATTGCGGTGAGGGTACCCAGCACCGGCTGCTGCGCACGCGCCTGTCACCGCAGAAGCTGGAGGCGATCCTGATCACCCACATCCACGGTGACCACTGCTACGGCCTGCCCGGACTGCTGGCCTCCTGCCAGCTCAACGGCCGTACCGCCCCGCTGACGCTGGTCGGCCCGGCGTCGGTCTGGGACTACCTGCAGGCGGTCATCCGTATCACCGAGATGCGCATCGAGTATCCACTGCACTTCGTGCCGGCGAGCCCGACGCTCCAGCTGGACGCGGCCGGATTGCGCATTGCCGCAGCAGAACTGAGTCATCGCACCGAGTGCTGGGGTTATCGGCTACAGGAAACGCAGGTACCCCTGCGCTTGAATGTGGAACGACTGCGCGCAGAAGGGATCGAGCCCGGACCGCTCTACAACCAGCTGCAGCGCGGTGAGGACGTGCAGCTGGCGGATGGCCGTCGCCTCAGCAGCGCCGACTATACCGAGCCCTCACGCAAGGCCCGTGTGGCGGTGATCGGTGGTGACAACGATCAACCGGAGCGGCTGCGCGGGTTGTGTCAGGACGCGGACCTGCTGGTGCACGAAGCCACCTACACCGAACCAGTACTGGTTCAGATCGGCCCCGAGCCGCAGCACAGCAGCGCAGCCCGCGTGGCCCGGTTCGCCCAGTCCGCTGCAATTCCCAACCTGATCCTGACTCACTTCAGCCCTCGCTACCAGCCCCGCGCCCGTCGCCCCGGCGACCTCACCATTACCGCCCTGCGGGATGAAGCGGCGGCGCAGTTCAGCGGCAAACTGGTGCTGGCCGAGGATTTCGCCCGCTACCTGCTCAGCCGCGAAGGCTGTCTGCTGCCCCTGTGACCGCGCGACGATCAGATTGCGCGGTCAAAATAGAGATCCACCCCGGTCAGCTGTGAGACCTGTTCAAGGTAGTCGCTGACAATGGTCGGCAGCTTCAGATCGCGGATCAGCGTCAGGCAACGCAGCATCGGGAAGATCATCACATCATCCCAGCTCAGCAGGTTATCGCGGTGCGATGGCAACGACAGCGCCGGCAGGCTCGCCAGCATCGCCTCAACAACAACCTTGTCCGCCTCGGTACGCGCCAGCGCTGCGTCGAACGACTCCCCGATCATCTTTTCCTTGTTGACACGGAAGTACTCGCGCGCGCTTTCGGTAGCAAACTCGGGCAGCCCGATACGGGTAATGCGAGCAAAGTTCAGCGGCCACATGGCACTGCCGGCCGTGGCCAGATGTTCGGTAACCGCTTTGCTCAGCGGGGTCTGCGGCGTTATGACCCGCGCCGCGTTGCCGATCTGATCCAGCTTGTGACAGATATCGAGGCTCTCCGCGGTGATCTCGCCGTCATGCTCAAGGATCGGCACCATCTTCTTGCCGATCAGATCGTGGCAGGTTTTCTCGTCATCGTTGAGCAGCACGACGCGCTCGAACGGCACCTGTTTATACGCGGCTACCATGGTCGCACGTACGCAGAATGGGCAGTGGTCGTACAGATAGATCCGTGTCATGGGCATCTCTTCGCAGTTGGTTGTGACTGAATTCTAAACACGATCCTCAATACGCTTTCCAGTCGGTTCCGATCAGGCCATTGAGACGATGTAAGAAAAAATCCAAACGTGCTCTGTTACAGTACAAGGGTAAAACGCCCACTGCGGAGGCAATCTGGAGATGACGCAGGCCGATTCCCTGTTCGATTTCATTCAGCGATACCCGCGCCTGATGGTGCTGACCGGTGCCGGTATCAGTACCGACTCCGGCATCCCCGATTACCGTGATCGCAACGGCGAATGGAAGCGCAAACAACCAGTACAGCATGGCGATTTCATGCGCGATCATCACACGCGACAGCGCTATTGGGGTCGCAGCCTGATCGGCTGGCCAGTGATGCAGCGGGCGCAGCCGAATGAGGCCCACCACGTGTTGGCCACGTTGGAACAGCTGGGCCATATCGACCTGCTGGTGACGCAGAACGTGGACGGTCTGCATCAGCGCGCCGGCTCTCGTGCCGTTATCGACCTGCATGGCCGTGCCGATCAGGTGCTCTGCATGAGCTGCGGCTATCGCTGCACGCGGGATGAAGTACACCGCCGCTGCGGGGCGCTGAACCCCGATTTTCTCGGCTATACCGCGACCACGGCGCCTGATGGCGATGCGGATCTGGAAGTCGATTTCAGTCGCTTTGAAGTCCCCCAGTGTCCCGACTGCCGCGGCATCCTCAAGCCGGACGTGGTGTTCTTTGGCGACAACGTACCCAAGCCACGTGTGCAGCAGGCGCTCGACGCCCTTGAGCGCGCCGATGCCCTGCTTGTGATCGGCTCATCGCTGATGGTCTACTCCGGCTTTCGCTTCTGTCGCCGCGCCCGCGAGTGGGACAAGCCGATCGCCGCCCTGACCCTCGGCAAGACCCGCGCCGACGATCTGCTCGACCTCAAACTGGACGCCCCGATCGCACCAGTACTGCAGCAGACACTGACTGCACTCGGCACCCGCCCTGACGCCATGACGAAGTCGCCGCTGCAATCAGCCAAGCCTTCCGCCTGAAGGCAACCCCCATCGCCAAGCTCACATCCGCCCCGCCCCGGAGCACAACGTCTGCCCTAAGGGCTGTGCTCCCGGTAACGCCGTTGCAACTCACCCTTCACACCCACCTGTGAATAAGTTTCTATCGGCGATCAACACCTGCTCTGCAACAGGTTATTCACATTTACCCACAACTCTACCCACACCTGTGCTCGCGCCCTGCTCCTTGTCTGTTGGGGATAAAAATAACCGCCGCGGTGGAAATTGGATAACGACTGCCCAGTTTTCATAGGCCAAGCGCTGAAGCGCCTTTGCAGCACCTATAGACGTTTTGTTCGAAACTTTTCCACAGAGCTGTGCATCCAATTACGTGGATAACGACTCCCGCCTTGCCAGCTGCATTGTGGAAAACGCCAGCCCAGGCCCAACAAATAATCCACACGCACGATATTTGACCGGCTGTTGATAACATTTCTGGGGCTCTTAACCGCTACCGGTGTGCGATATGATGTCCCGATTCGGCAGCGATATAGGGACGCGATATGAAAACCACGCCATGGACCCACGACCAATTAAAGCTCGCATTCCAGCTGTATTGTCAGCTGCCGTTTGGCCGCCTTCACCGCCGCAACCCCGAGATTATCGCGCTGGCCAAATTGATAGACCGAACACCCTCCGCGGTCGCGATGAAACTCGTCAACTTTGCCAGTCTCGATCCCACCATCGTCGCATCGGGACGCAAGGGTCTTAGCAGCGCTTCGACGCGTGATCGCGAGATTTGGGATGCCTTTCATGCGGATTGGGAGGGGCTGGTAGTTGAGTGCGCGCGTATCCGCGCCACCCTTACCGACCCACACGAAGCCGGGAGGCTTGATGGTGCAAACCAATTGGCCGAGTCTGCCGAGCCAACGGACTTCAGCGGCGACTCACGTACGGTTACGGTCGAGCAGCGTATCAAACAATCCTTTTTCCGCCGCACGGTGCTAACCAGCTACCAACAGCGTTGCTGTGTCTGTGATTTATCGGTACCCACCCTGCTGATTGCCAGCCATATCGTGCCTTGGCACCAGAATAAAGAGAACCGACTCAACCCACGCAATGGCTTGTGCTTATCGGCCCTCTACGACCGCGCGTTCGATCGCGGTCTGATCACATTCGACGATGACTGGCGCTTACTGGTAGCCAATGAACTGCGGCAGGCCGATGATGCTGCGACTCAGGCGCTGTTCGTCGCTCTTGAGGGTAAACGGATGCAGCTGCCAGAGCGCTTCGCTCCGGACCCAACACTGATGCAGTGGCATCGGGAGCAGATATTCCTGGGTCAGGGGTGATGGAGTACGGGGCGACCCGCGCAGGGGATCGGGGAGGATACATGCCCCGAGCGCCCCTGACGGGCCTCGGGGCATCAGGCAGGATCAGGCGTTAACCTTGCTGTCGTCCTTTTCAACGGGCTTCTGACTCTCCCCCAGCACTTCAGCCAGGGTACCGCGGGTCAGCTGCCCGGTGAGCTGGCCCTCTTCATCCACCACCGGCAGCGGGTAGTCGGCGTCGAGGGTGTTGGGGATCACGGTTTCCAGCACCGCCTGCGGATCGACCGGCTCGACATCTTCATACAGGGTTTCGTCGAGCGTGGCGTCCTTGTCAGCCTGATAGGCTTCTTCCAGCCGTTCCGCTTTCACCACGCCCTGATAGCCCTCGTCGTTGACGATGTAACCGTAGTCGCGACCAAAGCCCTTCATCTGCTGCAGCGCACCGGCGATGGTATCGGCGGTGATGCGGTAGGCCGGATCCTTCATCACCGTTTCCACGGTCAGCGCGCGGGCACGGTTGACGTCGCGCACGAACGCTTCGACGTAGTCGTTGGCCGGGTTGAGCAGGATCTCCTCCGGCTCGCCCTGCTGGACGATCTCGCCGTCCTTGAGGATGGCGATGCGATCACCCAGACGCAGCGCTTCGTCGAGGTCGTGGGTGATGAAGATGATGGTCTTGTGCAGCTTCTCCTGAAGCTGTACCAGCTGATCCTGCATCTCGGAACGGATCAGCGGGTCGAGGGCGGAGAACGCCTCGTCCATCAGCAGAATTTCGGCATCGGTACAGAGCGCCCGGGCCAGCCCCACGCGCTGCTGCTGCCCGCCCGACAGCTGCGCCGGGTACTGCTCCTCGTAGCCGGCCAGCCCGACGGTCTCCAGCCACTGACGACCGCGGCTCAGTGCCTCGGCCTTGCTGACGCCCTGAATCCGCAGCCCGTAGGCCACGTTCTCGAGCACCGTCTTGTGCGGCAGCAGACCAAAGCGCTGGAATACCATCGACATCTTGTGGCGCCGGAACTGCTCCAGCTCCTTGGCGTTGAACTGCATGACATCGGTGCCTTCCACCTTGATCACACCCTCGGTGGGATCGATCAGCCGGTTGAAGTGACGGATCAGGGTGGATTTGCCGGAACCCGACAGCCCCATGATGACGAAGATCTCGCCGGCGTTGATGGTCAGGTTGATGTCCTTCAGCCCCAGCGTATGGCCGGTTTCCGCCAGAATTTCGTCCTTGCTTTTGCCCTGATGCACCAGCGGCATGTATTTCTCGGGGCTGTTACCGAACAGTTTGTAGAGGTTTTCAACACGAATCAGGGCATCAGCCATTGTCCATCCCTCCGAGGTGACGCTGTGTGCGCTTGGCATAGGCCTGAGAGACGCGGTCGAAGATGATCGCCAGCGCGACAATCGCCAGACCGTTGAGCAGCCCCAGCGTGAAGTACTGGTTGGTGATCGACTTCAGCACCGGCTGGCCCAGACCGGCCACGCCGATCATCGAGGCGATGACGACCATCGACAGCGCCATCATGATGGTCTGGTTGATACCGGCCATAATCGTCGGCATCGCCAGTGGCAGCTGGACGCCGAGCAGGCGCTGCATCGGGCTGGCACCGTATGCGGTCGCCGCTTCCAGCACATCCTTGTCGACCAGTCGAATCCCCAGATTAGTGAGACGGATCACCGGCGGAATGGCGTAGATAATGACGGCGATCACACCGGGAATCTTGCCGATACCCAGCAGCATGACCACGGGGATCAGGTACACGAACGCCGGCATCGTCTGCATCACATCCAGAATCGGCGTGATGAGGGTCTGCATGCGGTCGGACCGCGCCATGATAATGCCGATAGGCACCCCCAGCACGATTGCCATCAGGGTACACACCAGAATGATGCTCATGGTACTCATGGCATCTTCCCACATGCCGAAATAGCCGATCAGCATGAAGGATACGATGACCCCGAGGCTCAGCTTCCATGACCGGCTGGCGAGGTAGGCAAGCCCTGCCACGATGGCGATCACCAGCCACCAGGGCGTCGCCAGCAGCAGTTTTTCGAACCAGACGAGGAAGGACAGCAGGGGGTCGAAGAAGGCTTCGATCATTTCGCCGTGCTCGCGGGAAAAGTCGCGATAGGCGGTATCAAGCGTCTTGCGGATGTCCCGCAGTTCGGAACGATCCAGTTGCGGAATTTCAGTTAACCAGTTGGATTCTGCCATGGGAAGGCCTCCCGTGCGGACCACAGCCCGGCCGTTGACCGGGCTGTGGTATCAGCGAGTTTCACACCTCAGAGGGCATCCTTGACCTTGGCCGCCACCTCAGCGGACAGCCACTTCGTCCAGACCTCTTCATGCTCGAGCAGGAAGTACTCCATGGCGTATTCGCCATCGGCCTGATTGTCTTCCATCCATGCCAGCAGGCGGTTCATCTGATCGTTGGTAAACGAACGCTTGGTCAGGTAGTCGTAGGCGTCCGGTGCCCGCTCGGCGAAGCTCTCGGTAACAACCGTCTGTACCGGTGACGGCGGGTACATGGTCACGGTCGGCTCGACGCAATCGGCGCTGGTGATACAGTTGATGAACGCGTCTTCATCCACACCGCTGCCGAAGTCGACCTTCACCATGTCGTACTTGCCCAGTACGGAGGTCGGCGCCCAGTAGTAGCCGAACCAGGGCTCCTTGCGCTCGTAGGCCTTGGCGATGGCACCGGCCAGACCCGCACCTGAACCCGGATCGACGATTTCGAAACCGGCCTTGTCCAGCTCGAGGGCACGGAACAGGTTGCCGGACGAGATCTGGCAGTTCCAGCCGGCCGGGCAACCATAGAATGCGGACAGATCCGGATCTTCCGGATGCTCGAACAGCTCGGCGTTGGCGATGACGCCCTCGATGGTCGCCAGGCTCGGATCTTTCTCGACCATGTAGGCCGGCACCCAGAAGCCCTCTTCACCGCCGTCCGACAGGGAGTGACCGGCGTAGCGCAGACGGCCCTCTTCGACACCCTTGTCCAGCGCGTCCTTCAGTGAGTTGCTCCACATCTCCGGAGCGATATCCGGCTCGCCCTTCTCGATCATCGAGGTACCGGTCGGCATGGTGTCACCCGGAACCAGCGAGGCGTCGCAGCCATAGCCGTGTTCCAGAATAAAACGGTCGATGTTGGCGATCAGGCTGGCGGAGCTCCAGTTCATGTCCGCGATCTTGACCGTTCCACACTCGCCGGCATGTGCGACGGAGCTGCCAATGGCCAGGGGGAGTGCAGCGGCCAGTGCCGCCGTTTTCAGTGCCTTGTGCATATTCTCTCCGGTTATATGGTCAGAATTGAACGATTTACAAAATCATATTACAAATCTAATATTTAGAGTTCAAATCTTTCGGCGTCTAAAAGGTTGTCCACCATCGTATAACGGCCTGAAGGCCCAAACGACGCGGCACCTCTTACGCACTGCGCCGTAGAACCCGATCAAATCGAACGAAGCAAGAAATAAACCAGCATGGCTGAACCCTTGACGAACGCGCCCGACTGGCAAGAGATCCTCGTGTGCCTGCGCCAGATCATGCGGGCCACCGACCTGCATTCGAAGCAGGTCAGAAAGGCCTGCGGCCTGACCCTGCCGCAGGTGATGCTGCTACGTGCAATCAGTGCACAGGGCGACGTGACGGTGCGTAAGCTGGCCCGCGATATCTCGCTGAGCCAGCCGACCGTCACCACCATTCTGGATCGTCTCGAGGAGAAAGGTCTGGTCGAACGGGTGCGCAGTCTGCACGACCGCCGCATCGTCAACGCGCGCCTGACGCAGCAGGGCAAAGCGATGCTGGACATTGCGCCACCGCTGTTGGATGAGCGCTTCATGCAGCGCTTTGCCGACCTGCCGGAGGATGAGCAGCACGCGCTACAGGACGCGCTGGTCAAGATCGTGCGCTTGCTGGATCAGGAACAGAAGTAAGGGCGGTTCGAGGCGGGGTCGACCGGCGGGCCGGCTCCGCTCACCAGGGCAGGCCGTCGCGGAAGCGCTCGACGAGGAAGTCGCACAACACCTGCAGCTTGGCGGAGCGCTGCTTCGCCTGCGGGTAGACCAGCCAGACACCGCTGAACGGATAGCGGTACTGCTCCAGCATCGAAATCAGCTCACCGCGCGCCAGCAGCGGCTCGACGTAATAGTCGGGCAGCTGGGCGATACCCAGCCCTTTCCTGACCGCATCGAGCAGGGCCGGGCCTGATTTCGAACGCCAGTTACCCTGCACCTTGAGCTCCCGCCGCTGACCGTTCTCGCTGAACAGCCACCAGGGGTTGGAGCCGAGCAGACAGTTGTGGTGCGACAGCTCCGCCAGCGTGTGCGGCATCGAGTGGCGCTGCAGATAGTCGGGGCTGGCGCAGAGATACTCGCGCCGGTCACAGAGCCGGCGTGACAGCAGCGACGAGTCCTTCAGCGACCCCATCCGCACGGCCAGATCATAGCCTTCGGCGATCAGATCCGTCTGCCGGTTGGTCAGATGCAGATCGAGCCGAATCTTCGGATATTTCAGCATGAAATCATTCAGCTGCGGTGCCAGAAAGCGCTCGCCGAAGGTGGTCGCACAGGTCACGCGCAGCTGGCCGCTGGGTTCACGCTGCGCCTGACTGATCGCCTCCTCGGCGCTGAGGAACCCCTCCAGCAGCCGGTGACACTGCTCGAAGTACTGCTCCCCCGCCTCGCTGAGCCGGATCGAGCGGGTGGTACGATAGATCAGCGGGGTGCCGAGCCGTTTTTCCAGCTCGGCCACCCGGCGACTGATATGCGATGCGGATACGCCCAGCCGCTCGGCAGCCGCGCTGAAGCTGCCCTCGCGCACCACCGTGACGTAGGCCTCGATCGCATCCCATTTCCTCACTGCGCGCTCCCCTTTCAATTATTGCAGGGGAGCAAAAATAGCACGGCCACGCTGCGCGCAGCCAGCACAGCCCGTCGTCGCTGCCAGAGATAGCTGTTGGCGCGCATCGGCGGGCTGGCCAGTCACACCCGTTACGTGCGAGCATCGTGGCGAAACAGAAGAATAAATATAAGAGATGAGCACAACCAAAGGTCACCATCAGCCCTCCGGCATCGAGCGCAACATCCTCAACACCACCGAAGAGGGAAAAATTTACCTGCTGGATCAGCGCATGCTGCTCCTGCACGGCTACTCCCTCGCCAGTATTCGCCGGGAGTTCATCGAGCGCGTTGGGCTCAAGACGACCCGCGAGATCTTTACCCGACTCGGGTATCAGCAGGGTACTCAGGATGCGCTCAGGCTGAAGGACTCCGGTATCCGGGATCTGGAAGAGCTGTTCCGCTACGGCCCGAAAATCCGCGAAATCGAAGGCTTCGTGCTCAACCGGGCGGTCGAGCGTATGCGCTACGATGAAAGTACCGGCAGGTTCTGGGGTGACTACATCTGGGAATCCTCCTGGGAATCCAAAGCCCACCTGGAGCATCTCAGTGTCAGCGGCTTTCCCTCCTGCTGGCTGATGACCGGTTATGCCTGTGGCTATACCACGACGGTGATGGGACGGCCGATCCTGTGGAAGGAGGTCGAGTGCGTCGCCATGGGCCACAAGCAGTGCCGCGTGATCGCGATGCCGCTGGAAGACGAGCAGGATCTCGATGAGCATCTGGGCTTCATGCGCGTCGAGGAGTTTATCTCCCACCCCAAGTCCAGCCATACCGTGCCGTTGCAGGATCTCGGGCTCGAGCGCAGCGAAACCGTGCTGCCGGATATCGTCGGCTCGTCGCGGCAGTTCAATGCGGTCGCCACCCAGCTGAAAAAAGTCGCCGTCACCCAGTCCACGGTACTGCTGATCGGCGAAAGCGGCGTCGGCAAAGAGCGCTTCGCCCGCGCGCTGCACTCGATCAGCAAGCGCAGCAACGGTCCCTTCATCTCCGTCAACTGTGCCGCCATCCCGGCGGAGCTGGTTGAATCCGAACTGTTCGGTGTCGAGAAAGGCGCCTTCACCGGCGCCGTCGAGAGCCGGCCCGGCCGCTTCGAGCGCGCCGACGGCGGCACTCTGTTTCTCGATGAGATCAGCAGTCTGCCGCTGGAAGCTCAGGGCAAACTGCTGCGCGCGTTACAGGAGCGGGAGATCGAGCGGGTCGGCGGTACGACGACGAAAAAGATCGATGTCAGAATCGTTGCGGCGGCCAATACGAACCTGTCCGAGAATGTCCGCAGCGGCCGTTTTCGCGCCGATCTGTACTACCGCATCAACATCTTCCCGGTCAAAATCCCGCCGCTGCGCGAACGCAAGGACGATATTGCACTGCTGGCGAACCTGTTCATCAACCGCTTCGCCAGCGCAATGGAAAAACGCATCACAGGCATCTCACGCCAGGCGTTCAACAAACTGCTCAGCCATCACTGGCCGGGCAACGTGCGTGAGCTGGAAAACGTCTGCGAGCGCGCCGTCATCCTGGCGGAAGAAAACGACAACATCGACATTCACCATCTGCTCATCGACAGCGATGACATCCAGCCCACGCCGCTGAACACGGCGCCCCCGCTCACCCGCGACGGCGCCATCGACTATCTCGTGGCACATATCAGCTCGTTCGATGAGCTGGAAAAGATCGTTCTGCAGCACGCACTCGAGCGCCATGACGGTAACCTGTCAGCGGCGGCCCGTTACCTGAATCTGCGCCGGGGCCAGTTCGAGTACCGTCTGAAAAAACATCAGCAGGCGACGGATGGCGGATAAGGCCGCGGCCGGCCATCGGCCCGGACAGGCTGCACCCGCCATCCGCATTTGCTGAAAACCACCGGATATTTTTCCGCATATCTGGAAACACCCACGGCACCCGGCGCCTCGACGCTCTCGCTTAAAACATAACCTATTGATTATTAACGAATAATCAAATATGGCCTGAAAGCTGCTCTGTCATCACTGTCAATAATAATAAAGATGAGACAGTGACTATGCGGACATACACCCCTTCGATTCCATTTGCCGGCCATCCACGGCTACCCGCTCCCTTCCCGGGACGCCAGATTCCCCGACCGTTCTGTGCGCGGCACACCGCCGTCGACGCGACCGACACCCAACGATCGGGGTGACTGATCAGCGCCGGCACTCAGCCACCTGCGCAGCCCGGCACACCTGAGCGACCCCGGCCCCCGCTTGTATCGATTCCGACCCGGATTCGGGTTCTCAAGAGGCGCGCATGCGTGACGCCTCAACGTTTACACATCAACGCGAGGTTCCATCATGGAAATGTCGAATAACAACAAGAAACAATTTCTGCGAAACACCTGGTATGTTGCAGCGCTCTCGTCCGAGCTCGATGGCACGGCGCTGCTCAGCCGCACCCTGATCGGCGAGACGGTTTTGCTCTACCGGCTCGAAAACGGCCAGGTCACGGCGCTGCGAGACCGCTGCCCGCACCGGTTTGCCCCGCTCAGCAAAGGCACCCGCAAGGGGGACGACATCGTGTGCCAGTACCATGGCCTGCAGTTCAATGCCGAGGGCCAGTGCAGCCACAACCCGCACGGCAACGGCAAAATTCCCAGGGCATGTGCGGTGCGCAGCTACCCGATGGAGGAGCGCGACGGCTTCATCTGGATCTGGATGGGAGAGCGTTCGAAGGCCGACCCGTCGAAGATCATGGACTGCTCCATCCTCAGCACAAAACCCGCCAGCGCCGTTGGATACATCTACATGTACAACAAGTGCAACTACCAGCTGCTGACCGACAACATCATGGATTTGAGCCATATCGATCATCTGCACGGGCCGCTGATCAACACCAACGGCAAGCTGAGCCCCCTGCTGCCGAAGGTCGAAGAACAGGGTGAGGTCGTCTCGGTCCGCTGGGACTGGCTGGCAGAACCGGCGATGCAGCTGTTCGCCGTGCATCTGCAGCGCCCCGACGATCAGGCCAACCAGTTTTTCCAGGTGGACTGGCACGCCCCCTCCAACATGCACCTCAGAGTCGCTGCGGTTCAGGACAGCATGGACTACGAAAACGACGGCCTGATGCTGTACGACTACCACATCATGACCCCCGAATCGGAGTTCTCGACCCACTACTTCTTCGCCTCGGCACGCAACTACCTTGAGGACGACGCCGACTACAACGCCGCCAAGATGGCCGGCATGGAGCAGGCATTCGTCGAAGAGGACAAGCCGATGATCGAAGCTCAGCAACATGAAATGGGCGACAAGGATTTCTGGGAGCTGGAGCCGGTGCTGCTCTCCTCCGATGCCGGCGGCATTCGAGTGCGCCGCAAGCTGGCTGAAATGCTGGAAATCGAATCGGCCTGAACCGTCATACGTCCGGGCGGATAGCCGCCCGGACACCAACATCCGAGTGCTTTCGCATGACTATCGACGTCACCATCATCAAAAAAGAATCCATCGCCGACGATATCGTCCGGCTCGTACTGGCAGACCCTCAGGGCGGCCTGCTGCCGCCGTTCGAACCGGGCGCCCACATCGACCTGCATATCGACCGCGATACCGTGCGCCAATACTCACTGATCAACAGCCTCGACCGGGGCCGCACCTACGAAGTTGCCATATTGCGCGAAGCAGACGGCCGTGGTGGCTCGGCCAGGGTCCATGACCAGCTGCAGGCGGGCGATCACGTCAGGATCAGTGCGCCACGCAACGCCTTTCCACTGCAGCGCGCCGACTTCAGCATTCTGATTGCCGGCGGCATCGGTATTACCCCGATTCTGTCGATGGCCAGACACCTGCAGCACGAAGGCCAGCCCTTTGCGCTGCACTACTGCGCCCGCTCCAGACCCAGCGCCGCGTTCTGCGACAGCATCGAGCACTCAGCCTTCGCCGACAAGGCACGGTTTTACTTCGATGCGGACGGCCAGCGCTTCGATACCGGAGTGCTGAGGCAACCGGACATCCCGGATACACGCATTTTCGTCTGCGGGCCGCCCGGTTTTATCGACTTTATCAAACGTACGGCGCTGGACGCCGGCTGGCCGGCGGATCGGATCCATTACGAGCTGTTCCAAAAAGCGGCCGCTGACCAGACCGGTCATGGTGAAGCCTTCACCCTCGTCATCAACAGCAGCGGCGACAGGGTACCGGTGGCCGCCGATGAAACCGCGCTCGAAGCGCTGGAGCGCAGTGGCTATGAGGTGGCCTGCTCCTGCGAGCAGGGGATCTGCGGCACCTGCGTGCTGACTGTTCTCGATGGCGTCCCCGACCATCAGGACAGCTATCTGACCGACCGCGAACGCGCTGAAAACCGGACGTTCACGCCCTGCTGCTCACGCGCGCTGACGCCGACGCTGACGATCGACCTCTGACCCACAACATCACGCCCGCCTCCGCGGCCCCGGGCTGCACGCAGCGGTTCGGGCTCGGTTCAGACAACACAGGTACCGCCGGCCACGGCCGGGGCCGGCGGTAGCGGCCGCTCAGGTCAGCACAGACAGGAACGCATCGTTGAGTTTGCGATCGTGGTAGAAGATCGCCTTGCCGAGCTGTTCGGCATCCCAGGTGATCGGCTCATGGTCGGGATAGAAGTAATCGCCGCCGGCAAACACTTCATTGCGATTACCCGACGGGTCGAAGAAGTAGATCGTCTTGCCGTGGGTAATGCCGTGACGGGTGGGCCCGATATCGATCGACGTATCGGTCATCGAAATCAGGTCAGCCGCGCGCAGCACTTCATCCCAGGATTCGAGCAGGAACGAGATATGGTGCAGCTTGCCCGGTGCCGGGCATTCGATAAACGCCACATCATGCGCCTTCATGCTCGAGGTCAGAAAGGCCGCGACCCGCGTGTCGCCATCCATCACCTGTTCGACCAGATCGAAGCCGAGGATTTCCCGGAACAGATCCACGGTACCGGCGATATTGGGGCCGTACAGCAGGCAGTGATCCAGCCGCTGAGCGCGCATACCGCTCAGGCCACGGGGCCAGGCTTCGGGGTTACGATTGCTCAGGCCCCAGCGGCCCGTCTGCTCCTTGCTGGCATACAGCTCAAACAGGTGCCCTGATGGCGTATCGAAGCGCACCCGGCTGCCACAGCCTTTCAGCTCTTCGGCGGGGATCACCTCAACCTGACAGCCATAGGCTTTCAGTTGCTGATGCAGCGACTCGACCACGCCTTCGCTGAGACATTTGTAACCAACGAAGTCGAGCCCCGGCGTGTCCGCCTCCCGCAGCACGAGAGAGAACTTGTCCACCTCCGTCCACGCCTTCAGATACACACGTCCCTGCTCGTCGCGATCCATTTCGATCAATCCGACCACGTCCGTGTAGTGCCTGACCGCTTCTTCCAGGTCCAGCACACGAATCTGTGCGTGACCGGGTCTGAGTACACCCTTTTTCATATAGAACTGTCCTATTCTTGTTATTGAAAAAACACCGACTGCACCCATTCGGGCGTATATCGCCCGTTGTCGTAAGCAATATTCAATCCATTCCAGGCGCCCCGGTCCTTCAATAAACAAGTCCTTATAAAACAGTACGTTGAGATTTATGCCGGACAGCTAATTCCATATAAAAAACAGGTTTTTACAGCACATCTTCCACGCCTTATTCAGCATATGATCAATCAGCCAGCGGCTTTTGTTCATTTGCTAAACCGTCAATATGTGCGGTCTGCCCGGCGAGGGCGAATATGAAACGCCGACTGGAAAGAGTCGTACCAACTTTATTGCTATACAGCAAAAATAATTTGCCATCCGTGCCGAGATGAAACCAACCCGCTCATCTACACTTTCGTTTTGTTTTCCATGTCACAGTTTCAGGAGAGTCTTATGAAATCACGTGCAGCCGTCGCCTGGCAGGCAGGCAAACCGCTCACTATCGAAGAGGTCGATGTTCAGGGCCCGAAAGCGGGCGAGGTGCTGGTGCGTATCGTCGCCACCGGCGTCTGCCATACCGATGCGTTCACGCTCTCCGGCGCTGACCCGGAAGGGATCTTCCCGTCCATCCTCGGCCACGAAGGCGCCGGTGTGGTGGAAGAGGTCGGCCCCGGCGTGACCACGCTGAAGCCGGGCGACCACGTTATTCCGCTGTATACCGCTGAGTGCGGCAAGTGCAAATTCTGCCTGTCCGGCAAGACCAACCTGTGTCAGGCCGTGCGCGCCACTCAGGGTCAGGGCCTGATGCCGGACGGCACCAGCCGCTTCAGCAAGAACGGCAAGCCAATCTTCCATTACATGGGCACCTCGACCTTCTCCGAGTACACCGTGCTGCCGGAAATCAGCGTTGCAAAGATCCAGAAGGATGCGCCCCTCGAAAAGGTCTGCCTGCTTGGTTGCGGCGTCACCACGGGAATCGGCGCAGTGCTGAACACTGCCAAGGTTGAGCCGGGCGCCACTGTGGCGGTATTCGGCCTGGGCGGCATCGGTCTGTCGGCCATCATTGGCGCGGCGATGGCCAAGGCCTCGCGCATCGTCGCGGTTGACATCAACCCGGGCAAGTTCGAGATCGCCCGCCAGCTTGGCGCCACCGATTGCATCAACCCGCTCGACTACGACCGCCCGATACAGGAAGTCATCGTCGACCTGACCGACGGCGGCGTCGACTACTCTTTCGAATGCATCGGCAACACCAAGGTCATGCGCTCGGCGCTGGAGTGCTGCCACAAGGGATGGGGTGAGTCCATCATCATCGGCGTGGCCGGCGCCGGAGAGGAGATCTCCACCCGTCCGTTCCAGCTTGTCACCGGCCGGGTGTGGCGCGGCTCTGCCTTTGGCGGCGTGCGCGGCCGCAGCGAACTACCCAGCTACGTCGCCAAGGCGCAGAAAGGCGAGATTCCGCTCGACACCTTCATCACCCATACCATGGGGCTGGAAGACATCAATACCGCTTTCGACCTGATGCACGAAGGCAAGAGCATCCGCACGGTGATCCGTTTCTGATCATGAGCGTGCACCTTGAACAGATCAGCTCCAACCGCTGCCACGGCGGTTGGCTGACACGCTACCGCCATCGCTCTGCCACGCTGGACTGCGACATGGTGTTCGCGGTGTATCTGCCGCCACAGGCCGAAACCCGGACGGTGCCCGCGCTGTACTGGCTGTCCGGCCTGACCTGCACCGACGAAAACTTCATGCAGAAAGCCGGCGCTCAACGCCTGGCCGCTGAGTTGGGCATCGCACTGGTCGCCCCGGACACCAGCCCCCGCGGTGAAGATGTTCCGGGAGACCCGGAGGGTGCCTGGGACTTTGGCCACGGCGCGGGTTTCTACCTGAACGCCACCCTGCCCCCCTACAGCCGTCACTATCGCATGCACGACTATGTGGTGCATGAGCTGCCAGCGCTGCTTGAAGCCCAGCTGCCGCTGAACAACCGACGCAGCATCAGCGGCCACTCAATGGGGGGCCATGGCGCCCTGGTGTGCGCGCTGCGCAACCCAGGCCGTTATCGGGCAGTCTCGGCTTTTGCGCCAATCAGTCACCCGATGGACTGCCCCTGGGGTCAGAAGGCGTTTTCGCGCTATCTGGGCGAAGACGAAAGCTGCTGGGCGGCATGGGATGCCACCCGTCTGATCGCAGAGGCCAGCGAGCGCCTGCCGCTATTGGTTGATCAGGGCGAGGCCGACAGTTTCCTGAAAGCGCAACTCAAGCCCGAAGCCTTGCAGATTGCCTGTACCACGGCCGGTCACCCACTGAACCTGCGCATGCAGGCCGGCTACGACCACAGCTATTACTTCATTGCCAGTTTCATCGACGACCACCTGCGGCACCATGCCGCCGCACTGCTGGACTGAGCGCATCGACCTCACTCCGCAAGGGGTGAGGACCGACCGGACTAGGAATCTGCCGGACTTGCGCGATCCGACCGTCTGACCACCTCTGCACGCAGGCGGCCCACCAGCCGCAAGGCCCAGACAAAGAAGGCTGCCAGCACGAGGCCTTCCACCAGCATCGCCGCCTGAACACCGATACGCGCTGCCAGCAAACCTGCCAGCAAGCCTCCAATGGCATCGAAGCCGAAACGGGTGGAGCTGAAGAAGGACACGACCCGGCCACGCAAATGGTCGGGCGCCATGCTCTGCAGCAGCATGTTCACCGCCACATTGCAGACCGAGATACCAAAGCCCACCGCCGCCATCGCCAGCAGGGCCGGCACCAGCATGACGTTGTAGGCAAACACCAGCAGCCCCACCGCGCTGAGACCTGCGCCGCCGATGACCACCTTGATCAGCCCCGGGAGGCGCTGCCGCGTGGCCAGAAACACCGTGCCGAGAAACGCCCCTGCCCCTGCGGCGCCCCACAGCCAGCCCAGCATGCGGGCATCACCGGCAAAGACATCCTTGGCAAAGACCGGTAGCAGCACGGCGTAGCTCGACGCCGTGATATTCACCGTGGCAAGGATGAAGATCAACATCTTGATCGGATATTCGGTGGTGACGTAACGCAGCCCTTCGGAGAACACCTTGCCCATCGACCCCGCTGCACGCGGCGCGGGTGTCACCCGGATGCGTGCCACGCCGAACGCCAGTGCGCCAAAGGACAAGGCATTGATCGCAAAACAGATCGACTCTGAGGTCAGCCCCAACAGCAGCCCCGCCAACGGCGGGCCAAGAAAGCGCCCGGCATTGAACACCATGGCGTTGAGCGCGAGCGCGTTGGGCAGATCCTCGCGACGGTCGACGAAACTGCCGATCTGCGCCTGCCGCAATGGGGTATCGAACGCGGTCAGCACCCCGAGCAGAACTGCCATGGCCACGATCAGCTGAGGGCCGATGGCATCCATCGCGGTCAGGATCGACAGTGTGGCTGCCTGCAGGCCGAGCAGGCCCTGCACGATGATCAGCAGGATGCGCTTGTCGTGGCGGTCGATCCAGGCTCCGGCAAGCGGACCGATGATCAGGATCGGCAGCAAGGAGGCAAACGCGGTAATGCCCAGCAGCGCGACCGAACCGGTCAAGCGGTAGATGAGCCAGGACAGCGCCACCTGCTGCACCCAGGAGCCGAGCACCGAGATCGCTTGACCGAAGAAGTAATAGCGAAAGTTACGATGCGCCAGGGCCCGCAGCGGCCCGGGCCACTGCCGGCCTTCATCACCGGAGGAATCGCTGGAAACACTCAAGAGCCACCCGCTGCAGGGCACCACGGCTGTCGTCAGGATATCCGGGTGCAGAATGAACGATCCCCAACCGGCCGC
>JAUWAC010000003.1 GCA_030602245.1 Marinobacterium sp.
TGATTCCGGCATCGTGACCGGTGATTCCGGAAAAACGCCCGAAATCGGTCACGATAAAACGGAATGAGCGGTCACGATCAACCGGAACAGGCGGTCACGTTCAAACGGAATGGGCGGTCACGATGGGCCGGAATATGCACCAGTATCCTGCGCAGCTTCCTGCGATAATGGCTCACGCAAGGTGCCGACAATACGACGCAGCTCCCGCGACCAGAGCTGCAGGCGCAACTGTACAAAGGGCCGCCCGACCTCATCACGGGCATGGGCCAGTAACGACAGCAACGCGATCAGCACCTGCTCGGGCTGGCGCTCAAACACCTTGGGAATCTGCGCTGCCAAGCGCTGCACCAGCGTCTTGAACGTGGGCGTCCCCTGTCCCAGTTTGAGTTGCCGTAACAGGTTGGCCAGCTGACCATGCTGCTTCAGCTCCATCCCCAGGCGAATACGGCCTGCCATGGACTCAAGCGGCTCATCCGGCTGCTTGCAGAAAAACAGCGCATAGGCCTGCTCCAGATAAGGGTACAGCCCCTGCTGCAATGCCTGATTTAGCCCGTCCGGCCCAATCTGCGGGTTCAGGCTCAAAAAGGCGATATTGTCGAGGAACTCGGCTTCACTTTTGCGCTGCTCGGCAATCACGGACTCGCGCGGGAAAGGGCTGGAGAAGATATCGGACGCATACCCCAACAGCCCCTGAATGCTGTCATCGCCGCCCAGCGTAGCGGACGTTCCCACACAGATCAGCTGCTCGGCCGACATATCAAAACGCGCACGCAAACGACGAATCAGCAGCGACAGATCGGTACCCTGCGCACCGTCAAAGGTATGCAACTCGTCCACCACCAGATAACGCAGCGTCTCTGCGCCATTGTGCGCCCACAAGGGCTGATCCTTGGGCCGCATCAGCAGGTAATCGAGCATCTTGTAGTTGGTCAGCAGCACATCGGGCGGGTTCTTGCGCAGCGTCTCCTTATCAGTGATGACCTGATCGGCACTCATGCTGCGCGTACCCTGGCCATCGCCACCGACAAACAACCCGACCCTCAGCCCCTTCAACGCCGGCTGACCGTGAATCACCTCGGCAAACCGCTTGGCCTGATCGGTGGCCAGCGCATTCATCGGATAGATCACAATCGCTTTAATGCCGGCACTCTTGGCGCGCTGACAATGATCCAGAACCGGATAGAGGAAACACTCTGTCTTGCCGGACCCGGTGCCTGTTGCCACCAGTGTATTGGACGCCAGCCGATCCGAGGCAAGCCGCTGCCAGGCCTGCTCCTGATGAGCGTAGGGCGGATACTCCGTTTCAAAGCCACGGAAGAAGTCTCGGCCGGCGGAGCCGCTTAGAAAGGGCAGCCCGATAGAGACATAGGGTCCCTTGATAAAGGCCTCGCCATTTTGCTGCTCTTCCACGAGACGCCGAAACTCGCCCTTGAACGGAGCAGTTTCGGTTTCATAACCAGTGACAATGAACTCCTTGAGTGCCGCGGCGACTTCACTGGCTAACAGGCCGGGTATCATGTGAGTTCCTTCTCAAATCAGTTTTAAATAGTTATACGTGCCGGATAGGTCCAGGGTACTGGGCAACCAAGGCATCTGCCGTGAGCAGCAAAAACCCTTCTGCTTCTGCCTGTGCCACCAGCAAGCGATCGAAGGGATCTTTATGAATGGGTGGTAGGTGCGCAACACCAAGCGTATGTGCTGAAGTAATGCTAAGCTCGTCGTAGCCGTTATCGACAAGCCCACGTCGCAGCAGGTGCGGGTCTACATGAAAATCCTGACGCTGCAGGCTGTTTTTGATCACCACCTCCCAAATGCTGGCAGCACTGAAGTAGAGCCGATTACCCGGATCATTGATCAAGTCGGCAGCCTCGGCCGGTAGCTTGTCAGACCCGGCGGCCGCCCAGAGTAGAAGATGGGTATCCAGTAGCAGATTCACTTCAGACCCCAAACATCTTGGCGATTTCATCCTCACCCATACGATCGAAGTCGTCCGGGATCTCCAACTGTCCTGCCAGAAAACCGATGCGTTTTTGCTGACTTGGCTCGGGGCTATCAATGGCGGTAACGCGCACCACAGGCTTGCCTGCTTTGGCGATAATAAAACTTTCACCTTGCTGAGCGCGGGCAACCAACTGAGACAGTCGCGTTTTAGCCTCATGCATGTTGACGGATTCCATGGTAAACCTCGCATTAGTTTAGTTAGCTTAGTCTAGCACTAGCCAGTACTGCCCGGACAACCCTTGCCAGAACATGAGTTGCCTTCACAGCCCCATTGACTTCACCATTTCTGCTTCGCTCACCGGCTCAGGCGTCACGACGGCATCTTTAAGCATCAGCTTACTGCTTAACAAGCGATCGAGATTTACGTCAAAAGAATCGTATTCAGGATGCAAGGCCGCTGGCAAATGGACAAAGACATCACGCGTTTGTCCAATTCGATACACCCGATCCGTCGCCTGAGCTTCTTTGGCCGGGTTCCAGTGCCGCTCCACATGGATGACATGGTTCGCCCCCACCACTGTGAGTCCGACGCCCGCCGCTACGGGTGACATGATGATAATATTGAAGCCCTGCACTACTTCGAAATCTTCGATCATGCTTTTACGGGTGAGAATCTCCTTCTTACCCTGCACCGCAGCTGTATCCCCGTTGATGATGTGGATGCTCAGCCCATATATCTGATCCAGCCATAGCTTCAGCAATCGCTGCATCTGTTTGGTAACCAGAAACAGAATCACCTTTTCACCAAGGGCTCGAATGTTATCGAGTTGCTCAAGAAGCACCTTCAGTTTGGCTGATTCAGACATCACCGAACGGCACTGATCTGCTCCCTGAACCAGCAATGAAGATGCTTCCTGCAAGCGAGGATGCAAAGACAGCATTCTCAATTGCTGAAGAGCCGCTAATGCACGCCCGCGCATGTCCTCGACTGCCGATTGCTCACGGTACTGGTTGAGAACGGCATCATAAGCTGCGAGTTGCGCCCCCTGCATTACGGCCGCCATATCTTTGGACAGTTGCAAGTTTGGGGTACCCGCGTGGGCAAACGCAGACCGGATATATTTTACTGGAAGGCCCTCCAGTTGATCCTCTTTGATCCTGCGCAGCATAAAGCCCTCCACTGCATCACGCAGTTGCGCACCGATTCGACGCCGAACCTCATCACGCTCATCGTCCGACGCCTTATTGATAGGCATAATCCATTGGTCACGAAAATGCTGCCAACTGCCCAAAAGGCCTGGCTGAGCGGTATCCATCAAACACCAAAAATCTCCTAGACTGTTCTCTACCGGGGTGCCTGTTGCCAATAGCTTAAAATCAGCTTTAAGCCCCTTGGCTGCTCGGGTCTGTACGGTATTGGGATTTTTGATGTTCTGCGCCTCATCAAAGACGATTACGCCCCAATCGATGACGCACATGGAGAACTGGTAATCACGGAGTGTCTGGTACGTGGTCAAAACGAGGCGCCGATCCATATCCAGTCGGTGAATACCAGCACCGGAACCGATCTGTAACGCATAACGGATATCGCTCTCGTTCATCGTATCGTCTTCGTCCAGTGCTGCCAGTTGCACGGACTCACGCTCGGCGCCTTTAACCCGGAACTCTTTGAGATCTCGCCCGGACTGCAAAACCTTCACATCCCGAAACGGACTTTCACGAAACGTATTGGTGATTTCCTGTTCCCAGTTTTCCAACAGGCTCAGTGGTGCAACCACTAGTACTGGCTTTTGTGTCTTACCGGCAGCCTTCTGCAAGCGCATATATTCGCTTAACATCACCAGGGTCATGAAGGTCTTGCCCAAGCCCATATCATCGGCCAGCAAGGCACCCTGAACGCGATACATATCATTATGGTCATCCCGCAGTGCCCTGCTCAGCAGACGAAGCATCCAGTCGATTCCCTCGATCTGGTGGCGAAAGGGCGTACGCAGTAAACGCGACCAATCAACGTCCACGGCATCTGCACTCTTGATCTTGTCACGCAGCGACTGACTGACTTGTTCCGCTCCACGCAACAGAACGGTAACCCGTTCTTTCTTCTGAGGCTCATCCTCTGCTTGGCTGGGCACCACCTGCTCAGGCTGACATATTTCGCGCTCTATTTTCTCGAGCACTTGCTCAACTCTGGAGTCATCGCCGATATCAAAAAGCTCACCGTTGAACTCGATGCTGTCGGCCCCCTGCTGGCGAGCTGAAGCGAGCTTCTGTCTGAAGCTATCGAGCTCTTCTTCGCATGCGATATTTCTTTGCAGCGCCTCGGGTGGTTGAGGCCGCCCACCGGTAGCAAACCAATCACGTTTTTGTTCATCCAGCGGTCCGAAATCCATATGCTGCAGTTTTCCCACCCCCAAAACTCGGATAGAAAAACCCAAATCCAGATCCACAAGCGAAGCATCCAGAAAGGCACTTGGCGTTCTGAAAAACTCTTCTACCTTGTCTGCTGGGATTCGCCTACAACCCAACACCTCCCGAACGGCAGCGATTTTTTCCCGCTCCAGTAACACCAGCCGGTTATCGACTCGCAGCACGCCGCCTTCATTACTGAGATCAAGCTGACTCCATCGATTATTCAACTGATCTGGTGTGGAGCCATCCCCCAATGAAGGACATAACTCCAAGCTCCCATCCGGTAGCTTGGTCGCAATCACACCCACATTGTTCGGCACCACCACTTCAAGCGCATTGAAATTGCTCAGATCCAGCGTCATACCGCTGCGTCTGGCGGTTTGCAGAAGCGCCATCAAACGCAGATTCTCGGCCTCATCACGTGCCTCCGGGGCCAAGCTTTGGTGATGCTCAAGCGCTTGCAGTGCGAGCAGTTCAGCGGGCCTCAACCGATAAACACGATTATTGCCAAATGACAAAAAGGGACCCTGACGCTGAAAAGGATGCTCATCGCCATCAAGCACGATAAACATATGCACTGCAAAGCTGGATTTCCGAGTATGGCCGCTAATCTGAGTTGCAAATGCGCCCGGGTAATTCGGCGGCAGCTGCAACAGCTCAGCCTGCTCATCATCTAATGCGACCACTGCTTCAGATGTCAGGCGATAGCCATTCGGTAACTCATCCGCATTGCCCTGCTCCTGCAACATCTGCAAGACCACGGTTTGCATCAAATGGACCGGCGTGCCCTTTCCCAACCTCAGCTGCTGCATGACAGCGGGCTCGGTATAAAATACGAGTCCTTCGGAATCGGCGTATTGAAGCAAGCCATTTCCAGTCAGTTTTTTATTTTTATCTCCAAAAATCAATGAAGCCAAAGTAGATTTAAGAAGACCCTTTATCACTGGAATAGCCCCTTATCTTTCAAGCTGTCGGATTTTTCAGATTTAATTTTCCACCTGAAATTTTTATCCTGAGCACAATACTGGGAAAGCTCTCGATTTATCGTATTTATAATCTCACTATTTGATGTTTTGAGCACATACGCCATGCTCCTGACATCAGCTGCACCGTTGTAATGCAAATAGCTTAATATAGATATAGCCAGCTTTGATAACGGCTGCGTTTCGGTCGATTGAACACTTCTATTAGCGACACTCACATCGTTTTTTACCGTCTGATGCGATGCGTCTTCTCCGCTCTTGCGATCAAATCGCAAGTGAGTTTTATTAGCCCTGACAACCGGCATGCCAAAAAATCTAATATACTGACTATATTCTTTTTGGCCAAGCAGTCTTTCAAGATCCAAAGCAATTCCGTGATTTGCCAGAAACTCAAAAACCTTATTTTGCCAACTCCTTGGGCTATGTACAATCGCTGCATAAGGCGCGGATGCACCATATTCCTTTTTATAATTCTCAGGAACTACGAATGTTAAATCATGGTGCGATAGAGATTTTACATCGTAGCTATAAACCTTTTCATCAGGTGGCGCGAGATAAACCCACATTTTGAAGCTATGCGAACCTTCAACAATACAAAAATCCCCACAGTCTATATATATAACCGCCTTATCACTCATACCGTTTTCATTGGTGAGCTGTACATAGCTGGTTTTGAGTTCACTCCCCAGGATTTTCTTTACGATATGTGCGGCTTTATTGCCCAACATTAATCGAGTCCGGCGTACCAGCTTCAGTTTATCCAACCCCTCCAGGAAACGCTGGCGAGCCGGGAACATTCGTTGCAGATCCTCTTTGCCACTTTCTCGGCCGTACTGCTCCAATGCCTTCAGAAAGAGTCTGAGATCCTCTTTCGCCAGCCAGCTTCTGACCCTTTCAATCCGGGCTTCGCCCAAGGGCCTCCACCACTCACGATAGCTGGTCGCAGTGCTGGCTATACGAGGATCACCGGCCATATCCATAATGAAATTCTGCCAATTTTCACCGGGATCGCCTTCTGCTCGGTCAATCAACAGCTCCAGCGCGGCGTGCCCAATACGCTTATCGCCCTGATAGGGCGCCTTACAGACAGAAGGCTTCAACAGTTCGGCAAATACGTCATCATATTGACCAAGCGGTAACTCCTTGAGGGTATTCAGATAATAGTGGGCACGGCAGATGTCGGCGTATCGTCCCGTATCAAGCCCGCGTAACTCGAAGTCCACAAAAGCCTCAGCCAATTCCCGGTTTTCAGCGCGTAAATACTGAACCAGCCGCATGGGCCCATCCACAGACAATAACCAAGGCGCTTCTGCATGCAGAATAGCGAGTACATCCCGAGAATCAGGCTGCCGACGGACTACGGATCGACGATCCAGCTGTATTTTGATCACCTGTTCCAGATCATCGCGCAACCCGGCTTCTTGCTGATCGAGCTGATCAAACTCCCTGAAGTACAGCGTAATAAGATTGTGCAAGGTCATGATGCCCAATGTTGGCTGTTGCATGGCCACCAGCGACTCAAGCAGTTTCCGGTTCAACAATCGGCGACGAAAATCACCATCTTCCAGCCAAAGCTGGGTTAACGCACGGGCACCCACCCGTTTCTTGAGCAGCTCTGGTAACTGCCGAAAATCCCCGCTGCGGGACATCTGCATGAACTGCGCGATAATCTGCTGAAACAGGTCACCCTTACCGGCGCGCGCTTCCAGCTGATGCACCGCGCTTAGCAACACATTCCAATTTTCCAGCGTTGCCGGTTTCCAATCGAGCCTGAGCGCTTCAGGTGCAGGCAGACTCAGCTTCACTGTGTCACCTCCTCCAGCCGCTCACTGATGCGTTTATACTCAGCACTACCGGGCCGACGGATGGTAAAGCGTATATCGATTCGCCGGTTGGCCCGGTATTCTTCCTCCGTTTCCTGAACGTCCGTGACCGGCCGAGTAGGTCCATAGCCACTGACCGAAAACAGCAGCTGCTGATCCTTGTTTTTAAGCTCAGACAAACGAAATTCTGACGGTAACTTGTCGCCCCAGAGCTGCCAGAGCGAGATGGCACGAAATGCAGACAATCCCCAATTGCCCTTACCCATGAAACCGTTCAATGGGCGGTTATCCGTATGCCCTTCCACAAATATCGTATCCAGATACTCAATACGGTTATCCCGATTGATTACCTCACTGAGTACCTCACCGATCTCCAGCGCTGTCTCCTGATAATCCGGCCCGATCTCATACCTGGCCGTGCCGAACCCCAGAATATCGTTGGGGATACTCAGCACCGTATCATTTTCACTGACGGTGACCCGGATCCCTCTCTGCTGTAACAGATCAGCCGCTTCGTGAAGAATCGTTCGGCGTACCTGCTCTGCCTGTTGCAGCTCCTGTATTTCCTCATTGAACTCCTGCTGCTGCTCCCTCAACTCTTCTCGGATTTCCATCAGTTGGATAATCAACGCCACGGAAGCCAAAATGAAGATGATCAGCAGCGCCGACATCACATCGGAAAACGACATCCAGTAGGGATTCTCCTCATCCACCCGGGCCGAGGTTTTCTTGTACACGCGCATTATCGTTTTTGCTCCAGATCATCCACGAGGCCACTGATGGCACTGACCGTACGGCGCATCTGATCCGCAAACTGCAGCGTGGTCTCGTTCCACTGCTCCATGCGCTCCGATACCTGAGTCCGCACTTCATGGGCATAACTGCGCAGCCACTCATCGGCCTGTTTTTCGATCGCCTCCACCTGCTGTCGAAGCGTAGTCCCCAGTCCCTGGAACTCCTGTCTAACCCCCTGCAGGAAAGTCTGCTGGTGCTGTTGCAACGACTCGAAACCATGTTCGGCCGAAGCAGCTGCCTGCTGGAACTGTTTCACCGCTTCCGTCAGCTCCGCCTGCAATAGCTTGAGCGTCTGTGCCTGCTCGCCGACCTGCCCGGCCAGCATCCGGTTCTGCTCTCCAGCCTGTTCCAGACTGCTCGTCACCGCATGCAAACGTGCATCCAGCACATCAGTCGCCTGCTTCAGATTGGTTGACAGCAGACCAAGCTGCGTCGAACTGCTGTTCATATGCTGGCTGCTGTTTTCCACTGCCTGCGTCACGGCTGCCAGTTCACGCATCAACTGCTGATGCTGATCGGCCATTCGCGCCATCTGCTGCTGCGCCAGCTGGGTACCTTCGGTCACAGCGGCCAGCAGTTGCTGCTGTTTTGCAGTCAACGCTTCCAGCTGACCGCGGAAACGCGCATCCAGCTCGCTGTCGCGCTCGGCCGCGGCTTCGAGATGCCGCGTCAGCACGCTGTCCATGCCGGCGACCGTATTATCAAAGGCTTGTCCCAAGCGACTCTGCTGCTCCTGTGCCGCAGCCTGCAGGGCACTGATCTGTTCCTGAGAGCTGGTGCCAAAAGCCGACAGTTGACTCTGCAGGCCCTCCAGCATCTGCTGATAAGACGCCTGCTGCGCTTGTGCCCGCTGTTGCTCAGCCGCTGCAGACTGCTCAAACTGCTCGGCGACCTTACTGCCGAGCTGCGCCAGCAACTGATTAAACTTGCTTTCCATCTGCTCCTGACGCTGAATCGCATCCTCGCGCTGTTGTTCAAGCAGGTGCGCAAACTCCTGAGCCGTTGTTTCCGTGTGCTCACGCGCGCGTTTCTGCTGCTCATTCAACTGCGTAAACAGGGTTTCCATCTGCTGAGCCATGCTGCCCAGCGCGGTGCGCACATCTGCGGCAGCCCCCTGCATCAGGGCCCCCTGCTGGCTGCCTGCCGACTTGACTCCATCCATGAAATCCGTCACCAGCTTCTCCAGCACGGCGGTTGATTGCTGGCTGGCGTTGTTAACCAGCGTCTGGATAGCCGGCGCCATTACATTATTCAGCGCATCCGTAAATGCCTGCTGCATCGAATCGCTGATACCGGCAACAGTTTCCTGCAGGCGACTGCCGATCCGCTCATGCAGTTCCTGCAAGGCTTCCTTGCTATCATCCGTCGCCGCCGCAATCTGGACCAGCGACTGCTCTGCAGGGAGACGCGGGTAGAGGAAATCGATCTCCTGCTGTAAAGCACGAATTCTGGCCAGGGCACCACGCTCAATCAGCTTCTCGAACATATTCAGGAACAAGCTGAGGCCCACCCCCCATACGGAGGTCATGAACGCCACGGCCGCACCGTTGATCATGGCTGACACGCCTGATTTGAGTGCATCGATCTCATCGGCATCAATCTGCAGATCCGTGAGGCCGAGGGTCAGGCCAATAAAAGTCCCGAGCACCCCGATAGCGGTCAGGAACGAGGGTGCCGCCGATAACAGGCGGCTGGAGGTCAGGCCATAAGCCAGCGTCGTACTGTTGAAAAAGTGTTCAGCATCGAGCGTATTGGACAGCCGGGTCTTATCCGCCGAATACACCAGACTCTCATCGAACTCGCGCCAGAGCGCTCCCGTCTCCTCCGGATCTTGCTCCAGTGCCTTTTCCAGTGTCGCCTTGCGGTTTTGTGCCAGGGCTTCACGGTCCTGCCCATCAATAAGACCTCGTACGCGCTTCAGGCGCCTCATGAAACGACTGCGATGAAAAATCACCAGTCCCACGCACAATGCCGTGATACCGACCATGAACAGCCAGAACCAGATACCCAGTTCCTGAGTCTGGAACCCGGGTTCGGTGATCAATTCAAAACGGGGCAATAAATGATTAAGCAATTCCCACATATCTAATCCTTTAAACAGGTGTTAAACGCGTTCAAATAACATTCAGGGCAGTTTCACACGTCCGTCTCAACGAGCGAATACTTCCCAAGCCACCCGATAGTCCTCTTCCCGGTCTGGTTTGAAGAACGGGGCCTGGTATTCCACGGTGCGTTCCACCGGGCCGCCGGGCAGGGTGTCGTCGAGGAAGGTTTTGTAGACGCTGCCTGTTTCCAGATGCTGGATGTCTTCCCAGCCGAGGGCGATGCCTTCTTGCTGCCGCTCCGGGGTATCGAGGCGGTACTGGATGCCTTCTTTCAAGTCGGCGGGGCGGGCCTTGCGCGGCAGGCCGACGCCGACGAGGCCTTTGCTGGGGGTAAAGACGATACGGCCGGTCTGATCGTACCAGGTGTCGGCTTCGTACTGGCGCATGACCGGGAACTGGACGCGGTAGATCGTCAGCAGTTCATCCAGCGTGAGGCCAAGCGACTGGGCGACGAGGACATCGATCTCCACCAGTGCCTGGCGGCGGGCGTAGTCTGTACGCAGAGCGTTGTGGCGTTGCCATTCGGGGGTGAGGTTGGCGAAGAAGTCCCGTGGCAGGGCGCTGTCCGGCACGGACTCGGCAGCAGCCCACTGCTGTTGGCGGAAGCTGTCCTGCCAGTTGGATTGCCAGAGGTCAGCGTAGTGGTTGGTTAGGCAAGAAAGTGCCAAAACGCGCAAACTTAGCTTAGTTGATAAAGTGATTGTCGGAATATGCCTGACTAGTCCAGGGATAGCGCCCCTTCCAGTAGACTTAACGTAAAAGTCAAAAGGTAGACTCAGAAATGCAGCACTTTGAGCGAGCAACTCGTCGTCATTTTTAAAGGCCACGGATAAACAAGTCATTATGTGACCTGCCCCCTTTTGCATAATCGTGGATGTCAGCGTGCGCTCACCAGATTGAGAAAGCATGAACCTCGATACCAACCGATAATATTCCGTCACCAATTTCCCCCGTTGCTCGCCCTCTTCCACCCAGGGCACTCGCGGGGTGCGGTCGCGGTAGGTAGCGGGGTCACAGGCGGGGATGTAGTTGGTGCGCGGCAGGTAGTCGTCCGGCAGGGTTTGCAGGTCGAGGATGTCGTAGTGGCCTTTCTCGGTGCACACGGCTCGCGGGGTTTTGTAGAGTGGGCTGCCAACGTAGAAATGGGGGCCAGAGAGTATCCATTGCTCCGGGCTTTGCGGGAACTGGGTATCGCGCTTGATGGTTCCGTCACGCTGGGCGTAGGTTTCGTCGAACATTACCGTGGAGAAGTACTGTCCTTTCAGATCCCCCAGCCGCCGGGGCTGGGCGGCGAATTTTTCCAGTACGTTGGTCAGCTGCCTGGCGTGCAGCGCCGGCAGGCGGGCTTCCAGCGCATCGGTGCCGGCTTCGTCATAGAGCTGAGCGAATAGCGCCAGTTCGTGCTGACCTATTTCGATAATGCGGTCGCGATGGCCTACCTGATTCCAATCACCTGTTTCATCATCTTTGATCCCGCCAACGGTGCCTTTTCCATCATGGGCAAAAGAGGCGTCGATGGTCTGTGGTACAAAGAGGTTGGCTATGTTGTTGAAGCTTGGCTCTTCTCGCGTCGGGCCATACACGTTGGTACTGAACTTGACGCGATCGCCGATCGGAAACAATATGCGCTGATTCTGGAACTGGAAATGCGCCCGCAAGCGCTGATAAACCCCCCGCCTGAACACCCCACCCTTGGGATCATCGTAAATCCCTTCCGGATGCAAAAAGCCACTGACGCCCTGCTCGTTCACATTGGCCCAGGCGCGGGGCAGGAAGCATTTATACAGGTTGGTCTGCACGCCCTTGAGCTGCGGGTAGTTCTGAATCGCGTTCAAAAACGCCTGCGAACCTTCCGCTTCCGCCAGTTCAGTAAACCAGGCCTGCTCCAGTTGCGGGCTGCGCGCAAACGCCTCCTCGCGCTCGTCGGTCAGTTGCTTGGCGCTGAGCTTGTGCAGCACAAAGCGGGGGTTGTAGTCGCCCAGTACACCGCCCTCCTGCCATTCCACCTTGCGCCAGGGCGGGTTACCCAGCGTGATATCGAAACCGCCGCGCTGGGCGAAGATATCGGCGAAGGCCAGCTCCCAATGGAAGAAGCGGTACTGCTGGCCCAGTGCGTTAGCGATATTCAGGGTGGCGAAAAACGGATTCTTGAACAGCTTTTCCAGGTTCAGCTCGCCGCGCTGGTTGCTGACCTCGCGGGCGGCTTTTGTTTCAGGACGGCTTTCTAGCCGGGTTGCGTGCCGGTCGGCTTCGTGCAGGCTGAGCTGCGGCTCGTCGGCGGCGAACAGATCTTCAACCGGCTTGGCAAAGGCATCCGCCTGAGGGCTGCCAGTGCGGTCGCCGTGGCTGTTCTGGCTGTCGTTGGCGCGATCGTCTGCGCTGCCCAGCAGGCTGTTCTGCTCCGGGGCAAAATCGAAGGTGCCGGCGCTGTTCAAAATCGTATTCAGGTCAAACAGCCACTTCTGGCGGTCGGGCAGTTGGTCGACCTTGTCCAGCGGCCAGAACCAGAGCGCGCACCAGTAGTCCATCGCCAGTTTCAGGCGGCGGTACGGGGATGCGATGCGGGCATGGGTGTTGAAGATGCCGCTGGTGTGGATGGCGTCCTTCTCGCGGGTGCTGGAGTGGCTGGACTCGCTGGCCGGCTGGCCCCAAAGGCGGTGGTTATCTTCGGTGCGGTTGCGATCGTGCGCCAGCATCTGGGTGTGTTCGCGCCAGAGGCGATCCACGGCGTTGCTCAGGTCTTGCAGGATCTGGATTTCGCTGGCGTCCAGCGGGGCACAGAAGGCTTTTTTCCACGCTTTGATCTGTTTGAAGGCATCGGGGCGCAGTTGTTTGGCGACCTTGTCGTTGTAGCCGGCCATGCCGGGGTCCGGCAGGAGGAAGTGGTAGATTTCACCTTCGCGGCGGCCACCCTCGCCTGCCGGGTTCAGCAGGGTTTCCGGGTTCAGTCGGCGCGGGGCCTGGTTGTACCAGAGGCCCTCTTTGGCCTGCTTTTTCAGCGCACTGGCCGGGTAGACTTCGCGGCGGGCACCGATCAGGCTGTTGCCGCTGAACAGCTGGTAGCCGAACCAGGGTACGTTATGGCTGCCGCTGAGGGCGTTGAGCCAGAGCGAGACTTCGGCCAGTTCCACGGCGATGGGGTTCAAGTCGACGCCGAAGACATTGTGGTCAGCGATGTACATTTTCACCCGCTGGAGTTCGCGCTGGTAATCCTCGTGGGGGATGCGCTGGCCCAGTTCCTGCTGTTTGCGGGTGAGGTAGGCTTCGGCCAGCTGGTTGACCGCCTCGTTCAAGAACGCCGCGCTGCCCATGGCGGGTTCGCACACGGTCAGGTTGAGGATCTCATCGGCGCTGACGTCATCGGTCAGGCGTTCCTTGAGGGTGTATTTCACCAGGCTTTTGGTGAGCACCTCGGGGGTGTAGTAGCTGGCGGTTTTTTCGCGGTCGCGTCCGGCCATGCGGTAGATGAACTTGCCCTTGGGGTGGACGCGCAGGCTGAGCTTGCCGTCGATCTTGTCGTAGACGCGCTCCTTGTCACTGAAATCATCGAGCTGGCTTTGAGTGACAAAATAGCCGGTGTCGAGTTCGTCCGGGTTGATGTTCTTACCCGCGGGGGCGACTTCGTACAGGTCTTCGGTGGCGAAAAAGCCACGATAGCTGAGCAGGGCCTCGTACACGGCGCCGAGCTGGTTGATGCCAAGCTGGGTGTAGCTGACGCGGCCACGGCGTTTTTTGCCTTTGGCTGGCCGGGTGAGCGACATGCTCTGAATCACCTGCTGCAGGGTTTCATTGCTGAATACCACGCGGCTGAGCAGCGGGGTTTTGGCCGGGTCGAACAGGTGGCTGTCGAGCCCCTGCAGGGTGAAGGTCGTTTCGCCGCCGCTCTGGTGATAGGCGTGGGTGTGATCGAGCTGACGGTCGAGCTGGCGGCCGCTGTAGATCAGGCGGAACATGCGCTGGAGGCTGTCGTGGAAGTAGCGGCCACGGCGGCTCTCTTCGGTGGTCAGGCGCACGCTTTCCAGATCGCGCAGGCTGTCGAGGCTGTAACCCTGACGCCAGGTTTCATCCTCGGTGGGCAGGTAGCCCAGTTCCGGCCGGGCCTCGATGTAGAACAGGAACAGGATGCGGTACATGAAACGCAGGCATTCCTGTGACAGCTGGTCGGGATCAAGGGCGTTTTTGCCGCTGTAGATGCCCTCCTTGCGCTCGCCTGCCTGCGCGATGAGTTGATCGGCGGCTTCGTTGCCCAGCAGCTCAATGGCCTGACGCAGGGCGTATTTGAGGTCATCGGAGACGGCGAAGGCGTGTTTGTGGCTGTTTTCATCCAGGCTGTCGAGGCGGCACTGACCTTCATCCGGCACCAGGCTCTCACGGTGCAGCAGCACGGCGGTGGCCTTGAGGGTCTTGTCGTCGCGGCGTCCGAGAATCTCCTCCCAGTCGAAGCGCAGCATGCGGTTTTGCGACCATTTGTAGCGGTCGATCAGAATGCCCTGACGGTCGGACAGCAGCAGCACCCAGCGCGGCGGGTTGTCGTTGAAGCCGGCGGTTTGGCGCAGCACCACGTCGTTGAGGATGCTGTACCAGTGGCTGTTTTTGAGCTTGTCGTGGTGCGGGCCGGGGCCAATAAACTGGTTGCCGTGCAGGGTGAGCGAGAGCGGGTCTTCACCCTCGTTGTTGGCATCGAACGCACCCAGTACCCAGAGCTGATCGCCAAGGGCCGACAGAATCGGCAGTTCGGTGTTGGCGGCCAGTTCGCGGTTGTGCGGCTGCCAGGGGATGCCGAGTACCGCCATCAGCTGCTGGAAGAATTCGCGTTGCAGGCGCAAGCGCTCGTCCAGGCTGCGTTCGTTTTTGAGCCGGTGACGCAGTGCAAAATAGGGCTGGTTGAGGTTGCGCAGGGCGCGGTGGGGCTGCGCTTCACGGCTCTCCCATTCGGTGATGGTGTCGGCGAAATCACCCTGGAACACTTCAGCCAGATAGTGGGCGCTGAAGAATTCGTTTTCGTTGGTCAAACCGATAAAGGTGGCGACAGTATCCTGAACGGCCATCTGATTCTGCTCCTTGCTCTACCCGGACGTGTCAGTCGTTATCCCGGGTAAATACGGCGATGATCTGGATGAAGGGGACCGGTTCGATGCTGAGGGTGTCCCGCACCCAGATCTGGTAATCGTTGAACACGGTGTCGATGCGGCGAATGCGCTCTTCGCGGCGGGCGGCCTTGAAGTGTTCGGCCTGGGCCGAGCGGCTCAGCTGCAGGTCAAGCTGGGCGACCTGTCGCGCCTTGAGCGCCTTGAGGGCATCGAGCTGTTCGGTCAGCGTGGTCTGGTGACGCTCGGTGTATTCAGCCTGCAGGCGGGCCATTTCCGCTTTGACAGCATCAACCACCGGACGGCGGAGGGCCTCAAGGCCGCTGATATCGACCGGCTGGGCGCGGTTGGGCAGTTTGCTGTCGAGCTGCAGCGATCGCAACCAGGCTTCTGCCGCTTCTATGGCGGTCACTGCGCCGCCGCGGGTTTTGATGGCAAACCATTGCCAGATCACCGGATGTGCCTTGCGGTTGGGGATCAGGCCGCTGACCAGAAACACGCTTTCATCGGGCTGCAGCGCCTGCTGGATGCTGGGGGTGTCGGGCAACACCAGCACGGGCGCGCTGTGACGGGCCACCTGCGCCAGCAGTTTATCTTCCAGCCAGTGCATGGCGGGATGCTGGGGCCAGAGGTAGTGCAGTTTGGGCCAGGCGTTTTCGTCCTGACGGCTGCGGCGGATCTCTTCGGCAAAACGGGCCTTGTCGGCGGTGAGCACCAGGCTGCCGTTGTCGGGGCTGATCTCCGGCGGCAGGAAGCGGAAACGGTAGTCCAGATCATCCGGCGGCGTGAGCGTCAGGGTCTGGCGCTCGGCATTGGCGCTGAACTCCACCTGTTTGCGCTCGCGGTTGATCGCGTCCAGTGCCTGACGGGCAAATTCGTAATCGCTGGGGAAGAGGCTAAAGCGGTCAACGCAGGAACTGTCGGTGTTATCTCCGGTTTCGGCTGGTGTCTGTGACGCATCCGGCTCGAAATTGAGGAACAGGGACAACAGATCATCGCCTTCGTTGCTGTCATCCGGCTGGTACTGGGCATCAAAGTCTTCGGCGCGGGTGCCGCGGGCCATGGCCTCCATGGTCAGGCCCTCTTCCGCTTCGGCATCATGCACCTTCATGAAGGTGGCCGGATCGCCGATGTTCTTGTAGGCCTGCTCATCCTTTTCCTTGAGGATTTCCAGAATGCGCTGATCGCCCTTCACCGTGGGATTTTCGCTCTGGTTGATCAGGTAGGTGATGATTGGCGTCTGTTCCTGACCATAGCGATCAACACGGCCGTTGCGCTGCTGGAACACCATCAACGACCAGGGCAGATCAAAATGGATCAGCCGATGCGACAGGTAGTGCAGGTTGATACCCTCGCTGGCCACATCAGAACAGAGCAGCACACGCAGCTTGCTTTCGGGCTTGCCGAAGGCTTCCACGATCGCCTGCTGTTCAATGTCGGACATGCCGCCGTGCAGAATCTGCAGCGCATCGTCCGTGAGCTTGAGATCGGCCAGCATCTGGCCCTGTAGCCAGTTGAGGGTTTCGATACGCTCGGAGAAGATCACCAGGCGGTCTTCGGTGTCGGCCTTGTTCCAGCCGAAGTCTTTGCTTTTCAGCAGCTTGATCAGTTGCTGGTATTTGTTGAACGCTTGCGGTGTGATGTTGCGCAGCGCCAGCAGCAGGGAGTTCAACGACTGGATCTCTGCCTGCTCATCGGCGGTGGGCTGATTGTTATTCAGCTTGGAATTTTCCAGCTTGCGGATGCGCTGTTCAACGGAGCTCTGTGCCGCCGCCGGGGAGCTGAAGATCGACTTCTGCAGGCTGATACGTACCAGCTGGCCGTTGCGTTCAGCGTTGTGTTCGCCTCGGTAGGTAAAGGGCAAATCCAGCAGCGCCTGATAGGCGGCCTCTTCTTCTGCCGTGGCGTTCAGGTAGATGTCATTAACGACACGCTCCTTGAACTCCTGCTGCACCTGATCACGGATATCCTTCTTGAAGCGGCGGATCACCAGCCCCTTATCACGGAAATCCTCTTTAGCATAGTCATCCGGATTAGCAATCGCGGTGGGATCGAGCATGTTCATCAGGCTGGCGAAGGAGCGCGCCTTGCCATCGTGCGGCGTGGCCGAGAGCATGATCAGGGTATCAGATCGACCGGCCAGCAGCTGTGCCAGCTGCGCACGCTGAGAACTGCTGCCACGTTCGGCCACATTATGGGCTTCGTCGATGACGATGATGTCCCAGTAAGCCTGCTCCAGATGGCGGCGGTATTCGTTGTCCTGCTTGAGGGTGTCGATGGAGATGATCGACTTGTCGTAGTAGTAAAACGGGTTGTGGTTGCCCGGAATGTTGTTGCGCACCCGCTGCAGACCGGCGGAGTCGAGCCGGGTCAGTGGAATGGTGAAGCGGTTCCACATCTCCTTCTGGAACTGGGTCATCATGCTTTTGAGGGTCAGCACCAGAATGCGCTTGCCCCTGCCGCGGCGCATCAGCTCGGTCATCAGGATACCGGCTTCCAGGGTTTTACCCAGACCCACGGCATCGGCAATCAGGATACGCTGGCGGTTTTGCTTTAATGCCTGCAACGCGGGGTCAAGCTGATACGGCACCAGATCCATGGCCGCTTTGTGGCCGAGGTGGATCTTGTCATCCGCCGGGGTGATCTGACGCAGCTGGGTTTCGATGTACAGACGGCTTTTTTCAAAGCCGGGGCTCAGATCCTGCTCGAAGCCGGTTTCAGCCGGATCGAGTACACGGATGGCGTTTTCTGCTTCTTCAAGACGAGTGAGAAATTTGGCACTTTTGCCACTGACCAGCTCCGAGAGACCATCCACGGTGAGGATGTAGCCGCCGTCATCGCTGGGATCTGCCCGACGAACTATCCATTCACAATCCCGAATGACCACTCGGGCGCCCGGGGCGTATAAGGTCTGCATGTCGAATCCTTGATGCTGCAGCGACTTCTGGCGTCTTAAAACCTGATGATGAAATCCGACATCCTCTGTCGCTGTTTGTAGTCTTGCGTATTAGCTAAGAGTGAATGATGCGTCTTTTTGGGGCATAGGGGAAGGGTTGAGGGCAGTCCCTAAAACTTCCCTCGCCTGCCGACGGATCGCCTCGCGCCAGCTAACGGGTTCAATCACATCAATCGCCGAGCCAAAGCCCTGTATCCACCACTGGGTTTGCTGGTCGTTGGGCACTTCCGCTTCCAGCCAGCACCATCCATCCTGATCCGGATCAGTCGATAGGCTTTGCACTTCACTCAATGGCGTTTCCGACAACAGCCAGGCTACTTCGGGACGGATGCGGGCTTTGAGCTGTACGCTCTGCTCATCCAGCGGATAACCGAAAGTGATCCTACCCAGCAATCGTGGACACCTGTTTAAGCGATTCTCTGGTTTTCAAATGCCTCTGGGCTGATGAATCCAATTGCACTGTGCCGGCGCTGCCGGTTGTAGTCCAGTTCAATGTATTCGAAGACCTGCTGACGCATGATGTCACGGGTCGGAAAATGCTCGCCGTGAATGGCTTCCACTTTCAAACTGTGGAAGAAGGTCTCCGCACAGGCATTGTCGTAGCAGTTGCCTTTTGCACTCATGCTGCACTGTAGCTGATGCTGAGTTAGCAGGCGCTGATAGTCAGTCGAGCAGTATTGGCTGCCGCGATCCGTATGCACGATTACCCCGCTGGGTTGTTTGCGTCGCCACAGGGCCATCTGGAGCGCATCGCACACCAGTGCCGCCGTCATACGCTCGCTCATCGCCCAACCGATGACCCGGCGCGAATACAGATCAATGACTACAGCCAGGTAAAGCCAGCCCTGCGCGGTCCACAGATAGGTGATGTCACCCACCCATTTCTGGTTAGGAGCAGTAGTCGTGAAATCCTGTTGCAGCAGGTTCGGTGCTACAGGCAACGAGTGTCGCGAGTTCGTCGTGGCCTTGAACTTACGTGCGGCCTTGGCGCGCAATCCTTGGCGTTGAAGGCTGGCTGCTACTGTTTTCCGATTTACGGTAAAGCCGCTGTCACGCAGGTCCAACACCAGTCGTGGTGCACCCGCGCGGCCCTTACGGTGATCAAAAGCCTTGGCCACCTGTCGATCGATCTCCGCCTGCCGGCATTGCCTGCGCGACTGCTTCGTGCCTCGGCGACACCAGGCGTAATAGCCACTGCGCGAGACCTCAAGCATTCGGCAGAGGCTGCGAACGTTGAATGACTGCCTGTGATTGTGGATGAAGGCGTACTTCATTTCAGGCTCTTGGCGGAGTACACCGCGGCTTTTTTTGCGATCTCAAGCTCCTCGGACTTTTCCGCGAGTTGTCGCTTCAGTCGCGCATTCTCTTCGGCCAGAGTGCGCTCCCGCTCGGAGAGACTTTGCTGATGTTGGGCTTTGGTTCGCCACTGATAGAGCTCGCTGGCCTGAATACCAAGCTCTCTGGCGGCAGCGGCGACGCCCATCCGATCGGCCAATGCGAGGGCTTCGTCTTTATATGTTTGGGTGTAGCGCGTACGGGATTTTGTCATCGGAGCAGCTTGTCTTGCCATCGGACACCTCGGTTAGTTTACTACCTTAATGATGTGTCCACTGCTGCTGGGTAAGATCACGCCTATCTACCAGACGCGTTTATCATTATTGACCCTGCATCTTCGTGTTTTCAGTTGTTTATCAGTTGGCTTTCCCAAACCCCAGACAGAAAAAAAGCCGCTCGGCATGACCCGTAAGCGGCTGATTTTCTTAAGAATTCTGGTAGGACTAACTGGACTCGAACCAGCGACCCCCACCATGTCAAAAACGACCCGTAACGGCCGTAACCATCTGTTTTATGAAACGTTATCAGCTAATGCCATAGGTGCGACACGCCTCCAAACGGTCCTTTATGAATCAAATGGTTACAGCAGGCGTAACCACTGTATAGCTCCAGTCATCAGGCAGGCAGCAAGAGAGCCAGCACGATGGAGCAGAACATCGGATCGAGAAAAGATCTCGATCTCTACGCGACGCCTATGCGCGGGCGCGTGTAGTAAATTTTTCAGGTGGCCATCGGAAAAAGGTGACAAAGGTGATGGAGCGGCAAAGTCGGGCGCAATGCTTTGATATACAAGGCGATTCGGCGAGCGACCAAAGGTGATAAATCGGTGATTGAAAGGTTACGTGTCACCTTTTTAAGAGGTGATATTTCTATATTCATAATCTCTTTATATTCAAAGACTTAAAAATCCGTCACCTTTTGCGTCACCTCATATCACCTTTTGAAGGTGACAAATATCACCAACAAAATCAGACATTTACAGCCGATTTTCAGCGTTATCACTTTTGTCACCTTTCTCCGATGCCGAAACGAAAAACATCTCCAGAGCCAGCACCCTCTGAGAGGCTCTATAACGCCCTCTAGCCCGCATGATTCCGCAACATTCCAGTGCCCTGCCGAAGCCGAGAACAGCCCGCAGCGGCCGCCTCCTTCAGCCGTTCATGCACTGAAGAAAAACCTATCCGACAAGCACCGCAGGCGTGGAGGGGGACGAGCGCCGTTCTGCGGCGGCAGGGGGTGCCCCGGGTGCTGGTGGCCGGTTGTGGAAGGGGTTTGGTTGATCGGTTCCGTCTATTGGGGACCAGGGGTCAGACCGGGGCCAGCGGTGATCGGTTGACGGGTCTCGGCTGGTGGTGGATCGGTGGCTGGTTACCGATACCGATATCGGTGCTGCGCGGCGCTCGGGCGAGTCCTGCTGAGACGCGCGAAACGGGCGGGCTACGGGCGTAAAAAAAAGCGCCTTAATCGGCGCTTTTTTCAACTATTTCAGCAGGTTATCTGCTATAATTCAGGCGAAGCTCTTTGTTTTTAAAGGGCTGAATTTCTTGTCTTATCGGCGACCTCTTCGATCACGTAGGGGTTGAATCTCACCACCTCCTCGCCAATCCATTCATTGAGTTCCTGGAACCGGGACTGCAGCGGGATCTGCTCGTTGCGGTTGTAGACCAGCGCTGCCTTCTGCACGTCACCGAATCCGCCGGTGTTGTTGGGGATGATGCCCATCAGCTGCGGCGGCACCCGGTGCGCGGCCAGCATATCGTCGCGGGTGCAGCTCTTGATGTTGAAGATGTCATCCTTCGCAGCGACTTCGCTGATCGGGATTACCTGTATCCCCTCCTTCTTCCCGTTCGGGGCGTAGACGAACATATTCTTGAAGTTGCCCGGGCCCTTGCTGTCTTTCATCGCCTGGCGCAAGTTGTCGATATCATCATCGCTCTGGGCGGTGTCGGTCATGTACAGGATGTAACCGGCGTGGCTGCCGTTGAGGTAGTACTTCCTGCGAAATAGCGTGGCGCTCTCGTTCAGCCAGGCGCTGTTCAGCGATGACAGGTACTCGGGCAGGCCGTAGATCTCCTGGTTGATATCCGGCTCCATCAGGTGGAACACGCTGCCCTTCTTGAACTCGTGCTCCTCACCCCACCCGCGCACGAAAAAGTAGGTGTCCAGATCAAGGCCCCGCCGGGTGTACTTCGCCAGCGATGGCTCCAGCTTCATTGATCGGCCCAGCACATTGCTCTGCTTCTCCAGGTAACCGTTGCCGAAGATCACAAAGTCCAGCGCCCAGCGGCGGAACGCCTGCCGGCTCAGCAACCGGTGCGGGATGAACGCGCTGGTGAGGATGTTTACTTTGAAGTAGATCGGGCTGCTGTGATGCGTGGCCGCACGGAACGATCGGGCCAGCCCTTCGAACGACAGCGGCGTTTCGTACCACTTCAGCATCTGGTAGCACTCGATGTAGTCGAGGATCTCGCGCTTATCGAGCACTGGGGTCGGGTCACCGAAGGTGAATGCCTGCACTCCGGTGGCGGGGTTCGCTGTGTCGCTCATTAGAACATCTCCATTTTGCCGCCGGCGTTGGCGGTACCTTCGATATCGAGGGGGGCTTTATCCAAAGCGTGCATGACGGCCCAGGCCAGATCGGCATGACCGACTGAACCGTTGCGCCCCGCCGTGAACGTGGTGTGACGACCACTGGCGGTGGTTGTTTTGCGGATCGCCATGAATGATTGTGCGATGTCGACCCAGCCGGCATCGAACTCGAGCAGCCCTTTGCTGATGATGTTGTAGGCCTTCATCACCAGCTGAGTCTTCACCTCGGGGTTGTACTGGTACTGCTTGGCCGCCGGGAAGAACTTGCGCACCAGCTGGTACACGGCGCTGCCGATCCCGGTGGTGTCGATGCCGATATGGGTGACGTTGTAGCGTCTGGTCATCCGGCGGATCTGCTCCGCCTGGTCCTCGTAGTCGAGGCCGCGCAGCTGCATCCGCTCGATGATGCGGTGCTTACCGCCCGCCTTCGCGGCGGGCAGGATCAGGGCGAGGCCGGCGTTGTCGCCGTTGTCGCTCTCGCCGTTAGGATCGTAGCCGATCCAGACCGGTGCGTTGCCCACCGGCCGCGCCGCGAACGGCTTGAAGTCGGCCCACTCCTCCCAGCTGTCGACCATGCAGCGCTGCATCATCATCATGCCGAAGATGCTGGCGTTGTCGTCGACGAACTCGCACATCAGCAGGTTCTGCCACTCCGGTTCGGAGTACTCCAGGCGCAGCTGATCCAGATCGAACAGGTCGCAGCCCTGCTCCATCGCATCCAGCACCGTGACGATCTGGCGCCACTGGCCATCCTCGCATAGCCTGCCGTCCTTCAGCGCGGCATGGCTGATATCAAGGTCGATCCGCTCTTTCTTCGGTTTGCGCTTGTTGAACAGCTCCCCCGACCAGTACGGGTACGCATCGTGGCTTAGGCTGCTCGGCGTGCTGAAATATGTCTGCCGCCACTTCTTGTGCATCGCCATGCCTGACGCGACTTTGCGCAGTTCCTGGAATTTGTAGGTCCAGAAGTACTCGTCGAAGTACAGGTTGCCGTGGTACGACTGCGCGGTGCGAGCGTTGGTACCGAGGAAATAGAGCTTGGCGCCGTTGGAGAGCTCGATCGGGTCGCCGGTCAGATCCCACTCAGCCACGTCCATCGCGTAGGCGCGGATGTACTCTTTGAACACATGGGCCTGCGCCTTGGACGCCGACAGGAAAATCTGGTTTCGCCCCGTCTCCACCGCATCGAGCAGCGCTTCGCGGGCGAAATAGTACGTGGCGCCGATCTGGCGGGATTTGAGGATGTTGCGGATCCGGTGCAGTTCGCCGGCCCGGTACCAGTGCTTCTGGTAGCCGAATAGCTCATCGAAGAACGCCGCGCGCAGCTTCTCGGCGATCTCATCCGTAACCTCGTTTTTAACCTTCTTCTTGCGCTCGCCGCTGTTCCGGTTGCCCACCTTCGGGTTCAGATCCCCCTCGTGGCCACCGGGCTGCTCATACCGGCGCACCCGGGCGAGGCGCTCGATCTGCCGACCAAGCAAGTCTATTTCTTTGAAGTCGCGCCCCTCTTTGGGGTCTTTCATTACGAGCTGGATCAGTCTAGCCTCAAGTGCACCCTCGACCCGCTCGATCGGCTTGGCCTCGTCCCAGCCATCACGCTTTTTCCAGCTGTGCAGCGTGGCGGGCTTCTCACCCAGCAGTTCCGCGATTCTGGCCACGCGGAAGCCCTGCCAATACAGATGCTTGGCAGTGCGGCGCGGATCCAGATCCGGCTGTTCGGCAGTTTCGACGAATGCGTTCATGGCGCCAGATTACAGGCGCTGCGCTCCCCTCCCTTTCCGTGTCTTGTGTAGCCACGCCGGTTACATGTGCACCCAATTGAGTGCACGCGCGTAGACGCCCACCCTAGCCTCATCACACACCGAGAGAGCGCATCCAGGGCCGGGCGATACCCCCGGCGCTGCGCACCAGGAGAGGACAGGACAGATGGCCAAGAAGGCAGCACTGAAGAGCAAATGGTTCCGTGTCGGCGTAGAAGGCGACACGACCGATGGACGCGAGATCCAGGCCGAATGGCTGGAGCAGATGGCCAAGAACTTCAATCCGGAGAAATACGGCTGCCGCATCAACTGCGAACACATCCGGGGCCTGGCACCGGACTCCCCCTTCGGCGCGTTCGGCGACGTCGTCGGCCTGAAAACCGAAACCGTCGAGATGGACGGCAAGAAAAAGCTGGCCCTGCTGGCCCAGATCTCCCCGAACGACGACCTCATCGCGCTGAACAAGAAGCGGAAGAAGGTCTACACCAGCATGGAGATCGACTTCGACTTCGCCAAGTCGGGCGAGTGTTATCTCACCGGCCTGGCGATCACTGACTCCCCCGCTTCACTCAGTACCGAATATCTGCAGTTCGCGGCCAATGCTGACCAGAATCCACTGACCTACCGGAAGCAGAAACCGGAGAACGTATTCAGTGCCGCCCGCGAGGTGGAGCTCGAGTTCGAAGAGAGCACCTCCATCCTCGACCGCGTAAAAGAACTGTTCAGCAAGGCCGAGGCGCAGCGCACAGAGCAGGATGCCGATTACGCCGCGGCCATCGAAACCGTGGCCGGCGAAGTCGCCAAGCTGCAGGAGCAGTTTTCCAGCCTGATCGGTGGCAAAAGCGTCGGTACAGATCACACCGAGCAGCTCGAAAGACTGAACGCCGACGTGCAGTCCGCGATGGAGAAGATCGAGCAGCTGGAAACCACCCTCGAAGGTACCCCGAATTTCACGAAGCGCCCGCCTGCGTCAGGGGGCAATGGAGAGCTGAAGGCTGAGTTTTAACCGGCCCCGGCAGAACGGAACGCACCGCCCCTACGACTTGGAGACAGACCCATGCGCACCGAAACCCGCAAAAAAATCGAAGCCTACTACCACACCATCGCGGAGCTGAACGATGTCAGCACCGTGACGCAGAAGTTTGCTGCAGCGCCGAGCGTTCAGCAGACGCTCGAGACAAAGATGCAGGAATCCTCTGCGTTCCTGAGCCGGATCAACATGATCGGCGTACCGGAGCTCCAAGGCGAAAAAGTCGGCCTCGGCATCGGCAGCACCATCGCCAGCAACACGGATACCGATAGCCAGGACCGCCAGACGCAGGATCCGACCAGCCTGAACGCAGACGGCTATTGGTGTCGTCAGAACAACTTCGACACCCATATCGGCTACAGCAAGCTGGACACATGGGCCAAGTTCCCTGACTTCCAGCGCCGAATTGCCGAGGCGATCATGAAACGCCAGGCGCTGGACCGCATCATGATCGGCTTTAACGGTACCAGCTATGCCGCCACATCCGACCGCAACGCCAACCCGCTGCTGCAGGATGTGAACATCGGCTGGCTGCAGAAGTACCGCGACAATGCCGCCGCGCGCGTGCTGTCCGAAGTGGTCGCCGCATCCGGCGCGGTCAATGTCTACGCCGGCGGCGACTACGAGAATCTCGACGCCCTGGTATTCGACGCCGTCAACAACATGATCGACCCTTGGTTCCAGGAAGACACCGGTCTGGTGGCGATCATGGGCCGCGACCTGCTCGCCGATAAATATTTCCCGCTGATCAACCAGACTCAGCCGGCTACCGAACAGATGGCCACCGATGTGGTGATCAGCCAGAAGCGTGTCGGCGGCCTGCCGGCCGTGCGCGTACCCTTCTTCCCGGCCGGGGCGATTCTGATCACCTCGTTCGAGAACCTGTCCCTCTACTGGCAGGAAGGCGGCCGCCGCCGTCACATTCAGGAAAATCCGAAGCGCGACCGCATCGAGAACTACGAGTCCTCGAACGACGCTTACGTGGTCGAGGACTACGGCTTCGGCTGCCTGGTCGAGAACATCAACACCACCGCGCCCTAACCGGGCGCTCCGGCCCCCGTAATCCATTGAGAGCGAGGTAACGATGATCTCACCAGCCAAGCGCCACGTGATGCGTGTGAAAGCCGCACAGGAGGCAGCAAAAACCGCCGAGTCAAACGTCCGCCCTGACGCCAGCCAGCACGAGCTGCTGCTGGCTCAGCTGTACGAGCACACCCGCCAGCTGAAGGCGCTGCAGTCGATTCAGGCCCGACAGAAGCTCAAGCGCGAGCTGCTGCCGGACTACGCCCCGTATGTCGCGGGCGTGCTCGAATCCAACGCCGGTGTGTCGGATGACGTGCTGATGACCATCATGCTCTGGCGCATCGATGCCGGCGACTACCCGGGCGCGCTGGAGATCGCCGAGTACGCGATCCGCCACCATCTGCCGATGCCCGATAAATACCAGCGCACCACGGCCACGCTGATCGCCGAGGAGTTCGCCGAGGCCGCCCTGCAAGGCGAGCCGGTACCGGAGCACTTGCTGCGCGATGTCGATGCCCTGGTGCAGGACCAGGACATGCCCGACGAAGTGCGCGCCAAGCTGCACAAAGCGATCGGGCTGCTGCTCGAGGCGAGCGATCCGAAGATGGCCCTGCACTACCTCGAATCGGCACTCAAGCTGCACGACAAGTGCGGCGTGAAGACCAAGATCACACAGCTGACCAAACAGCTGGAAAAGAACAAGTCTGATCCCGATCGGGCTTAACCGAGCGTCCCCGTGCGCCGGGCGGCAGGCGCGTTGAAGCCGGGTTTACCCATCGCTGATACGCGCCTCCACCGCCCACCAATCAGGACACCATCCACAGGACATCACCATGACCGGATTCGTCGCCAACACAGCGCCCGCCGAAGAGACCACTATCGAGAACATTCCGTTCTTTCCCGACGTCTCGCCGGTGGCGTGCCGCGACGTGATGCGGATCGACTCCAGCATCACGCCCGATCGGCTGCGCGCAGCGCTGGTCAGCGCGATGCACGACACCAACCACGATCTGCGCCACTTTCGGGCCGAGCAGGAAGCCGCCGGGTACGCAACGCTGGCCCACGTGCCAGCCGACGCAATCGACGGCAGCAGCATCAACGTCCAGCTGTATCAGCGCGCCGTCTACAACATCGCCAAGGCGGAGCTCACCGAGCGTTATCGCGACTACGACACCACCCTGCATGGTACACAGCGCGCTGAGGATCTGGACGAGACCATCGACACGTACCGCCGTCAGGCGATTCTTGCGATCCGTAAGATTGCCGGCCGGCAGCGCACCACCGTGGAACTGATCTGATGGCAACGCAAGTACGTGCGATGCAGGGCGACACCGTCGACATCATCTGCTGGCGACACTACGGCCGCACCGGTCGGGTGACCGAGGCGGTCTACGAGGCCAACCCGGGCCTGTGCGAACTCGGCCCGGTACTGCCGCACGGCCACCTGATCACGCTGCCGGATATCGCCACCAGCGAGCCGGTAGACAACACAGTACACCTCTGGGATTAGGGAGAGCCCCACAGATGGCCGAACCGAGCACCACCGCTGTCACCGTCGTCGCCACCACCGGGATCGGCCTGGCCGCCATGTTCCCGGGCGTCGACGGCAACGCCCTGATCGGCGCATTCGCCGGCGCGACCCTGTTCGTCATGTCCGCCCGCGAGCTCACGCTCTGGGTGCGCGGCGTCTACCTGCTGATCAGCCTCATCATGGGCTACCTCGCCGCACCGGAGCTGGTCAGTCACCTGCCGATCCAGGCGACCGGCGTCGCCGGATTCCTCGGCGGCCTGCTCTGCATCACCGTCACCGCGCCGCTGGTGCGCCGCCTCGAGGGGGTCGATCTGATCAGACTGATCAAAGGAGGCACCAAGTGAACGCGCTCGACCTGATTCTATTCAGCATCTGCGCCGCCACCTGCCTGCGCCTGCTGTTCTACCGGCGCAGTGGCGCCCGCTTCAAACGCCACATCTCGGTGCTGGCATACCTGCTGATCCTGCTCAACGGCGGGATTGCACTCGCCCTGCTCACCGGGCGGATCAACGCCACCGACGTGCACCCGCTGGCGATACTGGCGCTCAGCCTGCTGACCACCGCCGTCTACTACGCCCGCGGCAACATCGCCCACATCATCCGCATGACGAGGATCCACCGATGGAACTGATCAAACTCGGGGCAGAGGGGCCAGAAGTCCGCACGCTGCAGCAACGCCTGCAAGCCGCCGGCTATGACGTGGCCGTGGACGGCGACTTCGGCCCCAACACCGAGGCAGCCGTGAAGCAACTGCAACGCGATCGCAATCTGGTCGATGACGGCATCGTCGGTCCGAAGACAATGGCCGCCCTGCTCGGCCGCGACACCCGCCACCTGCTCAGCCAAACCGACATCGAGAGCGCAGCCGAGCAGCTCGGCGTCGACATCGCCACCGTGCACGCCGTGAAAGCCGTGGAAAGCCTCGGTGAAGGTTTCCTCGACGATGGCCGCCCGGTGATCCTCTACGAACGCCACATCATGCGCCGCCGACTGGCGAAAAACGGATTCGGCGGTGACGAGATCCGCGCCCTGTGTACCCGCTACCCCGGCCTGGTCAACAAGCAGACCGGCGGCTACCGCGGCTACGCCGCCGAGCACTTTCGCCTGAACAACGCCCGTAAAATCGACGACACCAGTGCGCTCGAGTCCTGCAGCTGGGGACTTTTCCAGATCATGGGCTACCACTGGGACCGCCTCGGGTTCGAGAGCGCCCAAGCGTTCGTCAACGCCATGACGCTCAACGAGGGCAACCAGCTCTATGCGTTCGTCGGTTTCGTGCAGTCCGACCCCGACATGCTCGCTGCCCTGCAGGCGAAAGACTGGGCCGGTTTCGCGCGCCGCTATAACGGCCCCGGCTACCGCAAGAACCAGTACGACACCCGGCTGGCCCGGGCCTATGCCCGTTACCAGGAACAGGAGCAAGCGGCATGACTCGCATCCTGATCACCGTCGGTATCATCCTCGCCCTGCTCGGTGCTAACGCTTGGCAATACCACCAAGTGCAGCAGCAGGCTGAACGGGCCGCCACCGCCGAACAGAGCGCTGCCGATCGGCAGGCCAAAATCCTCCGGCTGCAAGCCGACGCCCGGGAACGGGAGCAGGCCCAGCAGGCCATGGAACAGACCCAGCGCGACCTACGTGCCCAGCTGGGCAAACGTGAACTGACCATCCGGGAGCTACAACGTGAAAACCAGGAATACCGCGACTGGGCTGATAATCACCTGCCTGCTGTCACTCGCCGGCTGCGCAAGCGGCCCGCCATCACTGGCGCCGGTGAATATCAGCAGTGGCTCCTGTCCCAGTCTGAGCCCCTGCAGCCTGCCAGCAACAGCGCCGGTACTGAACGGCGATCTGACTGACGACATCGAGCGCCTCGAGGCTGCCTGGCTCGCCTGCGCGATCAAAGTGGATTCGATAGTGGAGTGCCAACAGCGTGAAAAAACTGACTGACCTGCGCACCTGGCTGCTGGCCAGCGTTCGTGAGCTCCAGAAAAACCCCGAGAAGCTGCAGCTGTTTGTCGATCGGGGCAACCTCAACGCGCGCCTGACCAACTACGACAACAACCTCAGCTACGAGTACCAGTTCGATCTGAACCTGATCGTCACCGACTACTCCGTCGACCCGGACAACCTGATGGTGCCGCTGCTCGCCTGGGTCAAGGCCAACCAGACCGATCTCGCTGCCGACGCCATCCAGTTCGAGGCCGACATCATCGATCACAAGCGCATCGACCTCAGTATCACCCTGCCGCTAACCGAGCGCGTAATCGTCACCCAGGGCGAGGATGGCAACTACACCACCGAGCACCTGTCCGAGCCGGTGCCCGAATGGAACCTGCCCGATCCGGTGCTGTTCCTGGAGCTCTGGCACCATGACGAGAAGCTGACGCCTGATGAGTGACCTCAACCGCCTGGAAACCTGGGCAACCCCGTTGCTGGAGAAGCTGGAGCCGGCCGAGCGCAAGCGCCTGGCCCGTACCCTCGCCACCGAGTTGCGCCGCTCGCAGCGGCAGCGCATCGCCGACCAGAAAAACCCGGACGGCTCTCCGTACGCACCGCGCCGTGCGCAGAAGAAAGCCGGCCGCATCCGCCGCCGGGCCATGTTCACCAAGCTGCGCACTACCCGGTTCCTCAAGCAGAAATACAACGCCAACAGCGTCAGTGTCGGCTTCTTCGGCGACATCGCCGCCATCGCCCGCGTCCACCAGTACGGTCTGCGCGACGAAGTCCACCGCGGTGGGCCAGAAGTGCAGTACGAACAGCGCGAGCTGCTGGGCTTTACCGAGCGCGACACCGACCTGATCGAGCAGCTGCTGATCGACCACCTCACCCGCTAGCCATGTAACCCGCCCGCCTACACACCCACCCGCTCTACTCCCGCGCGCGGGGTGTGCAGTATCGTGCCTATGAATACCGCAGACCTGAACCGCCGCATCGAATCGCTGATCCGCCTGGGCACCATCGCCCAGGTGGACCACGGCGCGCGCAAGCTGCGCGTGCAGACCGGGGGCCTGCTGACAGGCTGGCTCCCGTGGCCTGCCGAGGTTGGCCGCAATTACCGCCGCTGGCGACCGCTGCGCACCGGTACTCAGGTCGTGCTGGCCTGCCCGTCTGGTGACCCGGCGCAGGCGGTGGTGATCGGCGTGCTCTATACCGTCGCGCTGGATGCGCCCAGCACCGATCCGGACGTGGACCTGATCCTGTTCGATGACGGCAGCCGCATTGAGCACAACGCCAGCAGCGGCCGGCTCACCATACACGCCGCCGGTGATCTGCACCTGACAGCAGCCGGCAGCATCGTCATCAACGGCACCAGGGTGGATATCAACTGATGGCAGCAGTAACCCGACTCGGCGACAACTGCACTGGCCATGGCTGCTTTCCGGCGCGCCCCAGCACCGGCGGCAGCCCGGATGTATTCGTCAACGGTATCGCAGCGCACAGGGTGGGCGACAGCTGGGCGGCGCATGGCTGCGCCACCTGCCCGCCCCATGGCGGCAGTCTGGCGGCCGGGAGTGCATCCGTGTACGTCAACGGCTTGCCGCTTGGCCGCATCGGCGACCCGGTCAGCTGCGGTAGCAGCGTAGCCGCGGGCAGCCACAACGTATTCGCGGGGGGATAAATGACAGCCATCGGCCTCAACAAAACCACCGGCACCGGCATCGACGCCCTGGAAGATCACGTGCGCCAGAGCATCGGCGACATCCTCACTACCCCGGTCGGCACCCGCGTCATGCGCCGAGACTACGGCAGCGTGATCCCGGACCTGATCGACCAGCCGCTCAACCGCGCCACTGTGCTGCGCCTCTATGCCGCCACCGCGGCGGCGGTGATGAGGTGGGAGCCGCGGCTGAGAATCAGCAGCATCCGCCTGAGCTACGACGATCCGGCCGGCGCCACGGTTGAAGTGGTCGGGCGGCTCAACAACTCAGACCTGACCACGACTGCGCGTATCGGAGGTGGCCTGTGAGCGGAGGCTTTACCGCAATCGATCTCGCCCAGCTGCCGATCCCGGATGTTATCGAGGTGATTGACTTCGAGACCATTCTGGCCGAAATGAAGGCCGACCTGATCAGCCGCGATGCCAGTCTCGCTGACACCCTCGCGCTGGAATCCGAGCCGGTCGTGAAGCTGCTGGAAGTCTGCGCGTTCCGCGAGACCGTGCTGCGCCAACGCGTGAACGAAGCCGCTAAGGCCAACATGCTCGCTTATGCGACCGGGGCTGATCTGGACAATCTCGCCGCGCTGCTGGGCGTGACCCGACTCCCGGGCGAAAGCGACGATCGGCTCAGGGCGCGCACCCAGCTCTCGCTCGAGGGGTTTTCTACCGCAGGTCCGCGGCGCGCCTATCGATACCATGCGCTGTCCGCCTCAAAACAGGTCAAGGATGCCGCCGCCGACAGCCCGGAGCCGGGCCTGGTGCAGGTGACGATTCTGGCCGCCAACGGCGACGGCACCCCGGATGCGGCGCTGATCGCCAGCGTAGAGGCCGCACTCAGCGACGACGAGGTGCGCCCGCTGTGCGACCAAGTCACCGTGGCGGCCGCGCAAATCGTCGCCTACAGCATCGATGCCCGTCTGATCATAGGCCGCGGGCCTGACGCAGAGGTCGTCCGCCAGGCGGCCGACGCTGCTGTGGCTGAGTACGCGGCTGAGCACCATCGGCTGGGGGCAGAGGTCACCCTGTCCGGACTGTACGCCGCTCTGCATCAGCCCGGCGTACGGAGGGTCGATCTGTACAGCCCTGCCACCAACATTATTTGCACCGGCCAGCAAGCGCCCTGGTGCAGCGCCATCACGATCACCACCGAGGTGAGCGATGAGTAGCCTACTGCCGCCAAACGCATCACCGACCGAGCGCGCCATTGAGGCGACTGTGGGGCGGTGCTCCGATCTGCCGATCATGGCCCGCTACCTATGGGACCCAGCCCGCTGCCCGGAGCACCTGCTACCCTGGCTCGCCTGGGCGCTCTCGGTGGATGATTGGGACAGCCAGTGGTCCGCAGCACAACAGCGCGAGGCGATCGCCAGCAGCGTCGAACTGCACCGCAAAAAGGGCACGCCCTGGGCGGTCAAGCGGGCGCTTCAGATCGCCGGCTTCGGCGGCCAGCACCGTATCACTGAAGGGCGAATCGCCCGCCGCTACGACGGCGCGATCTTCTGTGACGGCTCCGAAGTTTATGGCGGCCATTCCTGGGCGGAGTACGCGCTCGATGCGGATCTGGGCGAGACCGCCGGGCTGGATGCCGGCACGGCGGCGCGCGTGGCGGAGATCGTGCGCGAATGGGCGCCGGTCTCGCGTCATCTCACACGGCTCGGTTGGCGTGCGGATATCAGTGACAGCGCGCCCAGCCGTGACCAGACGCAGGCTACAGCAACACTCACAGCCAGCGATCAGCGCCCCTGGCGGCGCACCTACGACGGCAGCTTGCGTTACGACCAGGGCGCGCTGCTCGCCTGCGACGGCGCCACCCTGGCCGATGGATATCGCCGCTATCAGGGCTGGGGTGTGGATGAGACGCACTGGCGCGCCGGTCAACCCGAGTCCGATACCACCCTGGCGCTCGATTGGTCTGGCGCCGACCGCCAGCAGGCCCTGCCGCGCTATGACGGCGCGACTCAGGCCGACGGTAGCAGCGACTACGGCGATGCCGCGCCGGTGGCGCAGGATGCGGTGATGCCGATCACCGCCGTGCGCCATATCCGTTACGACGGCCGCTACCGCTACGGCGCGGACAACATTTGCGACGGCGCGACGCTGGCCGATGGCAGCCGCCGCTACAGCGCCGGGCGCATCGCATCCGGCGACGAGATCACCTATCTGGAGGCAGCATGAGTATGCACTTGTCTGATACCGCCACCTTGCGCGGCGCCTTTGTCTGCGAGCTGCGGCGGGCGGACGGCGCTCTGATCGAGCGTATCGAGGAGGCTAACCTGATCGTCAACGGCGCGAAGGATCAGCTTGCGCGCCTGGTGGGCGGTAGCGTCGAGGGGCGCCACATCACCCATATCGGCTTTGGCGTCGGGGCATCCGCCGCCAGCCCGAGCAACATCGGCCTGACCGGCGCGTTCTGGAAACCGATCACCAGCGTGAGCTACCCGGCCACCGGGCAGGTGGCCTTCGCCTGGAGCCTTTCCACCGCCGAGGCCAACGGCATGGCGATCACTGAGTTCGGCCTGCGCTGCGCCGACGGCACCCTGTTCGCCCGCAAGGTACGCAATCCCATCCACAAGAGCGATGACCTGTCGCTTACCGGCAGCTGGACCATCATCTTTTAAGGAGGCCCCATGGCAAATGTGACTGAAAACCAGGCGTGGGAATCCGGCATCTACCGGATTGAGACCACCGACCCCATCCTCGGTGGTGAAACCGGAACCGCCAACATCCAGGCCAAGCAACTGGCCAACCGCACCCTGTATCTTAAGGCTCGTGCCGATCAGGTGGATGCCGCCGCATCGGGCTACGGCAGCCTGCAAGCGCGCCTGGCGTCGATGCAGGATCAGGTCGAGGCGGTGGGCGTGGATATGGTCAATCTCGACCAGAGCGCGGTGATGCAGGCGCTCTCGCTGGCCCATACCGCGCACGAGGCGATCGATGCGCTGCGCTACGGTCCCTGGCAGCAGCAGGGCGAGATCACGATCCGTAACCGCGGTGTAGTCTCGGGCTGCACGCTGACCAAATCGACCAGCGCCACCCGCAACCTCCATATCAGCGCCGGCGTCTGCTTTGCCGGCGGGCGGACCTATCCGGTAGTCGAGGGCAACAACGCTGCCAGCGTGCCGGCCAACCTGTCCACGACCTCCGCCGTCACGGTCAGCGCCTACCTCTACCCCCACAGCGACGGCCAGACCTACCGGGTAGCGGTGACCGCTATCGGTCAGGCAGTGCCGGATAACGGCATCGAGCTCTACCGGCTGACCATCCCGGCCAACAGCACCGACGCCACCGACCCCTATCTGGCCAGCGTGGCGATGACCGACGTGCGTCGCATCGAGCCCAACTACCCCGATCTGCTGGATGCGCCGCCGACGCTCTCGCTGGCCTTCGCGCGGCCGCTGCGCGGGTCCGACTGGCGGCTGGCGCTGGATGTGGTCTCGGCCAGCGGCGCGCCCTGCCGCCCAGACCAGATCATCGTCAGCAATCGCGCCACCAACGGCTTTACCCTGACCCTGGCCAGCGCGGCGGATGATGTCCACATCCGCTACAGCATAGAACGCCTCAACGACTAAGGAGACCTGCCATGCCCATGATGCACATGATCCAACCCGGCGCCCCGGTGGCACCCGTTACCCTCGCCGCCGACCGGCTGACAGTGGGTGATATCACCATCGACTACGCCGCCGAGCAACGCGATGACGCCGCGCAGATTGTGATCCGCCACCACCAGGGTGCCTTCGCCCGCGACGGCGAGGAGGGCGCGATTGTCGCCATCGTGCGTATCCCCCCGCGCCAGTACAGCGAGCAGCCCGGCGAGGCCGACCCTATGACCGGCGATCCTGGGGTGGAGCGGGTCGCTCAACCTCTCGACGTCAACGCCGTCAGCCTCGAACTCTGGCCCTTCATCGGATAACAGGAGACCACCATGCCCACCATCTTTATCAAAGACGATCTGCGCGCCGCCATCGAAGCCGCCACCGGCGGCCTGTGCACCGTGCACTACACCCAGTCCGGCCAGCCGAGCTACTTCCGCTGGATTCCGAGGTTTAACCTGGAGGATATCGACCCCGACTACGGTTCCGGTCCCCACCCGGCCTTCGTGGTGGACGGTGTGACCCGCGACGGCATCTGGGTCGGCATGTATCCCGGCATCGTGCGCAACGGCGAGCTGCTGAGCCTGCCCGGCGTTGATCCGACCGTGTCTCAGCCGTATACCTACTTTGTCGATGCAGCCCGCGCCTGCGGCGCCGGCTTCCACGTCATGACTAACGCTGAGTGGGGGGCGGTATCGCTGCTCACCGCCAAGGCGGGCGATCAGCCGCGCGGCAATACCAACTACGGCCGCGCCCACGACGCCACCTGGGAGAGCGCGCGCCGGGTTGATAGCGGCACCCCAGGCGTTACCTCTGGCACGGGGCGCACCCTGGTCGGCGCCGGGCCGCTCAGCTGGCGCCATGACGGCAGCACCGCCGGTATCGCTGATCTCGTGGGCAGCGTCTGGGAGTTCACCCCCGGCCTGCGACTGGTGGACGGCGAAATCCAGGTGCTGACAAACAACGATGCCGCCACGGCTGCTCTGTTTGATGATTCAGCCGCCTGGAAAGCCATCAGCGCCGCCGACGGCTCACTGGTCGCGCCGGGCACGGCGGGTACGCTCAAATACGACAGTCTCACCGCCTACAGCGACAACGGCGCCGCAAATGATCTGGGTGGCTTCCAGATCGATGATGTGGTGGATAATCGCAATGGCCCGGCGGGAGATAACGGTTATGGTTATGACTACAACTCGATGGCATTCAGCTCGCTGGCTGCCGACACCGGTATCACCGTGCCCGCCCTCGCCAAAGCGCTGCTCCTGGCGCCCGGCGCGTTGGCGTTGAATGGTCGCATCTACATGCGCAACCACGGCCAGCGCTACCCGCTGCGCGGCGGCGCCTGGGACGACGGCGGCTATGCGGGCCTCGGTGCCCTCAGCCTCCACAACGCCGCGTCCAACGCGTACAGCAACTTCGGCGCCCGCCCCGCGAAGGTGTGATGGGTCATGGTTGCTATGCGTCATGACACTAAGCGCGCGGCCGAGCCGCGCGCGCTTTCGCGGCGCGAACAGGCGGCGCGCTATGCGCCCTACCATGCGCTGATCGAGCGGATCGAGGAGCTCGATGCCTACAGCCATCAGGTGATGCACCAGTGGCCGAAGATCGAACGCCATGTGCTCGCCGCCGAAGTGCGTGCGGCGCTGTTGCGACTGCGCCGTATCTGCGCCGTCGCATGGAAGCGGCGGCAAAAATCGGCGGCGCTCTTTGATCTTGACGTTGAGGTCGAGGTGCTGCGGCACCTGGTGCGCAAGGCCTACCGGCTGCGCTACATCAACGCCAACCGGCTTGAGGTGTGGGCGCGCCACATCGACGAGATCGGCCGCATGGTTGGCGCATGGATCAAACACGAGGAGCGCATGTAATGTCTCATCGGGCGGATGCGTACTACGGCGGCGCCTGGAACAACGGCGGCAATGCGGGCCTCGGTGCCCTCAACCTCAACAACGCCGCGTCCAACGCGAACAGCAACATCGGCGCCCGCCCCGCGAACGATGCCGGCCAGAAGCCACATGACCCAAGGGTGTGTGGTCAGCGCCAGTCATTCGGCGCGTCCGTCCAGAGCCTTTGGCTCGAAGATCAACAGCCGTCCGCGGGCGCATCGCTGGCTGACGGCGGCCTCTACCAACGCATCATCGCCTGGGAAAACCTTGTGGCTGCTTATGAAGAGGCGAGACGCGGCAAGCGGTATACGCCCGAGGCGCTGGCGTTTTCGGCCCACTGGGAGGAGCGCCTGATCGAGCTGCACGAGCATCTCAAGTGGCGATCCTGGCAGCCCGGCAAGCCAAGGATATTCACCGTCAAAGAGCCCAAGCGCCGCGACATCACCGCGCCGCCCTTTGCCGACCGCATCGTCCATCACGCCCTGGTGCGCGTGGTCGAGCCGCTCTTCGAGCGCCGGTTCATCTTTGACAGCTATGCCTGCCGTAAGGGCAAGGGGACACACGCCGCCGTGCATCGCGCCCAGCAGTTCCTGCGCCGCGCCAAGCGCAACTGGGGTGACGGCATCTATATCATCCACGCCGACGTCAAAAGCTACTTCGCCAGCATCGATCATGGCGTGGCCGAGCAAGCCATCGCGCGCGTCATTCGTGATCCAGACGTGCTCTGGCTCTGGCGGCAGATCATGGCCGGCTACGGCTTCGATGGCGGTATGGGCCTGCCGGTTGGCGCGCTGACCAGTCAGCTGGTGGCCAATGTCGTCCTCGACCGCGTCGACCATACCCTCAAAGACAGCGCTGGCGAGCCGTACTACCTGCGCTACATGGACGACATGGTCGCCATCTGCCGCGACAAGGCCCACGCCCGCGCAGTACTGGAGCGCATCGCTGACGAGTGCGCGGTGCTCAAGCTGCGCCTCAACCCCAAGAGTCGATACGAGCCCTGGCAGCGCGGCCTGGACTTCTGTGGCTACCGCATCTGGCCGACTCATATCTTGCCGCGCAAGCGCAACATCCGCCACTGGAGACGGCGCCTGCGCAGGCTACGCGACGACTATGCCGCCGGCCAGTGCGATCTTGCTGCCGCCCGGCAGACCATCTCCAGCCTTATTGCATACTCCAGACATGCCAGCGCAGGCCGTACGCTCGCGGAGCTGCTGGCAGACACCCCTCTGAAAAGGAGCGACATGTGATCATCAAACAGCACTCACCGTAGATGGCGGCACTGTCGACTCGTCTGGCGGTGCCTGCACATGTACCTCCCCCGCCTACACACCCACCCGCTCCCCTCTCCTCGCGCGAGGCTGCACACTGAGTCCAGTGCAACGCAATCCGCAGGAGAGGGCCAATGGCGACCGAATATCATCACGGCGTCCGCGTCATCGAGATCAACGAGGGCACCCGCCCGATCCGGACCGTATCGACGGCCGTGATCGGGCTGGTGGCCACCGCTGACGATGCCGACGCTGACTACTTCCCGGCCAACAAGCCGAAACTGATCACCAATGTCATGGAAGCGATCGGCAAGGCCGGCACCACCGGCACCTTGGCCAAGGCGTTGGATGCCATCGCCGACCAGACCAAGCCGGTCATCGTCGCTGTGCGCGTGCCGGAGGGTATCGACGCGGCCGAAACCACCACCAATCTGATCGGTACCGTCACCGCCGGCGGTCAGTACACCGGCATGAAGGCGCTGCTGGCCGCGGAGAGCCAGTTTGGCGTCAAGCCGCGCATTCTGGGGGTTCCGGGGCTGGATGACCTGCCGGTGGCGACGGAGCTGGTCAGCATCGCCCAGCAGCTGCGCGCCTTTGCCTACATCAGCGCCTTCGGAGCGGCCACCAAAGAAGAGGCCGTCACCTACCGTGACAACTTCGGCAGCCGCGAGTGCATGGTGATCTGGCCCGACTTCTTGGGCTGGGATACCGTCGCCAATGAAGAGGCCACCCTGTTTGCCACCGCCCGTGCGCTGGGCCTGCGCGCCAAGATCGATGAAGAGATCGGCTGGCACAAAACCCTGTCCAACGTTCCGGTGGAAGGCGTCACCGGCATCAGCAAGGACATCTACTGGGATCTGCAGAACCCGGCCACCGATGCGGGCTACCTGAACGAAGCCGAGGTCACCACCCTGATCAACCGTTCAGGGTTCCGCTTCTGGGGCTCGCGCACCTGCTCAGCTGATCCGCTGTTCGCATTCGAGAACTACACCCGCACCGCCCACGTCATTGCCGATACCCTGGCCGAGGCGCACCTGTGGGCCGTGGACAAGCCGATGCACGCCAGCCTGATCAAAGACATCATCGAGGGCATCAACGCCAAATTCCGCGAGTGGAAGTCCCTGGGCTACATCATCGACGGCGAGGCCTGGTTCGATGACGAGATCAACACCCCCGAGGTACTCAAAGCCGGCAAGCTCTACATCGACTACGACTACACCCCGGTGCCGCCGCTGGAGAACCTGATGTTCCGCCAGCGCATCACCGACCGCTACCTGGCGGACTTCGCCAGCCAGATCGCCGCGTAACGGAGGGATAGACCATGGCACTGCCACGCAAGCTCAAGAACATGAATCTCTTCAACGACGGTATTTCCTACGTTGGCGAGGTGGAAGAGGTCACCCTTCCGGTGCTGGAGCGCCAGATGGAAGAGTGGCGGGGCGGCGGGATGAACGCCCCGATCAAGACGGACCACGGCATGAACGCCCTATCCATGGAATGGACCTGCGGGGGGCTCATGGACGATGCCCTCAAGCAGTTTGGCATCACCAAACACGACGGTGCGCTGCTGCGTTTCGCCGGCGCCTACCAGCGCGACGACCGCGCCGATGTGGATGCCGTGGAGGTCACCGTGCGGGGCCGTCACAGCAAAATCGACATGGGCACACAGAAGCCCGGCGACAACACCCAGTTCAAGGTCACCTCCGAGCTCTCCTATTTCAAACTGGAGATCAACGGCCAGGTGGTGATCGAGATCGATATCCTCAACATGATCGAGCGGGTCAATGGCGAGGATCGACTGGCGGATCAGCGCAAGGCCCTGGGCATCTGATTCGCGCCCCTTCCCGGCCACAGCTGTGCAGTCGTGGCCGGTTTTTCACTGACACTTTTTTCACTGCCACGGGATGCACACCATGGAAAAAGCCAATGACAACAGCGTCACGCTCGATCAGCCGATCAAGCAGGGCGACAAGACCATCGATACCCTAACCTTCCGCAAGCCGGCGAGCGGCGAGCTGCGCGGCCTGAGCCTGACTGAAGTGCTGCAGATGGAGGTGAACACCCTGCAGAAGCTGATCCCGCGGATTGCCTCCCCCACCATCACCGAGCAGGACGTCGCCAAAATGGACGTGGCCGATCTGGTGGAATGCGGGGGCACCATCGCCGGTTTTTTCGTGAAGAAAGCCGCGAAGGAGCAATTCCAGACTCAGTAGACGACGCGATGGCAGACATCGCCATCGTGTTCCACTGGACCCCGAGCGACATGGCCGACATGTCGCTCGCTGAGCTGATGAGCTGGCGAGAAAAGGCGCGTATACGCTGGGAAGGAGACAAGTAGTGAGCAACAAACGCCTGACCGCCGAGCTGATTCTCAGCACCATCGATAAAGCCAGCGCCCCCCTGAAGAAGATCCAGGGGGGGGCAGGCAAAACGGCAAAAGCCCTCAAAGACAACTACCGGCACCTCAACGAACTGAAGCACGCGCAGGGCAATATCAGCAGCTTCAGACGCATCCAGGCGGCGACAGAACAAAACGCCGACAAGATGACGGCCGCCCGCGAGGCGACCAAGTCTCTCAAGAAACAAATTGAAGGCACTGATAAACCCAGCAAGGTGATGATCGCCCGGTTTCAACGAGCATCTAAAACTGCAGAACGACTGGAACAAAAGCACAGAGATAATCGATCTAAGCTGTCAGCGCTGAACAAAGAATTTAAAGCCGCTGGATGGAACATTCGTAACCTCTCTTCCTATGAAGAAGAGCTGACGAAAAAAACAGAGGCCGCCAATGAGAAGCTGGAGCAACAGAAAAAGAGGCTTTCAGAGCTTGGTAAACGCCAAAAGCTTCGGGCAAATGTAGCTGCAGCGGGCGGCACTGTTCGCGATAAAGCCGGTTCCCTGTTCACCCAAGGCGCAGTCGCGGGCGCTGCAGGCGGGTACCTGTTCAAAACCCAGTTCCTCGATAAAGCAGCTCAGTTCGAAGATCTCCGCGCCGTACTGAAGACTGTCGAAGGCAGCAGTGCCAAGGCTCAGGAAGCCATGAACTGGGTAAGCGATTTCGCGGCAAGCACCCCGTATGAACTCGCTGACGTAACGGATGCTTACAAGCAGCTTCGAGCCTATGGGCTGGACCCAACCAAAGGCCTGCTGAAAGATCTTGGCGATACTGCTGCTGCTATGGATAAACCGGTTATGCAGGCCGTCGAAGCAATGGCGGACGCTATCACTGGCGAAAACGAACGCCTGAAAGAGTTCGGGATCCGGGCCAGCAAAGACGGCGGCAAGATCATCTACGAGTACACCAACAAAGCCGGCGAGCAGATGACCACCTCGGTCATGGCCAACAACCGCAAGCAGATTGAAGACACCCTCCGCACTATCTGGAATGAGAAGTACGGCGGTGCGATGGATGAGCGCAGCCGTACCTGGAATGGCATGATGTCGAACCTGAGCGATCAGTGGACACGCTTCGCCATTCTTGTGATGGATGCAGGCCTGTTCGACTGGATGAAAGACAAGCTCGGCGGCTTGCTGGAAACAGTGAACACAATGGCTGCCGACGGCTCTCTCCAAGCGCTCGCCAAAGAGTGGGGTGACAAGCTCACCGCGTTTGCTTCTGGCACGTGGGAAGTAATCAACGCCATCCACACGGCAACCTCCACCATCGCCGGGATGGTCGGCGGCTGGGAAAACCTGGTCTATATCCTTGCCTTTATCAAATTCGCGCCACTGATCGGCTCCACCTGGCAGCTGTCCAAAGCCATGAAGGGCCTGATGTTCGGTGAAGGCGGGCTGGTAAAAATGCCTTGGGTACTCGACAAGTTTAAGCTGGCGGCAGGCGCGACCAAGAAAGGTGTCATTGGCCTATACGGCCACCTTAAAACCCTAAGCAGAACACTCTGGTCGCTCGGCACCAAAGCATTTGCCGCCGCATTGGCAGGTGCAAAGTCACTGGCTACGGGTTTGAAAGCTCTCGGATCAACTTTGCTAACCCTCGCCACCAAGGGGCTGACCGTCGTACTGGCCGGGCTCAGGACGCTGGCGGTATTCCTCGTTACCAACCCCATCGGTATAGCGATCAGCGTCATTGCTGGCCTCGCCTACCTGATCTACAAAAACTGGGCACCTATCAAAGAATTCTTCTCCGGAATGTGGCAGGAGGTGAAAACAGCGTTCAGTAACGGCATCGGCGGCGTGGCCGGGCTGCTGATCAACTGGTCGCCGGTGGGGCTGATCTACTCCGCCATCCGCAAGGGGCTGTCGCTGCTGGGTATCGAGCTGCCCGCCAAATTCACCGAGTTCGGCGGCCATCTGATCGACGGCATCATCGGCGGCATCACCGGCAAGCTGAAGCAGCTCAAGGATACTGTCACCGGCGCGGCCAGCGCGGCGAGCAACTGGTTCAAGGAAAAGCTGGGGATCAACTCACCCAGTAAAGTGTTCGCCAGCCACGGCTCCGACGTGATGGCCGGCCTGCACCAGGGCCTGGCCAACAACAAAAAGGTGCTCGGGCCGGTTAACGATGTGAGCAAGCGGCTCAAGCAGGCCGGTGCCGGTATTGCGCTCGGTACCGCCGCCATGGGCGTCGCCGCCGGCGGACAGATCAACATCGACACGCGGGGGCCGCTCAGCGCAGGAGCGGCGGCTGGCAGCGGTGGTGGTTCACAGAAAATCGAGATCCACGTGCACGCGGCACCTGGCATGAACGAACAGACACTGGCGCAACTGGTCGCACGCGAAGTCGAGCGGGTTCAGGCCGGCCAGGCCGCGGCGCGCCGTTCCAACCTGAGTGACGAGGACTGATTATGCTGATGTCTCTGGGGCAGTTCGTCTGGGGGATCAACACCCTCGCCTACCAGCAGCTGCAGCGGCAGAACAACTACCGCTGGGCCGCCAACAACCGCGTGGGCCAGCGTCCGTCCCGCCAGTTCCTCGGGCCGGGTGACGATACCATCACGCTAAGCGGCTGGATCAGCCCCGAGCTGTGCGGCGATCGCACCTCCCTGGACCAGCTGCGGTTGATGGCCGAACAGGGCACCCCCTACGTGCTGGTGGATGCCACCGGTACCGTGTTCGGCTTATGGGTGATCGAGGGGCTCAGCGAGACCGGCACTATTTTCCGCATCGACGGAAAAGCCCGCCGGATTGAGTTCACCGTCACGCTCAACCGCGTGGATGATGACCGCATCGACCAGGTCGGCATGATCACCAGCGCACAGGACGTCATCGTATGACACCGGGCTACCGCATCATCGTCAACGGCCAGAACATCACACCGAAGACCAACGGCCGCCTGATCAACCTGACCCTGACAGACGAGCGCGGCGACAAAGCCGATCAGCTCGATATCACCCTCGACGACACCGACGGCAGGCTGGCGATCCCGCCGCGCAACGCAACGATCGAGTGCTGGCTCGGCTGGACCGGGGCACTGGTCTACAAAGGCGCGTTCACGTTGGACGAGGCCGTCCACCAGGGGCCACCCGATACCCTCGTCCTGCGCGCCCGCAGCGTCGACTTCAAGGGCAGCCTCAAGCGCAAGCGCGAGCAGAGTTACCACCAAGTGACGCTGGGCGACATCCTCACCACGATTGCGAAGCGCAACGAGCTGGAGCCGATGATCGACAGCGAGCTGGCCGCCACCCCGATCGAACATCTGGACCAGACCGGCGAGAGCGATATCAGCCTCGTCCGCCGCCTGGCGGACCAGTACGGCGCGCTGGGCAACGTCAAAGCCAACCGCCTGCTATTCAGTGCCGCAGGTACCGGCAAGACGCCAAGCGGCAAAGAACTGCCACAGGTAACGATCTACCGCCGCGACGGCGACCAGCACAACTACCAGCAGGCCGACCGCGACAGCGACTACACCGGCGTGCAGGCCAACTGGCAGAACACCGACAGCGGCGCCCAGCAGACCGTCACGATCGGCAGCGACGACAATCCGAAGGTGCTGCGCCACACATACCCGAACGCGCTGGAGGCGGAAGCAGCGGCCAAGGCGGAATACAAACGGATGATGCGCGCCGGCGCCAAGCTGACGCTGACACTGGCCGAAGGCCGCGCGGACCTCTACCCGGAGACACCGGTGAAGGCGGTAGGCTTCAAAGCGGAGATCGACGGCGCGGACTGGGTGCTGGAGCGGGTGGTGCACTCGCTGAGCGATAGCGGGTACACCACTCGGGGGGAGATGGAGGTTAAAGTCTAGGCTAGCGTTCCAGATACGGAGGTGATGGCAGATAAAACCGCCCATCGCTAGTGTAGTGGTCGTACATATCAACCAGGCAGATATGGTTGCCGCGGCCCGGCCACTGGAAATGAAGCACCACATCAGACGTCAGGTACTTCCCATGCCGGCGAACATACTCCGGTACTCCGATATGGTAATGCCAAAGATGGTGCCCTTTGGCGTAGTAGTAGTTCGGGTTTTGGATGTCGCCCTTCACCCAACTGGGCGAAATCTTACCCTCATAAAGGGTGAAATCGCTGAGCCCATGCGCTACGAACCGCTCAACGAAATCGAGCACCTTGTTCTGGTGCTCGACGGGGAAGTTCTCGAATTCTTGGGCGAACTTAGGCAGGAATTCTACGGTGTACTGCACTCACACATTCCCTGTGGGCCAGATTTACTTGTTCGCGTTCAGGATGAACTGGCGCATCTCTTCCCGCGACAACCCGTGCGGGATACGGGTGGCGGGTCCGGAGGCGAGTGCCTGCTCCATTCGCGCACGATGGAACGGCGCTTGCTTCTTTGTGACGTCCCGGCGCTCATGTGAAGCGACATCTGCCGGCGCGATTGCTGCAATTGACATTAGAGAGCTCCTCTCTCTGGTAACCTTGGTTACAACTATAACCGATACTACCAAATATGATCAATTAACAACCGCCATTAACGATGAGTGCTCAAGTCGCGGCTCGCTACGAGAGGCTTACTCCCCGGCCCCGGACTGACGCTTTATCGGCGATTGCGCAAGCGCAGCGCCAACCGCTTGCATATGGCCTCTGTTCTCGGCACTGGCGGCGCGGTAGTTTTCAAGCAGGGCGGTTTCGTCGGGTGCCAACGGCTCCGGCAGGCCAGTCCTCTGCCCAGTCAGGATGTAGAGCACATCGAAGCCCTGATCAGCCAGTAAAGAAAGTTGTACCCCTGTTGGGGACGACCTGTCTTTCTCCCAAGCGATGACCGTCACCTTCGATGTACTGACTATCTCAGCCAGCCGAGGTTGGCTTAATCCGAGCCTCTCGCGCTCTTCACGCAGTCGAAAACCCATACCGGACATAAAAAAATATTTACCGCCAACCATTGACAGGTAAATTCAGCTTTACCATCATTACCAACAACACAGCTTATTAAGTGTTCTTACTCAACCGCACCGCCAAGCACTGGAGAGCAAGATGACCACTAACGCTAACTCACGGCTTCGGCCCGAAATGAACGATAACCGGCAGCCAACTGACCTTACGGTCAGGCGTACTAGCCGGAAGATCCGGGGCGAAATCAAATGGTACGAACTCAAAACCGAGCGCAACCCAGTCTTCGACAGGCTCGATCCAGATAAGCCTGTCCCGCTGGAGCGTGATGATCGCGTCTGACGCATCGCGGGTTAAGCGGGGCCAAAGCACCAAGGTTTCATCATCATCGAGACACAACCTGTACTCGCCTTTGAAGCCCGGTATGTCCCGCTCCATCGCAGCAAACGACGCATTCCCCACACGCTCAAGGTATCCAAGGATCGCATCCCGCATATCCGGTCCTTTTCAGTTGTTAACCGCTGTTAACCGTAAAGAGATTATACCCATGAACGCCATCACTACCAGCACCGCCAGCAAGCCCGTCAAGCGCAACTTCAAGCACCTCTCCGTGATGCTCCGGCCCGTTGAAATCGAGCAGGTCGCAGACATGGCCAAGGAAGAGATGCGCCCCAAATCACAGATGGCCCGCATCCTCATCCTCGAAGCACTCGAGGCCAGAGACGCCCGTTCTGCCTCTTAACGTACCGCCTTTACCACTTCGAACCACGGCGACATGTCCACCAAAACGGACATGAGGACACAGCGATGAAGAAGCGACTCAACGATCACGGCGGCATTCTCACCCCGCTACTGGCCTGCTACCACGCGGCCCACGACTACCCGGGTGGACTGCCGGTGCTGGCCGTCATGATGGACAAACCGATCGACACCCTGCGCAAAAAGCTGAACCCCAACCAGGAAACCCACCTGCTCACCCTGGAGGAAGCCAGCCACATTCTGCGCATTACCAAGGACAAGCGGATCCTCGACGCGCTCGGCGCTGAAGGCGACGCCGTTTGGTTCCGCCCGGACGAAGTATCAGCCGCCCCGGCCGATCTGGACGTGTTGAGTAGCGGCACGTCGCTGATGAGCCGTTCAGTCGCTGTGATTCAGGAGCTGGAAGATGCACTGGCCGACGGAAAAATCGACGCGAAGGAACGTGCCCGCCTGAACGAACGCTTCATGCGACTCAGCCAGGCAGCCCTTCATGTATCCGAAACCGCCAAGAAGTTCGAACAGGACGAGGAGTAACGCCCCGTGAGCAGCGCCTACAAGTTGAAGTGCCCGCACTGTAAGCACGGAATCAGAATCCGCAATTCCATCGGTCTGCACGACCTGCTGCGTGCCGCCTACTTGCAATGCACCAACGTCAACTGCGGCGCGACGTTTCGCGGCGAGTTCGAGATCACCCACGAAATGAGTCCATCCGGCACACCCAACCCGGAGATCCGGCTGCCAATGGCTGACTCAGCCATCCGCCGCGCCGCGATCGAGCGGGAGAACGCCAGCCAGATGGATATCGACGACCTGCTCAGTACCGGGCAGTAAGCAACGGGAGACCACCATGAACACATTCAGCAGTCATCTCCGGATGACGGCTCAGGGCCACTCTGAGCCAGTCAAGCTCGAAATACTCGGTTATCAGCGCTACTGGCTTCGCCGGGGCGGTGATTACGTCCTTCGCTTCACCCATGCCAACGGCAAATCACAGGAGTTGAAGTTTCAACCACGAGAGCTGGTGTCCCGAGTCGCATTCAATGACCGCCTCAATTCAGAGGCCCCCGGCATCTGGTGGAACGGCCCGTCATCGGCGCTTGATCGTTTTCTCCAACCGCAGCTCATCACCGCAAAGTGTCTGCCACGCCGCCTCGTTTAAGGGAGTCATGCCATGAAAAACATCAACCCGCACGCCAACCCGTTTATCTTCTCCGCCAACGAAGTACGCACCGCCACCGACGAGCATGGTGAGGTGTGGTTCTGCGCCAAGGATGTTTGTTCGGCGCTCGAAATTCAGTGGTCAGGTCGCGGAAATACGCTCAGGTCCATGCCCGAAGACTGGGTTATGGTCTCGCACCACGAGACCATAAAAGGGGAAAGAGAGACGATTTTCGTCAACGAAGCAGCCCTGTATAAAATGATCTTCCGCTCCAGCAAGCCGCAGGCTGAGGAGTTCGCCAACTGGGTCTGCCGTGAAGTCCTCCCTGCCCTGCGAAAACAAGGCTATTTCGGTCTGAGCAAAGACATCGACCAGGTGAAAGCCACCAACGCGATGGTCAGTCTGCTGCGCACCCTCAGCACTACCACCGACGCCTTCATGTTCAAACTGCTGACCGCCCGCCTGCGCAACCTCTGCAATGCGATGGGTGAACCGATGCCGGACATCGGCCTGCTCGGCCAGGACAAGAACCAGCTCCCGCTCATTTAACCGGCAGTACGGACGGGCTCAGGCATGAACCCCCAGCTCAGAAACGACATCATCGACCGCTTCAAGCAGGGCAACCCGAAGCTGCAGATTACGAGCCAGTACATCCGCCGCATCGAGTGCCCGGCCTGCAACCACAAAGAGGCATTCGCCAGCGCCGATACGCCCTGGGTGATCAAGTGCGGCCGCGAGAACCGCTGCGGCGCCGTCACCCACGTGAAGGAGGAATACAAGGAGCTGTTCGAGAGCTGGACCGAGCGCTACCAGCCCAGCGACGACGCCCAGCGCAAGGCGAACCCGACCGCCGTGGCGGACGGCTACCTGCGCGACGGCCGCGGGTTCGATCTGGTCCGGATCCGCGGCTGGTACACGCAGGACAGCTACTACGACCATGAGATCCAGCAGGGCACCACCACGGTGCGCTTCGCCCTGCCGAACGGGTTCTGGGAGCGCCTGCTGGACAAGCCCTGGCGGTTCGGCAAGCAGAAGGCGCGCATCGTCGGCACCTACGCCGGGCAGGCGTGGGTGCCGCCGGTACTGACCATGGCAGAGCTGACCGAGGCGCGGGAGATCTGGATCACCGAGGGCATATTCAACAGCATCGCCCTGCATCACATTGGCCACGTCAGCATCAGCAACCTGAGCTCCGGCAACTACCCGGACCAGTTCCTCGCCGAGCTGGCCGAGGCCTGCAAAGCCGCCGGCAAGAAGCGCCCGACGCTGATCTGGGCGCTGGACTCCGACCGTGCCGGGCGCAAGTTCACGCTCAAGCACGCCGCCCGGGCCAAGCAGGCCGGCTGGAAGTGCGAGGCGGCGCAGACCGGCAGCAGCCGCGACTGGAATGACCTGCTGCAGCTGGAGCAGCTGGGCGACAAGCACATCGAGGAGTACCGCTACCAGGGCGACCTGCTGCTGGCCAGCACGCCCAGCGAGAAAGCGCTGCTGATGTACAACAAGCGCGAGCGCCGGGAGTTCTGGTTCGAGTTCGGCGCCAAGCTCTGGTGGTGGAAGCTGGACATGGACGCCTATGACCGGGAGCTGAAGTCCTGCGACGCCAGCGGCGCCGAGGCACTGAGCCCGGAAGAGCGCGAGCGGGTACTGAAAAACGCCGGCGTGCTCACCTGTATCTGCAGCGCGGTACCCACCCCGCTCTACTTCCAGCGCAATGAAGTCACGGACGAGAGTACCTACTACTTCAGGATTGAGATGCCGGACGAGTCGGTACACAAGTTCGCATTCACCCCCAAACAGCTCACCAGTGCCAGCGAGTTCAAGAACCGCCTATTGGGCATCAAAAACGCCTGGTTCACCGGCTCCGGCAAGCAGCTGGACCGGCTGATGCAGGAACAGATGGCGGGCCTGCGCACCGTCGAGACGATTGATTACATCGGCTACACCAAGGCGCACGGCGTGTATGTGTTCAACGAGGTGGCGATCAAGGACGGCAAGGTGGTGGCCATCAACGATGAAGACTTCTACAGCTTCGGCAAGTTGTCGCTCAAGACGCTGGCGAACTCGCCGGAGCTGCACATCAACACCGATACCAGCGACTACCGCCCGGAATGGGCGCGGCAGGTGGCCCGTGCGTTCGGCCCGGCCGGTGTGGTCACCGTCGCCTGGTGGCTGGGCAGCCTGTTCGCCGAGCAGATCCGCGCCCACCACAAGAGCTACCCGTTTTTCGAGCTGGTCGGCGAGGCCGGCGCCGGTAAATCCACGCTGATCGAGTTCCTGTGGAAAACCTGCGGCCGCGCCGACCATGAGGGTTTCGACCCGAGCAAGTCGTCGATCGCCGCCCGCGGCCGTTCGTTCGCCCAGGTCAGCAACCTGCCGATCGTACTGATCGAGGCCGACCGCGAGAGCGACAAAGCTAAGGCCCGCCAGTTCGATTGGGACGAGCTGAAGACCGCGTTCAACGGTCGCGCCATCCGCAGCCGGGGCGTTAAGAACAGCGGCAACGATACCTACGAGCCGCCGTTTCGCGGGTCGATCATGATCAGCCAGAACGCGCAGGTGGAGGCCAGCGAGGCGATCCTCTCGCGTATCTGCCACATCACCGTGACCCGCGCCCACCAGAACGCCGACACGAAGGTGGCCGCCGAATGGCTGGAGCGGATCCCGACCGAGAACGTCAGCGGGTTTCTGCTGCAGGCCACCAGGGCCGAGAAGCAGATTCTGGAGGCGTTCAACGAGTTCGCCCCCCACTACGAGAAGCAGCTGCTGGCCCTGGACGAGATCCGCATGATCCGTATCGCCAAGTGCCACGCCCAGCTGCTCGCCCTGCTCGACTGCCTGAGCGACCGGGTGCTGGGCCTGCTGCCGGAGCCGATCATCGAAGAGGCCCGCGCGTTCATCGCCGAGATGGCCAAGCAGCGTCAGGCGGCACTGAATGCGGACCACCCGCTGGTCACCGAGTTCTGGGAGGCGTTCGACTTCATCGAGAACAGCCGCAGCGACATGGAGCCGCGCCTGAACCACGCCAAGCAGCCGAACCAGATCGCCGTGAACTTGAAGGAGTTCGAGCGCTGGTGTGGCGAGTTCAAGCTGCGCATCCCCGACATGCGCCAGATCAAGCAGCTGCTGCGCACAAGCAAGGCCCGCAAGTTCATCGATTCCAACCGCTCGATCCGCAGCAACGTGGGCGGCCACGAGCGCACCGTCAAATGCTGGGTGTTCGAGAACACCAGGGAGAAACGCCATGACTGACCGCATCATCACGCCGACCGACGTGCCGGCCCGGCTGGACCTGCTCGGTGAGCGGATCTACCGCATGAACCCGGAAGACCACACACCGCTGATGGCCCACATCGTCGGCGGACTGAAGGGCAAAGCCCGCTTCGCGCCCGACTCGCTCATCGACGCGATCGAGGTACTAGAGCTGGCCATGGAGAGTTTTGAGGAGGGCCGACAGGCCTGAAATGAAAGCGGCCCCCGCACCGCCAAGCACTAGGGGCCGCACGTTAATGGAGCAACTGAGATGAAGACCACTAACGCTGGAACATTCGATTCTACTGCCGCCGGCAAAGCGATAGCAATCGCGCTGATCGCCGGCATGTCCCCGGAAGCCAAGGCCCGGCTGGCCGCCCGGCTCCGTGCCCGCCAGGAAAACCGCAAACTCCAGAGCACTAAAGGTACGCAAGCATGAACGCCACCCTCTCACTCAAAGGCGGGGTAAACACCCCCGCTACACTCGCCCCAAACCGGGAACCCAGCAAAGCCGAACAGGCCCGCCGCCTGGAGCTGTTCGAGATCGCACTGCGCGAGGAGCGAATTGCGGAGTTGGAAGATCGCATCGACTTCTATGAGGAGCAGATGACCAGCGAACAGGAAACCAGCCATTACCAGATCACCACGCTGGAAAGGATGCTGAAAGACAGCATCGACCTTGGCGTTCGTAAGCTGAAGATCCAGGAAGGCGACATCCTGGTGGCCTCGGCAGAGTTTGCCGAGCGCGAAGATGTGGTGAAGGCGATCGGCCAGATGATCCAGAAACTGGGCCTGAAAAACGTGGGCATGGTCTGCGGCCATATCGACACCCTGGACGAAGAAGCCCGCCGCAAGATCGCCGAGCCGTTCCTGGCCGACTTACGCGCCAAGGCCACCAAGCTGCAGCTCGAGCGCCAGAAGCTGACCGACTACAACGCGGAGCTGGAAGCCGCCGGTAACCAACTGGCCGATGACAAGGAGCAGCTGCTGGCCAAGATCGACCGCCTCAAATCGCAGGCCAATGCCCGAGATCAAGTCATCGAGACAGCCCTCGCCGGCGAACGCGAAGCTAAGGCCGAACTCAAGCGCCTGAAACAGCTGGACCCGGACGGCATGCGCAAGCGCCTGGACAAGCACAAGAAGAAGGCCGCCGAGCTGGACGCGGCCAACACCGACCTGCGCGCGAAGAACAACGCGCTCACCAAGGAAAACCGCAAGCTCCATCTGGCCCTGGACAAAGCCTGCGCCGACATCAACGCGGCCCAGAAGCTGGAGCCGATCCGCGTCATCGAGCACCCCAGCCTCGGCCGTTGGGAGCTGTACAGCTGCGAACGCAACGGCTTCTACCAGGTGCTGGATGTTGAAAACGAGGTGAGCCGCACCGTTCACATCGATGACAACGTGATGATTCAGCCGAAGCAGCGACGGGTACCACAGGCGGTGGCCAAGTGGGTGGTTGGCGTTCACAACGAGTATTTCGGAGGACAGAACAATGGCTAATCCACTGGTTCAACTGGCATTCGACCACAACCTGCGCGCCGAGCAGATCATCCACTTGGGGACGATGGCGTGCTGCGATCCGATGGCCGACATCGCCCAAGAGGCATTCGAGGATGACTGGGAGCAGATCCGGTCTGCGCTGCAGATCAACCCACCAGACCTCGATCGGGAAACGATCGCCGAGCACCTGATGCTGAGCGACCGGCTCGGCTTTCTGGTGCAGATCGGCATGCCGGTGCCGCACCGGTTCACAGAGGGTGGCGGCTACCTGCACTACGGCTTCGGCCACTACCACTGCCGCTGGTTCTACGGCGACACCCTCGAGCAGGTATTCGAGAAGGCCGCGAAGTACCAGGAAGAATACGTCGAAAAGAAACGCGCCGAGGCTGAAGCAAAGGAGGCCACATCATGCTGATCCTGACCCGCCGCATCGGCGAAACCCTGATGATCGGGGACGAGATCACCGTCACCGTCCTGGGCGTGAAAGGCAACCAGGTTCGCATCGGCGTCAACGCCCCGAAAGACGTGGCCGTCCACCGCGAGGAGATCTACCAGCGCGTACAGCAGGAGGAAGATCTCAAACGCACCTGCGACCACTGGCTGGTCCAGTGGCAGGCCGGCAACGGCTGGCTCACCGTCGAGGAGATCGACAACTACAACGACGCCGACACCGTGCTGATGGAGCGCCAGAACGAATACCCGCGTCAGCAATGGCGCGTCATCCCAGCACAGCAGGCAGGAGGTGCAGCATGACCGACACCACCGATACCCAGCTGCTGCGCAACCGCATCACGCAGCTGGAATGCACCCTGTACCTGGCGCTCGACGCCCTCGAGTTCGACGCCGGCGACTGGAAGCCGGAATCGATCGAACGCCACCAGCGCGAGCAGATCGCGCTGGCCCGCAAACACCTACGCAACGCCTTCGACCAGGAAGCGATCGAGCGCCTGACCGAGCAGTTCAAACGGATGGCGGAGAGCAGCACGACACAGTGCGAGGAGTGCGGTACCGAAGCCAAATGCTCACCGGTACCGCTACTGGCCGGCGGCGATCGTTGGATGTGCCCGGAGTGTCGGGCCGAGGTTGCTGGGCATCAAATCATGGGAGGTGAGTCATGAACCACACCGAATTCACAGCCCGCTACCGCGACGCCGTGGAGTGCCTGCTGCCGATCGCGATGACCGACACCAGCGGCGGCCGCGCCGCTGCACAGGTGTTGCTGAGCACGTTCAACGCGCATGAGTTCCACCTGGACCCGACCGATCTGAACCTGCTGGATAACGAGCCGCTGAAGGCCGCCTTCGAGGTGCTGCAGCTGCGCGTGCTGCTGAGCATGGAGCCGCATGAGGTGCTGGACGACGGCGACGCCCGCTTCCTGCAGGTGTGGGCGCGCTGGGAAGGCCTGCGCATCTGCAACCGGTACCGGAAGGAGGTGCGCCATGTGTCCTAACTGCATCGAGGCGATCTGCACGAACCGCTGCGACACCCACCAGGGAGAGGAGATTCCCATGTTGAACATCGAGCTACACGAGATCCCCGGCGCTGTCGGGGATGAGGAGCCGATCCGGCCCCAAAACGAAGCCCCGGCGCATCGCGCCGGCGGCGCTTGCGACTGCACCGCGATGTGTGGCGATGACCCGTGGATCCGTGACGGACGGGCAACGCCCTGCGCTAACTACGTGAAGGCGAAACACCGGAGCGAGCGCCCCAGGCGGATCGAGGCCTGGAAGAGCACCAGCGCCGACGATCTGAAGAGCACCCTGCGCTGTCTGGTGGATCGGAACCCGGCTGACGCCGCCGAGGACTGCCTATATGCCCTGCGCCACGGCGAGGTGACTGGCAAAACCCACCGCAAGCACATCGCCGCCGCCCTGCGCACCGCCGCCACCCGTCTGGAGGTACAGAGCCATGACTGAACTCTACGCGCGCATCCACCCCATGAGCCGGTACGCTGGCCAGGACAACGGCGAGCCCTTCCCTGTACGCCTGCACGAGTATCTGAACGACGGCTACATCTGGCAGGGCGGCCCCGGCGGTCAGTACCGCCACTCCGACCTGCAGCTGTTCGTCAAAGATGGCGACGAGCTGCTGCCGATTCGTCACGTCACTCAGACCGGCGAGGATCTGGAAGTGATCGACATGTGCCTGGCCAAGTACACCAAGCGCGCCAAGCGCGGCGACATGCACCCTGAGTTCGCCATCAGCTGGACCCGCAAACTGCGCGACCAGCTCGAGCAGATCGAGGAGCTGGCCGTGGCCAACTGGGTTGAGGAGGAAGACGACTGATGACCAACCTCGCCCATCAACTCGACGCGTTCGCGCCGCCGATCGAGATCCCGGCGCTCCCGCAAGCGCAATGCAACAAATACCGGGCTGCCAGCCAGGCCACCAGTTGGGCGCATCGCGTCCAACTGGATGACCGCACCTGGTGGCAGGTGGCGATCGCTCGCATCGATCAGTGCTACTACACCGGTACCGGCTACGGCCACACAACCGGTGGCAGCTGCGGCCCGGTGTTCTGTCGCGGCACGGCCTACTACAGCCCCGCCCGCGCCCTACAGGGCGCCCTGCGCGAGCTGCTCGACCAGCTGCGCCGGCACGACTGGATCGCCGATGCCGATCGCCAGCGCCTGACCAGAAGCATCGAGGACGAACTCTCACGCCCCATCCTGGAAGGAGGTGGTCATGGAGCATAAAGGCGGCCCCCTCGCCCGCCGCGCGGCGATGCTCTGCCAGGACAGCCAGTTCCGGCTGTACCTGGATCGACGGCGCCGGGCGAAATTCAACATGGATATCCCGGACGGGACGCATACGGAGCTGGATGCACGTGAGTTCATCACTCAGGCCTGCGGCATCGAGAGCCGTGCCGAGCTGGATCACAACCAGGCAGCTGCCGCACAGTTCCGGAAGATCATGCAGGCATACGGCCGGTACCGACACGTCACAAGCTCAGGAGCGCACGATGATTGAACAGCAAGAGCGCCTGATGCCACTGCACGAATGGCGCACAACCCGATTCACGACCCCACCATCACGCTCTACCGCAAAGCGGTGGTGCGAAAACGGTCATATTCCTGCCAAACTGATAGGCGGGAAGTGGTACGTCAGAGTGGAACAGGAGCTCCGATCGACCGGCGATGAGCTGGTCGACCAGGTACTCAAGGACATGTGATGGCAGCACGTAGACGAAGCGGAAAAAATCAGGATCTCGAGCCGAATCTGCATGAGCATGGGGGTTACTACAAATACCGTAACCCCCAAACAGGCCGGTATCACGGCATGGGATCAAATCGGAAAAAGGCGATCGCGGCGGCACGGAAGCTGAACGCGATGCTGATGCCCACCAACGACCTGGTCAGCCGGGTCGTTTCTGACAACGCCCACCTGTTCGGCGAGATCCTCACCCGGTACCGGAAAGAGTACCTGCCGACCAAGAAGCTGAAACCGAAGACGCTGGAGGAGACGATCTACCGTCTCAACCGACTCGAGCGAGATCTGAAAGACAAGCCAGTGCAGGAGATGTCGGTGAAGTTCGTCGCCGACTACCTGGATCAGGGGTTCAAGAACAACGCCTACATCAAGTTCCGCGGGCTGCTCTCCGAGGTGTTCAAGTTCGGCATCACCAAAGGCCTGACCGACGACAACCCGATTCAGAACACACTGGCGAAAGCAGCAGAGGAGAAGGCGCGCCGGCCGCTGAGCATGGAGTGGTATACCGCCATCTACGCCCAGGCGCCGGAGTGGCTGCAGGTGGCCATGGACTTCGCGCTGATCTCACTGCAGCGCCGCGGCGATATCTGCGCCGCCAAGTTCGAAGACATCGAGGGCCAACACCTGAAATTGATCCAGCGGAAGACCGAGAAGCACGGCCACCGGGCACACCTGAAGATCGCGATCGGGAGCTCACTGGATGCGGTGATTCGGCGCAGCCGGCTATCAGGCATCGCCAGCCCGTTCATCATCCACCGCCGGCCGCAACGGATTCGCCGCAGCAAATCGATGGAGCACTGGACGCAGGTACGCCCGGAAACCCTCTCCAAAGAGTTCGCCAAGGCCCGGGACAAAGTGCCAGAAATCAAGCGCCTCCCGGCCGAAGAGCGCCCGACTTTCCACGAAATCCGCGCCCTGGGCGGACACCTCTACCTCGAGGCCGGCTTCTCCGACGAATACGTGCAGACCCTCATGGGCCACAGCACCCTCACCATGACCCACCACTACACCGATCGCCACGTCGAATGGACGGTATGCGAGGCCGCCCTGCCCGTCTGAGACTGCTCAGACGGGTACTGTATTTCTCCAGAATTTCTCCAAAATTTCTCCACAAACGAAAACAGCCGCTCCGTCATGTGACGTAAGCGGCTGTTTTCTTTACGAATTCTGGTAGGACTAACTGGACTCGAACCAGCGACCCCCACCATGTCAAGGTGGTGCTCTAACCAACTGAGCTATAGTCCTGTTACGCTGGAGCTTGTTGCCTTGCCCCTCAAACGTGGTGCGTATTATATCGATTGTTTCGACCGACGCAAGCGCTTTTTTTCAATAATTTTCTATTTCTTTTCAAGGTGTTAACGTCTGGCCCGCTGGATCAGAACCGGCGATCACGGTCAACCCCTGACGTGCCCGCATGAGCAGCTGTCCGGTTTCAGCGGCGGTCAGCGGTTTGCTGAGCAGGAAGCCCTGAATCAGGTCGCAGTCGGCGTTTTGCAGGAAACGCAGCTGCTGCTCCTGATCGACACCTTCGGCCACCACTTTCATCTGCAGACTGCGAGCGACGGCGAGCATCGCGTGGATGATCTCCTCGTCACTGCGGTTTTCGCCGATGCCGATGACGAAACTGCGATCGATCTTCAGGTAGTCGGCATGCAGCTGCTTGAGATAGCTCAGCGACGAATAGCCGGTGCCGAAGTCATCAATCGAAACGAAGATGCCCGCCGTTTCCAGTGCGGCCAGATTGGTGCGCACCTGCGGCGCCTTGCTCATCAGGGTGGTTTCGGTTATCTCGACGACGATCCGGCTGGTGGCGATGCCGTACTTCGCCAGCACGCTGAGCAGACGCCCGGCAATATCATCCCGCGCCAGCTGTACGGAGGAGATGTTGAGGCTCAGATGGTCGATCACCAGCCCCTGACTGTCCCACGCGGCGAGCTGACGCATCACCTCTTCCATCTGCCAGGCACCGAGCTCGACGATCATGCCGCTCTCCTCAGCCACCGGGATGAACTCGGCCGGCGAGATCCACTCCCCTGAGCTGCTGCACCAGCGCATCAGCACTTCCAGCCCAACCGGGCGCAGCGTGTGGGCATCGAACAGCGGCTGATAACGCAACGACAGTGCCCGTTCGGTTTCGATCGCGACGCGCAAACCCTGCTCCAGCTCTACCCGACGCTGCATCAGGTAGTCCATCTGCTGATCGAAGAAACGGTACAGGTTGCGCCCGTCGTGCTTGGCCTTGTACATCGCGAGATCTGCCTGCCGCAGCAGTGTCGCCGGTTCCGCCGCGCCGGCACGCCCGACGGCGATCCCGATACTGGCGGTCAGCTGGAAGCGGGTGCCGTTCAGTTCGACCGGCTGCGACATGACCCGAATCAGCCGTGCGGCCAGCTCCTCGAGCCAGCTCTCGTTGACATCGTCGGTCACCAGCATCGCGAATTCGTCGCCGCCCAGCCGTGCCAGGCAGATATCGTCGCTGATCGCATTGCTCAGCCGGCGCACGGTGATGACCAGCAGCTCGTCGCCCTGACGGTGGCCAAGGGTGTCGTTGACGGTCTTGAAGTTGTCCAGATCGATATACAGCAGGCCGACGCGCTCGCCACCCTCGCGCCGCAGCGCTTCAGCGAGATTTTCCGCCAGCTTGCGGCGATTAGGCAGCTCGGTGAGCTGGTCGTGAAACGCCAGAAACAGCGCCCGCTGCTCGGCCTCGCGCCGGGCCGTCACGTCTTCATGGACGGCGACATAATGCGTAATCTCGCCATGCTCGCCGTGGATCGGGGTAATGGTCTGATCGACGATCAGGCGGTGCCCGTAGCGGGTCCGGTTAACCACCTCTCCGCGCCAGACCGCCCCGGAGGAGATCGTGCGCCAGAGTTCGGCAAAGAAGGTTTTCGGGTGCGTGCCGGAGTTCAGAACCGCCGGGGTATGCCCCACCACCTGCGCCGATTCATAGCCGGTCAGACGGGTAAAGGCCCGATTGACCCACTGCACCTGCCCGCGTTTATCGGTGATGATGACCGCGTTGGCGGTGGTACTGATTGCCGTCCCCAGCAGTTGCAGCCGACCGGCCATGCGCTGCTGACGACGCGCCATGACGAACAGCAACGCCGAGGCCAGCGCGATAACCGCAATGATGCCACCGAGCACCCAGCCGAGCCGCTGCGTCAGTTCGCGCCAGTGCGCCAGCCCCGCCGTCACGTCATATTCCAGCGTCAGCACCAGCGGGTACATGGAGGTGGCGCGGTACTGCGTCAGATATTCGGTTGCATCCCGCCGCGAGGTAAAACGGCCCCATTCTCGCTGCTCGAGCAGGCTGGCGAAGGGTTCCGCTTCGCCCGCGATGTTATAGCCGGGCACGGCATCCCGGGCCGGGGATGCCGCCATCAGTGCGCCATCGTAGCGATACAGGGCCAGATGTACCGGCAGCTGCTCGACCAGCGAGCGGAACTGCTCGCGAATCGCATCCGGATTCCACACCGCCACCAGCCAACCGACTTCCCGCCCGCTGCTGCTCTTCAGCACCATGCAAACCGGCAGCTGATAGATGCCGACCGGTGCCAGCGGCTCGGTCAGCGAGCGCCCCGGCAGCGCACGCCCGAATATCATCGGCAGCGCCGGCTGCGGCTCGCGCAGACAGCTGATACCGGGGGCCGCCAGCCCGATTGCACGGACGTTGGAGCTGCCCAGCACCAACCCTTCCGGCGAGACCACGGCGATTTCACGCAGCTGCGGACTCATGTCGATCAGCAGTTCTAGACGGCGGCTGAGCTCATCCGGCATGAACAGCAGGTCGTCTTCATATTCCAGCTGGCCGCGCAGCGTATTGAGGCGACCCTGTATATCCTGAACACTGCGGATCAGCCCGCTTTCGACCGAATCCGCCAGCACCTGCGACTCCTTGGCAATACTGACGCGGGCGCGCGATTCGCCGATGTCGTGAAATACCAGAAACAGGGCGACAAAACTGATACTCAGCAGCAGGCCGGTCAGGGGAATGAGCAGAATCCGATTCCAGATCAATGGTGAGTCGCTCGAAACGATATAAAGTAAGCAGCAGACATCATATCCTTTTACCCTCACGGAGAGCACCATGACGACCAGACGAGTTGCGCCAGGTCATATTCTCAGCCTGCTGCTGGCAGCCTTTTCACTGCTGATCGGCATGAGTCCAAATGTATTCGCCGAGGATCGCCTCAACCGGATCGAAGCCAGCAACCAGCTGCGCGTCTGTATCTGGCCGGAATACTTCTCCATCAGCGCGCGCCACCCCAAAACCGGCAAGCTGGAAGGCATCGATATCGATCTGGCACAGGCGTTCGCCGACGATCTGGGTGTGGAGCTTGCGTTCGTCGAAACCCACTTCGGCCGCTTCATGGACGATATCGAGCAGGATCGCTGCGATATCGGCATGTTCGCCATCGCCATCACGCCGGCGCGCGCCGAGCGTATCGACTACAGCGCGCCTTACCTGGCCAGCCACATGTACGGTGTCACCACCGCCACGCACCCGACCCTGTACGAATGGGCGGATATGGATCAGCCCGGCGCGGTTGTCTGCGTGCAGGAAGGCACCTATATGGAAAGCTACATGCGCCGCAACCTGAGCCACGCCAGCCTGCTGGTCGTGCGTGACCCGCGTGAGCGCGAACAGGCGGTGCTGTCCGGACGCGCCGATATCTTCATTACCGACTATCCCTACTCACGCAAGGTACTGCGCTTCTACGACTGGGCCCGTCTGGTGGAACCGCAACAGCAGAGCGGCCCGCGCCCGTTCCGCTACGCCTACGCGGTGGCGAAGGATCAGCCCGAGTGGCTGGCACGGGTCAATCAGTTTGTTGCCGACATCAAGGCAGACGGCCGCCTGCAACAGGCCGCCGAGCGGCATGACCTGACACCGGCGGTGGTCAGCACTCAGGACAACTGAACCAGATTGTGCTCGATGGCGTAGCGCACCAGCCCCGCCGCCGTCTGAATGTTGAGCTTGGCCTTGATGTTCTGGCGGTGGGTTTCCACGGTGCGCACGGAGATATCCAACTCGCGCGCGATCTCCTTGTTGTTGCGCCCTTCGGCGAGCAGTTTCAGCACGGTCAGTTCACGTCGCGTCAGCACGTCGCTGTCAGAGGCTGCCGTCGCCGTTCCTGCTGACGGCGCGTCGAACTGACTGAACAGGCTCTGGGAGGCTCCGGCGCTGAAATAGGTGCCCCCCTGATGCACCGTCTCGATCGCCTTCACCATCTCTTCTGACGACACGTCCTTGAGGATATAGCCGCTGGCGCCGCTCTGAATCAGCTTGAGGATGTACTCACGGTTGTCATGCATGCTGAGGATCAGCACGCGCACATCGGGATCGCTCTCGCGCAGGCGGCGGGTCGCGTCAAAGCCGTTCATCACCGGCATCGACACATCCATCAGCATCACATCCGGCTTCAGCGCCTGCGCCTTTACCAGCGCCTGCTCACCGTTGCATGCCTCCCCGACCACTTCGATACCGGGCTCACCTTCGAGTCGCGCGCGAATGCCATCCAGCACCAGAGGATGATCATCCACCAGGACGATGCGGATCGGTTTGTCACTCATGCCATCACTCCCCTGCTCACTCGCGCGACGTCTTGATCGGCAGGCGCACGCGGATCCGTACCCCTTCGCCGGGCCCGGTGTCGAAACGGTAGTCACCACCGAGCAGTTCGACCCGCTCGCGCATGTTGCGCAACCCGATACCAAGCACATGGCGATTGGCCTGCGGGTCAAAACCGCGCCCATTATCGCGCAGATCAAGCCGCACCGCATCGCGCTGATGACTCAGCCGCAACACCAGCTCACTGGCATCGGCGTGGCGCTCAACGTTGGTCAGCGCCTCCTGTATCAGCCGGTACAGCGTGATTTCGATATCCTCCGGCAGACGCCTGTCCGGCAGCGCCACATCGCGCCGGATACGGATGCCGGTGCGTTCGCTGAACTGCTCGAGCAGGTTGCCAAGCGCAACGTCAAAGCCCAGATCATCAAGAATGCTCGGGCGCAGATCGTGGGAGATGCGGCGCACCTCCTGAATCGCTTCGTTGAGCACATTGCGTCCCGCCTGCAGATCGTCAAGGCCGCGCGCGTCGCCCTCGGTCAGCTTGCGCTGCGCCAGCTCCATGCGATAGAGCACCGACACCATCAGCTGATTGATGCCATCGTGCAGTTCGCGCGAAAAACGACGGCGCTCCTGCACATTGAACAGAATCGAACGGTGCGCCAGCGCGCGCAGCCGCTCGTCGGCCAGTCGGCTCTCATGCAGATTGATCGCCAGCCCCAGCAGCACGATGATCAGCAGCGTGCCCAGTACGATCACACTGACCGTGAAATAGTTTTCCCGGATGTTGCGGTTGACTTCACTGCGGATCTTGTTGATTTCGCCACTGATGTCATCGACATACAGCCCGGTACCGAACATCCAGCCCCACTCCGGAATGCTGATGACGTAACCGAGCTTGTCCTCGATCTCGTCCCGTGACGGCTTCTTCCACAGATAGCGGTGATAGCCGCCGCCCTCGTGGGCGATCTGCATCAGCGGGCGGATGATGAACTCGCCGTTGTAGTCGCGCAGGTCAATCAGATTCTGCCCGACCAGCTCCGGCTGCACCGGATGCACCAGATTCACGCCGTTACGGTCGTAGACGAAGAAATAGCCGTCTTCACCGAAGGTCATATCGTGCAGCATGCGCTTCACCTGGGCCTTGGCGGCCTCCTGATCCTCCCCGGCGGCTTCGATGACGGGACGAATAGCGGCCTCCGCCATCTCGACGTAGTGGCGCAGCTCACGGCGCTTCGAGGCCAGCAGACTGGCTTCGAATATCTCGATCTCCTGCTCGGAGAGTAACCGCGCGCCCTTGCTGCCGATCCAGGTGGTCAGCGTCGTCACCGCCAGCATCGGCAGGATCGCCAGCAGCATGATCTTTATCTTCAACGGCATCGGTGTATCGGTCCGGTGTTCTTTTTATGCAACGCAGAAATGAAGAAGCCGGTTGCAGTTGCCTGCAGCCGGCTTCTCCCTGCCCGAAACTGGACGCTTAGGTTATACCAGTCCGTACCATTCCGGGAACAGCATGATCGAGATGACGATAATCACCTGAATCAGGATGAACGGCATAACGCCTTTGTAGATATCCAGCGTCGTGACTTCGCGCGGCGCCACACCCTTCAGGTAGAAGAGCGAGAAGCCGAACGGCGGGGTCAGGAAGCTGGTCTGCAGGTTCATCGCGATCAGGATGGCGAACCACAGCGGCGCAATCCCGAGGATATCGGCCACCGGCGCCAGAATCGGCACGATGATGAACGCGATCTCGACAAAATCGATGAAGAAACCGAGGATCAGGATCGCCAGCATCGACAGAATCAGGAAGCCTGCGGCACCACCCGGCAGGTTGGACAGCACTTCCTCGACGATGTAGTCGCCACCGGTGTAGCTGAACGCCATCGAGAAAGCGGTCGCACCGAGCAGGATCGCGAATACCATCGCCGTCACCTTAACGGTTTCGACGGACGCTTCCATCACCATCTTGAAGCTGAACTGGCGGTACAGGATCGCCAGAATCAGTGCACCGACGCCACCCAGCGCGGCCGACTCGGTCGGCGTCGCGACGCCGGCAAAGATCGAACCGAGCACCACCAGTACCAGCGCCAGCGGCGGGATGATCGCGGTCAGCGCCTTGACATAGAACTGACGCTTGTTGAGCGACTCATCGCGCGGCACCGTCGGCGCCATTTCCGGCTTCAGGAACGCGATCGCAAGGATGTAGACCAGGTACGCACCGACCAGCACCGCCCCCGGAATCACCGCCGCCTTGAACAGGTCGCCGACCGGGATACCGAGCACATCACCGAGGATGATCAGGATGATCGACGGCGGAATGATCTGACCCAGCGTACCGGAGGCACAGATGGTGCCACACGCCAGACGCTTGTCGTAGTTGTACTTCATCATCACCGGCAGCGAGATCAGGCCCATCGCGACGACGGACGCACCGACCACACCGGTCGAGGCCGCCAGCAGCGCACCGACCAGTACCGTGGAGATCGCCAGACCGCCACGCACACCGCCGAACAGCTGGCCCATCGACTCGAGCAGCTGCTCCGCCAGACGGGTGCGCTGCAGCACGATACCCATGAAGATGAACAGCGGGACCGCCATCAGCGTGACGTTCTCCATGATGCTCTGCACCCGGAACGGCATGAAGGCGAACATATCAGGACCTTCGGCAAACACACCGAAGATCAGCGCCACACCCCCGAAGGTGTAGGCGACGGGAAAGCCGACCAGCAACATCAGCAGGGCGGCAAAGAACATGATAATACCGATCATAATCTGGACCCTGTCAGTTTAGTGTTGCGGCGGCACATAGCCGTCGTCCTGCAGACGACCGCTGAGAATGTTGATTGAGCGCAGCGCCAGCCCGATGCCGCTGATGAAGTTGAAGAACATCGCAAACGGAATCACTGACTTGATGATCCAGCGGTGCGGCAGGCCACCCGGGTCACCGGAGCCTTCGCCGAGCTGGAACGACTCGCGCGCAAAGTCGACGCCGTACCAGGCCACCAGCAGGCAGAACGGTACCAGCAGAATGAAGGTGAAGATCAGATCGATCCAGGCGCGCTTGCGAACGCTCAGACCGTCATAGATCACGTCAACACGCACGTGGCCACCCGCCTTCAGCGTGAACGGAATGCCGAGCATGAACATGGCCGCGAACAGGTGCCACTCCATCTCCTGCATGCCGATATACACGGTGTTGAACAGGTAGCGTGAAGCAACGTCAAAAAAGACGTTGAACAGCATCAGGATGAACAGAACGGCGGCAATCTTGCCGAGCAGATCGGAGAACCGATCGATCGTCTGCTGCAGACGTAACAGAAACATGATTCAGACCCCGTGACCTGAGGGGAGAGGGAAACGGTAAAACCGCCCCGGCCCGGAGGCCGGAGCGTGCAGGACAGAGAGGATTACTCCGCCATGCTGTTCAGATAGGCGCGGTCCGCGATGTCGGTCCAGACGCGAATCTTCTTCAGGTACTCTTCCTGAGACTTCAGGATTTCAGCAGCCAGCGGATCAGCGGCGGCGGCTTCAGCCAGCAGTTCGTTGTTGGCGTTTTCCAACGCGTCCATGACTTCCAGCGGGAACGACTTGACCTGAATCTCCGGGAACTCTTCTTTCATGGTTACCCAGTTCTCGGCAGACTCGTGGTGAGACTTCACGGTCATGTCGTACGCAGCAGTACGCATCGCAGTCAGCAGGATCTGCTGGAGATCTTCCGGCAGGCTGTCGAACTTGCGCTTGTTGATCAGGAACTGCAGCTCGGTCGCCGGCTCATGCCAGCCGGTGTAGTAGTACGGCGCGATCTTGTGGAAGCCCATGCGCAGGTCCATGGACGGGCCGACCCACTCCAGCGCGTCGATGGTGCCGCGCTCCAGAGAGGTGTACAGCTCACCCGGTGCGATGTTGGTCGGGCTTGCACCCAGCTTGGCCAGCACTTCGCCGGCAAAGCCCGGGATACGCATCTTCAGACCCTGCAGGTCTTCAAGGGAGTTGATTTCCTTGCGGAACCAGCCGCCCATCTGGACGCCGGTGTTACCACCCGGAACGGAGATCAGACCCAGCGGCTCGTAGACCTTCTGCATCAGCTCCATGCCACCGCCGTAGTAGAACCAGCCATACTGCTCCATGGCGGTCATGCCGAACGGCATGGTGGTGAAGAACAGCGTATTCGGCACCTTGCCCTTCCAGTAGTAGGACGCGGAGTGGCCCATATCGTACTGACCGGCGCGGACCATATCGAACACACCAAAGGCAGACTTGTGCTTGTTGGCGGTGTCGATTTCGATCTTCAGGCGACCGTTGGACATGGTTTCGGCAAGCTCGGCCATGCGGCGAGCCGGCTCACTGAACACACCGAAGTTGGTCGGCCAGGTTTCGGCCAGCTTCAGGCGGTAGGTTTTCTCGGCGGCCTGAGCCGGCGAGATGATGGCAGCAGCACAGGCTGCCGCCGCAATCAGCTTGCGGGCAAACGACAGTTTAGCCATTGTTTTTATGTCCTTTAACGTTGGGGATTTACAGGATCAGCGTAGTCGCTAATCAAGTCAGGTACAGTATTCCAGTGTCAAATGGACAGACCTATTCGCAATAGCGCGCAATCGGACACGGAATACTACGCAGGGTTCTACGTAGTTTTACTGAGTTTCAGATGCGCAATCCTGCACCGGGCGCGTGTGCGTCCTGTACATGCCCGCTCCTGCGCATCCATGCGCTCGCCGGATACTGTACGTCCTGTACATGCCCCGCTCCTGCGCATCCATGCGCCCGCGGGATACCGTACGTCCTGTACATGCCCGGCTCCCGCGCATCCATGCGCTCGCCGGATACCGTACGTCCTGTACATGCCCCGCTCCTGCGCATCCATGCGCCCGCGGGATACCGTACGTCCTGTACATAACGCAAAACGGGCGCTTGTGGGCGCCCGTTTGTCGAGTAGTGCGACCGCCGTCAGCAGCGGAAGCGCGAGGTCATCTCCTGCAGGCTTTCGGCATGGCTGACCACGTCCGCCGAGAAGCTGCCGATTTCGCGGCTGCGTTCTGAGCCGCGGGAGACGTTGTCGAGCACCTGATTCATGCTCTGTGCAATCGACTGTGCCGTCGCCGCGATCTGCTCAATGCTGGCCGCTTGCTGCTGGTTGCGATCGCTGACCTCGCCGAACAGTGCACGAATCTGCTCCATTTCATGGATCGCTTCGCCGCCACGGCTGCGGCTTTCGCCCACCTGCTCCTGGCCATCTTCCATCGCATCCAGAATCTGACGCATCTGGGTCTGCATGTTGTTGTTGATGTCGTTGATACTGGCGGTTGCGGAGACCGTCTTCTCCGCCAGTGCCCGCACCTCGTCGGCCACTACCGAGAATCCACGACCGGCATCACCGGCACGGGCCGCTTCGATTGCCGCATTCAATGCCAGCAGGTTGGTCTGCTCGGCCAGACCGTTGATCATTTCCGTCACACCATCGACCTTGGCCGATGCCGAATTCAGTTCATTGAGCTGATCATGGATACGCTCGAACAGCGTGGAGATCTGCTCCAGCGAGCCCAGCGCACCGGTAATCACTGCGCCCCCTTTCTCGGTCGCACCCTGCGCTTCCAGTGACAGACGGTTGGTCTCTTCGGAGGCACTCGCCATTTCCGCAACGGTCTGGCTGATCTCTTCAGCCGCGGCCGCGACAGAGCTGGTTTCCGACTCGGTCTGCTCGCTTTCGCGCACCTGCACCTTCAGCGTTTGACTCAGTTCGGACGACATCTTCTGCAGCTGCTGGCTGCTGCCCTTGACGCTGTTCAGCACCCGGCCCAGCTGCTCGGTGAGGTTATTGACGGCGACGCCGAGACGGTCGAACTCGTCCTGCCGCCCTTCGCTGACCGGCAGACGCAGCTGCAGATCACCGGCGGCGACCTTCTCCAGCGACTCCAGTGTCGTGGCCAGCGCACGGGTGGATTTGCGCCAGGTCATCATCAGCAGCAGGAACACCACCAGCGCCACCGCGCTGCCGGCCAGCAGGATCGTCAGGCGCGCCAGATCACTGGCTTCCTTTGCCTCGCCACGCGCCTGACTCAGACGCGCCAGCACGGCTTCCAATTCGGCATCGACCTGAACGTTCAAGCGCTTGAGCTGCTCATCGGCACGGGCTTCCGCCCCGCTGCGCTGCTTGATCAACTCGATCAGCGTGCTCATTTCAGCATCAATCTGCGCCAGCGGCTCCTCGAATGTTTCGAGGAAGTCGAGCTCAACCAGATTGGTGCGCAGTGCGTCCATCGCGGCCAGATAGCCCTCGAAGCTCTCCTGCGTACGCTGCTCGATCACCTGAGAAACACTCTCCTGCAGGGCACGGAACGGCTGGCGCATGAACGAGAACAGCGAACTCTCGAATGCATCGAGCTGACCGTTGACCACCGCACGCTGCCCCTCCTCGTTGGAGGCGCCAATCTTCTGGCTCGCTTCCAGTGCCTGACGCTTGGCGCCGATCCAGGCGTTCAGCGTCTGTTGCAGCGCCTGCGCCTCCGTCAGCCCTTGCGACTCAAGGTTGTTCAGCGCTGCCGTTTCCTTGTCGAGCACGTGCGCCAGCGCCTGATCGGCGTCGGCACCGGTGAGGCGCGATGCGTTGGAGACGGTCGACTTGAGGTTGCTCAGCTGAATGACCCAGCGCCCGAGGCGGTCAACCTGCTCGGCGGCGGCGGACTGTTTGTTCAGTGATGAAATGGACAGCTGCACCAGAGCGGCGAAGCCGAGGATGGTAATGACAACCACGAGGAGCAGGTTCTGCTTGAACCCGAGTTTCAGATACGACATCCGAATGTTCCCTTTGACATCTTTATTGTTGTAGTCCCGCGTGCTGATGCGGGCTGACCACCGAGGCCCCACGAACCTCACATCCAAGGCGAGGCTCCCCCCTGAAGGGCACTGTCGGCAAAGTGCGACTTTAGTCGCAGCAGCCTTTGTATCATACCCCCGCCACATTACAACCGAAACGCGCAAAACAGACCGTTGTCCGGATCATGCGTTTCACGCCGTCGTGGCGGGATTGCTCACTCCGGCAGTGAGGCGTGCTTGAGCCGTTCCAGCTCGTCCCGCAACTGCGCCGCCTTCTCGAACTCCAGATTGCGCGCCGCTTCGTACATCTGATCCTCGAGCTGACTGATCGTGCGCGCCAGCTCCTGGGCGGAGAGACGGGTTTCGTCGACCCGGTAGCTCGCCTCCGGCTCGGCCACCTTGCGCGTGCCGCGACCGCTCTTGCGACCCGGGATATTGGCCCCTTCCATGATATCGGCCACCGACTTGACGATACCGCGCGGCGTAATGCCATGCGCCTCGTTGTAGGCGATCTGCTTCTCGCGCCGGCGCTCGGTCTCGTCGATGGCACGCTGCATGGAGCCGGTCATGCGATCGGCGTAGAGGATCGCGCGACCGTTGACGTTACGCGCGGCACGACCGATGGTCTGGATCATCGAGGTTTCCGAGCGCAGGAAGCCCTCCTTGTCCGCATCCAGAATCGCCACCAGACCAACCTCCGGCATGTCGATCCCTTCACGCAGCAGGTTGATGCCAACCAGCACATCGAACTCGCCGATGCGCAGATCGCGAATGATCTCGACCCGCTCCACGGTATCGATGTCGGAGTGCAGGTAGCGCACCTTGACGTCGTGTTCCGCCAGATATTCGGTCAGGTCCTCCGCCATGCGCTTGGTCAGCACCGTCACGACAACCCGCTCGTTGCGCGCCGTCACGATGCGGATCTCACCGAGCAGATCGTCCACCTGAGTCGACGCCGGGCGCACCTCCACCACCGGATCGACCAGACCGGTCGGGCGTACCACCTGCTCGACCACCTGTTCGGCATGCTCCGCCTCGTACTTGCTCGGCGTGGCCGATACGAAAATCATCTGCGGCGCCAGCCGCTCCCACTCCTCAAACTTGAGCGGACGGTTATCCAGCGCCGATGGCAGACGGAAGCCGTACTCGACCAGCGTCTCCTTGCGCGAGCGGTCGCCGCGGTACATCGCCCCCAGCTGGGGGATCGTGACGTGGGACTCATCGATGATCACCAGCGCATTGTCCGGCAGATAATCGAACAGCGTTGGCGGCGCCTCGCCCGGGCCGCGCCCGGACAGATAGCGCGAATAGTTCTCGATGCCGGAGCAGTAACCCAGCTCGAGGATCATCTCGATGTCGTACAGCGTGCGCTGTTCCAGCCGTTGCGCCTCGACCAGCTTGTTGTTGTCGCGCAGCTGCTTGAGCCGCTCCTGCAGCTCCACCTTGATCTGCTCGACCGCATCCAGCAGCACCTCGCGCGGTGTCACGTAGTGGGTCTTGGGATAGATCGTCGCCCGCGGCACCTTGCGCAGTACCTCACCGGTCAGCGGATCGAAGTAGCTGAGCTGTTCGATCTCGGCATCGAACAGCTCGATGCGTATCGCTTCTTTCTCCGATTCCGCCGGGAATACATCGATGACATCGCCGCGAACCCGGTAGGTACCGCGGTGCAGCTCGACATCGTTGCGGGTGTACTGCAGCTCCGCCAGACGGCGCAGCAGCGCCCGCTGATCGATCTCGTCGCCACGATCCAGGTGCAGCATCATCGACAGATAGGATTTGGGGTCGCCCAGACCGTAGATCGCCGACACCGTCGCCACGATGATCGCGTCCTCACGCTCCAGCAGCGCCTTGGTCGCGGACAGACGCATCTGCTCGATATGGTCGTTGATCGACGCGTCCTTCTCGATGAAGGTATCCGATGCCGGCACATAGGCTTCCGGCTGGTAATAGTCGTAGTAGGAGACGAAGTACTCCACCGAGTTGTCGGGGAAAAACTCGCGAAACTCCCCGTACAGCTGCGCCGCCAGCGTCTTGTTGTGCGCAAGGATGATGGTCGGTCGCTGCACCGCTGCCACCACGTGCGCCATCGTGAACGTCTTGCCCGAACCGGTGACGCCCAGCAGCGTCTGCGCGGCGAGCCCCGACTCCAGACCTTCTACCAGCTGGGCGATCGCCTTCGGCTGGTCGCCGGCCGGCTCGAACGGCGAGCTGACCTTGAATCTCTGCTTCATCCTTCTATCCTGCTTGCAAGCGAACCCCTGATTATACAGCGATTACCCCCCTCGGGCCGAGGGCTGCATGCCCTGCCCGACGGTCAGGGCGCCTTGAAGGCGATCATGCCGTTGCGGGTCGGTTTCCTATCGGCAATCTTGTTTACCGACAGCGACGCGCGCACCCTTTTTTACGCCTCGGGGGATTCAGACCAGACAGTGAATCCTGTATGCTTCCGGGGATATTTCAGGCACTGATAGCAAGAGGAACCAAGGCTTGGACGTGCAACTTTCTCACCGCGTGAACAGCATCAAACCTTCACCGACGCTGGCGGTTACCAACCGTGCTGCCGAACTGCGCGCAGCAGGACAGAACATCATCGGCCTTGGCGCCGGCGAACCTGATTTCGACACCCCGGATCACATCAAACAGGCGGCGATTGACGCGCTGAACCAGGGGTTCACCAAGTACACCGCCGTCGATGGCACGCCGGCGCTGAAAAAGGCGATTATCGCCAAATTCGAGCGCGAGAACGGCCTGAAATATGAAGCCAACCAGATTCTCGTTTCCTGCGGTGGCAAGCAGAGCTTTTTCAACATGGCACTGGCCCTGTTGAACCCGGGCGATGAAGTGATCATCCCGGCACCGTACTGGGTCTCCTATCCGGACATGGTACTGGTCGCCGAGGGCAAACCGGTGATCCTGACCACGACTCAGGAGCAGCGTTTCAAGATCACGCCGGAACAGCTCGACGCTGCGATCACGCCGCGCACTCGCCTGGTCGTGCTCAACAGCCCGTCCAACCCGACCGGCGTGGCCTACAGCCGCGATGAACTGAAAGCGCTGGGTGAAGTGCTGGCACGTTACCCGGACGTCCTGATCGCCACCGACGACATGTACGAGCACATCCGCTTCACCGGTCAGCCGTTCTGCAACATCGTCAACGCCTGCCCGGAGTTGCAGGAGCGCACCATCGTGCTCAACGGTGTCTCCAAGGCGTACTCGATGACCGGCTGGCGCATCGGCTATGCTGCCGGCCCGGCGAAGCTGATCGGGGCGATGAAGAAGATTCAGTCGCAGAGCACCTCCAACCCGACCTCAATCGCTCAGGTAGCGGCGCAGGCCGCGCTGGAAGGTCCGCAGGAATGTGTCGCCGACATGGTCAAGGCGTTCAAGGAGCGTCATGACTTCGTCGTCAGCGCGCTGAACGCGATCGACGGCGTCGACTGCATCGCGGCGGATGGCACCTTCTATGCCTTCCCGAGCTTCCAGCAGGTGATCGATGCGCGTCCGGAGTTTGCCGATGACGTGGCTCTGGCCGAATATCTGCTGACCGAAGCCGGCGTCGCACTGGTGCCGGGTTCCGCCTTCGGCGCACCGGGCAACATGCGCCTGTCATTCGCCACCAGCATGGACGTGCTGGAAGATGCGATCGCTCGTATCGCCAAGGCACTGGCAAGCTGATCCGACTGCGGGGCTGCGGCCCCGCAGCTCTCTCCCGCCCTTTTCCCCGTCACGGAGATCCGGCGTTGAAAACCCGCGCGATCACCGAACTGTTCAAACAGGCCCCATTCCCCGTCGTACTGCTTGATGACGACGCGCCGGAATGGCACAACGCCGCCTTTTCCGCCCTCGACGAACCGCTGCGCCGCGAGCTGATCAACTGGAGCAGCACGCAGGACAGCAGCAGCCGCTGGCAGCGGGGCGGGCGCCGGTTCGAACTGCTGATCGCCGGCCGCCATCGCCTGCTGATCGCCGCCGGCGACAGTGCAACCGAGGCGTCGCGCACGCTGCTACGCGGCCTGCTGCCGGCACTGGCCGCCGGCGGCGATCCCTGGCTGAACACGGCAACGGCGCTGGGCCCACTGCTCGGCTGGCCACACTGTGCCGCGGTAAAACACAAGTCCGCCCGCGCCGACGATCTGCTCGGCCACTGGCACGACGGCAGCCTGCGCCCGCCGCGTCATCTGCCGTTCGACGACAGCCTGGCGGCGCAGCTCTATGCCGCACGCGACGACCAGCTGCTGGTCACGCAGCCCGCCGATGCCGCACCGACCGACCCGCTGTTCGCCGGCGAGCGCCCCGCGCTCTGGCTGGCACAGCGGGTTGAATCGAGCAGCGGCGAGAGCCGCGGCTACCTCTGCGTCTGGGGTGAGCCGACGCCTGACGCGCTGACCCGCGCCATGCACCTGCTACCGCTGGCTGCCGAGCTGCTGACACAGCATCTGGCGCTGAGCAGCCGCGCCGACGGCGAACCCGCCCCGGTGCTCGCCGAGTACCCGTCGGACGACCTCACCGGGCTGCCCGGCCGTGCCGCCTTCGATGTCACGCTGGAAGCATTCGAGCGCCACTACGCGCAACACGGTCAGGATTGCGAAATGGCGATGCTGGACATCAACGGCCTGTCCGCAATCAACCAATCGCGCGGCGTTGCCTTCGGCGACACGGTGCTGCGCCGTTTCGCCGAACAGCTGTCGCATATCGGTCGTCCGGATGACCGCATCTTCCGCTTTGGCGGTGACGAGTTCGTCGTGCTGATGCCGTTCGGACAGGAACCGCCGCCGCTGCAACACCGCCTCGAGGAGATCGAACAGCGCCTGCGTGATACATGCGGCATTGACAGCTTCAGCGTCGCCGCCGGCTTTGCCTGCCTGTCGGAAACCAACGGCAGCAGCGATGACCTGATGCTGCTCAGCGACCGCCGCCTGCGCCAGGCCAAGAGCGGACGCGGCAACGCTGATCGATCTGAGGTATGATCACTTCGGCATAATTTCGGGAGTTTTGGGATGAAACCGATGATACGGACACTCAGCGCCGCCCTGCTGCTCTGCACCGCCCACGCCTGGGCCGGCGACCTGCACGACCTCTATCAGCGCGCACTGGCGAACGACCCGCAACTGAAAGCGGCCGAGGCCACCTACGCCGCCGACCGCGAAGCGCTGCCACAGAGCCGCGCCGCCCTGCTGCCGCAACTGGGACTGAGCGGCAACAGCACCCACAGCGAAACCCGCAGCTTCGACGGCAACAGCCACGGCTACAGTATTTCACTGAGCCAGCCGGTGTTTGATGCCAGCAGCTGGTTCAGCTTCAAACGCGGCCAGGTGCTGAGCGAAAAGGCCACACTGGAGTTCAGTCTCGCGCAACAGAATCTGATTCAGCGCACCGTCGATGCCTACCTTGGCGTGCTGCGCGCGCGCAGTCAGCTGGAACTGGCGCAGGCACGCGAGCGCGCGCTCGAGCGACGGCTGGAGCAGGTCAACGCCCAGTTCGAGGTCGGCCTGATCGCGATCACCGACGTCCTCGACGCTCAGGCCTCTTACGATGCCGCCGCGGTGCAGCTGATCGAGGCCGAAGGCAGCCTGCGCAACAGTCTCGAAGCGGTGGAGCGTCTGGGTGGCGAGCCGGTCGAACAGGTCGCTCCGTTGCGCGCCGACTATCCGATCGAGTCGGTCAGCCCCACCACCGCGGCCCCCTGGCTCGAGCGCGCACTGGCCGAAAACCTCGACTACCGCGTCAGCCAGCAGGATCACGCCGCGGCGCGGCGCTCACTGCAGGCCGCCCGCGCCGAACGCCTGCCCACACTGACCGTGGAAGCCCAGAGCGGCGAGACCACCCAGGCCGGTGTCACCGATCCGTCAGACAGCATCGCGCTGCGCCTGACGATGCCGCTGTACAGCGGAGGCGCGATCGGTTCAGGCGTGCGTGAAGCGGATCAGCGCCAGCGCGCGGCACTGTTTACGCTGGAAGATCAGCGCCGTGAGCTGATCGAGCAGACCCGGTCGCTGCTGCGTGATCTCAACACCAGCGTCGAAAGCGTCAAGGCGCGGGCGCAGAGCATCAGGTCCCGCGAAACCGCGCTGGAAGCGACAGAAGAAGGATTTGCGGTGGGTACACGCAACGTGGTCGACGTACTCGATGCGGAAAACGCACTGTATGAAGCCCGGCTCGACTATGCCAACGCCCGCTACGATCACATCAGTACGCTGTTTCGCTTCAAGCAGACAGTGGGCAGCCTGAGCCCGGAGGATCTGATCGCGCTCGACGAATGGCTCGATGCGAGCACACAGCCCTGAGCGCCGCCGAGAAATAAAGAGCAGGACAGAACCGGTTTGAGAGGATAGCCGCCGACTGCGTCAGTGCACGGTCGGGTTATCCTCCTCGGCCTCCGACATGAGCGGATGGCCGTCCGGGTCGTGACCGATGGCCCCGATCTCCAGCGCCCGCTCCAGCAGCTGCTGCACCAGCATTTCAGTCAGGTGTGCGCTGACGATGATGCCGGCCGGCGGATCACCTTCAAACAGCTCGTCATCGACCAGATCATCCGCGCGCAGCCCCAGCAGCAGCGGGTTTTCCACCAGCAGCGGCGCCAGATCATCCGGCGTAAAGATCGCATGATCCGAGGCCACCATCAGCGCCAGCTGATACGCATCGTGCGGACCCTCCTCGAGCCGCTCCAGATACACCTCTTCAGCACGGTTGAAAATCTGGCTGAGCTGACTGCGCCCGCGCGACGGCGCGAATTCACCCGCCTCGGTGTAGTCGACACCGGTCACCGAGCCGACCGCATCGAGCTCGTGCGCGTCCACCAGCACGCGCCCCTCGGCGTCCACATCCAGCCAGTTGCGGCTGACCGCCAACGCAAGCAAGCCCTCCAGTGCAGCGGCAACGATATTGCTGGTCACGATCGCCCCGACACAGGGGTTCGGGCGCTCGCGATCATCATCGATCAGATCGCCGGCCCGCGCCGACAGCAGCTTGGGATCCTCCTGGATCAGCGCGGCAAGCTCGGGACCGGGCAGCCAAAGACGGGTATTACAGATGCGGTGGGCGGTGAGGTAGGGTTCCACCTCACCGTTGTCGACCATGGCCTGCACGTATTCACGGCGGACCCGATCAAGCATATCGGCCAGTGTCTGACTCATGCGGCGCCATCCTCCCGGTAACACTCAGGTGTGGTCATTAATAGTAACCTGCACACCACGGTTTGCACGTTTGAGCGCGAAAAGAGGTGAAACGCGGCGCGCCGGCAGGCTCAGTGGATGGTGATACCGACCGGCTGCACACGATCCTTGATGCGGTCAAACGCCTGGCGCAGATCGGCCAGCGGCATCAGGCCGTAATCGAGCGGATCAGCCGGCAGTTCGTACCAATCCAGCGACCAGATACGCGTCATCAGCTCGTACTCGCCGATCAGCGCATCCAGCAGGATCATCACCGCCTCGACGCGGGGGTCCATCTCCAGAATACGCGGCGCGTCGGTCATATAGATCGCCAACTGCAGCTTGCCGTTCAGCTCACGCAGGGAGCACCAGAACTCGTCGATCTCGCACAGCTCATCGCCCATGTTGACGAATGCCGGCACCGGGTCGTAGCGCTCGTTGAAGGCCCGGAAATTGATGCCGTTCAGCTCCGGCGCGGCTCCCACCAGACTGAGCACGGCGTGGATCGATTCAGGGTATCCGTCACAGCCAAACACCATCTCCACCGGGCCCTGTTCCGATTCGCACTCGAAGTGGAAGGTCAGGTTGCGGTCGATCTTCTGCAGGCTGGTGCGGTAGGCGTTGAGCAGCGGCTCAGCCTCGAACTGCATGTCGCGCTGACTGGACAACAGCTGATCCAGCGTGCGCTCGATCTGCTGCCAGAAATCCTCTATCTGCTTGCGGCTATAGTTCATGGGCGTTTGCTGTGTAGGTGCTCAGGTGCGGGGCACGACCACGCCGGTCTGCCCCTGATATTTGCCGTTACGATCACGGTAGGAGGTTTCGCAGACCTCGTCGGCGCCGAGGAACAGCATCTGGGCGACACCTTCGTGCGCATAGATCTTCGCCGGCAGCGGCGTGGTATTGGAAAACTCGAGGGTCACATGCCCTTCCCACTCGGGCTCCAGCGGCGTCACGTTGACGATGATGCCGCAGCGGGCATAGGTGCTCTTGCCCAGACAGATCGTCAGCACGTCGCGCGGAATACGGAAATACTCGACGGTACGCGCCAGTGCGAATGAGTTGGGCGGGATGATGCAGACGTCCGACTTGACGTCCACGAAGCTGCCCTCGTCAAAGTTCTTCGGATCAACGATCGATGAGTTGATGTTGGTGAAGATCTTGAACTCGTCAGCGCAGCGCACGTCGTAGCCGTAGCTCGAGGTGCCATAGGAGACGATCGGCTGATCGTTGCTGCGACGCACCTGCGACGGCTCGAACGGTTCGATCATCTTGTGTTCGGCCGCCATGCGGCGGATCCAGCTGTCTGACTTGATACCCATAAAGACCTTTCGTACACCCCTGTCTGGACTGGTTCGGGACGCGCCATTCTACAGCGCTTTCGCCCCGAAACGCCAGTGGGGCGCGGCAAACGGCACGGCCAGAACCGCGCCGCTGCCGCCCCGTACTCAGTCGTTGAAAATCGCGATATTGGGCATCGCACGGCTCTGCTGCTGACGCCGTGCCAGCAGTGCCGAGGCGCGACAGGCGATCTCCAGATAGCGCTGTGCATGCGGCCCCTCGGGGTCCGCCACCACGGTGGCGACGCCGCTGTCGGCCTGCTCGCGGATCGCCAGCGCCAACGGCAGCTGCCCGAGCAGCGCGCAATCGTAGTCGGTGGCCAGCTTCTCGCCGCCGCCGACACCGAAAATCGCCTCTTCGTGGCCGCAGTGGCTGCAGATATGGGTGCTCATGTTTTCGATAACGCCGAGCACGGGAATATCGACCTTACGGAACATCTCGATACCCTTACGCGCATCGAGCAGGGCAATATCCTGCGGCGTCGTCACGATGATCGCCGCCGTCACCGGCACCCGCTGCGACAGCGTCAGCTGGATATCGCCGGTGCCCGGCGGCATATCGATCAACAGGTAATCAAGATCCTGCCACAGGGTCTGGTTCAGCAACTGCTGCAGGGCACCGCTGACCATCGGTCCACGCCATACCATCGGCGTGTCGTCGTCGACGAGAAAACTCATCGACATCACCTGAATGCCGTGTGCTTCAATCGGCAGGAAGTATTTTTCATCGGCACTTTCCGGGCGCGTGCCGGAGGGCACCCCCAGCATCATGCCCTGGCTCGGACCGTAGATATCGGCATCCAGCACACCGACCCGAGCGCCCTGCGCGCGCAGCGCCAGTGCCAGATTGGTGGTGGTGGTGGATTTGCCGACCCCGCCCTTGCCCGAGGCGATGGCGATGATGTTGCGCACACCCGCCAGACCCGGCAGCTGCTTCTGCGTCGGCGTCGTGCGGATCGCCTGCGTGATGCGGATATCGACCACAGCATCACCGGTCAGCGGCGCCAGCGCCGCCGCCAGCTGACCACGCAGCTGCTGATGCTCACAGGCACCGGCATACGGCAGACACAGGGAGACGATGGCCCCCTCCGGTGTCACGTCGATACCCTCTATGGCCTGCGCCTCGGCCAGCGACTGGCCCAGCCACGGATCGATGAAATCGGCTACCGCCTGCTCCAGCGCGGTCTTGTTGATCTGCGGCATGCTTTACTCCTGCCTGCTTAATTCCTGACTAAATTGGTTGGATATGGCGATTATGACGAATCCCGTTTGCTCATGTCCAGCGCGAGACGGCGCGCCGCCTGCAGATCGGCCTTGCCGGCACCGAGAAACGGCAGCTCAGCAACCGCATACACCCGCGCCGGCTGCATCAGTGGCGGCATGCCGCCACGGCGCAACTGTTCGGCCACGCCATCACAGGACTCGCCCTCGACCAGCAACACGATCTGCTCACCTTTGCGCGCATCCGGCACGGCGGCAGCGATCATGCGCTGGTCCGCGCTCAGAATCCGCTGCGCCTGCTCCTCAACGGCCCCGAGCGAGATCATCTCGCCGCCGATCTTGACAAAGCGCGAGTAACGATCGATCAGCGTCAGGAAGCCATCTTCATCGAGACAGCCCTTGTCGCCGGTGATGTACCAGCGCAGCCCTTCCCGCTCAAAGATCACCTCGCCGGTGCGCTGCGGATCATCGAGATAGCCCTGCATGATCTGACTGCCCCCGATCAGCACCATACCGGCTTCACCGATCGGCAGCGGCTGCAGGCTATCGGGGTCGACCACCTGAAACCAGGAGCCGGGCAACGCCATGCCCACGGTACCCGGCTTGTGGCCCACCTGCACTGTCCAGTAGCGCGTATCCAGATGATCCGGCAGGTTGACGCTCGCCACCGGCGTGGTTTCGGTACAGCCGTAACCCTCCAGTATGCGTTTATGGAAGCGTCGCTCGAACTGCTCGCGTACATCCGGCGCCAGCCGTTCGGCACCGGCCACCACCAGACGCAGCGATTCAAACATCAGCGGCTGCACCCGGGGCTGGCGCGCATAGAGGCGCAGAAAAGTGCTGGTGCCACACAGCAGCGTGGCCTGCCAGCGCGCCACCGCCTTGCCGACGTTGACGGCGTCGGTCGGGTCAGGGTGACAGATCAGCGGTACGCCTTCGATCAACGGCATCAGTGTCGTCGCCGTCAGGCCAAAGGCATGGAACAGCGGCAGCGTGCCCATCACCCGGTCGTCATCGCGGATATTGAACACATCGGCGATCTGTTTCAGGTTCGCCATGATGTTGCGATGGCTGAGCATCACCCCTTTGGGCTGACCTTCGCTGCCCGACGAGAACAGAATCGCCGCCGTGGCGTCGATATCGGACACACCACCGAGCCAGCGCTTGAGCAGCCAGACCGGCAGCAGGCGCACCAGCACCAGCGTCAGCAGCTGTTCAGTTTTGCCGATCTGTTCACGCAGCCGCTCAAGCTCGATCAGCTCGCAGCCCTCGAACAGGGGCGCCAGGTCGATGCCACGCTGATTCAGACGCTCAAGAAAACGGCGCGACGTGACGATCGTTTGGAGGCCAGCGCGAGTGCGGGCGCTGCGCAGCGCATCCAGCGACGCGGTGTAATTGAGCGGCACCAGCGTGCGACCACACATCAGCAGCGCGAGCAGGCCCACCACACCGCCAACGGCGGTGGGCAGCAGGACACCGACCCGCTGCCCTTCGCAATGACGCAGGCGACGGGCCAGCAGTGCACTGCCGGCAAGCAGGCGCAGATGACTCAGGGGCGGGCCGTTGAGCTCGGTCACCGCCCACTCCGACGGCACCGCCCGCGCCGTGCTGATAAACGCCCGCGCCAGCGGTTCGAGTTGATCGGCATACGCATCCCAGGCGTGTATCGACAGCACCGAAACCGCTCGCTTCACCTCCGGCGCTTTCGCCGTCAGCGCCATCGGCGCACCAAACGCCAGCGTCACCTCGCGCTTCCAGCCGGCGCGGCGGGCGCTCTGCATCCGCGCCGTCGAGCGCGAGAAGCGACTGCCCCAGAGCCCACGCAGATAGAACGGCACGATGACAACCTGTTCCATCCCCGGCTCCTCGGCCAGACGCTCATAACCGCGCTTGAATGTCCCCAGCTGGCCGCTGTAACTGATCGCTCCCTCCGGGAACAGGCACACCACCTTGCCCTCGCGCAGCAGCTCAGCCACCCGATTCATCGCCTCGCGGCTCTTGGCGGATGAGATCGGGATGACGCGGTACAGGTCGAGCAGCCATTTCAGATACCAGCGCTCGTAGATCGAGCGCTCCATGACGAAGTGCACATGACGGGGACAGGCGAGCTGCACCATCGCCCAGTCGAGCCAGCTGATATGATTGCCGAGCAGCAGCACCCCCTGACCATCCGCCGGCAGGTGCTCGAAACCGAGAATATCGAGACGATAACGCCGGTGCAGCAGCACCCGCACGATCAGGCGCAGAAACGCTTCCGGCAGCCGCACCAGCGCCACCCCGGCGGCGAGCGTGGCAACCAGCGCCAACGCAATCAGCAGTGCACGCGCGGGCACATCGGCCAATGCACTGGCGACCGTCGCGATCAGCGCCGACACCATCGCCACGTTCTGCAGGAAGTTGTTACCGGCCAGAATCGACCCGCTCTGGCCGACGGGCGCATGAAACTGAATCAGCGCATTGAGCGGCACCACCATCATCGCGCCACCGATACCGATCAGGAAGAACAGCAGCCCGGCCTGCACCAGCCCGCTGGCCGCCGGCAGTAACACCAGTCCCAGCGCCACCAGAATCGTGCCGGCCGGAATCAGGCCGGTATTGATATGGTGTCGCGACAGATTGGCCACCATGATCGAGCCCACCAGAATGCCAACCCCGGCCTGCGCCAGTGCGCCCTGAATGTAGAAGGTGTTGACCTCGCCCAGATGGGTTTCCACGTAGGCCGGATAGACCGCCACCATCACCTGGCTGATCGACCAGAACAGAGCCAGCCCCATCACCGACCAGAAAATCGGGCCGTGGCCGGTGATGCGCCCCAGATTGCGCCGCAGCAGGCGGCCGCGCAGGTAGCGATTCAGGTCCAGCCGTTCCTGCGGATGCGCTTCGCCGTCGGGCAGGCGCAGCGCGACCAGCCATTGCACGACCGCCAGCGCCACCAGCAGCCAACCCAGCGGCGCGACCTGCATCAGCACCTGCTCCGGGTGTTGCTCGAGCACGGGGGTCAGCGCCAGCCGATACTCGAACAGCGCCGAAAACAGCACGATCGCGCCGAGAATGGAGATGATTGTCGCCGCCTGCACCCACCCGTTGGCACCGCTGAGATTATCGGCGCCGACCAGCTCACGGATATAACCATATTTGGCCGGCGAGTAGAGCGCACTCTGGGTGGCGAGCAGGAAGGTCATCGCAAACGCGGGGATGAACCAGCCCCGGTAGTAACAGAGCGTGATCGCCAGTGCGAGGCCCACGGCCGCCAGCGCCGCCAGTCGCATCACGCGCGGCTTGGCGAAGCGGTCCGACAGAAAGCCGGCCGGCGTGAACAGCAGGATGAACGGGAGCAGCACCAGTGCGTTGACGACCGCGGTCAGCAGCACCTGATCCGGCCCGTCGTAAGCCTTGAACAGGGTGTTCTGAATCAGGATCTTGTGGCCCAGATCCAGCGTCGCATTCAGGTAGGCGACGACAACGAAAGCGAGGAACCCCCGGTGGCGCCAGAGCGGTCTGCTGTGCTCGGTCCTGTCGCCTCGCGCTGACACCATCGTTCTCCCCTGTCGGCAGCGGCGTCAGATCCGGGTCAGATAGACACCGCACTCCAGATGATCGGTATACGGAAACTGATCGAAGATCGCAAACCGCTCGATCCGGTGTGTCCGGGTGATCTCGCGCAGGTTCGCGTGCAACGTCTGCGGATTGCAGGAGATGTACAGTATATGCGGATACTCGATCACCTGAGACACGGTTTCAGCGTCCAGCCCGGCACGGGGCGGGTCCACCAGCACGGTCGAGAACTCGCACGTCTCCAGCGCCAGCCCCTGCACCTTGCGGGTTTCCTTCTTGCCCTTCAGTACCAGCGACAGGTCCTCCGAGGGCATGCGCAGCACATCGATATTGTCGATACCGTTCTGTTCGATATTGAAACGCGCCGAACGCACCGACTCCTTGGAAATCTCGGTCGCTACCACGCGGCGGAAGTTCTGCGCCAGCGGCAGCGTAAAGTTGCCATTTCCGCAATAGAACTCGACCAGATCACCGCCCGCATCGCGGCTGGCGTCGAGCGCCCATTCGATCATCTGACGGCAGACCTGCGCGTTGGGCTGGGTGAAACTGTTTTCGGTCTGCTTGTAGCGATAGGTGCGGCCATTGATATCGAGCGCCTCGATAACATAGTCACGATCGAGCACGATCTTGTTCTTGCGCGAGCGGCCGATGATATCGATACCAAACTGCGTGCGCAGCGGGCGCACCGCCTCGATCCACTCCTCGCCGATCGGCCGGTGGTAGAGCAGGCTCACCAGCAGCTCGCCTGACAAGGTGCTGAGGAAATCGATCTGGAACAGCTTGAAGCGCAGGGCCGGATCCTGACGGATAACGTCGAGCAGCTCGAACATCATCCCCTCGATCCGCTCGGATACCATCGGGCACGCCGTCAGTTTGACCGGTGCATGTTTGTTACCGGGCTCGAACATGACGTAGTCGAGATCGTCGCCATCATGCCAGACCCGAAACTCCGCACGCATCCGGTAGTGCGATGTCGGCGAGCGGTACAGATCGACAGACGGCAGGCCGAACTCGGCAAACGTCTCTTCGACATAGGCCTTTTTGCGGGCCAGCTGGGCTTCATACTGGGATGGGTCGACCTTCGGCAGTGACATCGTAACCTCGGCGGTTGGCGAAACAGCGCGCGATTCTAGCAGGGCGCACCGCCCCCTCCAACCGCTCCCGGTTACCAGTGCGCCTCGAGCTGACGCGCCTGATCTTCGGCCAGGTTGTCCCACAGGATACGCCGATCCATCTCGCCGATCGCATCCAGATAAGACAGCGACAGCCGCCCGCCAAGCCGGCAGCCCAGAGTGTTGAACGGTGTCGGCAGCAGCGCATCGGCGACGTGGGTGGCGGTCACGGTGCTGAATGCCCCGTCACCGGCAGCCTTGGGCACATGATGGTAGAGCACGGCGCGAACCACCCGCGGTGACACTCCCCAGCCACGCAGCAGCGCCGCACCCAGCTCGCCGTGACTGAGACCGTACTCGAGTTTTTCGACCGCAAAGATCGGCTGCCCGAGCGCGCTGGCTCGCTCCATGACGCGGTGATAGCGCGCCGGATCGAGCCTGATCAGCCCACGGATGCCGAAATCCGCAAACAGACCGGCGGCGAAGGCGCAGTGCTGACTGATGCGATCGGCGTTGACGCTGTGCGCAATTCGCTGCGCCAGCCGCGCGCACACCAGCGCGCGATCGAGCTGATGCTGGAAGGAAAAGCTGCGCCACTGCTCCGGTTGCGGAAAGCGGTGCAGCACTGCCACCAGCAATGTCATGTCACGCAGGGTACGCAGACCCGCCAGACGCCCCGCTTCCACGATGCTGAACAGGTGCCGATCGAAACCGAACAACGGGGAATTGAGCAGCTCCATCAGCTCCGTGAGCAGATCGGTGCAACCGCGAAACAGCGGCGCCACCGGTGCCGTGCTGTCGCGAATCTGATCGTCGATCAGGGCATTCAGACCCGCCAGCTGGGCCGGCAATACACCGAAACCGCCGAGCCGCTCGATCGCATCGCCGGCGGCGCGCACCTGTAACCGTGTCAGGATCGCCTCGGCGCGCTCGATGGCGAGCTGTATGCGCGACGCCTCGCAACCGGACGGCAGCGCCACATCGGCCACATCACCGGCCTCTGCCAGATATCGGGCTGACGCCGCGTCGGCCAGCAGAATTCTGACCTGCCAGGGCCAGTGCTCGCCGATCTTGCGCAGCAGCCTCAGCGCCTCGCTGTCATCCCCCTGCGCACGGATCACCACCACCTGTGCCGGACCTTCGTCGAGCGCTGTCAGCAGTGCCGACACCTCATCCAGCTGCTCGCAGTCCCACCCCTCCAGTACGAACGCCTGACGTGACGTCTCGCCCAGATCGCAACAAATCAATCTGCCCATCACTCTTCCCTGTTACAGCCCGTATGGCTCTCTGTTGGTTCTAGCAGGTTAACCGGCGGAAAAAAAGCGCAACACCGGCAAACACTGTCCTGCGCCATGCCCGCGCCCTTTCTTCATTACCGACAGGATTAAGCGTAGAATCCCGCTCTTATTCCTTTTGTTTCGAACCAGAATTGAGCTCCCGATGACCGACAGCAAGCGCAAGATTCTCGTCACCAGTGCCCTGCCCTATGCCAACGGCCCGATCCATCTGGGCCATCTTGTCGAGTATATCCAGACCGATATCTGGGTCCGCTTCCAGAAGCAGCGCGGCCATCAGTGCATCTACGTCTGCGCCGACGACGCCCATGGTACGCCGATCATGCTCAAGGCCGATCAGCTGGGCAAAAGCCCGCAGGAGCTGATCGATCAGGTCAGCGCCGAGCATCAGCGCGACTTCGCCGGCTTCATGGTCAATTTCGACAACTACTACTCCACCCACTCGGAGGAGAACCGTCATTTCGCGTCGCTGATCTACCAGCGCCTGCGCGATGCCGGCCACATCAGCCGTCGCACCATTACGCAGGCGTACGATCCGGTGAAAAACATGTTCCTGCCGGACCGCTTCATCAAGGGCGAGTGCCCCAAGTGTGGCGCCAAGGATCAGTACGGTGACTCCTGCGAGGCCTGCGGTGCCACTTACCAGCCCACCGAGCTGAAGAACGCCTACTCGGCGATCTCCGGTGCGGCCCCGATCGAGAAGGAATCCGAGCACTTCTTCTTCAAGCTCGGCGATTTCGAGTCGTTCCTGCGCGGCTGGGTCAACGAGCACGTGCAGAGCCAGATGATCCACAAGCTCAACGAGTGGTTCGAGGCCGGCCTGCAGGAGTGGGACATCTCCCGCGATGCGCCCTACTGGGGCTTCGAGATCCCGGACGCGCCGGGCAAGTACTTCTATGTCTGGATGGATGCACCGATCGGCTATATGGCCAGCTTCAAGAACTGGTGCGACAAGAACGGCGTCGATTTCGATGACTACTGGAAGCAGGACTCCGATGCCGAGCTGTACCACTTCATCGGCAAGGATATCGCCTACTTCCACACCCTGTTCTGGCCGGCCGAGCTCAAGGGCGCGGGCTTCCGCACCCCGACCGGCGTGTTCTGCCACGGCTTCCTGACCGTCAACGGCCAGAAGATGTCCAAGTCCCGCGGCACCTTCATCATGGCCGAGACCTACCTCAAGCACCTGCGTCCGGAATACCTGCGCTACTACTTCGCCGCCAAGCTCGGCTCCGGCATCGATGACATCGACCTGAGTCTGGAGGATTTCCGCCTGCGCGTGAACGCCGATCTGGTCAACAAGGTGGTCAACATCGCCAGCCGCTGTGCCGGTTTCATCCAGAAGAAATTCGACGGCAAACTCGGTTCCGAGCTGACCTACGCCTCGCTCTACCACGAGGCCGTCGCCGCCGGTCACACCATCGCCGACGCCTACGAGAAGCGGGAGTACGCCCGCGCGATGCGCGAGATCATGCACATCGCCGACAAGGCCAACCAGTACATCGACAACGCCGAGCCCTGGGTGCTGGCCAAGCAGGCGGGCCGCGAAGCGGAGGTGCAGGACAGCTGCACGCTGGGTATCAACCTGTTCCGCGTCATCATCAGCTATCTGGCACCGGTGCTGCCGGAGGTGGCCGAAAAGGCGTGCGAGTTCCTCAATATCGATACGCTGGCGTGGAACGCGATCGAGCAACCGCTGCTGGATCACCGGATCAACAAGTTCAAGCCGCTGATGCAGCGCGTGGACGAGGCCACCATCGAGGCGCTGATCGAGGACTCCAAACAGAGCCTGCAGGCCCAGCCGCAGGTTCAGTCGGCCCAGCCGGCTGCCGCTGAAACCGAGCTGAGCAAGGAGCCGATCGCCGACACCATCGAGTTCCCGGATTTTGCCAAGGTGGATCTGCGCGTGGCCCGGATCGCCAAGGCCGAGCACGTCGAGGGCGCCGACAAACTGCTGCGCCTGACGCTGGATCTGGGCGGCGAAACCCGCAACGTATTTGCCGGCATCAAGTCCGCGTACCAGCCGCAGGAGCTGGAAGGCAAGCTGACCGTGATGGTCGCCAACCTGGCGCCGCGCAAGATGAAGTTCGGCGTATCCGAAGGGATGGTGCTGGCCGCCGGCCCCGGCGGCAAGGAGCTGTGGATTCTGGAGCCGCACGCCGGTGCGCAGCCGGGAATGCGGATCAAGTAAACCCGGTCCCGCAGAGAAATAACAACAGCCGGCATCACGCCGGCTGTTTGCGTTTACACTCAGGAGCGCTCGGTTGGCTCATCGCCTGGCAGCAGCGACTCTGCGGTCTGCTTCAGCTGCATCACCGTTGCGCTCAGCGCGCCGGCACTGCGTCGGATATGCAGGCCGAGACCGAGCAGCACCAGCGACACCATCGACAGCAGCAAAAAGCCCGGCTGCAACAGACCGCTGGCATCGCGAATCGCCCCGAGCACCAGATTCCCCAGCGCCCCGCCAAGACCGAACGTCACCATGCAGATACCACTGATCTGCATGGTTGCAGTGGCAGAGTACTGCTGGTTGACCCAGCCGGCGACGATGCCCCACATCGGAAAATACATCAGGCCGTAACCGAAGCTGGCCAACAGCACCATGTCGGCGGGATTGTAGGTAAACGCCAGCTGTCCCAACGCGAAGGCCGCAAAAATCAGCAGCAGCGCGGTCGCATGTCCTTTGCGATCGGCCAGTTTGCCGGTGATAAAACCCGCCACCATGCCGGTAACACCGACCGTTGACCAGCTGTAGCCGCCCAGCTCCGCCGGCAGTCCCAACTCCTCGAGATAGGTGTTGAGCCAGTTTGAAAACGGCATCGTGCAGAAGCCGACGAGAAAACAGATGGCGACGGCAAAAAACGCCGTGCGCTCGGTAAACAGGGTGCGCAGCAGCTGTGACACCGGTATCGCCTGCGCGGCGCCTGTCGAGGACTGCCCCTGCGGCTCGTGCAGGTGTCGCAGCGTGTACCAGGTCACGCCGAGCACCACCACGCCCATGACGCCGGCCAGCCGCCAGCTGCTCTCCCAGCCCCAGCGCGGCACGACCCACAGAATCACCAGCCCGCTGATACCATAGCCCCACGCAGTACCACTGGATGCGCTGGAGAGATAGGTCGAGCGCCGCTCCAGCGGCGCACAACGGCTGATAATTTCAACGATGGCGCCCCAACTCATCGCCGCACTGGCGGCAAGGCAGACCAGCGCCACGATAATGCTCGCCGGCTCGCGCAACAGCGGCATCGAAAACAGCAGAGAGCTGGACACAATACCGCTGATCAGCGCAATCCGCCGGGTACCCAGACGCGCACCGAGCAGGCCCAGCGTCAGCGCACCGGCCAGATAGGCGAGCTGGGTCAGCGCACCGGCGAGCGCCAGATGCCAGTAACTGAGACCGGTTGCCTCACGCATCATCGGCACCAGCGCCGCAAAAAGGAACATGCCGAACCCGTGGCTGACCACCTGATTCATGCCAAAAACCACCGCCATCCGCATACGAAAAACTCCGCTACGACAACAATGGGCGCTGCCCCCTCGAGCGCCGACGGCGTCACATTAATCAGTTGCCAGGATTCGGAAAAGCGATAAAAATTGATCTCTGCATTCAACAGAATTGAAGTCTGAATATGGCCGATCTGCCGATCCCGTTGCTGCGCACGTTTGTCGTCGTGGCCGATACTCTCAATCTGACCAGCGCCGCAACGCTGCTGCACCGCGCGCCGTCCACCGTCAGCATGCAGATCAACCGGCTTGAGGAGCTGGTGACAACGCCGCTGCTCGAGCGCGGGCAGTATGGCGTGCGTCTGACACTGGCCGGGGAGCAGCTCAAACTGCAGGCACAGCAGCTGCTGGCCCTGCACGACCGCATTCTGGGCGGCTTTCGCAACGCCGACATTACCGGCAAGGTGCGCCTCGGCACCCATGACCTTTACGTGACGCGCGCCCTGACGCCGCTGCTGGAAAGCTACCGCCTCTGCTATCCCGAAGCGGAGCTGGAAGTGACCTGCGACCATCGCCCGGGCCATCTGGCGTCACTGGTCGCGCAGGGGCGGCTGGATCTGGCACTGGTGGAGATGCCGGCGCTGTCCGATGGCGGCCAGCGACTGGGTGGCGATCGGCTGGTCTGGGCCCGCAGCGAAGCCCATCCATTGCAGCCGCAGGAGCCGATCCCGCTGGTGATGTTTCCCGAGGGCTGTTTCTACCGCGAATCGGCCATCAAGGCACTGCAGCGACTCGATATGCCGTACCGGATCACCTTTACCAGCCACAGCCGCGGTGGCGTGCTGGCGGCAATACAGGCGGGACTGGGCATCGGCGTCGTGCCGGAGTCAACGCTGGAACCGGGCCTGACGCCGATCGAGGAACTGCCGGCACTGCCACAGACCCACACCACACTGTTTATCACCGAGCGCCCCAACGCCGCGACAACCCGACTGGCACAGACCATCGAGGAGTGCCCGCTGTTCCGCCGTTTCGATCTGGTCTGACACATTCCCGCATCACAGTCCTCCCTGATCACCACCGTGTCGATCAGGAGTAATCGTCGTCCGGGTTGGCCAGTTTAACGGTCAGCGGCGCCGGTTTTTCCGTCGCCGGCATGCCGATCATCTCGTTATAAGGGCTTTCGTGGATCAGCACCGTGTCGGTGATCCCCAGCCCCTTGAACGGCACTTTTGCCGCCAGCTGACTGTTGAAGCGCAGAATCGCGCCCTGCTCGTCGCAGACGTTCAGCAACTCGCCGCCGCGTGCCAGCCGTACCTGCACCAGGTACATGCTGCTCTCGAACGCGCGCAGCACCAGCTGATCGATCTGCCCAAACTGCTTGCGGGTCTCATCAAGTGAAATTTTCATACACGCTCTCCCATCCCGTTTCTGCAGTTACGTATGCCCGCGCCGGACGGTTTAACTGCCCCCGCATTTGGGGTAAAAACAGACTCCTGCCTGAGGGAGGTACAGGATGAAGTTTCTGATTATCGGGGCCGGCGGGATCGGCTGTTATTACGGCGCGCGCCTGTTGCAGGCCGGTCACGGGGTCACGCTGGTGGCCCGGGGCGAACACCTTGAAGCGCTGCAACAGCGCGGGCTTGACGTGGAGCACGAGGCGCTCGCGTTTTCCGGCACGGTCGATGCGCTGTCGATGGACGCGCTGATGCAGCGCGACACCTGCAACGAGTACGACCTGATCATCGTGGCACTGAAGTCCGGCGCCACCGCGACCTGGCTGGAACAGAGTCGGGACTGGCTCAAGGCCGGCACAACACCGGTGCTGTCACTGCAGAACGGCGTCGATAACGAGCCGATGATCGCACAGCAGCTCGGCGCCGCGCGCACGCTGGGTGGTCTGGCCGTGCGCATCGGCGGCCACATCATTGCACCGGGTCGCATCGAGGCCCGGGGACCTGCGCAGGTGGTGATGGGGTGCTGGCCGGACACCGATGAGGATGACAACCGGCTCGATACACTGGCCGCCCTGTTCAATGCAGCCGGCATCCCCACCCGGGTATCGGCGAATATCCGCTACGAGCTCTGGAAAAAGCTGGTGATCAACAACGGGGTCAACCCGCTCAGCGCCCTGACCGGCCTGGATACCCGCACGCTGACGGCGGACCCGGTACTTGGCCAGGCAGTGTATCGCATGATGCAGGAAACCGCCGTTGCGGCCCGTGCCGACGGCGTGGAGCTGACCTGCGCAGATGTGGACGAGATGTTCGAGCTGATCAGCCAGTTCGATGCGATCAAGACCTCGATGCTGGTAGACCGTGAAAAAGGCCGCCCGCTGGAGCTGGATGACATCAGCGGCGTTGTCATTCGCCGCTGCGAAGCGCTGGGCGAGGCGGCGCCCTGGACAGCGATGGTGGAGCGCCTGCTGCGGCTCGATATCCGGCCTTTGCAATGGCTGCCCCAGCCGGGATAATGCCGCGCCAAGAGGCTCGCCAAGAGGCTCGCCAGCAGGCTCGCCGAAAGGCTTCAGCAACCTTCTGCAATAAGGAATACGGATGACACCGGAGCAGTTCATCGCCCGTCTCGGCAACGACGACAGCATCGACTTCGAAGAGACCATGGCCGTCATTGACGCCCATTTCGACTACACGCCCTGCGCCTTCAGCAATGGCGAGCAGCACAACGCCGCCGGGGAAAACGCAGGCTCATGCAAGATTCTCGCGTTCGCCCGCCTGATGGGGCTCAACGAGGCACAGACGCTGGCCTGCTTCGGGCGCTTTTACCGCGACGTACTCGCCACCCCCGATGGCAGCGATCACGGCAACATCCGCAACCTGATGCGCAGCGGTCTGGCCGGCGTCCGGTTTGACGGCGAGCCGCTGCGCCGGCGCTGATTCAGGCCCGCCCGTGGGCAGCCATCAGCGCCTGGCGTTTCTGCGCCAGCTGAGCATCGGCCAGGCTGCGTGCCAGCTGGCGCACCGGCGCGCTGACATCGGCCAGCCGGTAGCTCGTCATCTGCGCCAGCTCGCGTAAAGCCGGCGGCAGGTGATCGCGCCGATGCACCATGCCGCCATCACCATCCTCAACGATATAAACCACCTCGCCCATGCCGGCATACAGCGCCCGACTCAGGCACATCGGGCAGGGCTCCAGCGTCGCCAGCAGCGTCAGCTGGCACGGCTGCGGATGATCGACATCCAGCTGCTCAAAACGGTCAAGCGCACGCATCTCGGCGTGGCCGGCAGAATCGAGCACGTCGGCAAAGGTCAGATTTTCCGCTTCGGCCCAGATCTTGTGGTCTTCATCCATGACCAGCGCACCGACGCCGTAACCGCCCTCCTGCAACGCCCGCAGCGCCAGCTCGCAGGCGTGCAGCCCCTGCACCTCGTCGCGATGACGCAGGTCCGGTTCGATACCCGCCAGCATCCCCTGCAGACTGCCGACCGTTTCCTGATCGCTTTGCATACAACCTCCAAAGCCAGAACGCTTTACTGCTATGCTTAGCACAAAGCCGCTGGGCTGAATACCTCAGGCAGCGGCGGGTTGCGGTGATCGCGGCCTGCGCGTCATCATGCCACCCTCGACCGCTCTCGAATAAGGACATGCCGCATGGACAACGATAACGACAATCAGGAATGGCACGGGCGCGAGCGCCGCGCCGGTGATGATCGCCGCCAGGGCCACGACCGGCGCGAAGAGATTCGCTTCGAGCCGGGCAAGAAGGATCGCCGTAAGACGCAGGGACGACGCGCGGAGGATCGTGACCTGTGGCGGGAATCGCTGGACGGTTTCGACAGCTGACCGTCACATCCGCGTCATCTGAGCGTCAACGCAGCGTCATCACACCGTCTTAGGCTGGTCGCCGTCATGTCACATAACGGGACCAGAGATGCAGATCGACGTCGAACAGGTACTGCTGAACAAATTCCCGGGGTTTGCCCAGAAGCCGGCCCCGGTACGCCGCTCCACCCTACTCTGCCTGCGCCGGCTGGTGCGCGAAAACGAGATCAACCGTTTCCTGCACGAGAACGGCGATGTCACCGGCTTCGAGTTCATTGACCGGGTCTTCGACTACTTCAACTTCAGTTACAGCGTCAGCCACAAGGAGCGGCTGAACATCCCCTCCAGCGGCCGTGTCCTGATCGTTGCCAATCATCCGCTGGGTGCACTGGACGGCCTCGCCCTGCTGAAGCTGGTCGGCGAGGTCCGGCGTGATGTCAGAATCGTCGCCAACGACGTGCTGATGCAGTTTCACCCCCTGCGCAATCTGTTCCTGCCGGTCGACAACCTGGGTCAGGGAACCCGCAAGCGTGACGTGCAGCGCATCGTCGAATGCCTGCGCAACGATGAGGCGGTGATCGTATTTCCGGCCGGCGAAGTCTCCCGCGCCGGCTTTACCGGCATCAAGGACGGCCCCTGGAACAGCGGCTTCCTGCTGTTTGCGCGCAAGAGCAACGCCCCGATTCTGCCGGTCCATGTCGGCGGCAAGAACTCTGCCCTGTTCTACGGTCTGTCGACGCTGAACAAGTCGATGTCCGGCCTGCTGCTGGCCCACGAGATGTTCAACAAGCACTCGCGTACCCTGCCGATCCGGGTCGGTGAGCCGATCGCGTTCAGCCAGATCGACACCCTGCCGGTCCCGGCGAAGCTGAAGGCGAAACTGCTGAAAAAACATCTGTATCGCATCGCCCGCAACCGCAAGCCGCTGTTCAATACCGAAAAAACCATCGCCCACCCGCAGAACCGTCAGCTGCTCAAGCAGGAGCTGCGCGATGCCGAGCTGCTGGGCGAGACCGCGGACGGCAAAAAAATCTACCTGTTTGACTACCGTTGCGACTCCGCCGTCATGGCGGAAATCGGACGCCTGCGCGAAATCGCCTTCCGCTGCGTCGGCGAGGGCACCGGCGAGCGTCACGACCTGGATCTGTACGACCGCCACTACCGCCACCTGATCCTGTGGGATGAGGAGGATCTGGAGATCGCCGGCGCCTACCGACTGGCCGAGGCCGGTCGCTGCGACCCGGCGCGCCTGGACAGCGCGCTCTACAGCGCCAGCCTGTTCCAGTACAGTCCGGCGATGCAGCCCTACCTGGCGCAGGGCGTCGAGCTCGGCCGCAGCTTCGTGCAGCCGCGCTACTGGGGCCGACGCAGCCTCGACTACCTCTGGTATGGCATCGGCGCCTACCTGCGCCGCCACCCGGAGATACGCTATCTGTTCGGCCCGGTCAGCCTCAGCAACAGCTACCCGAAACGGGCGCGGGATCTGCTGGTGTGGTTCTACCGCCACTATTTCCCCGATCACGAGCAGCTGGCGCGCTCCAACACGCCCTACGTGCTGGATGACGCCACGGCGCAGGAAGTCGCTGCGCTGTTCGACGGCCACGACTACAGCAGCGACTTCACCCGCCTGCGCGAGCAGCTGGAATTCCTCGGCGTCTCGGTACCGACGCTGTACAAGCAGTACAGCGAGCTGTGTGAGGACGGCGGCGTGCGCTTTGTCGATTTCGGCGTCGATGCCGACTTCAATTTCTGCATCGACGGGCTGGTGCTGGTGGATACCGCACGGGTCAAAGCGCGCAAACGCCAGCGCTACATCGGCAGCGGGGACTGAGGCTGCATCCGCGGCGTCGATCGGGCTACACTGACAGGCACACCTAACCCGATGCTGAGTCAGCCATGCCCAAATCGCTGCAACCGCTCTCGGCGTCCAGCGAGATCGACGCCTTCATCGAACAGACCCGCCACCTGCCGGCACGTACCGAACAACGCGCCCGGCTGATGTTCGCACTGGATGCGACCGCAAGCCGAAGCCCGACCTGGGATCACGCCTGTCAGCTGCAGAGCGAGATGTTTCTCGCCACCGCCGGGCTCGGCGGGCTTGCGGTCCAGCTCTGTTACTACCGTGGCTTTCGCGACTTCCATCACTCCGCCTGGGTGTCGAACCCGGACGCACTGCTCGAGCAGATGAATGCCGTCACCTGCCTTGGCGGGCATACCCAGATCGAGCGCGTGCTGCGCCACGCCCTGCACGAAAGCCGACAGGCACCGCTGCATGCGCTGGTGCTCGTCGGCGATTGCTGCGAGGAGTCACTGGATACCCTGTGTGAACTGGCGGGGGAACTGGGCTTGCGCGGCACACCGATTTTCAGTTTCCATGAGGGCGACGACCGCACCGGCCGACTGCTGTTCGAGCAGCTCGCGCTGCTCTCCGGCGGCGCCTTCGCCCGCTTCGACCTCAACAGCGCCGACCGTCTGCGCACGCTGCTGGGCGCGGCCGCGGTCTATGCCACCGGCGGCATCGAGGCGCTTGAGCGCTACGCCGGTCGCGACCGCAAAGAGCTGCTGGCACTGACCCGCCAGCTGCGCCGAGATAACTAGCCTCAACAGGAGACTGCGTGAACCCCGTCGGCTTGATACTGCTGGCCCTGATCGCGGGCGGTGGCTGGCTCTGGCTGCGACGCCAGCCGCCACAGAACCGTACCCGTGCGGCACTGAAACTGGCGCTGATTCTGCTTCTGCTTGGCCTGCTGTTGCTGGCCATCACCGGCCGCATGCACTGGCTGGGCGCGCTCGTCGCCCTGCTGCTGCCACTGGCGCAGCGCCTGCTGCCGTTGCTGCTGCGCCTGTTGCCCTGGCTGCAGCAGCTGAAACGCCAACGCCGGCGAACGCAGCGCAGCAGCGGGCGTCAATCGCGCGTGCGCAGCCGCATGATCGCGATGACGCTGGACCACGACAGCGGTGATATCGACGGCGAAGTGCTGGCCGGCCCTCTGAGCGGACGGGCGCTGAGTTCGTTGCACAAAGAGGAGTTTCTTGACCTGCTCGCACAGTGCCGTGCCAGCGATGCCGATTCCGCCCGCCTGATCGAAACCTACCTCGACAAGCGCTTTGGCGCCGAGTGGCGCGCCGACGACCCGCAGCAACGCCGGCAGGACAGCGCGCAGCCGGGCCACGACCGCGAGCAGGGCGTAATGAGTCGCGCCGAGGCGTACGAGATTCTGGGCCTCGAGCCCGGTGCCGGGCGCGATGAGATCATCGAGGCGCACCGCCGCCTGATGCAGCGTAACCACCCGGATCGCGGCGGCAGTACCTGGCTGGCGGCACGCATCAACGACGCCAAGGCACTGCTGCTGAAAGAGTAAGCGTTAGCGCGGCAACAGCGCTCAGGGCAGCGCCCGCCGCTCCCATTGCAGCGGGGTCGCAGCGGGATCAAGCGCCAGCCGGCCGAATTCGGGATGCGCGCTGACCAGGCGCAGACGACCGTCACGCAGCCGCCGCCAGAGCAGGGTTTCGCTGTCATCCCCCGGTTCCGTCGGCGCCAGCTCGAGCAGCAGCCGGTCAACGCCGAGCAAACGCCACGTCCCGGCCCGTGCCGCCAGCGGCTGGCCGTTACGGGCATCCACCACCAGACGGGCACGACCATCGCCCCGCAGCAGCAGTGTCACCCCGCGCAGATAGCGCTCGCCGCTGTCGTAGCGGGCGGACAGGTCGAGCAGTTGCAGATCGCCATAGCGGGCGCAGCCAGTGAACGGCGCGCCCTCCAGGTCGGCACGGGCGGTCAGCGCATACCAGTGGCCGGCCCGGTCGCGGCACGGTCGTGCTTCAACCTCAAACAGCAGATCCAGCGTCTCGTTGTGCTGTTCGATCTGGCCGCGCCATTGCCAGAGATGGCCACGGCGGGTCAGCTCAGGCTCACGAAAGATCAGCCGCCGCAGCTGGGCGGGGTCGTTGAGCACCATCCGCTGCGACTCGAGCCGCAGCGACCAGTAGGGCTCCTCCCCTGCACCGAGCAGCAGCATCCCCTCCAGATGCTGTTCGCATGCCTGCAGCCCCCCACCGATCAGGCGTGGCTCCAGCAGCGCCCAGCCGGTCGTTGCCGGCGCAGCCCAACCCTCGATATAGAGCGGCAGTTCCGGCTGACCATCGCGCTGGCGGCGGTGTTCCTCCGCCACGCGTTCCGGCACCGCCACCACCGGTTGCCACTGCTGCCGGGCGCAGGCACGGAACATGAAGCCCTCGTCGCGCAGTACCAGTGCACCACGCTGGTAAACGGCATCAGCGGGACGTTCAGGCAGCAGCTGGCAGCCCGCAGCGACAAGGGCGAGCAGAAAAATCGTCAGGATACGCATCCGAGCGTCCATTTCCTTGTTGCGGCGTCTGCCCCGTATCATAGGCCGGCGTCGGGCACGACTCAAGCGAGGCCCTTGCGCATGACAATGGCTACCAAAGCGTGGAAAAATAGCGACGCTGCCGTCGTACGTACCAACCTCAGGATTGAAAATGCCCAGTATTTCCGTCGAACAATTTGCCCGTGAGTGGACTCAACAGCTTGCGCGCTATCCGCAACCGATCCATGACTTCGTGTTGCAGAGCGCCCAACAACATAAGGAAGCACTGGCAACGCACTTCTACCGACAGATGCTGGACGATCGTGATGCAGGCACGTTTCTGTCGCACGATCAGGTCAAGACACGGCTGCACGGCTCGATGCAGCAATGGATCCTGAACCTGTTTGGTCCCAACGCCCGCGAAAACCCGGAACAGGTGGTGCAGCAACAGATCAAGATCGGCGAAGTCCACGCGCGCATCTCGATTCCGGTCCATCTGGTACTGCGTGGCACCCGCTGCCTCAAGGAACGTTTTCTGACACTGATTCACGAACAGACCGACACGGAGCGCGACCTGCTCTCTGCCGCCGGTCAAATGCTATCGGATCGGATCGACCTGGCAATGGAGATCATGAGCCACGCCTATGCCAGCTCCCACGACCGCAAATCACGTGCCGAAGAGGCCTACCGCATCTTCGCCGTCGCACAGAACATCTCCAGTGAGAAGGAGCGCCAGCGCGCCGCCCTGCTGGACTGGGAAAACCAGCTCATGTTCGATCAGGCGATCGGCCTGAATCCGCAACATCTGGCGCGTATCGGCAGCTCCGAATTCGGCCTCTGGTTCCGCCACAAGGGCGCGCATGCGTTCGAGGGTTCGCAGGAAGCAACGCTGATCCTGCAACTGATGGAGCGGATCGATAACGAACTGCTGCCGGCCTTCGGCCCCCCGGGTGACAGTGACCCCGAGCGCTACGTCCGACAGCTGCGTGAACTGCGTGAGCAGTCCAAGGCACTGGTGTACCACCTCGAACGCCTGTTCGAACAGAATCACGTCATCGAATCGGGCCGCGACGTGCTGACACAGCTGCTCAACCGCAAGTTCCTGCCTGTGGTCCTCAACAAGCAGGTCGATTACGCGCGCCAGTACGGCAAGAATTTCGCCATGCTGGCGATCGATATCGACCACTTCAAGCAGATCAACGACAGTCACGGCCATGATGCCGGCGACAAGGTACTGCAACAGTTCGCAGCAACCCTGATCAATCACAGCCGCGCCGGCGACTACCTGTTCCGCATGGGGGGCGAGGAGTTCATGATGCTGCTGGTCGATGTGGGCCCGGAGGATGCCTATCGCACCGCCGAGAAGCTGCGCAGCCATGTGGCCGACGAGGCATTTCGCATCAGCCAGGATGTAACGCTGCACGTGACCTGCAGCATCGGCCTGGTGCTGTTCGATGGCCACCCGGACTATCAACGGATGCTCAACCGTGCCGACGATGCCCTGTACGCAGCCAAGAACGCCGGCCGCAACTGCACCGTGCGCGCCGCCTCCTGACGGGCGGCTCTCGGATCCACTGCTATTATCAAGATGATCGATTGTCAGCAGAAGGAGATGAGCATGCCCGGACACAGCTACCAGATCATCGAGATTGCCGGATCATCGACGACCAGTTACGACGATGCGATTCGCGGCGCCATCGCCGCGGCGGCACAGGCCCACGAGCATCTGGACTGGTGGGAGGTCAAGGAGATGCGTGGCCATATCCAGGACAATGCGATCGCACACTATCAGGTGGTACTCAAGGTCGGCTATCGACTCTGAGCCCGGGCTGGGTTTGGGGTCAAACACCTGTTAGAATCAATACTGTCGCCAATCGAACACCATGCCCCGCTCTGTGCGGGGCATACCCGTATGACCCCGAGTATTTGCTTGCGCAGCCTCGGCTGCGCCAGGAGCCCGCACCATGACTGCCACACACCACATTCTGCTCGTCGACCAGAACCCGGACCAGCTGCAAGAGCTCAACGACAGCCTGCTCAGCGCGGGCTTTCGGGTGCAGACGGCGAGCAGCGGTGAAGAAGCACTGCAGATACTCGAGAAGCTGCGTATCGATCTGGTTCTGTGCGATCTGCGCACGGCCGGCCGTGCCGGCCTGACGCTGGGCGAACAGCTGCAGCATGACTACCCCGGCATCGCCCGCATTCTGATTGTCAACCAGTCAGTATTGCCCGAGGCGCTGGAAGCGACGGCACAGGGTGCCTTCGGTATTCTGGCCCCGCCGTTCGACCGCGCCCATCTGATCGACACGGTCCGCGCCGCTATCGATACTGCCCATCAGCGCCGTGACCAACGCTGGCGCAGCCGCATTATCGGGCGCAGCGCCGTCATGGAGCACTTGCTCGATCAGGCCCGTCGCGTCGCCGTATCCGATGTCAACCTGATCATCTCCGGCCCGGAGGGGAGCGGCAAGGCACTGCTGGCAGAAGCCATTCACCTCGCCAGCCGTCGCTCACAGGGGCCGCTTGAGGTACTCGATTGCAGCAACCTGCCGGAGCAGATGCTGGAGTCGGAGCTGTTCGGACACCTGCGCGGTGCCTTTACCGGCGCCCGCGGCGATCATCGCGGCCTGCTGTCACGCTGCCACGGCGGCACGCTGGTGCTGAAGGAGCCGTGCGATCTGTCGCCGATGCTGCAGAGCAAGCTGCTGAGCGCGCTGCAGACCGGACGCTTCCGCCCGCTGGGCGGCGAACATGACGAGGCACTGGATCTGCGCCTGATCGCCACCTCACAGCGCAACCTCGAGCACGCGATGCTCGGCGGCGAGCTGAATGAAGCGCTTTACTACCAGCTCAGCGTGGTTTCGCTGGAGATGCCCTCACTGCAAGAGCGTGCCGAGGATATCCCTCTACTGGCGCGCCACTTCCTCACCGACGCCGCGCGGGATCAGCAGCGTCGCGTACGCAACCTGTCGCCCGGTGCCATTCACCTGCTGGGCCTGTCGGCCTGGCCGGGCAATGTCGGTCAGCTGAAATCAGTCATCGAACAGGTGGTTGGCGAGAGCGCTTCGCCAGTGGTATCGGAGTCACTGGTCGCGCAGGCACTGGACAATCAGGAGCGTGTCATTCCCTCGTTCAACGAGGCGCGCGCCGAATTCGAACGCCGCTACCTGATCAAGCTGCTGCAGATCACCGAAGGCAATGTCACCCACGCGGCGCGAATCGCTCAGCGCAACCGTACCGATCTCTACAAGCTGCTCGGCAAACACGACCTGGAACCGGCGCGTTTCAAAGTTCGCCGCGGCCGTCGGCGCCCGGCAGCCAGCACCAGCAAACGCACCGGCACCACAAACTGAGCGCACCGGTCGAACACAGACCTGATCGCCAGCCTCAGTGGCGGGCGATCGGCGCTTGACGCGCCCCGGTCACCCGACACAGATCATCCGGTGCCAGCTCCAGATCCAGCCCGCGGCGGCCGCCGCTGACCAGAATGCCCGACTGCTGCGCCGCGCTGGTATCAAGCACCGTCGGCAGGCGTTTTTTCTGCCCCAGCGGGCTGATACCGCCGACGATATAGCCGCTGCTGCGCTCGGCATCCGCTGGCGGCGCCATCGCAACCTTCTTCACGCCCAGCGCTGCGGCCATCGCCTTCAGATCGAGCTGCGTGGCGACCGGCACAATGCCAACCGCCAGCCGACGCGCGTCGTTCTCGATCGCCACCAGCAGCGTCTTGAACACGCGCTCGGCCGGAACCCCCAGTTTTTCCGCCGCTTCCAGCCCGTAGGCCGGGGCGGCGGGATCATGCTCGTATTCACGGATCTGAAATGCAATGCGGGCGCGCTCCAGCGCCTTGATGGCCGGTGTCACGACAGTGTCTCCAACGGGTCAAACGCTTACTCAAACAGCCCTGTTGCGCGCTCGGTCAGGTCGATCACATCGAGGATGGTACCGCGCCCTTCCAGAACCCGGACAATCCGGTTACCCACGCGCAGCAGCTCGATCTCGTCGTCGAACTCACCCTCCGGCTCAAGCAGGCGGCGCGGCAGACGTTCTGCGTACGGGTACAGCTCACGGTCGAACACCTCTCCCCGCACCAGCTTTTTCTCCCATCCCGGTGGCAGCTCGCCGCCACGGCGCAGTTTCATCTGCAAGCCGGGTGGCAACGCCTTGTAGCGGTGGTGGCTCTCATCATATTCAGCGCCGTAATGATCGCTCATCACGCGGCGCAGCAGGCGTTCACGCTCGCGCTCCGAAAGCTGCTCCCGCAGGCTGTCACGGCGGTCGTCATATTCACGACGATCGTCATAACGGCGGTCGTCGTCATAGCCACGGTCGTCAATGCGTTTCTGCTCGGCATGGGCCGGCTTGCCTTTGCCGTTCTGCTTATCTTCGACCCACTCCGGCTTTGCCGCCATGACCGGCAGTGCCAGCACCATCAACGCCAGTGTCAGCGTACGTCTCATCATATTTCTCCTCATTTCGCATCGCGTAGGGCCGTGCGCTCGACTGCGCGGATACTGGCCGACTCCTTCAGCCTAACCGGTTGAAGCTGAACCGCCACAAAACCGTTTCCACGCAACGGCCGACGCAGCGGTAGACTCAGCGTTGCCGCAAGGGTTCCAGAATCGGTTCCAGTCCGTTCAGCTTAACCTCATACAGCAATGCCAGCCGCTCCCCGAGCTTGCCGGGAGGCCAGCCCTGTTTTTTGAACCAGACCACGTAGGGCTCGGGCAGGTCGATCAGCAGCCGTCCCTTGTACTTGCCGAACGGCATCCGCATGCGGACCAGGTCAAGCATCTGTTGCGGATCAGGCTCCACCCTGTCACCCCCTCTCATCTGGCGTTGTGCGGGGCTGGCACAAGGCCCCGAAAGCGCAGTAGTATCCCGGCCACGCCCGCAGAACACAACCGATGGCCCGAAACAACCATGAGCACTCTGAGCCCCTTGCAACAGGCCCTGATGCTGATGCAGCAGCAGGCCTATTCCGACGCCCAGGCGATTTGCGCGCAGCTGCTGGCGCGCAAGCCTGACGACTTCAATGCCCGCCACCTGCTCGGGCTGATTCACCTCCAGGCCGGGGAGCCGCACGCCGCGCGCGCAGCGCTGGAGCATGCGGCATCGCTGCCGGTTGGCGCCCGTTTCCGGGCCCAGGCTCTGAGCAATCTGTCCCTGGCCCTGGGCCAGCTGGAGCAGCCTGAGCCGGCGCTCGATGCGATCGAACAGGCGCTGCGGCTGGAACCAGACGAGCCCGCGTTTCATCTCAACCGGCTGAACCTGCTCGAACAGCTGGGACGGTGGCATGCGATCCTTGAGGCCGCCCGACAATGGCCGGCGCTGACCGGCGAACCCGATGCGCAGTACGCATTGGTGCGTGCCGAACGCGAGTGCGGCCACACACAACAGGCGTTGCAACGACTCCAGCCCTGGCTCGAGGACGCGCCGGCCGAGCTGCTCGGCGAGTGGGTGCTGCTGCAGATGCAACAACACGCGGACGAGCCGATTGCGGCACAGGTCGCCGCACAGCATCCTCAGCAGCTCGCCTTTATCGCCGACTACCTCGCCGAACAGGGCGCCCTGGCCGGCGCGCTTACCCTGTACCGTGAGCTGCTGGCACGCGACCCGGATCATCCCGGCGCACGCCATATGATCGATGCCGCCGCGGGCCATATCGCCGCCGCCGCGCCCGAGCACTACGTCAGCGGCCTGTACGACACCCATGCCAGCCGCTTCGAGCAGCATCTGGTCGGGCGGCTCGGCTACAACGCCCCAACGCGTCTGGCCGCTGCGCTCGCTCGCCACCTCGACGGCCCGATCGGCCGGGTGGCGGATCTTGGCTGCGGCAGCGGCCTGATGGGCGTGGCACTGAAATCGCATTTCGAGATCAGCGAGCTGCTCGGCTGCGATCTCTCCGGCGGCATGCTGGAGCAGGCCCGGCGCAAGGGACTCTATGATCGGCTCGAGCAGGCAGAACTGGCACGCTGGCTGGCCGGACAACAGCCCTTTGACCTGATCTGTGCCACCGATGTGCTGATCTACACCGGCGATCTGGCACCTGTCATGGCGGCCGTGGCCCCTCGCCTTAGCGAGGGCGGCTGGTTCGCGTTTACCGTCGAGCGCAGTGACAGGGAACTGGAAATCACACCCAGCGGACGTTACCGTCACGGAGAACAGCATATCCGGGCACGCGCCGATGCCTGCGGGCTGGAGCTGGTCAGTTGCGAGGCGTTTCCGCTGCGACGGGAAAACGATCGCCAGTTGACCGGCCTGATGGCCCTGTGCCGGCGCACCCGCGAGCCCCGTTCCTGAGGAGTCAATCATGAGTGATGCCGTCGTCAGCGGCCTGTTCATCTACCCGATCAAGTCCGGCGCGCAGATCGAACTGCCCTCCGCCTGGGTCGAGCCACGCGGTCTGGCCATGGACCGGCGCTTCATGGTGTGCGATGCGGAAGGGCGCTTCATCACGGCCCGCGAAGAGCCACGCCTGCTGCGTCTGATCCCCACGCTCGTACATGACGGCCTGATCCTCAGCGCGCCCGGCAAGCTGCCTTATTATCTGCGCTACAGCGATATTGGCAGCGAGCGACGACAGGTCGAGGTGTGGGATGACATTCTGGCCGGACAGCGCTGCCCGGAAACCGTCGATGCCTGGCTCAGCGACTATCTCGATGCGCCGGTTCATCTGGTCTACAACGATGCACAGAGCTACCGACTGGCGGGGCGTGCACCGGAGCGTCCGGTGCTGTTCGCCGATGGCTATCCGCTGCTGCTGACCAGCGAGTCATCGCTGCAGGCGCTGCGCGATGCCGGCCCGGCCGATACCGAGATGCGCCGTTTCCGTCCCAATCTGGTCATCCGCGGTGCCGAAGCCTGGGCTGAAGACCGCTGGCGCCGTATCGCCATCGGTGATGTGGAGCTCGAGCTGGTCAAACCCTGCGAACGTTGCGTACTGATTACCCGCGATCCCGTCACCGGCGTCCGCAGCGAGGGATCGGAGCCACTGCGGACGCTGGCCCGCATTCATCGCGATGATCGTGGCCGGGTCTGCTTCGGTCACAACCTGATGGTCACCCGAGCAGGACTGATCGAAACCGGCGCCGAGGTCAGGGTGCTGGCGTAACCTGCTCCAGCAGGCAGGCTGCCAGTTCGCGCAGCCGTTGCAGCTGCGCTTTGGCGCCCTGCGGTTCTGGGATCTGTGAGGCGCCCTTCTGCTGCCAGATACGCGCCACCAGCAGCTGCTGATCCACGCCGGCAAGCCCCAGCGCCGGCCACTGGGACACGGTCGCCAGCAGCAGTCGGTCCAGCTCGATCAGCGTGCTCTCCAGCGAGCGCCGGTGCTGCGCAAAGCCAACAAGCCGGTGCAGGTCGCCGGCCTCCAGCGCCGGGCCGTCACCGCCCTCGAACAGCCCCGGCAACAGCTCGACCGGCAGCTGCGCAAGCGCCCCGGACAGGCGGTAACGCAGCCGTTTCATGTAACGTCGGCGGGCAAGCGGAAACCACTGCCGGCAACGCGCTGACAGCGGCCGCAGCACGATGACGGCATGGGAGCCGGACACGGCATCCAGCTGGTCCCCCACCCGCACCGGCTCGAAACCGTTGCGTCGCCAGTAGCGCAGCAGATCAGGCGCCGCCGCAAAGCTCGCCCCCAGATAATCAACCGCCTGCGCCACGGCCGCCTGTGCGATCGCATCGATCAGTTCAGTACCCAGCCCCTGCTGCTGAGACGACGGATGCACCGCGATCCGCACCACCCGCCACGCGCGCCAGGGCGCTACCTCTTCATAGCCCTCGTGAGCGATCAGCGCCTGCGGCAGCAGATGCCCGGTCGGGCGCCGTACCCCCTGCCAGACCGCCTCGGCAAATGCCGCTGACAGCTCGCCTTCACGGGCGATCAGCGCACAGCCGACGGTTACGCCCGCCACCCGCAACAGCCAGACATCAAGATTGGGGCTGTCGAGCAGCACGCGCAGGTCGCCCGGCGTGGTGCGGTAGTGTGCCAGCACCAGCAGGCCGAACAGCTCACGCAGCAGCGTCTCGTCGTTCAGCAGTGCGTCGCGATCGATCCGCATGATGCTGACCGACTGCTCACTACCCAGTGACGGCGGCGGCTCGGCGTCGAGCAGCAACGCACGGTTCAGTGTCGCCTCCAGCGGATCGTCGGGCGCCCAGCGGATCGGCGTTGTCAGCTCCAGCTCTTCCAGCGCCGGCACCCGCCGCGCCAGCTCGGCACGAAAACGCAACGCAAAGCCGCGCCCGTTACCCTCGTAACCATGCTGCGTGGTTGCAAACAGCAGCCGGCGGTAGTGGCGCGCGAACAGCGCCAGCAACGGTGTTGCCACGGCGGCCGCCTCATCAATGATGAGAAGATCCGCCGGTGGCAGCGTCTCCTGCAGCTGCGCCGGCGTGCGCCAGAGCAGCGTCAGTTCACCCACTCGGCACTCGCCCGCGTGCCAGTGCAAGGGGGCATACTGCGCCTCGAGACGCTCCCGCAGCGATTCGATCGCCTGCCATGAGGGCGCCGTCACCACCACCCGCAACGGGCGCTCGCCGGCAAGCTGAGCCAGCGCCAGTCCGATCGCGGCGGACTTGCCGCGCCCACGATCGGCCGTCATCACCAGTGCCGCGCGGCGCTGCTCGGTCAGCGCCCTGATCCGTGCCACGGCGCGCTGCTGATCGACGCTGCGGCACAGCCCTTCTGCCTGCTGCGCGGCCACCGCCGGCGCTCGCCAGCGTGCTGGCAACAATCGCTCTGCGCTCAATCGGGTCACCCCCTCGTCCGCCAACAGCGTGGCGACCAGGCGGCGCAGGAAACGGGGGGTAAGGGTCTCGGGTGTCCAGGGTTCGACGCAGAGCCGTGCGTACTCAGGATCGGGGTAATCGGGCCATTCCTGCGCCGGCGGTGACAACAGGATCAGCCAGCCACCGGCGGCAACGGTGCCGGCCAGCTGCGCGAAATGATTGGGGTTGAAACCACTGAACGCATCGTACACCGCCCATTCCAGCGTGCGCCCGAGCACCTCGCCGCCCCGCCGCCCCGGCAACGGCGTAAGACCCGGGATACTGCGCTCGCCGAGCAGCACGCCGGCATCGGGTGCCAGCGGCAACCCGGCCACGAGCTCGCCCAGCAGGCGCTCGCCGCGGCTGTGATCAGCATTGATCCAGAGCAGACCACGATGTCGGCGCTGGCGCAGCAGCGCGCTCAGTGTCGCCAGATCGGTCGGTGTCATTGGGTAAAGCTGGGATTGAACAGGTCGGCCTCGGTGCTTTCGGCATGGAAGCGGTAGCTGCCCGGTTCGTCGCTGCGCACCTCGTCCAGCACCCTGAGCAGCTGTTCGCGCACCTTGTCCGGACACAGATCCGCTTTCGGTTGCAGCGTGCAGGCCGCCAGACGCACGGCCACACTGTCATCAAACAGGTGGGCCCCCTGCTCGATACAGCGTTGCGCCAGACGTTCGGCATGTTCGTTGGTACAGGGCAGCAGCAGCTGCAGCTCACCCTGATCGGTCAGTCCGACCAGATCACCGGGCCGCGAGATCTGATCGTTCAGCATGCTGGCCAGCCGCACCCGGGCGCGTTCGAGCGCTGCGGTGTCATCACATTGAAGATCGAACTGCATCAGCGTCAGGGGGGTGAACTCGCGTACGGCACGTCGGCATTCGGTATCCAGCGCCTGATGAAACCACTGCGGCAGCGTGGCGCCCGTCGCCGGGTCGGTGACACGCTGACTGATCAGCGCTTTCTCCAGCTCGCGCAGCTGTGCCTGCTGGACCCGCGCGGCACGGTGCAAACGCAAGATCGCGGCGGCCAGCACTGCCGCAGCGCCCAGCGCCACAGCCCCCGCCAGCTCCGCTGCGTTGGCAACGCCCAGCGTCGCCGCCATCAGAATCAGTATCAGCGCGACCAGCAGCAGCGGATCCTGCGTACGCCAGCCTGTGTTCCGAGCCCGGGAGTCCATTGTGCCTTCGCTCTGCCGAAAAACCTTAGTGTCTGACAGTAAAGCGGTTTTCGCGACCGCCTGCAATCCCGGGTCGGTGGGCGCCGGTCAGTTACGACGGTGCAGATGGCGCTCCAGATTCTGCTGCCGCTGTTGCTCGCTCTTGCGCAGCAGCACATAAACAGCGCCGGAACCGCCGTGCTGCGGCTGGGCGGCGTGGTACGCCATGACCTCCTCGAGCTGCGGCAGCCATAAATGCAGGCAACTTTTGACGCGGTTGGCGTGGCTTTCGGGATGACGTGCCCGACCAAAGTGAATCAGCACCGTACGGATGCCAAGCGCGACACACTGCTGGACGAACTCGACCACCTCGTCGGCACACTCCAGCAGTGATTTGTGCATCAGATCGAGGCGGGCATCGGTGGTATACCGACCCAGCCGCAGATTACGGTAGACCCCCTCCTGCACACCGTCGCGCTTCCACTCGATCGGATCACGCGGATCCAGCAACTGCTCCGGACTCAGCGGCAGGCGCTCATCACTGCCGCCCTGTGCGGCCAGACGCCGTGCCCGGTGGCGCGGATCGAGGCGGGGGCGCGCCGAGCGGTAGTTGGCCACCCGCTGCTGACCCTTGATCGGCCGCACGCCGTCCGCCGCCATCCATTGAAAAAACTCGTCGTCTTCTTTCATGTCGGGAACCTCCCGGCGGCGCAGTACAGAGCCGAATCGGGCCACCGCCCGGCACCTGCCGCCGCATACTGCATGGATCAATCGCAAGTGGATTCCGCCGGCGCGCAACTTTCCAGACGGTTACGACTCCACTATTGTGGTACAAAACACTACAGCTAACGCTGCCCGCTGTCAGGCTTCGCCGGCCGCGGCAGCGGTTTGGCCCGGGAAACCCTTTGATGCAGAAACTCGCCGCGCTCGTCATTGTCGTCATCGCCGCCATCGCCGGTTACCTGTTCTGGTCCGGCAATCAGCCACTGCCAAACGCCCCTGAACCGCCAGCGACCGTTGACGCCGCGACGGCATCCGCGGCGCGCGCGCATATCGCCGATCTGACCGCGCGCAGTGCCAGCGCCGCGATCGCCATCGAACGCGCGGATAACTTCGTCACCGGCGAGCAACTGCTTGAGCTGCCGCAGCACACGGGCGAACAGGCCGGCATCAGCGAGGTCGGCGCCAGCGCTGCGGCACAGACTCAGGCGGTCGATCTTGGCCTGATCGGCACCACCGCCGACACCAGCAGCGCAGCCCTTGCGTCACTGAACCGGTTGCGCCTTGAGGAGCTGCTCAACGACCCGGAGCAGCGCCCGGGCGACGTATTCTACATACATGCCGTCGACAACTACGATCGTCAGGGGCTCTGGGGCATCCTGCAGCGCGGCCTGACCCAGACGTTTGCGCAGGGCATCCGGCTCAGCGGTCAGAACCGTACGCTCAGTACCCGGATTCCGGACGATGCGGACGAGCGTCTGGCTGACCGCTCCAGCTCCTTTCTCGGCCATATCCTCGATAACAAGGTGAAAGAGACGCTGGTCTACAACTACCGTCAGGGGCTGCTGGGCCAGGATCCGAACCTGATTCAGCCCGGCCAGCAGCTGCTGATCATCCGCTTCAGCGAAGACGAGCTGATCCGCATTTACAACCATTTTGCCAGCCAGTAGGCCGGGGCCGACGCGCCAGCGCCCAATCCAACAACAGGAGCCAGACGTGATCGATCTTTACACCTGGGGCACCCCCAACGGCAAGAAAGTCTCCATCATGCTCGAGGCATGCCGTCTGCCGTACCGCGTGCACCCGATCAACATTCTTGAGAACGAACAGTTCAGTTCCGACTTTGTCGCCATCAGCCCCAACAGTAAAATTCCGGCGATCGTCGATGACGAAGGCCCCGGTGACGAACCAATCCGGCTGTTTGAAAGCGGTGCCATTCTGCTCTACCTGGCGGAAAAGACCGGCGAGTTCCTGCCACCGGCGTCACAGGCGCGCTATCAGGTGATGCAGTGGCTGATGTGGCAGATGGGCGGATTCGGCCCCTTCCTCGGTCAGGCACACCATTTCAACCGATTCGCACCGCAGCAGGTGCCCTATGCGATCGAGCGCTACAACCAGGAGGCGCGCCGCCTCTGGGGCGTGCTCGATACGCAGCTGCGCGAACGTCAGTTCGTATGTGACGAACTCAGTATTGCCGATTTTGCTATCTACCCCTGGGCCTGCCGCCACGAATGGCAGAAGATCGCGCTGGACGATTTTCCAGCCGTGTCGGCCTGGATGGAGCGGATGGCGCGTCTGCCGTTTGTCGAGCGCGGCATGCAGGTGCCCTGAACAAACCGGCCCGCGCATCGCCGGCAGTCATGTTTTCGACCGGCGATGCGCGCAATATTGTTTATTTTTTAACCACAAGCATTGGACATCGGCCTCGCCGATGCGTACTATAGCGGCCTTTCCTCCTGGCAACGCTGCCTGACTGTTCCTGCAGCAACGCCTCATCTTGACTCAGGTATACAATCACAGCATGTCCAACACTGACGCTCCCACCTCTTTTGGTGATCTGGGACTTTCTTCCGCTATTCTCCAGGCACTGGCCGAGGTCGGCTACGAAACCCCCTCCCCGATCCAGGCCGGCGCGATTCCGCCGCTGCTGGAAGGCCGCGATATTCTCGGTCAGGCACAGACCGGTACCGGCAAGACGGCCGCATTCGCACTGCCACTGCTGCAGCGCATCGACACCTCAAAACAGCACCCGCAACTGCTGATTCTGGCCCCGACCCGTGAACTCGCGCTTCAGGTCGCCGAGGCCTGCGACAAGTATTCACGCCACCTGAACGGCCTGCGCACGCTGTCGATCTACGGTGGCCAGGGCTACGACAGCCAGCTGCGCGCGCTGCGTCGCGGCGTTCAGGTCATCATCGGCACCCCGGGCCGCGTCATGGATCACGTCCGTCGCGGTACTCTGGAACTGGATCGTCTGCAGACGCTCGTCCTCGACGAGGCCGATGAAATGCTGCGCATGGGCTTCATCGACGATGTCGAGTGGATCCTGCAGCACACCCCGCCGCAGCGCCAGATCGCACTGTTCTCGGCCACCATGCCGTCCGCGATTCGCCGGATTGCCGACAACTACCTGCAGGACCCGGCGCTGATCAAGATCGCCGCTCAGACCGCCACCGCCAGCACCATTCGCCAGCGCGTCTGGACCGTGCGCGGCATGAGCAAACTGGCGGCGCTGACCCGCCTGCTCGAGCTGCAGGAGCATGAAGCGAGCCTGATCTTCGTGCGCACCAAAACCGCCACCGAAGAGCTGGCCGAGCAGCTGACGGCAGCCGGTTTCCCGGCAGCGGCACTGCATGGCGATATCGCCCAGCAGCAGCGCGAGCGTATCGTTGAGAAGCTCAAGCGCGGCGAGCTGGACATCGTCATCGCCACCGATGTGGTTGCCCGCGGCCTCGACGTCGAGCGCATCAGCCACGTCATCAACTATGACATCCCGTACGATGCCGAATCCTACATCCACCGTATCGGCCGTACCGGCCGTGCCGGTCGTCAGGGTGATGCGATTCTGTTCGTCGCGCCGCGCGAACAGCGCCTGCTGAGCCAGATCGAGCGTACCACGCGCCAGCCGCTGGAACCGCTGAAGCTGCCGACCGCGAAAGAGATCAACCAGATCCGTATCGATCGTCTCAAGGAGCGCGTGCGGGCCGCCGCCGAGCAGCCGAGGGTCGAGCAGTTTACGTCGCTGATCGAGTCCCTGACGCAGGGTGAGGATGCGCTGGACCCGGCCAAGGCCTGCGCCGCGGCGCTGTCCCTGCTGTACGCCGACCAGCCGTTTCTGCTGGACGAAAACGAGCCGGATCCGAACGAGCTGCGTGCCCGCCGCGAGCGCCGCGACGACAGCCGTGGCGAGCGCAAGAAGCCGGTACGTTCCGGCCCGCCGGCGGAAGGGATGGAGCGTTACTGGATCGGCGTCGGCTACCAGCACGGCGTCAAGCCGGGCAACATCGTCGGCGCCATCGCCAACGAGGCCGGCCTTGAGAGCCGCAACATCGGTCGCATCAACATCAGCGATGAGTTCAGCACCGTCGATCTGCCGCGCGGCATGACCAACGAAACGATGCAGACCCTCAAGCGCGCCCGTATCTGCGGTCAGCGTCTGGATATCCGTCCCTGGGTCGAAAACCGGGGTGGCGATAACCGCCGCAGCGGCCGCCGGGCGCCGCAGCGCCGCGCCGGCTGACGCTCGTTGAGCTGAGCAACGGGCAAGGGATACTGCAGGAGACAATACCGGGGATAATAAAAGGGGGTATCCGCCGAATACCCCCGTTTTGCCGGAACGATTCCGGCGAAGGACCATGCCTGAGCATGGAGGTCATGGATGCCTGCTGTCACAACACCTGTTGTGTTGACACCTTCGCAGTATAGCCGAGCCTCAGGGCTCTGCTGCCCCGCTCAGCTGAAACATTTTCACGTCGTTTTGATGTCACTGAAAGCCCCGTACGACGGGGCTTTCGCCGTTTCAGGCACGGCATCGTCAGCGGCGTTGCAAAGCGTCGGCGAATGCACGCACTCAGCCCGACGCTGCGATGCGGCGGCGGTGCCGATCAGACGCACTTTCGCTGCGCGTCGCAGCTGCTTGATCTGGTACTCACGCTTGAGCGCTGTACTGCGATCCGGCTGTGCTTCGAGCCAGACCATGGCGACCGGACGCCGTGCACGGGTGTAGCGTGCCCCCAACCGGTTACACTCGTTGTGCTCGCGCTCGCGCCGCTGCGGATCGGTGGTGACGCCGGTGTAGAAACTGCCATCGGCACAGCGCACAATATAGACATACCAGGTTTGCATGGCGCGAGTGTGCCAGCATGCCGACGTTCAGGCCAGTCCGACAATCCCCGCCGATGACAAAACGCCAGCGCCAACGCCATTTTCAGTGTCAGCAGTTTCGCATCGATCAGAGCGATGCGGCGATGAAAGTCACTACCGATGCCTGCGCCCTCGCGGCCTGGGTGCCGCTTGAGCACGCCCGACGCATCCTTGATATCGGCACCGGCACCGGCGTGCTGGCGCTGTTTGCGGCGCAGCGTGCGACACAGGCGCAGGTCGATGCGATCGAGTTCGAGCCTCAGGCCGCCCGCCAGGCAGCCGCCAACTTCGCGGCGAGCCCGTTTGCCGAGCGCCTGCAGCTGATCGAAGGTGATGTGCGCCGCTACCGTACATGCCGTTACGACACGATCCTGTGCAATCCACCGTTCTTCAGCGGCTCCACCGTCAACCGCTGCGATCGACTGGCCAGCGCACGACATGATCTGAGCCTGTCGCTGACCGATCTGCTCGCGGCGATCGCCGCACTGCTGACAGCCAACGGCTGTGCCTGGCTGCTGTTGCCGGTCGACAGCGCCCAGCGCGCCGAAGCCGCGTGCGCACAGTTCGGCCTTCACCTGCGCGAGCGCCGGGCGCTGATCAGCCAGCCGGGCGATGCTCCGCATCGGTTGATTCTGGGGCTGAGTCCTGAACCCGGGCCGCTGCTCGAGGCGTCACTGACACTCTACCGCGAGCACCCGATACACAGCGCCGACGCCGGCGCCCTGTTCTATCCGTTCTACACCCGGCTGCGCTGCGAGGCACCGGAATGGACGCGCTGACAACGATTTACGACTTTTTTGCAACGACGCCAATCCATTTCCGGTACGAAAAGACGGTTCAGGTCAGTCCCTGCAACGGGTAAACTACGCCGCAATCCTGTGCAGTCTCACGCGCACTGACCCTCTGCTTCGCTTAGGGATGACATCCGGGGCCGTCAGGTTCCAACGCCCCTGCAGCCACGCACGATCGACCGCAACCCATCGCTGCACACTCACTTTGTCGGAGCATGTCGATGCATACCCTGTTGCTGCTGATCGCGGGCGTGGCCTTCCTGTCGATCGTTCTGGAAGACGTGGTGCACGTCAACAAGGCCAAAACCACCCTGTTTTTCGGCACCCTGGCGTGGTTGCTGATATTCCTGTTCCCCGAGGCGGGCATGACGCACGATCTGGTGCGGGAAAAGCTGGATGAAAACCTGCTCGAAATCGCCTCTCTCTGGCTGTTCCTGATGGCGGCGATGACATTCGTCGCCTTTCTCAACCATCAGGGCCTGATCGAAACCCTGATCTACAAGGCACTGCCCCGACGGGTCGGTGAGCGCAAGCTGATGTTCATGGTGGCGGGCTTTGCATTTCTGTTCTCGTCGCTGTCGGACAACATCACGGCAACGCTGGTCTCGATCGCGCTGGTTCTGTCCCTGCGCATGGACGCCCGCAAGACGCTGCGCTTTGCGGTGATGGTGGTGTTTGCCGTCAACTCCGGCGGCGTCGCGCTGATCACCGGAGACGTGACGACGCTGATGATCTTCATGGCCGGCAAGGTGGCGATTCAGGATCTGCTGTTCCTGTCGCTGCCGGCGCTTGTGAGCGTCATGCTGCTGGCGGCGATGCTGGCGCGACCGCTCAAGGGTGAAGTGGAGATCATCCCCACCGAACGGCGTGACGACCGTGTCGGCAAGGTGATTGCGGCGATCTTCCTGCTCACCATCGTCAGCACCATCATTCTCAACGTCATCGCCGGTGTGCCGCCGGTGCTGACCTTCCTGTTCGGACTCTCGATCATGTTTCTGGTCGGCCGCATCGGCTACAAGGATGACGAACGCGAAAGTCTGCTCGACTACATCCGTGTCATCGAGTACGACACGCTGCTGTTCTTCCTCGGGATTCTGCTGCTGGTGGGGATGCTCAAGGAGATCGGCGTACTGAACTCACTGGTGGGCGTGTACGAGCTGCTGCCGACCACGGCCGCCAACTTTGTCATGGGCCTGCTGTCGTCGCTGGTCGATAACGTCCCGCTCACCGCTGCCCTGCTGAAGGCCAATATCGGCATGAGTCCGAGCCAGTGGCTGTCGCTGACCTATGCCGTTGGCGTGGGCGGCTCGCTGCTGGTGATCGGCTCGGCCGCCGGCATCGTGGCGATGAGCAAGGTCGAAGCGGTCACCTTCGGCAGCTTCGCCCGGTACTCGCTCTACCTGCTGGTCGCGTTCGGGGCCGGCTTTGCCGGCAGTTACGCCGTCGGGCATCTGCTGCACGGCTGAGCCGGGTCGGCACAGGCGCTGCCGCTGACGGCGGCAGCCTCCACGGCCGCAGCCTCCACTGCGGCAACTCCCACTGTGGCAGCCCGCACACCGATCGCGCCGTCGTTACGCTCAGCCGTCGGCCTGCTCCCCTTCCGTACAGCCAAACCAGGCCAGCCGCGACTGCAGCGCCACCACCTCACCAACGATGATGATGGCCGGTGCCGGCAGCTGCGCGTGCTGCTGCCGGGCGACGATATCGTCCAGACGGCCGGTCAGCACACGCTGCTCCGGTGAAGTCCCCTGCGAAACGATCGCCACCGGCGTATCACCCGGCTTGCCGTGTGCCATGAGCCCGGCACACAGCTGCTCCAGCGTGTGCAGGCCCATGTAAAACACGATGGTCTGATTCGGGTGTACCAGTTCGTCGAACTTCAGATCAGAGGTACGGTTCTTCAGCTGGCCGGTGACGAACTTGACCGACTGCGCGTATTCCCGGTGCGTCAGCGGAATACCGGCATAGGTGGAACAGGCGCTGGCCGCGGTAATGCCGGGCACCACCTGAAACGGAATGCCGTTCGCCTTCAGCTCCTCGATCTCTTCACCGCCGCGACCGAAAATGAACGGGTCGCCGCCTTTCAGGCGCACCACCCGACGGCCCTTGCGGGCATGCTCGACCAGCAGCGCATTGATCCCCTGTTGCGGCAGACTGTGATCGTCACGTTTCTTGCCGACATAGATCAGGTCCGCATCGCGCCGGCACAGGTCCAGCACCTGCGGCGACACCAGCCGGTCGTACACGACCACATCGGCCTGCTGCATCAGCCGCAGCGCCTTGAACGTCAGCAGTTCGGGATCACCGGGGCCGGCACCGACCAGATACACCTCGCCAACACCACGCCCCTCATCAGCCGTATCGAGCGCCTGTTCGAGCAGCCCAGCGGCCTCCTCGTCACGTCCGGCGAACACCCGCTCGGCCACTTCACCCTGCAGAATCTCTTCCCAGAACTTGCGCCGCGCGTTCACGCTGCTGAAGCGAGCCTTGACCCGGTCGCGGAAACCACCGACCAGCTTGCCCAGACGGCTGTAACCGGACGGGATCAGCGTTTCCAGCCTGGCACGTAACAGCCGCGCCAGCACCGGTGACTGACCACCGGAGCTGATGCCGATGACGATCGGCGAGCGGTCGACGATGGCCGGAAACACGAAGGTGCACAACGGCGGGTTGTCGACCACATTCACCGGCAGCGAGCGGGCCACGGCGTCGTAGTGCACACGCTCGTTGAGCGACTCATCATCGGTGGCCGCAATCACCAGCGCCACATCATCCAGCAGCGCCGAATGGTATTCGCCGATGATAACCTGACCACCATGTCGCTCGATCAGCTCATCCAGCTCCGCATGCACCTCCCGCGACACGACGCGTACACACGCCCCGGCACGCACCAGCAGTCGGGCCTTGCGCAGCGCCACGTCACCACCGCCGACCAGCAGCGCCTGACGATTTTTCAGATCAAAAAACAGCGGCAGGTAATCCACCTGTTGTACTCCTGGATCTCAACCGGGATGGAGGGAATGGCGCCGGCCATGCCGGCGCCGTGCGCTCAGGGCATCCGCTGGTAGCGGTACAGCCCCTCGCCTTCGTCATCAGTGTAGATGCAATCAAAACCGCCTTCGGCCGGCAGCAGCTCGCAGCTGGCTTCATGGGCCGACAGTGACTGCCAGCTGTCGCTGCAGCTGTCACGGAACTCGCCACCCTGCACATCGAACAGCACGCGCTCACCGTAACGCTCCCAGCGGTAGTCATAGCGCAGGGTTTCACACTGCCCGGTGGCGTCGTATTCGACATAGCGCCCGGTGCCGTCGGCGTTGATGATCTCCTCACCGATCATCGGCGGCTGACCACAGTTCTGGTTCAGATCGCGCAGCTCGTAACGTCCCGGCAGCGCACCGGTCGTGCCCAGCGCCGGGTTCATCGGCAGCATCTCGACCCGGGCACTGCCGGCGGCACCAGCCGTCTCCAGATCGGTGACGTAGTGCAGTCGCATCGGCTGCGATGCCAGCACCTGACGCACCCGCGCCTGCAACAGACAGAACTCGTCGTTGGCGCCGGCGAGCTGACTGAGCATCGAATCCGGCAACGTCGCAAACCACTGTGCAACGCGGGGGTAGTCCAGATGCAGCGCCGAGGTGCCATTGGGCGTCAGCGTCTCGCCGGCCAGCGCCGCAGCGGCACGGCTGCCCTGCTCACCGGCATAAAGCACCAGATGCTGCCCCTGCCGCCCGAGTGTTGCCGTCAGCCCCGGCGACAGGAAGCTCAGATCGACGTCGGTCAGGGCACCGTCGAGCGGCATTTTCGGCACCCGTCCGTTCGACTGCGGCACCACCGTGGTGTTGAACAGCGAGATCACCAGCTCCGGGTTTTCCGTCGCCAGACTGAACAGGAAATCGACACTGTCCGGTAATCCGCTGGCATCGGCAAAGCCGAGATCGTAGAGCGAGAAGCCGATACCCTTGATGCCCTGCATCATGCCGGTGACAACACCGAGCGGCGCCGGGCTCGTGGCCACCATCTGCTGCTGCAACTGCTGCAGCCGCGGACACTGGAATGAGCGCTCACCCGCGCCACTCCAGAGCCTGGTCAGCGTCGGCACCAGCGCGTCCATGTCGATGCCGAACCCGACACCGAGCATCTGCTCAGCGTCGAGGTGACCCGGCAGATGGCCACGCAGTGCCTGCAGCGGCTCACTGATCGCGGGCGCCGCGATCTCCAGCAGCGAGCGCATCTGCACGGTGACGCTGTCGCCGTCGACGCTCACCTGCTGATAGCCGGCCGAGAAGCGCGGTACCGCGGCAAACAGTCCGGCAATTTCATCGCGACAGCTCGCTTCCAGATCGGCGGTGAACGGATTCGGCTTGCCGCTGAGCCGGCGAATCTGCGCAACGTTGCGCGCCAGTCGGCTGTCGGTGGCTTCCAGCAACCCCTCGGCAATGCGCTGAATATGCACAAAACCGGCAAAGGTGTCGGTGTAGCCCTGCGCTTTCATCAGCTGAGTCAATTCGCCACTGTCCGCCAGCGAACGCGCCGGCGTACGCAGGCCGACCCGCTCCAGGCGGTCGGTTTCGCTGTCCAGCGATGAGAAGAAGGTGATGGTGGCCAGCCCGTCCTGCTGCGCGACGACCAGATCCAGATAGTCCGGTGCACCGGGGCGACTCAGACGCCAGCGCTTAAGCGCCGCGCCCTCCAGCGTTTCCGCCAGCGGTGCCACGCCGGATTGTTCGGTGATACCGCTCCAGACCTGTTCGAACGCGGCCTGATCCGCAATCGGCAGACGCAGCACCGGGAACAGTCCGTGCAGATAGATCGCCTGCTCACGCTCGACGTCGAGACCGTAGTGGGTATACAGCTCACCGTAGGTGCCGGCATGGGCCGAGAAGTCGAGCAGCAGCGCCTGCATCAGGCGCATACCCGGTGTCGACTCGTCCTGCTGCGCCTGCATCTCGGCGACCAGCTGCTCGAGCTGGCGCGGATCGAGACTGCCGATCGGGTAGTTGGCCATCCGCTCGACCACCCCCGGATGCGCCCGGCCGCCGAAATAGAGCGCGGTATCCGCCGGCACGTAGGCGCTCAGTCCCTTGCGGCTTCCCAGGCTGCCCGACTGCCAGAACCAGGCCCCCGCCGCCACGACAGCCGCCAGGATCAATGTGGGTATCGCCAGTTTTCTCATCAGCCTCTCTCCCTGAAACGAGATCCGCAATCTCATGATCGATCAGCGGATTCTAACGCAGCGGCGCCGCCGGCGTGACCGTCAAAGACGAAAAAGCCGGACGGTGGTGGACGTCCGGCTTGATTTCGGTCAGGCCGACCGCCTCAGAGCTGGGTGTGCAGACCGCACTCGCGGGTCTCCAGCGCCTTGGTCGGATCGAAATAATCGGTCTCGTTGGGCAGCCCGTGCGCCTGCAGGTAGGCATCCATATCCGCCTCGCTCCAGTTGAACAGCGGTGCCACCTTGATCACGCCATCCTTGCTGGCGGTGACGATATCGAGCGACTGGCGGAATTCGGTCTGGTCCTTGCGGATCGCATTGAACCAGAGATCCGGCTTGAGCTCGGCCAGGGCACGCTGGAACGGTTCCAGTTTCACCTGCCGGGTAAACTCCTCGTGCAGCGGATCGTCGATATCCGGTATCCCCTTCATCAGCACGTTGCGACGCGCTGCCGTCATCTGCGGAATGTAGGTGACGATATTCAGCTTCAGATCCTTGATCAGCTGCTCCGCAAACCGGTACGTCGCCGAAGTGTTGTAACCGGAATCAACCCAGAGCACCCGGATATCGGGCTTAAGCTGCGTCACCATGTGCAGAATCACCGCCTCATAGGGACGGAAATTGGTTGTTACCAACGGATTCTGCGCCTGATCGAGGCCCCACTGGATGATCTCCTGCGGCGTTTTCCCCGCCAGCGCAGCGTTAGCTGCCGCCAGATCGATGCTCATGTTTGTTCTCCCTCAGTTCTGCAGATAGATCGGGCGCGGGTCGTCCGCACAGCCCTGATAGCGCACGCTGATCTCATCGAACGCATTCAGGAAATGTTCGGCGTAGACCTCGTCGCTGAACGCAAACGCATCAAAACCGCAGCGTTCGAGATAGCCGAGCTGGTCGCGGGCCACGTTGCCGACCGCTCGCAGCTGGCCCGTGTAGCCGGCCTGACGCAGAATGCGGGCGATGGAGAAGCCGCGACCGTCGCGGAACACCGGAAACTCGACCGCGATCATCGCAAACCGCTCCAGCGAGTCGAGCAGCGGGGTCAGATCATCCTCACCGGTGACCATCGGTGCAACGGCGCCATCGTGACGTTCCAGCGCATCGGCCAGTTCATCGAATCGTGCCAGCGGCACAATCAGATCCTGACCTGCAGGCAGCTGCGTCGCATCGGCGTCCAGCGGCTGCCAGCTGTCATCGGTTACCGGCTGACGATCAATGAGCAGTGGCATAAACATTCTCCTTGAACGGTGTAACACCCACGCGGCGCACGGTATCGACAAAGCGCTCTTCTTCGGTGCGCAGCTCAACGTAGGTCTCGAGAATTTTCTTCAGGGTGTCGGCCACGTCATCGGCCGCGACAGCTTTGCCCAGCACCTTGCCAAGCGCCGCATCTTCGCGATCGGAGCCACCGATGGTGATCTGGTACCAGTCCTCACCCTTCTTGTCGACGCCGAGAATCCCGATGCCGCCCACATGGTGGTGACCACAGGCGTTGATACAGCCGGACATGTTCAGCCGGATTTCACCGAGATCATACAGGTAATCCAGATCGTCAAAGGCACGGTTGATCTGCTCGGCGATGTTCAGCGTTTTCGCGTTGGCCAATGCGCAGAAATCGAACCCCGGACAGACGATCATGTCGGTCAGGGTACCGATGTTGGGACGCGCCATGTTGTGCTCATCCAGCGCCTGCCAGACCGCATACAGGTCGGCATTTTTAACATCGGCCAGCACCAGATTCTGCTCGTGGGTCGAGCGCGCCTCACCAAACGAGTACTGCTCAGCAAGATCGGCAACCACCTCCATCTGCCGATCGGTGATATCGCCGGCCGGTGCCAGCTGCGGCTTCAGCGATACGACCACGCTGCGATAGCCCGGCACCTTGTGTTCGTGGGTGTTACGCTCGTACCAGACGCGGAACGCTTCGTCGCTGTCCAGCTTCTGCTGCAGCGTCGTATCGTTGGCGGCATCGGCATCGTACGCAAACGGCTGGAAGAAGCCCTTGACGCGCGCGATCTCAGCGTCGGTCAGCTCCAGCTCGCTGCCACGGATCTTCTCCCATTCCGCCTCGACCTCGTCGCGGAACGCATCGATTCCCATCGCTTCGACCAGAATCTTGATGCGTGCCTTGTACTTGTTGTCGCGACGGCCCTTGAGGTTGTACACGCGCAGGATCGCTTCGAGATAGGAGAGCAGATCCTTCTTCTGCAGGAACGGGCGGATCAGCTTGCCGATCACCGGTGTGCGGCCAAGCCCGCCGCCGACCAGCACTTCGAAGCCGATCTCGCCGGCATCGTTCTGCACCAGATGCAGGCCGATATCGTGCACCTGAGAGGCGGCGCGGTCACGCGGGCTGCCGGTGACGGCGATCTTGAACTTGCGCGGCAGATAGGCGAACTCCGGGTGCAGCGTCGACCACTGGCGGATGATTTCACACCAGGGACGCGGATCCTCGAGCTCGTCCGGCGTCACACCGGCGAACTGGTCCGTGGTGGTGTTACGGATACAGTTGCCGGAGGTCTGGATCGCGTGCATCTGGACTTCGGCCAGTTCCGCCAGAATGTCGGGCACGTCCTCGAGCTTCGGCCAGTTGAACTGGATGTTGGTGCGGGTGGTGAAGTGTCCGTAGCCCTTGTCATAGGTCCGTGCGATATGCGCCAGCTTGCGCAGCTGACGCGAAGAGATCAGACCATAGGGGATGGCGACACGCAGCATCGGGGCATGACGCTGGATATAGAGGCCGTTCATCAGGCGCACGGCCAGGAACTCGTCATCCGACAGCTCGCCGGCGAGATAACGGCGGGTCTGGTCGCGGAACTGCGCCACCCGCTCGTCGACGATCTTCTGATCGACTTCGTTATAAATGTACATTGTTGGCTACCTTCAACCGGGACCGGTCCCGGATCGCTTGAGGTTTCGACTTTGACAGATTATGTGTTTCAGATATTCAGACTCAGGCCGCGAGCACGAACCGCAGCCCTATCGCCATCAGCAACGACCCCATGATCGGCTGCATCACCCGCGGCGACAGCCGGGTGCCCAGATGACTGCCGACAAACACGCCCGGCAGCGAGCCAATCAGCAGATAGGTCAGCAGCTGCAGATCGACACCGCCCAGATGGTAATGGCCGGCGCCGGCGACCGAGGTCAGCACGACCGCATGAACCAGATCGGTACCGACGATCTGCGGCATCGTCATACGCGGGTAGAGCACGATCAGCAGCGCCGTGCCCAGCGCACCGGCGCCGACCGACGACAGTGTCACCAGAGCGCCGAGCGCGAATCCGGTGATGACCGTGACCAGCGGGCGAGCCCGCTTCACCCGCGAGGTGAAGGCGTTGTCCTGCAGTGACGCTGCGAAGTCCCGAATCCGGGTACGCAGGAACACCGCAATCGACGTCAGCACCAGCGATACACCCAGGGTCAGGTTCATCAGGTACTCGATCTGTTCCAGCCCATCGAGCCCTTCAAGATAATTCAGCGTCACCAGACTGCCGGGGATCGACCCCAGCAGCAGGAAACCGACCACGCGCCAGTGCACCATCTGCTTGCGCGCGTAGGACCAGATACCGCCACACTTGGTAATCGCTGCATACAGCAGGTCGGTGCTGACGGCGACGAACGGCGGGATGCCGAACACCACGATCAGAATCGGGGTCATCAGGGCGCCGCCACCGATTCCGGTGAGCCCTACGATCACTCCGACCACCAGTCCCGCGAATGTATAAGCGAATTCCATTGGCGACGTCTCTCGTCCTGCAGATTCAGACGGCCATGTTAAAGGCAGCAATATATAACACAAAATAATTAATAAGAATTTTGTTATTACTTTTTGTCTTATGTCACTGTCGCGCCCGGCGTTATCGGCCCCGCCCCGCTTATAACCTAATCATATTTAAGAATTTCCATTTATTCTTTTTGATTTTATACGGCCTCAGCCATAATCGGCTGCCAAATCCGGCATCACGTCAGCGTGATGTCGCAGAACCGTCTGTGAACCGTCAGTTTGAAGAGCCGAATGATGAACCAGTTACCGGAACACCGTTTAACCCATCTGAAGCAGCTGGAGGCCGAGAGCATCCACATCATCCGCGAAGTGGCAGCGGAGTTTGACAACCCGGTAATGCTCTACTCCATCGGCAAGGACTCCTCGGTGATGCTGCATCTGGCGCGCAAAGCGTTCTATCCGGGCACACCGCCGTTCCCGCTGATGCACGTGGACACGACCTGGAAGTTCAAGGAAATGATCCGTTTCCGCGACCAGATGGCGAAGGAAGCCGGCATGGACCTGATCGTGCACATCAATCAGGAAGGGGTCGACATGGGCATCAGCCCGTTCACCCACGGCTCGGCCAAACACACCGACATCATGAAAACCCAGTCGCTGAAGCAGGCGCTGAACAAGTACAAGTTCGACGCCGCCTTCGGCGGGGCCCGTCGTGACGAGGAGAAATCCCGCGCCAAGGAGCGCGTCTTCTCGTTCCGCGACAAGAACCACCGCTGGGACCCGAAAAACCAGCGCCCGGAGCTGTGGAATATCTACAACACCCGCATCGACAAGGGTGAGAGCATCCGCGTCTTCCCGCTCTCCAACTGGACCGAACTCGACATCTGGCAATACATCTATCTGGAGAGCATCCCCATCGTCCCGCTCTACTACTCCGCGGTGCGCCCGGTGGTGGAGCGCGACGGCATGCTGATCATGGTCGATGACGACCGCATGCCACTGAAGGACGGCGAAGAGCCGATGATGAAGCCGATCCGCTTCCGCACACTGGGCTGCTACCCGCTGACCGGTGCGGTGGAATCCGAAGCCGATACGCTGCCGGAGATCATTCAGGAGATGCTGCTGACGACGACGTCGGAGCGTCAGGGCCGCGCCATCGACCATGACAGCGCCGGCTCCATGGAACAGAAGAAGATCGAAGGTTACTTCTGATCCCCGCACGGGTTGATCGCTAGCGATTTTCTTCTGACAAGGTTGTCGAAACGGCATGTTTCGCCCCGCACAGATTTCGAACGAGTAGAGACAAGATGAGCCACCAATCCGAACTGATCGCCGACGATATCGAAGCGTACCTGCACCAGCACGAAAACAAGGAACTGCTGCGCTTTCTGACCTGTGGCAGCGTCGACGACGGCAAATCCACGCTGATCGGCCGCCTGCTGCACGATTCCAAGATGATCTACGAAGACCAGCTGGCGGCGATCCAGTCCGACAGCAAGAAGGTCGGCACCACCGGCGAGGAGATCGACCTCGCGCTGCTGGTGGACGGCCTGCAGGCGGAACGTGAGCAGGGCATCACCATCGACGTGGCCTACCGCTACTTCTCCACCGCCAAGCGCAAGTTCATCATCGCCGATACGCCGGGACACGAGCAGTACACCCGCAACATGGCCACCGGTGCGTCCACCTGCGATCTCGCCATCATCCTGATCGATGCCCGCCATGGCGTGCAGGTACAGACCCGCCGTCACAGCTTCATCGTCTCGCTGCTGGGTATCAGGCACACCATCGTCGCGATCAACAAGATGGATCTGGTCGATTACAGTCAGGAGCGCTTCGAGCAGATCAAGGCGGATTACCTGGCATTCGCACAGCAGCTCGACCTGCCCGATATCCATTTCGCCCCGATCTCGGCCCTCAAGGGCGACAACGTGGTGAATCGTTCGGAGCACACCCCCTGGTATCAGGGCGAGCCGCTGATGACGCTGCTGGAAAATGTCGAGATCGCCAACGACATCAATATCGAGGCGCTGCGCTTCCCGGTGCAGTACGTCAACCGCCCCAACCTGAACTTCCGCGGCTACTGCGGCACGCTCACCTCCGGCATTGTCCGTCCCGGCGATGAGATCACCGTGCTGCCCTCCGGCAAATCGAGCCGGGTCAAGTCGATCGTCACCTTCGATGGCGAGCTGCAGGAGGCGTTTCCGCCGATGTCGGTCACGCTGACGCTGGAAGACGAGATCGATGTCTCGCGCGGCGACATGATCGTGCACAAACACCACAAGCCGGACGTAACGCGCCGTTTTGACGCGCATCTGGTCTGGATGGCGGAACAGGAGCTGGTGCCGGGCCGCACCTATGACATCAAGCTGGCCGCCTCGCGCAGCGCCGGCAGCGTCACCGCAATCCGCCACCGTATCGACGTCAATACGCTGGAGCAGTCCCCCGCCGCGACGCTGGGTCTGAACGAGATCGCCCGTGTCGAGATCGATGTGGAGCGCCCGCTGGTGGCCGACGACTACCGTCAGCACGCCGGCACCGGCTCGTTCATCATCGTCGACCGCCTCAGCAACGCCACCGTTGCCGCCGGCATGATCCTCGGCGACAGCCTCGCCAACGATGACGACGCCATCTACAGTGCACCGGCCGTACCCGCCGACGAGCGCGCACGCCGCTTCGGTCAGCGCGCCGGCGTGGTCAGCATCGACGCCGGAGAGGTCAGCACGAGCCTGCTCTACACGCTCGAGAAGCGCCTGTTCGAGCGCGGACGCCTGCCGCTGGTGGTGCTGCAGAGCCGCCTGCCGGAGGGCATCACCTCCGCCGCGGCACTGGTCGGCCTGCTGCGCGATCAGGGTTTCATCGTCCTGACCGATGCCCGCATCGAAGGCGCCTTCCGTATCGCCGGCGATGACACGGCTTCATTGCAGCTCGATGCACACGCGGATCTGAGCGCGCAGATCGACACCATCGTGCACGCGCTGGTGCAGGCCGAGCTGATCTGAGATCGGCCACACAGCGGCACGCCCCGCGCCGCCGTGACGGGGCGCTGCCGCGACAGGAGTGACGCCGAATTGACCTGACGCAGGCTCAGCACCCTGTTCGCGACAGTGTGTCGCCGCAGCGGGCCTGTCCCCGGCTGCGCGGATCCATTAAAATCAGTTGTTTCTGAATTACCGGTGTCGCACTGCAGCACCTGAGGTTACGACTTCCGTTATGACCGATTTCCTGCTCATCCTGATCAGCACCGTGCTGGTCAACAACTTTGTCCTCGTCCAGTTTCTTGGGCTCTGTCCGTTCATGGGCGTGTCCAACAAGCTGGAGACGGCGATGGGGATGTCGCTGGCCACCACGTTCGTGCTGACGCTGTCGTCGGTCTGCAGCTATCTGGTCTACACCTACCTGCTCCGGCCGTTCGACCTGGCCTACCTGCAGACGATCTCCTTCATTCTGGTGATCGCCGTCGTGGTTCAGTTCACCGAGATGGTGGTGCACAAGACCAGTCCGCTGCTGCACAAGCTGCTGGGCATCTTCCTGCCGCTGATCACGACCAACTGTGCGGTACTCGGCGTCGCGCTGCTGAACATCAAGAAGCAGAACGACTTCTTCGAGTCGATCGCCTACGGCTTCGGCGCCGCCGTCGGCTTCTCGCTGGCGCTGGTGCTGTTCTCGGCGATTCGCGAGCGGGTCGCGGTCGCCGACGTGCCGGTGCCGTTTCGCGGTGCCGCCATCGGCATGGTCACGGCGGGCCTGATGTCACTGGCATTCATGGGCTTTACCGGCCTCGTACAGTTCTGAACGGGAGCGATCCATGAGTACCATCCTGACAGCGGTCATCGTCCTGTTCATTCTCGCCGTCCTGTTCGGCCTGCTGCTCGGTTACGCGTCGGTGCGTTTTCGCGTCGAGGGTAACCCGATCGTCGATCAGATCGATGCAATCCTGCCCCAGACGCAGTGCGGCCAGTGCGGCTACCCGGGCTGCCGCCCGTACGCCGAAGCGATCGCCAACGGCGATGCGATCAACAAATGCCCGCCCGGCGGACAGGCCACCATCGAAGCCCTGGCCGACCTGCTGGATGTCGAGCCGATTCCGCTCGACTCCGAACACGGTGAAGAGAAACCGCGCTCCGTCGCCTATATCCGCGAAGACGAGTGCATCGGCTGCACCAAGTGCATTCAGGCCTGCCCGGTGGATGCGATCCTCGGTGCCGCCAAGCAGATGCACACTGTCATCGCCAGTGAATGTACCGGCTGCGACCTCTGCGTCGAGCCCTGCCCGGTTGACTGTATCGACATGATTCCGATCGAAACCACGCCCAACACCTGGAAATGGCCGCAGCCGCCGAGCCCCATGCAGCTGATCGCCACCGACACTGGCCGCAGTATCGCCGCGTCGGAGGTCAACTCATGAGTCGTGTGTTCTCGTTCCACGGCGGCATTCACCCGCCGGAAAACAAGAAGCAGTCGACCCGCGCCCCGATCGCGAAGGCGCCGCTGCCGAAACAATTGGTGCTGCCGATGCAGCAGCATATCGGTGCCGCCGCGGATCCGCTGGTCAAGGTCGGCGACAGGGTGCTCAAGGGCCAGCTGATCGCCGAGCCGATCGGCCGCATCAGCGCCTCGATTCATGCACCGACCTCCGGCACCGTTGTCGATATCGCCGACTACCCGGTACCGCATGCGTCCGGCCTCAGCGGCGAGTGCATCGTCATCGAGCCGGATGGCGAAGAGCGTTGGATCGAGCATCAGGGACTCGGCGACTATCGTGCGCTGAAACGCGCCGATCTGATCGAACATATCCGTGCCAGCGGCATCGCCGGCATGGGCGGCGCCGGTTTCCCGACCGACGTCAAGCTGCACCTGAGCGAAGACCATATCATCAACACGCTGATCATCAACGCGGCCGAGTGTGAGCCCTACATCACCGCCGACGACATGCTGCTGCGCGAGCATGCCAATGAAGTGGTCGGTGGCATCGAGGTGATCGCCCACCTGCTGCGCCCGAGCCACGTACTGATCGGCATCGAGGACAACAAGCCCAACGCGATCCACGCGCTGGAAGCCGCGCTCAAACACTGCGATCTGAATATCGATCTGGTGGTCGTGCCGACCAAGTATCCGTCCGGCGGCGAACGTCAGCTGATCAAGCTGCTGACCAACATCGAAGTGCCGAGCGGGCGCATTCCGGCCGACATCGGCATCGTCTGCCAGAACGTCGGTACCGCGCGGGCCATCTACCGTGCCGTTCACTTCGGCGAGCCGCTGATCTCGCGTATCGTCACCGTAACCGGTGATGCGGTGCGCCATCCGCGCAACCTCGAGACACTGCTCGGCACCCCGTTTTCGACCCTGCTCGAGGCGTGCGACCTGCGCCCCGACGCACTCAGCCGGCTCGTCATGGGCGGTCCGATGATGGGTGTCACCGTCGACAACGACCGCATCCCGGTGATCAAGACCACCAACTGTCTGATCGCGGCCACGGCGCAGGAGATGCCGCCCTCGCCGCCGGCCCGCGAGTGTATCCGCTGCGGCATGTGCGAACAGGCCTGCCCTGCCGAGCTGCTGCCGCAGCAGCTGTACTGGTTCTCGCGCGGGCGCGAGTTTGAAAAGGCACGCCACCACAACCTGTTCGACTGCATCGAGTGCGGCGCCTGCGCCTACGTCTGCCCCAGCAATATTCCGCTGGTGCAGTACTACCGCTTCGCCAAATCGGAGATTCGTACCGAAGAGCGCGAACAGCGCAAGGCCGACCACGCCCGTCAGCGCTTTGAAGCCCGACAGGCGCGACTGGAGCGCGAAGCCGCCGAGAAGGAAGCGCGCCGCAAGGCCCGCGCCGCCGAAGCGGCCCGGGCGCAGAGCCAGAAGGCCGCCGCCACCGGCAACGCCGACAGTGGCGCCGCGCAAGCGTCCGGCGCACCGGATATCAAGCAGCTGAAAACCGCCGCGGCCGTTGCCCGCACCAAACTGAAAAAGGCGCAGAAAGCCTACGACGAAGCACTGGCCGGCAACGCGGACAACCTCAAGGCGCTGGAGCAGGCACTGGAGGAGGCACGCCAGAAGGCCGAGCAGGCCGAAAAGGCGCTGGCCGGCGGCGTGCCGCCGCAAAGCCAGGGCGCACAGGCCGACACGCTGAAACAATTGAAAACCGCCGCTGCGGTGGCACGCACCAAGCTGAAAAAGGCACAGGATGCGCTGAAAAACGCCGAGGACAAGGGACTGCCGGGCGTCGACAAGCTGCGCCAGACTGTCGAAGCGCTGGAACAGAAAGCCGGCGAAGCGGAGCAGGCGCTGCGCGATGCCGAGCAGAAGCCCGCTGCCGCCGCACTGAACGCAGCGCCCGAGAGCACAGCGTCCCGCCCCGACAGCAAAGCGCTCAAGCAGCAGGTGTCGATCATGCGGACCAAGCTAAAAAAGGCCGAGTCGGCGCTGGACAGCTGCGAAGACGCAACCGAAAGAAGCCGTCTCGAAGCCGAAGTAGCCGAATTGCGCACGCGCTTCGACGCCGCCAGCACCGCGTTCGAACAGGCGGAACAGGCACTGATCGACGCCGCAGCCAAAGCCGGCGTGGATCTGAAACAGCTGCGTATCGACGCGGCGATGGCCCGCGCAACCGTCACCAAGACCGAGCGCGCACTGCAAAAGGCCGAGGACGACAGCGAGCGTGCCCGGCTCGAGCAGGAACTATCCGCCGCGCGCACCCGCGCCGACGCCCTGAACCAGACGCTGAGCCAGTATGAATAACCCGACTGCCAAGGAAGCCGACCGATGGCATTGATCCACCTGAGTTCGCCCCACGTCTCCAACGCCAACAGCAGCCCCAACATGATGCGGCTGGTGCTGATCGCGCTGCTGCCGGGTATTCTGGCGATGACCGTGTTCTTCGGCTGGGGCACGCTGATTCAGATCGCACTGGCGGCCACGCTGGCGCTGCTGTTCGAGGCCGCCGTACTCAGGCTGCGCAAGCGCCCGGTCGGCTTTTTCCTGCGCGACTACAGTGCGCTGGTCACTGCGGTGCTGCTGGCCGTGGCACTGCCGCCCTTCTCCGCCTGGTGGGTCACGGCAACCGGCATTTTCGTCGCCATCGTCATCGCCAAGCAGCTGTATGGCGGTCTGGGCAACAACCCGTTCAACCCGGCCATGGTGGCCTACGCCCTGCTGCTGGTCTCGTTCCCGGTGGAGATGACACGCTGGACCGCACCGATCACACAGGGCGGCGAAGGCTGGCAGGTTGCCAGCTTCATCGATACGCTGCGGGTCATTTTCGGCAGCGTCGAGCCGGCGTTCTACGACAGCTTCACCGGCGCCACGCCACTGGATGAGCTGCGCCACCGTAACGGCCTTACAACCGAAGAGCTGTGGCGCCAGTCCGACGTGCTGCTCAACGGTGTCGGCGCCTGGTACGCGGTCAGTGCCGCCTGGTTCATGGGCGGTATCTTCCTGCTGTCACGCAAGGTGTTCACCTGGCACACCCCACTGTCGATGCTGATCGCACTGTTTCTGGTGGCCAGCATGTTCTACGGCTTCGACCCGGACAGCTACGTCAGCCCGATCGTCCACCTCGGGGTCGGCGCCACGATGCTGGGTGCATTCTTCATCGCCACTGACCCGGTATCGTCGGCGACCAGCAACCGCGGCAAGATCGTCTTCGGCGCCAGCATCGGTGTGCTGATCTACATTATCCGAACCTGGGGCAACTACCCGGACGCAGTTGCGTTCTCAGTGCTGCTGCTGAACCTCTGCGCGCCGTTCATTGACCAATACACCCAGCCGCGCACCTACGGTCATGCCAAACCGAACCGCGGCCTGAAAGGAAAGAACCAGTAATGCAGGAGATGTTCGCAGCGATTCGCCGCAGCACGGCCGGCATTGGCGTTTTCGCCGTCGTTACCGCCGGCGTCATCGCCATCACACAGGTCGCGACCCAAGAGCGGATCGAAGCCAACGTGGCCGCAGCCCAGGCCCGCGCACTGTACGAGATCGTGCCGCGCTCGGTGGACGACCGTCTGCACGAGCACGCTTTCACGCTGGACGCGCCGGAGCTGGATCTGGATCAGCCGCGGCAGGCCTGGCAGGCGATCGTCGACGGCAGCGTGCAGACCGTGATCCTGCCGGTGGTTGCGCCGGATGGCTACAGCGGTGATATTCGCCTGCTGGTCGGCATCAATCGCGATGAGACGATCGCCGGCGTGCGCGTGCTGTCACACAAGGAAACCCCGGGACTGGGCGACAAGATCGAGCCCTCCAAATCTGACTGGCTCGACAGTTTTGTCGGCAGGAGCAGCAGCGGCCCCGGTGACACGAACTGGGCCGTCAAGAAGGACGGCGGCCAGTTTGACCAGTTCACCGGCGCAACCATTACGCCACGCGCCGTCGTCAACGCCACCGGCCGCGCGTTGCAGTATTTCCGCGTGCATCGTGACCGTCTGCTGACGCCGGTCAGTCAAGCAAATGCGCCCGCCAACGACGCGAGCGAGCAATAAGGGAGCCACCGCATGAGTGTCGATTATCGCAAGATCACCCTCAACGGACTCTGGGAGAACAACCCGGCGCTGGTCCAGTTGCTCGGACTCTGTCCGCTGCTGGCCGTCACCAGCTCCGTGGTCAATGCGCTCGGGCTTGGACTGGCCACCATGCTGGTGCTGACCAGCTCCAACCTGACCGTATCGCTGTTCCGCCGGCTGGTACCGGAAACCGTCCGCCTGCCGATCTTCGTCATGATCATCGCCTCGTTCGTGACCGCGATCGAACTGCTGATGCAGGCGTTCACCTACGAGTTGTACCTGATCCTTGGCATCTTCATCCCGCTGATCGTCACCAACTGCGTCATCATGGGCCGGGCGGATGCGTTCGCGGCCAAAAACCCGGTCAGTGCCGCGCTCACCGACGGCTTCATGATGAGCCTCGGCTTCACCTCGGTGCTGGTACTGCTCGGTGCCATCCGCGAAGCGCTCGGCACCGGCGCCCTGTTTGCCAATATGCACCTGCTGTTCGGCGACAGCGCGCGCAGCTGGACCATCACGCTGGTGGAGCAGTACGACGGCTTCCTGTTCGCGATTCTGCCGCCCGGTGCGTTCGTCGGCCTGGGCCTGCTGATCGCGCTGAAAAACGTGATCGACGCCCGCCTTAAAGCGCGCCGTGAGGCAAAGGCAGCACCGGCCGCCAGAGCCAGCGGCAGCAAGCGTGTCCGGGTCACTGGTTGAAGCTTGACCAGGGCAGCTGAATCGTTTCAAATGTGTTTTTTCTGCGACAGAGGGCCACGCCCTCTGTCGTTGCATTCAGCGCAGACTCATGCGCGCGGTTTCCCGCCGCCACGCAGGCAAAAGGAGTTCCGGTGAGCACCCCGATACCGATCGTAATCTGTGATGATTCCGGCCTGGCCCGCAAACAGATGGCGCGGGCGCTGGCAGAATGGAACGTCGAGATCACCGAAGCGGCACACGGTCTGGAAGCGCTTGAAGCGGTTCGCGCCGGCAAGGGACACCTGCTCTTCCTCGACCTGAACATGCCGATCATGGACGGCTATCAGGTGCTCGAACGGATCCGCCAGCAGGATCTGCAAACCCTCGTTATCGTCGTCTCCGGCGACGTTCAGTCCGAAGCCCGCGAGCGGGTACTGGCGCTGGGCGCACTGGGCTTCATCGCCAAGCCAATCGATGCCGACTCCCTGCGCCAGGCACTGTCTGACTACGGCCTCAGCCATGAGCTGGAGCCGCGCGCCATCCCCACCGATAACGCCTCCCCGGAGGTCCACGCGGCCGCCGCACTGAGCCTGAAGGATTACTATCAGGAGCTGTCCAATGTGGCGATGGGACGCGCAGCCGAGCTGCTCGCGCGCCTGCTGGGGGTGTTCGTACAGCTGCCGGTCCCGCGGGTACGCCTGATCGAAGCGGAAGAGATCGCGGCGCTGCTGGAGCAGCTGCGCATCGAATCCACCAGCAGCGGCACGCTCTGTCAGGGCTTCCTCGGCCCCGGCATCGCCGGTGAGGCACTGCTGATCTTCGACCAGCACAGCCTCGAGGACATGGCGCGGCTGATGCGGATCGAGGGCGAGATCACCCCCCCGGTACAGCGTGAGATGCTGATGGATATCGCCAATGTGCTGATCAGCGCCTACCTCGGCGAGCTGGGACAGCAGCTGGATATCAGCTTCAATCAGGGCGCACCGGTGATTCTCGGTCAGCACTACCGCCTGCCCGATACCGGTATCCTGCAGCGCTGGAAACGCACACTGTCGATCGAGGTCGGCTATCGAATCGAAGGCTATGACATCAGCTGCAACCTGCTGCTGCTGTTCACCGAAGACTCGATCCCGGCGCTTAACGAACGGACGAGATTTCTCTGATGGCGCAGCACTCCCAAACCCTGAGCATCGAAGAGTTCCACTGGCATATCGGGTTGCTGCAAAACCTCGACGTGGGACTGATCGTGCTGGACCGGGACTACTGCGTACAGCTGTGGAACACCTTCATGGCCAACCACTCGGGCCGCACCGACAGTGAAGTGCGCGAGCGCAACCTGTTCGAGCTGTTCCCGGATCTGCCTGCAGACTGGTTCAGACGCAAACTCGATACCGTGTTCCTGCTGCGCAATCGCGCCTTCATCACCTGGCAGGAGCGCCCCTGCCTGTTCCGTTTCAAGCCCGATCGCCCGATCACCGGCAAAGCCGCGCACATGTATCAGAACGTCACGCTGATCCCGCTCACCTCCCCCAGCGGCAGCGTCAGCCATGTCGGCGTGCTGATCTACAACGTCACCGACGCGGCGATGAACCATCTGGATCTGGAAGCCGCAAACACGGAACTCAGCCGCCTAAGCCGCACCGATCGCCTGACCGGCCTGTTCAACCGCGGCTATTGGGAAGAGTGCCTGCAGCACGAGCACGACCGCTTCCTGCGCAGTCAGCAGCCGAGCAGCCTGATCATGCTCGATATCGACCACTTCAAGAACATCAACGATACGCACGGCCACCCGGCCGGCGACGAAGCGATCCGCGCGCTGGCTCGACTGATCCAACAACACATTCGCTCCACCGATACCGCCGGCCGCTATGGCGGTGAAGAGTTCGGCATTCTGCTGCCGGATACCACCGCCGAACGCGCTGAAGTGCTGGCCGAACGGCTGCGTCAGGCCGCCGAGGACACACTGGTCACACACGAGCAGGAGCGGATACGCTTCACCATCAGCCTCGGCATCGCCCAGTCCGCCCCCGACGACGAAGACCATTGCCAGTGGTTGGGGCGCGCCGATCAGGCACTGTATCGCTCGAAACAGAACGGGCGTAACCAGACCACCATCGACGACTGAAACCGATATTCCGACCGATACCTACCGACACGCATGAACGCTGAAAAACGCCGTCAGATCTTTACCCGTCTGCGTGAGCAGAACCCGAATCCGACCACCGAACTGAACTACGACACGCCGTTCGAGCTGCTGATCGCCGTCATTCTGTCGGCACAGGCCACCGATGTCGGCGTCAACAAGGCCACGGCGAAGCTGTTCCCGGTGGCGAATACGCCGCAGGCGATTCTGGATCTGGGCCTCGAGGGGCTCAAGTCCTACATCAAGACGATCGGCCTGTATAACAGCAAGGCCGAGAACGTCATCAAGACCTGTCGTGCGCTGATCGACGAGCACGGTGGCGAAGTCCCGCGTACCCGCGAAGCACTGGAGAAGCTGCCGGGCGTGGGCCGCAAGACCGCCAACGTGGTCCTCAACACCGCCTTCGGGCAGCCCACGATGGCCGTCGACACCCATATTTTCCGCGTCTCGAACCGCACCCGCATTGCTCCGGGCAAGACGGTGCTGGAGGTCGAGAAGAAACTGCTGCGCTTCGTACCCAAAGAGTTTCTGCAGGACGCCCACCACTGGCTGATTCTGCACGGGCGCTATGTGTGCACCGCGCGCAAGCCTCGGTGCGGCGCCTGTATCATCGAAGATCTGTGCGAATACAAGGATAAAACCGAGTACGCCTGAGCCCCCGGGTTATACCCATTTTCTGTTGATAACTCTGTTTACAACAGATGGGAAAATGGCTCGGGACAGCGTGGTTACTGGCCTTGCTACAAACTGTTTCCTTCTTGGCCAGCACCACCTAAGTCATTGTTTTTGAAAACAAAGATAAAACAAAACACAAAAATCAAGACTTGACTCGAAAAAATTTGGCGGGGCGCATCAGCGCGGTGGATAAGGCTTGACTCAGATCAGCGGTTCCGTTCTGGCGCAGGCAACGGCCAAAGCGGTGCACGCCGACCCGCCGCGCACCCATCGGGCGTTCATTTAAACGCCCTGAACCGGGCAGTCGGGACAGACCTGGCGCCAGGCTATCCGCGTCAGCCGACCGCGTCAGCTGACCGCGCCAGCCTGCACCAGAAGGGAGACCAGCCCGCCCGCCTTTGACGCACCCGGCTTGCGCACAGATTCTGTTGATAGAACGGTGAATAATTTTGTGTTCGGGCGCTGAGAACCGCCGCATCGCGGCCCTTCAGTGAATGGATCTAAAAACAGACAGACTGAATTTATATATTGCTTTTCAATAGGTTATAAATACAGCCACAAAAAACCCGCACCCTTTTTCGCATGTGCACAAAAACAAGAGCGCAGAACGCGCGCTTGTGCAAAAGTCAACAGCGCGCGACATTTAAACCGGCGTTTCGCTCACGCGAAGCGCGGCAACATGATCGGGATCAAACCGGAGGTCAATCGTCCGGCAGTTCGATCTCGATATGGCTTTTCGGCCGACAGCAACAGGTCAGGATCTCGTCATCCGCCAGATCCACCAGACTGTCCTGCACCGCTTCCACTTCGCCGTCGATCAGACGCACCTTGCAGCAACCGCAGTAGCCACCACGGCAGTTGTAGGGCGCAGGGATCTCCTGCGCCTCCAGTGCGTCCAGCAACGAGAACTCGTACTGATAGAAGAAGGTGTGGTAGTTGTTGACTTTGATTCGCGGGATACCGGACATCCGCTGCGTCCTTCCTTACAGATCGAAGCCGTCAAAATCTTCGGAATCGACATCGTTGTCGATCTGGCCCACCAGATAGGAGCTGATCTCCGCCTCCTGCGGCGCCACCTGCACGTTGTCGCTGATCAGCCAGGCGTTCATCCACGGCAGCGGGTTCTGACGCGCCGGGAAGATCTCCTCCAGACCGAGCGCCTTCATCCGCACGTTCGTGATGTACTCGACATAATCGCCGAGAATGCGCGCGTTGAGACCGATCATCGAGCCTTCGCTGAACAGGTACTCAGCCCAGTCCTTCTCCTGCTGAGCCGCTTCCTGGAACAGGCGATATACCTCCGGCTCGCACTCGCGTGCGATCTCCTTGAATTCGGGGTCGTCGGTGCCCGCCTTCATCAGGTTCAGCATGTGCTGCGTGCCGGTCAGATGCAGCGCCTCGTCACGGGCGATCAGACGGATAATCTTGGCATTCCCCTCCATGATCGCGCGCTCAGCAAACGCAAACGAGCAGGCAAAGCTGACATAGAAGCGGATCGCCTCCAGCACGTTGACCGATACCAGCGTCAGATACAGGCTGCGCTTGAGGTTACGCAGCGTGGCATCGACCGTCTGACCGTCGATCTGGTGCACACCGGCACCGTGCACCGTATACACATTGACGAGATAGATGAATTCGTCATACAGGCGTGTCACCGATTCGGCCCGACGGATGATCTCCGGGTTGGTGACGATCTGATCGAAGATCGTCGACGGTTCGGTGACGATGTTGCGAATGATATGGGTATAGGAGCGACTGTGAATCGTCTCGCTGAACGCCCAGGTCTCAAACCAGGTTTCCAGTTCCGGCAGCGAGACGACCGGCAGAAACGCGACGTTGGGCGAGCGCCCCTGCACCGAATCCAGCAGCGTCTGGTACTTCAGGTTACTCAGGAAGATGTGTTTCTCGTGATCCGGCATCTTCTGGAAGTCCTTGCGGTCGGTGCTCAGATCGACCTCTTCCGGACGCCAGAAGAACGACAGCTGCTTCTCGATCAGCTTTTCGAAGATCGGATATTTCTGCTTGTCGTAGCGCGCCACGTTGACGTTACGACCAAAGAACATGGGCTCACGAGTCGCATCGTGATCGCTCGGGCTGAAAGTGGAGTAGGCCATTCACTGTTTTCCTGAATGCGATAGCGAACAGAGACCCCGACATGAGTCGGGGCCGGCACGGTAAAGAGTCGTCAATGACCGCTGGTCAGAGCTTGCAGGCGCCGCCTTCACACCCGATGTCATCGTGCGAGTCTTTCGCACCGTCGCGGGTGTTGTGGTAGTAGAGCGTCTTCACACCGTACTTGTACGCGGTCAGCAGATCCTTGAGCAGCTGCTTCATCGGCACCTTCTCGCCCGGGAACTTGCTCGGGTCGTAGTTGGTGTTGGCCGAGATCGACTGGTCTACGAACTTCTGCATGATACCGACCAGCTGCAGGTAGCCCTCGTTGTTCGGGATCGACCAGAGCAGCTCGTACTGATCCTTCAGGCGCAGGAATTCCGGTACCACCTGTTTCATGACACCGTCTTTGCTCGACTTGACGGAAACATAGCCACGCGGCGGCTCGATACCGTTGGTCGAGTTGGTGATCTGAGACGAGGTCTCGCACGGCATCAGCGCGGTCAGCGTGCTGTTACGCAGACCGAACTCGCGGATATCTTCACGCAGCGTTTCCCAGAAGTAGTGCAGCGGCTCTTCGCAGTAATCGTCCACGTCGCGCTTGTAGGTGTCGATCGGCAGCAGACCCTGCGCATAGGTGGTTTCGTTGAACTTCGGACAGGGGCCAAGCTCCTTCGCCAGCTGGTTGGACGCCTTCAGCAGGTAGTACTGAATCGCCTCGAAGGTGCGGTGCACCAGACCGTTGGCGGAACCATCGGAGTAACGCACGCCGTTCTTCGCCAGGTAGTAGGCAAAGTTGGTGACCCCCACACCCAGCGTGCGGCGATTCATGGTCGCGTTGTAGGCCGCCGGCACCGGGTAATCCTGATAATCGAGCAGGCTGTCCAGCGCACGCACGATCAGATCGGCCAGCTCTTCCAGCTCGTCCAGATTCTCCAGCGCGCCGAGGTTAAAGGCCGACAGCGTACAGAGTGCAATCTCGCCGTCCGGGTCGTTGACGTCGTTCAGCGGCTTGGTCGGCAGCGCGATCTCAAGGCACAGGTTGGACTGCTTCACCGGCGCCACCTTCGGATCGAACGGGCTGTGGGTGTTGCAGTGGTCCACGTTCTGCACGTAGATGCGGCCGGTGGAGGCGCGCTCGGACGCCAGCAGACCGAACAGCTCGACCGCTTTCAGGGTCTTTTTGCGGATGTTCGGATCCTGCTCGTACTGCACGTACAGGCGCTCGAACTCATCCTGATCGGCGAAGAACGCATCGTACAGTCCCGGCACCTCGTGCGGACTGAACAGCGTAATGTTCTCGCCCTTGATCAGGCGCTGATACATCAGCTTGTTGATCTGCACACCGTAGTCGATGTGACGCACGCGGTTCTCTTCGACGCCACGGTTGTTCTTCAGCACCAGCAGCGATTCCACCTCCAGATGCCAGATCGGGTAGAACAGCGTGGCCGCGCCGCCGCGTACGCCGCCCTGGGAGCAGGACTTCACGGCCGTCTGGAAATGCTTGTAGAACGGGATACAGCCGGTGTGGAACGCCTCACCGTTACGGATCGGGCTGCCCAGCGCGCGAATGCGACCGGCGTTGATACCGATACCGGCACGCTGCGACACGTATTTGACGATCGCGGCGGCAGTGGCGTTGATCGAATCCAGGCTGTCATCGGTCTCGATCAGTACACAGGAGCTGAACTGACGGGTCGGTGTCCGCACACCCGCCATGATCGGCGTCGGCAGCGACAGCTTGAACAGAGAGGTCGCGTCGTAGAAACGCTTGACGTAATCGAGGCGCGTCTCCTTCGGATAACCGGAGAACAGGCACGCGGATACCAGCATGTAGAGCAGCTGCGGGCTCTCGAACACTTCGCCGGTGACACGGTTCTGCACCAGGTACTTGCCCTCGAGCTGCTTCACCGCGGCGTAGCTGAAATTCATGTCGCGCGAGTGATCCAGATAAGCGTTCAGCTCATCGAACTCCTCGCGGGTGTAGTCGGTCAGCAGGTGCTGGTCGTAGCGCTTGTCTTCGACCATTTTGACCACATGGTCGTACAGATGCGGCGGCTCGAAGCTGCCGAACGCGCGCTTGCGCAGGTGGAAAATCGCCAGACGCGCAGCCAGATACTGATAGTCCGGTGCCTCTTCAGAGATCAGATCCGCCGCGGACTTGATCAGCGTCTCATGGATATCGGACGTCTTGATGCCATCGTAGAACTGCAGATGGGCTCGCAGCTCGACCTGGGAGACCGAAACATTCTCCAGCCCCTCGGCGGCCCAGATAATGACCCGGTGAATCTTCTCGAGATCGATCGATTCACGCCGCCCGTCACGTTTGGTTACCATCAGATCTTGCTGCATAGTGCTTCTGCCCATCCCCTCGGTCGGTATAGAACGCGCAACTGACAGACCTGAATTGACGCCGGTCCCTCAGCTGCTTCAACGGCCGCTCATGTCAGCGTTGTGTGTGATAAAAACCGGTGTTTAAAAAATGCACCAAAACACAACATCTAGTACGGCTTCTGTCTAAGGACACTAAATATAGTGAGCCCAAACTTTATTTCAACTCTTGAAATTCGCCCGTTTCAGCGGTAGTCGAAGGCTGAATTCAGCTACCACGCGGGCTTGCGGGCGTGCAGGATACAGAAGAATTTTTTTCATGCCAGTGGCGATTTTCATCGCCTGGAACGCATGTCAAAAACTGTGCGATTGGAACGCGTTTCAGCCTTTACATCGAGCGCCGGCAGCCTTAAGATACGCGCCCGCTGGTGAGGTTCCCGAGTGGCCAAAGGGATCAGACTGTAAATCTGACGCGCAAGCTTCGGTGGTTCGAATCCACCCCTCACCACCATCGAATTTTGAAACAGAGCCCTGCCATTGCGCGGGGCTTTGTTTTTTCTGCGCGACTGCGGGTGGATGAGAACCACCGAAGGGGGTTCGAGCCGAGCGGCTTGCCGCGAGACGACGCTGGGCTGCCACGCAGCACAGCGGCCCGAAGGGGTACAATCCACCCCTCACCACCATCGAATTTTGAAACCGAGCCCTGCCGTTGTGCGGGGCTTTGTTTTTCTGCGCGACGTGCGGGTGGATGAGAACCACCGAAGGGGGTTCGAGCCGAGCGGCTTGCCTTCCCCCCAAACGCATCCGGCCGCGCGCAGGCGGCCGGATCGATTTTCCAACATCGGCTCAGTGCAGCACGAGATAGAACACGCCGCGCCCGCGCCGAATCTGCAGCAGCAGTTTGTCATCCACGCGCGCGAGCACCTGATTCAGCGCTTCGAGCGTATCGACCCGCTGGCGGTTGACACTCAGGATCACGTCACCGCTGCGCAGCCCCGCGGCTGCCGGCCGCGACTGCGGATCCAGCTCAGTAATCACGACACCCCGACCATCCGGCGAGTTGGCGAGTCCGACACCGTCCAGCAGCCGATGCAGGTGCAGGTTGCTGTCCTGCGTTGTCGAGCGTTCCACCCTGACCTTGAGGTTTCGCGCTTCGCCGTTGCGCACCAGCGCCAGCTCGATCTCCTTACCGACGCCGGCAAATGCGATCCGGTGGCGCAGCTGACCACTGTTCGGTGTCGGCTTGCCATCCACCGAGACAATCACGTCACCGGCCTGAAGCCCGGCTGCCTGCGCCGGCGAGTCCTCCAGCACGTCAGTCACCAGCACCCCCTGCTGACCGTTGGCCAGATTGAACGCCTGTTGCAGTTCCGGGGTGATGTCCTGAATGGCGATACCGATCTGTCCGCGCGTCACTTCACCATCGTCGAGAATCTGATTGGCGACGTTACGCATCATATTGACCGGAATCGCAAAGCCGATACCGACATTACCGCCACCAGGGGCGATGATCGCGGTATTGATACCAACCAGCTCACCATTGAGGTTCACCAGCGCGCCGCCGGAGTTACCCGGGTTGATCGACGCATCGGTCTGGATGAAGTTTTCAAACCCCTCGATCCCGAGCCCGGTGCGCCCCAGCGCACTGACGACCCCGGTAGTGATGGTCTGACCAAGACCAAACGGGTTACCAATGGCGACGACGAAATCCCCCACCCGCAACGTATCGGAATCCGCCAGCGGCAGATCGGTCAGGTTATCGGCACTGATTTCCAGCACCGCGATATCGACCTCGGGATCGGCACCGACCAGTCGGGCTTCAAACGTGCGCCCGTCAATCAGCGAGACCTCGATCTCATCGGCCCCCTTGATCACGTGATAGTTGGTGATGATCGTACCCTCGTCACGATCGACGATAACACCGGAGCCGGCACTGCCTTGTCGGCGTTGCTGACGCGGACGCGCCTGCTCATCAGGGATATTGAAAAAGCGCCGAAAGAACGGATCGCTCAGCAGCGGGTTGTAGACCTGCTGGGTGGAGAACGTGGCGATGTTGACGACCGCCGGGTTGACCTTCTCCAGCATGTTGGCCAGCGACGGCAGCTGCTGCCCCGACGGATCGGCCACCGGCAGTGCCGCATTCGCATTCAGCGTCAGCGCGCACACCAGCGCCATGACACCCAGTCGCAAAGTGTTTTTCATTGTGATTCTCCTTGCCACCTGTTCTGAGCCCTGTAATAGGGTCGAACGGATACGATTCAAGTCATTTTCGCCGCCACCCCGGCAACGCAGCGCCCGACTCGAAAGACGCGCCTGCCAGGGGGCCGGCCGGCGATGAACGGCATTTGAATCAGCAAAGGAAAGGCGGTGCGCGAATCCGCCGCGCCGAAGCGCACGGCTGTGGCTGCAGCCCTCGCGGCGGCTCGCCGCAGGCCAGCATGGGCGCGTGCGCGCAGCTGGGCACGCTCGGCAGCGGCGCGCGCGGATCGTCAACAGGCGGCAGTAACGGATCGGACGGTGCCAGCACCGCGCTGGCACACTGATCTGACTCTGCCAGCAGGACAGCCTCGCCCTCGCCGGCCACGGCCAGCGAAGGCATCAGCAGCAACACCAGATACAGCAGCACTCTCACCCGTCGCGCCCTCTCGCCACAGCAATCGATCACACCAGTGCAATACCTGCTATCTGATCGACAAACGCGCGCCAAGTTCAGTGCATGACCCGCATCGTCTGCACTCAGAACAGGCCGAAGGAAAATACGCCCAGCAGAACAAACAGGCCGCAGGCACTCCAGCGCACCCAGTGCAACGGCACCTTCTGCATGATCCAGCCGCCGAAGTACGCCACCGGCACGTTCGCCAACAGCATCCCCAGCGTCGTACCACTGACAACCCAGAACAGCGCCTCCTCGTAACGGGCCGCGAGGACGACGGTGGCGATCTGTGTTTTGTCCCCGATTTCGGCAACGAAGAACAGCACACAGGTCGCGATAAAGGGGCCGTAACGCAGCGCCTTACTGTCTTCGTCCTCATCCGTGTCCGGAATCAGCACCCAGAGGCCGACCGCAATGAAGCTCAGACCGATGATCCAGGGCACCCAATGTTCGGGGATCCAGCCCACCAGCCAGGCACCGAGCCAGGCGGAGACGCCGTGATTGACCAGCGTGGCCAGCAGAATACCCCAGACGATCGCCATTCGATGCGCGGCAAAACGTGCAACGAGGAACAGGGTCAGCAGCTGAGTCTTGTCGCCGATTTCGGCGATGGCGACGGCAAGCGTCGAAGAGAGGAATGCATCCATGAAACGCAACATCCTGACGGGCGTGAAACCATAAGACACAACACGCCGGCCCGCCATGAGCAGCATGCAGTGTCTCAGGTCTCGTCAATCCGGCACGCGGTGCACGACCGCTGCGGACGTCGACGCCATGAGCATTGAGGCTCAATTATGTTGACGACGACTCCGGCCCGGCACAGATCCGGGCTGGAAGACTACTCCCCCAAGAGCGGAGCGGATACTAACAGCGTGCCGGGGCGGACACAAGCCAACCCCGGCCGCAGCGCAGGCATCAGAGCTGATCGAGGCTCCAGTCGAACGCGATACGATCCTCGGCATCCACCTGCTCACGCAGCGCCTCCAGACTCTCGCGCAACTGAGCGACGCTCGGTCGGTTGATGTTGACGTGGCCGACCTTGCGTCCCGGCCGCAGCGACTTGCCGTACCAGTGCACATGGACGCCATCGATGCCGAGCCACTCCGGCTTCCAGTAGCGCCCCAGCAGGTTGTACATCACCGACACCCCCTTGATCTCGGGCGTGATCAGCGGCAGCTCCGCCAGCGCGCGCAGGTGCAGCTCGAACTGACTGATCGTCGCCCCTTCCTGCGTCCAGTGACCGGAGTTATGCACCCGCGGCGCCAGTTCGTTGACCAGCAGATCGCCGTCGACGACGAAACACTCCATCGCCATCACGCCGATATAGTCCTGATCGTCCATGATGCGGCTGAGCCACTCTTCGGCATGTTTCTGCTGCACCTCCGGCACCTCGATGCCGGCCACGCTCGCGCGCAGAATGCCGTTCTCGTGCCAGTTACGGGTCAGCGGATAAAACACCTTCTCGCCACGGGCGTTGCGTGCACCCACCAGCGAGACTTCGTGACTGAACGGGATCATCGCCTCGGCGATACAGGTGCCGGCCCATTCGGCTTCCACGTCGTCACCCTGCTGCCAGCGCCACTGACCACGACCGTCGTAGCCGCCGCGACGACGCTTGACCACCGCCCGTTCGCCAAGCGATTCGAGTGTATCGACCAGCGTGCTCTCGTCATCAAGCACGACCCACGGCGCTGTCGGCACCTGCAGGCGATCGAGCAGGCTCTTCTGGCGCTGCCGATCGATCACCGCATGCAGTGCACCGGCGTTGCGAAAGTTCGGGTGATTCTTCAGCTGCAGACCGGTGACGGTATCGGGCCAGTGTTCGATCTCGACCGTAATGACGTCACTGTCATGCAGCGCAATCTCGACATCCTGATTCGGCTCGACCGGCATCACCTGCAGCTGCATCGGCGCACCGGCCTGCTGCAGCATCTGACCCAGCTGACCGTTTCCGGCCACAACGATTCTCGGCAACATCATTTCACCTGCGATTCTGTTGACCCGGGCCGATCAGCCGCGCGGGTCCGGGTTATCCAGCACGGCCTGAGTCTGTTCATGGCGCCAGTCACGAATACGGGCCGCCAGCTCAGCATCCTCAACCGCCAGCATCTGCGCCGCGAGCAGGCCTGCGTTGAACGCACCGGCACCACCGATCGCCAGCGTACCGACCGGAATACCGCGCGGCATCTGAACGATGGACAGCAGGCTGTCCTTGCCGCTGAGCGCCTTGCTCTGCACCGGCACGCCCAGCACCGGCAGCAGCGTCTTGGCCGCGATCATGCCCGGCAGATGAGCGGCACCGCCGGCACCGGCAATGATCACCTTGAAGCCCCGCGCCGCCGCATGCTCGGCGAAATCGAACATCTTGTCCGGTGTGCGATGGGCAGAGACCACTTCGGTATGGTAGTCGACACCCAGCTTGTCGAGGATGCCGGCAGCCTCCTCCATTGTCGGCCAGTCAGAGCGCGATCCCATCACGATCGCCACTTTTGCACCCATTCGAGTCTCCTGTCACAGCAGTTTCGGACGCCCCGGCAGAACGGCAGGGCGCAAGGTTCGACAACGGTCAGCAGCGCCCATCGGCACCGGTGACACAAGAGGCGGGGGATTATACCAGTCTGACATCGAAAAGGGACACGGCAGCGTCCGGTAATGCCGCCTGCTTAATCCAGCTCCCGAAACCCGACACACGGCCCTGCCCCTACAACCTGACATCGGGAGCGCAAAGCAGGCTACAATGCGCTTTTGCTCCAGCCACAGGGAATTCAAGGTATGACTCGACGCACCGCTCGCACGCTCTCACTGGCCACCGCCGTCATGTTGCTGGCCGGCTGCGAAAGCATCCCGATGCCGTTTGCCGGCACCAGCAGCAGCGCTCAGCCAGCGCCGGTTGCAACGCCGGCTGAGCCACAGAAGCAGACGCTGAGCCGAGCCGAGAAAATTTCCCGCGGACTCAGCGAAGAGCTGGACTGGTTCCCGAGCCTGAAACAACCGCTGGATCAGCTTGAAGGCGTCTACGCCAACGAAGAATCCGCGGCCGTGCGCAATGAAACCCTGTCCAGCATCGCCTATCTCTACGATGCACGCCTGTTCGTGCTGTTCCAGGACATGCTCGACTTCCTCCACCCGGACGCCCGCATCCGCGAACTGCAGGAACAGAACGCCTGGCTCGACCGCCGCGAAATGCTGGCGACACAGGCGTTCCTGCAGTTTGACGACGAAGTCGAAGCACGCCATGCGGCGGGACAGGCGTTCATCGACGCAACCCGCAAACGGATCGCCGAAATCGAAGCACGCCGGGAGCTGGTGATTATTCGCTAGTCACGCGGTCGGGACGGCGGCTGCACCGGTTGCAGACGCTTCAGCATCCAGACATCACAGCCATTGTGCAGGGTGCCCGGCAGCGGCCGTGCCAGCCGCTGGAAGCCGAGTTTTTCATACAGCGTGATCGCGCCGGACATATTCGACAGCGTATCCAGATAGCACTGGCGGTAGCCCTTACGGGCTGCGTAGTTCAGACAGCGCTCAGCCAGCGCCCGGCCGATGCCGCGCCCACGCCCCTCTGGCAGCAGAAACAGCTTGCGCAGCTCACAGGTGGCGCCATCGTCACCAAACGCGGCCACGCCGCAGCCGCCCACGATGCGCCCCTCCACCTGTGCCACCAGATACCGGCTGCCAAGCGGATCGGCATAGTGCTGACTTATCGCCTCGACTTCGGCATCGGAGGGTCCGAAGCCCTCGCCAATGGCGCCGAACTCCCGGCCAACGGACGTGATAATCGCGCAGACCGCGCGGTCATGCTCGGGCCGGATTGTCAGTATCTCAAACGGCATCGATGACCTCCTGTCAGTTTGCATCAGACACGGGAGCGTGCCGCCCCCCCAAACGCCTCTATGCCTGCAGCCGGAACACCAGTACAGGACTCAGGAACAGAAACAGCATGCCCACACTGAGCCAGTTCCCTCGCAGCGGATTGAAATCCTCCGCGATCCTGCGCCAGCCAAAGCGGAACACACAGCGCCCGACGTACAGATCAAGCGCCAGCAGTATCACCAGCCAGACACCGCCGACGATAAAACACTCGGCCTCATCAGCCGGTGCGAGCCACGGCAACGCAAGCCAGGCAATACTGAAAATAATCGCAACACCGAGGAAAGCCAACCCGGCCCGCGCGCTGCTTGCCCAACTGCCGCGTCAGCATGCGCACGCGGATAGTGCCGTTCACCATCTCAGCCAGCGCCAGCAACAGTCCGATCAGCACAGCCTTCAGCAGTAATGTCATTATAGCCAGACCTCAGCCTTGCAACGGCGACAACAGCTAACCCCACAGCAATGTCAGCGCAGCAACCATCGCGAGCGATGTCGGCAGCGTCAGCACGATCAGCCCCGCAACTTCGTCGCTGGGGCCCTGATAGCGGGTGGTCAGGATATAGCTGATGACGGCCACCGGCATGGCGTTCTGAATCAACAGGGTATGCAGTGCGAGTGGCTCCAGCCCCAGCAGCGTGCCGATGGCCAGGGCGCCGCCGACACCCACCAGCGGGCGCCAGCAGGCCATCGTCAGCAACCGGGGCCAGTGCGTGGCGCGGTTGAAACGCAGACCGCCGAGGGAGCGCCCGAGCAGCAGCAACATGATCGGCAGGGTGATGCCACCCAGCATCTCCAGCGTTTTCATCGCCACCGCAGGCAGCGGCAGATCGAATGCCAGCAGGAGCGCCGCCACAATCAGCGCGATGGCCGGCGCATTACGCAGCATCTGGCGCGGCGCGAAGCTGCCGGACATCACCGACACACCCAGTGTGAAGTGGCTGATCGTCACCACCGACGAGACGACCACGGCCAGCGCCAGCGCCTCGTCACCGAGCAGCGCGTACACCACCGGTATGCCGAGGTTGCCGGTATTGGGATTGACCAGCACGGCGAGGTACTGACGTACCGGCTGACCGGTCAGCTTCAGTGCACCCAATGTCAGCAGCGCAACCAGCGCCAGCGTCAGCGCCATCGCCAGAATCAGCTGCCCCATGCCGGCCACATCCATCTGCATCTTCAGCAGCGAGTGGATCAGCAGCGCGGGCAGGCCGATATTGGTGATCATGGCGCCAAGCGCCGGGTTATCGAGCCAATCGGTCTTGCGGCTGAGAAACGCGCCAAGCCCGGCGATCAGAAAAACCGGCAGGATCGGCAGCAGAAAGGCTTGCAGCATGTGAGCATATCCCTGATTCACAGGCCCATCATTATGCCTGTGGCCACGGCGGATTTCAGGGTTTACTCGTCCCAGCCCTCGTCGGCCATGAGGTCGAAGCGGTCATCGCCACTGTTGCGCTTGCGCTTGAGAATGTTGGCCAGCCAGAACTCCGGTTCGCCGTTGAGCTGCGCCTGCAGTGCCTCGATCAGCTCGTCCACATCCGGCCCGCCCTTGACCTGAATCGGGTTGATCCCCAGCGCCACCAGCTGGCGCGTGGCGGAGCCGCCGATAGAACCGCAGTAGACCACGTCCGCGCCGACCAGCCACTTGAGTTTAGGTTTCAGCTTGTCTTCGTTACCGTCCTGCTTTTCATAGCCAAAACGGTGGCTGGCGATCGGCTGTGCACTGTCGGCTGTCACGGACCAGACATGAAACGCCTGCGCCGATCCGAAATGCTGGTCGACCATATCGCCCTCCTGCGACGCAAAGGCGACAATCAGCGCCTGAGCATCACTGACGGCATCGGCAACACACGGGATTTCGACTTCTGAACTCATCTCGCTCTCCTGACGCTAGACAGACCCGGCCTGTCGCTGGCCGGGTATCAGGAGGCTACTGCAAGATACGCACCACCGTGCAGCGTGCCAATGGCGTCAGTCGAGTCGCTCGAACAGGGTGGCCACCCCTTGCCCCATGCCGACGCACAGCGTCGCCAGCCCGAACCGAACGTCGCGCTGGCGCATCTGGTGCAGCAGCGTGGTACAGATCCGGGCGCCGGAACAGCCCAGTGGATGGCCCAGCGCGATGGCGCCACCTTCGAGATTGATGCCGCTATCGAGCCGCTCCAGCAACTGCAGTTCTTTCAGCACCGCCAGTGCCTGCGCGGCAAAGGCCTCATTGAGTTCCATCAGGCCGATATCGGCGACGCCCAGCCCGGTTTCATCGAGCAGTTTTTCGACCGCCGTCACCGGCCCCAGCCCCATCACGGCGGGATCGCAGGCCGTGACCGACATCGCCCGCACCCTGGCCATCGGCTCCAGCCCGAGCGCCTGCGCCCGCGCCGCCGACACCACCAGCAGCGCCGAGGCGCCATCGGACAGTGCCGACGCATTGCCGGCCGTCACCGTACCCTGCACCGGATCGAAGGCCGGGCGCAGACTGGCCAGCGCCTCCGGATGGGTGTCACTGCGAATCACCTCATCGCTGTCGATCAGGCAACGAAAGCCATGCTCGTCATGTCCCTCAACCGCTATCAGCTGCTCCGCCCAGCGCCCTTCCGAGCGGGCCGCATGGGCCCGCTGATGCGAGCGCAGCGCAAAGCGATCCTGCTCCTCGCGGCTGATGTTGTGGGTGCGCGCCAGCAGCTCCGCGGTCGCTCCCATCATCATCGCAGCACGGGTGGTGTGCAGTGACAGCGCCGGGTTGGGATCAAGGCCCTGAGTCATCGGCACATGCCCCATGTGTTCGACACCGCCGACGATATAGGTTTCGCCACAGCCGCTCATGATCCCCTGCGCCGCGCTGTGCAGCGCCGTCATCGAGGAGGCACAGAGACGGTTTACGGTCTGAGCCGGAATCAGCTGCGGCAGTCGGGTCAGCAGGGCCGCGTTGCGTGCGATATTGAAGCCCTGCTCGCCGGTCTGATTGACGCAGCCCCAGATCAGATCGTCGATGCTGCCGGGATCGACCGCGGGGTTGCGCGCCAGCAGCGCATCGATAACACAGGCGCTGAGCTGTTCCGCGCGCACATGACGAAAGCCCCCGTCGCGGGAGCGCGCCATCGGCGTGCGGATCGCATCGACGATGACGGCATCGGTCGGTTTCAGGCTCATGCTCGCACCTCCCGGGTCAGATCGGTGTAGTCGCGCCCGGCCATCGCCAGTTCGCGCATCTGCTGAGTCGGTTCATACAGCGCGCCCAGGCTGCGGTACTGATTGCAACGCGCGACAAAGCGCGCCAGGCCCCAGCGATCGAGCGTATAAAACGGGCCGCCCCGAAACGGCGGGTAGCCGATACCGAGGACCAGTGCCAGATCCGCCTCGGCCGGCGAGCCGATCACATGCTCTTCCAGCGCGCGCGCGGTCTCGATCAGCAGCGGTATCATCAGCCGCTCCACGATCTGCTCATCGCTCACCGCCCGCCCCGTGCCGGTCAGATCGGCAATCTGATCGTGCAGCTCGGGATCGCGGCGGGGCTTGCGCGCATCATCGCTGCGGTAGAGATAGAACCCCTTGCCGTTTTTCTGCCCCAGCCGTCTGAGCGCGCAGAGGCGGTCGATGACGCTCTCGCCGGGAAAGGTCATGCGCTCCGGATAACCGGCCGCCATCATGCGACTGGCGTTACGGGCGATATCGAGGCCGATGACATCAAGCAGCCGCGCCGGCCCCAACGGCCAGCCGTACGTTTCCATCAGGGTGTCGATGCGCTGAAACTCGACCCCGTCGCGCAGCAGCAGGCTGAAGCCGAGCAGATAGGCAAACAGCACCCGGTTGACGAGAAACCCCGGCCCGTCTCGCACCACCACCGGCGTCTTGCCGAGGCTGCGGGCGAAGCCGAGCGCACGGCTGATGGTGGCTTGCGAGGTTTTCTCGCCGCGCACGATCTCCACCAGCTGCATCCGCGACACCGGGTTGAAGAAGTGGATGCCACAGAACCGTTCCGGATGGCGCAGCGAACGCGCCAGCACACTGATCGGGATCGCCGAGGTGTTGCTGGCGATGATCACGTCGCTGGTGAGCCGGGTTTCCACCTCGGCCAGTACCCGGCTTTTAACGCCCGGATCCTCCACCACCGCTTCGATCACCAGGTCCGCGCCGGCAAACTCCTCAAACCCCAGTGTCGGCGTAATGCCGGACAGGATACGCACGCGCTGCTCGGGGTCGAGTTGTCCGCGCCGAACCCGGGACGCCAGCGTACGCGCGGCCTCCTCCATCCCCTGTTGCAGCGCGGTCGCGCGGACATCCTTCATCACCACAGGGCCGAGCTTCAGCGCGGTCTGACAGGCGATCGCTCCGCCCATCACGCCGGCGCCGACAATGCCGGGGCGCTGTATAGAAGCCTCGCTGCCGGCGGCACGCCGTGCAATCTGTTTGACCTTCTGCTCCTTCAGGAACAGGCTCACCAGCGCCAGCGCGGCATCAGAACGCACCAGCCGGATAAATGCGTCCAGCTCCAGCGGCATCGCCTCGGTGGCACTCAGATGCGCCTGCTGGCGCAGGGTATCCAGCGCCAGCATCGGCGCCGGGTAATGGGGGCCGCTTTTGGCGGCAATCACGCCGCGGGCCGACTCGGTAGCCAGCGTCAACGCCAGTTTGGTCAGCGGCACCGGTTGCTGCTTGCGGGCACGCCGCGATGTCACGTCGAACTCACCGCGTACCGCGCGCTGGAGCAGATCCAGCGCGGCATGGCGCAGTTGCGCCGGTTCCACGCAGGCATCGACCGCCCCCTGCGCCAGCGCCTCCTGCGCCTCGACCTGCCGGCCGGAGCAGATCCAATCAATGGCGTGATCGAGACCGATCAGGCGCGGCAGTCGGACGGTGGCGCCCCAGCCTGGCAACAAGCCAAGGCGCACCTCCGGCTGTCCTGCGCGGGCGCCACGGGCCATAACGCGGAAATCACAGGCCAGACAGAGTTCAAAGCCACCGCCAAGCGCCTCACCGTTGATCGCCACCACGGTCGGAACCGGCAAGGCTTCCAGTCGCGCCAGCCAGCTGCGCATCTCGCCGATCAGGGCCTGCAGCTGCTCATCGGGCAGACGGAAAAAGCCGAGAAACTCGCTGACATCGGCACCCACGATGAAGCTCTCGTGGTCACTCGAGATCAGCAGACCGCGCAGATCCTCGCGCGCCCTGAGCAGGGTGATCGCATCACCAAACTCCGTAACACAGGCGCGACTGAGCGTGTTCACGCTGCGTCGCTGGTTGTCGAACACCAGTTCGTACAGTCCATCACCCAGTGCGGTGACCCGGATCATCTCGCCTTGCATCAACATGTCGGGCATCCCCTCTGTCGGCTCTGCTATCCCTGCGCTTCGCTATTCGGTGTCGTGCGCGGATTCTCCTCGTGGCGCCGCAAATCCTTGCGTAGCACCTTGCCGACCGGTGATTTCGGCAGCTCGGCGACGAATTCTACGTCGCGCGGGATCTTGTAGGAGGTCAGGTGCTCGCGGCACCAGTCACGCACCCCGGCCCGGTCCAGCGCCGGGTTACGGCTGACGACAAACAGCTTCACCCGCTCGCCACTGTCGCTGTCGGTAACGCCGATGGCGGCGCATTCGATGATGTCGGGATGGGCGCAGACCACATCCTCCACCTCGTTGGGATAGACGTTGAAGCCGGACACGATAATCACGTCCTTGGCGCGATCGACAATCCTCAGGTAGCCATCGGGCTGACGCACGGCAATGTCATCGGTGATGAAATAACCATCGTCGGTCATGCTGTTGCGGGTTTCCTGCGGCTGCTGCCAGTAACCGGCCATCACCTGCGGTCCGCGCACGCAGAGATTACCGGGCGTGCCATCGGCCACGGGGTTGCCGTCCTCGTCGATCACCTTGATCTCGGTGAAGGCCAGCGGCGTGCCGATCGTGCCGAGCTGGATCGCATCGGTCGGATTGATCGCCACCGCCGGCGAGGTTTCGGTCAGACCGTAGGCCTCGACGACCGGACAGCCGGTCACGGCCTGCCAGCGCTGCGCTGCATCACGGGTCAGCGCCATGCCACCGGACAGCGTCAGTTTCAGGTTGCTGAAGTCGAGCTGGCGAAAGCGCTCACGGTCGCACAACACGTTGAACAGCGTGTTGAGGCCGATGAATGCACTCATGCGCCAATGGCCCAGTTCCCTGATCAGGCCATCGACGTCGCGCGGGTTGGCAATCAGCACGCTGTGCCCACCGGAGGCCATGATGATCTGCGCCACGGTGAAGGCGTAGATATGGTAGAGCGGCAGCGGCAGCACCACCGTTTCGGCCCACTCGCTGCCGTGACGGTTGATGCTGTCGCAGCCCTGCAAGCAGTTGGCGAGCAGGTTGGCGTGGGTCAGCATCGCGCCCTTGGCGCGCCCGGTGGTGCCGCCGGTGTACTGCAGCACCGCCAGATCCTGCAGCTGCGGCTGCACCGGCCGCGGCCGTTCGCCGACATGGCGCATCAGAATGTCGCGCAGCCCGAGCGCACCGGGCAGATAAAACGACGGTTCGAGCCGTTTCAGGTATTTGATTGCAGCGTTGAGCAGGTTGCGTTTGACGAAGCCGTGCAGATCGCCGACCTGGGTCACGATGATGTGTCTGATCGCGGTACGCGGCAGAATCTTCTCCAGCTTGTGCGCCATGCTCTTGTGAATCACCACCGCCTTGACGCCGGCATCGCGAAACTGGTGTTCCATCTCGTCGGCGGTATAGAGCGGGTTGGTATTGACGACAACCAGTCCCGCCCGCAGCGCGCCGAACAGCACCACCGGGTACTGAATCAGGCTCGGCAGCTGTATCGCGATACGATCGCCCGGTTCGAGCTGCGCCTGCTGCAGATGCACGGCGAAGGCGGCGGAGAGGCTATCCAGCTCGGCGAAGTTCAGTGTGCGTCCGAAGCTGGTAAAGGCGGGGCGCTGCGCGTAAAGGGCGAAGGTACGGTCGATAAAATCAAGCAGACTGGTGTAACCGGCCGGGTTGAGCGCGTCCGGCAGTGGGGTCTGCGCATGCTCATACCTGATATTCATCACTTGGCCCTTCTCCGGCCAGTCAGGGCGTTGCCTGAGCTGACGACAGCTTTTTCTTACAGCTTAGACGGATCCGGGCCGCTGTCACGCCGGCGCCGTGAGCGCCGGTGCGAGGCAACAGGTTTCATCCAGTGCGGCGACCTGCGCGTGGCGCCCCCACAACGATCGGAGCAGCGCTTGCGCCGCCGGGTCGGCATGACTGCTCAGCAGGCGGACGCTGGCGCAGCAGCCGGGCGGGTTCAGATCACCGCGTTGGAGCAGGCGGCGCTGCACCTGACGGGCGACGGCATCAGCGGTATCGATCAGCTCAACACCGGGGCCGGCCTCGTCGGCGATCAGCGGTGTCAGAAACGGGTAGTGGGTACAGCCAAGTACCAGTGTATCGACACCTGCCGCCAGCAGCGGCGTCAGGTAGCGGCGCACCAGCGCGCGGGTGTCGGGACTGTCCAGCTCGAGCCGCTCGACCCGCTCCGCAAGCCCCGGACAGGGCTGCAGCAACACCCGGCGCTCGCCGGCGAAGCGGCGGATCAGGTCACGGGTACCGGGACTTGCGACCGTGGCACGGGTGGCCAGCACGCCAACCACCCCGCTGCGACTGCCCAGCACGGCCGGTTTTACGCCCGGTTCGACACCGATGATCGGCAGCGCGAAGTGCTCACGCAGCCGGTGCACCGTGGCCAGCGTGGCGGTATTGCAGGCAACGACGATCGCCTTGGCGCCCTGCCCGACCAGATAGTCGGTCAGCGTCAGCGCACGCTGCAGAATGAACTCAAGCGGCTTGTCGCCGTAGGGCGCGTGGCGCGAATCGGCGATATAGAGCAGAGACTCGGCGGGCATCAGCCGGTGAACGGCACGGGCGATGGAGAGCCCGCCGACACCGGAATCGAATATACCCAGAGGCTGGTGGCTCGACATCGCTGCACTCGGCTGGAACGGAGATGAGGCCGCCAGTATACCCCAATGCAGCGCTGCGCTCAGACACCCTCAGCCGTCGATGACGCCGTTACAGTCGTTGTCCAGACCGTCGCGGCCCCAGCGCCCGCCCTTGTCCGGATGCCCCGGATAGATGCGGTCGTCAAAGTCGTTACAGTCATCGGCCACCGGGTCGTTGCTGGCACAGAAACCGTCGCCGTCACCGTCGATGCAGCTGACCGGGGTCGAGCTGCTGACACTGACAAACTGTTCGGCCTGATCGAACGCGCCCGCAGGATCGCTGACCGTCAGCAGCACCCGGTAATCGCCGCTGCCGCCGTAGGTGTGCGCAGGCTGCACGCCACTGGCAGTGACACCGTCACCGAAATCCCAGCTGTAGCTCAGGGTATCGCCATCCGGGTCGGTCGAGGTCGATGCATCGAAGCTGCAGCTGAGTTCGTTGCAGCCGACATCGAAGCGCGCGACCGGCGTTGAATTGGACACGGAACCGCCGCCCAGTGCATCCGCGATCCGGATCAGACCGTGGCCGAAAGTGCTGTCGTAGCCCGGACTTCCCAGATCCAGCGCCGAGCCTGCCAGACGCTCGCGCACCTGATCGGGCGAGAGATTTTCATTCGCAAGCAGAATCGCCGCGGCTGCCGCCACGTGGGGGCTGGCCATTGAGGTGCCCTGAAAGAAGTAGTAGTTCCAGCTGCCGTTGAGGCGCGTCTCCTGCAGCACCCCGTCGGGATAGCCGTCGCCGTTGTTGTCGCGTGCGGTGTCGCCGCCGGGCGCCATCAGATCCAGCCCGTCACCACGGTTCGAATAGGACGCCAGCTGATTCAGCGCATCGGTGGCACCAACAGCGATGACACTCGGGTAGATGGCCGGGTAGGAGACATTGCGGCGATTGCCGTCGTTACCGGCCGCAGCCACAACGGTCACGCCGTTGGCATAGGCGTAATCGAGCGCCGGATCCATGACCGGATCGTGGGTGAGCCGGTAACGGGCATTGACGCCCAGACTCATATTGATGACGCGGGCACCGTTGTTCACCGCCCAGTAGATGCCCTCGGCGATATCGGCGAAACTGCCGGAACCGCTGTCAGACAGTACCTTCACCGGCTGGATGCAGGCGCCGTAGGCCAGACCCGCGACCCCGGTGCCATTGTTCGTCGCCTGCGCGACCGTACCGGCGACATGGGTGCCGTGGCCATCGCCATCGGCCGGGTCATTGTCGCTGTTGACGATATCGATACCCGGCACGACACAGCCGATGCCATCGTTACCGCCGCCTGCCAGCCCGGTATCCAGCACCGCAACGGTGACGCCGCTGCCGATCGACTGCGACCAGGCGCTGGCCGCCTGCACGGTGTCAAAGTGCCACTGGTAGCGGCTGTACGGGTCCGCGGTATCGGCGAATGCCTGGGCCTCAAGATTGAGCATCGCGCGCCGGCCCAGGCCCCGCTGACGTGCAACCGCCGCCAGCTCACGCCCCGGTGCCACTGACAGCACGCTCAGCCCCGACAATGGCAGATACTTCTTCACCTGTGCATCGCGCAGATTGCGTGGCGACTCCGCCACGACGATCTCGCCGCTGACGAACGGTGGCGGTGTGACGGCCGCTGCCGCCATGGCCTGATGTGCCCCCAACAACAGAGCGACAGCCCCGAGCGTTTTTATTTTCATGTCGTGTTCCCGCTTTGTGTGCAGTGATCTCTGCGCCCGGGGACTCCTTCCGCCCTAGAACTGCTCCTCGTTCAGCGCCATCAGTTGTTCGGAACCCGCCAGCACCGCGTGGCTCAAGGCAAAACAGCGCGGCAGCAGCTGGTCGGCATAGACCTCCGCTGTCATCCGACGCGCGCGCAAAAATGCGTCATCGCCCAGTCCCTGCTCCAGCTGTTCACCCGCGCGCTGCGCCGCCCGCAGATGCATCCAGCCGCCGCAGAGATAGCCCAGCTGCATCAGCAACGCCACGCTGCCGGTCTGCGCACAGAGCGGATCCGTCTGCTGCCGCTGCATCAGTGCTGTCAGCGTGTCACGGGTCGACTGCAATGCGGCCGCCAGCGTCTCGCGCAGATGAGCGCTGACCCGGTCGGCGTCACGCAGCGTACCGGCAATGTCCTCAAGCAGCGCCGCCAGTGCCTGACCGCCATCGGCCGCGATCTTGCGTCCGACCAGATCCAGCGCCTGAATGCCGGTGGTGCCTTCATATATCGGCAGGATGCGCGCATCCCTGTAGTACTGAGCCACCCCGGTTTCCTCGACGTAGCCCATGCCGCCATGCACCTGCACCGCCAGACTGGTGACCTCCTGCGCCAGCTCCGTCAGCCAACCTTTGACGATCGGGGTATAGAGCGCCACCCGCGCCCGATGGGCGGCACGGTCATCCTCCGCACGTGCCAGTCGTGCCCGATCGACTTCGGCCGCGGCCTCGTACATCAGGCCGCGCATCGCTTCGTTGGCCGCTTTCATCTGCGCCAGCATCCGGCGTACGTCCGGGTGATGGATGATGGTGACCCGCTGCCCCTCTATCTCGCCCTGCACCCGCTCACGGGCGTAATCGCGGGCCGCCTGATAGGCGCGCTCGGCCACCGCCAGCCCCTGCAGACCGACCGCCTGACGGGCGGAGTTCATCATCGTGAACATACACTGCAGGCCGCGATGCGCCTCGCCGATCAGGTAGCCGATGGCGCCACCGTTGTCGCCGTAACTCATCACGCAGGTCGGGCTGCCGTGGATACCCAGCTTGTGCTCCAGCGACACCGCGCGCAGATCGTTGCGAGCACCCGGCGAGCCGTCGGCGTTGAGCAGGCATTTGGGCACCAGAAACATCGAAATCCCTTTCACGCCCGGTGGCGCATCGGGCAGCCGCGCCAGCACCAGATGGACGATGTTGTCGGCCATGCGGTGATCGCCCCAGGTGATAAAGATTTTCTGGCCGCTGATACGGTAATGGTCGCCTTCCGGCACGGCACGGGTGCGGATCGCCGCCAGATCGCTGCCCGCATCCGGCTCGGTGAGGTTCATGGTGCCGGTCCACTCGCCGCTGACCAGTTTTTCCAGCCACTGTGACTTGAGATCATCACTGCCGTGCGCAATCAGCGCTTCCATCGCGCCCTGCGTCAGCAGCGGACACAGCGCCCAGGCCAGATTGGCCGAGTTCCAGATCTCGTGTACGGCAAGCGACAGCGCGTTGGGCAGCGCCTGACCGCCGTACGCGGCCGGCCCGATCAGCGACGGCCAGCCGGCGTCGCAAAAGGCACGGTAGATCTCGGCGAAGCCGGGGGACTCCTGCACACCGTCAGCCTCCAGCCGGGCCGGGTTCAGATCGCCGATGCGGTTGCTCGGTGCCAGCCGCTCGCGGCCAAAGCGCGCCGCTTCCTCCAGCACCGCCGCGATCAGGTCGGCAGTTACCTCCTCCTCACCACCCTGCTGACAGAGGGCCTCGATATCGATCAGCTCGTTCAGCAGAAACAGCGCGTCTTGCCGGGGATGACGGTAATCACTCATGAGACGACTCCTGCCACAGGGTTCATCTCACAGAATAGCCAATCCTGTCGCAGGCAGCGGTCAGGCTCTTGGTCGTCAGTGCTGCGCACCACGGCCGCAGGTGCAGCGTCGCGTTTATACTTGGAATCGGCACTGCTACACTTGTTGGCGTTTGTCGGCGCCCGCCAGAGGGGCCGCAGCCGCCCGAAGATGAGCGCCCCTCGCCACTTCGGACACCTTAATCAGCAACACAGGCAGAGTGGATGAAATTTCGATTTCCCGTTGTCATCATCGATGAAGACTTTCGCGCGGAGAACATCTCCGGCTCCGGCATTCGCGACCTCGCCGCCGCGATCAGAAACGAGGATATGGAGGTCGTCGGCTTTACCAGCTATGGCGATCTGACCTCCTTTGCGCAGCAGGCCAGCCGGGCCTCCTGTTTCATTCTTTCCATCGATGACGAGGAGTTCGGCAGCGGTACGGACGAAGATGTCAGCATTGCACTGAAATCGGTGCGCGACTTCATCAACGAGGTGCGCAAGCGCAACAACGACATCCCGATCTTCCTCTACGGTGAAACCCGCACATCGCGCCATATTCCAAACGATATCCTGCGCGAGCTGCACGGTTTCATCCACATGTTCGAGGACACGCCCGAGTTCGTCGCCCGCCACATCATCCGCGAGGCGAAAAAGTATCTCGAGTGTCTGGCACCGCCGTTCTTCCGCGCGCTGATGGACTATGCCAGCGACTCCTCCTACTCCTGGCACTGCCCCGGCCACTCCGGCGGCGTGGCGTTTCTGAAGAGCCCGGTAGGACAGATGTTCCACCAGTTCTTCGGCGAGAACATGCTGCGTGCCGATGTCTGTAACGCCGTCGACGAGCTCGGCCAGCTGCTCGACCACACCGGCCCGGTCTCCGCCAGCGAGTCCAACGCCGCACGCATCTTCAATGCCGATCACCTGTTTTTCGTCACCAACGGCACCTCCACCTCCAACAAGGTGGTCTGGCACTCCACCGTGGCGCCGGGCGATATCGTGGTGGTCGACCGCAACTGCCACAAATCGATTCTGCACTCGATCATCATGACCGGCGCGATCCCGGTGTTCCTGATGCCGACGCGTAACCACTACGGCATTATCGGTCCGATTCCGAAAAGCGAATTCGACCCGGAGACGATCCGCAAGAAGATCGAGGCCAACCCGTTCGCCCGCAATGCCAAGAACAAGAAGCCGCGTATCCTGACCATCACGCAGAGCACCTACGACGGCATCCTCTACAACGTGGAAACGATCAAGTCGATGCTCGGCAATACCATCGACACGCTGCATTTCGACGAAGCCTGGCTGCCGCACGCCTCGTTCCACCCGTTCTATCGCAACATGCATGCGATCGGTGAAGGACGTCCGCGCTCGGACGAAACCCTGGTGTTCGCCACTCAGTCCACCCATAAGCTGCTGGCGGGTCTGTCACAGGCATCGCAGATTCTGGTGCAGGATGGCACCAAGCGTAAGCTCGATACGCACCGCTTCAACGAGTCCTATCTGATGCACTCCTCCACCAGCCCGCAGTACGCGATCATCGCCTCCTGCGACGTCGCCGCGGCGATGATGGAGCCGCCGGGCGGCACCGCTCTGGTCGAGGAATCGCTGCACGAGGCGATCGACTTCCGCCGCGCCATGCTCAAGGTGGACGAAGAGTTCGGCAAGGACGACTGGTGGTTCAAGGTCTGGGGTCCGACCCCGAAATCCGAAGAGGGCGTCGGCGACCGCGATGACTGGATCATCCACGAGGACGACACCTGGCACGGCTTCGGGCGCATCGAATCCGGCTTCAACATGCTGGACCCGATCAAGTCCACCATCATCACACCGGGGCTCAACCTCGACGGCGAGTTCGACGACGACGGGATTCCCGCCGCGATCGTCAGCAAATATCTGGCCGAGCACGGCATCATCATCGAGAAGACCGGGCTCTACTCGTTCTTCATCATGTTTACCATCGGCATCACCAAAGGCCGCTGGAACTCGATGGTCACCGAGCTGCAGCAGTTCAAGGACGATTACGACCACAACCTGCCGATGTGGCGCGTAATGCCGGAGTTCGCCGCCAAATACCCGCAGTACGAGCGTATCGGCCTGCGTGACCTGTGCAGCGCAATTCACAGTGTCTACAAGGAATACGATGTCGCCCGCATCACCACGGAGATGTACCTCTCCAACATCGAGCCGGCGATGACGCCGGGCGATGCCTGGGCGAAAATGGCGCACCGCGAAGTGGAGCGCGTCTCGATCGACGAGCTTGAAGGCCGCGTGACCGCGATGCTGGTCACCCCTTACCCGCCGGGTATCCCGCTGCTGGTGCCGGGTGAACGCTTTAACAGCACCATCATCAGCTACCTGAAGTTCGCCCGCGACTTCAACGCCCGCTTCCCGGGTTTCGAGACCGACGTGCACGGTCTGGTACGGGAAACGATCAACGGCGAAGACGCCTACTTCGTCGACGTGGTCAAGGACTGAACGCGCCACCCGCTCACAGCGCTCCACCGAACAGATACAGGAGGCGCTGTGAGCGCTGTGAGCGCTGCGCCCGCGCTCGCTGCGGTGGCGCAGCAGGGTGTGGCCAGCGACGAGATCAGCCGCAACCTGACCGCGGGAGGTGAGCTGATTCAGCTCGCCTGGATGCGATCCTCGATTGTATTGAGGCGGTCCACGATACGCGCGGAGATCGACGACACACGGTCATACAGCGCTTCGGCCGCCTCCACATCGCCCGCTTCCTTGAGCTCGATCGCCTGCTTGACGAGGGCATGCAATTCCTCGTGCGGCGCCTCGATCTCCTGCATTTCGGGAATGCGCGCGTAACGCTGCAGCCCCTCGCTGTAATACCACTTGCCGAAGGCGCAGTCGCGGTGCGAGACCGCTTCCTGCAGCGTCAGTGATGACTTGCCGTCGAGATATCCGCGCAGACGCACCTTCCACGACAGGTGCGCCGACTTGGCCGCACCGAGATCGACCCCCTCCACATTGGTCTTGAAGCGCGCCAGCTCCTCCATCAGGGCATGGATATGGCCGGTGATGTGGTCGGTCGCGTCGACGGTCTGCTCGGCGTAATCGGCGGTGCGACGGGTTTCATTGGAGATCGACAGGATATTGCGATCCATATCCTGCGCCACCTGACTCTGCTCTTCAGCGGCGGTGGCGATCTGGGTATTCATGTCGACGATCACGCCGACGGCCGCAACGATCTGCTCCAGCACTTCCCGCGTCTGATGCGCATCGCCGGCGGTTTTTTCCGCCGCGTCACGGCTTCTGGCCATCGCATCGACAGCCGATGACGTGCCCTGCTCCAGCCGCTCGATAATTTCACGGATCTGCTCGATCGACTCCTGCGTGCGCTGTGCCAGCGAACGCACCTCGTCCGCAACGACGGCAAAACCGCGGCCCTGTTCACCGGCACGGGCTGCTTCGATCGCGGCGTTCAGTGCCAGCAGATTGGTCTGTTCGGCGATATTGGTGATCACCAGCAGAATCTGGCTGACCTCGCGCGAATCATTGGCCAGCTCGGAGATCACGCCGCTGGAGTGCTCCACCAGTTCAGCCACCTCGTCGATGCTGCTGACGGTGTGCTGCATCAGACGCTGACCGTCTCCGGCCGAGCTGCTCGCCTGTTCGGCGGCACTGCGGCACTGGCCGCGTGCTGGGCGACCTCCTGCACGGTGGCCGCCATCTCGTTGATTGCCGTCGCGACCTGATCGATCGACGCCTGCTGCTTGCGCACGCCGCGATTGGTGTCATTCAGGGTCGTAATCACCTGATCGGCACTGGTATTGATGCGCCCGGCGGTCATCGTCACCTTGTGCACCAACTGGCCGATCTCGAGCACGATATCGTTGTAGGCTTTGTAGTTCTGGCCGATCTCGTTGTCCGGGTTGTCGATCTGGATCGGAATCGAGAAGTCATGGGCACTGAGCAGGCGCAGGTGATCGCGCAGATTGGTGATCTGCCGCATCATCACGGTCAGGCCGAACACACGGCCGCAGACCAGCACCACGAGCAGACCGGCAATGACGGCCAGCAGCCAGAACTGAGTCGTTTCGACCCGCTCACGCTCCTGTGCCAGCACCCGGGACTGATGCGATTCGATGGTGGTCAGCAGTGCCTGCGGATCCTGTGGCTGACCGGACGCCAGCGCACGCTGAACATCCTGCAGCAGCGTCTGCTGTGCCTGTCCGAACGCCTGCCATTGCGCATCGAGCGCTTTCCAGGCCAGGACACCAATGGCCAGAATCAGCACGAAGCTGACCAGATAGGAGAACAGAAACTGCGCGGCAAGCGAGCGCATCCCGAGCCGGGACAGCAGCTGCTCGATCAGTTTACCGACGCGAAAACGCAGACTTTTGTGTAGTGCAGGGGAACCTGACATCGACGAAAAAACTCCCTTTAAACGGTAAGGGCTTACGATACAGGAGTTCCTAGTATGCGAGAAGATGCAGGCGGGATACGGAATTGACCGGGATCACCGGACACGGCGTTTCAAACGCGATGGCAGGCTCGGGAATGTACACGGGGAGCTGAATGGGAACGATTCAGTACGTGCGAACAGGAGCCGCTACCACGCCGTTTTGTTACTGTTATGGGTACGACGTTGCGACTGCGGATGCGTGATGACGGGCGGGGCTGATCAGGCGTCGGCCTGCTCGGCCGCTTTCTGTTCCAGCGCCTGCTTCAGCGCCTTGCGTTCGCTCTTGCCCAGCCATTTGTCGATCCAGTCCTGAATCTGGGACCGCTTCGGCGAGGTTTTGCGCCACGCCTTGTACGCCTTGACGTGATCCTTGCTGACACCGGGCTTGCCGTTCTTGTCTTCTACCACACATTTGTCCGGGAACAGCGGATTATTGGCGAACTGGCGATCGATCCACCAGATCACGAAACCCTTGTCTTCCTTGCTGAACTTCATGGGGCACCCTCAGCTTGAGATGAATTTTCCGGCGCCAATTCTAGCCTGTCGGCGCGTCCGGTACATGACACTTTTGTTAAATCGCGACACTTTTTCACGGCGCCTGCAGCCTACCTTGCCCTGCACGATTGGCGCGGCCTGCTTTGGCGCGGCCTGCTTTGGCGCGGCCAGCTGAGGCGCGGCCTGCTAATCTGTAGCAAAAGCCCAGATGCACACCGAGGTAAACCATGAACGAGCCAAGGATCAGCCGCGCCCTCTTCGATCAGGTGATCGTACCCAGCTACGCCCCACCGGACGTGATTCCGGTGCGTGGCGAGGGCTCGCGGTTATGGGATCAGCAGGGACGCGAATACATCGATCTGGCCGGCGGTATCGCCACCAACAGCCTCGGCCATCGCCATCCGGCGCTGCTGCGTGCACTGCAGGCGCAGGCGGACAAGGTCTGGCATCTCAGCAACGCCTTCACCAACGAGCCGGCACTGGAGCTGGCGCAGCGCCTGACCGAGCTGACCTTCGCCGACCAGGTGTTCTTTTGCAACTCCGGCGCCGAAGCCAACGAAGCGGCTTTCAAGCTGGCGCGCAAATACGCGTGGGATCATGGCGGCGACGCCCGCGGCAAACATGAAATCATCTCGTTTACCGGCAGTTTTCACGGCCGCACCCTGTTTACCGTCAGCGTTGGCGGCCAGCTCAAGTACCGTCAGGGCTTTGAGCCGGTGCCGCCGGGCATCACCCACCTGCCCTACAACGACATCGACGCTCTGCGCGCGGCGGTGTCCGCGCGCACCTGTGCCGTGGTCATGGAACCGGTGCTCGGCGAAGGCGGCGTCATCCCGGCCGACCCGGCCTTTATCCGCGCCGCGCGCGAACTGTGCGATCAACAGGACGCACTGCTGATCTTCGATGAGGTTCAGACCGGCGCCGGCCGCACCGGCAGCCTCTACGCCTATATGGATCTGGACATAACACCCGACATCCTGACCTCGGCCAAGGGGCTCGGCGGCGGCTTCCCGATCGGCGCGATGCTGACCACACGCCGCATCGCCGCCAGCTTCGGCGTCGGCTCACACGGCACCACCTACGGCGGCAACCCGCTTGCCTGTGCCGTCGCCCGCGCCGTGATCGACACCCTGGACGATGCCGAACTGCTGGCCGGCGTGCGCCGCAAGTCGGCCCTGATCGAACAGGAACTGCACTCGCTGAACAGCCGCCACAAGGTGTTTCGTGACATCCGCGGCCGCGGCCTGCTGCTCGGCGCCGAGCTGGCCGAGCCCTGGCGCGGGGACGCCAAGCGCCTGCTGGATACGGCGCGCGAACAGGGGCTGATGATTCTGATGGCCGGGCCCGACGTCATGCGTCTCGCGCCCTCGCTGATCATCCCCGATGCGGACATTCACGAGGCGATGACGCGGCTCGACCGGGCGCTGGGCGATTTCACCGCCGCCAGCGCCTGAACCGGCCACGCAGGCTGCGCCGGCAACGATGGGCTGAAGCGATCGCGGCCGGCCCGGTCGCTGTCGTTTCCGCCCAAGGTGAACAATACTGACTGCACGGGTGCACCCAGTCAGTGGAGGGCAGCATGACCCCGAGCCAGTTTCAACCGATCCGGGAATGGATCGAGCGCCAACAGCCATGGATGCAGCAGCAGACGGAGCAGCTCGCACGGATCAACTCCGGTACGTTCAACCGCGAGGGCGTCAATGCGGTGGGCGAACGACTGCGCGAGCTGGCGGCACCACTGGCGGCCGAGTGTCAGGTCATCGCGCTGCCCAGCCATGAATTCATCGATCTGCGCGGACGCACCTGCCACCAGCCGCTGGGCGATGCGATTCGCCTGCGCAAGCGCCCCGAAGCCCCGCGCCAGATACTGTTATGCGGTCACATGGATACGGTGTTCGCGCAGGACGACCCGTTTCAGCAGGTGGTCTGGCGCGACGACAACACCCTGCATGGCCCCGGTGTCACCGATATGAAAGGCGGCCTCGTCGTCATGCTCACCGCGCTGATGGCACTGGAGCAGCACCCGCTCGCCGACGGCATCGGCTGGGAGGTGATCTTCAACCCCGACGAGGAGATCGGCTCGCCCTGCTCCGCCGACCTGCTGCGCGAAGCGGCCGCGCGGGCGCAGCTCGGTCTGGTGTTTGAACCGGCCCTGCCCGATGGCAGCTTTGCCGGCGAGCGCAAGGGCAGCGGCAACTTCACCGTGATCGTGCGCGGTCGCTCCGCCCATGCCGGGCGCAATATCGACGACGGCCGCAACGCGCTGCGCGCCCTGTGCGACTTCGTCAGCCACCTTGACGACCTCAACGGCCAGCGCGACGGCGTCACGCTCAATCCCGCCCGCCTGTGCTGCGATGGTGCCCTGAACCGGGTACCGGATCTGGCCGTGGCGCAGTTCAACGTGCGCACCACCAGCCACGAGGACGAACACTGGGTACAGCAACAGCTGGCACGCCTGTGCGCTGGCATCAATGGCCGCGACGGCTATTCGCTGCAGCTCGTCGGCAGCTTCAGCCGCACGCCGAAAAAGCTGTCGGCATCGACGACCCTGCTGTTCGAAACGCTGCAACTGTGCGGCAAACAGCTCGAGATCCCGGTGCACTGGAAGGCGACCGGCGGCTGCTGTGACGGCAACAATCTGGCGGCCGCCGGGCTGCCCAACATCGATACGCTGGGCGTCGAGGGCGCCCACATTCACAGCGCCGACGAGTGCCTGTATGCCGACAGTCTGTCGCGCCGCGCGACGCTGACGGCGTTGTTGCTGCTGGAACTCGCCGGCGGCCGGCTGGATTTCCAGCTCTGGCCGCACCTGCAGGAGAATCCGAACCGGCACTAGGGAGCCTCACATGCGCGGAACGCTATTGATCGACAACCGTTGGGTCGCCGGCCGCGGCGACCGTTTCGAATCTCTGGACCCGGGCCGTGGCGAACGGCTCTGGTACGGCCATGCCGCCGACCGGGCCCAGGTCAATCAGGCCGTCGATGCCGCCCGCGCGGCGATGAAACGGTGGCTCACAACCTCACGCGAAGACCGTATCGAGCTGTGCCGGCGCTTCGGTGCCGAACTGGAGCGCGCGCGCGAGCGCCTGGCCCACGCGCTCGGCGAAGAGACCGGCAAGCCGCTGTGGGAGGCGCGCACCGAAATTGCCGCGATGATCGGCAAGGTGGAGATCTCGGTGCGCGCCGCGCACGAGCGTACCGGCGAACATGAACGCCCCGCCGGCACCGGGCGCGCCGTGCTGCGCCACCGCCCGCATGGGGTGCTGGCGGTGTTCGGCCCGTACAATTTCCCGGGTCATCTGCCCAACGGCCACATCGTCCCCGCCCTGATCGCCGGCAATACGATTCTGTTCAAGCCAAGCGAGCAGACGCCCCGCTTCGCCGAGCTGACGCTGGAGTTGTGGCTCAATGCCGGACTCCCGGCCGGCGTCATCAATCTGCTGCAGGGCGGCGCCGAGACCGGGCAGGCGCTGGCCACTCATCCCTGGATCGACGGCCTGCTGTTTACCGGCTCCTGCGCCACCGGCCATGCGCTGCACAAGCAGTTTGCCGGCCAGCCGGAGAAGATCCTGGCACTGGAGATGGGCGGCAATAATCCGCTGATTATCGGCGAGATCAGCGACATCCCCGCGGCGGTATGTGAAACCATCCAGTCGGCCTACCTCAGTGCCGGTCAGCGCTGCACCTGCGCCCGTCGCCTGATTGTGCCCGACAACGCCACCGGCGCACGCTTTCTCGACGCGCTGAGCGACGCGATCACACGGATCAGGGTCGGGCTTTACGATGCCGACCCACAGCCGTTCATGGGCTGTCTGATCTCGTCGACGGCCGCCGCCGGATTGCTCAAGGCGCAGGAGAGCCTGCTCGCGCAGGGCGCCGAGGCGCTGCTGCCGATGAGCGTCGCCAGCGACTGCGCGGCGATGCTGTCGCCGGGCCTGCTCGATGTCTCGACGGTCGCCGAGCTGCCCGATGAGGAGCATTTCGGCCCGCTGCTGCAGGTACAGCGTTACCGCGACTTCAAGCAGGCACTGGTGCTGGCCAACAGCACCCGGTTCGGTCTCGCCGCGGGACTGTTCAGCGATGATGCCGAACAGTATGCGCAATTCTGGCAGGAGATCCGCGCCGGTATCGTCAACTGGAACCGGCCGCTGACCGGCGCCAGCAGCGAAGCGCCGTTCGGTGGCATCAAGTCCAGCGGCAACCATCGTCCCAGCGCCTGGTATGCGGCCGACTACTGCGCCTATCCGGTCGCCGGACTGGAACAGGACAGCCTGCAGCTGCCCGAGCAGCCGTCTCCCGGTCTGGCCTTCATGGAGGATGCATGAGCGCGTGCGAAGCCAACTTCGACGGTCTGGTCGGCCCCACCCACAACTACGCGGGCCTGTCGGTCGGCAATATCGCCTCCGCCAGCCATCGCGACCAGCCCTCCAGCCCGCGCGATGCGGCGCTGCAGGGATTGGCCAAGATGCGGCGTCTGATGGCGCTTGGCCTGGTGCAGGGGGTGCTGGCACCGCAGGAGCGCCCCGATATGGCGACGCTGCGCCAGCTGGGCTTTCACGGCAGCGATGCTCAGGTCCTGAGCCGCGCCGCGCGAGAAGCTCCGCGGCTGCTGGCGGCCTGCTGCTCCGCCTCGTCGATGTGGGCGGCCAACGCGGCCACCGTGTCGCCCTCAGCCGACTGCGCCGACGGGCGGGTGCACTTCACCCCCGCCAATCTGGTCAGCAAACTGCACCGCTCACTGGAGCCGGATACCACCGCGCGCATACTGCGTGCCACCTTTGCCGACGAGCGCCAGTTTGCCCATCACCGTCCGTTGCCGGCCAGTGAGGTGCTGGGCGACGAAGGCGCCGCCAACCATAACCGCCTGTGCCGCGATCACGCAGAGCCCGGCGTTGAGCTGTTCGTTTACGGCCGCGTGGCCACCGATACCAGCGCACCGGCGCCGCGGCGCTTTCCTGCGCGCCAGACCCGCGAGGCGTGCGAAGCGCTGATCCGTAAGCACCGGCTGGACCCGGCACGGGTACTGCTGGTTCAGCAGAACCCGGCGGTGATCGATCAGGGTGTGTTCCATAACGACGTCATCGCCGTGGCCAACCGCAACCTGCTGTTCTGCCACGAAGCGGCTTTTCTGGAGCAGCGGGCATTGGCGGACACGCTGCAGCAGCGTCTGGACGGTGCGTTCCGCATGATCGAGGTGCCCAGCGAGCAGGTCAGCGTGGACGCGGCCGTCAACAGCTACCTGTTCAACTCCCAGCTGCTGACCCTGCCCAACGGCAGTACCCTGCTGCTGGTGCCGGGTGAGTGCGAGCGTGAGCCAAGCGTCTGGCACTACCTGCAGTCGCTGCTGAGTGACGCCAACGGCATCGATCAGCTGGAGGTTGCGGACCTGCGCCAGAGCATGGCAAACGGCGGCGGGCCGGCGTGCCTGCGTCTGCGGGTGGTGCTGACGCCGGCACAGCAGCGCGCCGTCAATCAGCACACGCTGCTGACGCCGCAGCTGGCCAGCCAGCTCGATGCCTGGATCAGACGGCACTACCGCGACCGTCTGTGTCAGGCCGATCTGGCCGACCCGCAGCTGCTGGAGGAGTCACGCACGGCGCTGGATGAACTGACCGGGCTGCTGGCGCTGGGATCGATCTATCCGTTCCAGCGCTGATACGCGGTCGGTCAGATCAGTGCTTCTGTTCCGGCAGCGTGACATTGAGCTCGAGGATCGAGCAGTCCTCATCCAGATTGATCTGCACGTCGTCCACCGACACATCGACATAACGCGCGATCACGGCCAGGATCTCCTGCTGCATCTGCGGCAGGTAGTCGGGCTGGTTACGCTGGCTGCGTTCATACGCCACCAGCACCTGCAGCCGTTCCTTCGCGACGCTGGCGGAGGTCTGCTTCTTGGCGCGGAAATAACTCAGAATACCCATTAGCCCTTCCGTCCGAATACGCGGCTGAACAGCCCCTTGCGCTGCACTTCGAGGAAGCGATGCTCACGCTCCTCGCCCAGGAAGCGTGCGATCGCATCCTGATAGGCCTGACCGGCATCGCTCTGGTCATCCAGTATCACCGGCTGCCCCTGGTTGGACGCTTTCAGCACCGCATCGGATTCCGGAATCACGCCCAGCAGCGGAATCGCCAGGATGTCACGCACGTCATCGACGCTCAGCATCTCGCCGGCCTGCACGCGGGCCGGGTTGTAGCGGGTCAGCAGCAGATGCTCACGTACCTGTTCGCCCTGCTCGGCCTTGCGCGACTTACTCTGCAGCACGCCGAGAATGCGGTCGGAGTCGCGCACGGAGCTGACTTCCGGGTTGGTGACGACAATGGCCGTATCGGCAAAATACAGCGCCATGTGCGCGCCGCGCTCGATGCCCGCGGGCGAGTCGCAGACGATGTAGTCGAACATCTCGGACAGCTCGTTGAGCACGCGCTCGACGCCATCCTGTGTCAGCGCATCCTTGTCGCGGGTCTGAGACGCCGGCAGGATGTACAGCCCTTCGGTCCGCTTGTCGCGGATCAGCGCCTGATTCAGCGTCGCTTCTTCGTTGATGACGTTGACCAGATCGAACACGACCCGGCGCTCGCAGCCCATGATCAGGTCCAGGTTGCGCAGACCCACGTCGAAATCCACCAGTACGGTTTTAAACCCGCGCAGCGCCAATCCGGTCCCAATCGCTGCACTACTGGTCGTTTTGCCGACCCCGCCCTTGCCGGACGTTACAACAATGATTTCAGCCATTTAAACAGTTTCCATCCGTATGGATTAAGAGGTCTGGTTACAGCGGCGCCGTGTCGAGCCGCGTGCCCGACAGATACGCCTGTGCCGGTTGCTCCCAGTGCGCGCTTTGCAGGTCTTCGCACGCCTTGAAGTAACCGGCGATCGAGATCAGTTCCGCTTCCAGACTCTGACAGAAGATGCGTGCATCCGTATTACCGTTGACACCGGCCATCGCCCGCCCGCGCAACGGGCCATAGACATGAATATTGCCATCGGCCATGACCTCGGCGCCGGCACTGACCGACGACAGCACGATCAGATCGCCACCGGGGACATAGACCTGCTGTCCGGAGCGCACCGGGGTGGTCAGAATCTTCGTGTTGCTGGCGGCCGCTGCTGTTTCGCTGACAGCGGACTGCGCGCCGGGTTCCGCTCGCGCCGGGGATTGCGTCACCGGCTCGCGCTTCGCCTCTGCGCTGTCGCGCTCGGCCCGTGCCGATGCGCCGAAGCAGGCCAGACCGTGGCTCAGGCAGAGCGCCTCGTCGTAGCGGTTGTTGCCGCGCAGCCCGATCGGATTCAGCTCGCTTTCGCGACAGATCGCCAACAGTTCATCCAGCGGTGGCACCGGCTGTTCGGCCGGCAGCTGCTCCAGGTTCAGAACCACCGGCATCTGACGAAACAGCGACGGCAGCCGCGCTGCATGGCTGGCGAGGTCTTCGCGCAGGCGCACGGCGTCATAGTCGAGCAGCAGCAGCTCATTCAGGGAAACACGGGAATTCTTGAATCGAAACAGGGGCGTATCGCTGGCGCGGAGATCTGAAGTCATAACCGGGTAATCTTGGCGGTATCGATGCGAATGCATTGCAGAATGTGAAAGCGCGCTAAGGGTATCACGCAGACCGGGCCGCCACTACAGTTGTACCGCGTGCCAGCGCGCAGAAACGAAAAACGGAGGCTCAGGGCCTCCGTCGATACGCCGGACCGGGGGATGGTGTGTCAGGCGTAGACCGGTGCAAACGCCTCGTCCGGGTTTTCGACCGGACCGTTGTCGCCCCAGTAGGGTGACAGTTTGCGCAGTTTCGCGACGATCCCCGGCACCTCTTCGATCACCCGCTCCACCTCTTCCATGGTGTTGTAGCGCGAGAACGAGAAGCGCACGGTACCGTGTGCCGCCGTGTAGGGAATGCCCATCGCCCGCATGACGTGAGACGGCTCGAGCGAGCCGGACGTACAGGCGGAGCCGGATGAGGCGGCGATGCCGACCTTGTTCATCAGCAGCAGAATCGCCTCGCCCTCGATGTACTCGAACGCGATGCTGGCGGTATTGGGCAGCCGGTTGTCCGGATCGCCGGTGACAAAGCAGTTCGGAATCGCGGCGAGCAGTCCCGCTTCCAGCCGGTCGCGCATCGCCTTGACCTGGGTATTTTCGAATTCGAGATGGGCCTGCGCCATCTCACAGGCCTTGCCAAGACCGATAATCGCCGGCGCGTTCTCGGTCCCGGCACGACGTCCGCGCTCCTGATGACCGCCGCGCAGCAGCGGACGGAAGCGGGTGCCGCGCTTGAGGTAGAGTACGCCAACGCCCTTCGGTGCATGCAGCTTGTGCCCGGACAGGGACAGCATGTGGATGTTGCTTTCGGCCAGATTGATCGGGATCTTGCCCACCGCCTGTACTGCGTCGGTGTGGAACATGACGCCGGCCTCGGCCGCCATCGTCGCCATCTCCTCGACCGGGAACAGCGTACCACTCTCGTTGTTGGCCCACATGACGCTGACCACGGCCACCTTGTCGCTGAGCAGCGCGCGGTACTTGTCCAGATCAAGGCGTCCCTTGGTGTCCACCTCGAGCTTGTGCACCGTATACCCCTCGGTTTCGAGGTATTCACACAGCGTCAGCACGGCCGGGTGCTCCACCACGGTGGTGATGATCTCCTTGCGCTCGGGCTGCGCCTTCAGCGCCGACAGGATCGCCGTCGAATCGGACTCGGTACCGCAGGACGTGAAAATGATTTCGGAATCATGTTCGGCACCGAGCAGCGCCTGCACCTGCTGGCGTGCTTTCTTCAGTGCGAAGCCGACCTTGTTGCCGAAGCTGTGCAGTGACGACGGGTTACCGAACTGCTCGCAGAAGAACGGTTTCATCTCCTCGAACACTTCCGGCGCCACCATCGTGGTGGCGTTGTTGTCCAGATAGATATCGCTCATCTTCAGGCTCCCATGCTGACCAGGGTCTCTTTCGCGGCCGGTACGACTTTGACGAACTCGCCCAGCTCTTCGATCATGCGCTGCTGAATGCCGCCGAGGGTCATCGCGGCCATCTGGCAGCCGGTGCAGGCGCCGGTCAGGTGGACGTAGATGGTGTTGCCTTCCACGTCGATCAGCTCCACATCGCCATTGTCGGCCTGCAGGGCCGGACGGATCGAATCCAGTACCGCTTCGATCTTGCGAATCCGCGCCAGCGTGCCCATTTTGGCACCACCGGCCGCGGCCTCTTTCTTCGCCGCCGGCTTCTTCGCCGCCGCGATAGCAACGCCGCCCGGAACAAAGGTCTCGCCAGATTCAGCCAGCACCCTGGTCAGGATGTTCTCGATACCCTCGTGGCAGGAGGAGCAACCACCACCGGCCTTGGTGTAGTTGGTCACTTCCTCGACGGTGCGCAGCTGGTTGGCGCGGATCGTCTCTTCGATCATCACCTCGTCGATGGCGAAGCACTTGCAGACCAGCGCGCCCTCTTCGTGATCGTCGACCCACTCTTCACCGCGGTAGTTGGCAACCGCCGCCTGCAGCGCCTCGCGCCCCATCACCGAACAGTGCATCTTTTCCGGCGGCAGGCCATCGAGGAAGTCCGCGATATCCTGGTTGCTGACCTGCAGCGCCTGATCCAGCGTCATGCCCTTGATGATCTCGGTCAGCGCCGATGACGAGGCTATCGCGGAACCGCAGCCGAAGGTCTGGAAGCCCGCGTCCTCGATGATTTCAGTCTCCGGATTCACCTTCAGCGTCAGACGCAGGGCATCACCACAGCTGATCGAGCCCACATCGCCGACCCCGTTTGCGCCCTCGACTGCACCGGCATTTTTCGGGTTGTAAAAATGTTCTTTAACCTTTTCGGAATAGTCCCACATCGCTTGAACTCCTCAGTCGATTTCTGCCGGTCTGGCGCTTAACACGCGAACGATTTGCCGCAACCGCAGCTCTGGGTGGCGTTCGGGTTTTCAAATTTGAATCCGCTGCCCTCAAGGCCGTCGAGAAAGTCGACGGTGACGTTGTCCAGCAGCGGCAGGCTGGCCGGATCGACCAGAATCTTGAGTCCACCGATGTCCAGGATCTGATCGTCCTCGGCGGCGCTTTCTTCGAGTTTCATCCCATACTGGAAGCCTGAGCAGCCACCGCCGTCGACACGGATCCGCAGCCCGAGTACGGGTTTGCCTGCATTTTCGATAAACCGGCTTACTGCACCGATAGCGTTTTCTGTCAGCTGTATCATTGCTTTCTCCTCGCGGGATCAAGTTGCCTGCGAAGCTCGGTGCAAGCGAGGTGCCATCCGCACGACGAGAATTAGTCTTTTAATATCAGACAGATATAAATACACACAGGAAATGAATGGATAAAATTGTCGGATCAGGGAAAACAACAATGAGGGATGTGTCGCGTTTGCTACATGCGCCGCTGTAACAGCGTCAGCCTTCCAGCAGCGCTTCGTACGCCTTGCGCAGCAGCAGCCGCTCGGTGACCGGCAACTGCAGCAGATCCAGCAACGTGATGAACCGACCACCGCTGAGCTCGGGCAGGTTTCGGCCCTCGATGCGCAGCAGCGCCACCGGGATCCACTCGCCCGGCGATTCCACCCAGCCCAGCAGCGCACTGGCAACACTGAGATCGTCCGGCTCAAGCCCGAGCTGGGTGGCAATGGGCCGGATCATCTGTGCCGGATGCAACACGGCCCCCTGCGGGTCGTGATCGTCATGCAGCGTGGACAGGGGTGACAGCGGCTGCGGCAGACAGGCGGACACCTGCCCCTGATGGGACCGGGTCCAGAAATGCAGCCGGGCACTGATCGGATGCAGGTGGGCCACTATGACGCGCACGGTTGGGAACTCCCGCTTAACGACAGCAGCCGGTAGCCGACGCTGCCTTCAAAAATACGCACCCCGCCGCCTTCGCTGACGGTCTGCCACAGGCGCGCGTCGTCGAGCACCTCAACACCGGCGAGACAGGACACACCCCAGCGTTGCCAGAGCGGGCTCCACGGCAGAGAAGGCCCCATCAGCACCCGCCGCGCACGCGCCCCGAGCTGTAACAGACGCGGCAGTGTCTTGTTCGCCAGCGCACTGGCGGTGATAAACGCCCAGTCACAGTCAGGCAGCAGGTACTCCGCGGCCGGGTCCGGCAGATCATCCGTGCCCGGCGCGCGCTCAAAACAGAGGTAATCGATGCCCTCAAGGGCACGTTCAAGCCCCGGGTAACGTCCGATGATGCCAATCCGGCCCGCGACGATCTGCTCGCGCAGCGCGTGGAACACCGCGAGATTGCCGGCCCCGACCGGGGTCGCCTCCTGCATCAGCGCCCGCGCGGTTTCTGTGCCGGCCAGCACCGCATTGAGCGTCGCCACCGCCAGCGCCGACTCGAACGGCTGCCAGCTCGACAGCCAGCCGATCAGCTCGCCGGCGGGGCGGCCACAGAGGGTGCCGGACCAGGGCAAGGTGCGAGAATAGCTCTGCGGTGTCATGCACAGGCCGGTCTGTCCGGCGACACGCACCAGTGTCCACACCTGACCGATGCAGACCTGCTCCACCGGCTGTTGCCAGCCTTCGCTGGCTGCCGCTTCCTGTTCGAGCGCCCGATAGAGTGCGTCCGGCACCGCTACTCCTCCAGCTGTGCCAGCAGGGAAATTTCCCCCTTGAGCGCAGCCACGCCGCGCCCCCAGACGCTGATCTGCTCCGCCCAGCGCCCCGGGACGCCGGGATGAGGACAGAGCAGATCGCACTCCAGCAGCAGCGAGCCATCGGCGTTGACGACCAGCTGCGCGCGGCGCTGGCTCTGCGCGGCCGCCCAGTGACCGTTCAGCGTCGCCTCCCCGGTAAACGGGTCCGGTTGCTGGCGGTAGCTGAAGCGCTTGCAGGTCGGCATCAACGTCGGGTCGAAGCCCTGTTCAGCCAGCTGTTGCTGCGCCAGCGCACAGGCAGCCGCGAGCAGCGCGGCATGCCGCTCAAACAGCGGATCCTGTTGGTCCATGGCGACTCCCGTTTCGCGCCGGTGTCAGCGGCGGCATTACCACTCGGCTTCCGGCGCCAGCAGTTCGGCCACCGGTGTACCGCCGAGCAGATGCTCGTCGATGATGCGGTTGACGTCGTCCGCCTTGACCGTCTTGTACAGGTGTCCACCCGGGTAGATCAGCACGTTGGCGCCCAGATGACAGGGGCCAAGACAGCCGGTCGGCGTCACCGCGAACTGCTGAAACAGGCCGCGTTTGGCGATCTCTTCGGAGAATGTCTGGGCGACCACTGATGCGCCGACGGCGCCACAGCTGCCACGCGGATGGCCGTCGGGACGCTGCTGAGAACAGACGAATACATGGGCTTGAGGTCTGGGCATGATGCGACTCCTGTTATCGGATGGCGGCCTCAGGCCGCCACCGCCTCGTGGCTGTGGCACTGTTTCGGACACACGCGGAAGCAGGACACGCAGCCGATGCAGTCGTCGGCATTGGCCACCGACATCACCTTCATTTCATCGTCGTCATCGTAATCGTCATCGTCGTAGTCGTCGGAATCAGCCAGCGCTTCGCTGCGATCAACCAGCTCGAACACATCACGCGGACACACCTTGTAGCAACGGCCACAGCCGATGCAGGTTTCCTGATTGATTCCGGTGATGAAACTGGGGATCCATTCGTCCCCGCCGCGGGTACGGCCCTTGATCAGTTCGGCAGACATGTGATTACTCCTTGGTCAGCTCTGTGCTGCGTCCAGTTTTGCCTGGGCATCCTTCCATGCCAGACAGGCGTCGACAGTTTTCTGAGCCAACTCCGGCAGGCTCTCGTATTCGGTCCAGAGGCTGTCCTCAACCACATCGTGCACCTGAGACGCAAACTCGGTGGCGATACGCTTCGCCTTGCGGGCCTCTTTCTGCAGTTTCTTCAGCTCGTCATCGGTCATCGCTCAAACTCCTCGATAATCGGTTCAGTCTTCAGCCGCGGCACGGAACTTCTCGATCGTGGCCAGCGCGCGGCTCACCAGCTTCTCGGCTTCCTCTTCCAGCTTCTCGATGGAGTCGAAGCCGAAGCGGTGCACATCGCGCAGCGCCTTGTCGATGACGACCAGCTTGCCCACCATCACCAACGCGCGACCAAACCCCTCGTGGGTCAGGTTGATCATCGGCACCGCCATCAGGCCGCAGTTCTGCTCGACACGCACGGCGATGGCGTTGTAGTACGCCTTGACCCGCGCCACGATCACCTCGTCCGGATCGCCCACCACCGGAATCTCGCGCCGGCGTGCCTTGGTCAGGATCATCGGATCAAGCACCTTTTCATCGCTCCAGGTGTCGTAGGTGCCGTAACTGTCCATGGCGCGCAGCTGCACCACCATCTGCCTGATGAAAGGACTCTCCAGCGCAGCGGCGCCGGGTTCGATACAGATTTCGCTCATCGTCGTTCTCCAAAGGTTTCAACCCCGGCCGGTCATTCGTCCCAGCCGTCAGCTTCCATCGAATCAAATCGTCCCGCGCCGGGGGCCTGACGCCGGATCGCCTTCGCCAGCCAGCTCGACGGACCGGCGCGCAGCTCCTCCTGCAGCGCCTCCAGCAGATCGCTGATCGAGGCATCATCCGTCACCCGTACCGGCTGAATGCCGTGCATCAGCAGCTGACGTACCGCCGAGGCGCCACAGGCGCGGCAGTACACCGCGGCACAATCACGCAGCTGATCGATGCGCGGGCCGAGCTTTTCGTCGCCGTCGTCGTCCGCCATGTCGGTAAACTCACAGATCGACACGACCCGGGCGCGGCGCTCGTTGACCGCATAAATGACAAACGCGCGGGCCGATCCGAAATGCTGGTTCACGTATTCGCGATCGGTGGTCGCAAACGCGACGCGCAGAATCTCCGGCTCCGGATCGCTCTCGATCACCCTCAGCTGCCGCTCCAGCGGTGTCATGTCAGCCCTCCGCGGCCCGTGGTTGCTGCTCCCGCTCATTGCGCTTCTGGGCGTAGATCGAGTAGTAGGGGGCGATCTCCTCGTGCTGGGACAGCTTGAGGTTGGCGATATCGAACAGCGCCTGCTGGATGCCGCGATAGCCGCACCAGACCCGCTGGAAACCGCCGACATGGTCGTATTGCGGAAAGCCGGCCCGCAGCAGCGGACGGTGCAGCCGCTCGGCGGTTTCCAGCAGATGGCTGTTGCCGATCAGCATCTCGACCTTCTGCGCGCGGGCATCCAGCTCCAGATCCTCAAGGTCGCCAACCTGCACCTGCTCAAGCGCCAGCTGCTTCAGCGCCGGTCCCTTCGCCGCGGCCACCGCGGTGACCACCTGGCCTCCCATGCTGACGACAAGATCGTGCAGCGCCAGCAGCAGATCCGGGTCCGCCGCGATCGCCACCCGCAGGTGGCCCAGCATGAAATGGGTATCGAGCATCGCGTCCTGCAGCTGACTGCGGTGGCGGCGCCAGCGCGTCGGCACCTCGACACCAGACAGCTCTGACAGCGTCATCATCCAGCGGTCGACCTGCTGCAGGCTGTGCAGATGGGGAAAGCTGTGCGTCGGCACGCCACTGCGCTGCTCCAGCACCCGTGCGGCGTCGTGCAGCGACGGGCCGATCACCAGCGTGGCGCGGCTTTCGACGGCGGTCTGCAGCTCATCCAGCGTCAGGCCGCCGGTGGTCAGCGGGCTGTACTCCTCGCTGGGCAGATGGCCGTCCAGCGAGGCCGACAGATCAGGGATCAGCAACGGGCGCAGACCGAAGCTCTCGATGCTGTCGCTGATGAACTCGAGATCGCCGGGTGTCAGATGGCTGCCGCACAGCACATTGACCTGCCGCGCGCGACTGCCGGCACGGCTCGCCTCCGGGATCAGCGCGCTGATGATCTCTTTCATCGCCAGCGCGAAGCCGGTTTCGAAACAGCCGCTGAAATCCGGTGTGCTGGCCGCAACGACGGCGACCTTGTCGAACTCGGGATGTTGCTGGCGAAACTCGGTGATCGCGCGGCGCATGTCAGTGCCCTGCGTTTCGGCCAGGCCGGTGCTGCAGATCCCGATCAGCGCCGGCTTCTGCTTCTCGCTGATCGTGGTCAGCGCCTCGACGATGTTGTCGTCGGCGCCCATGATCGAGCTGACCTGATCCATCGCCGTGGTCTGCAACGGAATCGGCTCACGGAAATGGCGCACGAAAAACACCTTCGCGAACGCGGTGCAGCCCTGACTGCCATGCATCAGCGGCATCGCCCGGTTGAACCCGAGGTACGCCAGCGCGGCGCCCATGGTCTGACTGGCCTTGAGCGGGTTGACCGCCAGCGGCTTCTTGCGTTTGTGGACTTCAGCCATGGTTCACCTCCGCCAGCTGCAGGGGTTCGATACTGTCGGAGCGTTCGCCCCAGGGCGCCGGCTCACGGACGGCGGGCCAGATCGGGCTCTCGATCGTCAGCGCCAGCTGACGTACCAGCTCCAGCATCCCTTCGTATCCGGCATAGCCGAACTCGCGCTCCTGATTGATATCCAGAAACGGGATACGCGCCTTCAATGCGGTGTAGAGGTTGCGGCCACCGGCGATCAGAATATCGGCCTTGTACTCGTGGACGATGTTGATCAGTTCCTTCGCACCGCCCTCCTCGATCATTTTGGTGTCTTCGCCCATCAGCTCGCGGATGCGGGCCTTGTCCTCTTCGGTGGACTTCTTGGTGCCGGTGGCGACCACCTTCATGCCCAGATCCTGCAGTGCCGACACCACCGACCAGGACTTCACGCCGCCGGTGTACAGCAGCACCCGCTTGCCGCCGAGCCGCGCCCGCCACGGTTCCAGCGCGGCGCGAATACGGCTCTCTTCGCGTTCGATCAGCGCTTCGGTACGCGCACTCAGATCCGGGTCGCCAATCAGGCGGGCAAAGTCGCGCAGTGCCTGAGAGGTGTCGGTAATGCCGTAGAAGCTGCCCTCAAACCAGGGGATGCCGTAGGCGCTCTCCATCTTGCGCGCCACGTTCACCATCGCCTTGGAACAGACCATCATGTTCACTTCGGCGCGGTGCATCGACTGCACTTCATGGAAACGGGCGTCGCCCGAGAGCGTGCACAGCACGCGGATGCCCAGCTCATCCAGCAGTGGCAACACATGCCAGAACTCACCGGCGATGTTGTACTCACCGATCAGGTTCACATCGTGCACCTTGATACCGGGACGCTCGCTGCCGGGCGGCAGCGGATCGGGCTCGCGGGTACCGATCACATGCTTGAACATCGCCTCGCCGGCGATGCGGTTGCCAAGGTTCTTGGTACCGTAGAAGCCGGCACCATCCACCGGCACCACGGGCACGCCCCAGCGCTCCGTAGCGGCCTTGCACACCGCATCGACATCATCGCCGATCAGCGCCGGCACACAGGTGTTGTAAACGAAAATGGCGTTCGGGCTGTAGCCGTCGATCGCCTGTTTGATGGAGTGGAACAGCCGCTTTTCGCCCCGCCCCATGATCACATCCTGCTCGGTCAGGTCTGTCGTCATGCCGACACGGTACAGCGTCGGCCCGCTGGAACGGGTGCCGCGGTTATCCCAGGAACTGCCGGCACAGGCGATCGGACCGTGGACGATGTGCGCCACATCCGCGATCGGCAGCAGCGCGATCTGAGCGCCATCGAACGCACAGCCCCCGGCGGAGGCGCCGGGCTTGGGCTTGGCACAACCGGACTTGGATTTCGTGTTGTGCTCGCAGGCCGGTTCATCCAGCAGCTCGGCGATATCCTTGGCTTTCATCAGACCCTCCGGTTGCGAAGTCGCTTTGAAACTCACACTACAAAGCCCTGTTGCAACCGGTATGCCACTGATAAGTTGTTGTTTTTACAGTATTGACGGCATCAGACGAGGTGTTACAAAACCGACAAAGGTGACAATCGGCGAGTCGATGAGCGGTATGGCGGATTAATGACAATCGGGTGTACAGCGCGGGCCCCTTTTCTTATCCGTTAGTTCAGGTTAATCTCAACGTCGTGCCGGCGCAGGAGTTTGCCGGCAGAGTCAATACTCAGGCACGAATCAGGGAAGAGATAATGCCAGCCAGACTCGAACGACGTATCGGGCTACTGTCAAACCAGTGCATCCGGCAGCCAAACAGCCGCACAACCTTCGCACATCAAATCCTGCCTGAGATTGTTTTTTACCTGCCCTGCCTGATGGCCCAACAGGGGCAAAAGTCGCACCGCCAGCGTCACCAGTCGGTGTTTTCGTCCTTTACCGCTAATCATCCGAACCTGCCTGAAACCGACATCCTTGATACTCAGGCGCACTCGCTCAATTCATCGCAATTCCGAGCAGTACAGCATCGCGACCAAGCGCAAAAGGGGTCTGACCCCTTTTTCCACACGCTCAACGGCCAAGAAGGTCAGGAAGCGGATGATGTCTTCATCGTGCAATTGGCTAGGGTGGCGCTTGCCGCTGTACAGAATGAAGTACTTGATCCAGTAAAGATATGTGCTGATCGTCCGGCGACTGTAGCGCTGGACCAGCATGAAGTCCTCAACAGACTTGAGAAAAGGAGATTTCGACATGTACCACACCTCATCCATGAAATGTATGCAGACCGTTATACCCGCTGTGTGACGTGATGTCGAGAAAAGTACCTTTTTGACAGTTCGACTTGGTGTCAAATCATTGTATATCAATGGGTTATGAAGTTGCGATGAGAATTAAAAGGTATACCCGCTAATAATTATTATGAGGTCGCAGACCTCATTAACAGACTGTTATGCTTTAAGACCAACATTCACAATAGGAGATATAAATTGGGATTTTTCGGTAGTTTGTTTGGAAAAAAGAAACAAAATGAACCGCCCTATCCATCTTGGGCAAGTGATAGAGCCAAAATGCAGGCATTTATTTCAACATTAAAGGAAAAGTCAAAACAAAGGAATATTCCAGAAAAATTTCTTGGCGGCGTTATGACTAATGAATATAGTCAAAATAAACTTCTATTCACGGCTGGTTTAATGGAGCAGAATGGATCTTCGTATGAAGAACAGGTGAAGGCTATAATCGATCATGTTGAGAAATACTGGTCGAATATAGATGATAAAGAAATGTGGCGTAGTTAAGTATCTGGGTTGGTTTTAATGTGGAGAACTTATGTCGCCTAATATTTTCATAGAATACTTTGAAAGAACTGAGAATTCGGATTATTTGCATGGAGTCATTGGAAGGTGCCTAATAGTTGCAACAAGGTTTGATTCTATGTGCACTGGACTGTCAATGGCTCTTGAGATCAGATCTGGTGCCGTGTATTTGCTAAATTCGGATGAAGATTTCAATCAGTTTGTAACGAAAGTCGAATCAAAATATCGTACTCTCAATTCCAGTATTCAGTCTTTCTCTCTCCCTACCGAATTATCTGAGACATTGCATCAAGCTAGAAAGTCCAGGAATGAAGTGGCTCATACCTTAACAAAAGGGATGGAGGGTTGCGTTGATACTAAAATAAGCAATGGTGACTTCATTAATGATGTGCGGGGATATATAGGCGACATCGTTGATGGAGACATTATTGTTTCTTTGTTGATGAGTAAGTTTAATAATGAACCGGTGTTGAACATGCAGAGTCTGGATGGGTATAAAAATAAAGTCATCAACTGGGTTGTTGAACCATAAAGCAAGCATAACAATCACATCCAGTCCGACCCAAAAAACGCTGCGCGTTTTTCGGTCGGCTGATGTGTGGCGTTAGGCATTGAAAAAGGGGGATTCGATGTTTTGCACTCAATGCGGTAAAGCAACAGCGAGCGATGCGAAATTCTGCGGGCGCTGCGGAGCACCACGGGACGTCATGAACCTTCAACCGACACAAGGTTCTGGCAGTGTGGAGTCCAGCACTCCACCAGCAACAGCAGCAGCACCACCAGCGGAGGCTAACGCGCCGTCTACTGCGCGAGTTCGCCCGTGGGTTAGATACTGGGCGCGAATGTTCGATATCTACTTGGCCGCAATCGTAGGCGGCCTATTGATAGGTATGCTAAATCCATACGCATTCAGCGAGCCTGGAAGCGATCAGTTGTTCGGGCTTGCCTTGGTCTTCGCTTGGGTGTTCATTGAATCGTTGTTTCTTTCAATGTTCGGTACAACGCCAGGCAAGTGGCTCTTTAAGGTTCGACTTATTCCACCATCTGGAGAAAAGCCTGATTACTCCACCGCGCTTTCAAGGAGCTTCAAGGTCTGGTGGCGCGGCCTTGGCATTGGATTTCCAATCGCAAGTCTCATCACTCTCATCGTGGCGCATGGGAAACTAACAAAGAATGGCATCACAAGCTGGGATAGAGATGATGGATTTTCGGTCATGCACGAGCGTATCGGCCCGCTAAGAATCATGATTGCTGTTGGATTCTTCGTTATGTTTCTACTATTTGTCATTGTCGGAAGCGCGGCAAATGCCTAACAATTCGTTCAAGTCGACGCCGCTTCGCGGCGCGGCTTAATTCAGGCGTTAAGGAAGGTGTGATCAAGTCCGCTACATGGGACAATGCTGACTACACATGATCGAGGGTGCATAAGATGGATCAGCAACTTACATTCGCGGACAGCGAGTTCAGCAACAAGCGCCGTCAGACCCGCAAGGAGAAATTCCTCGGCCGCATGGATAAGCTGATTCCATGGGCGCGTCTCGAAGCCGTTATCGAGCCTCACTATCCCAAGGCTGGTAACGGCCGTCGGCCTTACCCCTTGTCCACCATGTTGCGCATTCACTGCATGCAGCAGTGGTATAACCTCAGTGATCCAGCCATGGAAGATGCGCTTTACGAGATTGCCTCAATGCGGCTGTTTGCAGGTTTATCACTGGATAAAGCCATCCCCGATCACACCACCATTCTGAAGTTCCGGCACTTGCTCGAACGCCACGATCTGGCCCGACAGATTTTTGAAGAGGTGAACCAATGGCTGTCTGAGGCCGGTGTTCTTTTGAAAGAGGGCTCACTGGTTGATGCCACCATCATCGAAGCCCCCAGCTCCACCAAGAACAAAGCGGGCGAGCGTGACCCTGAGATGCATCAGGCCAAAAAAGGCAATCAGTGGCATTTCGGCATGAAAGCCCATATAGGTGTGGATGCCCGCACCGGTATCACACACAGTTTCAGCACAACTGCCGCAAACGAGCACGATCTCAATCAAGCTGACCAGCTTCTACATGGTGAAGAAGCATTCATCTTTGCTGATGCGGGTTACCGTGGCGCCGAAAAGCGGGAAGAGCTGAAAGATGTCAGTGCCGACTGGCACATCGCCGAACAACCCGGGCAGCTGAAGATCCTGAAAAAGCATCCCCGGATCAATAAGGTCAAAATCCGCACCGAGTATCTGAAGGCCAGCCTCCGCGCCAAGGTCGAGCATCCGTTCCGGATCATCAAGTGCCAGTTTGGTTTTGTAAAAGCCCGCTACCGTGGCCTTAAGAAAAAGAAAATAGGGGTCAGAGCCCTATTTTCACCGCGAAGCGGGTCAAACTGCAGGGGCGGCTTGGGATTGTTAAGGGACTTGTCCGTACAAGTCCCTTGACTCGCCATCCGGCGAAACCGGTATTGGCTAGCGGAGCAAAGTAGATAGCCGCAACTGAAGGACTAAAGCCGCCGTATGCGCTGTAAGCGTGATAGAGGCAGGCTCAGTCGCTGCCCTTCTCCCCTGCATCCTTCAACCGCGTTGCCACCAGATCGCGGACTTCCGGATCGGGGTCATCCCTGAGCGCGTGCAGTGCTTCGAGCGGGGCGTCCATGGCGGCGGCCAGACGCACGGTCCAGTCCGGGTCCTGCAGCATCGGGACGACAGCGGCGCCCTCGAGGCGATCGGCGACGATGCGCCGCACTTCGGCTTCCGGGTCGTTCATCATCAGGCCGAGGCTGACTTCCGGCAGGCGCCGGGCGACCAGTTTGCGGACTTGGCGGTCGGGGTCGCGGATCATGCGGAACAGGCGCCCTTGCGGCAGGCGCTGGGTCACGTAGGCGCGCACGAGGTAGTCCGGGTCGTCGGCGAGTTTTTCGAGGTGCTCAACCGGGATGCGGTCGGCAACGGTGATCCGCACCTCGCGGTCCTCATCGTCGATCAGCGCCAGCAGTTTATCCCGTGGCAGGCGATAAGCGACGGCGCGGCGTACCGCTTCGTCCGGGTCGCGGATCAGTTTATCCAGCGCATCGAGCGGTGCATACCGCACGGCGATCGCGCGCCGCTCCCAGAAGGCGTCCTGCAGATAGTAGATCGCCAGGTGCGGGTTCACGCGCAGAAATCGGTCGATCTGGCGGCCGCTGTGCGCGGCGATGCAGACGTCTCCGGGCACGCAGCGCCCGGTCAGCAGCAGGTCGACCTTGTAACGGCAAAAGCGACAGTCGGCGACCGGTGTCAGGTCGCCGTCGTTACGCTCAGTCGTCATCCGCCATCACCTCCGCCAGCACGACACCGGAGGCTGATTCGGGGTCGTTGGACAGTTTCGAGCAGTGATCGCTCGAGTTGACGAGGTAGATGTTGAAGTTCTCACGCTCCGCCCAGGGTCTGGCCGTGGCGCCGATATCTTCGTCGAAGCACCAGGTGAAGTGGTAGTCGGGATACTGCTTGCGCAGGTCGGCGACCAGCGGTTCGCCGATCACCTGACCGGAGGCGTATTCACAGATCGCATTGAGCACATCTTCGGTGATCATATGGCCTCCTCGGCTTCAGTGGTGAAGCGCACGCGTTCTTCTGCCTTGTACCCCATCACCTTGGCCAGCCACGGCGGCGGGTTGTTGCCGATGACGCCGGTGAGTGCGTTCATCAGCTCCGGTGCGTCGCCGCCGTTGGGCAGCTTGACCGGGTGCAGGCCGGCCCGTACGACCTTGGCCGCCGCCGGCCCACCGATCGAGACGGTGTAGAGCAGCTGACAGTCCTTGATGAGGTCGGCACGCCAGGCGTTCTTGTCCTCATCCTCGGGCGCGCGGCCGGCGGAGCGGATCTCGATCAGGCGGCTTTCGCTGTCGGAGACCTGGTAGATGAGAAAACGGGCACAGGAGCCAAAGTGGCCGTCGATGCGGGCATCGTGGTTGGAAGCACAGGCCACGCGGATCGAGCCGGGCATGTCGCCGTCCTGGTAAGGCTGGGTGTCCGGCAGTGGGGTTTCAACCTGTTCGGTCTGAACGCCGATTCCTTTGAGCAGACTAAGTGCAGCCTTGAGGTGTTCGGTCTCGATATCGGCGAACTCACCTTCGGCCGCCGCCTTGAGTTTGGCGACCTTGAGCCGTCCCAGTTTTGTCGGTGTGATCGGCAGGCCGACCGCGTCCAGCAAAACCGTCATCAGACGTTTCGGATCAGTGTCGGGAAGCGCCCGGGCGGCAAGCCCGATACGCAGAGCAACTTCGGGGGAAAGTTTATCTGCCATGGCTCTGCCCTCTTCTCAGCCGCGCTTGGCGCGCAGGGTGATCGGTAACTTGGGGGGTGCATCCAGCGGTTCGATGAAGTACCGGGTACCGTCGGTCAGCTCGATGGTGCCACCCCAGCTGTCTTCTGAGTTGAATTCGATGGAGGAGATCTCGTCTTCCTGGTCCTTCTTGGCGACGTAGAGGGTCATCTTGCCCTCGTTCTGGCGGATCATTACGTTCGGCATGGCCGCTTCCTCTTGGTGGAGAAACCTGCCGCCGCATGAGCAGACGGCAGGGACCTCAGGTTCTTATCGCCCCGCTCCTGCGCATCCATGCGCCCGCGGGATACCGTACATCCTGTACGTCATTAACGAACCAGATCGTAGTTGTAGTCAGTGGTCTGCATGCCGCGGGTTTCGTCGTCGAGACGCTCCAGCACTGCATTCACGATGGTGGTCAGCATCTGCATGGCCCCTTCGTAGCCCAGTGTGGTCTGGCGATGCAGGTGGTGACGGTCAAAGATCGGGAAGCCCAGACGGATCAGCGGTACTTCGTGCTCCTTGCCCTTGTACAGCGTATCGCGCTGGATATCCTTGCCGTAGGAGTTACCGATCAGGAAGTCCGGCTTGTTGGTGAAGCACAGTGAACGCATGTGCCACAGGTCCTTGCCGATGTGTACTTCGCTGTCAGCCCCGTACGGAGACTCGGCCAGAATCGCTTCCATCTCTTTCTTCCAGCGCTTGTTGGCGTGGTGGCAGAGAATGTGAATCGGCTCGGCGCCCAGCTCCAGCAGGAACTTGGTCAGGCCCATGACGAAGTCAGCGTCACCGTAGAGCGCGAACTTCTTGCCGTGCAGCCAGGTGTGGGAGTCGGTCATCATGTCGACGAGGCGACCGCGTTCCAGCTCCAGCGCCTTGCTGATCGGCTTGCCGGTGATCTCGGAGACTTTCATCAGCAGTTCGTCGGTCCACTCCAGACCCATCGGGATCTTGAGCTTCGGTACGTCGTGCTTCCAGGTGTTTTCGACCAGTTTCTTGGTCTTCACCAGCTGCCACGGCTGCAGCAGGATGGTGTTCAGCGCGTTCGGCGCATCCTTGATCTCGGCCTGAGTGGTACCGCCCTCGTACATGCGGAACTGGCCGTCAGCCGGGGTATCCAGCACTTCGGACGGATCCGACAGCAGGGTCATTTCCACATCCATGTCGGCCATCATGCGCTTAATGACGCGATAGTTGCCGAGATAGGTCTCGAAGCCCGGCACGAAGTTCAGCTTGCCGTTGCTGCCGACTTCCTTGCCTTCCATGTCGTTGAGGGTGAAGTAACGGGCGATACCCTCGAACATGTTGTCCCAGCCCGTGGTGTGGCTGCCGACGAAGCTCGGCGTGTGCGCGAACGGGGTCGGGAAGTCCTGCTCGATGTGACCTTCCTTCTTGGCGTTGCCGATGAAGGCGTTGAGGTCGTCACCGATAACCTCGGCCATACAGGTGGTGGAGACCGCGATCATCTCCGGCTTGTACAGCGCCTTGGCGTTTTCCAGGCCGTCGAACATGTTCTTCTGGCCACCGAATACAGCCGCGTCTTCGGTCATGGAGTCAGATACAGTTGCGATCGGCTCCTTGAAGTGGCGGTTGAAGTAGGTACGGAAGTAGGCAACACACCCCTGAGAGCCGTGGACGTACGGCAGGGTCTTTTCGAAGCCCAGTGAACAGAGGACTGCACCCAGCGGCTGGCAGGCTTTGGCCGGGTTGACCGTCAGGGCTTCACGGGCAAAGTTCAGCTCCTGATATTCCTTGGTCGTGGTCCATTCGAACACTTCGTCGATCTTGGACTGCGGATGCTTCTCTTCGAAATCATCGCGCTTCTTGGCCAGCATATCCTGGTAGTCGTCTTCGAGGAACAGCGGATAGCTCGGCTTGATGTTATCAACTGACTGACTCATTTCATTCTCTCCTCCCGCGCCACCAATCTGTGAACAAGCGGGTCAAAGTGGATAGTGGGGTTCACGGTCGCAACGACCGTGAACCTTTAGCCGTCGACTCAGGCGCTGGCTGCCACGGCTGCATCTTCAGCAGCGTCGGCTTTCCAGGGGGCCTGCAGCTTCTTCCAGCAGGGGTTGTTGAGGGTCATGTCCATGTCGCGGGCGAAGATGGCGAAACCATCGTAGCCGTGGTACGGACCTGAGTAGTCCCAGCTGTGCATCTGACGGAAGGGAATACCCATCTTCTGGAAGATGTACTTCTCTTTAACACCAGAACCGATCAGATCAGGCTTGATCTTCTTGACGAACTCTTCGAATTCGTAGCCGGTCACGTCATCGTAGATCAGGGTCGCGTTGCCCATTTCCTTGATGGTGCGGTCATAGTCGTCGTTGTGCGCGAACTCGTAACCGGTACCGACCACTTCCATGCCGAGGTCTTCATAGGCACCGATGACGTGACGCGGACGCAGACCACCGATGTACAGCATGACCTTCTTGCCTTCCAGGCGCGGCTTGTACTTGTCGATCACCGCCTGGTACTCGAGCTTGTACTTGGCGATCACCTCTTCGGCCTTCTTCTGGATGGTTTCATCGAAGAAGGACGCGATCTTGCGCAGGGACTCGTCAGTCTTGGTCGGACCGAAGAAGTTGTACTCCATCCACGGAATACCGTACTTCTCTTCCATGTGACGCGAGATGTAGTTCATGGAGCGGTAGCAGTGCACCAGGTTCAGCTTGACCTTCGGCGTCAGCTCCATTTCAGAGATGGTGCCGTCACCGGACCACTGAGCGACAACGCGCAGACCCATCTCTTCAAGCAGGATGCGGGAAGACCAGGCATCACCACCGATGTTGTAGTCACCGATAATGGCGACGTCATACGGGGTGGTTTCGAAGCTGTTGTCGTCGTCACGCTTGCCCAGCGCCCAGTCACGGATCGCATCGTTGGCAATGTGGTGACCCAGCGACTGGGAGACACCGCGGAAGCCTTCGCAGCGCACCGGGACAACGGTCTTGCCGATATCCTTGGCGGCTTTCTTGGAAACCGCTTCGATATCGTCGCCGATCAGACCGATCGGACATTCGGACTGGACCGAAATACCCTTGTTCAGCGGGAACAGCTGCTCGATCTCTTCGATCAGCTTGGCCAGCTTCTTGTCGCCGCCGAATACGATGTCCTTCTCCTGGAAATCGGAGGTGAAGTTCATGGTGACGAAGGCGTTAACACCGGTGGTACCGATGTAGTAGTTGCGACGACCGGAGCGCGAGTACTGACCGCAGCCAACCGGACCGTGCGAGATGTGAATCATGTCCTTGATCGGACCCCAGACCACACCACGAGAACCGGCGTAGGCGCAACCACGGATGGTCATGACGCCCGGCAGGGACTTCTTGTTGGAGGTGATGCACTTCTTGGACTGTTCGATCTCGTGATCGTTGGCCGTCAGGTGCTTGGCACGGTCTTTTTTCGCTTTAGCAGGATAGACTTCGAGCACTTCGTTAATGAGCGCTTCGGTCTCTTCGCGTGACATGACAGACATGACCTGTCTCCTTTACATGTTGGGTTGCGAACAGAGGCTAATCTGCCCCATGCTCGTCCTCGGGCGAGGCGACCGCTGCGATCGCCCGCCCTGCCGACAACGTGTATTACTTAGGCTTCGTCAGCCGCCGTCTTACCGATGATGGACTCGTCTTCTTCGTCCATGATGCCGAACTCCATCAGCAGCTCTTCGAGCTCGTCCATGGTGGCCGGAGTCGGGATGACCAGCAGCTTGTTGTCGATGACCTTCTGCGCCAGGGCACGGTACTCATCAGCCTGCTTGGCCTGCGGGTCGTACTCGATGACGGTCATACGGCGGATTTCGGCGCGCTGAACGACGTTGTCACGCGGAACGAAGTGGATCATCTGGGTACCCAGCTTGGCAGCCAGGGCTTCGATCAGCTCGTCTTCACGGTCGGTGTTACGAGAGTTACAGATCAGGCCCGCCAGACGCACGCCACCGGAGTTGGCGTACTTCACGATACCCTTGGAGATGTTGTTGGCGGCGTACATCGCCATCATCTCGCCGGATACGACGATGTAGATTTCCTGAGCCTTGTTTTCGCGGATCGGCATCGCGAAGCCACCGCATACGACGTCACCCAGTACGTCGTAGAACACGAAGTCCAGATCGTCTTCGTAGGCACCTTCCTCTTCGAGGAAGTTGATGGCGGTGATAACACCGCGGCCGGCACAACCAACACCCGGCTCAGGACCACCAGACTCGACACACTTGACGTCGCCGTAGCCGGTCTTCATTACATCTTCCAGTTCCAGATCTTCAACGGTGCCGGCTTCGGCAGCCATTTCCATGATGGTGTTCTGGGCCTTGGAGTGCAGGATCAGGCGGGTAGAGTCAGCCTTCGGGTCACAGCCGACGATCATGACTTTCTTGCCGGCTTCAGCCAGGGCCGCTACCAGGTTCTGAGTGGTGGTAGACTTGCCGATACCGCCTTTACCGTAGATTGCACATTGACGCATTGCCATAGTGTTGCTCCTCGTTTCGGACTTTGCTTCCGAGCCCAGACCCACAGTCTTTCACTGTTGGCGCCTCGGCCTTCGTAACTTCCCGCTGGTTATTGCGAAAGCTGTACCAAACAAGGCCAATTAATTTATCTATCTGTTTTTCAAGGTTTTTTATAAAAGCGGCCGGGCGACAGGTGACGCGTTGGTCGCGACAAAGACGCTCCGAGCTGTTGGAATAACAACAAAAAGCCCCTGCGCTTTGTCAGGCCAATCGCGACTGTCAGCTATACGACAAGGCCCGACACAAACCGGCTAACGGTCGCCCCTGCACCGATTTCGAAATCGAAAAACAACCACTTACGCGTGGCGTAACTATTGCAACCTGCCAGGTACTCTCTATTCCCGGGCGTGCCAGGCTGTCGCGGATGACTCGCCGGCCCGCTCAACCAACTGTCAGGAAGGTACGCCATGTATAAGCAGCTTCTGGAAGGTATTCGCAGCGGCAAGATCGTCCCCTATCTCGGCGCCGGTGCGCTCAGTGATGTTGTCAGCCAGACCGACGGCTCGCCGATCCCGGCCGACAGCGACAGTCTGATTCTGGCCATGAACAACGGTCAGCCGATGGCACCGCGACTGATGTACGAGTTTCCGCGCGCGGCCATGAGCATGGAGAACAAGAAAGGCCGCAGCTTCGTGACCCGCTTTCTGAACGACACCTACGGTGATAAGGAGTGGACTCGTGGCGCGGTGCACGAGTGGCTGGCGTCGATCAAGCCGCACTATGTCATCGACGTGAACCGCGACACCCAGCTGCTCGAGAGCTACGCCGATACCGAACACACACTGATCATGGGCGTGGCCCGCATCATGGCCAGCGACTACCGCTTCAAGCTGTTTCACTACGACGGCAGCCACTACCGTGAGGTGGCGCTGGACGCCGTGAACCCGGATCTGCCGATTCTGTTCAAACCGCTGGGCGCACCGAAACCGGAAGCCAACTACATCGCCGCCGATGCGGACTTTGTCGATTACATCACCGAACTGATGGGCGGTTTCGCCATCCCGGCGTTTCTGAAGGAGTATCGCAAGCAGAAGCAGTATCTGTTCCTTGGCATGCGCTTCACCCGTGACACCGAGCGCATGGTGATGAGCGACATCATCTATGCCGCCGATGAGCCCGCCGGCTGGGCCTTCATCCCGGAGCCCACTGACAAGGAGCGCCGCTTCTGCAAGCTGAAGAAGATCGAGATCATCGAGGAGAGCTGGGAAGCGCTGCTGGAGTCCGCGGGCGTGCTGGCCACCACCTGAACGCCAACCGGCTGCTGCACTGACCCCGCCCACCGGCGGGGTTTTTTATGCTCCGTAATCACGCCCCCGCCTGCCGCCGCACGACGGGACCGAAAAAAGAAAAAGCCCCGCAGGGCTTTTGAGTGTCGGCAATGAAGTGTCAGTGAGCCTTGTCGGCCATCTCGGCGGCAGCGCCCATGTATTCATCGAAGTTGGCGATGTAGTCGGCCAGATTGCCGTCGTAGAGCTGGCGGAAACGGTCGGTGAAGTATTCCACCGCCTTGTCGCGCTTGTCGGCCAGTTCGTCGGCGCTGGTGACACTGCCCGCGGCGATATAGGCGTTGTAACGGGCCGCCGCGTAGATAAACGCCACCCCCATCTTGTGGTCGCCGTACTTGCCGCCCATCTCGTTGGCGATTTCGATCAGCTTGTTGGTCGCTTCGAGGAACTGCTCGTCGAACAGGCTTTCATCAGTACTCATGGTGGCTCTCCTGATCCATTAGTTTGCGTTGAAACGTGGCCTGGTGCCCGATCGGCAGGTGCCGATAGCGGCAGTAGCGTCCCACGGCCAGCAGCATGGCGATACGCGCCAGACCACGCCCGAGCGTGCCCTGCTGCCGGCAGGCCAGATGTTCGAACTGATCCAGCGCGCGGGCCGGATCTTCATGTACGCTGACGGTTTTCATCGGAACCACCTCACGCGATTGGGTCCGGTCTCAGCACTCAAGCTGAACCAGATGGGTGTGCTGCCGTTCGGCAAACTGTGCCGGCGTCCAGGCCTTGATGGTCAAGGCGTGAAGTCGGCCCGTTTTGAGCTCGAGCTCGAACAGCGACAGGATGCTTTTCTGCCGCTGCATCAGGTTCTGTCCCTCGAAGGTGTCGCTGATAATGGCGACGGTGAAGCTGCAATCCTCACCGCTGACATCGATATCGGCGTCCGGCAGGGCCGCCTGGATACGGGCTTCGACGTCTGAGGCAAGCATCAGGCACCTCCTGCGGCAGCCAGCATCGGCTTCAGACTGCCATCCTCGGCCATCTCGACGATGACATCGCTGCCACCGACCAGCTCGCCCTGAATGAACAGCTGCGGATAGGTCGGCCAGTTGGAGACATTGGGCAGCTTTTCACGGATGAACGGCGCTTCCAGCACATTGACCCAGGCGTAGTTGGCCCCCAGCCCCTTGAGCGCTTCCACGGCGTTGCGTGAGAAGCCGCAGCGCGGCTCGTCCGGCGTGCCTTTCATGTAGAGCAGCACCGGGTTGTCGGCCAGCTGTTTACGGATCTTGTCTTCAGTACTCATCGCTTGCTCCCTTCTGTTACTGCCCCACCGCCATGCACTCGCAGGCCATCAGCAGTTTCATGATGTCGCGACTGGCAGCCACATCCAGCGCGGTGAAATCGTCCAGCGTGCGGCGGCCGGTATCGGCGCCCGAGGCCAGCAGCATCTGCACCATCTCGGTGAGGCCGGCCGCCGCCGCATAGATCAGCGCCGTGGCGCCGTTGGCGTTCTGGTTATCGATATCAATGCCGGCATTGATCAGCAGGCGCATGCAGTCGGCGCTGTTAGCACGACAGGCAAACCAGAGCGCGTTGTTACCGTCGTCATTGCGACGCCCGACCGACGCCCCGGCGGCCAGCAGCTTCTGCACCTCGAGACCATCGCCGGCCTGTGCGGCACGCATCAGTGCCGTCATGCCCCACTGACCGGGGCGGTCGAGATCGCTCGGTGCGCATGCGCTGCTGTTGAGCAACGGCTGCCAGGCGCGAAACCCGCCATCGACGCTGTAGACGCGGCGAAAGCCGAAGTCGGTAAACAGGCGCGCCATCTCGACACTGCTGTTGCCTTGGTAACAACAGATCACCACCGTCTGCTCACGCGAGGTGCTCATCAGCAGCGTTTTGACGTTGCGGTGTTCCAGATGCAGCGCGGCGGGGTGATGCTGGCTGTCGAAATCCGCCCGCTCACGCATGTCCAGCAGCAGCACGTCGTGCTCGGCCAGCAGTTTCTGCGCTGTTTCGGGGGTTATGCGGATGACATCAGACATGGTGCGGTTCCCGTAGATGGTGATATCCGGACAGAGCGGTCACGCGGGTGTCGGGCTTGCCCTCACCCAGCGCGAAGCCATAAAGCGTCTGCAGTGCATGACCGTCGATGCCGAGCAGCTCGTGCACTGCGTCATCGAAGAAGCAGCCGATACCGGTGCCGTTGAGCCCCAGCGCCGTTGCGCTCAGGTAGAGCGACTGCCCGAGCACGCCGGCTTCGTAATACAGCTGCTGATAACCGGCAGCGCCCTGCTGCGCCAGCGTGTCCTCGAACTCCGCCAACATCAGCAGGGTGCAGGCGCTGGCCGCCGCGATCATCTGGTTGCAGCACAGCTGCGCGGCCGCCTTGCGGGTGTTGCAGGTTTTCAGGTGCACAAGGCGCAGGCCGCTGCCGAGCGTGACATCCGCGCGCTGCGGCCAGTGCGTCACCTCGCGCTGCATCAGGCGCTCGCCCTCGGCACTGCGTGGCAGCAGATAGATGCCCGGTTCAAGCCCGTCGACCTGATGCACCAGCAGTACCAGATGCAGCCGTGCCGGCGTCAGTTGCATGCGGCTCTGCCCGGGCAGCAGCGGGCGCAACAGGGCACTGAACTCGGCCTCGCTGAGGCTGCGTTCGTGGTTGTACCCCTGAGCACTGCGACGGTTACGAATGACCCGGTGCGCCGCGGGTGCATCATCGAATGCGGGCATCTCCGCTGCCGCCGGCGACCAGTTCAGCGCCGGTGTGCGGCTGAACCGCTGCACCATCGCCTCGGCCTGACGCCAGTATTGAATCGGACGCGGACCGAGGCGGCTCGGGCTACCCTGCCAGTGCTCGGCCTGGCGGGCGCGGGCTGCCAGCCGCGCGTAGTCGGTGGTTGCATCACCGAGCTGGATCAGCAGTTCCGGATATTCCGCTTCAACCCGTGCATATTCGGGACGGCGAATACCGACCAGTGCACTCAGGGTGTCGTGATCGATGGCGTGCGGGCTCAGCCGCCAGCCGTTGAGCGCAGCCGAGGCCTGACACTGCGCCAGCAGGTGGCCGGTATCGAGCAGGCAGTAGCGCAGGCCGCGTTCGCCGTACTTCCAGAGTTCACGCTGCAACACCGAGGTGATGACCAGGCTGGCGCCGCGAATCGCCTCGGCCGGCAGCGCGAGACGCTGCTCCAGCACGTGGTCGTGGACATTGTAGTGGTAGACCCCGGCATCCCAGGCGATCCCGGCCGGCAGCAGCAGGTAGAGCTCGCTCGGGTGCAGATTGCCGCTGGACGGGTTGACCCGCAGCGACCAGCGATCCGGGCCCAACACCTTCCAGGCGGTCAGCCCTGCGGCATGACGCAGAAACGATGACAGCGTGGCGAGGGTCAGCGGTTGCGGCGCGCCCGCCCCGCTGAACAGGTGCGCAGCAGGCTGTGCCGGCGGTGCCACGGCAGACAGCGGCAGCTCGATCCGCGGCGCCGCATCAAAATGGCGGAACACACTGGGCTGATCGTCCCAGTCCAGCGTTTCCGGGCCCGGCGCGTAGCCGCCAAACCGGTGTTTGCTCAGGTCGTGATAGGCGTTGAGCTGTGTCACTGCATCGGTCGTCAGATCGGACATCGCCTTACTCCTCGGGACCAAAACAGTCGCTGTAGGCGCTGCACTGATCGCAGCTCGGCGCCCGGCAGACGTAACCGCCACCGCGCTCGCATAACTGTTTGTAGAAGAAGCGCTTCCACTTCATGTCGCGGTCGTTGCGTGCCTTGAGCTGCGGATACGCTTTCTGCATCAGCTCGCTCAGCGCCGCGCGATCGGGCAGCCCCAGGTCACGCCAGAGGTGATCGCCGCCGAGACAGCCGCTGGCGATGATCAGCGACAGCTCCGCCGGTGCCGCCGGGTGGCGGTACGCCTCGAGCAGTTCGACCAGCTCGACGCGCTCGTCGTCGCGCAGCTCGATCAGCTCTTCCCGCATCGTCGAGCGGGTTTCCAGCAGGTGTGCTGCGCTGGTTGGCAGGCTGAGCGCCTCCTGTGCACCCTCGAACAGGCGCTCGAACAGCGCCTCGAATGCTTCGCCTGTCAGCCCGAGATTCAGCGGCAGACAGCCAAGCCCCAGCCGTGGCGCCAGCGCCAGGTGGGCCAATAGGTGAGCGAGATGACGACCGGTTTCTCCACCCGCCGCGGCCGCCATCAATCGCTCGAACCGGTTCAACGTCTTCAGGGCCGGCTGTGCCATTCACGCCTCCTCACGGCTGCACGCAGCCGCAGTGTGACGTTTGGGACAGCTCTCGATATCGCCGTCCGGCAGACGACTCAGCCCGATCAGCTGGTCGACCCGCGCGGCATCGAAGCCCTGCAGACAGTGCCCACCGATCTGCATCAGCGGACGTCGAATAAGCAGCGGATCGGCGCACAGCTGCGCCAGAACCGCGTCGGGATCAGCAAGGTCCAGGGCCCGAGTGCCCGCCTTGAGATCGGGATGGCTGCTGTTGATCCAGCCCGCCACCTCATCGCCGAGGAACGGACGCAGGCGTTGCGGTGTCCAGCCTTGCTGCAGCAGATTGCGCGCCTCGACGCTATGCCCGGCGTCCTCGAGCAGCTTTTTCTGCTTGCGGTTGTTGATACAACCGGGCTTTTCATAGAACACCACCTGCGCCATAACGCCCCCTTAGCGTGCCTGAATCTCGGCCATCGCCTTGTCCATCATCTCCGGCGGAATCCCGGTCAGGGATCCCGGCGGATTCAGTGCCAGCCCGGCGGCATCCAGAATCGCGCCTTCGATCGGGCAGATGCTGGCACATTGCGGATCGGCGAAGTCGCCTTCGCACTCGGTGCACTTTTTGGCGTCGATCATGAAGTGCGGCTTGTCCTCGTAGATCGCGTCCGACGGACACACATCGAGGCAGGCCCAGCAGTTGACGCAGCTTTCAATGATGCTCAGTGACATGACGACCTCCTCAGGCACTCATCTGGCTGTTGCCGGACGTGTTTTCATCCAGGCGACCGGTGGCAATCATCTCTTCGTAGACCGCCATGATCGCTTCCTCGATCGGCTCCATGGCGTGCTCGCCATTGGGCTGGATACCCGCCTCTTCCAGCAGCCCCCAGGGCTCGTAGCCGATCTTGGAACAGAGCACGACCTCGCAGCCGGACAGCGCCCGGATACTGCCGGCCAGCGCACTTTCCTTTTCGCCGCAGGTGTCGTTGCCGATACAGAACTGATCGACCTTGCGGTGACCGATAAAGCGCACGCCCGCGGCTGATGCCTCATAGATCAGGAACTCGGTGGCATGGCCAAAGTGCTGGTTGATCATGCCGCCGCCAGCGGTTGCCACGGCCATCAGCACCGGACGGAAGTGAGCGTTGTCCAGCGTCGGGCCGCTCGGGACCTTGACCGCGGCGAGCGCGGCACGCTTCTTCTCCTTCTCCGCCAGCTCCTCGGCGATGCCCTGATGCACGAGGGCACGTTTCTGCATCGCCGCCTCGTAATCGATCTCCATCGACTCGATCTTGTCGAGGGTGAACTCATCGCCGCGGTCTTCACCGAGCAGGCCCACCGCATCGGCACGACACTGACGGCAGTGGCGCATCATGTTCATGTCGCCGGCGCACTCGTCCTGCAGCTCCATCAGCTCCTCGTTGGATGGCCCGCGCTGGCCCATGACGCCGTAGAAGGTGCCGTGCTCCGCCTCCGCGATCAGCGGCATCACGTTATGCAGGAAGGCGCCCTTGGCCTTGACGATGCGGCTGACTTCCTTGAGGTGCTCGTCGTTGACACCGGGGATCATCACGGAGTTGACCTTGACCAGGATGCCGCGCTCGACCAGCATCTCGAGCCCTTTCTGCTGCTGCTCGATCAGGATTTTGGCCGCTTTCTTGCCGCGGATACGGCGGTTGTTCCAGTAGATCCAGGGGTAGATCTTGGCGCCGATCTCCGGGTCCACGCAGTTGATCGTGATCGTGACGTGGTCGATGTTGTGCTGGGCCAGCTCTTCGACACAGTCCGGCAGCGCCAGACCGTTGGTCGATACGCAGAGCTTGATATCCGGTGCTTCGGCGCTGAGGCGACGGAAGGTATCGAAGGTGCGCTCCGGGTTGGCCAGCGGATCGCCGGGACCGGCAATCCCGAGCACGGTCATCTGCGGGATGTTGGCCGCCACCGCCTTGGTTTTCTTGACCGCCTGATCCGGCGTCAGCAACTCGGATACCACCCCGGGACGCGACTCGTTGGCACAGTCATATTTGCGGTTGCAGTAGTGACACTGAATGTTACAGGCCGGTGCGACCGCCACATGCATGCGTGCGAAATAGTGGTGAGCCTCTTCCGAGTAACAGGGGTGGTTGTGCACCTTTTCCCTGATCGCATCGGGCAGATGGCTGAGTTGATCGTTACTGCTGCCGCACGCGCTTGCCGAGCAGCCGCCGCTGCTGTCGCTCGATGTTTCGTTCAGGACTGTCAACTCCATCGGATTCTCTCCTCTGCGGGCCACGGGGGCCGGTTGTGAGATGCAGATCACCTGCTGCGGAGTCTGTTGCAATCGACGGGCCACAGGACAAGCCATTGTTTTTATTTGAATTTTCGCGTCAGCAACGCCGTTTTGCGTGTGTCTTGTGAGACAGGTCAGCGGCGTTTGTCACATCTGCGACACGTGATGCCGGGCGCTGTCAGTCGCCCGGCCATGGTCTGTTCGGGGGCTGGCCGGCGTGTCGGACAACACCGGTTGCGACGGTTCGCATGCAGCGCGCCTCAGCGCGGTCAGGGCGAATGGCTCGAGAGTGGCTGGGGTAGTGACTGGAGAGTGAAGGGATACTGGCGGGGACGCGCGGTGCGGGGACGTACGGTGCGAGGCCCCTGCCGCGCAGACGGCAGAGGCACTCGCCGGGGCTCAGATTTTTTTCACGTCGATGTTCATGGTCTGAATGCGGTAGGCGATCTGGCGCGGCGTCATGTTGAGCAGACGCGCGGCCTTGGCCTGCACCCAGCCGGCCTGCTCCAGCGCCGCGATCACCCGTTCGCGTTCGTCCATGTCCGGATCATCCAGCGGCCGTCCCGCCTCCGGCGCGTAACCGCCCCCCGGTGCGCTGACCGGCGGCGCCACCGGAGCCGCCGGGCGTTTCATGTCGAGCCCCTGCAGCGACAGCGTCGAGGGCTCGATCACCCCGTCCTCGGCCATGATCGCCGCGCGCTCGAGCACATTTTCCAGTTCGCGCACGTTACCGGGCCAACCGTACCCCATCAGCACTCGCACCGCCGCATCGGTCAGGCTCAGCTTGCGCCCCTGATGCTGCGAGAGCTTGTCGAGCAGGAAGTTGCACAGCTCGGGAATATCCGCCGACCGTTCGCGCAGCGGCGGCAGGTTGATCGGCATGATGTTGAGGCGGTAGTACAGATCCTCGCGGAAGTTGCCCTCGCGCACCTCGCGCTCCAGATCACGGTTGGTCGCGGCGACGATGCGGACATTGACCTTGATGGTGCGGTTGCCGCCGACGCGTTCGAACTCGCCCTCCTGCAGCACGCGCAGCAGCTTGGCCTGGAACAGCGGTGAAATCTCGCCGATCTCGTCGAGGAACAGCGTGCCACCATCGGCCTGCTCGAAGCGTCCCTGACGCATCTTCACGGCCCCGGTGAACGCCCCTTTCTCGTGCCCGAACAGCTCCGATTCCAACAGGTTTTCCGGCAGCGCGGCACAGTTCAGCCGCACGAAGGAGTTGTGTGCCTTCGGCGAGTTGTAGTGGATGGCACAGGCCACCAGTTCCTTACCGGTACCCGATTCACCGCGGATCAGCACCGTGGTGTCCCATTTGGCGACGCGACGAATCTGATCGAACACCATTTTCATCGGTGTGGTGTGACCCACCATCAGGTTTTCGAAGCCGAACTTGGCGCGCACGGTGCGGCGCAGCTCGTCACGCTCGTCGGCCAGGTTGCGTTGCTGGGTCTGCACCTGCGACAGCAGGCGTACCGCCTGCACGATCAGGTTGGCCACCATCTCCATGAAGCGGGACTCATCGGCCAGAAACTCCTCCCGCTCCGACGTCGGCTGCGCACTGAGCACGCCGATCACCTCGCCACTCTGATCCTTGAGCGGCACCCCGACGAACGGGGCTTCCCAGTCGTACAGAGCCAGCCGGTCGAGAAACTTCGGTTCCGATGCCAGCTTTGGCAGCACCACCGGGTTGCCGCTTTGCAGGATCGAGCCGATGATGCCTTCGCCTCGACGGTAGCGCACCGCGTTCTTGGCCTGCTGGACCATTTCGGAACCACTGTGCACGGCGCTGACACAGAGTTCGCCAAGCTCCGGGTCCATCAACGCGACCAGTCCGTGCTTCATGCCCCCTTCGACATGCAGCACCTTGAGCAGCTCCGCCAGACTGGCATTCAGGTCCAGCGAGCGGGTCAGGGTACGACAGACGATGCTGAGCACGCTCAACTGACGGTCGAGCAGCTCGGAGCGGTTGCGGGGGGTAAATATGCCGGGTGTTGTCGTCATCATCACCTCCTCACTTGCGTCCCGAACCCAGCGGCAGATGCACGCAGACGCGGCACCCTTCCTGGTACAGCGGATCGATGTGTACGGTGCCCAGATGCTCGGCAACGATCTCCTGCACGATCGTCAGCCCCATCCCGTAACCGGCGCCCTGGTTGGTATGCGGCTTGGTGCTGAAGAAGGGTTCGAACACGCGGGTGCGGTTTTCTTCCGGCACACCGGGCCCGGTATCCGACACGGTGACGACAATATCGCCGCCTTCGACGCGCGCCACGAGACTGAGCTCGCGCCGTGAAGAACTGCTCGCCGCCATCGCCTCAATGGCGTTGTCGACCAGCTGTTTGAACAGGCTGTGCAGGCGGCTCTCGTAACCGATCAGCGCCGGCATGTGCAGCGGCGGATGCCAGTCAACGAGGATACCGTGTTTGAGTAGCTGCGCGGTGCTCAGCTCGAGCACGTTGCGCAGCAGCTCGTTCATGTTGATCGAACTCTTGACCCCGGGGTGCTCACGCGGCACCGCACGTTCCAGCGTGTCATGCGCGTCGTTACCGGCGGCAATCGCTTCGCGCAGGGCGCCGATCACCTGCTCGGTGATCGCCTGTTCATCGCCCTTGCGCTGCTCCAGCATGCGTACCGCGGCGTTCATCAGGTTGAGCGGGCGCTGGAACTGGTAGAGCGCACCGTTGAGCGCTTCCCGCATGCTCTGCAGCGCCTCCTCTTCGGCGATCAGCAACTGCAAGGCGTTCATGCGCTCGGTATGCTGACGTTTGCGCAACTCGGTCACGTCGTTGATCACCAGCATCAGGTAGCGCCGGGTCGGCTGTGCGAAGAACGCATCGGCGCTTTCGTCGCCGATCTCGATCATGCTGCCATCGATCGAGAACCAGCGCTGCACGTGATTGCGTCCCACATCGAGGCTGATCTCGAAATTGCTGAAGCCAACACCACGCTCGCGAATGGTCTCGAGGCGCTCGCCCATCTCGTCCTGTATGGCGCGCAGGATGACATGGCTCGGCTCCTGCGGGGCCATATCGGTGGCCAGCGTCTTGTACGCCAGGTTATCCAGCACGATCTGCTGCTCTTCATCGAGCAGGACGATCGCCACGTTGGCGGCGTTGACCGCCTTCTCGATCATCGCCTTCTGGTTCTGCACCCGCTGCTCAAGCGAATAGAGTTCGGTGACATCACGGTGCATGCCGAGATAGTGAATCGGCTCGTTGTCGTCATTGAGCACCGGTGCGACCATCAGCTCCGCCAGATAGCGTTTGCCATCCTTGCGCCGGTTCACCAGCACGCCGGACCAGGGCTTGCGCTGTTTCAGCCGGCCCCAGAGCGCGTCGTAGACCAGCCGCGGCGTGTTGCGGTTGGACAGTACCGACTCGTTGCGCCCGAGCACTTCGCTGGCCTGGTAGCCGGTTTCCTTGGTGAAGGCACGGTTGCTGTAGAGGATATTGGCCTGCAGATCGGTGATCGAGATCGCCACCGGTGAATGCTCTACGGCCTGAAAGAACACACTGGCCGGAAGGCCTTCCAGAATGGCCTGGTTATCGATGACGGGAGTCTCATCGGGACTGCTCGGCTGCTTGTCGTTCGCCATTGATGTCAGCTCCTCAGGTGACGGGGTGATCGAGGAGTTGCAATTAGTGCGCCACGCGCTGCTGCGACTCTATATATCGGCATAAACCACACATTTTTTGCGTGTTATGTCGATTTTGCGACACGCAACGGTGCACGGCTGCACCGGACTGTGGCAAAAACAACAATGTCACCATTCGAACAGCCTGCCTGCCGATCCCTTCCTTAACTTTCAATTAGTTACGCATGGCATGCTTGGTGCACCGGCTCCGTTGGGCTATTGGCGGCAGTATTCCTGAAGGAGTTGCGCACCATGGAGTTGATTACTCTGTTTATCGGCACCGTCCTCGTGAACAACGTGGTTCTGGTCAAGTTTCTCGGCCTCTGCCCCCTGATGGGCGTGTCCAACAAGTTCAGCACCGCGACCGGCATGGCGCTGGCGACCACCTTCGTGCTGACGCTCTCCAGTGTCACCAGCTGGGTGATGGAGTATTACGTACTCGAGCCGCTCGGGCTTGAGTTCCTGCGCATCATCTCATTCATCCTTGTCGTTGCGGCCGTGGTGCAGTTCACCGAAATGATGGTGAAGAAAACCAGCCCGATGCTGCACCAGACACTGGGTATCTTCCTGCCGCTGATTACGACCAACTGCGCCGTACTCGGTGTGGCACTGATCATCATTCAGGACGGTTTCGGCTTTATCGAAAGCGTCGTCTACGGGGTTGCGGCCTCGATCGGCTTTTCACTGGTCCTGATCATCTTCGCCGGACTGCGCGAGCGTCTGGCGCTGTCGGACGTACCGGCCACCTTCGCCGGAACGCCGGTCGGCCTCGTCACGGCCGGCCTGCTGTCGATGATTTTCATGGGATTCGGCGGCCTCGTCTGAGCCGCCCACGGAGCGAGGAGATTCAATCATGGTGACTGCGGTTGCTGTCCTGACACTACTGGGCCTGGCACTGGGCCTGCTGCTCGGCTACGCCGACAAGGTGTTCGCCGTGGAAGAAAACCCGCTGGTGAAAGAGGTCGAATCGATGCTGCCCGGCACCCATTGCGGGCAGTGCGGTTTCCCCGGCTGCTCCGGTGCCGCGCAGGCGATGGTCGACGGCGACGCCTCCATCACCTGCTGCCCGCCCGGCGGACGCGCGCTGGCGCAGGCGCTGGCCGACAAACTGGGTGTTACCGCCGACCTCTCCGGCATGGCAACCGAACCGATGATCGCCAGTATCGAAGAGTCTCTCTGCACCGGCTGCTGTCGCTGTTATCGCGTCTGTCCCACCGATGCCATTCTGGGCGCCAACAAGCAGATTCACGCGGTGTTTGCCGACGCCTGCACCGGCTGCGGCAAGTGCGTCGATGCCTGTCCCGAAGACTGTATCGGCATGCACCCGGAACAGCAGACTCTCGACAACTGGCAATGGCCTAAACCGGCGGCGGCGTAAATCATGTTCAATTCACTCAAAATTCGTGGCGGTGTGCATGCTGAAGAGCGTAAGGAGCTGAGCACCGGCCAGCCTGTACGCAAACTGGGCATTCCCCCGGTCCTGAAGCTGCCGCTGCGTCAGCATGCGGGCAAGCCGGCAGAACCGGTGGTCGAGGTCGGACAGCGGGTACTGAAGGGCGAGCTGATCGCCACCTCCAGCGGCGATGATGTGTGTGCCTCGCTGCATGCACCGACATCGGGGACGGTAACAGCGATCGGTCCGATCACGGCGCCGCACCCGTCCAGCCTGACGACGATGGCGATCACCATTGAGCCGGACGGACTTGATGAGATGCCGACCGACAGCGACGCCGTTGGCGATCCGCTGCTGCTGGCGCCGCTGGAGATTGCCGATCGGGTCGATCAGGCCGGCATCGTCGGTCTGGGCGGTGCCACCTTCCCGGCAGCCCTGAAGCTCAAGGCCGGTTCGCGGCAGAACATCGATACTCTGATCCTCAACGGCAGCGAGTGCGAGCCCTACCTGACCTGCGACGACATGCTGATGCGCGAGCGGGCCGCCGGCATCATCGCCGGTGCACGCCTGATTCAGCGCGCCGTCGGCGCGGCACGCATCGTGGCCGGTATCGAGAACAACAAACCGGAGGCGATCGCGGCGATGCAGGCGGCGGCCGCTGCGTTTGACGACGTGTTGATTCAGCCGATCCCGACACGCTACCCGATGGGCTCGGCCAAGCAGCTGATCCAGGCGATCATGGGGCGCGAGGTACCGGCCGGTGGGCGCAGCTCCGATGTCGGTGCTCTGGTGCACAACGTCGCCACCGCATTCGCGGTTTATCAGGCGTTGTATGAACGCCAGCCGCTGATCTCCCGTATCGTCACCGTATCGGGGCACTGTGTCGCCGAGCCGCAGAACGTGGAAGTGCTGCTGGGCACCCCGGTCAGCTGGCTGCTGGAGCAATGCGGCGGACTGACGCAGCCCGCTGCCCGCGTGCTGATGGGCGGGCCGATGATGGGCCAGATTCTGCGCACGCAGGAGGTGCCGGTGACCAAAGGGGCCAGCGGCATTCTGGCACTGGCCACACCGGAGATCAGCCGCACGGAAGCCTCGCCCTGCATCCGCTGCGGCAGCTGCGTCTCTGCCTGTCCGATGGGACTGGTGCCGCTGGAAATGGCGCGCCACGCCAAGGGGGACGATTTCGACGGCGCGGTCGATTTCGGCCTGCGCGACTGCATCCTGTGCGGCTCCTGTGCGTATGTCTGTCCGTCTCACATCCCGCTGGTTCACTACTTTCAGTTTGCCAAGGGCGAACTCAGCGCCAAGCGCGAGCAGGCGCGCAAGGGTGAGCTGACCAAGTCACTGTCCGAGGCACGCAAGGCCCGACAGGAACGTGAAGCCGCAGCCAAGGCAGCTGCCAAGGCCGCCAAAGCGGCCAAGGCCAAGGCGGCGAAAGAGGCCAAGGCAAAAGCCAGGGCTGCCAAAGAAGCGTCTCAAGTGAGTGAGGAAAGCGGATCATGACTCAGTTGATCTCCTCCCCCCATGCCCACAACCGCAGCTCGGTGCAGCGCACCATGCTGCTGGTGTGCGCGGCTCTGTTACCTGCCACGCTGTACGGGCTTTATCTGTTCGGCTGGCCGGCGATCAACCTGTTCGTGCTCTGTCTCGTCACGGCGCTGGGCAGCGAGGCACTGTGCCTGAAGTTGGCGGGACGCTCACTGACCACCTGCCTCGACGGCTCGGCCCTGCTCACCGGCTGGTTGATCGCCATGACCCTGCCGCCGTGGGCGCCCTGGTGGATCGCCGTCGTCGGTACCCTGTTCGCCGTGGTGATCGGTAAACACCTCTACGGTGGACTGGGGCAGAACCTGTTCAACCCGGCGATGCTGGCCCGTGTCGGCCTGCTGATCTCGTTTCCGGTGGAGATGACCACCTGGGTCGACGTGACGCCGATCACCTCGGCCGCCGCGCCCGGTTTCCTCGACGCTCTGGCGCTCACCGCCGGTATTACGCCGATTCCCGATGCGCTGACCGGCGCCACACCGCTCGGTCATGTCAGCACAGCGCTGACGATGAATATCGGCGTGCCGATCTCGATGGCCGAGAGCTACAGCCATGGCGCGGCCTTCTTTGGCACCCTGCGCGGCAGCCTGGGTGAAACCTCGGCGCTGCTGCTGCTGCTCGGCGGCCTGTTTCTGCTCTATAAGCGCGTCATCAGCTGGCAGATCCCGCTGGCGATGCTGGGTACCGTGGCCCTGCTGGCGGCCGTGTTCAACCTGATCGACCCGGATCGCTATGCGCCGCCGCTGTTTCACCTGCTTACCGGTGCAATGATGCTGGGGGCCTTCTTCATCGCCACCGATCTGGTCACTTCCCCCACCTCTGCCAGCGGACAGCTGCTGTTCGGTGCCGGTGTCGGTGCCGTGGCCTACATCATCCGCAGCTGGGGTTCGTTCCCGGAGGCGATCGGCTTCGCCGTCCTGTTTATGAATGCGCTGACACCGATCATCGACCGCTACTTCCGCCCCCGCATCTACGGCTACAGCTACACCGGCAAACCGCTGAGCAGCGGCAAGGAGTGAACCGATGAGCAACGGCATGACATCCACCCCGCTGATCCCCAGCTATACCCGGGGAATCGGTTACCAGGCCGGCCTTCTGGGCGGCATGGCGATGTTGGTCAGTATCGTTCTGATGATGGGCGAGCATGGCACCCGCGATGATATCAAGGCGCGCCTCGAGGAGGATCGCCGCGCGATGCTGAATCAGGTTCTGCCCCACGAGCTGTACGACAACAACCCGCTGCAGACGATCACGACGCTGGACGGCAATCCGTTTGGCGGCGATCCGACCGTCTTCCTTGCCAGCAAGGACGGCCAGATGACCGGTGCCGCGTTCGAGGTCATCGGTAAGGGCTACAGCGGCGATATCGTCGTCCTGATCGGTGTTCAGGCCAACGGCGAGCTCAGCGGCGTACGCACCGTGACCCACGCCGAGACACCGGGACTGGGGGACAAGATCGAGATCGCCAAACACGACTGGGTTACCACTTTTAACGGCCTCTCGCTGGATAACACACCGCAGCAGCAGTGGGCGGTGAAGAAGGACGGTGGCCGCTTCGATCAGTTCACCGGTGCCACCATCACGCCCCGCGCCGTGGTCAACGCGGTACACGAGGGCCTGCAGGTGTTCGAGCGGCAGCGTGAGCACCTGCAAAGCGCGGTTGCAGACGCCGCCGCGAAGACAAACCAGACGGTCGCGGAGGAAACGCCATGAGCACACTACATTACCGGGAGATCTGGAACGAGGGCCTGTGGCACAACAACGTGGTGCTGAGCCAGATGCTGGCACTCTGTCCGCTGCTCGCCGTCACCACGACCGCCAGTAACGGCCTGGGCATGGGGCTGGCATCGCTGGTGGTGATGGTGGTCTCGAACATGCTGGTGTCGATGATTCGCGGACTGATCACGCCGCAGGTGCGCATCCCGGTGTTCATCGTCCTGATCGCAGCGATGGTGACCATGGTAGACATGTTCCTGAATGCCTGGATGCACGAACTGTACAAGGTGCTTGGCCTGTTCATCCCGCTGATCGTCACCAACTGCGCCATTCTCGGCCGGGTCGAGAGCTTCGCGTCCAAGCAACGTGTGGTGCCGGCGATGCTGGACGGCTTCGCCATGGGCATCGGTTTTACCTGGGTACTGGTGCTGCTCGGCGCCATGCGTGAGTTTTTCGGCTCCGGCACCCTGTTCGCCGATGCCTCGCTGCTGCTGGGCGGCTGGGCCAGCGCAATCGAAATGACCATCTTCCCCGAATACGGCGGCACGCTGCTGCTGATTTTGCCGCCGGGCGGGTTTATCTGCCTTGGCCTGATGCTGGCCGGCAAGCGTGTCATCGATCGTGTCCTGGCTGCGCGCCGCGCCGCGCAGGCTGAAACCATCGAAGGATCACTGGAGGGTGCCGCATGAAAGTTGCCGTCGCCTACGCCGGCCGTGACAAGCAGGAATGGGTCAACCTCGATATCGCCAGCGACGCCACGGTCGAGGACGCCATTCTTGCCTCCGGCATCCTGCAGCGCTTTCCGGAGATCAATCTCAAGACGCAGAAAGTCGGTATCTTCGGCAAGATGTGTAAACTCGACGCCGAACTGTCGGAAGGGGACCGTGTGGAGATCTACCGCAAGATCGTGCGTGTCATGGATGAAGATGATGACGACGATGATGATGACTGAGGTCACCGCTGGTCCCAAGGGGCCAGGCTTGTCACCCCGTTCCAGATAGTCTGTCCCGGCAAGCGCCCCGTACAGGCCACCCACAAAAAAGCCGCGGTTATCCCGCGGCTTTTTCGTCCGCCCCGGAGACTGCCTGTTTCAGCAGTCTCCGGGGTTCGGCGTTCAAGGGACCCACAAGCTCCCTCTATCAGCTATCGACGTTCAGATGGCCATTGCTGATCAGGCTGTCGATGATCTCGGACTGAGTGTCGCCCGCATTGGCACCGAGCGCACTCAGATCCGTATTCTCGAGCGTGATCACCTGGCTGACATCGTCCGAACCTCCGCCGGGTTTGACGTTGATCACAACATTGCCACCATCTTCAGTCACTTTCAGATACTGGGTAAGATCGTTGCCTTCCTCACCCTGCAGCAGGTCAGCAAGATCCAGCGTATCCTTTCCTCCATTACCGAAGTCGGTGACTGTATCCATCGCCGGCACGGCCCCGGTACCCTGATCGCCATCCTCCCAGACGAAGAAGTCGTGGCCGGGTCCGCCGGTGAGGATGTCATCGCCCTCACCCCCGATGAGGATGTCGTTACCCTCACCGCCGATCAGGGTGTCATCTCCGCCTTCGCCGATCAGATGATCGTTGCCGCTACCGCCTTCGAGAGTGTCAGCGTCATCGCTGCCCACCAGAACATCGTCGCCGCCCTGCGCATTCAGCGTCTCGCCGCCGTTCTGTGCCAGCGCGACGTTGTCGCTGTCATCCAGCAGATAGTCGACATCATTGACGTCTATGTTCAGCGTCGCGGTCTGTTCAGAATTATCGGACAGATCGACGATCGTGTACTCGAAGGTTTCGGTGGCGTCCTCCGGCAGATCCTGATTGCCGTCCTTCGGTGTATAGGTGTACTCCCCATCGCTGCTGATGACCAGATCACCGTAGAGCCCCGTGATCGTAACACCGCCTGCGGTAACCCCGGTGCCGTTGACCGACTTGAGTTCGATCCCGGCAGGCCCCGGTACGTCATTGGCGAGTACGTTGCCACTGGCGACCAGTGCCGCGACCAGTGCCGCGTTGTTGACGCTCGTCTCGAGTTTCTGTTGCTCGTAGGCGTAAGACTCGACCTTGAGATCTTTCAGCGAAGCTTCGAGATCCTTTCCCCAGCTGTTATCGTCACCGTAAAGCCTGACGTAGTAGCTGCCGCCTTGCGTCAGGGCAGTGAATGTCACCGCTGTCTCGCCGCTGCCAACCTGGACAGTCTGGACCGGTGAACTCTGCCCAACTTTGTAGAGCGCGACCTCAATCTCGTCACCGGACTTGTAGCCGTCAACGTCAACCTTGACCGAGACCGTTGCCGGATGGTCGTTATCGGCGTCGACTGCAAAGGAGGAAGTCGAAGCCGAATCATCCCCCCAGATCGGATATGGATCGATCTTGACCTCGTCGTAAGTACCGTACCATTCGGTCGACACCAGATCATCCTCGTACGTCTCCTGCGTCCACTCGTCCCAGGTCGCGCTGGCAGTCGTATCCGTATCCGCCAGCACCGCGGACTGCTCCACCGCAACGTCAGTATCGTCGCTGGCGACGGCCGGAGCCGCGACCCCGCTGATATCGATCGTCAACGTCTGGGTAACCGTATCGCCGTCACCGTCGGTCAGGTAATAGGTAAAGGTCTCGACGGCTTCATCACCGACTTCCATATCGGCCCGGGCCTGCGGGTCGAGGCTGTAGGTATAGCTGCCGTCGGCCATGACCTCGAGCTGGCCGTACTCGCCCCCGATGGTACCGCTGGCGATGGTGTCGCCATCGTTATCCCAGCTGATACTGGCCACGTCAGCCGGGCCATCGGCGCCAAAATCACCCCCAATGCTGCCGGAGACTTCCGGCATTTCATCGGTCGAATTGAGGCGCCCAACCAGAGTTAAGCTGTTGTCCTGTCCTTCGTTGGTATAAACAGTGCTGCTGACCGGGTTACCCTGGTCATCCTGGAAGCCCAGAATCTGGAACTCAAATACCCGACCGCCTACCTCGACCGGGACCGTCGTGGTCGCATTCGAGATACTGATGACATCCCGTGAAGCGATCGGATCGTCGCTGTTGGTTGTTTCCTCATGATCGAACTCGATCGTGTGGTCTATCTGTGTCTCAACGCCGTCGATGGTGATCATGAAGGATACGGTCAGCGACGCAGCACTGATCCCACTACCAGATGGAATCGTGACGTTACTGTGAGTGAAAGTACCCAATGCCAGCTCCGTATCCGGCTGAAGGGGCTGGCTGCCAAGCAGAGCGTCGTTATCATCAAAACGATACTGGGAATAGTCACCACCCCCCCCCCACTGGAGCTCATCTTCCGCGCCATCAGTCCCATCAATGGACGTGACGTTGCGTCCTCCGGAATATGACGACCAGTAGGACTCAAAGCCAGCCAGCGCGAATTCGCTGATCGGCACTTCCAGCGAAGCGGTGGCCGGCTCTGCGCCTGGACCATCGTCCTCGAAGGCGAACAGGACCCCGGCGTCGATAGCGTCAGAAACGCTGTCGCCATCGGCATCGGTGACGGTGGCGGTCAGGCCAATCGCGCCGGCGTTGACCAGCGCAGGTGACTGCGCCTCGTCAGGATCGTTGACATCATCATGCTCAACGGCGCGGTACTGATTGAGGGTGATTTCACCGTCATCATTGACGGAGGCCGTGAAAACACTCAACTCCGTTGAGTCATCGGTCACGATGAAGCCTTCCACATCACCGTCACCATTGAGACGAAGCTCTACGTCCTTGCCACTCAGTGTATCGACAAGCCCGGAGTCGACACTCTCATCGGCCGTCAGCGTGTACGCGACGCTGCCTTCGCCGTCAGCTCCGAAGTCCACACTGAAGTAGCCGGTGACGTCCAGCGTACCGGTCGCCGGCGCACCGGCACCGATATCGGTTTCATCCACCGTCAGAGCACCCAAGCGATGGAACTCGACGTTGATATTAACGTCGTTGAAGTCCCCGTCACCGTTCGGGATCTGCAGATCCTCCCAGTTCTGGTTGCCCTCCAGCTGGTTGTCCTTGACGTGGTCCTGGTTGTCATCGTTCAACGCAGCCAGATCGAACAGCACATTGGATCCCTGACCGGTCAGAACCTCACCGTCGGCCACGGCTTGCCAGTGACCGTCAGCATCCTTTTCGAACGTCACTTCCGTGCCGTTTTCCAGCTCAGGGTTTTTGCGATGCCCGTTCGGGATCAGGAAGAAACCGATCTGGTCCGGCGTATAACCTTCGATGGTCACCGTCGCAGACTGACTGTCAGGATCCTGCACGTTGCTCCAGATAACCAGACCTTCGGTCGGCTCACCGTTTTCATCCCTGATGTAGTAGCCATAGCTGCTCTTGTAGCCAGCCAAGCTTTCCTCGTCCTGGTTGGTGACGGTCAGCGAGAACGCCTCTGGCGGCTGCTCGGCCGATACCGCAGGCGCGTCGTCGTCGAAGCTGAAGGTCGCGCCGCTCAGATCCACGCGGGCAGAAATGCTGTCGCCATCCGCATCCGTCACGGTTTTGACCAGCTCCAGCACGCCGGCATCAAGCAACAGCGACTGGGTGTCATCCGGATCGGACATATCGCCATGCCAGATACTCTGATACTGCGTCAGCGTCACAACACCGGATTGGTCAGTATCGATCGTGAAGTAGGTTTCCCCATTAGCGGAACCGACAATCTGGCCGGCTACGGCATTCAGGACAATATCCGTGCCCTGACCATATCCATCACCATCGACAGCAGTGTCACTGCTGTCCACGGTGAAGAGGCCCGAACCGACATCGGTACCCGTGAGGGCCAGACTGAAGGTCTCGGAACCGGCGCCGTCCGCCCCGAAGGCACTGTCGAAAAAGCCGGAGAAGTCGAAACCGGCTGTTGCCACCGCTGCGTCGCCATCAGTCAGTTCGGTTTCATCGACAGACAGTGTCACATCGGCGCTCATGCGGATGTTGTCCAGATAAGCACCCAGCGTATTGGCGTTGCCCAGCCCTTCGAAGGTCAGGGCCTGCGCGGACGATACATCCAGCCCGGTGAAGGTCAGGCTAATTGTGGTCCAGCCTCCGGCCGCTGGTGTCTGGCTGGCGGTGACACCCGCCGGCAGCGCACCGAAGCTGATGGTACCGGCCGCATCGGAGTCGATATTCACCGTCCTGCCGCCCAGCGTAACCGACATGTCGCTGTCAGCTTCACTACCCGGTCGCGGCTGGTAGTCGAAACTGAGCACCACACCGGAGCTCGGCAGATCAATATCGGTCGACAGGCTCGTCAGTGTGTTGGCACCGCCATGGCTGTCCAGTTCGGCGTGCACGTTGCCGTCAGACGCACGGGCGCCCCCGGTGTTACCGGACTGGATCTCAATGCCGGCGGCGTTCACCGTCCAGAGTGTACCGTTGTTGCCAACGATCCCGCCGTCATCACCACGAACAACCGTCCAGCCATTACCTGAAATATCAGCGAAGCTTTCGAACGACTCATGGAAGAAGTCGATCGACTGCGCGGTTGCCGTCGGCGTGTCATCGTCGAAGCTGACCGTCAGGGTACCGTTCTGGCTGTCGCCGTCGGTGTCGGTGACTGTGAAGGTCAGCCCGACCTGGGCATTGTTTTCAGTGTTGTCGCCCGTCTGACCGTCCAAGCTGTCATGCAGAACATTGTCCAGCAGCGTGATCCCGTAATCACCATTGCCGGCATCGGTGATTTCCACCTGGAACAGAGCCGTGCCATCACGATCGCCGCCGTCAACCGTGGCCGTAAGCACATTGCCGGCCCAGCTGTAAATCACGCTTTCGGTGCCGACTGTTCCTGTCTGGCCATCCATTGCCGCGAAATCGACCGTGGCCGGCTGATCGGCGCCGGGGGTGAAGTTCAGCGAACCACTGAAGGTCGCCTCATCGTCGCCCTGGGCCACATCATCTCCCGGTCCTCCTGCGATACCGCCTGCCAGAGCATCGTCATCGACGAGAGCCATGCCTATCAGCGTCGGGCCGTCGTTCTCACCCCGGATGGTCAGGGTGATGGTGTCACCCGCGGTCTCGCCCTGGTCGTCGGTCGCGGTCACCGGCACGTCGACGGTGATGGTCTCGCCCACGTCCAGGAAGTCCAGATCCAGAGCACTCGCACTCAGTGTCCAGCTCGCGGTGTTGTCGCCGTTATCGGTCACGCTGATCGCGTCGGCCAGCGTTTCGGCCAGTCCAGCC
>JAUWAC010000004.1 GCA_030602245.1 Marinobacterium sp.
TATCAACCAATCTCGGGCCGTCGGTTGCTCCCGCTCTTTGCTTCCAGACCTCAAAGTCAGAATCTCACCCAGTTATCGCCTCTTGTTGGCGCAGAGGTGGGCTTGACGGGTATATTGGCGAGCGAAGTCACTGATTCAGGATATAGCTTATACTGCAACATTAGTTCCAGCTCCAGCGCAATCCGCGCAGCGCCGGAAACACTGAGGCGTGGCGCCACGCCCATCGGCCAGCCCGGAGAGAAATGCACCAATAAAGGGCAGATCAGTCCGAATGGGTGCCGGCAAGGCTGAGTTCATCGAGCGCCGCGTACTGATGCGAGATGCGGGAGATCCGCTCCCGCCCGCTTTCGAGTGACTGGTGCAACAAACGGTTCACCAGCAGCGTCACCAGACACATTGGCGCGGCGTAGCTGTCAAATGCCGAGCGCGAGTCGATCGGGCACTCCAAAAACCAGTCGGCCAGCGTTGCGCGCTCGCGCAGCGCGCCGTCGGCAATCAGTGCGACCGCTACCGCCGCGCGCTGCAATTGCGACAACAGGGCGTCAAACCCTCTGGGGCGGCGGCGAAAACCGACCAGTACGACCAGATCCTCGGCGCCCAGATCGACCAGTTCCTCGCCGATCGACTGTCCCGGTTGCGGTGCCAGCTTGACGTCGGCACGGACCTGTACGAGCTGCTGGCGCAGGTGCAGCGCCACCGGATAGCTGTTGCGAAAGCCAATGATGAGGATGCGACGGGCCTGCCCCAGCGCGGATACCAGCGTGTCGACCTGTGCTGGATTCAGGGTCTGGAACAATTGCTGCAGATTCAGCTGTTCCTGCTGCAGATGCTGATCGAAGGCGACGGGACTGGTTCCGGCCGCAGCCACCGGCACCCCCTGCTGGCGCAGGCGGCGCGCCATGGCACGGCCCTCGCGAAAGGATGAAAAACCGAGACGCTTGAACAGGCGGCTCACCGTCGCTTTGGAGACGCCACACATGCGTGCCAGCTCCGCGGTATTGAACAGCGCAAGATCCTGCGGATGATCGAGGATAAAGTCGGCCAACAGACGCTCGCGCGGGGTCAGCTGGTCATACTGCTCCTGCAGTTTCTGATCGATGGCGATATCGGTCACGGCGTTCCTTGTCTCGGTAGGCAAGTGGAGCCCCTATACTAACCCGCACGGAAGCGGCGACTGAAGCCCGCGCCCGCCGTGCCCGCACTCTGTCCTGGAGGAAGTCGATGTTCGACCCACACTACCCACGCGATCTGATCGGCTACGCCAATCAACCGCCTCAGGCCAACTGGCCCGGGGGCGCGCGGCTCGCACTGCAGTTTGTCCTCAACTATGAGGAGGGCGGCGAAAACTGCGTGCTGCACGGTGATGACCACGCCGAGACCTTCCTGTCAGAGATCGCCGGTGCCCAGCCCTATCCGGATCGCCACCTGAGCATGGAATCGATCTATGAATACGGCTCACGCGTCGGGGTCTGGCGCATCCTGCGCGAATTTGAACGTCGCGGCCTGCCGCTCACCATTTTCGGTGTCGCAATGGCGCTGGCCCGTCACCCTGACGTCACCCGTGCTTTCTGCGAGCTGGGGCACGAGATCGCCTGTCACGGGTTGCGCTGGATCCACTACCAGAACGTGCCGGAAACGCAGGAACGCGAACATATGGCCGAGGCGATTCGCATCATCCGGCAGCTGACCGGTTCGGCGCCGCTGGGCTGGTACACCGGCCGTGACTCCCCCAACACGCGACGCCTGGTGGTCGAGCATGGCGGTTTACTGTACGACGCCGACTACTACGGGGACGACCTGCCGTTCTGGACGCCGGTCACGCTGTCCAACGGCGATGTGCGCCAGCATCTGGTCGTGCCCTACACACTGGACTGCAACGACATGCGCTTTGCCTCGCCGCAGGGGTTTGCCGACGGTGACGACTTTTTCACCTATCTGCGCGACAGCTTTGATGTGTTGTACGCCGAAAGTGCCGACACGCCGCGCATGATGTCGGTGGGCCTGCATTGCCGACTTGTTGGCCGCCCCGGCCGGTTCCGGGCCCTGCAACGCTTTCTCGATCATGTGCAGCGCCACCCGGATGTCTGGATCGCACGGCGTGTCGATATCGCACGCCACTGGATCAGCGAGCACCCGCCGCGCGCCCTCTGATGGCCACGCGATCAGCCTCCGACAAACCGGTGTCGGCTGTGCGACATGCACCGCCGGCACCGCGCGCGCTCCTCTCTTATGCGACCGCTTGCCGACCCGACACCGATCCACATGCACATTTTTGACGTACATGCGCGACGTTATGGTTTGTTTTGGTGCCGGAACAGATTATTGTCTGATCAGCTGTAACCCTTTTTCAGCGCAAAATGCGCCATTTGACGGCTTGGTCAAAAAATGAAGCCTTATGGCGTACATTTTGCTTAAATTTTAGACAGGGATGTGGTGGCCGGCAGCTCACCCCGCTGGCAGGGAGACGATCATGTCAGATCAAGAGGCTTTCAACGCGCTCTGGCTGCTGTTTGCAGCCGTGCTGGTGCTGGTCATGCAAGGCGGGTTTCTGTGTCTGGAGTCCGGTCTGACCCGCAGCAAGAACGCGATCAATGTGGCGCTGAAAAACGCATTTGACCTGCTCGTCACGACGGTGCTGTTCTGGCTCGTCGGCTTCAACCTGATGTTTGGCGCCCATGAGGCTTCGGGGCCTGACCTGAGCCTGCTCGCCGCCGACTTCAGCCAGCTGGATTTCTGGGACGCCTGTTTCTTCTTCTTCCAGCTCACCTTCTGCGCCACCGCCGCCACCATCGTCTCCGGCGCGATCGCCGAACGCACCCGTTTCATTACCTACATTCTGCTCACAGCGCTGATTGCACTGCTGCTCTACCCTGCCTTCGGCCATCTGGCCTGGGGCGGCGCGCTGCGCGGCGAACCGGGTTGGCTGGCGGCGCAGGGGTTTGTCGACTTTGCCGGCAGCACCGTCGTCCACAGCCTCGGCGGCTGGGTTGCGCTGGCGGCGATCATCGCCGTCGGACCGCGCCGCGGGCGCTTCGTCAACGGTGTGGCACAGACGATCCCCGGCAGCAACCTGCCGTTCGCGATGCTGGGCATGATGCTGTTCATCATCGGCTGGATCGGATTCAACGGTGGCAGCACGCTGGAGTTCTCCCGCGCCATTCCCGGCATCATCGTCAATACACTGGTCGCGGCCACCATCGGCGGCATCACCGGCATGCTGCTGGGACACTTCCAGCCGATCGGCAACCAGACCTCGCAGCTGACCATCAATGGCACCCTTGCCGGCCTCGTCGCCATCACCGCCAGTGCGCACGCGGTCACGACGCCGGAAGCGGCGCTGATCGGCGGCGTCGGCGCGATGGTGATGCGGGCGATGGAAAAACTGTTGCTGCGCCTGCAGCTGGACGATGCGATCTCAGCGACGCCGGTGCATCTCGGTGCCGGCATCTGGGGCACCCTCGCGGTCGCCCTGTTCGGCGCACCGGAGCAGCTCGGTACCGGCCTCGACTGGGCCGAGCAGCTCGAGGTTCAGCTCTACGGTATTCTGATCTGCGGGCTCTGGGCGTTCAGTATCGCCCTGCTGTTTCTGCTGGTTCTGCGTGCCTTCACGCCACTGCGGGTGTCGTACGACGCCGAACACGTGGGGCTCAACAGCTCGGAGCACGGCGCCTCCACCGAACTCACCGAGCTGCTCAACGCGATGAACGAGCAGGAGCGCAGCGGCGACATGAACCGCCGGGTGCCGGTCGAGCCGTTTACCGAAGTCGGCCAGATCGCACAGAAATACAATCAGGTGATGGCGAAACTGAGCCGGATGATCTCGCGTACCCGGCTGATCCTGCGCGACATGCGCGATGGCGTGATCACCTTCACCGAACAGGGCATCATCACCAGCGTCAATCCGGGGGCGGAAACGATCTTTGGTCGCCGCAGCCACCAGCTGCTTGGCCAACCGGTCGGGGTGCTGCTGCATGCCGATTGTCAGCGCCTCTACCCGAGCACCCAGCTCGACAAGCTGCTGCCGCTGATCGCCGCCAGCCAGAATGAAGGCCCGCACGAGCTGATCGGGCGTGACGGCAGCGGGACCTCGCTGATCCTCGAAATCACCACCTCGGCAAGCCCGACCGACGAGGGGGTCCAGTACAGCGCCGTGATCCGCGATATCGGCGAGCGCAAACGCATGGATGAGCGCCTGCACCGCCATTCGGAACTGGCGCAGGTGACGCTGGAAGCGATCACCGAAGCGGTCATCACCTGCGATGCCGAACTGAAAACCGTCTATCTGAACCCGGTCGCACGCACCCTGACCGGCTGGGAACCGGACGATGCGTTCGGAGAGCCGATCGACACCGTGATCCGGCTGCAGAGCGGCGCCGGTGACAACGTCTCCATCGCTACCCTGTGCCGCGACAGCGAACCGGCCGGCGACTACCGCCAGTTCAGTCTGGTCGGCGCCCGCGGCAAACGTGCTGCCGTACAGCTGAACTGTGCGCCGCTGCGCGATGCCGGCGGCGCCGGCATCGGCTGGGTCATCGCCATGCAGGACATCACGCAGAACAGCGAATTGCAGGCGCGCCTGACCTTTCAGGCGGTACACGACGGTCTGACCGGCCTGATTAACCGGCGCGAATTTGAACGCCGGCTGGAGCAACTGATCATCTCGGCCCGCACCGACCTCAGCTCGCACCTTGTCTGCTATCTGGATCTGGACCAGTTCAAGCTGGTCAACGACACCTGCGGCCACCGTGCCGGTGACGCCCTGCTGCGCCAGCTGTCGCAGGAACTGAAACCGGTGCTGCGCCAGCACGACACCCTCGCCCGTCTCGGAGGCGACGAGTTCGGCATCCTGCTCGCCAACTGTCCGGTCGACCGGGGGCGTCGGATCGCCGAGGAGCTGCGCCAGACCGTCAAGGACTTCCGCTTCCCGTGGGACGGCCGCGTGTTCTCGGTGGGCGTCAGTATCGGGCTGGTGCCGTTCGGCCCCGATTGCGGCTCCCTCGACGAGTTGCTGAGTCTGGCCGATGCTGCCTGCTACGCGGCCAAGGATGCCGGCCGCAACCGCGTACACCTGTACCAGCCCGACGATGCCGAACTCAGTGCCCGGCAGGGCCAGATGCAATGGGCCGCCCATATCCAGCAGGCGATCGACAGCGATCGCTTCCGCTTGTTCTATCAGAGCATCGAACCGCTGAGCGCTGCGGCGGGCCAGGTGCCCCATATCGAAATCTTCATCCGCATGCTCGATGAGCGCGACGAGCTGGTGCCGCCCGGTGCCTTTATCCCCGCCGCCGAACGCTACGACCTGATGCCGCAGATCGATCAGTGGGTGATCCGCAATACCCTCGCCTGGCTCGGTGATCGGCTGCATGCGCAAAACAGCCCGCTGCAGTGCGCCATCAATCTGTCCGGCATGTCGATCGGCAACGAGGAGTGCCTGCAACGGATCAAGAGCGATATCGAGCGCCATCGCATCCCGGCACACTATCTCTGCTTCGAGATCACGGAAACCGCGGCCATGAACGACCCCGAAGCCGCGCGCCATTTTATCAACGAACTGAAGTCACTCGGCTGCCGCTTCGCATTGGACGACTTTGGCAGCGGACTGTCGTCGTTCGGCTACCTGAAGAAACTCCCGGTCGACTATCTCAAGATCGACGGCATCTTCATTCGCGATATGGCCGGCAGCGAGATCGATCAGGCGATGGTCGCCTCGATCAACAATATCGCCCATATCATGGGCCTGAAGACGGTGGCCGAGTTTGTCGAGGACCGCCGCACGCTGGGGCTGCTGCGCCAGATCGGCGTCGATTTCGCGCAGGGCTACCTGATCGGTGAGCCCGCGCCGCTGGAGCAACTGGGCCGCGTACGCGTGATGCCGCGCTGAGCGCGCCTGTCACACAGGCGCAACCTCCCCTTCGTACCCTGCACGGGCGTCTGCCGACAGGAGCCCGTGCATGACTCAGCCTTCGTTCTATCAGGATATTCGTCGCCAGTATGACAGCTTTCTCGGGGCCGCCGCGGCCGCGTTTGAGCCGACCGAGCAGCTGCGCGTCGATCTCCACTGCCACGACCGCAACAGCGACGTCCCGGACGAGCTGTGGGGCCGACTGCTGCGCCTGCCGGAAACCTGGCTTGAGACCGACGCCTTAGTTGCCGCGCTCAGACGCGCCGGCACCGATCTGATCACCGTGACCAACCACAACAACGCCCGCTCCTGCTGGGCCTTGCAGCAACAGCAGCAGCCGGTGCTGACCGGTGCCGAATTCACCTGTCACTTCCCCGGCGACGCGCTCAGCATCCATGTGCTGATCTACGGCTTCGACGCCGAGCAGGAGACCGTGCTGAACGACCTGCGCCACGACATCTACGCCTTTTGCGCGTATGCCCGCCGGCAAGACCTGCCGACGGTGCTGCCGCACCCGTTGTTCTTCTATACCCATGGCCGCCCGGTGGACCCGGCGATTCTGGAGCGCTTCGCGGTCCTGTTCGAACGCTTCGAGGTACTCAACGGGCAACGCGGTTACTGGCAGAACCTGCTGACACTGCGTTGGGTCGAGCGCCTGACACCGGAACGGATCGACAGCTACGCACGCAAGCACGGGCTCGACCCCTACACCTATTGCCGCGATCCCTACAACAAGCGCCTGACCGGCGGTTCGGACGATCATAACGGTCTGTTTGCCGGCCGCTGCGGCACGCTGATCGAAGTCCCCAATCTGCAGGCCCGTCTTGCCGCCGGCGAGCGCGCCGAACAGCTGGCACTGGAAGGGCTGCGCGAGGGGCGGCTGGCGCCATACGGCGTCGTCGGTGAAGAGGAAAAGCTGACCACCACCTTTCTCGATTATTTCGCGCAGGTGGTGCTGCACATGGAAGACCCCGGCCTGCTGCGCCTGCTGTTGCACAAGGGAGCGCTCAAGGACAAGCTGCTTTGCCTCGCGCTCGCCAACCTGTTGCAGGAACTGAAGCGGCACAAGTACACACTGACCTTCCTCGACACCTTCCATCAGGCACTGAAAGGACGCAAACCCAGACCGCTGCTGAGCCTTGGCGTAGCACGGGAATTCAAGCCGACACTGAAGCTGATCAAACAGATTGCGCGGACCCAGCGCAAGGCGCCCGAGCGCTTCGGCGATGTGCTGCGTGAGACGATTCCACAGCTGCATCGCCATATCAGCCACACCTTCTTTGACCGGGTACACCGCCAGCTGGACCAGATCGACCACCAGAGTCTGGAGCGCCTGCCGGTTGACGAGCTGATCCGTCTGCTCGAACTGCCGACCCACTTCCGTGCGCTGTTCTCCGGCGAGCGCAGTAATGGCGCAGAGATGTCTCAGGTCAATCTGGGGGCAGCGCTCGACCGCCTCACCTTCCCGGCGCTGGCTGCCGCGGTGGTCGCCGGCGCGGCTTTTGCCGCCACCCGCGTGCTCTATTCCAACCGCGCCTTTCTCGACCGTCTGGCCAGCGATCTTGGCGTGCGCCCGCATCCGCAGCGGATTCTCTGGCTCACCGATACCTTCGCCGATCGCAACGGCGTGTCCTCCGCACTGCGCGATACCCTGACCCAGCTGCAGAAACACGACCTGCCGATCGATCTGCTGGTCTGCCACCCGACACTGAAATCACAGCCCCACCTGAAGGTGATCCGGCCGGTCAGCCAGTTCCATTTCAACCAGCTGGGCGAGCAGACGATTCAGGTGCCGGACCTGCTCGAGGTACAGCAGCTGTTCGAGCGCGGCGGCTATGACCGCATTATCTGCTCGACCGAGCTCTGCATGGGCCCGATCGCGCTCTACCTCAAGCAGGCCTATTCGGTGCCGGCCTGGTTCTACATGCACACCGACTGGATCGAGTTCCTGCACCGCAAGGTGGGTCTCAATGGCCACGGCCAGGATCGTGTCCGCCGCCTGATTCGCGCCTTTTATCGTCAGTTCGACGGCCTGTTCGTGCTCAATGAGGATCACCGTGACTGGCTCACCGGCACGGAGATGGGGCTGCCCCCGGAGCGCGTCAGGCTGACGGCGCACTGGGCCGGCGTCGGCGCGGATCTGGCCCAGCTGGCGCCCCGTCGTGGCAACGACGCCCCGGTACTGCTGTATGTCGGCCGTCTGAGCGAGGAAAAAGGGGTATTGGAACTGCCGGCGATCTGGCAGCGTATCCGCCAACAACGCCCCGATGCACAGCTGTGGATCGCCGGCAGCGGTCCGGCCGAGCACAGGCTGCGGGCGCAGCTGCCGCAGGCCACCTTGTTTGGCTGGGTGGAGCAGGCACAGCTGCCGTCGCTGTTCCAGCAGGCCGATCTGCTGCTGTTGCCGTCGCGCTTCGACACCTTCGGCTGCGTGATTCTGGAGGCGATGAGCGCCGGTCTGCCAACGCTGGCGTACCGCTGCAAGGGGCCGAAGTCGATCATTCAGCCCGGCGTGAGCGGCCTGCTGGCCGACGACATCGATGATCTGGCGGCGCAGGCGCTCGACTACCTGGCCGATCCGGCGCAGCAGGGACGGCTGCGGGTCGGTGCGCTGGCACGCTATCTGGACTACAGCCCGCAGCGCATTCTCGATGACCTGCTGGCCGATATGGGGATGAAGGCCCGGATCAGGTCGCCCAGATCCTCGGCGCTACCGCCTCCCGGCCCGCGACCAGTGGACGCGCCCGGGCCCAGACCTCACTGAGCACGCGCAGCATCGGCTCGGTACGCAGACCCAGCAGGCGCACGACGACGATGCCGTCGACGCAGGTGGCGCCGGCCTCGATGCCGGTCGCGGCCCTCGCCAGCGCGTCACGCACCTGCGCCAGCAGCGTCTCGCGTGAATGCTCGGGCGCTTCACCGTCGATGATCAGCATCGTTGCCTGCATCGGACAGCTGCGCATGCCGGCCGGCGCGTCGACCAGATCACGGCCGCGCGTGCGCATCTGATCGACCAGCAGCAGACGCCCGTCGATCGCCACACGGGTCAGTGCATTCACTTCGCCCTTGTCGAACGCTTCGTCGATAACCGGCCGCCCCAGACACTGAATATCCCAGCCGATGAAGCGACCACCGGCGGCCAGTTCCACTCGGGTTTCGACCCGCGCCTGGGCATCCGGGAAAAAGATGTTTTCCTGCGGCAGCCACTCCAGCAGACCACCCGCTTCGACACTCAGCGTCTGCACCTGCGTCGCCAGACGCCCGCCGGAACGGTAGAACTTGGTGGCCCCCGGTGTCGTCACCAGCGCCTGAGCACCGGCTTCGACATGGAGGCGAATATCGAGGCTGTCACTGCCGACAACCCCGCCCGGCGGGTGCAGCAGGTAGGCGTGACAGACCGACCCTTCCGGGTAGAACGGGCGTTGCAGCGCCAGCGGACCGCGCCGCTCACGCGCCACCACACGGGTACGTCCGGCGCGATCCGCAAAGCGCAGCCGCAGCAACGCCTCCCAGCCACGCGTGTTCAATGCCATGTTCACTGCGCCCTCCCGTTGCCGACCCGATCCTGAGCCCATGCTACCCTTTTTACGCCGCCGTCACCTCAAAGGAGCCGACCAGCTGCTGCAGTTTGGTCGCCGTGATGCGGGTCTGGTCCGAGCTGGTCTGCAACGTACGGATCGCGTCCGCCATCTCTTCGCTGATCCGGGCAACATCACGGGCGGTCTCGCCGTTGCGCTGGCTGTTCTCATCAATGTGCTTGATGATCGAGAACATCCGTTCGACCAGATCGTACAGCTGGGCGTTGTCGGCAGACGCATCCTGCGTCATGCGCAGGCTCTGATCCACGTCCTCGACGCCGCGCTCCATGAAGGCCACCGCCTCGCCGCTCTCGACCTGAATCCGCTCGATCTTGTGACCGATATCCTGCGCCGCCGACTCGGTGCGGGCGGCCAGACCGCGCACCTCATCCGCCACCACCGAGAAGCCGCGGCCATGTTCGCCGGCGCGGGCCGCCTCGATCGCAGCGTTCAGGGCCAGCAGGTTGGTCTGCGCCGTGATATCGGTAATCACGTTGACGATTTCACCGATCTCCGAGGTGCGCTGGTTCAACCCCTGCACCCGTTTGGCGGAGGTTTCGACGATATCGCGGATCGCCTCGGTGCCGGCGCGGGCACTTTCATAATTCTTGCGTGCATCCGCCACAACCTGCTCCATCGCGGCCCGCATCTCCTCGGCGGTCATCGACGCGTTGGAGATGTCCTCGAGCTGCTCCGATACCAGACGCATCATGTCATCGATCGCATCCTTCACCTTGTTCGCCGAAGCATGGGCGATCTGGTTGCGCGCCTGCATCACGTCGCTGTTCTTCTCGACGCCGTCCGCGGCGCGGATCACCTGCCCGACGATCGCATCGAGGTTATCGACAAAACTGTTGATCCAGCGCGACAGATCGTTGGTTTCATCATTGGACATCGCATCGGTATCGATGCGCTGACGCAGGTTGCCCTCACCCTCGGCCAGCGTACGAATCACGTCGGTCATCTGCCCCATGCGGCGCGCCAGACGCTTCGGCCCGAAGGTCATGTAGCCAAATCCGGCGGCGATCATCATGCCCGCCCCTGCATCGCGTAGGAGACGGCGTCGCTCATCGGTACAAAATGCTGAATGGCGGTACTCGCCGCCCAGGCACCACCGATCATCAGCGCGAGCAGGCGGCCCTGCTTGTAACTGACCGAGCGGCGCCGGTAGACCTCCTCGAGGTCCGCTTCGCACATCATGCCCCAACGATCGGGCGATCCCGGCAGCTGGAAGGTCACGCCCTTGCCGATCACCGGAATGTGGCGGTAATCGGAATAGCCCGGATAGAGCACGTAAAGGTTTTCGCCATTACGGATCGTTTCGCGCACACCGGGATGCAGCTGACCGGTGGCCGGGTCGGTAAAGCGGATCTCGAATTCGGTATGTTTCTGAATCTGCACGGTGCCGAAACCGGTGTGAATACCGGCCTTGAGGTTTTCCCCGTGAGAAAAGGTGTTGTCCTCGAAGCGGGAGCGTGACAGCGCGATCCCCTGCTGGATCGAACGGTCGAAACGGGACTCCACCATGAAGATGTAGTTGTCGCCCGATTCCGGGTAGATATGCCCCGCTTCACGCTGAATCAGGTCACCGATCACGTCATTCGGCACACGCCCGCAGACACACCCCCGGGTTTCGCCGTCGATCACCAGCGGCTGATAGAACATCAGCGTCACCTGATCGTGGAACTTCGAGCTTGACGGGCCCAGGCGCTCGGTTACCGGGTCGGTATAGGGCCCGTGCAGGAACGGCTGCTTCAGCCCTTCTGCCAACGCCTTCGGATTCAGGTCACGGGCACCGGTACGGCCCGTTGCGGTTGAGTGCAGCACCTCGCCATCCGGTGCAATGAAAAACAGTTCGGAGAAGTCGTCGGCCTGTTTCAGCTTCGCCTCGAACAGGGCGGCATCGAGCTGCGGAAAGTGGTCACTGAGCTGATCGGCAAGACTTTCAAGGTGGCTCCACTGGCTGCGCGTCCAGCGCTGCAACAGACCGACACGGATGCGGGCAACGCCTTCGAAGGTGTGCTCAAGCACTTCCGTGGTATCACGGTTAAGCCAGCAGGACCAACGCATCGCGAACTTGCCGGTACCGCCAAACCAGGGCAGCCAACGCCGTTCCGCTGAAGAAAGGTTCATCTGGTGACTTTTGAACTGCTTCATTGCATACCTCATCGCGGAAAAAGACAGACGCAACAAAGCAAGCAGCGAGCCAAAAAGGAAGCTTAAAAATCAATAGGTTAGATATGCCTCGAACACCATCACGCACCAATTTGTGGCACGCTGTATAGTAAACCGGCAATGAGCGCACCAATTTGAGTCAATATAAAAAACCATGCACCATGCATGGGTTTTAACCTCAAACTCTGATGCGAAAGCGCTACACATATACCCGGCAGCGACATTTCACCGCACCAAAAAAGCGCTTTTTACGTCAGATGCCCAACCGGTCGCGCATCGAATAGTACCAGGCACCCAGTGCGCTGAAGGGTGCCTGCAACAGGTGGCCACCGGGGAACGGGTAGTGGCGCAGGCCGGCAAAGGCTTCGAACCGTGTCGAATCACCATGCAGCGTTTCCGCCAGCAGGCGCCCGGCCAGATGCGTAAAGGTGACGCCGTGACCGCTGCAGCCCTGTGAGTAGAGGATCGTATCCCCCAACCGGCCCATCTGCGGCAGTCGCGACAGTGTCATCAGGAAGTTGCCGGTCCAGGCGTAGTCGATGCGGGTCGATTCGAGCTGCGGGAAGGTCTTGAGCAGCTTGGGCCGGATCAGCCGTTCGATATCGCTCGGCTCGCGTGCGCCGTACACCACGCCACCGCCATAGAGCAGGCGCTTGTCGGCGGAGAGACGGTAATAGTCGAGCAGGTAGTTGCAGTCCTCGATACAGAGATCGTTCGGAATCAGCTCGGCCGCCAGCTCATCGCCCAGCGGCTCGGTCGCGATCATCTGCGTGCCGCACGGCATCGATTTCGCCTTCAGCTCCGGCACCAATCCGCCGAGGTAGGCGTTACCGGCGATTATCAGATGGCGGGCGCTGACACGGCCGCCGCTGGTGCGCACCGAGGGCCGCGCTCCGCGGCTGATCTCGATCACCTGTGACTGCTCAAACAGTTGGCCGCCAAGGCGACGCACCGCCTCGGCCTCACCCAGTGCGAGATTGAGCGGATGGATGTGACCGCCCCCCTGATCGAGCAGACCGCCGACATAGCGTTCGCTCGCCACCACGCCACGCATGGCGCTGCGATCGAGCAGTTCCAGCTGATCGTAGCCATACCGTTCCCACAGCGCTTTCTGCTGCTGCAGCTCCTCGAACTGACGCCCGTTCAGCGCCGCAAACACGCCGCCATCCTTGAGATCGCAGTCGATGTCGTATCGGGCCACCAGCTCACGGATGATACGGCCACCTTCGAATGCCATCGGCCCGAGCTGCTCAGCAACCCGAGCCCCGGCAGTGCGTTCGATCACGTCGATATCACGGCTGTAGCTGTTGACGATCTGACCGCCGTTGCGCCCCGATGCACCCCAGCCCACCCGTGCCTGCTCCAGCACGATGACGCGACTGCCCCGCTCCAGCAGATGCAGCGCGGCCGACAGACCGGTATAGCCGGCACCGATGATACAGACATCGCACTCATGCTCGCCTTCGAGCCGGGGAAACGGCGCCGGTGCGTGCGCAGAAGCGGCGTAATAGGAGTTGGGGTATGCGGTATCGAGGCTTGCCACGACAGGCTCCTTGCAGGCCGCCAGAGCGGCGGCCGAATGGTTAAACGCTCAACAGCAGGAATTCACGCTCCCAGGAGCTGATCACACGCTTGAAGTTCTCGTGCTCTGCCCGTTTCACCGCCACGTAACCGTCGGTGAAGGCATCGCCAAGATACTTGCGTGCTGCGCTCGAGGTTTCCATCTCCTCGAGCGCACTTTCGATCGTCGTCGGCAGGGTGAAGTTTTTCAGTTCGTAGGCACGGCCGGTGCACGGGGCCGACGGCGAGATCTTCTCCATCATGCCGATGTAGCCGCACAGCAGGCTTGCGGCGATCGCCAGGTAGCTGTTGGCATCGGCGCCGGCAAGGCGGTTTTCGATGCGCTGATTGACCGCATCGGACTCGGGGATACGCAGACCACAGGTGCGGTTGGCATAGCCCCACTCCACGTTGACCGGTGCCGAGGTATCCGGCAGGAAGCGGCGGAACGAGTTGACGTTCGGCGCCAGCAGCGGCAGCAGTTCGGGAATGTAGGTCTGCATGCCGCCGATGTGGTAGCTGAACAACTCGCTCATGCTGCCATCGGCCCCACTGAAGATGTTGGCGCCGGTTTTCGCATCCAGCACGCTCTGGTGGATGTGCATCGCACTGCCGGGCTCGTTACTGATCGGCTTGGCCATGAACGTCGCAAGCACCCCGTGCTTCATCGCCGCCTCGCGCATGGTGCGCTTGAACACCTGCACATGGTCGGCCAGCACCAGCGGATCACCGTGCAGGAAGTTGATCTCCATCTGCGCGGTACCCTCTTCGTGGATCAGGGTATCGATCTCAAGCCCCTGATATTCGCACCAGTCGTACATGTCTTCGAACAGGGGGTCGAATTCGTTGGCGGCTTCGATCGAGAACGACTGGCGCCCGGTCTCCGGGCGCCCGGAGCGCCCGACCGGCGGCTGCAACGGCACATCCGGATCGTCACTGCGCTTGGTCAGGTAGAACTCCATCTCCGGCGCCACCACCGGTTTCCAGCCCTGCTCGTCGTACAGCGCCAGAACCTTTTTCAGCACGTTGCGCGGCGACAGCGCGATCGGATTGCCGTCGCGGTCGTAGGTGTCGTGGATCACCTGCGCCGTCGGTTCCTGTGTCCAGGGCAGCAGGAATACCGCATCCGGGTCGGGATGACAGACCATGTCGATATCCGCCGGATCCAGCAGCGAGTAGTAGATATCGTCATCGACCCAGTCGCCGGTGACGGTTTGCAGCAGCACGCTTTCGGGCAGGTGCATGCCGCGTTCATACAGAAATTTGTCGACCGGAGTGATCTTGCCGCGAACGATGCCGGTCAGGTCACTGACGACACATTCAACTTCGGTAACCCGGTTCTCCTTGAGCCAGGTGGCGAGGCGTTGCATGAAATATCCCCCGTTGGGTCATGCCGGGCGGCGCAGGGCCGCGGTGAAAATGCTGTTTGGGCTTACATCAGCCGAATCTCGACGTTACAACCAAACCTGAACTTGCGCAATCAGCCCCCTGCGCGCGGCAATCAACTAATTTTATTGACTTTGTGTCGGCCTTGGCATTCACTCGAGACGAGCAGAATCCGTTACCGCCAGCCCGTTCACGAGGCGCTGCGGCGGTTGACCCAGCCGCGTCACGGGGTGACAGCGTGCGGGCGGATCCTGAGTCTTTCTTGGTGGTGACACATGAGTACTGAAACGAACGGGTGGGTGGAGCTGCCCGCCCCCGCTGAGGCGAAAGCCTTTCTGGAACAACATCCTGACCTGCAATTTATCGACCTGCTGATCGCCGACATGAACGGCGTCGTGCGCGGCAAGCGTATCGACCGTTCGGCGCTGTCGAAGGTGTTTGAGCGCGGCGTTGCGATGCCCGCCTCGCTGTACGGGCTCGACATCCTCGGCGAAACCGTCGAAAGCACCGGACTGGGCCTGGCGATCGGCGAAGCCGACCACACCTGCTTCCCGATTCCCGGCACGCTGAAGATGGAACCCTGGCAGAAGCGCCCCATCGCCCAGCTCCTGATGACGATGTACGAGGACGAGGAAACGCCGTTCTTCGCGGACCCGCGCACGGTGCTGAAACGGGTGCTGAGTCGATTCAACGAGCTCAGGCTGACCCCGGTCACCGCGTTCGAGCTGGAGTTCTACCTGATCGATCAGGAGAACGTGGCCGGCAAGCCGCAACCGCCGCGTTCGCCGATCAGCGGCAAGCGTCCGGAAAGCGTGCAGGTCTACTCGATCGACGAACTCGACGAATACGCCGACTTTCTCTCCGATGTCATCGAATCCGCGCGGGCTCAGAACCTGCCGGCCGATACCATCGTGGCGGAGTCGGCTCCCGGTCAGTTCGAGATCAACCTGCACCATGTGGACTGCCCGCTGACCTCCTGCGACAACGTGACCCTGCTGCGCCGGGTGATCAAGAACGTGGCCTACGACCACGAGATGGACACCACGTTCATGGCCAAGCCCTATGCGGATCAGGCCGGCAACGGCATGCACCTGCATATCAGTTTGCTCGACGAACAGGGCAACAACGTGTTCGCGCTCGACCCCGACACCGACCGTCCCAACGACACCATGCGCTGGGCACTGGGCGGTCTGCTGGAGGCGATGGAGGATTACCTCGCCATCCTGTGCCCGAACATCAACTCCTACCGCCGCTTCGGTCAGGGCTTCTATGTGCCGACCTGGCCCTGCTGGGGGATCGAGAACCGCACCACCGCCCTGCGTGTACCGGGCGGCGAACCGGAAGCAACCCGCATCGAGCACCGTCTGGCAGGCACCGATGCCAACCCTTACCTGCTGATGGCGGCGATGCTGGCGGCGATCCATTTCGGTATCACCCACAGGATCGAGCCACCACCGCCGATCGAGGGCAACGCCTACGACCAGCAGGAGCTGTCGCTGCCGGGCAACCTGCGCGATGCACTGCGCGAGCTGGAAAGCTCCGGCATGATGCGCGAGTACTTTGGCGATGACTTCCTGCGCATCTTCATCGCCTGCAAGGAGCACGAGCTGGAACAGTTCGAGCACACGATTTCAGACCTCGAATACACCTGGTACCTGCACACCGTCTGAGATCCAAACGAAAGGAGCTGTTGCCGATGCCGTCCGGTCACCCCGATACCTATTACACCGCCACGGTCAGCCATCTGACCGAGCTGCCGCCGCTGCAGGGGTCGATCGATGTCGATGTTGCGATCCTCGGTGCCGGCTTTACCGGCATCAACACGGCACTCGAACTGCAACTGCGCGGTTACAAGGTCGCCGTGCTCGAAGCGCAGCGTGTCGGCTGGGGGGCATCCGGACGTAACGGTGGCGAGCTGATTCGCGGCATCGGCCATAACCTTGAGCAGTTCCGCGACCTGATCGGCCAGAACGGTATCGATGCCATCGGCCGCATGGGGTTCGAAGCGGTCGATATCGTACGCGAGCGTATCCGCCACTTCGACATCGACTGTGACCTGCAATGGGGCTATGCCGACCTTGCTCTCAAGCCGCGCCATCTGCGCGAACTGGAAGCGGAAAAGGCCGAGCTCGAGCGGCTTGGCTACCCGCACGAACTGACACTGCACGAAGGGGCTGCGGTACGGGAGCTGGTCGCGAGCGATCGCTATATCGCCGCGCTGAGCGATCCCGGCAGCGGTCACCTGCACCCACTGAAACTGCTGCTGGGCGAGGCCGAGGTCGCGCGTCAGGTGGGCGTCAACATCTACGAGAACACGCCGGTCATCGAAATTCGCAAGGGCGAACGTCCGCTCGCCCGCACCCCGCATGGCGATGTGCACTGCGATCGCCTGATCGTCGCCGGCAACGCCTATCTCGGCCCCCGTGTCGAACCCTGGCTGGGCGGCAAGGTGCTCCCCGCCGGTTCCTATATCATTGCGACGGAGCCGCTGTCAGAGGCGCAGCAAAAAGAACTGATCCCACACAATATGGCGTTCGCCGACCTGCGCGTGGCACTGGACTACTTCCATCTCAGCGCAGATGGACGCCTGCTGTTCGGGGGGCGCTGCAACTACTCCGGGCGCGATCCGCACGATATCGCCAAGGTGATGCAACGCGACATGGAAAAGGTGTTTCCGCAGCTCAAAGGCGTGCGTGTGGAATACTACTGGGGCGGCATGATCGGCATCGGTGCCAACCGGATGCCGCAACTGGGTACGCTGCCCGACTGCCCGAGCATTCTCTATGCCCAGGCCTATGCCGGACATGGCCTCAACGCCACCCATCTGGCGGCGCGGCTGATCGCCGAAAAGCTCAACGGCCAGCCCGACCGGTTCGACCTGTTCGCGCGCATAAAACACCGCACATTCCCCGGCGGCCCGGCGCTGCGCTCACCGCTGCTGGCCCTTGGCATGCTCTACCACCGCTTCAAGGATCTTTTCTAAGCCATTGATTTAATGCTGTCGGCTTCGTAACCAAAAGGCGCCCGCAGGAGGCGCCTTCTGTAATTGATAATAGTCGATCAGGCCAGCTTGAAGCGCGCCGCCAGACTGCTCAGATGCGCGCTCTCCTGCCCCAGGGCCCGGCACGCTTCACCGGTGTCCGCGGCCAGCACCGCAATCCGTTCCGATGCCTGATGGATCTCGCCGATACTACGCGACAGATCGGTTGCCACCTGCGTCTGCTGCTCGGTCGCCGCTGCGATCTGGGTGTTCATATCGGAGATGTGGCCGGATGCGTCCAGAATACGCCGGATCGAGTCACCCCCGCCACGCACCTTCTCCAGCCCCTCGGTCATGCGCTGCTGACTCGCCTGCATCACCTCGACGGCACGTTTGGCATGTTGCTGCAGCGAACTGATGGTGGCGTCGATCTCGCCGATCGAGGTCTGAGTCTTCTGCGCCAGACTGCGAATCTCGTTGGCAACGACGGAGAAGCCGCGCCCGGCCTCCCCGGCTCGCGCCGCCTCGATCGCCGCATTCAGCGCCAGCAGGTTGGTCTGCTCGGTGATGGTGCCGATCACTTCGGAGATGACACCGATGCCGGCACTGTCATCGTGCAACTGCTCGATGACCGCCGCCGCATCGGCAATCGCGTCCGCCAGCGCTTCCGTCTGCACGATCGACTCACGGATGACGCGTTCGCTGCTCACCGCCTCCTCACGTGCACGGGTGGCATTTTCAGCGGCAACACTGCTGCTGCCAGCCACCTCGGCAAACCCGGCCTGCATCTGCTCCATGGCCGACGCGATCTGGGCAATCTCGCCGCGCTGGATCTCCAGGCTGTTGCCGGAGTCGGCGACACGGGCCTGCAGGTTGCGGGTGGTGCCATCGAGCGTCCTGACGCTGTCGGCAATCTCCTGCGCCAGCCGATAGAGCCCCTGCTGCATGTGATCGAACGAGTGCGCCGCCTGCCCCAGCTCATCATGGCCGAACTGTGCCAGATCGAGGCGCTGGCTCAGATCGCCCTGCTCCACCGCTTTCATCTGCGCGATCAGCCGATTCAACGGCCGCGTGATCTTGTTCGCCAGCAGATAGCCCATGACCGCCAGAAACAGTGCCACACCCACGCCGACCACAGCGGTGAGCCAGCTGACCGAACGGATCGCCGCCGCCTCCTGCACCTTGATCGCTTCGCCTTCGGCCACCAGCCGGCGCTGCAACTCACTGAGCAGATCGACGATCTCATTGAATGGCGCCAGCATCGGCCCCAACATCTGTGCCCGCGCTTGTTCCATGCGCCCACGATCGATCAGGTCGATGTAGTGCTCCTGCATCGCCCGGTAGTCCTCGATGCGACGCGCGAAATCCTGCGTATAACGCTGCGCTTCGTCGGTATCCGCCAGTGCGCGCATACGCTCCATCGCCGTGGCGACCCGCTCGTCGTTATAGCGGATCGTTGCCATGATCTGGCGATGCTCGTCACGGTCATCGGTGAGACCGTAGTCCAGTGCAAAGCGCCGATAGGTGACGGTGTAGAACCGCAGATCCGACACCGTTGACAGCAGGTTCAGGTTGCGATCGACAACGGTTTCAAACTGCTGACGTACGTTACCGATCACCAGCAACAGATAAATGCCCAGCGCGACAACCAGCAGCAGCGCAGTGCCGAATACCAGCTGCAGCGCACGGGGTATCGAGACTCGATTGAGCATCACGCACCTCGTCGAAAGGAGTGGTTCGTTCATCGCCGAGCAGGCTGTCGGCGATTGGAATGATGGACCCGCGTAGTATCGTCGAGCGCCATCATCCGGCCCACTAGATTTTCTATATGGTTGTAATAGAAACGATTTATTTTTCTGCGTCGGTGCATTAAGACGGTTTATCGCCAACGCCTGATCGCCGGCGCGACAGGACAGCAGCCGTTGCGGTAGGCTTGCTGTGAGCATCCCGCCTCAGCACATGCAGGAGTTGCCATGCTGACACCCGCCCAGGAAGTCGCCCTGATCGAGCTGATTCGGCAGGTCGCACATGACGAGATCCGCCCCCGGTTCCGCAAGCTGCCGCACCACGCGATCCGCAGTAAATCCGCGTTCGACGACCTGGTCACCGAAGCCGACGTGGCGGCCGAACAGGCCCTGACACGCGGGGTGCTGGCGCTGCTGCCCGAGGCGCGGGTGATCGGCGAGGAGGCGGTCGCCGCCGACCCACAGGTCATCGAACAGCTCGCAGGAGCGGGCCTTGCCGTGATCATCGACCCGATCGACGGCACCTGGAACTATGCCAACGGCCTGGCCACCCATGGCGTACTGCTGGCCGTCGTCGAGGACGAGGAAACCCGGTTCGGGATTCTCTATGACCCGGTGGTTGATGACTGGATTCTGGCGCGCAAGGGCGGTGGCGCCTGGTTCTGCGCCCCGGGCGAGGCGCCGCTGCGCCTGTCGGTCAGTGCCGGCAAGCCATTCGATCGGTTGGTGGGATTCGTTTCGCCGTTCAATTTCCGCCAGCAGCAGCGCCCCGGTATCGCCCGCGGCATGCTGGAGTTCGGCCGCGCCCACGGACTGCGCTGCGCCTGCCATGAATATCGCACGCTGATACAGGGCAAGGTGGACTTTTACATCAACGCCAGCGCGAAACCCTGGGATCACGCGGCCGGCGTGCTCGCGGTGCAGGAAGCCGGCGGCTGCGCCGGCATGCTCGATGGTCGCGACTATTCGCCACTGCTGACATCCGGCTGCGTCATCGCCGCCCACTCGGCACAGACACTGGAGGCGATTCGCGCCCGTCTCAACCATCACCTGGGTTAGAGCGGCGGCCGCGCCGCCGCTGTGCCGCTCACGCGCCGCTCAAAGCGCGATCCAGGTCGCCTTCACTTCGGTGTATTTCTCAAACGCATGCAGTGACTTGTCGCGACCATTGCCGGACTGCTTGTAGCCGCCAAACGGCGCGGTCATGTCACCGCCGTCATAGTGGTTGATCCAGACCATGCCGGTGCGCAGCGCTTTGGCGGTGCGGTGCGCTTTGCTGATATCCGATGTCCAGACCGCAGCGGCCAGCCCGTAATCGCTGTCGTTGGCGATCTTCACCGCCTCGTCCATGTCATTGAAGGTGATGACGGACAGCACCGGGCCGAAAATCTCCTCCTGCGCGATCCGCATCGCATTGGTTACGCCATCGAACAGCGTCGGCTCGACATAGTAACCACCGGACTCGGCATCCACCCGGCGACCGCCCAGACGCAGACTGGCGCCCTCCTGCTTGCCGGTTTCGATGTACTCGAGCACACGCTCCAGCTGGCCTTCGTCGACAATGGCACCGACCCGGGTGGCGGGATCCAGCGGATGCCCGGGACGCCACGCCTTGAGCGCGTCGGCGACGAGGTCGATAAAGGTATCCTTGATCGATGCCTCCACCAGCAACCGTGATCCGGCGGTACAGACCTCGCCCTGATTGAATGCGATCGCCGATGCCGCCACCTCGGCCGCGGCCTTCAGATCCGGCGCATCGGCAAACACGATGTTAGGGCTCTTGCCGCCCGCCTCCAGCCAGACCCGCTTCATGTTGGACTGACCGGCATACACCATCAGCTGCTTGGCGACGTTGGTCGAGCCGGTGAATACCAGTGTATCGACATCCATGTGCAGCGCCAGCGCCGCCCCGACATCGTGCCCAAACCCGGGCAGCACGTTGAGCACGCCCGGCGGAATCCCCGCTTCCAGCGCCAGTGCGGCGACACGCACCGCGGTCAGGGGCGATTTTTCCGATGGTTTGAGTATCACTGAGTTACCCGCCGCCAGCGCCGGTCCCAGCTTCCAGCTCGCCATCAGCAGCGGGAAGTTCCAGGGCACGATCGCCACCACGACGCCAACCGGTTCCCGCGTGATCATGCCGATTTCGTTGTGCGGTACCGGTGCCAGCTCGTCGTAAATCTTGTCGACCGCCTCGCCGGACCAGCGAATCGCACGCGCCGCATTGGGAATATCGACGCTCAGTGCATCCCGGATCGGCTTGCCCATATCGAGCGATTCAAGCAGTGCCAGTTCCTCCCGGTGGGCCTCGATCAGTTCGGCAAAACGGATCATCACCCGCTTGCGCTCCGCCGGCGCCTTGCGTGACCAGACACCCGACTCGAACGCGGCCCGCGCACTGATGACGGCGGTATCGGCGTCGGCGGCATCGCACGCGGCGACATCGATCAGCAGGCGGTTGTCGATCGGACTGCGACACTCGAAGGTCTTGCCCCCCCGGGCATCGCAGTACTCGCCGTCAATGAAGGCGCGTCCCTCGATGTCGAGACTGTTGGCAAGGCTCTCCCAGTCATCGCGTGTGTTGGCTGTGCTCATATCAAAAGCTCCACTGGTTACTCGATCTCCTGCGACGATACACCGGCAACGGTTGCTGATGCAGCAGTTGGAACGAAAAAAAGCCGCACCCGGAACACCCGGGGCGGCTTCACAGTAACCGGGGGCGGTTAGCTGTGTTTTACCAGGCCGTGGCTGTCCATGATCTCTTCGATCTCGGACAGGCTGGCGGGGTCATCGATGGTTGAAGGCACTGTGTAGCTCTGCCCGTCGGCGATCTGGCGCAACAGCTTGCGCAGGATCTTGCCGGAACGGGTCTTCGGCAGCCGCTGCACGATAATGGCACGCTGGAAGCAGGCGATCGGACCGATCTCCTTGCGCACCATCGCCACCAGCTCGGACTGCAGCTGCTTCTCCTCGACCTCGGCACCGTCCTTCAGCAGTACCAGGCCGATCGGCGCCTGTCCCTTAAGTGGGTCGTTGACGCCGATCACGGCACATTCAGCGACCGCCGGATGCGCCGCGACGATCTCTTCCATCTCGCCGGTCGAGAGTCGGTGACCGGCCACGTTGATGACATCATCGGTACGCCCCATGATGAACACGTAGCCGTCCTCATCCTTGTAGCCGCCGTCACCGGAGGTGTAATAGCCCGGGAAGTCGGACAGATAGCCGGTGCGGAAGCGTTCGAAGTCGCCCCAGATGGTGGGCAGACAGCTCGGCGGCAGCGGCAGCTTGAGGGCGATAGACCCCTGCTCGCCCGGCGGCAGTTCCTGACCGTCGGTACCCAGAATCTTCACGTTGAAGCCCGGTACCGGCAGCGTGGAGGAGCCGGCCTTCGGTGCCTTCGGCTCGATGCCCATCAGGTTGCCGCAGATCGCCCAACCGGTCTCGGTCTGCCACCAGTGATCCACCACCGGCTTGCCGGTCTTGCCGACCGTCCAGTCATAGGTCGGCGGATCGAGGCGCTCGCCGGCCATGAAAATGGTTTCCAGCGACGAGATGTCGTAGTGCGCCAGCTGGGATGCTTCCGGATCTTCTTTCTTGATCGCACGGAATGCCGTCGGTGCCGCGAACAGTGCCTTGGCCTTATACTCCTCGACCACGCGCCAGAAGGCACCGGCATCCGGCGTGCGCACCGGCTTGCCTTCGTAGACGATGGTGGTGCAGCCGGCCAGCAACGGTCCGTAGACGATGTAGGAGTGGCCCACGACCCAACCCACATCGGACGCGGCCCAGAACACATCGCCCGGCTGCATGTTGTAGATCGCCTTCATCGAGTACTTCAGCGCCACCGCATGCCCGCCGTTGTCACGGACGACCCCTTTCGGCTTGCCGGTCGTCCCTGAGGTATAGAGGATGTACAGCGGATCGGTGCCCTTGACGGGTACGCAGTCCGCGGGCTCGGCGGCGGCCATCTGCTCATCCCAGTCGAGATCGCGTCCCGCGGTCAGTTCGGCCTTCGCCTGCTCGCGCTGCAGGATAATGCAGGCGTCCGGCTTGTGCGCCGACTGCTCGATCGCCTGGTCCAGCATCGGCTTGTATTCGATAACCTTGGCCACCTCGATACCGCAGGACGCCGTGACGACGACCTTGGGCTCGGCATCGTCGATACGCACCGCCAGCTCATGCGGCGCAAAGCCGCCGAATACGACCGAGTGGATCGCACCGAGGCGCGCAACCCCCAGCATCGCGACCAGCGCTTCCGGCACCATCGGCATGTAGATGACGACACGATCACCTTTGGTAACACCCTGCGCCTTCAGCACACCGGCGAACTTTGCCACCTGATCGCGCAGTTCACGGTAGGTCAGCTGGCGCTTCGCACCGGTCACGGGGGAGTCATAGATCAGGGCGGCCTGGTCGCCGCGGCCATTCTCGACGTGATGATCCAGCGCCATGTAGGCGGTGTTCATCTCGCCATCGGCAAACCACCGGTAGATGCCGTTTTCGTCAGTCGAGAGGATTGTCTTCGGTTCGGTGTACCAGGGAAGGTCAGCGGCTTTCTCGGCCCAGAACCCTTCCGGGTTCTCGATGGACGCGCGGTATTCGGCTTGGTAGGACATGGCACAGGTCCTTTATCTCTAGTTGTTGGTCGCTTGGGGTTCGGGGTTTTATTGTTGACAGTTACCCCGTTATGACCCCGCCACTGTAAACAATGTAGCGACTGAATGAGATACGACAAAAGGCTTAGCCCATGGGTCTTTTCCTGTTTTAGTGCCGTAATCACGGCTCCAGCCCACTGAATTCGGCCTTTTCGGGTATCCGACAGAATTTTCACAACTGTCGACACATAGCGCCACGAACCTTCCCACTACCGCCACCCGCCGCCCTGTTACGGCAGTATTGCCCCGACATGACGTTACAATATAACATTTCAAAAATATGCCACACTGAACCGCTACCAACAGGAGCCACAATGAACCGCGCATCCCTCTACCTTGGCACACTGCTCTGCACCGCGTCGCTCAGCACGCAGGCGCAGGACGCGCTGACACCCCATCAACACGGGGCCGCTCGGCTGCAAATGGCGCTGGACGCACAGACCTTGTGGGTCGAGTTTCACTCCCCCGCGTTCAACCTGCTCGGGTTCGAACACCACCCCGTCAGCGCCGACGAAAAACGCGCCTACGCACAGCTGGAAACTGCGATGCGAACGCCTGCCGGCCTGCTGGAACTGCCTGCTGCTGCCAAGTGTGTGCTGAACCAAGTCAGCATCACGCAGTCTGATCCCGCAGCGCAGGACACACACGCAGATGAACATGAACATGAACATGAACATGAACATGAGCATGAACATGAGCATGAACATGAGCATGAACATGAGCATGAGCATGAGCATGAGCATGAGCATGAGCATGAGCATGAGACAGCGGCGGCTCACAGCGATCTGCAGTTTGCCTACCGCTTCCACTGCGACGATCCGGAGCAGCTCAGCGGTGTGAACCTGACCATTTTCAGTCATTATCCGGCACTGCAACGGATCGACGCCGAGGCGATCGCGCCGCTGCCGCGTGCGCAAACCCTGACCCCGGACAACAGCTACCTTGAACTGAAATGAGATCACCCGCCGCCATCGACATCGAACAGCTGAGTTTCACCTGGCCCGGCGCGGCCCGGCCGCTGCTGAACATCCCCGCACTGTCGTTGCCACCCGGCGCCAGTCTGTTTCTGCAAGGCGCCTCAGGCAGTGGCAAAAGCACACTGCTGAACCTGATCGCCGGTGTGCAACACGGCTACCGGGGCAGCATCCGCGTCTGTGGCGCAGCACTGGAGCAGCTGTCACCGCGGCAGCGTGACCAGCTGCGCGCCGACAACATCGGCGTCATTTTCCAGCAGTTCAACCTGCTGCCCTGGCTGTCGCCGCTGGAGAATGTGACGCTGGGCTGCCGCTTCTCGGCACAGCGCCGCCATAACGCACAACAACGCAGTGGCTCGCTGGAGGCCGAAGCGGCCCGCCTGCTGCACGCACTTGGCCTTGGGGATGCGCTGGATCAGCCCCGCACCACCGCATCGCTGTCAATCGGCCAGCAGCAGCGTGTCGCCGCGGCGCGGGCCCTGATCGGCACGCCCCCCCTGGTCATCGCCGACGAGCCCACCTCGGCACTGGATGCCGATCACCGGGATCGTTTCATCGACCTGCTGCTGTCGGAGTGTGCCGCCAGCGGCGCTGCGGTGCTGTTCGTCAGCCACGATCGCAGCCTCGCCGACCATTTCGACAACCGCATCGGGCTGACAGAGCTCAGCAGGGCGACCGCGGGAGGTGACGCATGCTGATCGACCTGGCGTGGCGCAGTCTGCTCAACCGTCGCAGCAGCGCGCTGATCTGCGTACTGACGATCGCGATCAGCGTCGCTCTGCTCGCCGGCGTGGAGAAGATTCGACAGGACATGCGCGAGGGGTTCTTCAACACGGTGTCCGGCACCGACCTGATCGTTGGCGCCCGCGCAGGTCAGCTGGAGCTGTTACTGTATTCGGTGTTTCATATCGGCGCCGCAACCAACAACATTCGCTGGCAGAGCTACCAGCGCCTCGCGGCCGACCCGGCGGTGGCATGGGCGGTGCCGTTGTCGCTGGGCGATTCGCACAAGGGCTTCCGTGTCGTTGGCACCACGTCAGCGTTTTTCCGCCACTACCGCTATGGTCATGATCGCCCCCTCAGGCTGAGCGCCGGATCGCTGTTCGATGGCCTGCATCAGGTGACGCTGGGTGCCCAGGTGGCAGCGGCGCTCGGATACGCGGTGGGTGACGAGATCATCGTGTCCCACGGGCTCGGCAGCACCAGCTTTGCTCAGCACAAGGACCAGCCGTTTCGTGTCGTCGGCATCCTCGCGCCCACAGGCACGCCGCTGGATCGCTCGCTGTTCGTCAGCCTCGAGTCGATCACGGCGATCCATGCCGGCTGGCGCGCCGGCGTTCCCTTGCCCGGCATGTCGGTGGACAGCGCCACCCTCGCCGCGATGGACCTGACGCCGGATCAGATCACCGCGGTCATGGTTGGTCTGAAGTCGAAAACCGCCGTGTTTCAGCTGCAACGGGCGATCAACAGCTACCGCGGCGAACCGCTGCTGGCGATACTGCCGGGCGTTGCACTGCAGCAGCTCTGGCAGGTGATCGGGCGCATCGAACAGGCGATGCTGGCGATCTCCGCCTGTGTGGTTCTCGCCGGACTCACCGGCATGCTCGGCGTGCTGTTGACGAGCGTACAGCAGCGCCGGCGTGAACTGGCACTGCTGCGCGCCATCGGCGCCTCGCCGCTCCACCTGCTGACGCTGGTCCTGTTTGAAGCACTGCTGCTGACGATCGGTGGTGTGCTGGCGGGACTGGCGGCGCTCTGGGCGCTGTTGCTGGTCGCACGTGAGGCGGTCGGGGACGCCTTCGGCCTCTATCTGACGCTAGCCTGGCCGGATGGACTGACCCTGATCGTGGTCGCGGTATTGCTGGCCGGCAGCCTCGCCGGCACACTGCCGGCATGGCGGGCGTGGCGCTACACGCTGGCCGATGGTCTGACACCGAAAACCTGATTCAAGCTGCCAACACCGGGAGTACCGATGCGCTGGATACCGATCTCACTGTTCGCACTGTTGCTCGCAACACCGCTGTTTACTCACTCTTTGTACGCCGGCACGTTCAACGGCGAGCCGGTGCGGGAGATGAGCTGGGATGAGCTGATGCCGGCCGACTACAGCCTGTCGTTCGAAGACCTCTACGGCAGCGATGTCGACCTGAATGCGATGGAGGACTTCGACCCACAGGCACAGAGCATGCTGGATCGGATGCAGCAGGTACTGGCCTCCGCTCCGGTGGTCGAGAGCCTCGATGGCACCATGATCCGCATCCCCGGCTTTGTCGTGCCGCTCAGTGGCGAGGACCAGCGCATCGACCGCTTCTTTCTGGTGCCCTATTTCGGCGCCTGCATCCACACGCCACCCCCGCCGTCAAACCAGATCATCGACACCCATTTCGAACCGGGCACACGGATCGACAGCCTGTACGATGCGGTCTGGATCACCGGCAAACTGACGGTCGAAACCTACAGGCACGAGATGGGGACTGCCGGCTACCGGCTCGAAGCCTACCGCATCGAGCCCTACGAAGAGCCGCTCGAGTAACCCCGACCGACCGCCTTCCGCTCAGTCAAACAGGTCACGGCAGAGCACGCCCTCGGCACTCCAGCGTTCGAGCTGCTCGCGGGCTGCCTGCGTGCTCAGGCCACGCTCACGCTCAAGTACCGTCAGCAGCGCATCTTCACTGGAGCGCCCCAGCGTACTGGCACGCCCACAGATATAGAGCGCAGCGCCGGCGTCGATCCACTCCAGCAGCTGCGCGCCGCACGCCATCATCCGCTCGGTGACGTAGCGTTGCGCCTCGCCGTCGCGGGAGAACAGGGTATCGAGCCGCGTCAGCACGCCGTCCCGGCGATACTGCTCGAGGCGGTCCTGATACAGATAGTCCTGCGCGCGATGGCGGTTGCCAAACAGCAGCCAGGTCGGCCCGGCGCCGCGCGCCTGCTCCCGCTGCTCCATGAAGCCGATGAACGGGGCGATACCACAGCCGGTCGCCACCATGATCAACGGCTGCGACGGATCCTGCGGTGGATGAAAACCGGCATGGCGGGTAATGCGCAGGTTGCGGACATCACCTTGCGCCCAGTCGCGGCACAGCAGCGTGCTCGCCTTGCCAAAGCAGGCGTTGCCGGCCGTATCGGTGTAACGCACCCAGGACACGGTCAACCGGATCAGCCCCGGCGTCACCCGGCTGTCCGAGCCGATCGAGTAGCGGCGCGGGACTTCGCCGGGAGCGGGCTGCAGCTGCACCAGATCACCCGGCGCGAAGGCGGTCTGTTCAGGCACCCGCAGCAGCAGACTGAAACTGGCCGGCGCCGTCGGGTCTTCGCCGCGATCCAGACGGCTGCGCTCAATCAGCTGTGCCGATACCGTTTCGCCACCGGGGCATGCCAGCGCCTTGTCGAGCGCCCAGCCCAGACGAGCCGACAGCTGTTCGAGCCAGCGCCGCCAGCTGTTACTCGGATCGCCATCCGCCTCGATCAGCGGCGCCGTCTCGGCGGCACCGGCCGCCAGCAGCGCCTGACGCAGCGTCCGACCGCCACCGCAGAACTGTTCGTAACGGCGATCGCCCAACGCGAGCAGGCTGAAACGCGCCCCGTCCAGCACCCCCGCCGCCAATGATCGGACCCAGGGCCGCGCGCTTTCCGGCAGCTCCCCTTCCCCGGTCGTGGATGCGATGACCAGCACCTGCCGGTAGTTGCGCCATTGCGCCGGCGGGAAACTGGCGATGGCGCCACAATCGGCGATGACGTTGCCGTTACTGAGCGAGGCCCGTGTGGCCTCCGCCAGCCCCTGTGCGGTGCCGGTCTGACTCGCATGCAGCACCAGCACGTCGGCACCGGCGTGCAGCGATTTCTGTCGCAGTCCACGCTGTCGCCGCAACCAGCTGACAAAGCCGGTCAGACTCAGGGCGAACAGCAGTGCAGACATGAGAAGGTTGATCAGACCTGACAGCCAGCCCCCCCAGGTTCCCTCGTGCAGCACCTTGGGCCAGTAGGTATCGGTCAGCGGCGTAACGGTCTCGCCACTGACCAGCAGGGTCTGGTCAGCGGTATGTATCAGCAGTGAGCCGCGCTTAAATGCGCTGGCGCTGGTCAGCGTCGACAGATCGTATTGCGTCGCCGCCCGCTCAAGCCCGGCCGCCAGCGTGACAACGGGCCCGTCCGACTGCAGCGGCAGGCGCGGCTGACCGACATGCAATGTCATCAGCAGTGCCGTGACGGGCAACAGCAGCGCGAGCGGAAACAGCCACAGACCCAGCGCATGGTGCCAGCCGATCAGCGTATGACTGAAACGGGCGATGCCGAAAAACAGCCCCGCGACCATGATCGCGACCATCGCCCAGGTGGCATACTCGACCAGCCAGCCAAGCCCCAGCAGCAGGCCCTTGTGAAACGCTTTGGCGACGCTGAAAATCTCGCCGGCCGCATCACGGCCATCACCGATACGGGCGCCGTCCTCGAGACGATAATCGCCGACACCGGTCAGGCGCCAGCTGGCTCCCTCATCCAACCGTTGCAGCGATCGTACCTGAGCGTCTGCGGCCTCGGCGTTGACCAGTTCGACAATGCGCTCGACCGCAACCGGATTGAGCGCGGCGGGCGCATCGAGATCCTCCACGATCGGTTTGAACGCAAGGATGGCGCCGCTGAGAATAATCAGCGCAAACAGAGGCAACAACACCACGCCAAGCCAGCGGTGCAGCCGTAACAGAGTCGCTTTCATGGGTCCTTCCCCGGAGTCGGCCTTGAGTCTGCCCCGAGTGTACTGCGAAGGCCCAATAAGTAGGGTTAACGGCTTGTAAAGAAACGTAAACTCTGAATTGCCGGGGGCTTACCCCAGGCCCGGATACGGACTCAGTGCTCGAGCCACTTGTACATCACCAGCGCGTCCACATAGCCCCGCGTCGGGTGCTTGAACGCCCGCGGCAGCCGACCCACGGTCTCGAAGCCGAGCCGGTGCCACAGCTGAACCGCCGTTTCATTGCTGGAGGCGACAAAGTTGAACTGCATCGCCTTGTATCCAAGCTCACGTGCGACCTGCTGGGAGTGTTCGCACATCGCCGTGGCCACACCGCGACCGCGCGACTCGGCCGCCACCATGTAGCCACAGTTACAGACGTGACTGCCGGGGCCCGCCTGATTCGTTTTCAGGTAATAGGTGCCGAGGATGACGCCGTCATCCTCACAGACGAACGTCTTGCGCGGCAGCACCATCCAGAGTCGTTGCGCCTCATCCCTGGCGATATCGCGCGGATAGGCATAGGTTTCACCTGCGGACGCGATCGGCTCGAACAGGGTCCAGATCGCATCGAAATCGTCGGCGGTTGCTTCACGAATAATCATCGGTTTCACTCCGGGCTGCGCCGCCCCCTGCCGGGGGCTCGCGCGTGCTGACTGTACGTGCGCCCTACTATACCGGCGCCGTCACCACGTTGCAGCGTCGGCAGCGACAGCCACCACGCACACATGCGCGGTGCTGTCGGCAGGATCACATCGACTGGGTCGACGCGCTGGAACACAGCATTCGCACCGGCGAGCCGTTCACCAAAGCGACCGATCCCCACCAGTGCGCGTTTGGCAAATGGTACGACAACTACCGCCCGGAAGATGCGGAGCTGGCGCAGATCATGCGCGCGTTTGACGCCCCGCACAAACGGATCCACTCGCTGGCGGAAACCCTGCTCAACAAGGCACGCGACACGGACCAGCTGGATCAGGTGCTGGCAGAGCTGTCGCGCGAACGCAGCTCGACGCTGCGCGAGCTGTTGAAGCTGTTCAACACCGCTGCGATCCGGCTCGAGGATATGGTCAAGCCGGTCGTCCTGGTCATCGATGGCGGCACCCGGACCTTTGCTCTGGAGATCGAAAGCGTGCGCGATATCCGCGAGTTCACTGCGTCGCAGCGGGTACCCGGAGAAGATGCCGGTGACGGCGCCATTCATCAGGGCTACTTCAAGGATAACGACGGGCAGCTGCATATCCAGATCGATCCGATCCTGCTGCGCGAGCATCTCGAAAACAAGTTCCCGATCCAGATCCCGAAGGCGAGCTGACCGCCCCCATCCTGCCGGACCGGGTTTGCCGCCGGCTTACGCCCGACTGCATCCCGGTGCCGACTGCATCCCGGTGTAAGCCGATCGGACGCCTGATCAGTGGCGCCCGCGTGCCCAACCGCCTTTACATATCCGCTGTCTGTACCGGAATGGCGGATTTCATGCCGGTCATCCGGTTACGCGCGCGCAACTCGTCGTCGCTGACCCCGACGCCATTATCGTTACGGGCATTTTCGAAGTAGCACAGCGTCGGCTGGAAGGTATCGGCCTCTTGCTCGGTCAGCTGCACATAGGCGCCGATGATCAGCAGATCGCCCTTGCTCGCCTTGTGCGCAGCCGCACCATTGACGGAGATGACCCCGCTGCCGTTCTCGGCCCGGATTGCATAGGTGGTGAAGCGCTCGCCGTTGTTGATGTTGTAGATGTGCACCATCTCATATTCGCGGATACCCGATGCATCGAGCAGGTCGCCATCGATGGCACAGGACCCCTCGTAGTGCAGTTCAGCATGGGTAACGGTTACGCGGTGCAACTTGGCTTTAAGAAACGTCTGCAACATGGTCTTCACCTGTAGTGGATAGAGAACCCGGCACGCCGGAACCAGCCCCGGGGCGACGCCCGGGCAAAATCGCGCCGCATTTTACAGGGCGGTTGCGCGCAAAGGCCAATCGCAGACGTTCGCAGATGGCGATGAACAGTATTCAGCTTAACGTGACTCAGCCTCAGGTCATCAGGCGGCGCTTTGCAGTACAATAGCGGCCCGGCATTTCGCCCACCGGCTGCACGCTTCACCGTGTCAGGCGTCGGTGGCGGACGCAGAAACCCTCAACCGGACCGATGGACAGCCACACGTGAGCGACACCACTTTGCTGAATACCCTGCGCACTACCCTTAAAAAACGCATCATGATGCTGGATGGCGGCATGGGCACCCAGATCCAGGCACTGGGCCTTGCCGAAGAGGACTACCGCGGCGAGCGTTTCGAGGACTGGCATCTCGATGTGAAGGGCAACAACGACCTGCTGGTGCTCACCCAGCCGGCGCTGATTCGCGACATCCACCGCCAATACCTCGAAGCCGGCGCGGATATCGTCGAGACCAACACCTTCAACGCGACCCGCATTGCGATGGCGGACTACGAGATGGAGTCGCTGTCGCGTGAGATCAACGTGGCAGCGGCACGTCTGGCGAAGGAAGCCTGCGCAGAGATGACCGCGCAGACGCCGGATCGCCCGCGGTACGTGGCCGGCGTGCTGGGCCCGACCAACCGCACAGCCAGCATCTCGCCGGACGTCAACGATCCGGGTTTTCGTAACATCACCTTCGATCAGCTGGTGGAGTCCTACACCGAGTCGGTGGACGGTCTGGTCGAGGGCGGCGCCGATATCATCCTGATCGAAACCATTTTCGATACGCTCAACGCCAAAGCCGCGATCTTCGCCGTCGAGCAGTACTTTGCCGATCACGACATCCGCCTGCCGGTGATGATCTCCGGCACCATCACCGATGCATCGGGCCGTACCCTGTCCGGCCAGACGACGGAGGCGTTCTGGAACTCCGTACGCCACGCCAACCCGATCAGCATTGGCCTGAACTGCGCGCTGGGTCCGAAAGAGCTGCGCCAGTACGTCGAGGAACTCTCCCGTGTCGCCGATACCTTTGTATCGGTGCATCCGAACGCGGGTCTGCCCAACGCCTTCGGTGAATATGACGAATCGCCCGAAGAGATGCGCGACGAGATTCGCGAATGGGCGCAGTCGGGCCTGGTCAATATCGTTGGCGGCTGCTGCGGCACCACGCCGGAGCATATCCGTGTTATCCGTGAAGGGTTGCTGGACCAGGCCCCGCGCGAAATACCGGAGCTGGCCGTCGAATGCCGCCTGTCCGGCCTTGAGCCGATGAACATCGGCGCCGAGACGCTGTTCGTCAACGTCGGCGAGCGCACCAACGTGACCGGCTCGGCCCGCTTCCGCCGTCTGATCAAGGAAGGCGACTACGAAACCGCGCTGGAGGTGGCGCGCCAGCAGGTGGAGAACGGCGCCCAGATCATCGACATCAACATGGATGAGGGCATGCTCGACGCCATCGAGGCGATGAACCGTTTTCTCAACCTGATCGCCGCTGAACCCGATATCTCGCGCGTACCGGTGATGCTCGACTCGTCCAAATGGGAAGTGATCGAAGAGGGTCTCAAGCGCATTCAGGGCAAGGGGGTCGTCAACTCCATCAGCCTCAAGGAAGGCGAAGAGAAGTTCATCGAGCAGGCGCGCCGGATTCGGCGTTACGGTGCCGCCGTCGTGGTCATGGCGTTTGACGAAACCGGCCAGGCCGACACCTACGCGCGCAAGATCGAGATCTGCGAGCGCTCCTATCGGGTACTGGTCGACAAGGTCGGTTTCCCGCCGGAAGACATCATTTTCGACCCCAACATCTTCGCCATCGCGACCGGTATCGAAGAGCACGACAACTACGCGGTGGACTTTATCCGCGCCACCGGCTGGATCAAGCAGCACCTGCCCTACGCCAAAGTCTCGGGCGGTGTTTCCAACGTATCCTTCTCGTTCCGCGGCAACGACAAGGTGCGCGAGGCGATTCACTGCGTCTTCCTCTACCACGCCATCAAACAGGGCATGGATATGGGGATCGTCAACGCCGGTCAGCTGGCGATCTACGACGATCTGCCCGACGACCTGCGCGAGCATGTCGAGGACATCGTGCTGAACCGGCGCGAGGATGCCACCGAGCGCATGCTGGAACTGGCCGAAAAATACCGCGGCGGCGCCTCCGAGTCGTCGGTGCAGCAGGATCTGGCGTGGCGTGACTGGCCGGTCAACGAGCGTCTGTCCCACGCGCTGGTGAAAGGTATCGCCGACTACATCGACGAGGATGTCGAAGAGTGCCGACACCACTACGAACGCCCGCTGCAGGTGATCGAAGGCCCGCTGATGGATGGCATGGGCGTGGTCGGCGATCTGTTTGGCGCCGGCAAGATGTTCCTGCCGCAGGTGGTCAAATCCGCCCGCGTGATGAAAAAGGCGGTCGCCTATCTGATGCCGTTCATCGAGGAGGAGAAGGCCGGCAGCGCAGGCAGCTCCGCCGGCAAAGTGGTGATGGCGACAGTCAAGGGCGACGTGCACGATATCGGCAAGAACATTGTCGGTGTGGTCCTGCAGTGCAACAACTTCGAGATCATCGACCTCGGCGTCATGGTGCCGGCGGAGACGATCCTCAAAACCGCCCGCGAACAGAACGCCGATATCATCGGCCTCTCCGGCCTGATCACGCCGTCACTGGACGAGATGGTACACGTGGCCAAAGAGATGCAGCGTCAGGGCTTCACCATCCCGCTGATGATCGGCGGTGCGACCACGTCCAAGGCGCACACGGCGGTGAAGATCGAGCCGAACTACAAGAACAATCAGGTGGTGCATGTGACCAACGCCTCGCGTTCGGTCGGTGTCGCCTCTGCCCTGCTGTCCGAGAGTCGGCGCGACGCCTTCGTGGCCGACATTCAGGCGGAATACCAGGCGGTGCGCGAGCGCCACGCAGCGCGCCAGAACGACCAGCGCCGCGTCACCCTCGAAGCGGCACGCGAAAACCGCTTCCAGATCGACTGGGACAGCTACACGCCACCGAAGCCGCTCAAGCCGGGCATCCATGTGTTCGATGACTACGATCTGCAGGAGCTGACGCAGTACATCGACTGGACGCCGTTCTTCCAATCCTGGGAGCTGGCCGGGCGCTTCCCGCGCATTCTCGATGACGAAGTGGTCGGTGAAGAGGCGCGCAAGCTGTACGAAGATGCGCAGGCGATGCTGCGTGACATCATCGCGAACCGCAAGCTCAGGGCCCGCGCCGTCATCGGCCTGTTCCCGGCCAACTCGGTGGGCTATGACGATATCGAGCTGTACAGCGACGACAGCCGCGATAAGGTCCGGATGCGCCTGCATCACCTGCGCCAGCAGATGCAGAAGGTCGAAGGCAAAGCCAATATGTGCCTGAGCGACTTTGTCGCGCCGAAGACATCCGGCAAGGCAGACTACATCGGCGCCTTCGCCGTCACCGCGGGCATCGGCATCGATGCCCTCGTCGCCCAGTATGAAGCGGACCATGACGACTACCACAGCATCATGGTCAAGGCACTGGCAGACCGTCTCGCCGAAGCGTTTGCCGAGCGCATGCACGAGCGCGTGCGCAAGGAGTTCTGGGGCTATGCCGCTGACGAGGCGTTCGATAACGACGATCTGATCCGCGAGCGCTACACCGGCATTCGTCCGGCACCGGGCTACCCGGCCTGTCCGGATCACACCGAAAAAGCGCTGCTGTGGGAGCTGCTGGATGTCGAGCACAACGCCGGCATGACGCTGACCGACAGCTTCGCGATGCTGCCGACCGCCGCTGTCAGCGGCTGGTACTTCAGCCATCCGCAATCGACCTACTTCGGCGTTGCCAAGGTCAGTGAGGATCAGGTGGAAAGCTACGCCAGACGAAAAGGCATGAGCATGGAGGACGCCGAGCGCTGGCTGGCCCCCAACCTGGGTTACGAGCCGGAGCAGGGTTAACCCCCTGCTCCGATCGGCGCTCGGCCCGCCGCCTCAGGCCGCCGGGTCGTCGTTCTCCAGCGTCACCTCGATATTGCCGGGCCCGACCTCAACCCGGTTGCGGCCCGCATATTTGGCCCGATACAGGGCATCATCCGCCCGTTGCAGTAACTGTCGGGCGTTATCACCCGGACAGATCGCGGTCACACCGAAGCTGCAGGTGCGCTGTCCGATCACCGGGAACACACTCTCCTCGATCCGCTGCCGCAGTGCCTCAGCCAGCTGGCGGGCGCCCTCAAGGCTGGTGTTGGGACAGACGATCAGGAACTCCTCGCCGCCCCAGCGACCGGCGCAGTCGCTGAGCCGGGTGTTGTCACGCATCAGTGTCGCGAGCTGACGCAGCACCTGATCGCCAACGGCGTGACCACAGGTATCGTTGACCTGCTTGAAGTGATCCACGTCCACCATGATCAGGGCGCAGCCGGAGCCGTAGCGTTCGTAACGGTGAATCTCCTGCGCCAGCAGCTCTTCCAATCGGCCGCGGTTGGCCAGACCGGTCAGCACATCGGTGGTGGACAAGCGCTCCAGTTCGCGATTCTTGCTTTCCAGTATCTGCTGATGCTCGATCTGCTCGGTGATGTCGAGCACGGTTCCGATATAGCGTGCATCCTCTGAGTGCTCGCCCTCAAAGCGGCGTGCGAACGCCCGAAACCAGCGCACCTCGCCGTCGCCGTTCAGCATGCGTGCATCGCAGTGCCATTCCGGCAGCCGCTGCGCGATCGTCCTGCCCCAGCTGTCCGCCACCCGGTCACGATCATCGGGATAGACCGATTCCGCCCAGCCGTACGCGCTCAACTCGTCGGCGGAACGCCCGGTCATGTCACATAAATGACGATTCGAATACAGGTTGTGACCGCCGGCATCGGCCTCGAATACCCCCATCGGCGAAAACTCGGACAGCGTGCGAAAGCGTGCCTCACTGGTACGCAGCGCCTGTTCCGAGCGTTTCAGCTCGGTGATGTCAGAGATGTTGACGACGATCTTCTCGACCCGGTCGCCGCTGCCATGCACCGGGTTACAGGTGACCTTGCAGTAGCGCCGGCCCTTGCGGCGATAGTCGAACCACTCCTCGTAACTGACCGCTTCCCCGGCGAACGCCTGATCGACGCGGTGGCGAATCCGCTCGTTAAAGAACGCCTCGCCCCACAGCTCGGCGATGCTGTGCCCCTCGATCTCGTCACGTGCGCGGCCGTGATACGCCAGATAACTGGTGTTGACCTGAAGGTAGCGGTAATCGCGATCGATCAGCGCCAGCATCTCACTCGAGGCGTCGACAATGACGCGGTAGCGGAACAGGCGCTCTTCGGCCTCACGTTTTTCGGTGATGTCGGAGGAGATCGCGAAATAGCTGGCGATCTCGCCGTCCACATCGCGCACCGGCGTGATAACCGTATGTTCGATCCGCATACTGCCGTCGTTCATGCGATTGATGAACTCGCCTTCCCACGGCTGTTCGCGCTCAAGATGCTGCCACAGAGAGCGATAGGTCGCGTCCGGCGTGTTACCGGACAGAATGGCGGGTTTCTGCCCCATCACTTCATGGCGCTGATAACCACTGCGGTCGAGATAGGCCCGATTGACGTAGATGATGCGTGAGCGCAGGTCGGTAATCAGGATCGGTGACGGGATCTGCTCGATCGCCTGATAGAGGTGCGCCAGATCGTTAACCGTATCACGTTGCCGCAGTGCGCCCTCGCGCCACTGGCGCAGGAACAACAGGGTCATCAGCATCACCAACACCAGCACGCCACCGCCTGTCAGCGTGCGCATCTCCCAGCCGGCCAACGCTCTGGAGCGTTCGATGACAGCCAGCGCCCGGATCGGCTGTTGGCTCAGCTGGCGCAGCGCGAACAGATACTGATCGCCCAGTACCAGTCGCGTGCCGTAGCCCGAAAAATCGCCGGGCGTCAGCAGCGTGTGCAGTCGGGTCAGCACGGGACGAAGATCACGGCGGCTGTGCGGGTCAGCCACCAGCAACGCCTGATTGTCGCTGTCCAGCAGCATCAGGTTCTGACCACCGTACGCCTCCCCGGTCTCCAGCTCGCTCTGGATCCGGTCGCGGTCGATGGTCGCCAGCAACACGCCCAATACGGTGCCATCCGGCGCCATGACCCGCATCGAGACCCCAAGCCGCCCGTCACTGCTGCCCGTGGCGAGACTGCCCGTGGCGGTACTGCCCGTGGCGGTATGCAGGTTGGCAGCCAACGCTGCCCGCACCCAGTCGGGCGCACCGGTGCGCAGCTCTTCCGCAAGGCCAGTGCTGACCGCCGTCGTGCCATCCGGTCGATAGAGGATCAGGCTGTCCAGCGCCGGGGCACTGAGCAGATGGCGCAACAGCACCGGGCGCATTCTCACTGCATCATCAGTCAGTGTGCCGTGCCAGCGGATATCCTCGCGGGCATGGCTGAGCGCATGATCGGCTGACACGAATGCCATATCGACCGCACTGCTGTAGGCGCGCAGCTGGGTCTGCAGGCGCTCGCCGGCCCGTTGCAGGGTATTGTGGTAGTCCTGATACAGCGCCCAGCCGAGAATGACTGTCATCATCACCACCAGCGTAGCGGCGCCGATCAGGATCGAGTGAGCCAGTCGGTGCCGGTGGGCGTGATCCTGCAGCGATAGCTGTAACGGTCGTGATTTCATTCCGCTGCCAACACCTGTTCCGCCTGCCTGAGCAGCGTCGGCTCAATGCCCATCTGCTCGACCAGTATGCTCTCGTGCTCGCGCGCAACGGCGCGCCAGTGTGCCAGTGCCTCAGGCGCCGGCGCGATGAGCCTGACACCGTTTGCAAGCAGCTCGCGGCGCGCCTGCTCCTGCGCCTGACTCGCGGCCTGGCGCTGCATATCGACGATCTGCTCCCAGTTCATCCGCAGCTGCTGCCTGAGATCAAACGGCAGGCGCTGCCAGAACTGCTGATTGATCATCGGTACGTACTGGGCGAAATATTCCATATCCTCGAACCCGTAGCGGATGCCGTTGCGCCAGAGTTCGGCACTGCGAACGGTTTCGTGGGTCGTCAGTACGCCCAGCGCCTGCCCGCGCGCCAGTGCATCGGGCAGATCGGGCCATGCAATCACCACCGGATCAGCGCCGAACGCCTGCAGGCGTCCCCGATTGGCGGCACCGCCGGGAATACGGATCCGCAGTCCGCTCAGGTCCTCGTGGCGGGTGACGGCGCGGTCAGTGAAATAGAGGTTGGCGTGACCAAGATCGAGCCAGCGCCCGGGCACGATCACGCCCAGGTTGACCTCGATCTGGTGGTTGACCGCCTGGCCGGTGGCGCCATCCCGCACCCGGTAGTGCTCCTGTGCGGAACGGCCGTAAAACAGCGGCAGCATGTACAGTCCCACGTCCGGCACGTAGCGATCGAGCTGCCACATGCCGGGCACCGCCATCTCAACCTTGCCACTGGCCAGCGCCGCGATGACGTCGCGGTCACGAAACAGCTGTGCACTGTGATGAAACTGCACATCGATGCGCCCACCGCTGGCCGCTTCCAGACGCTGTGCAAACGCTTCGATCGCCTGCGTCTGCACGTGCTCGGCGGTGTTCTCGGTGGAGACGCGCATCACGTAGACCCTGTCTTCAGCCGACACAAAAGGCGTTGGCAACAGTACGAGCAGTGCCAGCAGCAGCCCCCGCGCCTGAAGCGATAAGCGGTTGATCATGCGCGCCTCCTTTGCTGGTGCGACGGGCTGGCATACAGCTTGTCCGGGGGTTCCGTTGCGTCCGATTCTGGCCCGGAGCGACAGCAGAACGCACGCCGACCGTGGGCCAGGGGGCACGCAGCTGATGTCGTTGTCAGTGTAACGGTCAGGGCAGGGCCCGGCTACTGGCCAACAGATCGACGTCGATCTGTTGCTGGCGCGGAATCACCGGCGGTCCGAACTGGTTGTAGATCGCCACATCGGCAGCATCCCGGCCATACCCAATTGTCACATAGCCCGGACGCAGCGTTTTCTGCGTTGGATCAAAGGTGTACCAGCGTCCACCGACAAACGCCTCGAACCAGGCGTGCAGATCCATAGGCTCCAGCGCGTGCAGATAGCCGACCACCATCCGCGCCGGGATGCTGAGGCTGCGACAGAGCGCGATGCCCAGATGCGCCAGGTCGCGACAGACACCGGCACCGCGCTGACTGATCTCCAGCGCCGACGCCGGCACGGCACTGGTCGCCGGTTCGTAGCGGATATGTTCCCTCACCCAGGCCTCAATCCGCGCCACCTGATCGTAGCCGAGCAGGCAGCCCTGCGTGATCTCGGCAGCCATCGGGCCGAACCGGTCCGACTCGCAGAAGCGGCTGGGCAGCAGATAGGCCAGCGTGCTGTCCGGCAGATTCTGGATCTCGATGAAGGGGGCGCCGGGCGCGCGGTCGATAACATCGGCCGTCATCACTTCGGACAGGGTCCGAATCGAAAACGCACCGGGCGGTGCGATCAGACGCTGGCACAGATTGCCATAGCCATCGGTAAATTCGAACGCAGGCACGCTGGGGGTGATGCGATACTCCTCGCGCGATACCCACTGCTGGGCGCCACTGCGCGGACGCAGCATGAGAACGAAGGGGGTCGGAACCGGGATGTCGAAGCTGAGTTCACAGCGTGTCTGCAACCACATGGAACGGCCTCTGATCTGAAACGGGTGCGTGAAACCAGCCCTGTCGGCTGGCCTTCACAGTGTCCGCGATAACGCGAGGATTGCAAGCGCGCGGGGCGGATCAGACGGCGGGCAGCGCCAGATTGACACGATCCCGCCCTTCGCGTTTGGCGCGATACAGCGCCTGATCGGCCCGTTCGAGCGATTCATCGATATCGTCATCGCCGGTCAGTTCAACCACACCGATCGAGACCGTCATGCGCAGGCTGATGCCCTCAAGGTTCAGCGTCTGCCCGCGCATGTGGCTGCACAGACGCTCGGCCACACGCCGGGCCTGCTCCAGATCGGTACGCGGCAGTACCATGCAGAATTCTTCCCCTCCGGTGCGGAACAGACGATCCGCCTCGCGCAGCTGCGAGCGGCACTGATCGACCAGAAAACGCAGCGCCTGATCGCCGACCGCATGCCCCCACTGGTCGTTGATCTGCTTGAAATGGTCCACATCCAGTACCAGCAGACTCAGCGGCAGGCCACTGTGACGATGGTGGCGCAGCTCGCGGTGGGCAACGGCGTCGAACTCGCGTCGGTTGCCGGTGCCCGTCAGCGGGTCGGTATGGGAGAACTTTTCCAGTTGGCGCATCAGGCGATTGCGTTCGGTGACATCGAGCATCACCCCGACCTGACCACCGACCCGACCATCCGGTTTGTGAAATACCGCCTTGTTGAACTCGATATCGCGGTAGCTGCCGTCGGCATAGCGCACCGGTGCTTCGTAACGCTGCGTACCGCCACTGGCCAGCAGTTCTTCATCCGCAGCGTAATAGCGGTCGGCCAGCTCGGCGGGCGCGACCTCATAGACGGAGTGACCGACAACCTTGTCCGGTGGCAGGCCGATATAGTCGTTGAAGGCCACATTGCAGCCCCGGTAGACGTGAAACTCGTCCTTGTAGAAGATCGGCACCGGAATCGCGTCGATGACCGACTGCAGAATATCGACATCGCCAAACCGCACTTCCGCCGCCTCGAGCTGGGCACGCAGGGTCATCAGCTCGGCAGCGATACGATCGGCCCGAGCCTGTTCACAGCAGGCGCGCGCACCGGCCGCCAGCCATTCGGCACAGGCGTCCAGACTCCACTGCTGCAGCAGAACGAGTACCTTGCGGGCGGGCATCAGCGGCTGTCGCTCGGGACCGAGTGCCGCTTCATCGACGATCACCAGACTGCCGGGGCGGGCTTGCTCGAGGCTGTCAATCGCCAGCCAGTCGCCGGCCCAGCCGTGGCCTTTCAGCAGGCCGCCAACATCCTCGATCAGCGGCTGCAGATGCTTCAGATAATAAACGCCGTACGGTGACATCGTTCGCTTTCTTTTTGAGTGGCGGGAAACCGGTGCACATTCCCTTTGCCGACCGGTTCAATCGGTCAAGAATATCCCCCCGATCAGGATCTGTCCAAGAATCAAACAGCTGTTCATGAACTCAGATCAAGGGTCAGCCGAGCGCCAGCTCCCCGCTTCAGCAGACCAGCAACTGTTCGCGCTCCGGCGCATCCGGGTCAGTGCAGGTGATACGCGCCGTTTTGGTGGTCAGATCAACGCTGAGGCGACAGTAGTGACGCTCCCGTCGCCAGCCCATGACGACACTGGCATTGTCGGAATAATGCAGCTCGAAACGCCCCTCAAACGCCGGGTGCCGGTTGCGCAGACGCATCAGCGCCAGCAGGCGCTGCACCACCGGCTGCCCGATCGATACCTCAAGCTCGTCCACACTGTAGCGATGTCGGTTGATGTCACGCGCCTCGCCGCTCTGCTCCATCAGCTCATAGTCGTTGCGACCGGCGAGCAGACCGACGTAATAGACCTGCGGAATACCGGGCGCGAAAAACTGGATCGCCCGGGCACAGATATAGGCATCGTCGTCACACATCAGCGCCTCGTAGTAGGTACAGGTCAGCTGGTAGATAGCGCCGACACTGTGGGCGTTGACGGCGGAACGGCACAAAATCGGGTCGGCACTGCGCTTGTTGACGCTTTCGATCAGCGTTTCGATCTCCGCAGGCGGCAACACGCCCTCCACATCCGGAATACAGATGCCATCGTGCGTATCCAGTACCGTCACCATGTTGCGCGGCGCCATCCGCAACCAGTGTTTAAGGTAGGTACTGTTGTGCTCGAGCAGCGTATAGAGCAGCAGCGGCGGCAACGCAAAGCCGTACGGGCGCATGTCGCGCCGGCTGATCGCGTACTGGTAGCTGGTATGGTCGTGTACTTCCGGCAGCAGTTCGCAGCCGTGCATCCGCGCCACGCTGTTGAACCAGTCCAGCTCGCGGTAGACATCCGGCTCCACCATGAAGCAGCTGGTGCCGATCCGCTTGGTGATATAGCCGAACGCATCCAGCCGGAACAGTTTGACCCCCTTGCCGGCAAGAAAGGCGATGTAATCGCCCATCAGTTGCCGCGTCTGCTCGGAACGGTAGTTGAGATCGACCTGACGCTCGGTAAAGGTGCACCAGACCCGCCCTCGACTGCCATCGGCAAAATGCACCTCACGAAACGGCTCCTTCTCCTTGCGGATATGGATCAGCGCCAGATCCGCATCGGTAATCGGCCCCAGTGCATCAACATCGATGAACAGATCAGCATATTCCGACGCGCGGCCGTTGGCGACATAGTCCTGAAACTCCAGCGACTGGTCGGAAATATGATTCAGAATCAGATCAACGCAGAGATCGTAGCGGTGTGCGATCAGTTCGATATCGGACCAGCTGCCAAATGCCGGGTCCACCTCCTTGTGCGTCAATGGCGAAAAACCGCCGTCCGCGTTGGAGGGATAAAACGGCAGCAGGTGCACCCCGCCGATCGCATCGCCCAGATGGCGTTCAAGAAAACGGTACAGATCGCCGAGATTCTCCCCCAGCCGATCGGGGTAGCAGATCAGCTGTACCTGGTTACGCAGTGCCATGCATTCCTGTCCTTATTCCGGTGCTGCACCCTGAATCCGGCGCCGCGGTATCGTCTTACCATAGAGTGCACGCCGGGCGTCACGCAAATCCTGCTCTATACTGCGCACTACACAGTGCCATACAGAGGAGACGGGGATGCGACAGCAACGGCAGATACTGGCGGCAGCGACGCTGACGTTTGTGCTGGGCTCGTCAGCCAGCCAGGCGGGGCTTGGCGACCTGCTGCAGCAGGGCCAGAAACTGCTCGGCAACGAGCCGGTTCAACAGCACAGCACCCTCGACAGCGAGACGCTCGGTGCCGGTCTGAAAGAAGCCCTGCGTGTCGGCACCGAACGCGCGGTTGACACCCTGGCACAGCCGGATGGCTATCTCGGCAACGCCGATGTCCGGATCGAGCTGCCCGGCTTTCTGCACACCAGCGCCAACATGCTGCGTCGTGCCGGACTCTCGTCTCAGGTCGATGCGTTCGAGCGCAGCATGAATCGCGCCGCGGAAAGCGCAGTCACCGAAGCTGCACCGATCTTCGCCGATGCGATCACCGCAATGACGCTGGACGATGCGCAGCGGATCTATAACGGTGGCGACACCGCGGCCACTGACTATTTTCGCGACAAGACCTGGCAACCGCTGCGTGAGCGCTTCAAACCCCGCGTTGAAGAGGCGATGCGCGCCCATCAGGTAACCGCGAGCTATGAAACGCTGCTGGCGATGGCCCGTAGCGAACTGCCCCTGCTCGGCAACGTCAATCTGAATCTGGCCGATCATGTGACCGGCGAGGCGCTCGATGGGCTGTTCCTCATGCTGGCGCGGGAGGAAAAGAAGATCCGCGAACAACCGCTGGCCCGCACCACCGACCTGCTCCGGCAGGTATTCAGCAACTGAGCCTCCGACAGGTACCAAAGTACCCTTGCCGCCGCACAGCGGACGCGGCACTCTCATCCCACGCCGCACCTTCGGATTCGGACAGAACAACAATAAGGATTTTGCCGATGTCGACTGGCCGCCTGTTTCTGCTCACTGCGCTGGCGATGATTGCATTCGCCGGCAACTCACTGCTGTGTCGCGTGGCACTGCGCGATACGCCGATCGATGCCGCGAGTTTTACCGCGTTACGACTGATCTCCGGCGCCCTGATGCTGTGGTTGATCCTGGTGCTGCGCGGACAACGCGGCGCCCATCAGGGCAGCTGGACATCGGCATGTGCGCTGTTCGCCTATGCCGCCCTGTTCTCCTGGGCCTATATCGACCTCGACGCCGGCACCGGCGCCCTGATTCTGTTTGGTGCGGTGCAGGCAACCATGATCGGCTACGGACTCTATCGGGGAGAACGGTTCACGCCGCTGAAATGGACCGGCCTGCTGCTGGCACTGGGCGGACTGACCGGTCTGATGCTGCCGGGCCTGACCGCCCCGCCGTTGCTGGCCGCACTGCTGATGGCGGGGGCCGGTATCGCATGGGGCATCTACTCCCTGCGCGGTCGTGGCAACAGCCATCCCTCACTGGCCACCGCCGGCAACTTCCTGCTGGCCGTGCCGTTCGCGCTTGCCCTGGCACTGCTCGCGCATCTGGGGCCCGGTTTGGCCCCGGACCCGGCCGGGGCACTGTGGGCGATCGCATCCGGCGCGCTGGCGTCCGGCGTCGGCTATCTGATCTGGTATGCGGCGCTGCCCCATCTGAGCTCGACCAATGCCGCGACGATTCAGCTCAGTGTCCCGGTCATCGCTGCGGTCGCCGGTGTTCTGCTGCTCAGCGAGCCGATTACGCTGCGCCTGGTGCTGGCCTCAGCAGCGATCCTTGGCGGCATCGCACTGGTCATTCGCCAGCGGGCGGCCTGAGCCTGAGAATGCGGCCGCTGTCGGTCCCAAGGTAGAGCGCCCCATCAGGCCCCTCCTCCAGTGCCCGGATGCGCTCGTTGAGCTCACCCAGCAGGCGTTCCTCGGCGATCGCGGCACCACCGGCATCGAGCGTGACCCGGTTCAGGTGCGTCATCGCCAGCGCCCCGGAGAACAGGCTCCCACGCCAGCCCGGGAACGCATCACCACGGTAGTACAGCAGACTGCCCGGGGCGATCGACGGGATGTAGACCTTGATCGGCGCTACCATGCCGGGACGCTCGGTCCCCTCGCCGACATCGAACGGCCCCCAGTATTCCTTGCCGTAGGAGAGCACCGCCCAGCCGTAATTGCCGCCACGCTGAATCAGGTTGATCTCGTCACCCCCGCGCGGACCGTGCTCGTTCTCCCACAGCCGGTCATGTGTTGCATCGTAGGCGAGCCCCTGCGGGTTGCGGTGGCCATAACTCCAGATCTCGTTCAGCGCACCGGGCTGGTCAACAAAGGGATTGTCATCCGGCACCTCGCCATCGACGGTCAGGCGAATGATGCTGCCGGCATGTGTCGTCAGATCCTGACCATTGGGGCGATGCCCTCGATCACCGACGCCAAAGTAGAGATAGCCCTTGCCATCAAACGCGATACGACTGCCGAAATGACGTCCGGTATCGCTTCCCGAACGGGTCACGAGAAGGTCCTGCCACTGTGTCATCGCATCGCCTTCCAGCCGCGCCCGCGACAGCACGGTCACCCCCTGCCCATCGACGTTTTTGACCCAGGTGACGTAATACCAGTCACGCCCTTCGCCTGCGGGGGGACGCGCGATATCGAGCAGACCGCCCTGCCCGCGCGCCATCACATCGGGTACACCCTTGATATCCGTGATCCTGGCGTCCGGCAATGACAACCGTTTGATCCGGCCACTGCGCTCCGTAAACAGCAGCGCATTCTGGTCGACAAATTCGAACGCCCAGGGCACGCCCTGAGCGCGGGCCAGTTCCTCAACCACAAAGGCCTCGCCGGCACTGCTCTGGCCACGGGCAACCACCTCGGCCACAGCCGGCCCGGCCAGGGTCGCCATCAGTACGCCGCCGGCCCATATCACGCGTCGCATATCGCCTCCTGTTCCAGCCCGGATTGGTGCTGCAGTGCCTCCCTGCCGGCCGGTTCAACGGCCGGACTTTCTCTCCTCCGGCACATCGTCGCAAGCCGGCTGCGCACGCCGGCCCGGTCTGTTCAAGGTTAGCACGCCGCCCGAAAACACCAGCAGCATGCCGATCACCGTCACCCACCCGATCGTTTCATCCCACAGCCACCAGCCGAGCAGCGCAGCCAGCACCACCGATGAATAGGTAAACGGCCCCAGCTGTGCGGCCGGCACCATCGCATAGGCGCGCGTAAACAGCAGTTGCGCCAGGGTCGAAGTCGCACCGAGGCCCAGCAGCCAGAGCCAGGCCGTGCCAACCGGCGTCACCCAGTGCAGCGCCGCCGGAATCGACGACAGCAGCGCACCGAACAACGCAAAGTAGAACACGATCCGCTTTGGCGGCTCGGTCAGATGCATGCGTCGCACCGTGACCTTCGCTGTCGCCCCCAGCGCCGCACCGGCGAGCCCGACGAACAGACCGAGTTCGATCGAGCCCTGCTGCGGATTCAATATCAGGGCAACGCCGGCAAAACCGACGCAGAGTGCTATCTTGACCCGCCGCGGGACCGCCTCTTTCAACCACCAGTACGCCACCAGCGGAATAAAGAACGGGGCCGTCTGTTTCAGCAGCGCGGCCTGCCCCAGCGGCAACGTCGACCAGGAGTAGTACAGGCAGGCCATCGAACTGACACCGACGATTGCGCGCACCAGATGCAGGTGGATATTGCGGGTGGCCAGCTGATCGAGCGTGCGCAGCAGCACCGGCGCCAGCAGCACCAGCCCCATCAGGTTGCGCATGAACACGATCACCGGAATCGGCAGCTCATCGCTGACCATGCGGATGATCAGGCCGCTGCTGACCAGCGTCGCCTCGGACAGCACAATCAGCAAAGCCGCCGTAACGAGCGGTGTGCCCAACAGACGTCTCCTTGATCACCGGCCCGATCGGACGGCGCCGGCTCAATGTTTCGATAACAGCCTGGAACAGAAATAAAGGCGCCCCGACAGGCGGGGCGCAGCGGCGGCAGGGCCAGGATCAGATCTCGATCCGTTCGTACTCCGCCGGCAACTCGTTGGCGCCTTTAGCACTGGTCACGACCGCGACGCTGGCGTGCTCGGGCTTGAGGTAGGTCAGCGCGACGCGCTTGAGGTCCTCGGCGGTCACATCGAGTATGCGGCTACGGAACCGCTGGCGCTGTTCCGGCGTACGCCCGAACAGGCTGGCGTGGTAGGTCTGTTTCGCCTCACCGGCCGGCGAACCCGGCTTATCGATGGAGCTGACCACGCCGAGGATCGCTTCTTCCAGCTTGCGCGGCTCAATGGTCGATTCGTTGAGCCAGCGGGCCGCCGCATCGAAGTCATCCAGTGTGCCCTGAATGCGCGGATCCCGGTAGGAGAAGAAACGGAACACCGCATCGCCACTGTCCTGCGACGCGCCGGCACCATAGGCACCGCCCTGCTCACGAATCGCACGGTGCAGATAGTTATTGCGCAGGAATTCGCCCAGTACCGTCAGTGCCGCCGCATCCGGGTGATCGACGGTCACGGTCGGAAATGCTTTGGCACAGAAGTTCACCTGCGTGCTGGTCAGCCACGCCTGACGCACACCGCTGCGCGTATGCGGCAGATTCAGCGGCGCAAACGCGTCGACCGGCGGCAGCTCCGCCCAGCAGGCGGCCAGTCCTGCGGTGAGCGATGCGCGGTGCTCTTCCTCGGCGACGAGCAGGAAGCGACGCGGTGCCGACTGCATCTTCTGGTGCAGCGCCGCCAGACGCGCCGACAGCTGTTCCAGTGCCTGAGTGTCCTCCAGCGCACGGTCCAGTGCCTTCAGGCGCCGCACGCCTTCCAGTCCGCGCACATTGTGCGCCAGCTGTGCCGAGGGTGCGAGCGGTGCGCAGGCCGCCAGCATCGCCATACTGTGGCCCTGTCCGGTAATCGATTGCTCACGCCGACTGCGCATCTGCGACACGATCTCACGCAGACGTTTGAGTTCGTCAAACCGCGCGGCGTTTATCGTCTGCGCCATCAGTTTCATCAGCGGCTCACGATTGACCGCCAGCGCCTTGCCCGACAGCACCAGATAACCGGCGACATCCTGCTCACTCTCCGGGCGGCCGCGCACGCTGACATAGGCCGAGAAACCACCGGTGATCTGGCTCTGATAGGCCTGATTCTCGCGGTAGTCGCGATCGGCGCAACCCATTTCGGTCAGACAGTGCGTATACAGCGGCAGCAGCGCCTGTTCGTCGTCATCGAGCTGCGGCAGATCGAGTATCAGCTGCTGATAGACCAGACCGTTGGTTCCGGCCGAGAACCAGGTGCCATCCAGCTTCGGCAGCGCCAGCTGTTCTGCCTTTGGCAGATGCAGCTCGGTCGGCACATCCTCAAGCGTCACGGTCGGCAGGATCGACTCGTCATCCTCCTGCATCTGGCGCGCTTCCAGTCGGCTGGCCAGGTCGACGATCGCCTGTTTCTGCGCGTCATCGAGCGTGGCCTTGTAGCGCGCCAGCCGCTCCGCTTCCGCGGCATCACGGCGTTCCGCCAGCTGGTTGTCCGGGCGCAGCGTCAGACGTACGCGATGCGGGTTGTCGAGCAGCCAGCGACGGATCAGCGACGGAATGTAGTCCGGATCCTTGATCGCCTCGCGCAGTTTTTCCAGCGCCGGGTCCACATTCAGCGCCGCGATCGGATCGCCCCGGTGAATGGCCGCCGACAGCCCGCCGAGGATCAGCTGCAGACCGAACGGGTAGCTGTCCCCGGTGATCTCGCGCTGGCTCAGCTCGAGCTGGTGCAGCTGGGCTTCGACCATCTCCTGCGGTATGCCGTCACGTACCACCTGTTCCAGGGTCTCCATGACCAGCGCTTCAAACGCGGCGGCATGCTCCGGCTCACTGCCTTCGAGGCCACACATGAAGCTCATTTCCCGGTTCGAGTCCTCAAGCCCGCACAGCGGTGACGGCGCCGTCCCCAGCTCGCTGGATTCCAGCGCCGCCCGCAGCGGTGAGCTGGAGTTGTCCAGCAGCACCCGTGACAGCAGGTGGGCCTGCATCAGCTCGTCCATGTCGATCGAGCGCGGCAGCAGCCAGCCCATGACGTGGTGGGTGTGCGCACTCAGGTCAGCCTGATCCAGCGCATAGGCTTCCTCGACCCGGATCGGGGCGAAATAGCGTTTCTCGTCACCCACGGCGATCTCTTCGTCATTGCGCTCGAAACGGGACAGCGCCAGCACCTCGAAGCGCTCCTGCAGCTCGTGCGCCGGAATATCGCCAAAGGTCATGAAGACGGCATTGCTCGGGTGATAGTGGCTGCGATAGAACGCCACCAGGTCGTCGTAGCTCAGGTCCGGAATACAGGTCGGCTCGCCGCCACTGTTGTAGTGGTAGGTCGTGGTCGGGAACAGGTAGCTGCTCAGCGACTGCCACAGCGTCGAGACTGGCGAACTCATCGCGCCTTTCATCTCGTTATAGACGACCCCCTTGAACACCAGATCGGAATCGGTGTTGCCCGGTTCGGCGAACTCGACCCGGTGCCCTTCCTGCGCGAAGTCGAGCGGATCCAGCCGCGAAAAGAACGCGGCATCCAGATACACGTCGAGCAGGTTGAAGAAATCCTTGCGGTTCTGGCTCGCAAACGGATAGGCGGTCCAGTCGGAGCTGGTGAATGCGTTCATGAACGTATTGAGCGAGCGGCGTGTCATCATGAAAAACGGATCACGCACCGGATAACGCTCGCTGCCGCACAGCGCCGTGTGCTCGAGAATATGTGCCACGCCGGTGGAATCCTCCGGCACGGTACGGAACGCGACGAGGAACACATTTTCGTCGCGCTCGGCATCAATATGGTAGTGGCGCGCGCCGGTGACGACATGTTCGAACTCCTGCACGTCCACGTTCAGCGATTCGATCCGCTGACGACGCAGGAAACGGAAACTCGGATGACTCTGAACAGCTTGCATAGAACGGCTTCACTCCGAAAAGACTGGTAGCGACGCAATCACCGCGTCCGGTGCGGCCTGCGTCCAATGCGGACATTGTATCCTTTCACCCTGCCCATTTCAGCGCAAGCCTGCAGCGCCGTGCGCCCGCCACCGCTCTCATGCTGTACCGCAGCAGACACAGCCTTTACACCGACGCCGCAACCGCAATAAACAGTCTTCACCGGAACCGGAAAGCACATGAAAAATATTTTTGTGCACTGCACAATTTAGCCTTGACACATCTGATCAGGAATCATACAGTGACCTCAATGCTGCAACGCACAAAAACCATCCGCAAACTGTACGAGAGGTGCCAACCATGTACGAAGAGATGAAAGACAAGATGAAGCCGGTCATGGATATGGCCGAAATCAACAAAAAGACCACCGAGAAACTGATTGCTCTGCAGTCACAGTACGTTACCGACTTCGTCAACTCCAGCCTGGCGCAGATGAAGGCGCTGACCGAGACCAAGGAGCCGAAGGCTGCCTTTGAAGCTCAGGTCAAGTATCTGAAGGAAATGGAAGCGAAAATGACCGACGTGGCCGAGAAGGAAGTTGCTGCCCTGACCGCCGCTCGCGAAGAACTGACCGCGATCGTCGAGAAGAGCATGAGCGACATCAGCTCGACCCCGTACTTCGCTGAACTGCAGAAGTTCATGAAGCCGATGGACCTCAAGTCCAAGGCGTGATGCGTTCCCTGCTGTAACCAGCGGTAGTCGATCCGCTTGATGGCCGCACCGCGGCCATCTTTTTTGCACCGCGACATCGAGTCGATGGGCAATGAGCTGAGCAAGCGCTGGATGACCGGCAACCGTATTGTGCGACGCACAAATTTTGATTGACATTCCGCAGTCGCGATACTAACGTCAGACATCGAATGATGCACCGCACAATCGCCAGCTGCGGCCCACCTGCGAAATGCGAAATAAGAGTCGAGGACATGACCATGTACGACGATATGCTCAAAGAGATGAAAGACAAGATGGCGCCTGTTGTGGAAATGGCCGAGATCAACAAAAAGACTGCCGAGACTCTGGTGTCTCTGCAGACTGAGTACTTCTCCGACTTCGTCAACTCCAGCCTGGCTCAGGTCAAGGCGCTGACCGAAGTAAAGGAACCGAAGGAAGCGTTCGATCTTCAGGTCAAGTTCTTCAAAGAGCTGGAAGGCAAGATCAGCGGCACCGCCGAGAAAGAGATGGCGACACTGACCGACGCGCGTGACCAGCTCACCAGTCTGATCGAAAAGAGCATGTCCGAGATCGGCGAAATGCCCTACTTCCCTGACATGAGCAAGTTTGCCGACATGAGCAAGTTCGACTTCTCCATGTTCGACATGAGCAAGTACATGCCGCAGGCAACCAAGCCGAAGGCCGCTGCAAAGTCCACACCGCGCAAGAGCGCTTCTGCTCCGGCAGCCGCTGCGTCCTGATACGCGGGGTTCACGGAAATGATAAAGGCTGCCCTCGGGCAGCCTTTGTTATTTCAGCGTCTGGGAAAAGGCGCCGCACGCGACCGCCTCGTAATCGTCTCAGGCGCTGCGCGCCAGTGCCGGCAAATCCCCTTCCAGCCCCATCGCAAACTGCATCACGCGGGACTTGGCGAACGGCAGCTTGCCGGCGATACCGAGCCCGACATTGCGCACCAGCTTCAACGGCAGCACATCGTTGCTGAACACCCGATAGAACGCATCCATCGTTTGCATCATGACCAGATTATGGCGCCGACGCCGGCTCTCATAGCGCTTGAGCACCGGCAGTGAGTCAATCGCCTCGCCCCCTGCATGGGCCGACAGCAGCTCTTCTGCCAGCACCGCGGCATCAAGCAAGCCGATGTTGACCCCCTGACCCGCCAGCGGATGGATCATGTGCGCGGCGTCACCGGCCAGCGCAACCCCCTCGGCCACGTACTGCTGGGCGTGCTGACGTCGCAGCGGGAAGAACCCGCGCTCGAGCAGGCGCTCGATCCGGCCCAGGCGTTCGGGAAACGTCGCTTCCAGCTCGGCCATAAAACGGTGCTCCGGCAGATCCATCAGGCGACGGACTTCATTGGGCGTGTTGTACCAGACCAACGAGGCGTTGCAGCCGGACAGAGGCAGAAACGCCAGCGGTCCGGTCGGCGTGAACTGCTGCCAGGTGATGTCCTGCTGTTCGTACGCGGTTTCGACCGACGCCACCAGCGCGTACTGATCGTAGTCCCATTTGTGCACGCCAATGCCGACCGCATCACGCACACGTGACTGGCCGCCGTCGGCAGCGATCAGCAGCCGACCGACCAGCTCCCGGCCATCCTCAAGCTGCACGAGACTCGCGCCCGGTGAGTAATCGATGGCGGTGATCTGCGCCGGACAGATGAAATCGATATTGGCGATCTGCTCGAGCCGCTCCAGCAACGCAAGCTGTACGACACGGTTTTCAACGATATGGCCAAGGTAGGGCTGACTGATGCGCGCGGCGTCAAATTCGGTGGCGGCCCGCTGATCATCCGCCTCCCACACCCGCATGCGACGATACGGACAGAGGCGACGCGAAGCGATACCGTCCCAGGCGCCGACATGGCGCAGAATAGTTTCGGATGCAAGGCTCAGCGCCGATACACGCAGATCATGTGGCTGTTCCGATGCAAACGCCGGCGGTCGTGCAAGCTCCAGTACCGCCACCGACAGATCGCTGTCCGCCAGTGCGCAGGCGATCGTCGCACCGACCATACCGCCACCGACAATCACGACATCGTATCGCTGATCCATTTCCGCTCTCCCCCTGAATGTACGACTGCGGCAAGTATACCCTGCTGATACGGCCATGCGTTGTGGCAGATCAACGCCTGAAACAGAGAAGCCCCGGCAAACGGGGCTTCTCGAGCGCAACAGGACACGCGCTTAGCCGAGCGTTTCCTGCCCACCCATGTACGGACGCAGGGCCGACGGAATCGTGATGCTGCCATCGGCATTCTGGTAGTTTTCCAGCACCGCCACCAGCGTGCGACCCACGGCGAGACCGGAGCCATTCAGCGTATGCACCAGCTCCGGTTTGCCGGTCTCCGGGTTGCGCCAGCGCGCCATCATGCGTCGCGCCTGGAAATCGAGCATATTGGAGCAGGAGGAGATCTCGCGATACTTCTGCTGACCCGGCAGCCAGACCTCGATGTCATAGGTCTTGGCGGCACTGAAGCCAAGATCACCGCCGCAGAGCGTGATCACGCGGTACGGCAGTTCCAGTTTCTGCAGGATCGCTTCGGCATGACCGGTCAGCGCTTCGAGCGCCTCCCAGGACTTGCTCGGCTCGACGATATGTACCAGCTCGACCTTCTCAAACTGGTGCTGGCGAATCATGCCACGGGTGTCCTTGCCGGACGCGCCTGCCTCGGAACGGAAACAGGGCGTATGCGCCGTAAACATCAGCGGCAGATCCGCCGCATCAACGATCTCGTCACGAACGAAGTTGGTGACCGGCACTTCCGCGGTCGGAATCAGGTAGTAATCGCGCTCGCCAAACGGCAGCTTGAACAGATCTTCCTCGAATTTCGGCAGCTGACCGGTGCCCTGCAACGAATCCGCGTTCACCATATAGGGTACGTAGACTTCGCTGTAGCCGTGTTCGCTGGTGTGCGTATCGAGCATGAATTGCGTCAGCGCACGATGCAGCCGGGCAATACCGCCTTTCATCACCGCGAAGCGCGAGCCGGTCAGCTTGGCGGCGGTCTCGAAATCCAGCTCGCCATTACGCTCGCCCAGTTCGACATGATCCCTGGGCTCGAAGTCGAACTCGCGCACGGTACCCCAGCGGCGTACCTCCACGTTGTCATCTTCGCTCTCGCCCTCCGGCACGGACGCATCCGGAATATTCGGCACGCCCATCAGAATCTCATCCAGCTGCGCCTGCACCTCGTTCAACTGCGCCTTGGCGGCATCGAGGCGATCACCCAGCGACTTGACCTCGTCCAGCAACGGCTGAATATCCTGGCCGGCGGCCTTGGCCTTGCCGATACTCTTGGAGCGGGTATTGCGCTCGTTCTGCAGCGCTTCGGTATCGATCTGAATCGACTTGCGCTGATTGTCGAGTTCGACAAAACGGGCGACAGGAAACTCGAACCCTTTCTTCTTCAGAGCATCAGCCACCGCTTGCGGGTTGGCCCGGACCAGTTTCGGATCAAGCATGGAGAAAACGTACCTTAAAGTTTCAGATGAAATTCACGTCGATGAATCGCTGCCCTTCAGATCAGGCGGGTCAGCCAGAGCCCGGCGTAGAGCGCGACCAGGCACAAAACGAGGCTCAATGATATATAAATCAGGGCGGACATTATATGCCCCTCCTGAATCAGCGCGACCGTTTCCAGCGAGAAGGTGGAAAAGGTGGTAAACGCGCCCATGAAGCCGGTCATCAGTAGCGGTCGCATCTCCGGCGACAGGCGCGCACGTTCGAGAATCAGCACGAAACAGACGCCCATCAGGAACGAGCCCACCACATTCACCGTCAGCGTGCCAAACGGCAATCGGTGCTCGGCGTTGTTGAGTACGCCACTGACCCAGTAGCGTCCCAGCGCCCCCAGTGCACCGCCCAGCGCGATCAAAACCCAGTGAATCATCACCGCCCCCTTCGGTTGGCGTAACGTTTGCGCGGACTCTGCGCATCCAGCGCGCGCAGACGCTCGAGCTTTTCGCCGAGCCTGATCTCCAGTCCGCGCGCTTCTGGTTCATAGTAACGCCGTGAAGCGATCTCTTCCGGCAGGTAGACCTCGCCCGCCGCATAGGCGTCAGGCTCGTCATGCGCATAGCGATACTCGGCGCCGTAACCCATCTCCTGCATCAATGCCGTGGGGGCATTGCGCAGATGCGCCGGCACCTCGTAGCTCGGATCCTTCCGTACATCGGCCAGACACTGGTTGAACGCACGATAAAGCGCATTGCTCTTCGGCGCCAGCGCACAGTAGACCGCGGCCTGCGCGATGGCACGCTCGCCCTCGGCCGGGCCGACACGCTCAAACGCATCCCAGGCCGCCAGCACTACCTGCATCGCCCGCGGATCCGCATTACCGATGTCTTCTGAGGCGATCGCAACGAGGCGACGGGCGACATAGAGCGGGTCGCAACCGCCATCGAGCATGCGGCAGTACCAGTACAGCGCACCATCCGGCGATGATCCGCGTACCGATTTGTGAAAGGCCGAAATCTGGTCGTAGAACAGATCGCCGCCTTTGTCGTAGCGGCGCCCTCCCGCCTGTAAGACCTCGGCCAGCACCGCGCTGTCGACCCGCTCGTGGTCACCATCAGGCTGTGCCAGATCGGCCGCGATCTCGAGCAGGTTCAGGGCGCGACGGGCATCGCCATCGGCCGCCTGCGCCAGTTGATCGATAACCCCCGCTTCAAAGCGAAGCCTGCGCTGGCCCAGCCCGCGCTCGGTATCGCTGACAGCCCGCTCGATCAGTGCCCGCAGATCGTCCGGCTCAAGTGCACGCAGCAGATAGACACGTGCCCGCGACAGCAGCGCGTTGTTGAGTTCGAACGAAGGGTTCTCGGTGGTCGCCCCGATGAAGATGACAGTGCCATCCTCGACATAGGGCAGGAAAGCGTCCTGCTGCGACTTGTTGAATCGATGCACTTCGTCCACGAACAGGATCGTCTTGCGCCCGCTCTGCGCCTTGATCTGGCTGGCCTGATCAACGGCCTGGCGAATATCCTTGACCCCGGACAGCACCGCCGAGATCGTGACGAAATGCGCATCGACCTGATGGGCGATCAGGCGCGCCAGTGTCGTCTTGCCGACACCGGGCGGCCCCCAGAGAATCATCGAGTGCACCAGCCCCTGCTCCAGCGCCTGACGCAGCGGCTTCTGGCGCCCGAACAGATGTTCCTGGCCGACATACTCATCCAGCGTACGCGGTCGCATGCGCGCGGCCAGTGGTTCATACCCCGGCGACTGATCGGCAAACAGATCCTGCATCAGACCCCCGGATCCAGAATCACGTCGACGCCCTCGGGCGGGACAAACTCAAACCGGGACGGGTCGAGCACCGGATCCAGCTCGATATGATCGAGCAGGATCGCGGTGCGCTGCCCCAGACTGTCCTCCAACAGCAGCTCGCTGAGGACAGCCCCGTTAAACAGCAGACGGATGCGCACGAAGCTGCTCTCACTCTCCAGCGGCAGCAGTTCATACACGCGCCGGTCGGCCTGCTCGTCGATCAGCCGGATATCGAAGCGCTGCTTCAGCGCCTCGACGTTGCCGTTGAGTACCAGCGCCGGTGCGCTGCTGGCGTGGTCGCCAGCGGGCTTGCGCGTGACCTGCTCCAGATCCGGGTCGTAGATCCAGATGTACTGACCATCACTGACGATGCGCTGCTCGAACGGTGTTCGCGTATGCCAGTCAAAGCGATCGGGGCGCTCAAGCGCGAACACCCCCGTCGAGTGCTCCTCCCGCGTGCCCTCCTGCGACAGCGTATACTGCTGAAACTCGGCGGCGAAGGTGTCATATTGCGTCAGCAACTCACCCAGCTCAGTGGCCGGATCAGCCTCAGCCGAGGCAGCCGAGGCCAAGAGCGGCGTTCCCAGCGCCGCGAGCGTCAGCGCCGCGACGGCGGCAGCGCGTTTCACATACTGTTTCATGGTGTTCAATCCCTCGGTGGCGGCGGCGCCAGCACTTCACGCTGGCCGTTACTGCCCGCTTCACTTACGACACCGGCCGCTTCCATCGATTCAATCATCCGCGCAGCACGGTTGTAACCGATCTTGAGCTTGCGCTGAACCGACGAGATCGATGCCTTGCGTGATTCGGTCACAAACGCCACGGCCTCGTCATACAGCGGATCGGCTTCGTCGTCGAACAGATTACCGCTGCCGCCGCCGGCCCCCTCGCTGCCGCCCTCACTGAGGATATCGTCGATATAGACCGGGCTACCCATCGCTTTCCAGGCTTCAACCGTGCGGTGTACCTCGTCATCGCTGACGAACGCCCCGTGCACGCGGTTCGGTACGCTGGTGCCGGCCGGCAGGTACAGCATGTCACCGTAGCCGAGCAGGTTCTCGGCACCGGACTGGTCGAGAATGGTGCGCGAGTCGATCTTCGACGAGACCTGGAACGCGATCCGCGTCGGGATGTTGGCCTTGATCAGACCGGTAATCACATCCACCGAGGGCCGCTGCGTCGCCAGAATCAGATGAATACCGGCCGCACGCGCCTTCTGTGCGATACGGGCGATCAGTTCCTCAACCTTTTTGCCGACCATCATCATCATGTCGGCAAACTCGTCGATGACGACCACGATATAGGGCAGCCGTTCCAGATAGGGCGCCGGTTCGTCGGCGTCAAACCCGGCTTCCTGCGGATTCCACAGCGGATCCCGGATCGGCTCACCCGCCGCCTCGGCCCGCGCCAGCTTGTCGTTGAAACCGGCGATATTACGCACGCCCATCTTCGCCATCAGACGGTAGCGGCGCTCCATCTCGGCCACGCACCAGCGCAGGCCACCCGCCGCCTCTTTCATATCGGTGATAACCGGTGTCAGCAGATGCGGGATGCCGTCATAGATCGACAGTTCCAGCATCTTCGGGTCGACCAGCATCAGCCGTACTTCATCCGGCGTGGCCTTGAACAGCAGGCTCAGCAGCATCGCGTTCACGCCGACCGACTTGCCCGAGCCGGTCGTACCGGCCACCAGCAGGTGCGGCATCTTGGCCAGGTTCGCCACCACCGGATTACCGGCGATATCGTTACCCAGCGCCAGCGTCAACCGCGAACTGGCTTCGAGATAGGGTTTGGCATTGAGCACCTCGGACAGACGCACGGTCTGACGCGACGCGTTGGGGATTTCGATGCCGATCACCGACTTGCCCGGAATCACCTCCACCACACGCACGCTGGACACCGCCATCGAGCGGGCCAGATCGCGGGCCAGATTGGAAATCTTGCTGGCCTTGACCCCGGGGGCGGGCTGCAGTTCGAAACGGGTAATGACCGGGCCCGGATTGACCTCCACGACCTCAGCGACGACGCCAAAGTCCTTCAGTTTCTCCTCGAGCAGGCGCGAATATTCCTCAAGCTCCTCCTCGGTATACCCCTGCTCGGTCTGCAGCTCCGGTGGGTCGAGCAACTCAAGCGATGGCAGCACCGGCTGCACTTTGCGCGGAGCGGTGCTGCCTGAGTTATCGCCGCCCGGCGGTTCTTCATCGACCAGCGGCTTGTGCGATTCCGACAGCGGCACGATTTTCAGGCCACGTCGACTTTCACCCACACCCGCCGCCGGCGCCGACGCCGGAGTGGCCTCGGTTACGCCCGCTGCGGCAGCCGCTGCCGGTGTATCCCACGGCGCCGAGTCGTCAGCAGTGGGTTCAGGGGCCGACCGGGTTGCCGGTTGCGTCGCGGCCGGCGCCTCGTCGGCAGACAGCCCCTGCACGGTAAACGACGGCGCACGACGCTCGCTGCGCTGCGGCTGCAGAACCGGCGGCATCGGCTGCGTACGCGCCTGAATCGTGGCTTCAGCATCGGGCCGCGCCCTGCTCGGCTGGCGTGGCGACACCTGCTCCTGCGCCGGCTCTGCTCCAGCCACCTCGGCTGCTCGTGGGCGTTCGTCAGCGCTGCGACGCGCACTGAGCAGCCCGGCCCCACGCTCCCACAGCTGCAGCAGGACGCCGCCGCTGCACTCCAGCGCCGTACGCCAGGACAGGTCAGCGTACAGCGTGAGCCCGAACAGCAGCAGCGTCCAATGCACCAGCGAGCCGCCGGCCAGGCTGAGCCAGGCGACCGACAGGTCCGACAACGCCTGACCGATCAACCCACCCGCCGTGAACGGATACTGCAGATCACTGTTCGAGAGATGCATCGACGCCAGTGTCGCCAGTGCCAGCAATATCAGCACCGCACCCGTGGTGCGCAGCATGAAAAACGGAATCGCATCGAGCAATCCGGCACGACGGCGCCGCAGAAAGCGGATCGCCGGCCAGATCACCATAAACGGCAGCACGAAAGCGCCGAGGCCCAGCAATGAAATCGCCACATCCGCAATCCAGGCCCCGGCAACACCCGCCAGATTGGCGATCTGCCCCTGATAACCCAGATGCGACCAGCCTGGATCGCGCGGGTCGTAACTGAAAATTGCCAGCAGCAGAAACAGATTGCAGCCGATCGCGAGAACCAGTCCCGCTTCCTTGGCGACGCGCGCCAGCTGCGCACCCAATGCTGTTCGAGAATCGATACGCTTTTCGCTCAAGCCCTGTTCCTTACTGCGTTACCCTGCAAATGAGGGAGAAAAATACCATACCGCCCAGCCAGATAGTAATGGCGCACGCGGCCTCGCCACCGCGAGCGAATAGACATCGGCGCCCCGTGGCGTTACATTCCCCGGCATTGAATCTGGCCTGCATGCCCTCATCTCTTTGGCATGCGCGTTCCCCAATTTCCCATTGAATGGACTGACTGATCATCATGAGCGAATCACAGCACCACCGCCTGATCATCCTGGGTTCCGGTCCGGCCGGTTACACCGCTGCCGTCTACGCGGCCCGCGCCAACCTGAACCCCGTTGTCATCACCGGCATGCAGGCCGGCGGTCAGCTGACCACCACCACCGAGGTCGACAACTGGCCGGGCGACGTCGATGGCGTTCAGGGCCCTGAGCTGATGCAGCGCATGCAGGCGCATGCCGAGCGTTTCAACACCCAGGTCATTTTCGACCATATCAACGCAGCCGATCTGCAGAACCGTCCGTTCCGCCTCAAGGGCGACATGGGTGAGTACACCTGCGATGCGCTGATCATCGCCACCGGCGCCTCCGCCCAGTATCTCGGCCTCGAGTCCGAGGAAGCGTTCAAGGGCAAAGGTGTCAGCGCCTGCGCCACCTGCGACGGCTTTTTCTACCGCGGGCAGAAAGTGGCCGTCATCGGTGGTGGCAACACGGCGGTCGAGGAAGCCCTCTACCTGTCCAACATCGCCGCCGAAGTCACCCTGATCCACCGTCGTGACAGCCTGCGTAGCGAGAAGATCCTTCAGGATCAGCTGCTCGAGCGCGCCAAAAGCGGCAACGTCAACATTCTCTGGAACCATCAGCTCGACGAAGTGCTCGGTGATGACAGCGGTGTCACCGGCATTCGCGTCAAGAGCACCGAGAACGGCGAAACGCAGGAGCTGGATCTGCAGGGCGTATTCATCGCCATCGGCCACCGCCCCAACACCGAGCTGTTCGAAGGCCAGCTGGAGATGAACAACGGTTACCTGAAGATCCGTTCCGGCCTTGAAGGCAACGCCACTCAGACCAGCATCGAGGGCGTGTTCGCTGCCGGCGACGTGTGCGACCACATCTACCGTCAGGCAATCACCTCCGCCGGCTTCGGCTGCATGGCGGCTCTGGACGCCGAGCGTTACCTCGACGCCCTCGCCAAGTAACAGCCAGCGGCGCACCGATGATCCCCTGGCTCCATCCGCTGCGCCTCGATTTCCCGCCGGTCGACAACGCGCTGGAAGACCCTGACGGGCTTCTGGCCGCCGGCGGGGATCTGAGTCCCGAGCGCATCCTGTCCGCATACCGTCAGGGCATCTTCCCCTGGTACAACCCGGAGGAGCCGATCCTCTGGTGGAGCCCCAACCCGCGCTGCGTGCTGTTTCCACACGACCTGCATGTTTCGCGCAGCCTGCGCAAAACCCTGCGCAAGGATGTTTTCAGCGTTACCTTCGACCGCGCATTCGACCGTGTTATTGACGCCTGCGCCGCGCCACGCAGCTACGCCAAGGGCACCTGGATCAGCCCTGAAATGCAGCACGCCTACTGCCGCCTGCACTGGCTCGGCCACGCGCATTCGGTCGAGGTCTGGCAGGGCGATGAGCTGGTGGGCGGACTCTACGGGCTGGCACTGGGCGGCATGTTCTTCGGCGAATCGATGTTCTCATGGCGCACTAACGCGTCGAAAGTCGGCTTTGTTTACCTGGTCGAACATCTGAAAAAGTGGGGCTATGCTTTAGTCGATTGCCAGGTGTACAGCGATCATCTGGCAAGCCTCGGCGCCTGTGAACTGCCGCGCCCGCTGTTCATCGAACAGCTCGAAACCGCGCTGCAACTCAGGCCCGCACACCGCTGGCAAGCCGAACGACTTTTTCAGCCCGAGAGCCCGCACCCATGAGTGACCTGCAGACCCTGCGCTTCTATGCCACGCCCCCCCATGACTGCAGCTATCTGTCCGGACGCAAGGCAAAGACACTGTTTGTCGATCCACAGGCCGAGGTCACCGCAGCGCTCTACAGCCAGCTCAGCGATCTCGGCTTTCGCCGCAGCGGCTCACATATTTATCGCCCGCACTGCGATCAGTGCAACGCCTGCGTGTCGGTCAGGGTACCGGTGCGCGCGTTCAGACCATCGAAGACACAGCGCCGCATCTGGCGCCGCAACGACGACCTTCGCGTCGAACAGGTCGCGCCGCAACTGACCATCGAGTACTACCGGCTCTATGAGCGCTACATCAGCGAACGCCATGCCGATGGCGACATGTACCCACCCTCACCCAGCCAGTTCATGAGTTTTCTCGTCGAGGGTCGCCAGCCCAGCTGCTTTTATGAGTTCCGTGACGGTGACGACCGTCTCGTTGCCGTTGCCGTCACCGATCAGATCGAGCAGGGCCTGTCTGCCCTGTACACGTTCTACGACCCGAACGAGGAGAGGCGCAGCCTCGGCACCTACGCCATTCTGCGGCAGATCGACGAGGTTCGCCGCAACGGACTCGATTATCTCTACCTTGGCTACTGGGTTCGCGACTGCCGCAAGATGCGCTACAAGACCGCCTACCGGCCGCTCGACATGCTGATTGCCGATCAGTGGATGCGCGTCTGAGCCGACACAACGCCCCCGCCGTACACGCGATACTCTTTGATATGGCAGCCCGATTCAGGCAAAATAATGCGCTTTCCGGCCGGCACGTCCCGGCTGTGCACACTCAAAAACTGCCCAGAGGTAACGACTGAATGGCGAAAGAAGACTCGATTGAAATGGAAGGCGTCGTCATCGACACCCTGCCGAACACCATGTTCCGCGTCGAACTGGAGAACGGGCACGTCGTGACTGCACACATTTCAGGCAAGATGCGCAAGAACTACATCCGCATCCTGACAGGCGACAAGGTCAAGGTCGAGCTGACCCCGTACGATCTGAGCAAAGGCCGCATCGTATACCGCGCCCGCTGAGAGAGCGGTATACGATATGACGGTTGGCAGCCTTACGCTGCCACCGTTGCCACCTCCAGCACGATATCGCCGTCGTCCCCGACACGGATATCCACATCCCCGCCACCATCGGCAAGATCGCCGAACAGAATCATCTCTGCCAGCGGTTTCTTGATCTTTTCCTGAATCAGGCGCTGCATCGGGCGCGCACCCATCAGCTCGTCATAGCCATGCTCGGCCAGCCAGCTGCGGGCATCATCGTCCACATGCAGGATGACTCGTTTCTCGTCCAGCTGCGCCTGCAGCTCGGTGAGGAACTTGTCGACCACGCCCTTGACGATTTCCAGGCTCAGCGGTTTGAACTGAATGATGGCATCGAGACGGTTGCGGAACTCCGGCGTAAACAGCTTCTTGATGGCAGCCATCCCGTCGCTGCTGTGATCCTGATTGGTGAAACCGATCGACGGCCGGCTCATCTGCTCAGCCCCCGCGTTGGTGGTCATCACCAGAATCACATTCCGGAAGTCGGCCTTGCGCCCGTTGTTATCGGTCAGCGTACCGTTATCCATCACCTGCAGCAGCAGGTTGAACACTTCCGGATGCGCCTTCTCGATCTCATCGAGCAGCAATACACAATGCGGCGACTTCGTAATCGCCTCGGTCAGCAGGCCGCCCTGGTCGAATCCGACATAGCCGGGAGGCGCACCGATCAGACGCGATACCGTATGCCGTTCCATATACTCGGACATATCGAAACGCACCAGCTCGATACCCAGCACCCGCGCCAGCTGGGTCGTCACCTCGGTCTTGCCGACCCCGGTGGGGCCAGCGAACAGGAATGAACCCACCGGTTTGTTCGGCGTATTGAGGCCGGCACGGGACAGCTTGATCGCCGCCGACAAGGTGGAGATCGCTTCGTCCTGCCCCAGCACCACCATCTTCAGGTTAGACTCCAGCTTCGCCAGCTGCTCCTTGTCGGAGACGGTCACGCTCTTCGGCGGAATCCGCGCAATCTTGGCCACGACGGTTTCCACATCTGACACCTCGATCACCGACTTGCGCTGATCTTCCGGCAGCAGGCGCTGATAGGCACCGGCCTCATCGATGACATCGATCGCCTTGTCCGGCATATGCTTGTCGTTGATGTAGCGGTCAGCCAGTTCAGCGGCCGCTTTCAGCGCCTCATCCGTGTACTTGAGATCGTGGTGCTCCTCGAAGCGCGACTTCAGGCCACGCAGAATCTGGTAGGTATCCTGCACGCTTGGCTCGAGCACATCGACCTTCTGGAAACGGCGCGCCAGCGCACGATCCTTCTCGAAGATGCCACGGAACTCCTGGAAGGTGGTAGAGCCGATACAGCGGATCTCACCGGAGCTCAGCAGCGGCTTGAGCAGGTTGGAGGCGTCCATCGAACCGCCGGAGGCCGCACCGGCACCTATGATGGTATGGATCTCGTCGATAAACAGGATCGCCTTGGGCTTGCGCTTGATCTCGGCCAGCAGCCCCTTCAGTCGTTTCTCGAAGTCGCCACGGTACTTGGTGCCGGCCAGCAGCGCGCCGAGGTCAAGGGCGTAGACCACGCTGTCGGCGATGATGTCCGGCACCTTCTCTTCGATAATCAGCTTGGCAAGCCCTTCTGCGATCGCCGTCTTGCCGACGCCCGCCTCACCGACCAGCAGCGGATTGTTCTTGCGTCGCCGGGACAGAATCTGAACCACGCGCTCAACCTCGGCATCGCGACCGACCAGCGGATCGATCTGCCCGAGCGCCGCCTGCTGGTTCAGGTTGACGGCATACTGGCTCAGCTGGCTCTTGCCGGACTCGCCGCTTTCTTCACCGTCGCTGATCGACTCGGATTCCTGTCCTTCCTGCTCACCGACCTTGGAGATGCCGTGGGAGATGTAATTGACCACATCGATCCGCTCGATGCCCTGCTGCTGGAGCACGTAGGCAGCATGGCTTTCCTGCTCGCTGTAGATCGCCACCAGCACATTGGCGCCGTTGACTTCGGATTTGCCGGATGACTGGACATGGAACACGGCGCGCTGCAGAACGCGCTGGAAACCCAGCGTCGGCTGCGTCTCCAGATTCGGCACGTTCTGCGGCAGCAGCGGCGTCGTCTCGTCGATAAAGACCGACAGCTGCTGTCGCAGGCGATCAAAATCGGCGCCGCAGGCATGCAACACTTCCGCTGCCTGACGGTTGTCCAGCAACGCGAGCAGCAGGTGTTCGACTGTCATAAACTCATGGTGCTTGTCCCGCGCGGCCTTGAAAGCTGCGCTGAGGGTTTCTTCAAGCTCGCGATTCAACATGGCTGCAGCCTCCTGTCAGACCGACTCTACTTCACACAGCAACGGATGCTTGTTCTCACGGGAATATTGATTCACCTGCGCCGCTTTGGTTTCCGCCACATCCCGGGTGTAGACGCCACACACACCTTTCCCCTGAGTATGGACCGACAACATCACTTGTGTCGCCTTCTCCTGATTCATATTGAAAAAAATCATCAGAACTTCAACCACAAAATCCATAGGGGTGTAGTCGTCATTCATCAGGACCACGCGATACATCGGCGGACGTTTGAGCTCCGGCTTGACCTCCTCGGCCGCCACCGAACCGTGCCCGGCGCGCCGATCCTCGCCGTCTTGGTCATCCGCCATCAAATAAATGCCGCTGTCGATATCCTGGCTACTGTAAAACGACATAACTCGCTGATTTCTCTGTCTGTAAATAATGATCGTCAATTCGGGGTAGTGCCGCGCTGACCAAATGTTATACTGCCCGCAGCAGGAGTGTTCTCCCCAGTATCAGCAGTCCCTGCATTGATGTAAAGGAGTACCTTCCGCACCCGAACGGGTGTGGAGTTCGCGTTTCAGACCCGCTCATCCCAACAGCAGAGATGGGTCTTTAGTACAGCGAAATCAACGGGAGCAGCCTATATGCACACAGGGAAAGTCAAGTGGTTCAACAATGCCAAGGGTTACGGCTTCATCCTCTCCGAGGCGCACGAAGAGGAGTTGTTTGCACACTTTTCTGCCATTCTCGCCGAGGGCTATAAGAGCCTGAAAGCCGGCCAGACGGTGCAGTTCGAGACCAAGCCAGGCCCCAAGGGAACTCACGCCGTCAACATCCGTGCACTTGACTGACTGCCGCTGGCAGCCGGCACACTGACAGGGTAATGTCTGCGGCCCGGTGCGCGCAGTCCGGCAGGTTGCATCCCGTATTCCGGGTCTGCCGGATAACCCTCCTGCGACACCAGGACACGACCGTTTATCCGTATCGCCCGCTGCCGGAGTTCGCCACCACCGATGTCCCGTCTGCTGTTATTCAACAAGCCGTACCAGGTTCTCACCCAGTTTACCGACGCTCAGGGCCGCGCCACGCTCGCTGACTATATTCACGAGCCCGGGTTTTACGCGGCCGGGCGACTCGACTACGACTCCGAGGGCCTGCTGATCCTCGTTGACGACGGTGCTGTCCAGCATCGTCTGGCAGATCCCAGGTTCAAGCTGGAAAAAACCTACTGGGTGCAGGTTGAGGGTGAGATCACCGACGCAGCACTGGCCCAGCTGCGCGGCGGACTGTTACTGAAGGACGGCCCCACCCGACCGGCCAAGGCGCGGCGGCTGGAAGCGCCGGATGTCTGGCCGCGGATGCCTCCGATCCGTCAGCGTGCCAATCAGCCCACCAGCTGGCTTGAACTGAAGATCAGCGAAGGACGCAACCGGCAGGTACGACGCATGACCGCCGCGACAGGCTTTCCCACCCTGCGCCTGATTCGCTACGCGATCGGTCCCTGGACACTTGCCGGCCTGGCACCGGGGCAAAGTCGGTTCGACGAGATACACCTGCCGGTCAGCGCGCCGCGCCGTCGTCGCCCTGCGCCCAGGCCGCGGCGGCGCTGAGATCCGTGTCTTTCTGCGCCACCCAGCGCTGCGAGCCCGCCAGCAGTTCCTTCTTCCAGAACGGTGCATCGCGCTTGAGGTAGTCCATGATGAACTGCGCCGCTTCGAACGCAGCACGACGATGCGCACTGGCCACACCGACGAACACGATATTGTCGCCCGGTAGCAGGCGCCCGACCCGGTGGCGCAGCACGATCGGGCCCAGCGCCCAGCGTTGACGCGCCTGCTCGACGATCCGCTCCAGCGCCTTCTCGGTCATGCCCGGATAATGCTCAAGCTCCAGGCCCTGCAGCGCCTCTTCAGCGAGGTCGCGCACCAGCCCGGTGAAGGTCACAATGGCGCCGTGACGCGCACCGCCCTGGCGCAGAAACGCGTCCAGTGCCGACGGATCGAAGTCGTTGCTTTGAACCGCGATATCATTCACCTGCATACTCGCCCCTCAGACTGCCCGCTTTACCGATCACGGGGCAGCGCCGCCCCGTTCAAACTGGTATTATCCGCCAAACGGCGCCGAACCGAAAACCGGGCGCCCCGGTCGGCCGCTAGCGCCAGCCGACTGCAACACATTGAAACCCGACATCATATCGAGAGAAGATGCGCTGGACCCCGCACGCCACCGTTGCCACCATCGTTGAAGATCAGGGCCGTTTTCTGCTGGTTGAGGAGATGGCTGGCGGTCGACTGGTACTGAATCAGCCGGCCGGTCATCTGGAAGAAAATGAGCGCTTCGTTGATGCCGCCCGGCGCGAAACACTCGAAGAAACCGCCTGGCACGTGGAGCCGGAACATTTTCTCGGCCTGTACGTGTATAAGGCTCCGGCCAACGGCGTCACCTATCATCGCGCCTGTTTCACCGCCCGACCGTTGCGTCACGAACCGACACGCACGCTGGACGACGGCATTCAGCAGGCGCTCTGGCTGACCCGTGACGAGATTGCGGCACGCGCCGATCAGCTGCGCAGCCAACTGGTGCTCGACTGCATCGACGACTACCTGGCGGGGGTACGCTATCCGTTATCCCTGATCCACGAACCCTGACAGATAAGATCCCGATCCAATGAGTGACCCTCAAGCGACCAAAGTAATCGTCGGCATGTCCGGCGGTGTCGACTCCTCGGTTTCCGCGCTTCTGCTGCAGCAGCAGGGCTATCAGGTGGAAGGCCTGTTCATGAAGAACTGGGAAGAGGACGACGGCACCGAATACTGTACCGCGAAGGAGGATCTGGCCGATGCCCAGGCGGTCTGCGACAAGCTCGGCATCGTGCTGCACACGGCCAATTTCGCTGCCGAGTACTGGGACAATGTTTTCGAGCACTTTCTGGCGGAGTACAAGGCCGGGCGCACACCGAACCCGGACATCCTCTGCAACCGCGAGATCAAGTTCAAGGCGTTCCTCGAATATGCGCAGATGCTGGGTGCCGACCTGATCGCCACCGGACACTATGTCCGGCGCGGCGAGATCGACGGCCATGCGGTGCTGCTCAAGGGACTGGACCCGAACAAGGATCAGAGCTATTTCCTGCATCAGGTCGGCGAGGCCGAGCTGGCACAGACCCTGTTCCCGGTCGGCGAACTGGAGAAGCCCGCCGTGCGCGCGTTGGCAGAAAAACACGATCTGGTCACCCACAACAAGAAGGACAGCACCGGCATCTGCTTCATCGGCGAGCGCCGCTTCAGTGACTTCCTGAAGCAGTACCTGCCGGCACAGCCGGGCAAGATCGAGACACCCGACGGCGACGTGATCGGTGACCATCAGGGCCTGATGTACTACACCATCGGCCAGCGCCAGGGGCTTGGTATCGGCGGCCTTGCCAACTACCACGAAGAGCCCTGGTTCGTTGCCGGCAAAGACCTGCAGCGCAACGTGCTGATTGCGGTGCAGGGCACCGATCATCCGCTACTCTTCTCACAATGGCTGACCTGTTCCGACATTTTCTGGATCAACGGCAAAGAGCCGCAGCTGCCGCTGCGCTGCAAGGCCAAGGTACGCTACCGCCAGAGTGATCAGCCCTGTGTGATCGAACGCTGCGATGACGGCTACCGGGTTGTTTTCGATACTCCGCAGCGCGCCGTTACCCCGGGACAGTCCGCTGTTTTCTACCTCGATGACCGCTGCCTCGGTGGCGGTGTCATCGAAACGACCGCCCGCAGTCAACCCAAGGAGCTCAGCTGATGGCACGTCACCACGATGAGCAGGCGATTGCACTGGCCGGCATCTTTCAGTCGGCCAGTCTCGTCGAGCAGATCGCCCGCCGCGGAATGGTTGCACAGAACAGTTTCGAGGCCTCGATTGCCAGCCTGTTCGTTTCCAACCCGGCCGTTACCGAGGACGTCTACGGTGGCGTGCGGGAGATGCCCTACAATCTCAGCCTCGGACTCAAACAGCTGCAGGAGCTGGTCGACAAACGCGCCAGCGGCATCAATCCGGATGTGATGCGCTACGCGCTGACACTGATTCAGCTGGAACGCAAACTGAGCGCTCGCCCGGACATGCTGGAAGAGATCGGCCGCCGGCTGGATCAGCTGGAGGAGAAAGCGCGCTATTTTGCCCACACTCACGACGACACCGAATCCGGCGCACAGGCGCCGATGCCGGATCCGTCGATCTACACCCATGCCAACGTGATCGCCGGCATCGCCGCCCTGTACCAGGATACGCTGAGCACATTCTCGATCCGCATTCAGGTTGCCGGCGATCCGCGCCACCTGCAGAACAGCGAGAACGCCGCCCGCATCCGTGCCCTGCTGCTGGCGGGCATCCGCGCCGTCATTCTGTGGCGACAGGTTGGTGGCAAGCGCTGGCACCTGTTCTTTTTCCGCTCACGGGTACGCCCGTCGCTGCAGAAGTTCCAGCTGGGTCGCCCCTGACATTTCCGCTATAATGTGCGCCTTTTCTGCCAACCCGTAACCGCCAACAAGTGAGATTGAACTGACATGGAGCTTTCCGCCCTCACCGCCATTTCCCCGGTCGATGGACGTTACGGCAGCAAGACTGCCGACCTGCGCCCTGTATTCAGTGAATACGGCCTGATCCGTTTTCGCGTCGAAGTGGAGATCCGCTGGCTGCAGCAGCTGGCAAACCACCCGCAGATCAGTGAAGTGCCGGCGCTGAGCGCGGAAGCCAACGCCCGCCTGAACAGCATCGTCGATCAGTTCAGCGAAGCGGACGCGCAGAAGGTCAAGGAGATCGAGCGCACCACCAACCACGACGTCAAGGCGGTGGAGTACTTCATCAAGCAGAAGATCGCCGATCTGCCCGAACTTGCCGCGATCAGCGAATTCGTCCACTTCGCCTGCACCTCCGAGGACATCAACAACCTGTCCCACGCGCTGATGCTGAAGCACGGTGTCGCCGTTATTCGCCAGCCGATGCAGCAGATCGTCGACGAAATCGCCGCACTGGCCAAACAGCACGCCGACCAGCCGATGCTGTCACGCACCCACGGCCAGACCGCGTCACCGACGACGCTGGGCAAAGAGATGGCCAACGTCGCCTACCGCCTCAAGCGCCAGCTCGAGCAGCTCGACCGTATTGAGTTCCTGGGCAAGATCAACGGTGCCGTCGGCAACTACAACGCACACCTGTCGGCGTATCCGGAAGTGGACTGGGAAGCCAACGCGCAGGCGTTCATCAGCACACTCGGCCTGAGCTGGAACCCCTACACCACCCAGATCGAACCGCACGACTACATCGCCGAGCTGTTCGACTGCGTCTGCCGTTTCAACACCATTCTGATCGACTTCGACCGTGACGTCTGGGGCTACATCTCGCTGGGCTACTTCAAGCAGAAGACCGTGGCCGGTGAAGTCGGCTCCTCGACCATGCCGCACAAGGTCAACCCGATCGACTTTGAAAACTCCGAAGGTAACCTCGGCATCGCCAACGCGGTGATGCAGCACCTGACCGCCAAACTGCCGATCTCGCGCTGGCAGCGCGACCTGACCGACTCCACCGTGCTGCGCAACATGGGCGTGGGCTTTGGCTACAGCCTGATCGCCTATCAGGCCAGCCTCAAGGGTATCAGCAAGCTGGAAATGAACGCTCAGCGCCTGGACGAGGATCTGAACAACGCCTGGGAAGTCCTCGCCGAGCCGATCCAGACCGTCATGCGCCGCTACGGCGTAGAAGAGCCGTACGAAAAGCTCAAGGCACTGACCCGCGGCAAGGCGATGACCCGCGACACGCTGATGGCGTTCATCGATACGCTGGAGATTCCGGAGCAGGCAAAAGCCGCACTCAAGGCTCTGAGCCCGGCCAGCTACACCGGTAACGCCGCGGCGCAGGCCAAGCGGATCTGATAGCACCCGATCCGACCCAGAGCCGGCAACACGCCGGCTCTGTTGCGTATGGCCTCTCTCAACTGCAACGATCAACACACACTTGCAACATGCTCTCCAATATCCGCATCGTACTGGTCCAGACATTCCACCCCGGCAACATCGGCGCGGCCGCGCGCGCGATGAAAAACATGGGGCTGTCCCAGCTCTATCTGGTCGACCCCAGAGTCTTCCCGGATCCGGAGGCGGAATCCCGCGCCGCCGGCGCCAAGGATCTGCTTGCCAACGCCGTTGTGGTCGGCAGTGTTGAGGAGGCGATCGCGGACTGCCAGCTGGTCATCGGTACCAGTGCGCGCGAACGCAGTTACGACCTGCCGCTGCTCGATCTGGAAACCGCCGCCGACCAGGTAGTCCAGGAATCCGCCAGCGGCCAGATCGCGATCCTGTTCGGACGCGAAACCATGGGCCTTAACAACGCCGAGATGCTGATGTGCAATCGCCACCTCTACATCGACGCCAACCCGGAATACCCGGTGCTGAACGTCGCCCAGGCGATCCAGCTGGTCTGTTACGAGCTGCGTCGCGCAGCCCGCAAAAGCGACGGCCGCCCGGCAGAGCCGGCGCCCTATCCGCGTCAGCACGAGATGGTCCTGTTCTATGAACACCTGGAGCGTGTCCTGCGCGTGACCAACTTCATCATTCCGCAGCACGAAGGCCGCGTCATGGACAAGCTCAAGCGCTACTTCAACCGTTCACGCCCGGAAAAAACGGAGCTTGGCATGTTACGCGGAATCCTCGCCTCCGTTGAAGAGACGGTGGCCCGCTTGACGCGTGATTGACCCGGGCCATTACACACCCGGCGCAGCTTGCTAAAGTAGCTGGAAACAGCAAGAGGGAATCGCAATGACCCAGACCCTGCACCAGCTCGCCAGTCAGGCGGAGCAGCTGCATGCCGCACTGAAAGACGCTGCTGACGCGATGCAGCAGTACGAATACAACCTGACCGGCATTCAACGCTGTGCCGACGACATCGCACGCTGCATGCGCATGGTCGGCAATGATCGCACCGCTGCCCTGTCCGCTCGCGACACCCGTAAGGTGATGGACGAGATGCAGCGCGCTGTCGATGAACTGATGGAGCTGCTGAACACGTGATCGATCAATACCCCCTTGGCGAACTCAGCGCGGAACAGTTTCTGCGCGATTACTGGCAAAAAAAGCCGCTGCTGATTCGTAACGCGATCCCCGATTTCGAGCCTCCTGTCAGCGCCGATGAGCTGGCAGGGTTGGCCTGCGAACAGGAGGTCGAATCGCGCCTGATCCGCTTCGATCCGGCCAGCGATCACTGGTCGCTCGAGCACGGCCCGTTCGACGAGAGCACCTTTGCCAACCTGCCGCCACGACACTGGACGCTGCTGGTACAGGGGGTTGATCACTGGATCCCGGACGCCGCCGACCTGCTGGCGCAGTTCTCGTTCATACCCAACTGGCGCGTTGATGATCTGATGATCAGCTACGCCGTTACCGGCGGTGGCGTCGGCCCCCACTACGACAATTACGACGTCTTTCTGCTGCAAGCTGCCGGCCACCGGCGCTGGGAGCTTGGCGGCCTGTGCGACGAACACTCACCGCGGCGGGACGATGCCCCGGTGATGATCCTGCCCCAGTGGCAACCGGAACAATCCTACGAACTCGGCCCGGGCGACATGCTGTATCTGCCGCCGCAGGTAGCGCATAACGGTGTGGCGCTCGACGATGAGTGCGTCACCTGTTCGATCGGCTTTCGAGCCCCCGCGCATAACGAGCTGCTGCGCAGCTTCAGCGATCATATTGGCGAACAGCTCGGCCGTGAAACCCGCTATACGGACCCCGACCTTAGCCTGCAGGAGAACCCCGGCGAGATTACCGCTGCCGCACTGGACAAGGTTCAGGCGATCCTCGAGCACTACCTGCAGGATCGCACCCGCCTGACGCAATGGTTCGGTCGCTATATGACCGACCCCAAATACCCCGAACTGGAAGAGCCCGGCGATGACATCAACGCCGACGAGCTGGGCAGCTGGCTCGCCGAAGGCGGTGTACTGGTGCGCAACGAGGGTGCGCGCTTTGCCTATGTCGAACACGGACCGGGACCGGACGCACTCGACCTGTTTGTCGATGGCCGTGCCTACACCGCGCACGGCGATACGGCCACCATCGCGCGCGCACTGTGCGCCAGCCGTACCCTGGAGCTGGCCGAGCAGGCCGATTCGCTGTCCGACGAAACGCTCAACCTGCTGGCAACTCTGATCAGCAGTGGCGCCCTCTATTGCGCCGAAGACTGACGCCCCGAATGTGAGGGCATGACCACGCCCTCACATCGCCTTTACCCGTCCAGCGACACTCACTCTTTTCCGCGCAATGGCCGAAGCGCTCGACATCGACCCGCCTTCTGTTCGCACCGCACGCCCCACACCGCACGAATAGACTTACTAAATGTAAGCGTATTTTAAACTTTGGTCGAAATACGTTCCGAAACAGAAACAAAAAATCAACCCGACGGGCTGTTTTGTAGTTAATATTTTTTAGATTTTTTGTGACTTAACAAAACTATTTTTATTTCTTTTTGTTTATGTAAAACACTGCAAATCCCCTATCGACGAAAGTCTTTCATACGAAAGAAATAGCGCCTCAACCCCTCGTCATTACTGAGCTTTTTGCATCGCAACACGCATCCGCCCCGGTAGTAATACTACACCCCCGCTGAAACGGGCCTTGTAGTCCTGATACAGGATTTGCTGCCCTGCACAAAACGGCTTTGACACCCATACTGCGAGCACACATCATTCGCCCAACAAGCCGCGGCGACCCCAACACACCACGGCTCAAAACGAGAACGCTTTGATTCACCCAACAGCAAGACTGTAGAGGAAAAGCCATGTCTGAGTACAAAAAAGCAATCGATACAGTAGCCAGCCTGAAAGCGGCCAACGGCGCTCCCTGGGAAGGTATCAACCCGGAGTTTGCCGCGCGCATGAAGGTGCAGAACCGCTTCAAGACCGGCCTGGATATCGCGCGTTACACCGCCAAAATCATGCGTCAGGATATGGCTGAATACGATGCGGACTCCTCTCAGTACACCCAGTCTCTGGGCTGCTGGCATGGTTTCATCGGTCAGCAGAAGCTGATCGCGATCAAGAAGCACTTCGGCACCACCAAAAAGCGCTACCTGTACCTGTCCGGCTGGATGATCGCCGCGCTGCGCTCCCAGTTCGGCCCGCTGCCCGATCAGTCCATGCACGAGAAAACCGCCGTGCCGGCGCTGATCGAAGAGCTGTACACCTTCCTGCGTCAGGCTGACGCGCGTGAGCTGGGCGGTCTGTTCCGCGAGCTGGACGCGGCCCGCGAAGCCGGCGACGCCGCCAAGGAAGCCGAGGTTCAGGCCAGGATCGACAACTTTGAAACCCACGTGGTGCCGATCATCGCCGATATCGACGCGGGCTTCGGTAACGAAGAAGCCACCTACCTGCTGGCCAAGAAGATGATCGAAGCCGGTGCCTGTGCGATCCAGATCGAAAACCAGGTATCCGACGAGAAGCAGTGCGGTCACCAGGACGGCAAGGTTACCGTTCCGCATGCCGACTTCCTCGCCAAAATCCGCGCCGTCCGCTACGCCTTCCTCGAGCTGGGTGTCGATGACGGTGTCATCGTGGCGCGTACCGACTCCCTCGGCGCCGGCCTGACCAAGCAGATCGCCGTCACCAACGAGCCGGGCGACCTGGGTGACAAGTACAACAGCTTCCTAGACGGCGACTACATCGAAAGCGCCGCTGACATCGACAACGGCGACGTCGTGGTCAAGGCCAACGGCAAGCTGCTCAAGCCCAAGCGTCTGCCGTCCGGTCTGTTCCAGTTCAAGAAAGGCTCCGGCGAAGACCGCGTGGTGCTGGACTGCATCACCTCGCTGCAGAACGGTGCCGACCTGCTGTGGATCGAAACCGAGAAGCCGCACGTGGGCCAGATCAAGGGCATGGTCGACCGCATCCGCGAAGTGGTCCCGAACGCCAAGCTGGTCTACAACAACAGTCCGTCGTTCAACTGGACCCTGAACTTCCGTCAGCAGGTATTCGATGCCTGGACCGAAGAAGGCCGCGACCTGTCTGCTTACGATCGCGCCAACCTGATGAGCGCCGAGTACGACAACAGCGAGCTGGCAACCGAAGCGGATCGTCGTATCCAGAGCTTCCAGCGTGACGCTTCTCGCGAAGCCGGCATCTTCCACCACCTGATCACACTGCCGACCTACCACACCGCGGCCCTGTCGACCGACAACCTGGCCAAGGAGTACTTCGGCGAAGCAGGCATGCTCGGTTACGTGGCCGGCGTCCAGCGCAAGGAGATCCGTCAGGGCATCGCCTGCGTCAAGCACCAGAACATGGCCGGTTCCGACATCGGCGACGATCACAAGGAATACTTCTCCGGTGACGCTGCACTGAAGGCTTCCGGCAAAGACAACACGATGAACCAGTTCTGACCAGCAGGGTCATCCGGTCCGCCCCCCAGTCGGGCCGGATGACCCGGAGCGAATATCCACCGCTCCATCGATGCTGCTTGAGCCCCGACCCACAAGGTCGGGGCTTTTTTCTATGCGGTCCGTACAGCACAGATATCGTTGCGCTGCCTCAATCACGCAGCGCCCGGTACTGGCGCCAAACGCTGCGCGGCGATACAGTGAAGGCACGACTTAAATATATCTGGAGAAACAACCATGAAAGCCAATGTCGGTGGCGTCGACCGTATACTGCGAATCATAGTGGGGCTTGCGCTGATTGCCGCAACACTGGCCGGTGTACTGCCGGTGTGGGGCTGGATCGGCGTGATTCCGCTGGCAACCGGTCTTGTCAGCTTCTGTCCGCTGTACACCCTGCTCGGCATCTGCACCAAAAAACAGGGATAAGCGAGCGGGGCCGCCACTCTTTGGGTCGCCGCCCCGATCACTGACGCCTTCCCCCTGAATCAAAGCCGGTCGAGCAGGTGCGGCAGCGCTGCAATCGACGGAATCTGGTAGTCCGGCGAAATCTGGCTGCGTTGCGCCAGCGCCGCTCGATATTTACCCGTTTCGACCTGAACACCGCGACAGCCCGCGCGTTGCGCGCCGCCGATATCGGACTCGATATCATCGCCGACCACCAGCACCTGCGCTGGCGGTACCGCCAGACTGGCGCAGGCCGACTCGAAAAAGGCTGCTGCCGGCTTCCCGACCAGCGTCGCCTTGACCCCAGCGGCGTACTCCAGTCCTGCGACAAACGCGCCTATGTCCAGCGAGAGCGCATTCCCGGTCTGCCAATAGCGGTTTCGGTGCACGCACACAAGCATGGCGCCATCCATCAGCCAGCGAAATGCCTGATTCAACAGTTGATAGTTCCAGCGATCACCGATATCGCCAACGACCACCGCCTCTGGCCGCTCCTCGTCGAGTTCGAAGCGGGACGCCAGGTACGTTTGCACCTCATCACTGACCAGTGGCGCGATACGTGTGATCGCGCGCGCCTCAAGCCAGAGACGGGTGGCTTCGACAGCACTGAACACCTGCTCAGGCACAGCCGGCAGGCCCAGCCGGCACAGCCGCTCGCACACCTGCTGCGCGGTACGTGTCGATGTATTGGTGATGTAGCGCACGGGCAACTGCCGCTGCTGCAGGTCATCCAGCGCAGCCAGGGCACCGTCAATGAGCACATCATCGACGTAGAGCACGCCATCCAGATCAAGCAGTATTCCGCCTATCGGCGCCATGTTGATGCTCTCGCTGAGGTAAAACCGGGAAGCTGGCCAGCTTCAGCTATCGGGCGTGCAATGGCAGCCGTCACACAGCGGCGGGGTTTCGGTGTCCTTGCAGGTACACAGCTGCACCGTATCGTCGCGCTCCGCTTCAAACACCAGCGGATCGAGACCGGTGCCGACATGGCTGCCACCGTCACAGAACGGCTGCGTCGTTGAGCGCCCGCAACTGCACCAGGCGTAGACTTCGCCGCGCGTCAGCTTGACCTCGATCGGCCTGTCGCCGGCGCGACGAACGGGTGAATGACTCATAACCGGCCCTCCCACTCTGTCGCTAAAATTAGGCGACAGAGTGGAGGCGGTCAAACAGGCTCAGGCGTCGGGCGCCGCGCCCTCTTCGGCTTTTTTCTGGTTCAGTTTGCGAATTTTGTCCGCCAGCGGACCACCGTGACGGGTGCCCTTGCGGCCTGCTTCCTGATCGCGCTCGAGCCGGGTCTGGGATCCGCGCGCCTTTTCGTAGACCGACTTCTGCTTCTTGCGCTCACGCAGCGCCTTGGCGCGGCGCGCTTCCTTGCTGGTCGGATCGGCCAGCAGTTCCTGTTTCTTCGGTTTACCCTCAAGTACCGTCATAAAGCGGCCGGTACGGCGCTCTTTCTTTCTACGCGTCATCGCCTCTCTCCTCGGCCTCCGCTGCTTCTCGGGCAGCCTGCTCGGCCTCCAGACGTTTCTGTTCCCACTCTGCCGGGGTTTCAAATGTGATCGGCCCGAGCTTGCCGGCACGCAGCTCGGTCAGCAGTATGTCCGCAGCCTGATAGTGATCGACAATGCCTCCGGGCTTCAGACAGCCGCGCTTGCGGCCGATCATATCCAGCAGCGCCTCAGGCCCGTCCGGCAGCGCCTGGAGCCGAAACCGCTCCACCAGCCGCTCCGGATAGGCTGCCAGCAGAAACCGCGCGGCGTAGGCGGCCACCAGTTCGTACTCGATCGCGGTGTCCTTGATGGCACCGCTGGCGGCGAGCCGATAGCCGGAATCCTCATCCTCAATACGCGGCCACAAAATGCCCGGCGTATCCGACAGTGCCATACCGTTGTGCACGCTGTAGCGCTTCTGTCCGCGCGTGACCGCCGGCTCATTGCCGACCTTTGCAATCCGCCGTCCCAGCAGCGCGTTGATCAGCGTGGATTTGCCCACGTTGGGAATACCCATGATCATCGCCCGCACCGGTCGCCCGGCCCGCACCCGCGCCGGTACCGCCTGCTTGCACAGCGCCGGAATACGCTGCACCAGCTTTTTCTGGGCCGTATCGAGCGCCATCGCGGTGACGCCCTCCTGGGTGTTGAACCACGCCAGCCATTCGGCGGTCAGTGCCGGGTCAGCCAGATCCTGCTTGTTCAGCAGCTTGATCACCGGCTTGTCGCGGCGCAGCGTATCCACCAGCGGATTCTCGCTGGAACGCGGCAGGCGGGCGTCGAGTACCTCGATCACGACATCCACCTCGTCCATGACCTGGGCGATTTCCTTGCGCGCCTTGTGCATGTGACCGGGAAACCAGTTGATTCGTGTCATGACTACCTACAGGCAATTTTAATCGGCCGCATAGTATACTCTCTCCGAGCGCTGCCAGCAGCCCGCCCCGTAGCGACGGCTCATCCGCTTCAGCCACCCGCTGAAAGACTGTATGATTCCCGAACCCAAGTAAGGACACCGTGTTCATGTCACAGATCGATCCCGGTCAGGTATTGATCGCCCGCCACCCGATCTTTGATAGCCAGCAACGCGTCATCGCGTATGAACTGAACTATCATCGCGATACCAATCTCGACGACATGCTCGGCACCGACCCGGATGCCAGCTCCAGTTCCGAGATGATTCTCAGCACCTACACCAGTATCTGCGACCAGGGCGAGGTCAAACGGGTACCGGCGTTTCTGCCGCTGCCGCTGGAGATGGTCGTCGGCGGCTCGATGCCACATCTGCCGACCAAACAGGTCGTGGTTCAGCTCAGCGTACCGCACCAGCCCGGCCCCGAGTACCTGCAGGCCGTTACGCAGCTGATTCGCGATGGGTATCGTGTCGCGCTGGAGATCCACGGCTATGACAAGGCACTCGAGCCGCTGCTGAAACTGGCCCAGATCGCCAAGCTCGACGTTAGCCTGCTCAGCCTCGACGAGCTGCGTGCGCAGGCGCGGGTACTGATGGCACAGAAGGTCACCCTGCTGGCCGGTCATATCTCCACCGTCGAGCAGCTTGAGCAGTGCGTCGACGCCGGCTTCAAACTGTTCGAAGGCTCCTTTCTGAGCCGCCCGAAAGTGGTCAAAGGGCGCCGCGTCAGCGCCAATCAGGTGGCACTGATGCAGCTGATACAGGAGCTGCAGAAGCCGAACACCAAGCCGGAAGTGCTGGAAGATATGATCATCCGCGACCCGGTGCTGACCTATAAGCTGTTGCGTATCGTCAACTCGGCCGCCTACTCGCTGGTGCGCAAGGTCGAATCCATCGCAGAAGCGGTGGTACTGCTGGGGATCGATCAGGTACGCAAATGGGCCACGCTGATTGCGATGACCAATCAGCAGGACAAGCCGGAAGAACTGTCACGCACACTGCTGATTCGCGGTCGCATGTGCGAACTGATCGCCGAGGGCGAAAAACGCCCCAACGCGGCCTCCTACTTCATGGCCGGCATGATGTCGGGCCTGCACGTCATGCTCGACGTCGACCAGGCCACGATGCTGGAACAGGTGCCGCTGGGCGACGATATCAAGAACGCCATCGCCACCCACGAGGGCCCGATCGGTGAGGTACTGCATCAGGCGATCGCCTATGAATCCGGCGACTGGGAGCAACTGCCCGCGGACTTCAACATCACCCTGTTCGAAAGCGCCTACCGCAAGAGTCTGCACTGGGCGAAGGAAGCGATGCAGGCGATGCACGAAGAATAGTGCGGCCTGCCGTCGCCGACTGTTCGGGGTACGGCGTCCCTCTGCCAAGCATAAAAAAGCGACCGCTCAATGGCGGTCGCTTTTTTGTTTGCATCGCGTACCCGGTCAGTCCTGGGGTGCGGCTTTCGACTGTTCCTGATTCTCGTAAATCAGGATCGGCTCGGACGTTCCCTCGATAACGCCCTCGTCGATAACCACCTTGGTGACACCTTCCATCGACGGCAGTTGGTACATGGTTTCCAGCAGCGTTGCCTCGAGGATTGAGCGCAAACCACGGGCACCGGTGCGGCGCTCGAGGGCATGACGGGCAACCGCATGCAACGCATCCTCGCGGAAGTCGACTTCAACCCCTTCCATCTCAAACAGCGCCTGATACTGCTTGACCAGACTGTGCTTGGGCTCGGTCAGAATCTGAATCAGCGCTTCTTCGTCCAACTCGGACAGCGTCGCCACCATCGGCAGACGACCGACGAACTCGGGAATCAGACCGAATTTGACCAGATCCTCTGCTTCGACGTCGTGCAGCACTTCCGACAGACGACTCTCATCCTTGCTCTTCACCGTCGCGTTGAAGCCGATGGAGCTGCGCTCGCTGCGATCACGAATGATCTTTTCGAGCCCGGCAAAGGCCCCGCCACAGATGAACAGGATGTTGGAGGTATCGACCTGCAGAAACTCCTGCTGCGGATGCTTGCGGCCGCCCTGCGGCGGTACTGACGCAACCGTGCCTTCAATCAGCTTGAGCAGTGCCTGCTGCACGCCCTCACCGGATACGTCACGGGTAATCGACGGGTTATCGGACTTGCGCGATACCTTGTCGATCTCGTCGATGTAGACGATACCCAGCTGCGCCTTTTCGACGTCGTAGTCGCATTTCTGCAGCAGCTTCTGAATGATGTTTTCGACGTCCTCACCGACATAGCCGGCTTCGGTCAGCGTCGTTGCATCGGCAATCGTGAAGGGCACGTTCAGCATCCGCGCCAGCGTCTGCGCCAGCAGCGTCTTACCACTGCCGGTCGGGCCAATCAGCAGGATGTTGCTCTTGCCCAGCTCGACGTCGGCCTTGCCCTTGCCCTGGAAACGCAAACGCTTGTAATGGTTGTAGACCGCCACGGAGAGCACCTTCTTGGCGCGCTCCTGACCGATCACGTAGTCATCCAGAGTCTGCTTGATCTCCGCCGGCGTCGGCAGCTTCTCGCTGGGCGCCTGCTCTTCGGTGTCCTGAATCTCTTCGCTGATGATATCGTTGCAGAGGTCGACACACTCATCACAGATAAAGACAGACGGGCCTGCGATCAGCTTCCGCACTTCGTCCTGGCTCTTGCCACAGAAAGAACAGAACAGCTTGCTGCCGCTTCCGCCTTTTCCGCTGATCTCATCCGACATTCTGATACCTCAAAAAAACCTTTTTCCACTACATGCGGGCACCGACCCGGAATTTCAACCCGCAGGTCCCGGGTCGGTGCGCACAGTGTCTTGCTTACTCTGCCAGTGTACGGCGCTCGAGTACCGAGTCGATCAGTCCATATTCGACTGCGGTCGTCGGATCCATGAAGTTGTCACGATCCGTATCGCGCGCGATCGTCTCCACGTCCTGGCCCGTATGATGCGCCAGTATCCCGTTAAGTTTATTACGAATGGTGATAATTTCACGGGTGTGGATCTCGATGTCACTGGCCTGGCCCTGGTAACCGCCCAGCGGCTGGTGAATCATCATGCGCGAGTTGGGCAGTGCAAACCGCTTGCCGGCGGCACCACCTGCCAGCAGCAGCGCACCCATGGATGCAGCCTGACCAATACACATGGTGCTGACATCAGGCTTGATGAACTGCATGGTGTCGTAGATCGCCAGACCCGCCGTCACGGAGCCACCCGGCGAGTTGATGTAGAGGTGGATATCCTTGTCCGGGTTTTCGGCTTCCAGGAACAGCAGTTGCGCCACGATCAGGTTAGCCATGTGGTCCTCGACCTGGCCTACCATGAAAATGACCCGCTCTTTCAGCAGCCGGGAGTAAATATCGTAGGCGCGTTCGCCACGGGAACTCTGCTCAACCACCATCGGCACGAGGCCGCTGTTGGTGATACCACTGGAACGCCCATTCAAGATGTCCGTCATTTACACTTCTCCTTCGAGCCTTGGAAAGCAAAAACGACAGCCAGCAACTGCCAACTGTCGTTTTCGGGATTTCGGCGCCCCTCCGGGGTGGACGTTTGAGCGCTTTTGTCGCGACAGGCTTACTCGCCCTGCTCAGCGTCCTCGGCGCTTTCCGCCGCCTTCTGCTCAGCAGGCTTGATCGCCTCTTCGTAGCTGACTTCTGTCTCCGTGACTTTAGCAGATGCGAGAAGCTGATCAACCACTTGATCTTCCAGAACCATGCTTTTGATCTGGTTCAGGATCTGCTCATTGCCGTTGTACCACTCGATAACCTGCTGCGGTTCCTGGTAGGTTTCAGCCATCTCGGCGATGGTTTCCTGAACGCGGGCATCGTCAACCTTGATGTCGTTGGCCTGGATCACTTCCTGCACCAGCAGACCGACGGTGACGCGACGCTTGGCCTGATCAGCGAACATCTCTTTCGGCAGCATTTCCGGATCCAGCTTGGAGTCCGGACCACCGAACTGCTGTACCGCCTGACGACGCAGGTTGTCGATCTCGTCGTCAACCAGCGCGGTCGGAACATCGATACCGTTCAGCTCGACCAGCTTGTTGAAGACCTGCTCCTTGAGCTTGGTCTTGAGCGCGTGCTTGAGCTCACGCTCCATGTTCTTGCGCACTTCAGCGCGGAAACCTTCCAGCTCGGTTTCTTCAATACCGAACTTGGCGAAGAACTCGGCGTTCAGCTCCGGCAGCTCAGAGGCAGACACGCTCTGTACCTTGACCTTGAACTTGGCCGGCTTACCTTTCAGGTTCTCGGCGTGGTACTCCTCCGGGAAGGTCACGTCCAGTTCCAGCTCGTCACCCGCCTTCGCGCCGACGAGACCACTTTCAAAGCCCGGGATCATGGAGTTGGAACCGAGTACCAGATCATGGCCTTCAGCCTTGCCGCCTTCGAACGCTTCACCGTCGATGAAACCTTCAAAGTCGATCTTGACGCGATCACCCTCTTCAGCCGCACGCTCGACCTCGGCCCAGCTGGCCTGCTGCTTGCGCAGGGTTTCGATCATCTGATCCAGATCTTCGTCTTTGATCTGAGCGGTCTGCTTTTCGATTTCGACGCTGGAGAAATCCGCCAGTTCTACCTGCGGATACACCTCGAAGGTCGCAACGAACTGAAGGTCTTCACCTTCCTTGTCGTTTTTCAGGTCGATGCTCGGGCCGCCGGCCGGCTTCAGTTGCTCCTGCTGCACCGCCTTGTAGAAGCTTTCCTGCACCACGCGGTTAAGCACGTCGTAACGGATCGCATCGCCAAACATGCGCTTGATGACCTTCGGCGGCACTTTACCCGGACGGAAACCGTCCATGCGACGCGTGCGGGCCTGCTGCATAACCATCTTGTTTACGTCCTGGTCAATGCGTTCGGCCGGGACCGTTACGGTCATCTGACGCTCAAGGCCGGAAGTCGTTTCGACGGAAACTTGCATGAAATTCCTCACAAATACATTGCAGCGTTTATTGCGACCTGCGATCGCGGCTGCGATTTCGCCGTTTCAGCCCGCCGTTTTACGGCGACATGGCAGGACAGCGAAACCAGACATCCACTCACAGAGCCCGAATTTATAAAGCGCAAAATTGTCCGGCAATCAAGGGGATTAGTCAAGCGAAAGCCCCGCATGACGGGCATGTACGAACCACTTTGCGAAGGTGTCAATGCGATGCCGAAACCGCCGCCGATACGCTTTGTCGCGGATTCGAATTGGAATGCTGAATCAAACGGACGAGAAGAGAGGGATGGGGTGGATGATGGGGCTTGAACCCACGACCGCCGGAATCACAATCCGGAGCTCTGCCAACTGAGCTACATCCACCACAATGTTGGGAATGGTGCGGGAGGAGAGACTCGAACTCTCACGCCTTGCGGCACCGGAACCTAAATCCGGCGTGTATACCAATTTCACCACTCCCGCGACATGACAGCCTGCCTGTCACGAGGATATGAGAGGAATGGGGTGGATGATGGGGCTTGAACCCACGACCGCCGGAATCACAATCCGGAGCTCTGCCAACTGAGCTACATCCACCATAACCTCTTTGTACTCACCGGACTGCCTGCGCTGCCATACGACACCACAGACGCTCCCGAGGGAGCCGTTGCAAGTGGCGCGCCCGGCAGGGCTCGAACCTGCAACCTACGGCTTAGAAGGCCGTTGCTCTATCCGGTTGAGCTACGGGCGCCTCTTGCAGCCCGACTTCAGCCAGCGCCCAATGGGCCGTGCTGCGAAGTGGTGCGTATCCTAAGGGAGCCTGCCGGAGGCGTCAATAGCCATTTGCAATTTTTTTCCTGCAGAAACAAGGAGCTGTGTGATTTCTGCACAACCCCCTGATCTGACAGTTGTTTTCCTTCACGCCTCGCGGTACCAGCTGGTTCCTTCACGGCTGTCCTTGAGAATGACGCCCTGCTGCGCCAGGCTGTCGCGGATGCGATCCGCCTCGGCAAAATCGCGATTCTTGCGCGCCGCGTTGCGGGCTTCGATCTGCGCTTCGATGTCGGCAGCCGACAGCTCGCCTGCTTTATCTTCGCCCTGCAGAAACGCGGCCGGGTCCTGCTGCAGCAGCCCCAGCACACCACCCAGACGCTTGAGCTGTGCCGCCAGTGCCCCCGCGTGCTCAGCCCCCTCCCGCGTCGCCTTGTTCAACTCGGTCACGAGTTCGAACAACACCGCCAGCGCGCGCGGCGTATTGAAATCATCATCCATCGCCGCCTGGAACCGCGCTTCGTAATCGGTATCCAGTTCGCTCTCATCACCCATCGGCGCATCGCGCAGCGCCTGATAGAAGCGCTCCAGCGCCTGGCGCGCTTCGCGCAGACTGTCCTCTGAGTAGTCGATGAAGCTGCGATAATGCACCGAGGACAGGAAGTAGCGCACCACCTCCGGGTTGTACTCCTTGAGCACCTCGCGAATGGTGAAGAAGTTGCCCAGCGACTTGGACATCTTTTCCTGATTCACCCGGACAGGGCCCGCATGCATCCAGTAATTGACATAGGTACAGCCGTTGGCCGCTTCCGACTGCGCGATCTCGTTTTCATGGTGCGGGAACGGCAGATCAGGCCCGCCGCCATGAATATCGAAGGTGTCGCCCAGACAACATTTGGACATCGCTGAGCATTCGATGTGCCAGCCCGGTCGACCCGGCCCCCAGGGCGACTCCCAGCTGACTTCGCCGGGCTTGGCCGCCTTCCAGAGCACAAAGTCCAGCGGGCTTTCCTTCGCTTCGCCAACCTCGATACGGGCTCCTGCACGCAGCTCATCGATCACCTTGTTGGTCAGGCGGCCGTAATGCTCAAACTTCTCGACCCGGTAGTACACGTCGCCATTGTCGGCCCGGTAGGCATAGCCTTTGTCGATCAGTGTTTGTACCAGCTCGATGATATCGCCGATATGCGCCGTCGCTCTTGGCTCCATGTCGGGACGCAGCACCCCCAGGCGATCCTCGTCTTCGTGCATGGCGGCGATCATGCGCTCGGTCAGCGCATCCACCGTTTCACCGTTTTCGGCAGCGCGACGGATGATCTTGTCATCCACATCGGTGATATTGCGCACATAGGTCACATCCCAGCCGCGGTAGCGCAGGTAGCGGGTGATGAGGTCAAAGCAGACCATCACCCGGGCATGCCCGATATGGCAGTAGTCGTATACCGTTACGCCACAGACATACATGCGGATGCGCCCTTTCTCCAACGGGGTGAAAGGACCTTTGGTCTTGGTCAGAGTGTTATGGATTTGCAGCATCAGTACTCGCCACTTCAAAAAACGGAAATTCGGAATTCAGTTCATGCGCACACGACCGATACGAGCAGCACCGAGCAGACTGCTCTCGCGGGTGAGCAACAGCTCATCACCCTGCCAGAGCACCGCCTCCCACTGCCCCGATGGCCACAGCGTATGCCGACGTGCACCGGCCCAGCGCGGTTCACCATCGCGTACCGGCACCAGCCAGATAAACGCTTCGCTGCTGAACCGCCCCAGCGTGTAGCCCAGCAGCGCAAGCTGTTGCCGCTGGGGACTGTAATCGAGCGCCGTAATCAGCCCCTGTACCGGCCACTCAGCGACGGCGGTCACTGATTGTTGCGGCAGCGACGGGTCGAGCCGATACAGACGTGATCGCCCGCTTGCCCAGCCCTTGGTCAGCAACCAGATATCACCACCAACGCGGGCAATCGCCTCGCAATCGTTATCGTGATCCTGATGCCCGTTGCGCACCGACGGGTCGGCCAGTCGAAACTCTATGTGGGTGCTGTCTACCTCATCGCGCGCAGCAAGCAGGTCAGACCAGGCGATACGGTAGAGCTGAAACCACTGGCGCCGACCGCTGTTGTTGCCGCAATCGGCCACGTACAGGTATTGCTCGTCCTGTGCCATCGACTCCCAGTCGATATTGACCGCGTTGCCGACTCGCACCCGGTCGGTCACGCGCCCGCCAGCGAGCGCGTACAGATAGGGCCCGTTACCGCTGTCGTTGAGCGTCCAGAGCCGACCCTCGTGAACGGCGAGCCCTGAGGTTTCGCTCACCGCCCGATCCAGCGGCGCCAGCGTTTCAACCTCGAGGTAACCACGCGCGCTGCCACCATGCTCGGGCACTGGCGCCATCGAACAGCCGGCCAGCAGCACGAACAGGCCGGCTGCCAGCCCACGTGCCAGCATCACTTGTTCTGGATCTTCGCCCAGGAATCGCGCAGCCCCACGGTGCGGTTGAACACCATGCGGTTCTCGGTCGTATCCGGGTCGACACAGAAGTAGCCCTGGCGCTCGAACTGGAAGCGACTTTCGACAGCCGCATGTTTCAGCCCGATCTCGGCGCGCGCATCGGCGTAGACCACCAGCGACTCGGGGTTGATGAATTCGTGGAAGTCACGCTCCTTGTCGCCATCCGGGTTCGGCTCGGTGAACAGGCGATCGTAGGCACGCACTTCGCACGGCACGGAGTTTTCGGCCGATACCCAGTGGATGACGCCCTTGGGCTTGTAATCGGTCGGGTTCGCTCCCTTGGTCTGCGGATCGAAGGTGGCACGAATCTCCACCACCTCACCGCTGGCATCCTTGATCACTTCGTCGCAGCGAATCACGTAGGCACCGCGCAGACGCACCGCTTCACCCGGTGACAGTCGCTTCCACTTCTTCGGCGGCACCTCGGCAAAGTCTTCGCGCTCGATCAGCAGATTGCGGGTGAACGGCACCTTGCGCACGCCCATCGACTCATCTTTCGGATGCGCCGGCAGCTCAAACCACTCCTGCTCGCCTTCCGGCATATTGGTAATGGTCAGCCTGAGCGGCTCCAGCACGCACATGGCGCGCGGCGCATTGGCGTCCAGGTCCTCACGCACAGCGGCTTCCAGCATTCCCATATCGACGACACCGTTGGCGCGGGTCACCCCGATCATGTCACAGAAGTTGCGAATCGATGCCGGCGTGTAACCGCGCCGACGCAGACCGGAGATGGTCGGCATGCGCGGGTCGTTCCAGCCACTCACCTTGCCTTCGTCCACCAGCAGCTTGAGCTTGCGCTTGCTGGTCACGGTGTAGTTCAGGTTGAGACGCGCAAATTCATACTGGCGCGGCTTCGCCGGCACCGGCAGGTTCTCGATAAACCAGTCATACAGCGGCCGATGATCCTCAAACTCCAGCGTACAGATCGAGTGCGTTATCCCCTCCAGCGCATCGGACTGACCGTGCGTGAAATCATAGGATGGGTAGATGCACCACTTGTCGCCACTCTGATGGTGATGCGCCTTGCGAATGCGGTAGATCACCGGGTCACGCATGTTGATGTTGGGCGATGCCATGTCGATCTTGGCACGCAGGACACATTCGCCCTCGTCGAAATCGCCACGACGCATCTTCTCGAACAGTTCGAGGTTTTCCTCAACACTGCGATCGCGATAGGGACTGTTCTTGCCCGGCTCGGTCAGCGTGCCGCGAAACTCGCGAATCTCGTGCGCACTGAGGCTGTCAACGTAGGCCTTGCCCTCCTTGATCAGGTGCAGCGCCCATTCGTACAGGGTATCGAAGTAGTCAGAGCTGTAGCGGATATCGCCGCTCCACTCAAACCCGAGCCAGCGCACGTCCTCGATGATCGAGTCGATATACTCCTGGCTTTCCTTCTCCGGGTTGGTGTCATCAAAGCGCAGATTGCACTCGCCGCCGTACTTCAAGGCCGTGCCGAAGTTGAGACAGATCGACTTCGCATGCCCGATGTGCAGATAACCGTTGGGCTCCGGCGGAAAACGGGTGACGACGCGGCCGTCATTGACGCCGTTTTTGATATCGTCTTCGATGATCTGATGAATAAAGTTGGTCGGCTTGGTGCTGTCGTTTTTGGTCATATCCGCGTCTTGTCGAAACTGTGATGACGCAGCCGCCGAACGCTGAACCGGGCGGCTGAAACCTGAGCGCGCCATTATAACCGGAGATGCTTCCCTAACGCACTGCCGCACCGACACGGGGATCTGGAGCCGAATGGATGCACTCCATTACGACTTGAGTATAATGGCGCCACTAATAATTAAACCAACACGGGACCTGTATCCATGATTACCCTGCACACCAACTACGGCGACATCACGCTGGAACTGAATCACGAGAAAGCCCCGAAAACTGCTGCCAACTTCGAGCAGTATGTCCGTGAAGGTTTTTACGACGGGGTCATTTTTCACCGGGTGATCGATGGCTTCATGATTCAGGGCGGCGGCTTCGAGCCGGGCATGACCAGCAAGAAGACCCGCGAACCGATCGAAAACGAAGCCGACAACGGTCTGTCCAACAAGACCGGCACCATCGCGATGGCGCGCACCATGGATCCGCACTCCGCATCGGCACAGTTCTTTATCAACGTCTCCGACAACCTGTTCCTTGATCACACCGCGAAAACCACGGAAGGCTGGGGTTATGCGGTATTCGGCCAGGTCATCGACGGCATGGACGTGGTCAACCGCATCAAGTCGGTACGCACCACCATGCGCGCCGGCCATCAGGACGTACCGGTCGAAGACGTCATCATCGAGCGCGCCGTCATCACCGAGGAAGCCGACGCCTGACAATGCGCCGTCTGTTTATCTCCGATCTGCACCTGCAGCCAGAGCGCCCGGATATCAGCCGGGCGTTTCACTATTTCCTCAGCCATATCGCACCGCCCTGCGACGAGCTCTACCTGCTCGGCGATATCTTTGAATACTGGATCGGCGACGACGCCCCCTTGCCGGGCCTTGAGCCGCTGTTGCGGCAACTGCGCGACCTCGTCGATCAGGGTACGCGCCTCTACTTCATGCATGGCAATCGCGACTTTCTCGTCGGCCACGACCTGATGGCACAACTCGGCGCCACCCTGTTGCCGGAACAACACCGCCTGATCATCGATGGTGAAGCAGCCCTGCTGCTGCACGGGGACGAGCTCTGCACCGACGATGTCGACTACCAGGCGTTTCGGGCTCAGGTGCGAGACTCTCAGTGGCAGCAGGCGTTTCTGAGCAAAAGCGTTGCCGAGCGCATCGCCGTCGCGCGCCAGTTACGCGAGGCCAGCCAGCAGCAGGGCGCGATGAAGCAGGAGGCGATCATGGACGTGAATCCGCAAGCGGTCGCCGACATCATGGACAGGCACGACGTCGAACTGCTGATCCACGGCCATACCCACCGCCCGGCCCGCCATGCCCAGCCACGACAGGACGCGCGCGGCGAGCGCATCGTACTGGGTGACTGGTCAGAAAGCGGCTGGTACCTGGAGATCCGGGACGGTAAACGTGAGCTGATTCGCTTCACGCCACCGCCCGAATGTACGACTCAGTGAAGCGGCGCACCGCTGTGAAAACGGAATTCGCCATCCGGTGACTCGATCAGTTGGCGCTCCAGCTGACGGAAGAACGCCACCCGCTCATCGATCGGTTCACCGGCATAGTCCCGCGCCAGCGACAGGTAGTCCTGATAGTGGCGCCCTTCCGACTTCAGCAGCGAGCGGTAGAATTTGGCCAGTTCGTCATCCAGAAACGGGGCCAGCGCGGCAAAGCGCTCGCAGGAGCGCGCCTCGATGAACGCCCCGATGATCAACAGATCGATCAGACGCCCCGGCTCGCTGGTGCGTACCTCGGCCCGCAGGCCCGACGCGTAGCGGGAGGGCGACAGATGGCCGTACTCGATATCACGCGCCTCCATCAGCGCGAGGCACTGCTCGAAATGGATCAGCTCTTCGCGCGCCAGACGTGACATCTTGTTCAGCAGATCGGAGCGATCCACATAGCGAAACATCAGATTCATCGCCGTGGATGCCGCCTTCTTTTCGCAATGGGCATGATCGATCAGCAGTATCGGCAGGGATTCAGGCTGCCGAGCCGCTTCGATCCAGGCATCAGGGGTTGGACAGGCGAGAAATTCGCGGATTTCGGTCAAAGCATCCATGGTATCGCGGTCAATGAAAATTGCGGGGCGCATAGTATACACGCCCCGCCAACGCTTGACTGCCGATCAGACGGTCAGCGTATCGATCAGGTCGATCATGAACTCGGTCTGCTCCTCGCTCATGCGCTCCCAACCGTTGATTGCCATGGATTCGAGGACACCGGCTCCCTTCTCGTCCTCGTGCATCGTCAGCAGCTTGCTCTGTAGCTCGTCAAACCGCGGTTGCAGCTCGGGTCCGACCAGCAGCGCGTGATGCACGACGCTGATTTGCGAGCTGACCAGCACGCGCATCTGCTTGCGAATCAAATCAGACAGCTCAAGGAAGCCGTCCTTGAGGAAGAAACCGACATCGGCCTCGCCCCGCAGCAGCGCCTTCGCAATCAGGATATAGCTGTCATACTCGCGCTGAGTGATGTTGGACGCGTCCAGATCCGCCGGCTCGAGCATGATCATGCCAATGGTGTGAACATCCGGGTCGGCCGTCGTGGCCAGCCGCAGACCCGGCATGAGATCTTCCACCTTCTGCGCAGCACTGTCGGCCGGCACAGCAATGAGCGCCTCATCACGCTTTTTGGCCGGCCGCGCCACAGCCTTGAACCCCATTTCACGCACCAGCATCGCGGCATCGTAGGGGTTGGCATAGATCAGGTCGACCTTGCCGGCACGAATGTCCGCCCGCTGCGCCTCGAAGCTGTCGTACAGCTCGAGATGGATATCGGTGCCAAGCTGACGCTGCATCCAGGTATTGAAGTAGAACCAGCCGGACATGTGATCCGGCGCGAAATCGGGGCTGACAGTAAAGTTGAATGGCATCCCTGGCTCCTACTTCAATGTGGCGTAAAGGGCTTCGCTCTCAGCGATTTTGCTGCGCGACGGCTTGCGGCGCACCGAGGTGTAGCCGACGAGCTTACCCTGGCGGATGTTCGGGATCACAGTGGCCTTGACCCAGTAAAAACGGCCATCCTTGCGCAGGTTCTTGACGTAACCCTGCCACTTCTTGCCGCTCTGCACCGTCTCCCACAGACCCTGAAAGGCCACGGCAGGCATATCCGGATGGCGCAGGATGTTGTGATTGGTACCGATCAGCTCTTCACGGGAATACGCCGACATCTCGATAAACGCCTGATTCGCGTGTGTGATAATCCCCTGCGGATCGGTGCGCGAGACGATCAGCTTGCCGTCCGGATAAGGCACCTCCTCGTCAAGGATCGTCGCGGTACGTTCGCTGCCGTCGTAATACCGGATCAGCACCTCGCGGGCTGATCCGCTGTTCTGTTCGGGCATGATCTCCCCCTGTGCAATCTTGCGTCAGCGTGCGTGGATCAGAGCACCTTGCCGATCGACTCGGCGGCACGTTTGACGTCGAGGAAAATAAGGCCGAGTCGCGCATTAGGCTTGGCAACGACGGTCAGCACCGACTCCGCATTGGCATGCGTCATCAGAATGTAGCCCTGATCACCCTTGACCAGCACCTGCTCAAGCTCGCCCCGCGCCAGCTCGCGCGCCGTGCGCTCCCCGAGCGACAGAATGGCAGCACTCATCGCCCCCACCCGGTCCTCATCCATGCCGGCCGGCAGCAGCGCATCGATGACCAGACCGTCAGTCGAGATAACGGCGCAGGCCTCAATCTCGGTCGAAGTGCCGTTAAGGTCACGCAAAATCGAATTCAACATTTCCGCGCGCATGAAAATCTCCTTTTCCGCAGCGAGTCTTAATGATCCAGATAGCGCCGGATCAGAACAGAAGTCAGGTCGACAAAGGGTTGCCGGTTCAGGTACGGCATACCCTCGATGATGAGCAGGAAACGTTCCCGCCCCACGGTAATCACCCAGAAGCCCAGATCACTCTGACCGACCGAGTTGACCAGCGCCCAGGAACAGCCATACAGCTCCAGCTGGGAATTGATCAGTTGTTCGTGCCGCTCGCTGAGCAGCATCACATCCGCCGCCAGGCCCGCGACCGCTTCTTCCTCTTCCGGACTGAAGCCCTTGTGCGCGAGCGAGAAGCCCTGCTCATCGGCGAGCAGCACCTTACCTTCGCCAAGCGGTGCGATCAGCTCCGGCAGCACCACTTCAAGCGGGCCGCTCACGACCTCGTTCGGCGTCGGCACCAGCTCGAGAAAATTGCGCGTGCACATATCGTCAAGCATCGCCATCGCACCGTCGGCATCGCGCCCGGTGAGCTTCTCCATCAGCGCCGGCATGTACGGTACGGGCGTATCGGCACTGAGCAGCTGCAGCAGCAGCGCGCGCATCTCGTCGGGTTCACTGCTGAACGTGGCGTAATAGGCCCCCGCCGGCAGCACCTGGAAGTAAAGCGTCTCATCAGCCTGGCCAAGAGGTTTGCTGGATGGAGCGCCCATGCGTTATCTCCTTATTTACGCTCGAATAGATCGACCGCATCAGCAGCGGCCAAAAACGAAAACACGTAGCGTTGAGGAATTTTCAGACTCCGACTGACATCGATCGGACGATGGGGAGCCTGTTGCCAGAGCTCGGCCACCCGCTCCGCCTGAGGCGGCAGCAGGAAGCGGGACAGATTGCTCACCGGCTTGAGCTGATAACGCCCGGCCGGATCGAGATAATCGGGCACACGTCCGCGCGTCGTGAACAGCGCCAGCAGCCAGATCATTTCGTCCCGCGGCGCCTGCGCGGCCGCTGGTACCGCCCCCTCGCGCAGCTGGCAGCCCAGCTCACCCGGCCCGAAGCGGCTGGCCGCCATCTGCAGCAGAAAATCCGGTTCCAGGTCATAGGTAAAGCTGTCGCTTTGCGGGAAGTAGATGAACTGCCCGGGAATGCCGGTCACCTGTACCGGCTGCTGTGCTTCGCGGGCCAGTTTGACGGCGGTACGCGCCTGGGTCAGGAACTGCCCTTCCAGTGACAGGGCCAACCGGGCACGGTCCGCTGCTGCAGAAGGGTCCAGATCGGGCAGCGAGCCACACACGTGGCGCAACAGCACCCCTTTCTCGGTATCACTCCATCGCAGCAGCAGCGCCTCGGCCGGCGACTGCTGTGGCCGGCGGACCGACGTGTGCCGGGCTGGCTTGACCGTTGCCGCCGCCTGATTACTGGCGATCAGCGAGCGCAATTCGGATGGTGCCATTTTCAGCCCGGATCCGGAGGCTCGGGCCGCCTCGCTGGTCGCTTCACGCGCCTCACGCCGCCTTTTCAGCTCGCGGGCCAGCGTGCGCAGCGTCTGACACAGCGAGGCGATACTCAGGGGACGGCGTACTTCCAGCATCCCCTCCGGCGCCGGCAGGTCACCTGTTACGGCGACGACCGGGCAGGATTCGCGGCTGGCGTACCAGTCGAGGAAGCGTTTGCGCTCCACCTCGGTCTCCAGATTGACCAGCAGAGCGTGCGCGCGCTCCGGGGTATCGAGCGCCAGGCCCGGATTGTCGGAGCCGGCAAAAAAGACTTCGAGCAGATTCTGCTCGCGCGCGGGGAAGCCGATCAGCGCAATGGTTCCGGCAGCTCTGCTCATCGACGCGCCGCCAGTGAGGGCAGACCGCCGTTACTGAGAATCGACTCGCCCTGCTCGACTTTGCGCAGCGGCGCGAGATCACCGCACAGCAGCGCTGTCTCAAACAGCTTCAGATGGTCCTTGCGCAGCAGCGGGCCGGACTGCTCCAGCATCCGGTTCAGCAGATAACGACCACGCCCTTTGAGCACCAGCATCAGATCGACCAGCGCCCCCGTCAGATGAGCTGACTCGCGGGTCTGAATCGCCAGATAGACGCGGCGAATGTGATTGCGCAGCTGGGACGGCCGTGCCGCCACCCGGCGCTGCAGATAGCGCAGGACAATCAAGTGCTCGTCGCCGCGATAGATCAGATGCGGATCTTCCTGGATACGAAACAGTTCAAGCTGACGTCTGACCTGATAGCGGCCGGTCGCGTCGGTGACGGGCGCATGCTGATCGACAAGAGGCATGTTCATGGAATCCCTCCCCTTTCCAAACGGGCGTATGTTTCCTGTTATACGGGAGCGACGGGAGCCTGCGCAAACCTTTCAGAACCTTTTGTTGACCCGCATCAAGAGCACTTTTGCGCGCGGCTAACCCCAAAGTCTAACGCTTGAAATTGTCGACAAACTTAACTTTGAGACCCCCTTCCTATAAAATTCGCGTCGCCAAACACCAATCGATACCTAATCGATACGCCGTCGGGCGAGCGCGTGACGACGCAAGCCAGCGCCCGGTGGTTACAACAGATGAGGGCCATGTCGTGCTTGAAGCTTATCGTAAACATGTAGAAGAACGCGCCGCCGAAGGCGTGCCGCCGAAACCGCTGGATCCTGAGCAGACCGCTGCACTGGTCGAGCTGCTGAAGAACCCGCCTGCCGGCGAGGAAGAGTTCCTGCTCGAACTGCTCACCAACCGCGTTCCGGCCGGCGTCGACCAGGCTGCCTATGTCAAGGCAGGCTTCCTGGCGGCAATCGCCAAAGGCGAAGCGTCTTCACCGCTGATCGACAAGGTCAAGGCGGTTGAGCTGCTGGGCACCATGCTCGGTGGTTACAACATCGCGCCGCTGATCGAATCACTGGATGATGAGGCCCTGGCACCCACCGCTGCCAAAGCACTGTCTCACACACTGCTGATGTTCGACGCCTTCCATGACGTGAAGGAGAAGATGGACGCCGGCAACGCCTACGCCAAGCAGGTCGTTGAGTCCTGGGCGAACGGCGAATGGTTCACCAGCAAGCCGAAGCTGGAAGAGAAGATCACCGTGACCGTATTCAAGGTCCCGGGTGAAACCAACACTGACGACCTGTCTCCGGCCCCGGATGCCTGGTCACGTCCGGACATCCCGCTGCACGCCAACGCGATGCTGAAGATGGAACGCGAAGGCATCCAGCCGGAAGAGCCGGGCGTCAAGGGTCCGCTCAAGCAGATTGAAGAAGTCAAAGCCAAGGGCTTCCCGGTTGCCTACGTCGGTGACGTAGTGGGTACCGGTTCTTCACGTAAGTCTGCCACCAACTCCGTACTCTGGTTCTTCGGCGACGATATCCCCTACGTGCCGAACAAGCGCGCCGGCGGCTACTGCTTCGGCGGCAAGATCGCACCGATCTTCTACAACACCATGGAAGACGCCGGTGCCCTGCCGATCGAAATGGACGTGTCCAAGATGGAAATGGGCGACGTCATCGACGTCTATCCGTACGAAGGCAAAGTCTGCAAGCACGGTACCGATGAAGTCATCTCTACCTTCGAGCTGAAGACTCAGGTGCTGCTGGACGAAGTCCGTGCCGGCGGTCGTATCCCGCTGATCATCGGTCGCGGCCTGACCGAGAAAGCACGCGAAGCACTGGGCCTGGGCCCGTCTGACCTGTTCCGCAAGCCGGAGCAGCCGGCTGACACCGGCAAGGGCTACACCCTGGCACAGAAGATGGTTGGTAAGGCCTGCGGTCTGGAAGGTGTCCGTCCGGGCATGTACTGCGAGCCGAAGATGACCACTGTCGGCTCTCAGGACACCACCGGTCCGATGACCCGCGACGAGCTGAAAGACCTGGCCTGCCTGGGCTTCTCGGCCGATCTGGTGATGCAGTCTTTCTGTCACACCGCTGCGTATCCGAAGCCGGTTGACGTCCAGACCCACCACACCCTGCCGGACTTCATCATGAACCGCGGCGGCGTGTCCCTGCGTCCGGGCGACGGCATCATCCACTCCTGGCTGAACCGCATGCTGCTGCCGGATACCGTGGGTACTGGTGGTGACTCGCACACCCGCTTCCCGCTGGGTATCTCCTTCCCGGCCGGCTCCGGTCTGGTGGCGTTCGCTGCCGCTACCGGCGTCATGCCGCTGGATATGCCGGAGTCTGTTCTGGTCCGCTTCAAGGGCAAGCGCAACCCGGGCATCACCCTGCGAGATCTGGTACACGCGATCCCGCTGTACGCCATCAAGGAAGGTCTGCTGACCGTCGAGAAAGCCGGCAAGAAGAACATCTTCTCCGGTCGCGTACTCGAGATCGAAGGTCTGGAAGATCTGACCGTCGAGCAGGCATTCGAACTGTCCGATGCCTCTGCCGAGCGCTCTGCTGCCGGCTGTACCATCAACCTGTCTGAAGAGTCGGTTGCCGAGTACCTGCGTTCCAACATCGTCATGCTGAAGTGGATGATCGCTGAAGGCTACGGTGACGTGCGCACCATCGAGCGCCGTATCAAGGGCATGGAAGAGTGGCTGGCCAACCCGTCGCTGATGCGTGCGGACAAGGACGCCGAATACGCGGCTGTCATCGAGATCGACCTGTCCGAAATCAAGGAGCCGATCCTGTGCGCGCCGAACGATCCGGACGACGCCCGTCTGCTGTCCGAAGTGGCCGGCGACAAGATCGACGAGGTGTTCATCGGTTCGTGCATGACCAACATCGGTCACTTCCGCGCCGCCGGCAAGCTGCTGGAAGCGGCTGGCAAGACCATCCCGACCCGCATGTGGATCTCGCCGCCGACCAAGATGGACCAGGCTCAGCTGACGGAAGAAGGCTACTACAGCATCTTCGGCAAGGCCGGTGCACGCATGGAGATGCCGGGCTGCTCACTGTGCATGGGTAACCAGGCACGTGTGGCGGCCAAGTCCACCGTGGTATCCACCTCCACCCGTAACTTCCCGAACCGTCTCGGTGATGGCGCCAACGTCTACCTGGCGTCCGCTGAGCTGGCGGCTGTTGCGGCACTGGAAGGCAAGCTGCCGACGCCGGAAGAGTACATGCAGTACGCCAGCAAGATCGACAGCATGTCAGGTGACATCTACCGCTACCTGAACTTCGATCAGATGGACAACTACGTCCAGAAAGCGGCGACTGTCATCCCGACCGTAGAAGCCTGATCGCACAGCGCCCCGGTGCGGGGCGCGTAGCACCCAAAAGCCTCGGCATCCGCCGGGGCTTTTTCGTTTCGCAGCCCGCCTCCCTACGCCGCCCTGTCGATCCGCGGTACAATAACGGCCATTAAAACCAAGCAAGGAGTCCCCGATGCGCAGGCCAGAAGTCGACCAGCCGCTACCCGCCGATGCCGAAACCAACCAGACCAAGAACGGTTTTCTGGCACTCGTTTCGCGTCTGGTGTTTGAAGAAACGCTGCCGGTGCGTTTTATGTACAAGACGGTACCGGAGCATCTCAACGATACCGGCTGGCGCATGTTCACCGGTTACGAGACCGAGGAGTTTCTCGACAACGAGCAGATCAATCTGGTGCCGATGCCCTTGGAGCGAATGGTTGAGCTGGATCCGTCGCTGACCGAGCTGGTGACCTACAACGCCGGCACCGTCTGGGAGCGCACACCGGAGTCCAACGGCTGGGAGCGGGTATACGATTTCCGTATCCCGGCACCGAAGGTCGAAGTCGAAATTACCAACGATATCGACCGCTTTAAAAACCTGCGCGACGAATAATGCGGTCCGGGTATTGAAAACCGCACAGGCGCCCCTATCTAAGCAATCAGGCGGCGGCGCTCTCAGGAGGCCCCGCCCGTACCAGGCCTGACGGCTGGTCGCTGAAAACCATATTGCTTGATGAGGATATGCTGATGCGTAACTTTGATCTGTCCCCGCTGTACCGCTCCGCCATCGGTTTTGACCGCCTGGCGTCCATGCTCGATGCCGCCAACCGCAGCAACGAACAGCAGCCGAGCTACCCGCCCTATAACATCGAACTGCGCGGCGAAAACGAATATCGCATCACGATGGCTGTTGCGGGCTTCGACAAGAGCGAGCTTGAGCTGCAGACCGAAAACGGCAACCTGACCATCACCGGCCGCAAGGAGCCGGACGAGCAGGAGCACCAGTATCTGTATCAGGGCATTGCCGCCCGTAATTTCGAGCGCCGCTTCCAGCTCGCTGACCATGTGCGTGTTGTTAAGGCGTCGATGGAAAACGGCCTGCTGCACGTGGATCTGGTACGTGAAATCCCGGAAGCGATGAAAAGCCGTCGCATCGACATCGACAGCTGAGCCCCAGCGAGACATCGCCTCAGGCGCCGAGCACCGCCCCCTGGGCATGCTCGGTGCCGTAGCGCCACCAGCGCATCATGCCGGCATCGAGCTCCGCCGCCAACCCCGCCTTACGCTTGAGCGCGGCAACAAACTGCCGGGGCTCAGGCAACTGTTCCCACACCGAAGGCAGAAAGGTCGCCCGACGGCCACCATACTCGACTATCAGACCATCCTCACCGGGACGCAGACTCGCCAGCAGACTGTTCTCATCGGCCACCTCCAGCGCCACCGGCTCTGTCAGCACCGACACCTCCAGCGTCAGCCGGGCAAGCTCCGTTTCGCTCACCGGCGCAAACCGAGGGTCGGAAAAAGCCGCCCGGCGGGCATTATCGATGATGTCCTGTCCCAGAGACTGATGCGCCTCCAGCGTGCCGATACAGCCTCGCAGCTGGCCATCCTTCAGCAGCGTGACGAAACAGGCGCCCGGCTCACCAAGCTGTGGCGGTACAACGGGCTCATCGACTCGCCCGAATGCGGCAAGCAGGCTCTGCCGTGCCAGTGCAACGGCCTGCTCCAGCGGCTGCTCAGTGCACCGCATAGCTGGCATAGCCCACCACCTGATCACGCCCACCGGCCGTGTCGCCGGAGTTTTTCATCTCCAGCCGCTCGACGCTGAGCCCCTGATGCTCGGCGGCCAGCAGCAGACCGTTGAGCGCATGGGCACCGCACGCCTGTTCAGGCCGTAAGGTGGCCGAGCAGCCGCGGATCAGCTGATCGGTATGACCGTCGATCTGTTTCGCTTCGGCATAGGGGTGGTAATGACTCAGATCACTGCTCACGATCACCAGAATATCGCCCTGCGCCCAGGCCCATTCGATCAGCGCCGCGACCCGTTCCGGCTGCTCCTGACCGACCACCAGCGGCAGCAGCCGCAGCGATGGCGCCAGCGTCAGCAGAAACGGCAATTGCACCTCAAGGCAGTGCTCCATTGCATGCACATCCGGGCGCACCTGGACGCCGAAGCGCCGCTGCAGCTCTGCCAGCCCAACGCTGTCGATCGCCATCGACCCGCCCGGTGTCGTGAACAACTCCGCATCAGGTGCCGCAATCCCGCGCAACGGAACCCGGTGGTTCGGACCAAGCAACATGACGCGGCGCCACTGATGGCCCTCCCTGAGCGCATGCCGCAGCACATTGTAGCCCCGCGCGGCCACCCCACCGGAATAGACGAAACCGGCATGGGGCACGATCAGGGCGCGTGGCGCCGGTGCAACCGCCGGATTTGCCTCCAGCAGCTGATCGATCATCCGGCGCAGCGGAGCCGCCTCGCCGGGATAGAAAAGGCCTGCCACCGCAGCCGGACGAATATGGTTCATAACGCCTCCGCCCTTCGATTACTGACCTAAAATTATAGACGACGGGTGCCAACGCCAGAGGTCATCATGAACCGAAATACAGACCGCGCCGACAGCGTGCCGACGCGCTGGTGGCATCGCATTTCAGAGCACAAGATCCAGTGTGATCTGTGCCCGCGCTTCTGTCATCTGAGCGAGGGCCAGCGTGGCCTCTGTTTCGTGCGCGGTGCCGAAGGGGGTGAGGTTCGCCTGTACAGCTACGGACGCTCCAGCGGCTTCTGCATCGACCCGATCGAGAAAAAACCGCTGAATCATTTCCTGCCCGGCACCCCGGTGCTGTCGTTTGGTACCGCCGGCTGCAACCTGGCATGCCGCTTCTGCCAGAACTGGGATATGAGCAAATCACGGGAAATGGATACGCTGAGTCAGCAGGCAACGCCCGAGATGATTGTGTACACGGCCCGACAGCACGACTGTCGCAGCATCGCCTTCACCTACAACGACCCGGTGATCTTCCATGAGTACGCCATCGATACGGCGATCGCTGCACATGCGCAGAATCTGCGTGCCGTGTCGGTATCTGCCGGCTACGTCTGCCCGGCGCCCCGGGCGGAGTTCTATCGCCATATGGACGCGGCCAACATCGATCTCAAGGCGTTCACTGAACGCTTTTACCACCGCATCTGCGGCGGCGCGCTGGCCCCGGTACTGGATACGCTGGAGTACCTGCATCACGAAACCGACGTCTGGCTTGAGCTGACCACCCTGCTGATCCCGGGCGAAAACGACTCCGACACTGAGCTGCGCGGGCTGACACGCTGGGTGCACCAGCATCTGGGTGCCGACACACCGATCCATTTCAGCGCGTTTCATCCGGACTGGAAAATGCTCGATACACCGCCCACGCCAGCGAAAACACTGACCCGCGCGCGCCGTATCGCACTCGATGAAGGGCTGCATTTTGCCTACACCGGTAATGTGCACGATCCCGAAGGAGCCTCGACCTGGTGCCCCGACTGCGGGGCCCTGCTGATCGAGCGCGACTGGTATCGGCTTGGGCACTGGGGACTGGATGAGAACGGCCACTGCGCGGCCTGTGGCTACCGCCTGCCCGGCGTGCTGGAGCCACAGCCCGGTCGCTGGGGCAGCCGCCGGCAACCGGTCAGGCTGATCGCGGCTGACTGAGCGCCAGCTGCGCGTCGCACAGCGCCCGCAACAGCTGCTGCGGGTCTTTCTCCTGACGCAGCTGCATGAACAATGCCTGGGCCTGCGGGAAATGCCAGCCCAGCATCTGCAGCCACTGTTTCAGGCGACCGTGAATATGACGCGGCGACAGATTATCCATCACTTCGCGGTGGAAACGGATCAACAGCGGCACCACCGCTTCCCACGCCTGCTGCGCGTCGGGTCCGTCACCCTTTATTGCCAGCGCGAGGAACGGGTTGGCGACCAGACCGCGACCGATCATCACATCGTCGCAGCCACTGACGCTGCGACAGCGGTAATAATCCTCGACACTCCAGACTTCGCCATTGGCGATCACCGGAATCGAAATCGCCTCCCGAATGCGCGCGATCCACTCCCAATGGGCCGGGGGCCGATAGCCCTCGACCTTGGTGCGCGCATGAACAGCCAGTGATTGCACGCCGGCCGAGGCGATCGCGTCGGCGTTCTCCAGTGCACGTGACGTGTCACGATAGCCAAGGCGCATCTTCGCGCTGACCGGAATCCCGGCGGGTACCGCCGCGCGCACCGCGACCAGAATCGCATGAATGGTCTCAGGCTCGTCCAGCAATACCGCCCCACCGCGGCTTTTGTTCACGGTCTTGGCCGGACAGCCAAAGTTGAGATCGATACCGGGCGCGCCAAGTTCAACCGCTCGAGCAGCATTTTCGGCCAGCGCCTGCGGGTCGCTGCCGAGCAGTTGCACGATGACATCGACGCCACTGCTGGTGCGGCCCTGTTGACGCAGTTCCGGCGCCAGACGATGAAACACCGACGCGGGCAGCAGCCGATCTGACACTCGAATAAACTCGGTTACACACTGGTCGATGCCACCGACTTCGGTCAGCAACGCACGCAGTGTATAGTCGACAACCCCCTCCATCGGAGCCAGCAGTATTCGCATCGCCTACGACCCTGACCTACTCTTCTGTCATGAATGAAAAGCCCCTGCCTACCCCAGCGCTGCCACGCCTGTTCATCGCCATCGATCTGCCCTCGTCGCTCACTGCCGTGATCCAGGCGCGCTGTCACGCCCTGACCGGCATCCGCTGGTCAGCACCGCAGCAACGGCATCTGACGCTGGCGTTTATCGGCCCGATCGACCCCGAGCAACTCTCTGCGCTCGACGAACGGCTGCAACAGATCGTCTTCGCACCGTTTGCCCTGTCGCTGGATCGAATCGGGAGTTTCAACCACCGCCTGCTGTGGCTCGGCTGCGAGCGGACAGCACCGTTAGCGGCACTGCATCAGGAGATCACACAGATACTGGCAGCCCTGCAGCTGGCCAACGCCTCACGCCCGTTCATCCCGCATGTCACCCTGGGCAAGGCGTTGCAGGGGACGGATGAGACGCTGGCTGGTCAGCTGGAAGCCGCGCTTCTGCCAGCCGCGCTGACACTGAACGTGGATCGCTTTGCGCTGAAAAGCAGCACCCTGACGGCGCAGGGCCCGATCCATCGATCAGTGCGCGTCTACACCGCCGGACGCGGCATTTAGAGTGCGGCCAACCCCAGCGCCAGATCCGCCTGGATATCGTCAAGATCCTCGAGACCGACCGATACCCGGATCAGGTTGTCGTGAATGCCGGCACGGGCGCGATCATCAGCGGTCATACGGCCATGAGTGGTCGTCGCCGGATGGGTGATGGTGGTTTTCGCATCCCCGAGGTTGCCGGTGATCGACAGCATGCGGGTGGCATCGATAAAGCGCCAGGCCGCATCGCGATCGCCGTTGACTTCAAACGAGAGTACGCCGCCGAAGCCCTTCTGCTGACGACAGGCCAGTGCGTGCTGCGGATGGCTCTCGAGCCCGGTGTAGAACACCCGCTCGATGCCCGGCTGCTGCTCCAGCCACTGCGCCAGCGCACTGGCATTTTCGCTGTGTGCACGCATGCGCAGCGGCAGCGTCTCGAGCCCTTTCAGGAACACCCAGGCGTTGAACGGACTCATGCAGGTGCCACCGGTGCGAATGAAGCCGAATACCTCTTCCATTTCCGCCTGCCGCCCGACAACCACACCGCCAATGCAGCGTCCCTGGCCGTCGATGTACTTGGTAGCCGAGTGCATGACGATATCGGCTCCCAGCGCCAGCGGCTTCTGCAGCACCGGGGTCAGGAAGCAGTTATCGACCACCAGCAGCGCACCCTGTGCATGGGCGATCTCCGCAACGGCCGCGATATCCGTCAGCTCGCCAAGCGGGTTGGACGGCGTCTCGAGGAACAGCATGCGGGTTTCGGGACGGATGGCACGGCGCCAATCGTCCAGATCGGTCGGATCAACGTAGCTGGTGGTGATCCCGGCGCGGCTGAGGTACTTGTCGAACAGCGACACGGTCGAGCCGAACACACTGCGCGAGCACACCACATGGTCGCCCTGTTTCATCAGCGCGAGGCCAAGGCTGAGAATGGCCGCCATGCCGGATGAGGTTGCAACGGCGCGTTCGCCGCCCTCCATCGCCGCGATCCGCGCCTCGAACGCGCGCACAGTCGGATTGGTGAAGCGGGAGTAGATATTCCCCTCCTCTTCACCGCCGAAACGCGCCGCCGCCTCACGGGCGGACGAAAAAACAAAACTGGAAGTCGGGTAGATCGGGTCGGAGTGCTCGCCTTCCGCCGTACGCACCTGCCCGGCACGCAGTGCCAGGGTATCGGTGGCGTAGCCTTCGCCATCAAACTGCACGCGCTCGGGGCGCTCGAATCCTTTGTTACTCACTGGACGCCCCTCACTCGATACGGCTGAGCAGATCGGCCGACTCGTTGTCGCCCACCTGAGCGCCGTCGGCAGCGGACTTGGCGCCGTCGTTACGCCGCTCTTCGAGTCGACGCAGGTAGCCCGGCGATACGGTGCCGGTGACGTAAAGACCGTCAAACACGCAGGTGTCGAACTCGGTGATCGCCGGGTTGTACTTGGTGACCGACGCCTTCAGATCGTCCAGATCCTGGTACAGCATCCAGTCACAGCCGATGTACTTGCCGATCTCCTCGGCGGTGCGACCGTGCGCCACCAGCTCGCTGGCCGCCGGCATATCGATACCGTAGACGTTCGGGTAGCGCACTTCCGGCGCCGCCGAGGCGAAATAGACCTTACGGGCACCGGCGTCACGCGCCATCTGCACGATCTGTTTCGACGTCGTACCGCGCACGATGGAATCGTCCACCAGCATCACCACCTTGTCCTTGAACTCGGCCTGGATCGGGTTCAGCTTCTGGCGCACCGACTTCTTGCGCAGCGTCTGCCCCGGCATGATGAAGGTACGGCCGATATAGCGGTTCTTGATAAAGCCTTCGCGGAACTTGACGCCCAGCGTATTGGCCATCTCCAGCGCGGCGGTGCGGCTGGTATCCGGAATCGGGATCACCACGTCGATATCGTGATCGGGTTTTTCGCGCAGGACCTTCTCGGCCAGCTTGATCCCCATTTCCATGCGCGCCTGATGGACGGAAATACCGTCAATGATCGAGTCCGGACGGGCCAGATAGACATACTCGAACAGACAAGGGGCCAACCGTGCCTTATCGACACAGGTTTCGGTGAACACCTGACCGTGGGTATCGATGAAGATCGCTTCGCCCGGCTGCAGGTCGCGCTCGAGGATGAAGCCCGAGGTATCCAGCGCCACACTCTCGGATGCCACCATGTATTCGATGCCGGCCTCGGTCTCACGCTTGCCGTACACCAGCGGGCGAATACCGCAGGGGTCACGGAACGCGACGATGCCATAACCGGTGATCATCGCCACCACGGCATAGCCGCCCTGACAGCGCTCATGGACACGACGCACCGCAGCGAAGATATCCTGCGCCGACGGGCGCAGCTTACCCATTGCCTGAAGCTCATGGGCAAAAATGTTCAGCAGCACCTCCGAGTCCGAGGTGGTGTTGATATGGCGCAGGTCGGAGCGGAAGATCTCGTCGGCCAGCTGCTCGGTGTTGGTCAGGTTGCCGTTATGCGCCAGCGCAATGCCGTACGGCGAGTTGACGTAGAACGGCTGCGCTTCAGCGGAGCTGGAGCTGCCGGCCGTCGGATAGCGCACGTGGCCGATCCCCATGTTGCCGCACAGCCGCTTCATGTGGCGGGTACGGAACACCTCATTGACCAGGCCATTATCCTTGCGCAGAAAGAAGCGGTTTCCCTCGCAGGTGACCATGCCGGCGGCGTCCTGGCCGCGGTGCTGAAGCACCGTCAGGGCATCGAAGATGGTCTGGTTAACATAGGATTTGGCTACGATGCCAACGATACCGCACATTCAGTTCACCTCAGAAGGAACATAGATCGCTTGGTTGATTCATGCCGGCATCAACGGCCGACATTCCAGATCATCTGCCCGACATCGGACGCAACGGCGCGCGTCCAGCCCTCGAGCAACACGAAGTGGGGAATCAGACTGGATTCACGCCACCAGACATCCTGCACCGCCGGCGTCATCCCCAGCAGTGCGACAATGATGACCACGACGAGCCCGCCGCGCACGGCGCCAAAGCCGATGCCCAGCACCCGATCGGTCGCGCTCAGCCCTGTGGCCGAGACCAGTGCACCAATCAGCATGCCGATCAACGCACCGACGATCAGCGTGATGACAAACAGGATAGCAAAGGCCGCCAGCAAACGAAGCGACGGCGTTTCGATGTAAGGGGTGAGCACAACGGCCAGCGAGACCGAGAACAGGCGGGCAACGATGAAAGCCGCCACCCAGGAGGCCAGCGAAATCGCTTCGCGCACGAAGCCACGGCGCAGGCTCATCAGGCTCGAAATGGTGATGATCGCGATAATGACCCAGTCAGCCCAGTTCATCGAGTCTCACTCCGGAAAAACAGCGCGCATTCTACCAAGCCCGACGCCTAAACCCAATGTCGGAATCACTGGGTCGTGAAGCGCACGACGATGCCATCCAGCGCGTATTCCTGCTTCAGCGTCGCCTGCAAGGCCTCAAGGCGACTGCGCTGAAGCTCAGGCCCGACGAACACCTTGACCAGCCCTGCCATGTGCCGGATATAGACCTTGTAACCGGCATCCAGCAACTCCGAGCGCAGCGCCCGTGCATTGGCCTCATCGCGAAAGCTCGCCAGCTGGAGGGTCCAGGCCACCGGCACGCCTTCCTGGTCCAGCGTCGGCGTATCCTCGGTCGGGTCCAGCGTCGGCGCTGCTGCTTCGATCGCCTTCTCGACCGGCTCGACCGCCACCCGAACCACCGCAGGATCAGTCGCTGGCGCCGGCTCTGCATGCTCCGCCAGCGGCTCCATTCGGGGCGTGACATCGGCCAGCTGCGCCGGCTCCGGTGCCGGCGGGATGCGACTCTCGAGATGGCGTTCGCGATAACCGGCACCGTCGAGCAGCAGCGGCAACACCGCGGCACCGACAATCACCAGCGCGCAGCCTCCGATTATTCGCTTTTTCAGCTGTGGATCCATGTTCAGCGCTCCTGCTCCAGTGACTCCAGCGCCGCCGCCACGGTCAGGAACGACCCGGCAACCAGAATCCGATCGCCGGGCGTCATGGCCGCGCGTGCCGCCGCCAGAGCGGAACGTACACTGTCATAGCGCGCAACGACTGCGCCACCACAGGCTTCAATTCGCTCCGCCAATGCAGCAGCCGTTGTACCGCGCGGCCCACCCAGCGTTGCCGGGTACCAGTGCTCGATCTGCGGCTGCAGCTGCCTGATCACCTGCGCGATATCTTTATCGGACAGCATGCCAACCACCAGATGCGTGCGTCCGGCCACCGGTGCCCGCTCGAGCCAGCGCGCAATATACGCCGCCGCTTCGGGATTATGGGCCACATCCAGAATACAGGGACCTTCGGCGAGTGCGATCTGCTGCATGCGCCCGGTCATGCGTGCGTGCTGCAATCCGGCCACCAACGCCTGGCGCGGAATATTCAATTCCAGCAACGCCAGCGCCTGTAACACCGTCGCGGCATTGACCAGTGGCAGCGACGGCAGCGGCAGCTCGGTGTGAGAAAGGGGCTGTCCGTTGGCATCGACACCCTGCCAGTCCCAGCCACTATCCCGCTGCACCGCACGGTAATCGCGCTCGCGCACCAGCAACGGCGCGTGCAGCGCGCGGGCGTGTTCCAGCAGACTTTGCGGCGGCTCAGCATCGCCGCACAGTGCCGGTTTCCCGGCCCGCATGATGCCGGCCTTCTCTCGCCCGATCTGCTCCCGATCGTCGCCAAGCCAGTCGGTATGATCGAGCGCCACCGTGGTGACAATCGCCAGGTCGCAATCGACGATATTGACCGCGTCCAGCCGGCCGCCAAGCCCGACTTCCAGCAACAACAGGTCCGCCTGTGCCTGCGCGAAGCAGAGCAGTGCCGCCAACGTGCCGTATTCGAAATAGGTCAGCGCGATATCGCCGCGTGCGCGCTCGATGCGCTCGAACTGAGCGCAGAGCACGGCATCGGAAACCTCGTCGCCATTGAGTCGAATGCGCTCGTTGTAACGCAGAAAATGGGGTGACGTGTAGAGACCGGTGCTCAGGCCGGCGCTGCGCGCGATCGACTCGAGCATCGTCGCCGTGGAGCCCTTGCCGTTGGTGCCAGCAATCAGCACGCGCTTGCCGGCGCCGAGATCGATACTCAGGCGCTCAGCCACCGTGCGGATGCGGTCAAGCCCGAGCTCAATCTCGCTCGGATGACAGGCTTCGATGCGCTCAAGCCAGGCCTCAAGCGTGGCGGGAAACTCGCTGTGCATCTTGTATCCGTTGCAAAGGGCGTCCACGCGGACGCCCATGACGATGGGATCTCAGGCCGCCGGCAGGCGCATCAGCTTGCGCAGGATGGATGCCAGTCGCGGGCGCAGTTCACGGCGTTCGATGATCATGTCGACCTGACCGTGCTCGAGCAGGAACTCACTGCGCTGGAACCCTTCCGGCAGTTTCTCACGCACGGTCTGCTCAATCACGCGCGGACCAGCGAAACCAACCAGTGCGCGCGGCTCGGCGACGTTCAGGTCACCCAGCATCGCCAGACTGGCCGACACGCCACCGTAGACCGGGTCGGTCAGTACGGAAATGAACGGGATACCGGCACGACGCAGGCGCTCCAGTGCCGCGCTGGTCTTGGCCATCTGCATCAGCGAGATCAGCGCTTCCTGCATCCGTGCACCACCGGATGCCGAGAAGCAGATCAGCGGCATACGCTCTTCCAGTGCCAGGGTCGCCGCCTGCACGAAGCGCTCGCCCACCACGGCGCCCATGGAGCCACCCATGAAGCGGAACTCGAACGCAACGGCCGCAACCGGCATACCTTCGAGTTCACCACGCATCGCCACCAGCGCATCTTTTTCACCGGTGTCGCGCTGTGCCGCAGTGAGGCGATCCTTGTATTTCTTGGAGTCGCGGAATTTCAGGCGATCAACCGGCTCCACATCGGCTGCGATCTCGACGCCGGTACCTTCATCCAGGAACAGCTCCAGGCGACGACGCGCCATCAGACGCATGTGGTGGTCGCACTTGGGGCAGACATTGAGGTTCTTTTCCAGCTCCGGACGGTACAGAACCGCCTCACACTTGGGACACTTGTCCCACAGCCCTTCCGGAATGCTGCTGCGCTTCTTCTCACTGCGCACCAGAGACGGAACGATCTTTTCAAGCCAGTTGCTCATTTCAACCCTTTCCTGATTGTGTCTCGTGTCAGGCAGTCATCGCTGCACCTGTCGGTGTAACGATCACAGCTGCCTGTCTCGGTAACTGTTCCAGTCGCTGCTCTGCCCTGATACTTGGTTCCGGCAGCACAGCATCAATTTCTTTGACAGTGGCTATGCCACCCACCGGGCCGTCCAAAGGCCCAAAACCTGTTATTTCCCGACGCCGCCGCGACCATCCCTTCCCGGCACCCGATCAGCGATCGGCAGGCGCGCCCCCCCGATCCGCACGCCTCACCGCATCGATAAAGGCACGGACCCGCGCCGGGTCCTTGATACCGCGGCTCTGCTCCACACCGCCACTGACATCGACCGCGTATGGCCGCACGTCGCGCACGGCACGACCGACGTTATCAGGCGTCAGCCCGCCGGCCAGGATGATCTGGCCACGCAGCGCTTCAGGAATGCGCGCCCAATCAAACGTATCGCCGGTGCCGCCGGGAACCCCCGGCCGGTAGGCATCGAGCAGGATTCCGCGGCCACCGCTGTACTGCGCGGCCGTGGCAGTGAGGTCCAGCGCCGGCTTCATCCGCAGCGCCTTGATCCACGGCCGCGCGAAGCGGTCACAGAACGCCGGCGACTCATTGCCGTGGAACTGCAGCAGGTCAACACCGGTAGCGGCTATGACTCGCTCCACCAGATCCGGTTCCGGGTCGACGAACAATGCCGTCGTGGTCACAAACGCGGGCAACCCGGCAATCACTTCTGCAGCGGCATCAACATCGATGGCCCGCGGGCTGGGTGCGTAAAACACGAATCCGAGCGCATCCGCCCCGGCGTCGACCGCCACCTGCGCATCCTCACTTCGCGTTATGCCGCAGATCTTGACCCGCGTCATCGACCTCTCCCGCTGGACACCAAAGCGCAAATTCTACCAGAGCGATGTTCAGGCGTCAGGCTGGACGCCGGACAAAAAATAGGGTCCAAGCGGCGATGGCGGCAGCTCAAACCCCTGCGGGTACTGCACATCGACAAAATACAGCCCCCAGGGCGGAGCGGTCACGCCGCCCTGACGACGGTCACGTGCTTCAAGCACCTGTTTCGCCCAGTCCGGCTCGGCATCGCCACAACCAATTTTCATCAACACCCCGGCGATATTGCGCACCATGTGGTGCAGAAACGCATTGGCGCGCACATCGATCACGATCAACTCACCGGCCCGATACACCTGAAGGTCACGCACATCCCGAACCGGGCTGTGGGCCTGACAGGCCACCGCACGGTACGAGGTGAAATCATGCTCGCCGATCAGATGCTGCGCCGCTGCCCGCATCCGCCCGACATCGAGTGCACGGTAGGTCCAGGTCACGCCACGTGACAACAGTGCCGGCTTCACCGGCGAGCTGTAGATCAGATAGCGATAGCGGCGCTCCAGCGCGCCGAACCGGGCATGAAAAGTGTCAGGCACCGGTCGCACCCACAGCAGCGCGATATCGTCCGGCAGATAGGTGTTGGATCCCATCACCCAGGCGCGCTCAGGGCGCTGTACGCGGGCATCGAAGTGGATGATCTGATAGCTGGCACTGACGCCGGCATCGGTACGTCCGGCACAGACCACGTCAACCGGATGATTCGCCACCCGGGACAGAGCCTGCTCTACTTCGCTCTGGACGCAGCGGACATTGTCGCCACTTTGCGCCTGCCAACCATTGTAAGCGGCGCCGGCATATTCGACGGCGGCCGCGTAACGAAAGAGGGCGACCTCAGTCGCCCCCTGGTCTACTGCCTGTTGATTCATCTATTCAGTCAAGTGTATCCAGCAATCGCTGGGCTTCATTGCGCTGCTGCGGATTCCCCTCGCTGACGATCTCGTTGAGGATATCCTTGGCGCCGTCGGTATCTTCCATTTCGATGTAGGCGCGTGCGAGATCAAGTTTTGTTTCGATCTCGTCGGCACCCTCGAGCAGGTTCAACGACTCCAGCGGATCATCCTCACGATCGAGCGATTCCTCCGCGCTTTCCTCTTCCAGTGCGATCTCGTCATCGGTAGAACCGAGCAGATCATCAATTTCCGAATCCAGATCTGCTTCCAGATCATGTGCGATATTCGCTGTCAGCTCCTCTTCAACGAGCTGGCCCGGTTTCGGCCTGGCCGGCTGTTGTGGCTCTTCCTCTTCGGGTTCGAATGAAGCCAGCAGCGCATCGAGGTCATCGACATCGTCCTGTGCCGCTGACGTCACAGCTTCCGCTTCTTCATCTTCATCCTCGTCACCGGCAGTGGCTTCGAGCATCGCTTCCAGATCCGGATCGATCTCGAACGTTTCCTCCTCAGCCACGTTCGGCTCGACGGTTTCCAGATTCACCTTGTTCTCGCCGGTATCGACTTCGATCGGCTCATCGGTAATCGGTCTGACATCGTCGTCACTGACTTCGGGCAGCGCGGCGAATTCATCCTTTTTATCGACCTCTTCCTCGGCAAAGAAGTCATCCAGCAGGTCGTCGTCTTCGTTCTCCTGCTCCTGCGCAACCTCTTCAGCCGGTTCAGACACCGCAAAGTCAAGCCCTGCCAGCTCGTCCTCTTCGCTGTCGGACGCCTGCGGCTCGACCTCGTCAGCGCTCTGCTCAGCCGGCGATTCGGCAGGCGGGTGACTGACATCAAACTCGAGATCATCCGGCAGATCGAGGACTTCGTTATCGCCCTCGTCGTCCTGACCAAAGGTGTCGACCGCAAAATCAAGATCACCGGTTTCATCCGCATTGTCGGCGGACTCAACAGGCGCGCTCTGCTCGGTCGCGGACTCTTCTGCCAGATCCACATCGGCGTTTTCAGCCAGCAGATCGTCCAGGCCGCTGTCGAAGGCGTCTGCTTCTTCGGCCGCCTCGACGGGTTCCTGCGCACCGAGAATATCATCCAGTGCCGAGTCGACTTCAGCCTCCTCGACCGCCTCGTCCGCTGGCGCTTCTGGTTGCGGCTCGGGCTCGGCTGACAGCGGCGGCAATTCCTCATCGACACCGAGATCGAATTCGTCATCCCGGATCGGCTCGACCGGCGGCAGCTCCGCCTCTGCCGGAGCGGCACTCTCATCCAGATCCAGGTCCATATCCATGTCCAGATCGAGATCGTCGAGCTCGTCATCCGCGACATCATCAAGGTTGTCGGTCGCAGTGTCGGCAGGCGCCGGCGCCGCCGGCTGTTCGGTATCATCATCCGCGGCGACCGCAACAGCTGTTGCAGCGGCAGCTGCACCCGCCGCCCCGGCCACGGCAACATCCGGAATCGCATCGGAATCAGTCTGTGGCGCCGGTTTCGCCGCCGCCGGCTGTTCTGCGGCCTCGGTCGGCTCCTGCGCGGGATTGCGCTTGCGCCGCAGCGCCAGCAACAGGCCCAGCAGTACCGCCAGTGCCGCACCGCCGATGCCAGCCAGATAGGCCGGACTCTGCATCAGACGATCCAGCAGCCCCGGTCCACCGGCAGCCTCTTCGGCCGCCTGCTGATCCAGACGCTGCTGCATCATCGCCAGCTCACGATCCTTGAGCTCAATCAGCCGTTGCAGCTTATCAAGCTGGGACGCGATCGAATCGATCTTGTCCGTCAGCTCGGTATTCTCACGCTCGATCTTGGCCACCGACTCCTGCGTCAGCAGCAGTCGATTCTCCAGTTCCTCGTTGCGCTCGAGCAGCGCCTGCGTCTGCTCGTCCGGCATCGCCGGCGCAGCCTCTTCCGCCACGCCCTGGCCGTCCGCATCGGTCGGCGCCGTATCGGCGGATGCCTGATCGCTGCCGGCAGTGGTATCGGTCGCACCCTGGCCCTGCTCGGGCGTCACGATTTTGAGCTGACTGTCCGGCTCCGCGGGCGCTGCCGGTGCCGGCTCAGCGGGCTTTCCCGCGTCACTGCCCTCCTCGCTGGCCGGTATCGGCGCCGGCGCTGGCTGAGCCGTGGTTTTACGGCCGCTGCGCCACGCCTGCGTCTGCCGCGCCACTTCGGCACGCGCCTGGGCCTTCGTCAGGCTGTTGATCTCGTCAAGCGTCGGCAGCTTCATTACGGTGCCGGCCTTGAGCATATTGATATTGCCGGTCGGGAACGAGCCAGGATTCTTACGCTGCAGCGCCAGCATCATCTGCTCACCCGAAACACTGCTGTCCGGACGATGCTCCATCGCCAGCTCCCACAGCGTATCGCGCACGTCGACGTAGACCTCGGTCTGCGGGTCCATGCGGGTACGGATATTGGATGCCGGCGGTGCACCGGCCGGACGGCGCAACTGGGGCTCGGATGCGGCGACAGGCGCGGTCGCTTGTGGCTGCGGTGCCGGGCGCGTCTGTGCAGGCTGGATGGCGGTGGGGGTCGGGGTGGGATCAAAGACCGGCGGATCAAGCAGCAACGTATACTCGCGCACCAGGCGACCGCTCGGCCAGTTCACCTCAACGAGGAAATTCAGGAACGGCTCCCGGATCGGTGCGGATGAAGTCATCCGAATCGTACCGGTACCGTCCGGGTTGACCCGCACATCAAAATTGACGTTGGTCAGAAAACGGGACTTGTCGATGCCGGCCAACGAGAATTCGTCGATATCGGCCATGCGGGGCTGAATCTGCAGCGGCGACAGGTCCCGGACCTGCAACAGTCTGATTTCAGCCTCCAGGGGTTCATTCAGCGCGGATTTGACCTGGATCTCTCCCAGACCCAGGGCATTGGCCTGAGTCGCGCTAAGAACCCCGGCGACCGCGAGGCTTAAGGCAAGTTTGCGCAGCATCGATTAATTCCCTCTTAATGGCCCGCGCCCTCCGATGAATATGCCACAAAAATCAGAGAGTTGCGTTTCCAGCAATAAAGCCAAGTATTATTGATAACCTCAACATGGGTCAAGACGGCCTTCAAACAGATGTTTACGGCCGGCCTTCGGCTTTCTGAAGGCCGGCTCGGACTTACCGTGACAGCGCCTGCCAGCGCTCGACAATCTGCACCGCATTAAGCGCACTTCCCTTGCGCAGATTATCCGTCATCGCGCACAGACCGAAACCACTGGGGTTCTCGGCCTCAAGGCGCAGCCGTGTCAGGTGCACGAGATCGTTACCGTTGGCCGTCCCGACCGGTGTCACCGGCTTGTCGCCCTGCACCAGACTGACCCCATCAGCCCGGTTGAACAGGCGCGCAGCCTCGTCCAGATCCACGTCGAGCTGAGTCTCCGCCTGCAGCGTTACAGTGACACCATAGAACATCGGCAGCTGCAAAACATTGACGACGATCTCGATCTCCTCATCGCCCAGGACTTCGCGCAGCTCCTGTACGAAGCGACGCTCGGCCGCGCTGGCACCGGTTTCGTCCAGTTCACCGGTCTGCGGAATCAGGTTGAACGCAAACTGCGCCGGCAGCAGGCTCGGTTCGGCATCACGCCCGTTCAGCAGTCGCACGGTTTCAGCCGCCAGCGCTTCGACACCGGCGCGCCCAAGCTCAGCGGCGGACTGCAACGCGACGGCGTTCAGGCGCAACAGCTGATATTCACGCCGCAGCGGTGCCAACGCCATGGCCGCCGCCACGACCGCCGGCGCCGGCGAGCCGACCACGCTGCCGCGCTCGGCCTGCGCCAGGGAGTCGCCGTTGATCTCGGGCACGACAAGCAGCGCGTCTTCGAAGCGGGCGGGGAACAGGTCGATGACGAGCGCGCCCGCAGCACGGAACGGCTCGATCGCAGCCGGCGCCAGCGTGTCGTCACAGACGAACAGGATACCGATCTCGCTCGGCTCAGCCGTATCCAGCGCGCGGATTCTCACCGAACGGTTGCGAAACATCAGGCTGCGCCCGGCCTCGTCCGCACTGTCAAACAGAAAGAGCTGATCCACCGCCAGCTCACGGGCATCGAGGATTTCAAGAAGATTTTCACCGGTCAGCGTGCTGACCCCGACAATGGCTACATTCACGACTTTATATACCCACTCATTAACATCCTGGCCCATGTGCACGACTCACGGCCATGACCGTACATCCTGCACATAAACGAAAACAGCCCGGCCGGTGCAAAACCGGGCCGGGCTGATATTGTACGCAATCGAGGTGCTTCAGCCTTCGATCAGAATACGCAGCATGCGGCGCAGCGGCTCTGCCGCCCCCCACAACAGCTGGTCACCGACGTTAAAGGCATTCAGGTAGTCCGGCCCCATGCGCATCTTGCGCAGACGCCCCACCGGAACCTGCAGCGTACCGGTCACTTTGGCCGGTGACAGCTCACGCATGGTCACCTCGCGCTCGTTCGGTACCACGCTGACCCAGTCGTTGGCCTCGGCGATGATCGACTCGATCTCGTCCATCGGCACATCACGCTTGAGCTTCAGCGTAAACGCCTGGCTGTGGCAACGCATGGCACCGATACGCACGCAGGTGCCATCGATCGGCACCGGGTTGTCGGAGCGGCCGAGAATCTTGTTGGTCTCGACAAAGCCTTTCCACTCCTCCTTGCTCTGACCCATTTCGACCGCCTTGTCGATCCACGGGATCAACGATCCGGCCAGCGGCACACCGAAATGATCGGTCGCAAACGCGTCGGAGCGCATGGTCTGCGCAACCTGACGATCAATATCAAGGATCGCGGAAGACGGGTTGGACAGCAGCGCCTCGGAGCCGGCGTGGATCTGTCCCATCTGCTTGATCAGCTCACGCATGTTCTGCGCACCGGCACCGGATGCCGCCTGATAGGTCATGGAGCTGACCCACTCGACCAGATCCGCCTTGAACAGGCCACCCAGACTCATCAGCATCAGTGACACCGTGCAGTTGCCACCGACATAGTTCTTGATACCCTTGGCCAGACCGTCCTTGATCACGTCCAGGTTGACCGGGTCCAGGATGATCAGGCTGTCATCGGCCATACGCAGCGTGGAGGCCGCATCGATCCAGTAGCCGTTCCAGCCGGCCGCGCGCAGTTTGGCGAACACCTCGGTTGTGTAGTCACCACCCTGGCAGGAGACAATGGCGTCCATCTGCTTGAGCTCGTCAATATCGCGCGCATCCTTCAGTGCCGGAATATCCTTGCCGATATCCGGACCGGCTGCGCCGACCTGAGAGGTGGTGAAAAATACCGGCTCAGCAATGTGATCGAAGTCCTTCTCTTCCAGCATACGCTGCATCAGGACCGACCCAACCATACCGCGCCAGCCTACAAAACCTACACGCTTCATTCGTGCCCCCAAAATTTGATTGCTTTTTAGCTCATTCGCTCAAGATCAAAGGCCGGATACACAAACGGGACAGGGCCAACCATGCGCGGTCGACGCCTGCCCCGTAAGGGCCTGAGGCGGCATGGCAACCTGCCGCCGGCGCTGTTAGCTCAGCGCCGCGACCACCGCATCACCCATTTCGGATGTGCTCACCTTGCGCATGCCTTCGGACAGAATATCAGGGGTACGCAGCCCCTGATCCAGCACCTTGCTGACGGCCTGCTCAATCGCATCAGCCGCTTCGCCCTGATCGAGCGAGTAACGCAACATCATAGCGGCTGAGAGGATTGTTGCCAACGGGTTGGCCTTGCCCTCACCGGCGATATCCGGCGCCGAACCATGGCAGGGTTCGTACATGCCCTTGCCGTTCTTGTCCAGCGACGCGGACGGCAGCATGCCGATGGAACCGGTCAGCATGGCGGCGGCATCGGAGAGGATATCGCCGAACATGTTGCCGGTGACAATGACGTCAAACTGCTTCGGTGCGCGCACCAGCTGCATCGCCGCGTTGTCGACGTACATGTGGCTCAACTCAACGTCCGGATATTCGCTCTTGAGTTCTTCCATGATCTCGCGCCAGAGCACAGTCACTTCGAGCACGTTGGCCTTGTCGACGGAGCAGAGTTTCTTGTTGCGCGCACGGGCGGCTTCGAAGGCCACGCGACCGATGCGGCGGATTTCGTTCTCGTCGTAGACATAGGTGTTGAAACCTTCGCGGATACCGCCTTCCTTCTCACGGATACCGCGCGGCTGGCCAAAGTAGATGCCGCCGGTCAGCTCCCGCACGATCAGGATATCAAGGCCGGAGACAACCTCTTCCTTCAGTGTCGACGCATGGGCCAGCTGCGGGTACAGAATCGCCGGGCGCAGGTTGCCGAACAGTTCAAGCTCGGTGCGAATACCCAGCAGCCCCTTTTCCGGACGGATCTGGAAATCGGGAATCGTGTCCCATTTCGGCCCCCCGACCGCGCCAAGCAAAATCGCATCGGCCGCCTTACAGGCCGCCAGCGTATCCTCCGGCAACGGTTTGCCCGTGGCGTCGATGGCGGCACCGCCCACCAGCGCTTCACCCATTTCGAGACCAAGCGCAAAGGTGTCGTTGACGACATCCAGCACCTTGCGCGCCTCGGCAACGATCTCCGGACCGATGCCGTCACCCGGCAGCAACACTACTTTTTTAGTCATGGTATGTTCCTGAATTCGTTTCTGATCAGTTATGGATGGCATCGAACAGCCAGGGCGCTTCCTGACGACGGCGCGCCTCGTAGGCCTTGATCGCATCCGCATGCTGCAGGGTCAGACCGATATCATCGAGCCCTTCCAGCAGGCAGTGTTTGCGGAAGCCGTCGACCTCGAACGCAAACGCCTCGCCGCTCGGCGTCACAACGACCTGACGCTCCAGATCAACCGTGAGCTGGTAGCCTTCGGCCGCTTCCACTTCCTGGAACAGCTGGTCGACCTGAGCCTCACTGAGCACAATCGGCAGCAGGCCGTTCTTGAAGCAGTTGTTATAAAAGATATCGGCAAAACTCGGCGCGATGATCGCCCGGAAGCCATAGTCATCCAGCGCCCAGGGTGCGTGCTCGCGGCTGGAGCCGCAGCCGAAGTTCTTGCGCGCCAGCAGCACGCTGGCGCCCGCGTAGCGCGGCTGATTCAGCACGAAATCCGGATTCAGCGGACGACCGCTGCAATCCTGATCCGGCTGTCCCTCGTCGAGATAACGCAGCTCGTCAAACAGGTTGGGACCGAAGCCGGCACGCTTGATCGACTTCAGAAACTGCTTGGGGATGATCATGTCGGTATCGACGTTGGCGCGATCCAGCGGAGCGACAATACCGGTGTGCTGGGTAAACTTTCTCATGGGACTGCTCCTTTACTGGTTCATCATCTCACGCACGTCAACGAAGTGGCCGGCGATCGCTGCCGCCGCCGCCATGGCCGGACTGACCAGATGGGTGCGCCCGCCGAAGCCCTGACGGCCCTCGAAGTTGCGGTTGGAGGTGGAGGCACAGTGCTCACCCTGACCGAGCTTGTCCGGGTTCATCGCCAGACACATCGAACAGCCCGGTTCACGCCACTCAAGACCCGCTTCGATAAAGATCTTGTCCAACCCCTCCTGCTCGGCCTGCGCCTTCACCAGCCCCGAGCCCGGGACGACCAGTGCCTGTTTCAGTGTCGGGGCGACCTTGCGACCCTTGACCACTTCAGCCGCCGCACGCAGATCCTCGATCCGCGAGTTGGTGCAGGAGCCGATGAAGACGCGATCGAGCCGAATATCGGTGATCTTCTGATCCGCGCTCAGCCCCATATACTGCAACGCACGACGGATACCCTCGGCCTTAACCGGATCCGCTTCACGCTCCGGGTTCGGTACCGTGGCATCCACCGGCACCACCATCTCCGGCGACGTTCCCCAGGTGACCTGCGGCTTGATATCTTCGGCGCAAATCTCGACAACATGATCGAACTGCGCATCTTCATCCGACACCAGCTCTTTCCATGCCTCGACGGCGCGCTCCCACTGCTCGCCCTTGGGCGAGAACGGACGATCCTTGAAGTACTCGATGGTCTTGTCGTCAACCGCCACCAGCCCCACCCGGGCACCGGCCTCGATCGCCATGTTGCAGATGGTCATGCGCCCTTCCATCGAGATCGAGCGGATCGCACTGCCGCCAAACTCGATCGCACAGCCGGTACCGCCTGCGGTGCCGATAACGCCAATGATGTGCAGCACCACGTCCTTCGCGGTCACGCCCGGGCCCAGCTCGCCATCAACCCGAACCAGCATGTTCTTCATTTTCTTGGCGATCAGACACTGAGTTGCCAAGACATGCTCGACTTCGGAGGTGCCAATACCGTGCGCCAGTGCGCCGAAGGCACCGTGCGTCGAGGTGTGCGAATCACCACAGACAACGGTGGAACCGGGCAGCGTCATCCCCTGCTCCGGACCCACCACGTGGACGATCCCCTGACGGGCATCGTTCATCTTGAACTCGACGATGCCGAAGTCATCGCAGTTGGCGTCCAGCGTCTTGACCTGAATCCGGGACACCGGATCCGCAATCTCATCGACACCACCGGCACGCGCCGTGGTCGGCACGTTGTGATCCGGTGTCGCCAGGTTGGCGTCGATGCGCCACGGCTTGCGACCGGCCAGGCGGAGCCCTTCAAACGCCTGCGGCGAAGTCACTTCATGCAGAATCTGGCGGTCGATGTAGATCAGCGCGCTGCCGTCTTCATTCTCGCGCACCAGATGCGCATCCCAGAGCTTGTCGTAGAGGGTTTTACCGGCCATCAGCTGCTCCCGCTTGGTTGGTATCGGTTTTTCGTGTCGTCATTCGATGGCGCCATGCTATTGCAGTTGCCCAGCACACACAAATTCATTATTTTCAGAATATGAATTCCATTTTGGAATAATTGGACGAGATCACAGGATGACACCTCAGCTCGACAGCGCCAGTCTGCAGGCATTTGTGCAGGTTGCCGAAAGCGGATCGTTTTCGGTCGCGGCCGCTAAACTGTTCCTGACCCAGTCGGCGATCAGCAAACGCATCGCGCACCTTGAGGCGCAGGTCGACTGCCGACTGTTCGACCGCATCGGGCGCCAGATCAGTCTGACCGAAGCCGGACGCACCCTGCTGCCACAGGCGCGACAGATTCTGCACGCGCTCGAAGACGCGGCCCGCTCGCTGCAGAACCTGTCCGATGAGGTCAGTGGACGTCTGTCACTGGCAGCCAGCCACCACATCAGCCTGCACCGACTGCCGCCGATTCTGCGCCGGTATGCGCAACGCTTTCCCAATGTGGAGCTGGATCTGCGCTTCGATGAATCGGAAGTCGCCTACGAGCGCATCCTGCGCGGCGATCTGGAGCTGGCACTGATCACACTCGCCCCCGAGAGCGACCCCCGCGTGCAGAGCGAAACACTCTGGATCGATGCACTGCAGTATGTCGTCGCCAACGATCACCCCCTTGCGCGCGATCCGGCGCCGGACCTCAAGCAGCTGAACCGCTACCCGGCGCTGCTGCCCGCCCCCAACACCTTTACGCACCAGCTGGTGCGCGAGCAGCTGTCTGCGCTCGGCCTGCAACCGAACCTGGGCCTGAGCACCAACTATCTCGACACCATCCGCATGATGGTGCGCATCGGGCTGGGCTGGAGCCTGCTGCCGGAGACCATGATCGACGAGGGATTGACGCGACTGCCGATCGCGCGCGAACCGATTCAACGCCCACTCGGCGTGATCTGTCACCGCGACCGCACGCTCTCTAACCCGGCGCGCGAGCTGATGCGCATGTTGCGCGAACAGGCAACGGTTTGAGCCTTTTCGACGATGGCACCGGCGCGCCCGGCCCTGTAAGATCGCCTCTGACGGGTTGTTTTATACTGCCGCAGGGCCGGCACCACTCGCCGTCAACACCCGTTAGCCAGAGAGTTCCACCGAAGGGAGAGAGACGTGGCAGATGATCTGCTGAGCCTCATGCAGCAGTGGATGAAACAGCTGGAGCAGCAGCGTGCAACAGCAGGCGAAGACCCGCTGGACGCCTGGTTTCAGATGCAGCAGGCGTTACAGCCACTCGGGGTCGATCAACTCCCGCCACAGCAGGCCGAGCTGGTCTCACTGCTGACCCGGCAATCGATCGAATTCAGCCGTTTCGCCGAACAGATCATCTCACAGCTTGAACACAGCGGCAGCGAAACCGAGCTCAGCGCGCTGCTGAACCAGTTTCATGGTCATCTTCGCCGCCTGACGCAGGAGTGGATACTCAAACGCTGGCAGCTGCCGGAACAGCTCGGCGCCCTGTTCCATACCCACAGTTTTCAGGATGACCTGCTGCTGGACAATCCGTTCATTCACGGCCTGAAAAGCCTGCTCAATACGCCGTCACAGCTGGGGCTGCAGCACAGCCTGCAGACCCGATTACAAACCGGTATCGATCTGCTGATCGAATACGAGCAGGCACTGCGCGATTACAGCGCCCACTACAGCGCGATCAACACCGACGCAACCCGCGGCTTTCTCACGGCGATCGAGCAGGCGGATCCACCGATCCAGAGCATCGGTGAGCTGCATGATCTCTGGGTCGAGGCATACGAGCAGAGCTACGCGGACACGATCGCCAGCGATGACTACCGCGACGCACACGGCCGCATCTCCAATGCGGTGATGAGCCTGCGCCGCTACCTGCAGCACTGGCGCAACAACCAGCTGCAGCAGTTCGGCATCCCCAGCGCGGAACAGCTGGAGCGGATTCATCAGCGTCTGCACGAGCAGCGCCGCCAGCTCAAGGCACTGAACCGGGAAGTGCAGGCACTGCGCACGCTGCGCGACGAGGTCACCGAGCTGAAGCAGCAGCTGAATCGGAGTCGCCGTTCAGGCACCCGCAGCCGCAAACAAACGGACACGCGTTCATGAAGGGGCTGAAACTGGACCCGGGCCGGATTCGCGAAGAGCTGGCACGCTTCAACCAACAGCTTCAGGACAGCTACCACACCCTGAAAGCGATCGACAGCGTCGACGTGGCACCGACGCCGTTCGACACGGTGTATCGCAACGACAAGGTGTGCCTGAACTATTACGCACCGGCGTCAGACACCCCCCGGCTGGCGCCGATCCTGATCTGCTATGCACTGGTCAACCGTCCCTACATCGCCGATCTGCAGGCCGATCGCTCGCTGATCGCCGAGCTGACCCGTCGCGGCATTCCGGTCTACCTGATCGACTGGGGCTATCCGGACGAGACCGACCGCTTCCTCGATCTGGACGACTACATCAACGACTACCTGCACAGCTGCGTCGAGGCCACCTGCCGGCACGCCGACAGCGAACAGATCACGCTGCTCGGCATCTGCCAGGGCGGCACCTTCAGCCTGTGCTACACGGCGCTGCACCCGGCACGCGTCAGAAACCTGATCCTGATGGTCACCCCCATCGACTTCCACAGCGACGATTTCATTCTCAGCCATCTGGCGCTGAAGGTGGACGCCGATCTGGCGGTGGAGACCTATGGCAACATCCCGGGCGAGCTGCTTAACGATACCTACAACTCGCTGATGCCGATGCGACTGGGAATACAGAAAAATCTCGGTCTGCCGAACCAGCTCAGCAGCCAGGAGAAAGCGCTCAACTTCCTGCGTATGGAACGCTGGATCAACGACGGTCCGGATCAGGCGGGAGAGGCGTTTCGCAGCTTCATCAAGCAGTTCTTCCAGCAAAACCTGCTGCTCAAAGGCGAGGTACAGATCGGGAGCGGTACGGTGGACCTGATGCAGATCAGGCAGCCGATTCTGAACATCATCGGCCGCCACGATCATCTGGTGCCGCCCTCATCGTCGAAAGCGCTCAGGGGCGCCACCGCCAGCGCCGACTATCAGGAGCTGGAAGTCCGGGCGGGGCACATCGGTGTGTTCGTCAGCAGCCGTGGCATCCGCGAGGTACCCACCGGCATCGCCGACTGGCTGCGATCACGGCAGTGACCGCACCCGTTCAGTCTTTCTGCTTGGTTTCCTGTGCAGCGCCTGCGTCGCGGGCCCCGGGCTCCTCAGACGCCGCGGCGCCCGACGCATCCGGTTCATCTTCCGGATTACGGGCCGAGAACATGTTCCAGACCGCCATGTTCTGATCGGCAATTCGATTCATCATCGTCAGCGGATTGGCCGCGCCCATCATGGTCTGCATCTGCTCGCGGATACGGTCCTGATGCTCGAGGAATGCGGCGATGCTCTGCTCGAGATACTGGCTCATCATCCCCTGCATGCTGTCGCCGTAGAACCGGATCAGCTGCTGCAGCACCTGATTGGTCAGCAGCGTACCGTGACCTTCGGCTTCCTGCTCAGCAATGATCTGCAACAGGATGTTACGGGTCAGGTCATTACCGGTTTTCGAGTCCTGCACCTGAAACTGCTCGCCGTTGAGCACCAGCTGTTTGACGTCTTCCAGCGTCACATAACAGCTGCGGGAGGTATCGTACAGCCGGCGGTTGGTGTACTTCCTGAGAATACGCACGTCCGTCTCCTTCATTGCCTCGCTTGCTACCTCGAAAGTTGATCAGTCCTTGCGATCATCACCGCGACCGTACTGACTCATCATGGTGAATAACATCTTCTGCAGCGCTTCCATCGAGCCCAGCCCCGAATTCATGTAGGGCTTGAGCAGCGTCAGCGGGTCGTAGCCCTCGGCACCGGCGTCCATCTGCTCGCGAATGCGATTGACCATCTCATCCTGCAACGCACTGACATCAGGCAGCCCCAGCGCACGCCGCAGCTCTTCCGGTGTCATGTCGATATTGATCGTGAATTTCATCTCGGACTCCGTTCAAGTGCCTGAACTATAGTATACGACCGGCGCCGCAACACAACGTTATCGCTGCGGTTGCTGCGCTTTTTCCGGATGAATCCAGATCGTTGTCAACACAATGGCGACAACGCAGGCCGCTGCCGAGACCGTGAACGCGGCCAGCCCTCCACCCTGTTCCCAGATCACCCCGGCCGCAACCGAGCCCAGAAAGCCACCGGCGCCGAAACCAAGGCTGGAAAACAGTGCCTGCCCGCGTCCCTGAGTCGCCGGCGGGAAGTAATGCTGCACCAGCGCAATACCGACGATGTGCATGCTGCCAAAGCTCGCGGCGTGCAGCAGCTGCGCGAGCGCGATCAGCAGCAGATGCTCAGGCAACAGCGCCGTCATCACCCAGCGCAGCGCACTGAGCCACAGACTCACCAACATCACCTGCCGATAAGACCAGCGTGCCAGCACCCGATGCATCCAGACGAACAGCACGATCTCCGCCAGCACCCCCAACGACCAGAGCACGCCGATCAGGCCACGCCCATACCCCTGCGCCTCCAGCATCGGACTGAAAAAGCTGTAGTAAGGCCCGTGGGCAAACTGCACCAGAAAACAGACCGCAAAGAACGCAAGCACCTGCGCGGAGCGCAGCACCGACCCCAGCTGCCCGGGCTGCGGTCGGGTGTCGGCGCCGCCCGCAGCCGGCCGCTGCGCGACGACGAGGGCGTTCAGCCAGATCAGCACCAGCAGCGTCAGCAGCACCGGCACCAGTACGCGAATGTCGGTCCATTCGAGCAGCCAGCCGACACCGATCACGGCGGCCACGAAACCCACCGAGCCCCAGACCCGGATCCGGCTGTAACGGTGCTTGTGCTCACCAAGATGACGCAGCGTCACGACCTCGAACTGGGGCAGGATCGCGTTCCAGAAAAAGCTGAACCCCAGCGTCACAAGTGCAATGTAGAGCGCCTGCTCCGCCCAGAAGATCAGGCCGAAACAGAGCCAGGCACAGAGCGAACCGAGGCGCACAATGCGCATGCGCTGCCCGCTGATATCCGCCAGCCACCCCCACAACGACGGCGCGAGAATGCGCGTCGCATGCAACATCCCCATCAGTACACCGATCAGTTCCGGCCCGAAACCGAACGATTGCAGATAGAGGCTCCAGTACGGCACCAGCGCCCCGAGAAAGGCAAAGTAGAACAGATAAAACCCGGCCAGACGCACGCGCGGCACGGCCGTCACGCGCGGCTCTGTGGCGGGTGAATCAGATTGCGGCGAGTGCATCGAGGATGTATTGCGGCAGCGCGAAGCAGCCAGCGTGCACCTGCGGGTTATAGAAACGGGTACGGATCCCGCTGTCACGATAGCGCTGCTGCAGGATCGCCGGATCCGGCGCGCGCAGGGCGCCGTCATCGCTGGCCCAGGCAAATGTCATCAGACCGCCGGCGTAGGTGGGCACAGCCGCGCTGTAGAACGTCTGATCGGCAAACAGAGGGCCGAGCCGGCGCGCCGTCGTCGCCACTTCGTCCAGTTGCAGAAAGGCCACACCGTTCTGCGCCACGAAAATACCGCCGGGGTTCAGGCAGCGCTTGCAGCCAGCGTAGAAGCGACTACTGAACAGCACCTCACCCGGACCGACCGGATCGGTGCAATCCGAGATGATCACATCAAAGCGGGCCTGGGTTTGCGTGACATACTCGACGCCGTCGGCGATGACGATATCGACGCGCGGATCATCAAACGCACCGGCCGAGTGGTTGGGCAGGTAACGCTTGCACATCTCGATCACCGCAGCATCAATCTCCACCTGCGTCACCGACACCACACCGGGGTGCTTGAGCACTTCGCGCAGCATGCCACCGTCGCCACCCCCGATGATAAGCACCCGACGCGCCGCGCCATGCGCCAGCAACGGCACGTGGGTCAGCATTTCGTGATAGATGAACTCATCCCGTTCGGTGGTCTGCACAATGCCGTCCAGCGCCATGACACGCCCGAAGCTCGCATTGCGGAAGATCAGCAGCTCCTGGTGCTCGGTACGATGCTCGAACAGCACCTCATCGATGCTGAAGGCCTGACCGTAGCCCGGATGCAGTTTCTCAACGAAAGTCGTCGTCATCGATCGCCACCCGTCCGCGAAGAATCTCCTGTACCCGTGTCTCGCAGGGCCCGAACGCCGCCTCCAGCACCGGTATCGTGCGCTCCGGTTCAGCCTGCCCACACATAAAGACATCAAACGCAGCGAAACTGCGTTCGGGCCAGGTGTGCACGCTGATATGAGATTCGGCCAGCACCGCAACGCCGGAGATGCCACCGTTCGGCGTGAAATGGTGCAGATGCAGATGCAACAGCGTTGCGCCGGCCGCTTCAACCGCATCCCGCAGCGCCGTTTCCATCCGCTGCAGATCATCCAGACCGGTCGCCCCCTTGAGGTCGACGATCAGATGGGAACCGGCAAAGCGATAACCGTCGCGCTCGATGAAGTAATCCTTGCGTGCCGCACCCGTGCCGGTATTGTACGCCGGCCATTGCGCTGACGTATCGCTGGCTGCAGTGTCGGTCAGGTCGTCAGAATCCTGCATCTTTGGACCTCTCGCTGACTGGTTTACCGCGGTTGCAGCGCCTCAGCGCAGTTGCGGTGTCGTTGTCACCACATCGGCATTCTGGGCGCGATGACGCAACAGATGATCGAGCAGCACGATCGCCATCATCGCCTCGGCGATCGGCGTGGCACGAATGCCGACACAGGGGTCGTGGCGTCCCTTGGTCACCACATCGATCGCTTCGCCGTCGCGGTTGATACTGCGACCGGGCAGACGCAGGCTGGAGGTCGGCTTCAGCGCAATGCTGGCGACGATATCCTGCCCGCTGGAGATGCCGCCGAGAATCCCGCCGGCGTGGTTGGACAGGAAGCCGTCCGGAGTCATCTCGTCACGATGCTCGGTGCCTTTCTGCTCCACCACATCGAAGCCGTCGCCGATCTCGACCCCCTTGACGGCATTGATGCTCATCAGCGCATGGGCCAGATCCGCATCGAGGCGATCAAATACCGGCTCACCCAGTCCGACCGGCACACCCGATGCCACCACCGAGATACGCGCACCAATGGAGTTGCCCTCCTTGCGCAGTGCATCCATGTACGCCTCCATCTCCGGCACGGCCTGCGCATCGGGACAGAAGAACGGGTTCAGGTTGACCTGCTCCCAGTCAAAGCGGTTCTGATCGATCCGAATCGGCCCCAGCTGCGACAGGTAGCCGCGTACCTTGATGCCGAAGGTCGCCAGCACCTTCTTGGCCAGCGCGCCGGCCGCCACCCGCATCGCGGTTTCCCGCGCCGAGGAGCGCCCGCCACCGCGGTAATCGCGAATGCCGTACTTCTGGCTGTAGGTGTAGTCGGCATGCGCCGGACGGAAGGTGTCCTTGATATCGCTGTAGTCCTTGGAGCGCTGGTCGGTGTTTTCGATCAGCATGCCGATCGAGGTACCCGTGGTCTTGCCCTCGAATACGCCGGACAGAATCCGCACCTGATCCGGCTCGCGGCGCTGCGTGGTGTGGCGGGAGGTACCGGGCTTGCGTCGATCCAGCTCCAGCTGCAGGTCGCCTTCGCTGATTTCGATGCCCGGAGGGCAACCATCGACAATGCAGCCAAGCGCCGGCCCGTGACTCTCGCCGAAAGTGGTCAGGGTGAAAAGCTTGCCAATGCTGTTTCCGGACATAAAACGTCTTTCCTGTGTCTGTAGATCTGCGCCGTCGGGGCGCGTGTCAGATGCTGTCAGCGTGCTCGCGCAGCTCTGCGGCCGTAATCACGAATACACCGTTACCGCCGGCTTCGAGTTCAACCCAGACCAGCGGCAGCTGCGGATACTGCTCCATCAGGTGCACTTCGGAGTTGCCAACCTCGACCACCAGCAGGCCATCCTCGGTCAGGAAGCGGGCCGCCTGGCGCAGGATGCGTCGGGTAATATCGAGACCATCCTCGCCCGATCCCAGCGCCAGCGCCGGCTCGTGACGATACTCCTCCGGCATGCTGGCCAGATCCGATGCATCCACATAGGGCGGGTTGCTGACGATCAGGTCATAGGGCCTGGACGGATCCAGCGCCGTAAACAGGTCGCTCTCGATGGCCTGCACACGGTCGCCAAGCTCGTAGCGATCGATATTGATACGTGCCACATCCAGCGCATCGGGCGAGATATCGACCAGATCGACCTCCGCCTCCACGAACGTCAGCGCCGTGGCAATCCCGATACAGCCACTGCCGGTGCACAGATCCAGCACGCGATGGACCGGCCCCGGGCGCAGCCAGGGCTCGAAATCCTGTTCGATCAGTTGGGCGATCGGCGAGCGCGGGATCAGCACGCGCTCATCAACGGTGAACGCCAGCCCCATGAACCAGGCTTCGCCGGTGATATAGGGCAGCGGCTTGCGCTCGGCGACGCGCTGGCGCAGATATTCGAGTATACGTCGCTTCTCGCTGCGGGTCAGTCGCGCATCGAGCACCTCCGGGCGCGTATCCCAGGGCAGATGGACCGCGTTCAGTACCAGCTGCACGGCTTCGTCCCAGGCGTTGTCGGTGCCATGGCCGAAATACAGCCGCTGCTCATGGAAGTTGCTCAGCGTAAACCGGACGAAATCCCGTATGCTTTCCAGCTCATCGAGTAGAGATGCTTGATCAAGATTCATCGCAAGTCCGATAATGAAGGCCGTTAAGGCCGCACATGTTAATTAAATCGCATTACGAACGCCATGTCCGATGATCTCCAGTCGCAGCTGTCCGAGTTTCGCCAGGCGATGAGCGGTGTCGAGCCGTTGCGCGACGACCGTGCCCCGCTGCGTGGCACGGCACGCCTGCGCTCGCCACGGATGGAACAGGCCTACCGCCGCGCGGCCGCCGAAGCGGAGACGCAGCAGTTTGTGGATGGCCTGTCACTGAGTGCCGTGGAGATCGTGGAATCCGAACAGGAGCTGCTGTTCGCCAGTCCGGGCGTGCAGGTGCGGCAGATGAAAAAGCTGCGCCGCGGCCATATTCCATGGCAGGCGGGCCTCGACCTGCACGGCTATCGCCTGGAGGATGCCCGCGATGAGCTGTCGCGCTTCATCCGCGATTGCGCGGCCAGCGGCTTGCGCTGCGTGCTTGTCGTGCACGGCAAATCGAGCGGCAGCGAGCCCGGCACACCGGCGCTGATCAAGTCACACGTCAACGACTGGCTGCGCCAGCTGCCACAGGTGGTCGCCTTTTGCTCCTGCGCCCCTCAGGATGGCGGTACCGGAGCGCTGTATGTCCTTTTGCGACAAAAACCGAGTAAACGACCCGGATAATCTTTACCTTGGGGCTGCGATGACGTAATTTAGCCCCCTTTTTTCGAACCACACCTCAGAACGCACGCGCTGATGGAGCCCCAGATGGAAAAAGCCTACGCCACAATCATCGAAATGCTCGGTGAAGACCTGCAACGGGAAGGTCTCAAAGACACGCCGAAACGGGCTGCCAAGGCGATGCAGTTCCTGACCCGCGGCTACCAGCAATCACTGGAAGAAGTGGTTAACGGCGCGCTGTTCCCGTCCGATAACAGCGAGATGGTGCTGGTCAAGAACATCGAGCTGTACTCGCTGTGCGAGCACCACCTGCTGCCGTTTATCGGCAAGGCCCATGTCGCCTACATCCCGGCCGGCCGCGTGCTGGGGCTGTCCAAGATCGCCCGTATCGTCGACATGTACGCACGCCGCCTGCAGATTCAGGAAAACATGACCAAGGAGATCGCCGAGGCGATTCAGCAGGTTACCGGCGCAGCCGGCGTTGGTGTCGTTATCGAAGCGCAGCACATGTGCATGATGATGCGCGGTGTCGAGAAGCAGAACGCGGAAATGAAAACCTCGATGATGCTGGGCTCGTTCCGCTCCAACCCGGCAACCCGCAACGAGTTCTTGTCACTCGTCAGCTGAGCCCTTGTGCTGCTGGGCGCGGATCCGCTCGAACGCATCGAGCTGGCGCCGCGCCAGCTCCTGTCCTGCGGCGATCAGCTCGCGGGCACGATGATACTCATGAAAGCCGCCGATCTCTTTCGGCACCCGGATCACCAGATCGGGACCGTAGCCGGCGACCTTGTACTTCGTCAGTGCACTCTGCATCACTTCCATCGACGCCAGCAGCAGCCCCAGACGACCGATCGACTCCATCGGATGACCGGTAGCGCTGGCCCTGAACTCGTCGGAATCGAGAAACGGCGCCACCATCTCCCGCGGTGAATTGACATCGACCGCAATGATCAGATCAGCCGATGCCGCAACGGTGGGTACAATCGGCAGCGGATTCAGCACCCCGCCATCAACCAGCAGGCGACGACCATCGATCACCGGCGTCACGATGCCGGGAATGGCAATCGAGGCTCGTATCGCCGTCAGCAGACTGCCACGCTGGAACCAGACCTCCTTGTTGGCACGCAGATCGGTCGCGACAGCGGTATAGGGAATCGGCAGCGATTCAATATCCGGATCACCGATCAGATCGCGCAGCCGGGCAAAGATTTTTTCGCCGCGGAACGTACCATTACGGAAACTGAGATCCAGCAGGCGCACGACGTCGATCCAGCGCAGGGTTTCAACCCAGCGGCGGTAGCCTTCCAGCCCGCCGGCCACGTAGAGCCCACCGACCAGCGCACCCATCGAGCTGCCGGCCACGCAGACGATCTCGTGCCCGCGCGCCTCCAGCTCGGCGATGGCGCCAATATGCGCATAGCCGCGAGCACCGCCGGCACCAAGCACGAGCGACACCTGCGCCATCGCTACTGCTCCGCCCTCAGGATGACAATCAGTGCCTGCTCGCGGTTGCCAAGCACACTTGGCACCAGTGGCCCCACACCAAAGGCATCCAGCCGCTGCGCCGGAATCCCCTCAGCGATCACCTCATCGCGCAGCCGCTGCGCCAGTTCGCGCGACTGCCGCAGGCTCAACTCCACGTCGCGGCCCGCCTTGTGCATGACCAGACGCACTCGGTAATCGGGGTTTTCATTCAGCAGCGCCGCCAGCCGCTGAACCGCCTCATCGGGTGACTGCGGCCACTCCGGCAATTCGGCATAGCCCTGCTCAATCAGCGTACGCCCCCAGGTGCTGCCACTGGCGTCACCACGCCCCTGTGCGACCACCCAGTCCACGTTGACGAAGACGCGCCCGTTACCCCGGCGGATCGCATAAACGATGACATGATCGCTGCCGGCACGGGCTGCCAGATAGTGCTGACTCTCATCAACACCGTAGAGCCGCGCCGTCGCAAACAGATCGTTGGCCCAGAGATTACTGGCACCACACTGGCGACTGTTGCACTCAAACAGGATATCGGCGCCATGCGCCTGCAGCTGCTCGCGAAAGTGGCGAAAGCCGTCTTCCGGACCATGCCCGACAGGCAACTGCCAGGTATTGCGTTCGAGCGTGCCCTCCAGGCGCAGCTCCCGGTCGGTTCTGATCTGGCCGTTGATGCGAATGATCCGCCCGAGCATGACCCGATAGTCCGGTGCAGCGAGACTCTGTTCCTGAATCAGTCGGCTGCGCGGAAACGGCTCAAGCCATTGCGGCAGAGCGGCTTGCAGCCAGGGTGCCAGCAACAGCAGACAACATGCAAAAACGACCTGCACCCGCGTGCGATGCATCAGACTGTTACCTCCCTCGCCTGCGTCCGTCGTCTGACTTCAGCATAGAAATCATTCAGCGTTGCGGCGACCCGCTCGACCCGGTCGGGCTCAAGATGGGGGTGGTGGCCGCCTTCGAGATCGACGATTGTGACCCCGGCAATCCGCTCCAGGCGCTGGCGCGCGGCAGGTGTTGCGATGCCACCCGAGGTCAGACAGACCAGCGTCGGCACGCTGACATCTGCCATGAACGCCTCAACCTGAGCCTCGGTCATACGCATGACTGAGGGTGCCAGCAGGCGCGGGTCATGGCGCCAGACAAAGCGCCCGTCGACGCACTCGCTGCCACGTTCAACCAGCAGCCGCGCCGCCTCCAGCGCTACCGGGAAGCGACCCTGCGCCCGCGCGCGGGCCATCCGTTCACGATCGGCATAACGCGGCTGTGCTTTCGATTCGGCGTGACGCCATGCGATCGCCGCTGCCAGCTGCTGCGGCGCAGCCGCCGCCGTTTGCGTGAGCGGCCCAAGCCCCTCCAGCATCACCAGACTGGCAACCCGCTGTGGCTGAGCCGCCGCGAACAGCGACACAACGGCAGCGCCCAGCGAATGACCCAACAGATGGACAGGCCGCAGACCAAGCGTGGTCAACGCCGCATCCAGATCCAGCACATAATCCCAGATCGCATACCAGCATCCGGGCGCGCGCCAGTCGGACCGACCGTGGCCGGCGAGATCGAGCGCCAATACCCGTTTGCCACGCAGCCTGGGCGCCAGCCAATGGAAGCTGGCGGCGTTATCGAGCCAGCCGTGCAGCGCGATGACAACCTCTTGCGCCGCCGTATCGCCATACTCAATGCCCGCCAGGCGACGGCCATCGATATCGATTATCAGTTCCTTTCTCTGCATCCTGCCCAGACCTGTTTCGCTTCCCCAAGCATAACCGATTCGATAGGATCTCACACTGACGCGAGCAAGGAGCACCCCGATGCCGTTACTGGAGCGAACAGCACACACCCGCGCCCAGCGCACCTTCTTTCTGAGCTTTTTTCTGCTGGTACTGATCGCCCCCTTCTACTACCAGCCGAACCTCGGCGGCGAGGGGTTGATGCTGCCCTACAGCGCATCGATCTGGATCGCCGGACTGCTGACGATGGCGGCCGGGCTGCTGGCGATGCTGAGCCGCGCGACGCTGATTATTCCGCGCCACAGCTGGCTGTTAATGCTGTTCCCCGCCGGGCTGGTGCTGGGCGGCTTCCTGACCGGCATCGAGCGCCCATCGGAATGGCTGGTTCGGCTCGGCGTGATCGTCGGTGGCATCCTGTTCTGGTTCTCGTTGTTTCAGTTCCGCCTGACGCGACGCCAGCTGGATGCGGCGCTCTACCTGCTGCTGGCAAGCATCATGCTGCAGGGTCTGATCGGCCTGTCGCAGCTCCTGCCGGAGAGCCCCCTGAGTGGCTATATCCCCTATGTTTCAAAAGGCGCCCCGGCGGGCGTTTATCAGCAACCGAACCTGCACGCCTCGATGATGGCGACAGGGGTCGCACTGGCCCTCTATATGGCGACGACCCCCGCTTTCCCGCGCCTGAGCTGGCCGTTTCGCAGCCTCGTACTCATCACGCTGCTGCTCTGCACCACCAATATATTCTCGACCGGCTCGCGCGTCGGTCTGCTTGGCTTTGCCGTTGTCGTCGTGCTGATCGTAGCCGGGCGAGCGCGACTGCTGCTGCGCCGAAAGCTGACCGCGACACTGCTTCTGCTGAGCCTGGTAACCGGTGCTTCAGGCGGCATTGCGATCAACAGCGGCGTGCTGACCGCTCTTGGTAAACTCGATCGCCTCACCGGTGAAGGTGTCAGCAGTGACGCCAGACCCCACATCTACAGAGTGGCATGGCAGCGCTTCCTGGACGCGCCGCTGATCGGCCACGGTATCGGTAGTTTCCAACGCGAATTTCAGGACGAACGAATCGAGTATTACGCCACTGAGCCTAACTACGTACTCGATGACAAACGCTTCAGCCACCCCCATAACGAGCTGTTGTTCTGGATGATCGAGGGCGGCACGCTGGCCATACTGGCGCTGGCAGCCGGCGCCGCCGCAGTACTCTGGCAGCTGATTCAGCTTGGCTGGCAGCGCGGCCTTGCACTGGCGGCCACACTGTTCCCGATCACCCTGCACACGCAGGTGGAGCTGCCGTTCTACATCTCCAACGTGCACTGGTTTGTGCTGATGATTCTGCTGTTCCTGTGCTTCCGTAACGGACGCCGTGAGCGGCCTGTTCCGTTCAGCGACTCCGCCCGCGTCATGATCCGGGGCGCGACGCTGGTCATACCCGCACTGCTGATCACGTTCCTGACCCATTCACTGGTGGCCAACGCCGGCATCATCCAGTTCATGCGCAGCAAAGGCAGTGAGCCGGGCCACCTGCAACTGGCACTGAACAACATCTATTTCCGTGAAATGGGCGAGTTTTTCTGGATGCGGACGCTGTTGTATCGTGATATCCAGCTCCAGCAACGGGACAACACCGGGCTGTTCATCGAGTGGGCCAACCAGTATCTGGAGCAGATTCCGGACAAGCAGGTCTATCAGGATCTGGCCCGCGCCTACCTGTACCTGGGACAGCGGGACGCGGCGCTGCGCACGCTGGCACGCGTTCGCGCCATCTACCCTGATGACGAACAACTGGCGCGGGTTGAGCAGCAGGTCGAACGGGGCGAGCTCTCAGCGGGATCTACAGCTGCAGCCAGCGCCGCAGCGTCCCCAGCCCAGCCGCCGGCCAGTCCAGCTCAATAACCGCCAGCTCTCCCGGCGCCAGCGCAAACGGCGCCGCGTGAGCGCCCTCGCACAGCAGGGCTGCCAGATGCCCGAGCAGCGGTTGATGACCGACGGCGAGCACAACGGCATCCTCCGACGCACTGAACAGAGTTTCAACGTAGTCAAGACAGGATCGAGTGTCAGAGCCGGGCAGCAACGCGTCCGTCAGCTCGACACCCTGCGCCGCACAGAACGGCAGCAGCAGCTCTGCGGTGCGGCGGGCGCGCAACCACGGGCTTGACACGACTCGCGAAACCGGCGCCAGCCGCTCAGCCAGATCGACTGAGGGCTGTTGCAGTGCCGTCACGGACGGCGGGAGCAGATCTCTGCCGGGGTCGTCATCAGCCCCCGCCACCGCCGCTGCGTGACGCATCAGCAGCAGGCGCATCAGCGGTCAGTCCCGCGGCAGCACAAACTCAACATCGCTGTTCTGCTCGTTGAGCATCATCCGCCGCGCAACCTCCTCGACGGGGGCATTATTAAACACGACCTCATAGAGGCCCGACACCAGCGGCATGTAAACGCCGATCTCTTCAGCCTTTTCGCGCACCAGCCGCAGGGTGTTGACCCCTTCAGCGACCTCACCCAGTGCCTCGACCGCTTCCGCAAGCGTCTTACCCTGCCCCAGCGCATAGCCGACACGGTAGTTACGGCTCAGCGGCGACATGCAGGTCACGATCAGATCACCGACGCCGGCCAGGCCAAGAAACGTCAGCGGGTTGGCCCCCATACTGACCGCAAAGCGGCTCATCTCGGCAAGACTGCGCGTGAGCAACATGCTCTTGGTATTCTCACCCATGCCAAATGCGGCACTCAGGCCCGCGGCAATCGCGTAGATGTTTTTCAGGGTGCCGCCGAGTTCAACGCCGAACGTATCACTGCTGGCATAGACACGAAAATAGGCGCTGTGAAGCAGTCCCTGTATGCATTCGCGCAGCGACTCATCTGTGCTGGCGATAACAGTGCCGGTCAGCTCGTGGCGTGCCACCTCTTTGGCGAGGTTAGGGCCACTGAGCACACCGACCCGTGCGTCGGGTATCAGCTCGCGGATGATTTCACTCATCAGACTGAAACTCCCCGCTTCTATCCCCTTGGTCGTGCTGACCAGCATCTGCCGGGGATTGAGGCAGGGACGCGCCTGCTCAATGACCTGACGTACCGCACTGCTGGGCACGGATACGAACACGATATCGACCCCATCCAATGCCGCCTGCATGTCGTTGGTCGCATGGACGCGCGGAGACAGACGATAGCCCGGCACGTAGCGGGCGTTCTCGCCGGTTTCATTGATCCGCTGCGCGGCCTCCGCGTTGCGCATCCAGAGCCGAACCTCCAGCCCCTTCTCCGCCACCATGTTGGCGATAACGGTGCCAAAGCTGCCGCCCCCAAGTACGGCAACAGGTTTAGAGTTGCTCATGAGCGTCTCCAACAGCAAAGCGTTCAGCGCTGATCGATGCTATCGAGCAGCCGGTTGATGCCGAAAAACGCCAGCTTGACCAGCCCGAAGGCCGCCGCCGCAATGGCGACGAACAGCAACAACTGCCGCGGATCCTCGGTACGCTGATAGCCGGCCACGCCGACGGCGACGAAAAAGGCGCTGATAATGATCGCCAGCAGGTTACTGATCCGCGCCGTACGATGCCTGTCCATGCGCACCTCCTCAGCTCAGTTTCTCGCTTCCGGACTTCTCGTCACTGGCCTTTTCGGCGGCGGCATCATCGGACTCAGCCGTCTCGGCCGAGTCCTGCGCAGCGCCATGGTCCGGCACGTCGGCTGCCGGCACCGGGGCGTCCTGAGCCGAGTCGGCCTCGTCAGCAACAGCCTCGTCAACCACAGGCTCAGTCGGCGCTTCGGATGTCGTCTGAGATGCCGCTTGGTCAGTCGCCGGCTCCTGCTCATCACCACCGACTTCAGGCGCTGCGTCATCGGCGGGTGCAACCTTGTCACTTTCGGCGTCATCTGCCGGGTTTTCAGCATCGCTAACGGCCGCTTCCGGCGCTGCCTGTGCATCTGCTGCAGAGGCTGCGGCAGACTCTGCCGGCTGCGGCGCGTTCTGCTCCGGCTCGGTTGCTGCCGCTTCGCCTTCAGGCTTCGCCTCAGTACTGGCAGCCTGGCGCAGCGGCGCTTCCAACAGTTCCGGTTCGGGGTGGATACACTCGAGTTTGACGCCGGTTTCCTCTTCGATCTGCGGAATCATGAAGGAGTCATCTTCGCAGGCGAAACAGATGGACGTACCGGTGGCGCCGGCACGGCCGGTGCGGCCGATACGGTGCACGTAGTCGTCGGGGTCTTCCGGCAGCTGGTAGTTGATCACGTGGGTGACGCCGTCGATATGGATACCACGGCCCGCCACGTCGGTCGCCACCAGCACCTGGATCTTGCCGCTGCGGAAGTCTTCAAGCGTTTTCAGACGTTTGTTCTGCGGAATCTCACCGGACATCAGTGCGGCGCGCAGGCCATCGCGTTCGAGTCGCTCCGCCAGCTTGCGGGTTTCGTGGCGACGGTTGCAGAACACGATGGCGCGCTCGATACCGTTCTTGTGCAGGTAGTTGATCAGCAGCCGGTATTTCTCGCTGCTCGATACCAGAAAGACCTTCTGCGACACGTTATCGGTGGTCTTGTGTTCGGATTCGATTTCGATCCGCACCGGATCTACCGTCCACTGCTGCGCCAGACGCAGGATGTCGTCGGTGAAGGTCGCACTGTACAACAGCGTCTGACGCTCCGGCCCCTTGCGCGGTGTCTGGCGGATGATGGTGCGCACATCGGGGATAAAGCCCATGCTCAGCATGCGATCGGCTTCGTCGAGCACCAGCACTTCGACGTGGAACAGATCCACCTCATTGCCGCGCACAAAGTCGATCAGACGCCCCGGCGTCGCCACCAGAATATCGACCGGCCCGCGTGCCAGCTCCTTGCGCTGGCGATCATAATCCATGCCGCCAACCAGCGAGACCACACTGAGGCCGGCGTAGCGACACAGCCCCTCCGCATCGGCAGCGATCTGCAGTGCCAGCTCACGCGTCGGCGCGATGATCAGCGCGCGCGGCTCCGCCAGCTTGCGCTGACCTTCGATCGGGAAGTCCAGCAGATCGGTAATAATGCCGATCAGGAACGCGGCCGTCTTGCCGGTACCGGTCTGCGCCTTGCCGATGATGTCACGACCGGCCAGTGCCGGCTCGATCGTTTCGGCCTGAATCGGGGTGCAGTACTGGAACCCCTGATCCGCGATTGCGTGCATCAACACATCCGGCAGATTGAAGTCATGGAAACGCTTCTTGCCGTCAGCCGGCGGTACCTGAAACTGCGCCGGAGTCCAACGGCCGCTGGCGTCGTGCTGCTTCTGCTGCCGCGCCTGGCGCGGCTGAGCATCCCCGGTACGCGGTTTGCGGGAGCGACGCCGACGGCGCGGCTTGCGATTGGAGTCGGAATCCTGTGCGGCGTTTGCCTTGGCGTTCTCTTCTGTACTCAAGTGTTTACCTTTGATTGTTTAACCATTCAGTTAGCGATCTGACGGCGGAACGGCGGCAGCGCATCAAGCAGCTGACGGCCGTAGCGACGCGTGACGACACGCCGATCCAGCAGCACGACCTGACCACTGTCCTGCTCGGTCCGCAACAGACGCCCCACGGCCTGCGTCAGCCGCATGGACGCCGCCGGAACCGACCAGTCGGCAAACGCATTGCCGCCGCGCTGCTCAATCCACTCCGCCATCGTCGCATCAACCGGGTCATCCGGGACGCTGAACGGCAGCTTGGTGATCACCACGTCGGTCAGGTAGCCGCCGGGCAGGTCAACCCCCTCGGCGAATGACGCAAGTCCGAAAATCACACTGGCTTCGCCGGCGTCGATTCGCTCCCGGTGACGCCGCAGAATCTCCTGCCGGCTATAAGCCCCCTGCGCGAGGACCCTATTCTTAATGGATTCACTCTGGCGTTCAAGGGTCGTCAGCATCTGGCGCCAGCTGGTAAACAGCACCAGCGCTGCCGTCATCCCGGGCAGAGCCTGCCCCAGATATTCCGCCACCTCTTCTGTGTGCGCCTGTGGATCACTCGGATCGGTACGCATCGCCGGCACCACCAGCACGCCGCGGTTATAGTGGTCAAACGGACTTTGCAGCCGCACCGCCGGGGTATCCGCGGGCAACCCCAGCTGATCCAGTGTGCGCTCAAAACGCCCCAGTGCCGTCAGTGTCGCCGAAGTGACCACGGCGCCAAAGCAGACCTCCCACAGGTGCTCACGCAGGGTATCAGCGGCCGACACCGGCGTACTGCGCAGCTCGACATCGGTATGCGTATCGGTTTCGATCCGATTCAGCCAGCGCGCTGTCGGCGAGCGCCCCTCGGGATCGGGCGTTGCGTAACTGCGGGCGAGCCAGGCCATCTGCTGTACCCGGCCCCAGAGGACACCCAGTTGCGGGTACCAGCGCTCGGCGATGGTGCGGTCGATCTCAGCGATCTCACCCTCCATCGCCTCGCGCAACACCGACACCAGCTGTTCCAGCAGTTGCTGCACACGCTCGGCCGCATGGGTCAGATCGCGCCCGAGGGCAACCAGCGCATCCGGCACCCGACCACCGGCAAAGCGCACCCGCTCGCCACCGTCAGGCTGTTGAAACTGCGCCTCCACCACCGGTGCCAACTGCTCAAGTACCAGGGTCAGCTCACGAATGGGATTGTCGAGCCGCTCAATCGGGTCGCGCAGCGCCACAGCGCCGGCGGCTTCATCCAGCAGAGTGTGCAGCCGCTTACCCAGCCCCTGCGCCAGTTTCTGACTCGAGCCCAGGCGCATCGAAAACGCAAAGTGCCCACTCGCCTTATCAGCCAGATGATGCCCTTCATCGAATACATAAATCGTTTCGGCGGGGTCCGGCAGTATGGCGCCACCGCCCAGCGCCAGATCCGCCAGCACCAGATCGTGATTGGCCACCACCAGCTCGACATGGTCGAGCTGCTCACGGGCGCGATAGAACGGACAGGCGGAGAAATTCAGACAGCGTCGATTGCTGCACTGCAGATGGTCGCTGGTCAGCGGGCGCCAGATTGCGTCGTCCAGCGGATCCGCCAGATTATCGCGATCGCCGTCCCACTGCCCCGACGCGAAGCGATCGATCAGGCCGCGGTACTGCTCCAACACGCCGGCATCCAGCACTTCGGCGGCCTCATCCTCATACAGCGGCATCTGGCCAAGCTCGTGCTGACGCTCAAGGTGTTGTTCGATCTTGTTGACACAGAGGTAGCGCCCACGCCCCTTGGCGAGCTGATAGCGGATCTTGATGCCGGCATGCGCCATCACCTCCGGCAGATCCTTGTGGACCAGCTGCTCCTGCAGCGACACGGTGGCCGTCGAGAGGACGAGCTTTTTCTTTCGCGCCTGAGCGATCGGCAGCGTCGCCAACAGATAGGCGATGGTTTTGCCGGTGCCGGTTCCGGCCTCCACGAGACAGACATGGTTCTCACCGAGCCGTTCACCCTTGTCACCGGTACGGATGCCGGCCAGCGTGCGCGCAATCTCGGCGATCATCTGCTTCTGCGCCGGACGGGCGCGCAACTCACGACTGGCCAGAAAGCGGCTGTACGCGCTTTGTATCGTCTGTTTGAGGGCCGTATCCAGCACCGCCTGCCTCGCTGTTCCTGAGTGGCGGCCGATCATAGCAAAAGACTGGATATTTAAACAGATACTTGCTTGACGCCGCGGCACTACTGTATAAAACTACATGTACTGTATAAATAGACATGCAACTATGAAGCTGACCAAACGACAGGGCGAAGTGCTCGAGTGCATTCGCCGCCACATCGAAGCCACCGGGTATCCGCCGACGCGAGCAGATATTGCGCGCGATCTCGGATTTCGCTCCGCCAATGCGGCGGAGGAGCACCTCAAAGCGCTGGCACGCAAAGGGGCGATCGAAATTATCCCCGGCACTTCTCGTGGCATCCGCCTGCCAGAGCCGGAGCAGGAACAGCCTGTAGGGCTGCCAATAGTCGGCCAGGTCGCCGCCGGCGAGCCGATTCTGGCTGAGCAGCATATCGACGACTACTGCACCATCGGCGCCGAGTTCTTCCACCCGCGGGCCGACTACCTGCTGCGGGTCCGGGGTATGAGCATGAAGAACATCGGCATTCTGGATGGCGACCTGCTGGCCGTGCACCAGACACCGGATGCACGCGAAGGACAGATCGTGGTCGCCCGGATCGGCGACGACGTCACCGTTAAACGGTTCCACCGTGAAGGACGCATGGTGTACCTGATTGCCGAGAACGAGGCGTTCGACCCGATCGAGATCGATCTGGCGGAGCAGGAGCTTCAGATCGAGGGCCTCGGCGTCGGCGTCATTCGGCAGCGAGCCGACCTGTAGTAGAAGAGGTTGTCATCATGAATGCGAGCGCACTTCACTTTCCGGCACCGGTCGAGGCCGCAGCCTGCGAACCGGCCCGAGGCAGCGTCACCGAGATCATCCAGCACAGCGCCGAGATCTCACTTGCCCCTTTGCTGCTGCCGATGCTGGCGCAACTGAGCCGACAACAGCGCTGGCTCGCCCTGGTCGCTCCACCCACGGAGCTGACGCGCAGCCAGCTGCAACAGGCGGGAGTACTGCTGGATCGGGTCTGGATTCTGCGCCCGGATGACAACCACGACACACTTGAACTGACCGCACGGGCCCTTGATGCCCGCACCTGCCATACCGTCGTCAGCTGGCTCAGCGCGGAGGATGATCGTGCGCTTGATCGTCTTTACCGCAGTGCCGAGCAGAGTGGCTCGCAGGGCATCCTGTTACGCAGCCGCTGATCTCTCAGACCCCACCCTCCTCAGTTCGGCGCCGAGAGGCGCCTGAGACGAGGCAGCGCCCGGCTACCACTCGAGCATTGAGCCACGCAGGCGGTCGACGATCTTCTCCAGCTCGGCAAACCACTGCCGCAACTCGACCAGCAGATTGCCATCCTCGGCATGATCGGGGTTGATCTGTTTGACGTGAATTTCGGACAGACTCTGTCCTTCGCGAGGTTCTGCGCGCCGATCACTGGCATCCCAGCAGGCCGCGTAGGCTCGCTCGAGGCGATTCAGCCAGCTGCCCGACTGCGTGGCAAGCAGAACCAGCTCATTGAGCTCCGGTGACTCCTGCCCGGTGGCTTCAAGCTGAGCCTGCAGCTGCACCGGCTCGTGCACCTGCGCCACATCGAGCCGATAGCGCTCCCCGATTTCACGCACGAACGCCTCCAGCGCCCCCTTCAGATGGAACAGCACCGATTCATTGTATGACTCGATCAGCCCATGCCGATTCCAGGAGGTCGAGTGCTGAGCCTGCGCCAGTGCATCGAGATGCAGACGCGCAAAATTCAGCTTCTGGTTAGTCCGTGCCGGATAGATCTCGTTCATGCCGCCTCCCGCGATCACTTCTTCTTGCGCGCCTGCTCTTCACGCCACTGACCATCGACGAAATACGCCCGCCAGCCGGTGGCTTTGCCATCGCTCTCCGACATCACGTATTGCTCCTTGGTCTTGCGGCTGTAACGAATTATCGCCGGATTGCCATCAGGATCCTGTTGCGGTGCGTCAAGCAGGTAGTGATATTTTGAGTCAATCTCGTTGCGATGCGGAATCAGCTCCGACACCAGGGGCGCGCGGGTTTCCCGGTTTTTCGGGAACTGGCTGGCGGCAAGGAACAGACCGCTGGCCCCATCGCGCAGAACATAGGTGTCATCAACTTTCTCACACTTCAGCTCCGGCATCGGTACCGGATCGATCTTCGGCGGTGCAACCTCGCCATTGCGCAGCAGCTTGCGCGTGTTCTTGCAGTCGCTGCTGGTGCAGCCGAAAAACTTGCCAAAGCGACCGGTCTTGAGCTGCATCTCGGCACCACACTTGTCGCACTCAATGGTCGGACCGTCATACCCCTTGATTTTGAACGCCCCCTTCTCGATCTCGTAGCCGGGGCAGTCCGGGTTGTTGCCGCAGACGTGCAGTTTGCGCTCAGCATCGACCAGATAGGCATCCATTGCGGCACCGCAGAGTTTGCAGCGGTGCTTGTTACGCAGGATACGGGACTCTTCCTCGTCATCACCGTCAACACTGACCACCTCATCGCCCGGAATCAGGTTGATGGTCGCCTTGCAGCGCTCTTTTGGCGGCAGGCTGTAGCCTGAGCAGCCAAGGAATACCCCGGTGCTGCCGGTCCGGATCATCATCTTGCGACCACAGTCCGGACAGTCGATATCGGTCTCGGTCGGCGTGTTGGGACGCATGCCGTGGTCGGGATCCTGCGCCTGTTCGAGCGTCTCGACGAACTCGGCATAGAACCGATCCAGCAGCGCTTTCCAGTCAACCTCGCCCTGCGCGATATCGTCGAGCTGCTCCTCCATCCGCGCCGTGAAACCATAATCCATCAGGTCGGAGAAGTTTTCTTTCAGCCGCTCGGTGACGATATCGCCCATCTTGCGGGCGTAGAAGCGGCGCCCCTGAACTTCGACGTAGCCCCGATCCTGAATGGTTGAGATGATCGACGCATAGGTGGACGGGCGGCCGATACCCCGCTTCTCAAGCTCCTTGACCAGACTCGCTTCGGTGTAGCGCGGCGCGGGCTTGGTAAAGTGCTGTTTCGGATCCAGCTTCTCCAGGCTGAGGCGATCGCCTTCGCTGACGTCCGGCAGAATCAGATCCTCGTCATTCTTGCCTTTGCTCGGCAGGACGCGGGTATAGCCGTCAAACTTCAGGATACGACCCTTAGTGGTCAACTCGAAGTCCCCGGCAGAGACCTGCAGACGGGTGCTCAGATACCGCGCCGGGGTCATCTGGCAGGCGATGAACTGGCGCCGAATCAGATCGTATAGCCGCACCGCATCCGGATCCATGCCCGCCAGCTGATCGGCCTTCAGATTGACATCGGAGGGGCGGATCGCCTCATGCGCCTCCTGTGCGCCCTCTTTCGAGCTGTAGCGCACCGGCTGTTCCGGCAGGTAGTCGTTGCCATACTGACTCAGGATATGCTCGCGACAAGCCTCGACCGCCTCGGTGCTGAGGTTGGTGGAGTCGGTTCGCATGTAGGTAATGTAACCGGCCTCGTAGAGACGCTGCGCCAGCGTCATCGTTTTCTTGACACCGAACCCCAGACGGGTGCTGGCCGCCTGCTGCAACGTAGAGGTGATAAACGGCGCTGACGGCTTGCTGCTGGTGGGCCGATCCTCGCGGCTGACAACCTTGAACTCGGCGCCCTTGAGCAGCGCCATCGCCGCCTGCGTCTCGGCTTCGTTGCCCGGCCGGAAGCTCGCTCCCGCCTGCTTGACCACCTGCAGCCGCAGCGCTTCCTGTTCCGGCGTCAGCGCTTCGGCGTGAAGCTCCCAGTACTCTTCCGGCACGAAGGCACGAATTTCGCGCTCGCGTTCGACGATCAGACGCACGGCAACCGACTGCACACGACCCGCTGACAGCCCGCGCGCAACCTTCTCCCACAGCAGCGGCGACAGCATGTAGCCGACGATGCGATCGAGAAAACGGCGTGCCTGCTGAGCGTTGACACGGTTCAGGTCAAGCTGACCCGGCTCTTCAAACGCGTCCTTGATCGCTTTTTTAGTGATCTCGTTGAACACGACACGGCGGAAACGGCTGTCGTCGCCACCGATCGCTTCCCGCAGGTGCCAGGCGATCGCCTCCCCTTCGCGGTCCAAATCGGTTGCGAGATAGATTTCATCCGCCGAGCGGGCCAGCTTGCGCAGCTCCTCGACCACCTTTTCCTTGCCCGGCAGGATCTCGTAATGCGCTTCCCAATGCTCCTCTGGGTTAACGCCCATTCGCGCAATCAGCTGCTCGCGCGCCTTGCGTTTTTTGTATTCGGCCTTTTCTTCCGGCGACATCTTGCGGGTCAGCGCCGCCTGGCGGGCGCGTTCCTTGGGATCGCTCTTGGTCGCGCTGCCACTGGTGGGCAGATCGCGAATATGACCAACGCTCGACTTCACGACATACTGGCTGCCGAGATACTTGTTGATCGTCTTCGCCTTGGCCGGCGACTCCACAATAACGAGCGTTTTTCCCATTAGACATCCTTAAACAACTGGTGGGACCCAGAATCTGCGAGCATATATAAGTGTTGATGCAACAGGGGTCAAGCAAGCATGCTGCCGCGGCAGTCGCCGAACAGAGCCTTGCGGACCCCGCGTCACGTGCCGGTTTCGCAAAATGCGACCGGGGTCTTTATAATTCGCTGCATCGAATTCGTTCTTTCTTCAGAGTGCCAAAGTTGATGCTGTCAGACAATCTGCTCTATGTCGTGCTTATCGCGCTGGTCGGCTGTGCAGCGCTGGCAGTCAACTACGTCATCACCCACCGGGAGGCGCAAACCAAATTCCGCAACGAGCGTCTCAAATGGCTGCGCCAGCAGGCCGAACATACGCTCAATGCACTGGCAGTGCTCAAGGAAGTCGGTTGCCCGGCCGACATCGTCGACAAGCTCAATCAACACGCACTGTCGCTGATCGAGGAGATCAGCGCACTGGCGCCGGAGTCCGACCTGATGGCGGAAATCGCGCGCAGCAAGGAGAATACTGACCGGGTACAAAAGCGTCAGAGCGGTCTGGAAAGCGATCGTGCGGTGCGTCGCGCGCAGATCTATCTCAATTTTGCCGAAAAGCTGCTGGTCGAGATGGGACGCAAGGGACGGCTGACGCCTCAGCTGGCTCAGAGCTACCAGCAGGAACTGTACTGGCTCAACGTTTCAATGGTCACGGAAGCGCACATCACGCAGGCGGAACGGCTGCTGAAAAGCGGTGAGAAGCATGCCGCACTGGCGCACTACAAGCATGCCAAGGCATTGCTGGTGCGCTCCACGGTGCCACAGCATCAGAAAAAGCCACTGCAGGAGCGCCTGCAGGCCGAGATCGACCGTCTGCAGCCACGCCCCGACTACGGCGCCGGGGCGCTCGCCGACTCAATCGACGACTACCTCAACAGCCGCGGCAATCAGCCGCCGATGCGCTGAAACCGCGGCACGCGCTCACCCCCATCCAGCACAACGGTGTCACTGAACATGGCAAGCGGGCGCACCCACAAACCGAACTCGCCGTACAGCGCCCGATACACCACCATCCACTCTTCGTTTTCGCTGTGACGGGCCAGACCGATCACCTCGTAGTCCTGCCCCTTGTAGTGACGATACAACCCTGGTTCCAGCGCGGGTTGCGCTCCTGCCTGCGTCATATTTTTGCCTCCACCAGCGGCTCGATCGCCGCATGAATCTGTTCCAGTCCCTGATCCTCAGCCTCCTGCCAGAACACATTGAGATGAATCGGGGTCGACTCAAGCGCCAGCACATCAGCCGGCAGCTGCTCCAGCGTGCTGTTCAACACCTGCAGTGCCGGTTCGCTCAACATCGCCTCCCCCTTGATCCAGCTCCAGCCGTGTGGCAGTCCGGCATTGGCGAGGGTTTCGACCCGACAGACCTTCCATTCCGTCCAGTGATCGCGTTCCTGGCGGGACAGGTTCTGGCGCACCAGACGGTATACCGGGACACCGATCGTTTCGCCCTCGGTTTCACCGCGCGCACGCGGCAGTTCCAACTGTGCCAGCTGCACCTGAAAGCCCAGCTTGCGCGAGCGCAGGCGCAATTGCGCCTGAAACTTCTGCCGCGGCGTCGGCATGACCCACATCACGGAGCCGATCAATGACATGACAACTAAACTGATAATTAACCATTTCATGGTGTTATCCTGTAACTGAAGATATCTGGAGTGCCGCGCCGCCACGGCGGCAGGGCTAATAAGTGCAAGTCAACAAGGAGCCTCAACCATGGCCCGATATACCCGCATCCTGCTTGCCGTCGACCTGTCGGACGAGTCTTCCCAGCTCGCGGAGCGCACCGTCGAACTGGCGCGCCTGAATGAGGCCCAGTTGAGCCTGATTCATGTGGTCGAACCGCTGAGCTTCGCCTACGGTGGCGATGTGCCGATGGACCTGTCGACGATCCAGGAACAGCTCGACGAACATGCGCGCAGCAAGCTTGACGCCTATGCCAAAAGCCTCGACTACCCGGTCGACAAAACGTTCGTCGTCACCGGCAATACCGAAACCGAGATCCACCGTGTCGCCAGCAATGAACAGACCGATCTGATCGTCGTCGGCAGCCACGGTCGCCACGGCCTCGCGCTGCTGCTCGGCTCCACCGCCAACGGCGTGTTGCACGGCGCACCGTGCGATGTGCTGGCCGTACGCGTCCACACTGACAAGGACAACGAACCGGCGTAACCCGCCAGGCGGGCGCATTCAGCCCGCCTGCATCTCCTCGAGCTCGACCCAGCGTTCCATCAGTTGCTCAAGTACCGCTTCCTGCTCGTGCAGTGCCTGCAGACGCGCCGCCACATGCTCATGATCCTGGGTATAGAAGTCCGGTGCGCTGGTCTCCTGTTGCAGCGCTTCAAGCTGCGCTTCCGCCTCTTCCAGCTGCGCCGGCAGCGCGTCGAGCTCCCGCTGCAGTTTGTAGCTCAACTTGCCGGACGAACGCGGCTTTTCCGCTTTCTTCACCGTCGGCCTGGCCGCAGCCTTGTCCGCTGCCGAGTCGGCCGCAGCAGGCACCGGACGCTGGCGCAGCCAGTCCTGATAACCGCCGACATATTCGGCCACACGGCCATTACCTTCGAACGCGAGCGTGCTGGTCACGACATTATCCAGGAAGCGACGGTCATGGCTTACCAGCAGCAACGTCCCCTCGTAGGCGAGCAGAATCTCTTCAAGCAGCTCCAGCGTTTCCATGTCGAGGTCGTTGGTCGGTTCGTCAAGCACCAGCAGGTTGGCCGGCTGACTGAACAGTTTCGCCAGCATGACCCGGTTGCTCTCACCGCCCGACAGCGCCTTGACCGGTGTCCGCGCCCGCTCGGGACTGAACAGGAAATCCTGCAGATAGCTGATGATGTGACGGCTGCGGCCATTGATGGTGATGCTCTCACGCCCGCCCGAGACGTTGTCGATGATGCTGCGTTCCGGGTCGAGCTGGCCACGCAGCTGATCGAAATAGGCGACCTCAAGATTGGTCCCCAGCTTTACTTTCCCGTCGTTCGGCTCCAGTTCACCGAGCAGGATTTTCAGCAACGTACTCTTACCGGCACCGTTTGGCCCGATCAGGCCGACGCGATCACCGCGCTGAATCGACAACGTCAGATCACGGATAACCGGCTCGCCCCCGTAGCTGTGGGACACGTTTTCCAGCTCGACCACAATCTTGCCGGAACGGGTCGCATCCTCGAGGCTGAACTGCGCATTGCCCTGACGTTCGCGCCGTTCGGCCCGCTCGGTGCGCATTTTTTTCAGTGCCCGCACCCGCCCTTCATTGCGGGTGCGACGCGCCTTGATCCCCTGACGGATCCAACGCTCCTCCTGCGCGAGCTTCTTGTCGAACTCGGCATTCTGTCGCGCTTCCTCTTCCAGCAACGCCTCCTTCTGTTCCAGATAGCGGCTGTAGTTGCCGGGAAATGACGTAAGATGGCCACGATCCAGTTCGATGATCCGTGTCGCCAGCCGATCAACCAGTGCCCGGTCGTGGGAGATGAACAGCAGGCCGCCGCGAAACGCGAGCATCTGCTCTTCGAGCCATTCGATGGTTTCGATATCCAGATGGTTGGTCGGCTCATCAAGCAGCAGCAGATCGGGCTTCTGCACCAGCGCCGCACCCAGCGCCGCGCGTCGACGCCAGCCACCGGACAGGTCAGCCATCGTCTTGTCACCCGGCAGCTGCAGCCGGTCCAGCACCCTGTTCACACGCTGCTCCAGATGCCAGCCATCCCTTGCTTCCAGCTCGTGCTGCAGCGTTTCGAGCTCGGCCAGCGAGCCGGAATCGTGCGCCTGCACCAGCGCCTCATAGCGCTCACGCAGTGCAACCACATCGGCGAGCCCGGCCATGACCACATCGCGCACGCGGCGCTCATCGGCAGCCGGCAGCATCTGCGGCAACTCCGCGATGCGAATCGCCGGATCCTGCCAGAACAGGCCGGAATCAGGCTGCTGATGACCGGCGACGACCTGCAACAGCGTCGACTTGCCGGCCCCGTTCATGCCCACCAGTGCGACGCGTTCACCCGGCTCGATCTGCAGATTGACGTGGTCGAGCAGCGCCCGGCTGCCAAAACTCACGCAGAGTTCATCGAATTTGATCAGTGCCATCTACCGCCAAACATCCAGTTCAGGTTCAAAACGCGCAGTTTACCCTACCCACCGGCAACTGATAACGGCCGTTGGTGTCTGTTACTCCTGAGCGCTTAACGTCGTTGCCGACGCCGGCGCGACCGATGTACCCGCTCAACATGAAAAACGCTCAACCGCCGGAAAAGCGCCCATAAGCGCGGTAGACTGCAGTTTGATGCCCCGGCCACACACCGATGGATGGATGGATCGATGAAGCGCCTGCTACCTCTTGCCCTGCTTACCGCCGCCCTGCTCACACCGATCGCCGCCAGCGCCGACCTGACACCCCGGCAGCTGATCTATCAGCAGACGCTGAGTGCAGCCGAAGCCAAGGATGATGCTGCGTTGGAGGCCGGTCTGGCGCAGCTCGAAGACTATCCTCTGAGGCCCTATATCGAATACGCGCGGCTCAGGGCCGATCTTGATCAGCTCACGCTCGACGAGGTACTGGCGTTCAGTGCGCGCTATCCCGACCTGCCGCTGGAAGGACGCCTGCGCTGGCAGATCACCACCCTGCTGGGCGCGCGCGGTGACTGGGCAGCGTTCAACCGCGTCTACCCGACGCTGAACCGCCCCAGCACCGAACAGCAGTGCTACGCCGCCCGTGCTCAGCTCGCCGCCGGCGAGCGGACCCGCGCGTTTGCTGAAGCCGCACGCCTGTGGGTCGCCGGACACTCGCAGCCCAACGCCTGCGACCCGCTGTTCGAACGCTGGATGCAGGCGGGCGGATTACAACCGGAACACGCCTTCCGCCGCGTGCTGGCTGCGCTGGGCGAAGGCAATCTGTCACTGGCACGCTACGCGGCGCGTCAAAACCGTTCCGAGCAGCTCAAGCCCCATATCGAGCGCGCCATCAGCCTGTACCGAGACCCGACGGCGCTGCTGAAGAACCCGAAGCAGCTGACCCGGGCCATGCCGGAGCACCGCCAGATTCTGATGCTCGCCACCGAGCGACTGCGCCGACGGGATCTGGATCAGGCGATCGAGCTTTGGCTGCGCGATCGCAAGCGGCTGGCAATTCCGGTCGAGGAACAGGCCTACCTGACCACGCGCATGGGACTGCACAAGGCGAAGCGATTCGAGCCCGATGCCGAAGCGACGCTGGCGCGGCTGGATCCGACCTTCCAGCTGGAAGAACTCACCGAGTGGCGCGCCCGACTGGCGCTGACACGCCTGGACTGGCCCGAGGTGGAACGCCTGATCGGCAAACTCCCGGCCAGCAAACGCGCGCATGAACGCTGGCAGTACTGGCTGGGCGTGGCCCGACAACGTCAGGGCCACAACGTGAGCGGCGAGCTGGCCCGCCTCGGCACGGAACGTACGTTCTATGGTTTCATGGCCGCCGAGCTTGGCGGCACCGGTTTTACGCTGAACCACGAGCCCATCGTGCTGGATGTCGGCGCACTGGATCGCCTCGAACAGACACCGGCGTTCCAGCGCATGAAGGAACTGTTCGAACTGGGTGAGCTGTACGACGCGCGCTCGGAGTGGAATGAAGCGACGGCGAAGATGACACCGGCACAGCAGCACCTTGCCGCGCATCTGGTCAAGCGCTGGGGCTGGCACACGCAGGCGATCCGCGGTGCTATCCAGAGTGAGCGCTGGAACGACCTCGACATTCGCTTCCCCGATCCGTATCCCGAGCAGTTTGAGCGGTTCGCGCAGCGCAACGAGATCCCCTCGACCTGGGCCACCGCGATCGCCCGTCAGGAGAGCGCCTTCTGGGTTCGCGCCCGCTCCCACGCCGGCGCACTGGGGCTGATGCAGTTGATGCCGGCAACCGCGCGGGGCACCGCCAAGCGCCACGGCGTGCCGCTGCGTCACCTGTCCGCGCTGTACGAACCGGAAACCAATATCGCGCTGGGCAGCGCCTATCTTGGCGAGATGTATCAGCGTTTCGGCAATAACCGGGTGTTCGCGACCGCCGCCTATAACGCCGGCCCGCATCGGGTCGACCGCTGGCTCGACGCGCGCGGCAGGCTGCCGCTGGATATCTGGATCGAGACGATCCCGTTCGATGAGACCCGCAACTACGTGCAAAATGTACTGGCGTTCGGTGTCATCTACGATCAGCGCGCCGGGCGACCGGCACAGCTGCTGAGCGAGCGCGAGCGGTCACTGCTGGCACTGAACTGGCCGAATGGCGAATCGCTGTAACCGCTCAGTGGGCGTTTGCCCCGCCGCACGTCACGCGCTGGGCTGAGCCGCGAGAAAGCGGTGTAGCTCGTCGACGCCAAACGGCCAGTCCAGCTCCCGCCCGGAAGCCGGCTCACGCAGCACCGGGATGCGGGTACCGTACTGCTCAATCAGCGCGTCTTCGTAGGCGATATCGACCAGATCCACCTCCGCATCACCGGGACTGAGCCCGGCCTGCAGCACGGCGATCGCGTGCTCGCAGAGGTGGCAGCCATCGGTCGTCATCAACTCCAGAAATCGCATGTTGCCTCCCAATCATGGCAGCCAGGACCACGCGGCCTTGAACCTGCACAACAGTTATTGCCGCCACATGATACCGAAGCCGCCCCCAATCCCGTATAATCCGCGCCGTTTTTATACCGGTTGCGGCCGGCAGTGACGAGAGCACGATGAAGAACCGAGTCAGTCCCAGCAATAATGAAGTCCGCCTGCGCGATGACGAATTCATCGTCAGCAAGACCGACACCCGCGGCATCATTACCTACGTAAACCGCATCTTCATGCAGATTTCCGGATACTCCGAACCGGAGCTGCTCGGTGTTCAGCACAACATCATCCGCCACCCTGACATGCCGCGCGGCGCGTTCCGCCTGATGTGGGAAACCCTGAACCGGGGCGAAGAGTTCTTCGCCTACGTCAAGAACCTGTGCAAGGATGGCAGCTACTACTGGGTCATGGCCAACGTCACACCGGATATCAACGCCGACGGCAAGGTGGTTGGCTATTATTCCGTGCGGCGCAAGCCGACCGATGCCGCCATCAAGGCCGTCACTCCGCTGTACCGCGAGATGCTGCAGATCGAAGCCGCCGCCGGCGCCAAGCAGGGGCCTGAACGCTCGATCGAGCACCTGCACCAGTTCTGCAGATCACAGAACATGAGCTACGAAGAGCTGATCTGGGCGTTGGACAACGCCTGACCCATCACAGCCAGATCCAGCAGCCGAATTTGACAGGAGGCAGGCAGTTTGCGCGAAGCCCATCCCCCCCACTCCGGACGCAGTTCCGGCAGTCTGTTTCTGAAAAAACGCGTTCTGATCGCGGCCGTACTGATGCCGCTGCTGACACTGGTGCCCGCCGCAGTCGTCGCGATACTGGGCGACTGGGTGCTGGGGCTCTGGCTCGTATTGCCGGCGCTGGGCGTTGCCCTGCTGGCGATGGCGATGCTGCGCACCGCCCGACGCGCGTTTGTCGTGCTCGAGCAGATTCAGAACACGCTGTCCGAAGCCAACCGCGGCGGTTTTGACAGCCGTATCAGTCGCACCGAGCGACTGGGCGAGGTCGGCCTCGTGGCCTGGGAGCTGAACGACTTTTTCGACAAGATCGAAACCTATTTCAAGGAAGTTGACTCCTGCTTCCGCCATGTCGCCAACGGCCGTTACGACCGCTACGCCCTGTACAAGGGCCTGCCCGGGCAACTGCGTGAATCCCTCAAGCGTATCAACAGCTCACTCGATCTGATGCGCAAGGGGGCGGAGTTCGTGGCCGGCAACGAGCTCAACTCCGACCTCCACAGCCTCAACACCAAACACCTGATCCGCAACCTGAAACAGAACCAGGCCGACCTCGTCAGCATCAGTGAAGAGATGGAGCAGATCGAGTCGATCGCCGATCGCAGCCGCCAGGAGGCCAGCAGCAGCCAGGCGTCGGTGGCGCGCATGGTTGAAGCGCTGAAGAAGATCAGCGAGACGATCGAGTCGGTCGTGACCGTGGTGGAAAAGCTCGGCAGCGACAGCCGCAAGGTCGCCGAATCGCTGTCGATCATTACCGATATCGCCGACCAGACCAACCTGCTGGCATTGAACGCAGCAATCGAGGCGGCGCGTGCCGGCGAACAGGGACGCGGTTTCGCCGTCGTCGCCGATGAAGTCAAGGCGCTGTCCCGTCGCACCAAGGATGCCGCGGTGGATGTCACCCACACCATCGAAACGTTCAACCAGCGTGTCGACCAGATGGTCGAGCAGGCGCGCGGCTCCAACCGCGAAGCGGCCGAAGTCACCGAGCTGGTCGAACAGTTCCGCGAGCAGTTCGATTCCATCGCCGAAGCCGCCCGCCAGACCAAGGGCTACGTCAGCCACGCCAAGAACCGCACGTTCGGCTCGCTGACCAAGGCCGATCACGTGATCTTCAAGCAGTACGGCTATCTGTTGTTCGATGACAGTCAGGAGTGGACGGAAGAAGCCGAGGCGGTGCAGCGCACGCACACCGAGTGTCGTCTCGGTCGCTGGTATTACGAGGGTACCGGTGCCGAGCATTTCTCCGGCACGCGCGCCTACGCCCAGCTGGAAGCGCCGCATCGCGCGGTCCACGAGCACGTTCAGCAGGCCGTCGCGCTGCGCGAGAAGAACTGGCGCAGCGACCCGGAGCTGCGACGCCAGATTGTCGGCCACATGGCCCAGGCGGAAGAGGAAAGCTACAAAATCCTGCAATACATCGATGCGATGATCGACGAGCAGCACCAGTCAGAGCGGGGCTGATAGCGACGCCTGCTCCGAAAGTGAGGGTTGTTCTTGGTTCTGGCTGGGTCTATGCTCGAAAATCAGCCGGAGGCAGGGACGACCTTTTTTCATGCCGCTTCCGGCCGCTCACACCCACCCAAAGTGTATGGAGTCGGCAGTTCTATGGATAAAGCAACAGAGAGCAGCGGCAGCTACATGTCGGACCCGCAGGAGTTCATCAACTTCGTCAGCCGCGAGACCAACAAGGTACTGGAGATGTTCTCCGCCACCGGTGGCGATGACATTCTGCGTCAGTTCACCCAGTCCTGGTCCGAGCTTGCCACACGCTCACTGGAAGACCCGACCGTCTGGCTGCGCGCCATCACCGAGTATCAGCAGGCGCAGTTCAATCTGTGGCGCAACCTGCTGACCGGCACCAGCAGCGAATCTCCCGTGGTACAGCCGATGCCGGGCGACCGCCGCTTCCAGAGCGAGGAATGGTCGAAAAACCCGGTCTATGACTACATCAAACAGTCCTACCTGCTGACCTCGCGGATGCTGGTCGATATGGCGTCAAACGCCAAGCTCTCCCCGACCGAACAAGCCAAACTCGAGTTTTACACCAAGCAGTACGTGGATGCGATGTCACCGACCAATTTCGCGCTCACCAACCCGGAGGTGCTGCAGCAGGCACTGGAATCGAAGGGTCAGAGCCTGGTCGACGGCCTCAAAAACCTGCTGGCCGACATCGAGAAGGGACGCATCTCGATGACCGACGAAGAAGCGTTCGAGCTCGGTACCAACCTTGCGACCACCGAAGGCTCCGTTGTGTTCCAGAACGAGATCTTCCAGCTGATCCACTACAAGCCGCAGACTGAACAGGTGTTTGAGCGCCCGACGCTGATCGTGCCGCCGAGCATCAACAAGTTCTACATTCTGGATCTGCAGCCGCATAACTCCTTCGTCCGCTACTGCCTCGAGCAGGGGCAGGATGTCTACCTGATCTCCTGGGTCAACCCGAGCAGCGAACAGCGTGACCTGAGCTGGGACGACTACGTCAGCGACGGTATCTTCAAGGCGGTCGAAGTCACCAAGGCGATCAGCGGCCGCGACAAGATCAACGCTGTCGCCTGGTGTGTCGGCGGTACCCTGCTGGCCACCGCGCTGGCTGTGATGGCCAATCGCAAGGACACCAGTGTTGGCGCGGCGACTTTCCTGACCACGCTGACCGATTTCCAGAATCCGGGCGACCTCTGCGTCTTCATCGACGAATATCAGGTCAAGCAGATCGAGAACAAGGTCAACTCCCAGGGCTACCTCAACGGACGCGAGCTGGCGACCTCGTTCAACATGCTGCGCTCCAACGACCTGATCTGGTCCTATGTCGTCAACAACTACCTCAAGGGCCAGACACCACCGCCGTTCGATATCCTGTACTGGAACAGCGACTCCACCAACCTGCCGGCCAACATGTACTCGTTCTACCTCAACAAGATGTATCTGGAGAACAAGCTGGCCGAGCCAAACGGACTGACCATCTGTGGCGAGCCGGTGGATCTGGGCAAGATCAAGATCCCATGCTACTTCCTCTCCACCATTGAGGATCACATCGCGCCCTGGAAAGGCACCTTCAAGGCCACCGAGCTGTTCGGCAGCAAGATCGAGTTCGTACTCGGCGCCAGCGGTCACGTCGCCGGCGTCATCAACCCGGCCTCGAAGAATCGCCGCAACTACTGGATCAAGGGCGAGCAGGGTAAGGGCGCGGATCACTGGCTTGAGACAGCCGAGCGCCAGGAAGGCTCCTGGTGGCCGCACTGGTCAGACTGGCTGCGCCGTCGTGCCGGCAAGAAGGTCGACGCTCCGACAGATGCCGGCAGCGAGGAATTCCCGGTCATCGAAGCCGCACCGGGCTCCTACGTCCGCTGCCGTCTCGACTGAACAGCGACGACCGGATCGAACCAACGGGGCGCCACGGCGCCCCGTTTCACGTCTTGAGCCCCGGCGCCCGGCCCCGTATCCTTGCGCTGCTGATCGGAGCAGACCGCTCCCGTCGCTGTCGTCACGCGAGGCACCGTGTCCAGATCCACCCACCTCTTTCCCGCTCGCCTGCGCGCCGAAGCAGGCCAGATCATCACCCTGGGCTGGCCGATCATGATTGCTCAGGTCGCTCAGGATGCCATGGGATTCATCGATACCTTCATGGCCTCGCTGGCCGGCCCCTCGGAGCTGGCCGCGATCGCGCTGGGGGGCAGTATCTGGCTGCCACTGATGCTGACCCTGTGCGGCGTGCTGATGGCTACGACACCGCTGGTTGCCCAACAGGTCGGCGCCGGCAATGAAAAGGCCAGCGCCCGGACTCTGGCCCAGGCGCTGACGGTCGCCGCCGCTCTGTCTGTCATCGCCGTTATGCTGCTCAACAATGCTCGCCCGCTGCTGATACTGTTCGACGTCGAGCCGCAGCTGGCGGACAAAACCGCGGCCTACCTCAGCGCCATCAGCTGGGGCTTCCCGGCATTGCTGGCCTATCAGGCCCTGCGCAGCCTCAGTGAAGGTTTCGGTATCACGCAACCGCTGATGCGAATCGCGGTCATCGCGATGCTGGCCAATATACCGCTCAACTATGTGCTGATCTTCGGCAAACTGGGGCTTCCGCCGCTGGGCGGCGTCGGCTGCGGCTACGCCACCAGCATCCTGTTCTGGCTGATGCTGCTGCTCGGGATCGCCCATCTGCGGCGCGATCCGCGGCTGGCCGATCTCAGCCGCCCGCGCCAATGGCAACGCCCGACCGGTGCCGACCTCATCCATTTCCTGCGCCTTGGTATTCCGATCGGCATCGCACTGATGATCGAGGCCAGCATGTTCGCGATCATCGCCCTGCTGCTGGCGGTAGATGGCGAAACCGTCGTCGCGGCCCACCAGATTACCTTCAGCGTCACCGGACTGATGTTCATGTTGCCGTTGAGCGTGGCGATGGCGATGACGATTCGCGTCGGACAGCTGGTCGGTCGCGGCGAGCGGGCGCAGGCGCGTTTCAGCGCGCATTGCGGCCTTGGTCTCACGGTGCTGATCGCAGCTGTCAACGCCGCCACACTGGTGCTGGCCGGCCGCCTGATCGCCTCCGCCTATACTGAAGTCACGGCGATCATCGAGCTGACCGTTACACTGATGGGCATTGCCGCGCTGTTCCAGCTCACCGATGCACTGCAGGTGGGTGCAGGCGGCGCCCTGCGCGGCTACAAGGACACCGCCATCACGCTGCTGGTCGTCTTTATTGCCTACTGGCTGATCGGGCTGCCGGCCGGCCATCTGCTCGCCCGTGCCGCCGAGCTGGGCGCGGCCGGCTACTGGTGGGGGCTGCTGATCGGTCTGAGCACCGGTGCCGTACTTCTGCTAACCCGGCTATACAGGATCAGTCATGTCGACCCGTCACCTCGGCCTGCTGTTACTGACACTCTTGCTGACCGCCTGCGCTGAGCCCGATGCACGCGATATGCTCGAGGACTATGCCACGCGCGTCGGCAATGCGCTTGAGGAGCCGGTCGGGCTGGATCTGGATCAGGCGCTCGCGCAACGCGCCGCGCTGCCGCCCCGCCGCGACCGGCTGTTCGAGATCGCAACCGTACGCGAGGGCCTGATCGATGTGCTCGACTTCCGTCACTGCGATCTGCTGCACGCCATCGCCGAACGCAACAGCGCGCTCGGGCGCGTCGCGACCGGATCCCAGCGCCTGATCTACGAACTGCAGATGCTGCCGGCCCTGCGCGCTTGTCGGTCCCGGCTCGATCAGCAGGACGAGCTTGCCCCAAGACTGCGTGCCCGCCTCGACGACATCATCGCCCTGAAGCAACGCAGCCTGCCACGACTGGTCTGGAACGCACTCTATACCAGCGCCGAGATGGAGCAGCAGTTCACCCTCAACAGTCCGCCGTTGCCCCTCGAAGGCCACGGGCTGCTGGCACCGCTGCAACCGGCGCTGCAACACTTTGCCGATATCGCGGCGCTGACACACCATGACGACTGGCAGCCACCCGCGTTCACACCGACACTGGAGCAGGACTTCGAAGCCCTGTACCGCTCCGACTTCGGCGCGCGCTGGCTGACCAGCATGACACTGCTGACGCACACCCTCGAGCGCACCGCTGACGCCATCGAGCGCCGTCTCGCGCGGCGGCCGATCTGCTTCAACCGCCAGCCGAACAACCGCGCCCGCATCATCCGCAACGTGTTTCAAACCTATTACGCCGGGGCGCTGCAGCCCTACCTTTCTCTGGTCCACCGCCAGGGACAACGCTGGATCGCGCTGCAGCAACAGATATTGCAACCGCTGCCGATACCCGCGGCGAGCCAGGACTACTTCAACGCCCTGTTTGGCCCAGGTAGCGATAGCCTTTGGCAGCACTACCTGCAGGCCCGGGATCGCCATACCCGCAACTGGCAGCAGCTGTTACGCCAGTGTGGCATGATGCCGGGGCAGGCTTGACTCTTGTACCCCGGGCGGCGTTACCTCATCATGGAACATCCATTCCAACCCCAATATGGACATAGCGGGTGTTGACTCGTTTACTGCAGCTAACGGCGCTGGTCGCCGCCCTGTGTGCGCTTGCCCTGTCGGCCGGCGACGGGGTCCGACTCTCCAGCGCCGACATCGAGCGCTTCGGCACGCTCTACGGCGAGCAGGCCCAGCGCCGCCTGACCGCCTGGCAGAACCTGATGCTGGAGCTGGCCGATGCATCCGAGCAGGAGAAGCTCGAAGGGGTCAACGCATTCTTCAATCAGGTTCGTTTTCTTGACGATATCGTCCACTGGAACCAGAAGGACTATTGGGCCACACCGGTCGAGTTTCTGATTACCAACGGTGGCGACTGCGAAGATTTTGCCATCGCGAAGTATTACACCCTCAAGGAGCTGGGTGTGCCGATCGACAAGATGAGCCTGGCCTATGTCAAGGCGCTGGAGCTGAATCAGGCCCATATGGTGCTGACCTACTATCCCACCCCGGATGCGGTGCCGCTGGTCCTCGACAACCTGATCGGCGATATCAAGACCGCCGACAAGCGGCCGGATCTGCTCCACGTCTATACCTTTAACGGCGACAACCTCTGGCTCAGCAAGCGCGGTCGCCGTGCGCAACTGGTGGGAAATTCGGACCGTCTCAAACCCTGGGTTAAACTGCAATCCAGGGTCGATGCCAACAACGTCAATCTGAACTGAAGGGTCGCTAGGATATGTCTCTGGTTAATCAACTGATCGCAGCGGTAGTCGCAGTACTGATCGGACTGGCATCCGGCACCCTGTTCATCATGTCCGACAGCGGCAAGGAGATGCTGCTGCGCCAGCTCGAATCCCATGCGCAGGACAGTGCCACCCACCTTGGCCTCTATATCTCCCCCTACATGGCGGCGCGCGACAGTGCGGCGATCGAAACCGCCGTGAATGCCATCTTCGACAGCGGCTTCTACCAACGCATCGCCGTGGTCGATGCCAAGGGCGAGCCGCTCTACATCAAGGAAACCCCGCCCGACGTGTCACCGGATGTCCCGGCCTGGTTCGTCAGCCTGGTCGACATCGAACCACCCAAAATGGAACGCAGCATCGCCCACCAGTGGCGCCAGGTGGGCACCATTCATGTCCAGAGCCGTGCCGGATACGCCTATGAACGCTTCTGGGAAGGTGCCAAACGCGCGCTCGTCCTGTTTATTGTGCTGGCACTGGGCGCTGCACTGCTGATCGGGGTGCTGCTGCGCTACCTGCTGCGGCCGCTGTCCCAGGTCGAAAAGCAGGCCCTGGCCCTGGCCCGCAAGACCTACATCGAACAGCCGCAACTGCCGCGTACCCGCGAGCTGCGCAGCGTGGTACAGGCGATGAACGAAATGGTGCGTCAGGTGAAGCACATGTTCGACGAGCAGGCGCGCAATATCGACGAGCTGCGCTCGATCGCGTACCGCGATCCGTTGACCGGACTGGCCAACCAGCGCGCCACGCTGGCACAACTGCAGGAGCGCATCGACTATGACCGCACCTTCGGACCGGCCACGCTGATCATGCTGCGGCTGCGCGCGCTCGGCCCGATCAACAGCCGCTGCGGCGAAGATGCCACCAACCACCTGCTGAAACAGCTGGCCGGCGAGCTTGAAGCGCTGGGCGCGCGCAGCCGACAGGCACTGCCCGGACGTCTGGGCGGTGCGGAATTCGTGCTGCTGACCGAGCATCAGCCGCTGCGTACGCTGAAGCCGCTGCTCGAAGGGCTGATTGAACGACTCGACGTCCAGATCGGCCAGATGTTTGAACAGGACACGCCGCCCGAGCATCCGATCCTGATCGGGGTCGCCCACGCGGCCGATCAGGGCCACTCCAACGAGCTGCTGTCACAGGCCCGCCTGGCCCTGAAACGCGCCGAGGAACAACGCCTGACCATTGTCGAACATGCCGCGGTTGAGGGGCTCGACAGCAGCTCGCAGAGCTGGCAGCAGCACGTTGCCTCGGCGATCAACAACGGGCAGGTGTTCCTGCAGTACCAGCATCTGATGGATAACAGCCAGGGGCGGATTCATGGCGAACTGCTGGCGCGTATTCTTGACGAGAACAACGAGCCCTGCCCGGCCGGGCGCTTTATCGGCGTGGCCCGCGATCTGGGCCTTCTGGATGCGATGGACCGTGCCGTCATCAGCAGCGCACTGGCCTACCTGCGTCGCAGTCCGGACGGCATTCACGTGGCGATCAACCTGGGCCAGGACAGCCTGTTGGCGGACGACTTCCTGCCATGGCTTGAGCGCCAGTTGACCGATCTTGCCCAGCCGCAGCGACTGCAGTTCGAGATCAACGAAACCGTCATCCTGAACAATACCGAACGGGTACAGGCACTGCGTGCCTGGCTGCGCGAACGCCGGGTCGGCTTTGGCGTCGATAACTTTGGTATCCATCCGAGTGGCTTCAGTTATCTCTACAGCCTCAAACCGGATTACCTGAAGATCGACGGCTCACTGATCCGCGATATCGACAGTAACGACGAGGACCGTTTCTTTGTCCGCAGCCTGATCGGCGTCGCGCACAACATTCACATTCTCGCCTACGCCGAGCACGTCGAGCGCGACACCCAGCTCGAGCAGCTGCAGGCGCTCGGCATCGATGGTACTCAGGGGTATCTGCACGGCCGACCGGAAGCGCTGAGCTGATCGGCGCCTGTGCGATCAGTTCGGCAGTGCGCGCTCCAGCCACTGCGCCAGGCTGCGCGGGTCCATCGCCCCGGCCTGACGCGCCACCTCACGACCCTCGGCGATCACCAACAGGGTCGGGATGCTGCGAATCGCGTACCGAGCCGCCAATGCCTGCGCAGTCTCGGTATTGACCTTCAGAAAACGCGCACGCGGCTCATATTCGGCCGCCGCCTTTTCGAACACCGGTGCCATCATCTTGCAGGGACCACACCAGGACGCCCAGAAGTCGACAACCAGCGGAATCTCCGTGTTGGCCAGCAGCCTGGCAAACCCCGCCTCGTCGACTTCGAGCGGCCGTCCCTGAAACAGCTTTGCGCGGCAACGGCCGCACAGGGGCGCTTCTTTCAAGCGCTCGGTCGCTACCCGGTTGGTCGCCAGACACGCGGGGCAACTGAGCTTGACGCTATCGGACATGTCACACCTCTATTCAGACGCTGGAAACGAAACAGGCGCTCCGGGGAGCGCCTGTTTCTATATGGGTGCCTGTGGCAGGCAGTTCAAGCATCAGCGACCACGATTGTTCAGCTGCAACAGCTTGTCGAGCTTGCGATTCAAGCGCTTTTCCTGCGCGGCCTGCGCCTGCTGGCGTGCCGCGTCGCGCTCCTGCTTCTGCCGCTCGCGACGCTGCTTACGCATCTCGTCGAGTTTCGCCTGCGCATGTGCAGCCTCCTCCTCGCTCACCTGCCCGGCCGGCCGTCCATCGAGCCCGACCCGGTCGGCACCGGCCACCAGACTGCGCAGATAGTGCGGGTTACGGACATAGCTCGCCAGCGCGCGCTTGATACGGTTGCGTGCGAGCTTCTCGTCGGCAATCAGATCCTCCTGGATACCGATCTTCAGCGGACGCACATTATCCCGACTGAAAACGTCGGGATAGGCATCGAACAGTTGCTGCAACGCCGCCTGGTTGGCAGCACGGTTCTTGGCGCGGTTGCGGCTCTTGGCATCCGCCGTCTTTTCGGTCTGGGTCACGGAAACACTCTCGTCTGTTGCAGTCTGCATCTGGCGACCTTTTGCCTCCAGCGCCGCCAGGCGCGCTTCACACTCTTGCAGCAGCGCCTGTGTGCGCTGCTGCAGCTGATCGATCTCGGACACCCTCAGGCAGCCCCTTTACGTATGTAGTAGACAAACACGGATTCTTCTTCCCGACTGAGCAGCAGCTCGTGGCCGAGAAACTGACAGAAACGCGGTATGTCTCGCTGCGTCGACGGGTCGGTCGCCTGCACGCAAAGCACCTCACCGGCGGCCAGATCACCGACCCGGCTGTGCAGCAGCATCACAGGTTCAGGGCAGAACAGCCCACGGGCATCCAGTACATGATCCGGTTTGATCTCGTCCATCTCGCTGTCGCCTCAAATCGAAGTCGGCCATTGTCGCAAAATCCGCGCGGCGGCGGAACCGCTCACACACCACCTTGCGCCCGCGCCGGGCTGAATTATGCTTATACACACGAGCACCCACGCCAGGGAGAGAGTCATGATAAGAGTGCTGATCGAACGCCACATCGCCGACGAGCTCGGCCCCCATTACGACAAGCTGTCACGCGAGATCCTGCAGCGGGCGATGCACACCCCCGGCTTTATCTCCGGCGAGGTAATGCATAACGCCGACGACCCGAACCATCGTCTGGTGCTGGCCACCTATCGCACCCTCAACGACTGGGAGCGCTGGTATAACAGCGCCGAGCGTCGCGACATGCTGCAGACGCTCGGTCCGCTGCTCGAAAGCGACGAAAAAATCACCGTCTTCGAGCACTGATCAGCGCTGCCCGGGGAGATCAAGCTGCAGCCAGCAGGTGATCTCTTCACGATCGTGGTAGAGGTGACGCGCCATCAGACGCCAGGACAGACCACTTTCATCCAGCGCGGTTTCGATCCGCTCAAGGCAACGACGCACCTCGGCGTAACGCTGCTTCATCGGCAGCTTGAGATTGAAGATCATATTGCGGGCGTAGCCATGCCGCGCCCAGTCGATGACAAGCGCCGTGGTCCGCGCCGGTTTCTCCACCACATCACAGACCATCCAGTCCACTGTCTTCGAGGGCACGTAAACAAACGCATCCTCACGCAGATGCTCTACCTGACCGCTGTTCATCAGGGCGTCATCCATCGGCCCGTTATCAACCGCGGTCACGAACATGCCCCGCTGCACCAGCTGCCACGTCCAGCCACCCGGCGCTGCGCCCAGATCCACCGCCCGCATGCCCGGTGCCAGTCGCGTATCCCATTCCCGCCGCGGCACAAACCAGTGCCAGGCTTCCTCAAGCTTGAGCGTCGAGCGGCTGGGCGCCTCGCGTGGAAACTTCAGCCGCTGGATGCCGCCCGGCCACGGCGAACTGTTGCGCACCGGTGCAACCCCAAGCCACAGGTCCTGACCACTGAGCACGAACAGATGCATGCGCCAATGCGCCTTTTCCCCGCGCGCAAGCAGCAACTTCTGCTGCCGCAGGTGTGGTGCCAGCGCGGCGACGAACTTGCGACAGAACCCCTGCAGCTCGCGCCCGGCTGTGGTATCCGCCGTTTCGACAACGATCTCGGCACATTCCGGCAGCTGCCGCGCCTGCTCGGCCACCGGCGTCAGGCGATCCTTGGACGACAGGCCGAGCATCGGTGCGGCACAGGCAAACCACTGCCGGGCAAAGATCAATTGCCGAAAGCGCAACGCCTCGATCAGCTCCAGTGCGGAGCGCGGCGCGTGCACGTGGTAGACAACGTAGCCACTGTCCGCCTCGAGCGTCGGATAGCCGTAATAGCCCGCAGCACAGGCGAGATCGGCAATCTCGGCGGCACATTCAGCCTCGAACCCGCCCCGACAGAGCAGGATCAAACGATCAATCTGCGACATATCCCGATTCTTCATCACGATGTGAACGGCGCACTATAGTGAGGGGCTCTGATGCCGGCAACCCGAAAGGCAAGGATCTCTAATACTAAAGGCGCACAGACGTCGCTCAATGCGCCGTTTGATCCATATCAAGCAAAACTCCGTTAAGTTTTCTGCGCGACAAAAACAACCGGACAGAAAATACAGTTAATGCACCTGAAAACCCAACGCCCCACACCCCACACCCCACACAAACGCTTTTACTAACAGAGACTTACAGACCAACCATAAATAACAGACAAAAAAGGTAGGATACGAATTCAGGCCTTTTTTCAGTGCGACAAATAGCCACACATAAAGGGCACATCGCGTTGAAATGGTGGGGGTATTACCAGATAATTGGCGGCGGAACTCTTCTTACTATTCTAGCTTGTTGATGAGAGCCTGACATGAGCACTGCAACTGAACACCCGACTTACAACTACAAAGTCGTGCGCCAGTTCGCCATCATGACGGTGGTATGGGGTATTGTCGGTATGGGCGTTGGCGTCCTTATCGCGGCCCAGCTGGTGTGGCCTGCACTAAACTTCGACCTTCCCTGGTTGAGCTACGGACGTATCCGTCCGTTACACACCAACGCGGTAATCTTCGCGTTTGGTGGTTGCGCCCTGTTCGCGACGTCTTACTACGTCGTGCAGCGCACCTGTCAGACCCGTCTGTTCTCGGATGGCCTGGCGGCATTCACTTTCTGGGGCTGGCAGCTGGTTATCCTGTCTGCAGCGATCACCCTGCCGCTGGGTTACACCTCCGCCAAGGAGTACGCCGAGCTGGAATGGCCGATCGACCTGCTGATCACGGCCGTGTGGGTTGCCTACGCCATTGTGTTCCTGGGCACCGTCAAGATGCGCAAGACCTCGCACATCTATGTCGGTAACTGGTTCTACATGGCGTTCATCATCACGGTCGCGGTACTGCACATCGTCAACAGCATGGCGATGCCGGTATCCTTCCTGAAGTCCTACTCCATGTACCCGGGTACCGTCGACGCGATGGTGCAGTGGTGGTATGGCCACAACGCGGTAGGCTTCTTCCTGACGGCAGGCTTCCTGGGCATGATGTACTACTTCGTTCCGAAGCAGGCTGAACGCCCGATCTACTCTTACCGTCTCTCTATCGTCCACTTCTGGGCGCTGATCGCGACCTACATGTGGGCCGGTGGTCACCACCTGCACTACTCTGCTCTGCCGGACTGGGCTCAGTCTCTGGGTATGGTGATGTCCCTGATCCTGCTGGCACCGTCCTGGGGCGGCATGATCAACGGCATGATGACGCTGTCCGGTGCATGGCACAAACTGCGCACCGACCCGATCCTGCGCTTCCTGGTCGTTTCTCTGTCCTTCTACGGCATGTCCACCTTCGAAGGCCCGATGATGTCGATCAAGACCGTCAATGCGCTGTCTCACAACACTGACTGGACCGTTGGCCACGTACACGCCGGCGCGCTGGGCTGGGTTGCGATGATCTCCATCGGTGCGGTGTACCACATGATCCCGAAACTGTTCGGCAAGGCTCAGATGTACTCCATCGGCCTGATCAACACTCACTTCTGGCTCGCGACCATCGGTACCGTTCTGTACATCTGCTCTATGTGGGTCAACGGTATCCTGCAGGGTCTGATGTGGCGTGCAGTTAACGAAGACGGCACCCTGACCTACAGCTTCGTTGAGGCACTGGAAGCCAGCCACCCGGGTTACTTCGTCCGCTGGCTCGGTGGTGCGTTCTTCCTGACCGGTATGCTGCTGATGGCCTTCAATGTTTGGCAGACCGTCCGTGCCGGCAGCTCTGTTAAAGCAGCTGAGCCCTCAGCCCAGACTGCTTGATTGAGACGAGGAGCAGATAGCAATGATCAAACATGAAACGATTGAAAAGAACATCGGCCTGATGATCCTGCTGATCATCATCGTGATCAGCGGTGGTGGCCTGGCGGAGATCGTCCCGCTGTTCTTCCAGAGCTCCACTACCCAGCCGATTGAAGGTCTGCGTACCTACAGCGCGCTGGAACTGGAAGGTCGCGACATCTACATCAAGGAAGGCTGCCATGTCTGCCACACTCAGATGATCCGTCCGTTCCGTGCCGAAACCGAGCGCTACGGCCACTACTCGACTGCCAACGAGTTCGTCTGGGAGCACCCGTTCCTGTGGGGTTCCAAGCGTACCGGTCCGGACCTGGCCCGTGTCGGTGGCCGCTACTCCGACGACTGGCAGCGCGCGCACCTGTACAACCCGCGCGATGTTGTCCCGGAATCCAAAATGCCGTCATACCCCTGGCTGTTCGAGAACAAGCTGAGCGGTCAGGACACGGCGGCCAAGATGGAAGCACTGCGTAAGCTGGGTGTTCCGTACACCGATGAACAGATCGCCAATGCACGCGAAGAAGTTGCCGGCAAGTACGAGATCGATGCGCTCGTAGCCTACCTGCAGTCTCTCGGCAAGCTGCATAGCGTCTACACCAACAAGCGGTAACTATTCAGTGAGTTACGAAGTTTATGGCCCGTACCTGCCGCTGATCATGCTGATCACGTTCGTCGCCCTGTTTGTCTGGGTGGCGCACCCGAAGAACAGCAAGAAGTTTGACGAGGCCGCGCAAGCTCCCTTCGCCGATGAAGACGAAGTGGAAAAGCGCAGCCGCGAACAAAGCGAAGGCGCGCAGGCTACGAACGCCAATAACGGGAGAAACGACAAATGAGTGCTTTCTGGAGCGCATGGGTAAGTGTCATTGCCCTGGCCGTAATTCTCGGTTGCACCTGGTTGCTGTTCGCGACCCGCAAGAGCGAGAAGTACAAGGAATCGACCGAAGAGAAAGTCGGTCACGAGTTCGATGGTATCGAAGAGTACGACAACCCGCTGCCGAAGTGGTGGTTCCAGATGTTCCTGGCCACCGTTGTCTTCGGTCTGGGCTACCTCGTGCTCTACCCGGGCCTCGGTAACTTCCAGGGTCTGCTGGGCTGGAGCTCACACGGCCAGTGGGAAGAAGAGATGCAGCACGCTGAAGAAGTCTATCAGCCGGTGTTCGCCAAGTACGCTGCGCTGTCGATCGAAGAGCTGCAGGATCCGGCCAACGAAACCGGTCTGCGCATGGGGCAGCGTATGTTCGCCAACAACTGCTCCGTGTGCCACGGTTCTGCGGGTACTGGCGCCTACGGCTTCCCGAACCTGACCGACAGCGACTGGCTGTATGGCGGCGATCCGGCCACCATCAAGGAATCCATCACCAACGGTCGTCAGGGCGCTATGCCGGCCTGGGGTGCAGTACTGGGTGAAGACGGCGTGCGCGACGTGACCGCCTACGTTCTGACCCTGAGCGGTGCCGACAATGTCGACAGCCAGGCAGCGGAGCGCGGCCAGAGCCAGTTCCAGGCACTGTGTGCCGCCTGCCACGGCGCCGACGGCAAGGGCATGCACGCACTGGGTGCGCCGAACCTGACCGACAGCACCTGGCTGTACGGTGGCAGCTTCGAGCAGATCGCTCATACGATCCGCAACGGTCGTAATGGCGTCATGCCGGCACACCAGAACCTGCTGTCTGAAGACAAGATCCACCTGATCACAGCGTACGTGTACAGCCTGTCTCAGAAGTAACAGCAAGACCCGTGTAACAAAAAGGCGGCATGATGCAGATCATGGCGCCTTTTTTGTTGCCTCGCTAAGATGCAGCGCACACCCAACCTCTTCCGGAATCCGCCTGTGTACCGCAACCGCGGGCGCTGGCATTACCCCTTCAAAGGGCGGTAATATTCGCAATACCTAATAGATCCAGAGCCCGATATGAACGGGCCCCTCCTGTCATTGTGGTGGTAAGGGCATGAATCAAATACCGGTGAAAGATGTAACACCTGGCAAAGGCGCCGGCGACCAACAGTCGTACGACCTGTACGCCAAACGCGAGCATATCTACGTCAAGTACTACAAAGGCCTGTTCAAGAACCTGCGTATCATCTCCGGCGCCATGATGCTGGTGATGTTTTACAGCTTCTCATGGCTGCAGTGGGATGGCCGCCAGGCGATCCTGTTTGACCTGCCCAATCGGCAGTTCCACATTTTCGGCATGACCTTCTGGCCACAGGATTTCATGCTGCTCTCCTGGTTGCTGATCATCCTTGCCTTCACACTGTTCTTTGTCACCGTCTTTGCCGGCCGACTCTGGTGTGGTTATGCCTGCCCACAGTTTGTCTGGACCTGGCTGTTCATCTGGGCCGAGCGCATCACTGAGGGTGACCGCAACAAGCGCATGAAGCTGGACAAAACCCCGATGAACAAGGAAAAGGCCGTGCGCAAGGCCGCCAAGCACCTGCTCTGGCTGTTCATCGCAGCGGCCTCTGCGATCGCTTTCGTGGGTTATTTCTCGCCGATCCGTGAGCTCGTGCCCAACGTCTTCGCCTTTGAGCTTGGCCCCTGGGAGATGTGGTGGCTGGCCTTCTTTACCGTTGCTACCTACGGCAACGCCGGCTGGCTGCGCGAGCAGGTCTGTATCTACATGTGTCCGTACGCCCGCTTCCAGAGTGTCATGTTCGACCAGGACACTCTGATCATCTCGTACGATGAAAAACGTGGCGAACCACGCGGCAGCCGCAAGCGCGGCATCGATTACAAGGACGCCGGCCTTGGTGAATGTATCGACTGCGGCAACTGCGTCCATGTCTGCCCGGTCGGTATCGACATCCGCGACGGCCTGCAGTACGAGTGTGTCGCCTGCGGCGCCTGTGTCGACGCCTGTGACGACATTATGGATCGGATGAACTATCCACGCGGCCTGATCCGTTACACCACCGAGCACTCGCTCAACGGCAAAAAAACGCGCCTGCTGCGGCCACGCCTGATCGGCTACTTCGTCGCGCTGATGGCGATGTTCACCGCGTTCGCATACACGCTCTATAACCGCGTCCCGCTGGAAGTCGATATCCTGCGTGATCGTGGCCAGCTGTATACCACGACCCCGGGCGGCCTGATCGAGAACGTCTATACGCTCAAGCTCGCCAACAAGGAGCAGGAAGCCCATCAGTACCGGATCAGCGTCAGCGGCATCGAGGGGCTGACCCTGGCCACTGACGCGATCGTCAGCATCGATGCCGGCGAGCTGCTGGATTACCCGATCCGCCTGCATATGAACCCGGCCGATCTCGAGCGTGCGAACTATGATATCGAGTTGACTGTCGAAGCCCTCGATGATCCGTCGATCAGCGTCACGGAGGAAAACCGCTTTATCGGTCCGGCCCCGAGTCGCTGACGCATTACGCGAGCGTCCATGGTCCACGACGACCGGGATTTAGTTTAGAATAGCGGCCGGGTCACCCCCGGCCGCGCTATTTTGAGGTATTACATGAGCGAAGAACGCCAATCCCCCTGGTACAAGCAGACCTGGCTCTGGTTCGTGCTGGCCCCCCTGATCGCCGTGATGATCTACGCCCCGATCTTCATCTATCTGGCGGTCACCACCAGTGACGGTATCGTCAAGGAGGATTACTACAAGGTCGCCCGCGGGCTCAATATCGACCACAGCCGGGAAGATGCTGCCCGCGAAATGGGGATTCAGGGCCGCATGATGCTCGACGGCCTTACCGGCGACGTTCAGATCAAGCTCGACAGCAACACCAGCCTGCCGGACGAACTGCAACTGAGCCTGATTCACCCCACCCACCAGAAGTATGATCAGGTCCTGCGTCTGCGGGCGGTCGACCGTCAGGGCCTGTACAGCGGTAATCTGCAGGGCCAGCTGCTTGGCAAGCGCTATGTCATCCTCGAGCCGCTCGACCAGCAGTGGCAGATCCGCCTTGAAACGACTCCGCCCTACGAACAGAGCGAATATCAGATCGGCGGCACCCGCTAACGGATCGCACCCATGAACGCCTCCGCCGACTCCCTGCGTCAGGCCAGCTGCTACCATTGCGGCCTGCCGGTTCCGCCCGGCGCCCACTTCGTCGCCCGTATCGACGGACAGGACCGCCCGATGTGCTGCCCCGGCTGCCTGGCCGTGGCGCAGACCATCGTCGAAGGTGGCCTCGACAACTTCTACCGTCATCGCGACCGTCAGAATGCCGCCAGCGAGCGGATTCGCAGCAACGGTACTGAACAGCGCCAGCTCGAGCTGCGACTGTTCGACGATCCGGAGGTGCAGAAGGAGTTTGTTCACCAGTCCAGCGAGCATGAACGCGAGGCGCTGCTGGTGATTGAGGGTATCACCTGCGCTGCCTGCATCTGGTTGCTCGAGCGCCACCTGCAACAGCAACCGGGCGTCAGTGCCGTCAGCGTCAACCTGACCACCCACCGCGCACGGCTGCGCTGGGATACACGCGAAACCAGGCTCAGCACCCTGCTCGGTGAGATCGACCGCATCGGCTATCAGGGCCACCCGTATCAGCCCAATCGCGAGGAAGCCCTGCTCGAGCAGGAAAAGAAACGCGCCATTCGCCGTCTCGGAGTGGCCGGCGTCGCGATGATGCAGGTGATGATGCTCGCCGCGGCCATGTATGCCGGCGACCTCGCGTCGTCGATGGAAACCCGCTTCGTCACCTTCATGCGCTGGGCCAGCTTCGTGCTTGCCACGCCGGTGGTGCTGTACTCGGCCCGGCCGTTTTATCAGGCGGCGCTGCGCGACCTGCGCACGCGCCAGCTTAGTATGGACGTCCCCGTATCGATCGCGATTCTGGGCGCCTACTGGGCCAGCGTCTGGGCCACCTTCATGGGCAGCGGCGAAGTCTACTTCGACTCCGTGACCATGTTCACGTTCTTCCTGCTGGTGGGCCGGTTCATGGAGATGCAGGCCCGTCACCGCACCGGCCGCGCCGGCAATGCCCTGCTCAACTTGCTGCCCACCAGTGCGATCCGACTGCAGGGTGACCGGGAGGAGCTGATACCGGCGAGTCGCCTGAGCCCCGGCGATCGCGTACTGGTCAAGCCCGGTCATACCATTCCGGCTGACGGTCGCGTGGTGAAGGGACAGAGCGCCGTCGACGAGTCGGCACTGACCGGCGAGTACATGCCGCTGTCACGGGGCGTCGGTGATCCGGTCGTTGGCGGCACGCAGAACGTCGAACACCCGATCGAAATCGAAGTCACCGAGACCGGCAGCGACTCTCGCCTGTCGACGATCGTGCGCATGCTCGACCGCGCCCAGGCGGAAAAACCGGCGGTGGCACGCATTGCCGACCGTGTGGCCCGCTACTTTGTCGGCGCCACCCTCGTGACAGCGACCGTCGTTGCCGGTAGCTGGGCGATGATCGCGCCGCAGGACGCGTTCTGGATCACCCTCTCCGTACTCGTCGTCACCTGTCCCTGCGCGCTGTCGCTGGCCACCCCGACCGCACTCACCACCGCCACCGGAACGCTGCGCCAGCAGGGCATCCTCATCAGTCGCGGCCATGTGCTGGAGAGCTTTGCCACCGCCACCCACGTCGTGTTCGACAAGACCGGCACACTGACCGAAGGCAACCTGCAGATTCAGGAGATCGTACCGCTCGCCGAGCTCGACAGTACCCAGCTGCTCGAACGCGCGGCGGCGCTGGAGTCCGGCTCCGAACACCCGATCGCCCGGGCGTTCAGCGCCTTTGCGACCCGACGCGCCGACGCCATCCGCAACCACCTCGGTCAGGGCCTCGAGGGCCAGCTGGACGGTATCGAATACCGTATCGGGCAACCCGCCTTTGCCGCCGAACTGACCGGCCACCCGGCACCGGCACTCCCCGGCGACACCGGGCTCTGGCTGCTGCTGTGCGATCGCACGCGGGCGCTGGGCTGGTTCCGTCTTGACGATCAGATCCGTCCCGAAGCGCCGGCCGCACTGCGCACCCTGTCCAGCCTCGGCCTCAACTGCGTCATGCTGACCGGGGACGCCTCGGCGGCGGCCCACAAGGTGGCGGCAACGCTGGGCATCGCCGAAGTGCGCAAGGGCGTCGGTCCAGAGCAAAAGCTGGCGTATCTCAACGCGCTGGCCGAGCAAGGCGCCGAGGTGATCATGGTCGGCGACGGCATCAACGACATTCCCGCACTCGCCGGCGCGCGAACATCGGTGGCGATGGCAGGCGCCACGGATCTGGCCAAAACCAATGCCGACGCCGTTCTGATCGCCAACGACCTGACGCGGCTGTGCGATGCGATCCGTCTGGCACGCAAGACGCGCACGATCATTCGCGAAAACCTGGCCTGGGCCCTGCTCTACAATCTGCTGGCGCTGCCGCTGGCCGCCACCGGCTTTATTGCACCTTATATGGCCGCGATCGGCATGTCGGCGAGCTCGCTGGTCGTGGTCGGCAATGCGCTGCGGCTCAGCCGTCGCCCACGCAGCAACCCTCGTTATACTGCGGAGTCATAATGGATATTCTCTACCTGCTGATCCCGATCGCGCTGGTACTGGCCGGCGTTGCGATCGCCGCGTTCTTCTGGTCAGTCAACTCAGGTCAGTTCGACGACCTGGAATCCCCGGCGCACCGCATTCTGTACGATGACGACGAAGATCTGATCCCGGAAGACGCACGCCCCGACAGCACACCGACTCACAAGGCCGGTAACGCGTCCGAGGACCGCCGCAACGATGACTGAGAGCCTGGCCTTTCCCACCGCAGTGCTGCTGGGCCTGCTGGGGGCAACGCACTGCGTCGGCATGTGCGGCGGCATCGCGGCAACCGTCGGCATCAGCCACGGCCAGCAACAACAAGCCCGTGGCATCGGCCTGACACTGAGTTACAACCTCGGTCGGATACTGAGCTATATGGTGGCCGGCGCGCTGATCGGCCTGCTCGGCCACCAGTTTGCCAGCGGCACCGCTGCCCTGGTGATGCGCACGCTGGCCGGCCTTCTGCTCATTGCGATGGGGCTCTATGTCGCCCAGTGGTCGCTGCTGGTTACCCGCCTTGAGCAGGCCGGCGGTTATCTGTGGCGCTATCTGCGCCCACTCGCCGCGCGCCTGCTGCCTGCCGATACCCTGCCACGAGCCCTGGCGCTGGGCCTGATCTGGGGCTGGCTGCCGTGCGGACTGGTCTACAGTACGCTGTTGTGGTCATCCGCGGCAGGGCACTGGCTCGACAGCGCTCTGTTGATGGCCGGCTTCGGTCTCGGCACCCTGCCGGCGATGGTCACCACCGGACTGCTGGCCCAACAGGCGCGCGCGCTGATGCAGCGACAGGGCCTGCGCCGCGGGGCCGGCGTACTGATTATACTGTTCGGTATTTACACCCTGCCCCTGACGGCACTGACCGGCGGCCATTGATATCGGTCAAGCCGTCGCGGCCCGGGCCTGTTATACTTGCGCCCGCGTCAAACTTGCGAGGATGATTCAGCAGTGAGCAGCACAGACCGCATCCAGTGGGACATCGACCTGATCCGTCGCTACGACCTTTCCGGCCCCCGCTACACCTCTTATCCGACGGCCCTTCAGTTCGATCCGCAGCGTTCGGCACAGTCGCTGATCGAAACCGCCCGCAACACGGCGGATCACAGCGCGCCGCTGTCGCTGTACGTGCACATCCCGTTCTGCGCCCATGTCTGTTACTACTGCGCCTGCAACAAGGTGATCACGCGGCGGCGCGACAAGGCCCAGCCCTATCTGGATACGCTCTACCGTGAGATCGAACAGCTCGGTCAGTGGTACAGCGAAGGCCGCCAGGTCAACCAGCTGCACTGGGGCGGCGGCACACCGACGTTTATCTCCGATGCCCAGATGGCCGAATTGATGGGCGAGTTGCGTCGCCACTTCAATCTGCGTACAGACGACGGCGGCGACTACTCGATCGAGATCGACCCGCGTGAAGCGCAGGACAGCACGCTGAATGTACTGCGTGAAATCGGCTTCAACCGCGTCAGCCTCGGTGTACAGGATCTGGACCCGACGGTTCAGGAGGCGGTCAACCGTATCCAGCCGATCGAACAGACCGCCCGCGTGCTGGAAACCTCCCGCGCACTGGGCTTCAAGTCGATCAACATGGATCTGATCTACGGCCTGCCCCACCAGACCCTGGCCGGCTTTGAAGCGACACTGGACTCGGTGATCGCGATGTCGCCGGACCGCCTGTCGGTATTCAACTATGCTCACCTGCCGGATCGGTTCCGCTCGCAGCGGCATATCAACGCCGACGATCTGCCGAGCCCGGAAACCAAGCTCGACATCCTGCAGAGCACCATCGATCGCCTGCTCGACGCCGGCTACGTCTACATCGGTATGGACCACTTCGCCAAGCCTGACGACGAACTCGCGCTGGCACAGGCCACCGGCCAGCTGCATCGCAACTTCCAGGGCTATACCACGCACGCCGACTGCGATCTGGTCGCGATGGGCGTGTCGGCGATCAGTCAGATTGGCGACGTCTACTACCAGAACGAGCACGACATCGCCGCCTACAGCGATGCGATCGCGCGCCAGCAGCACGCGGTGCGCCGCGGCGTCGTACTGCACCGTGACGACCATATCCGGCGCGCCGTGATTACTCAGCTGATCTGCCACTTCGAACTGGAACCGGCGCAGATCGAGCGCGCCTTCGGCATCGACTTCGCCGACTACTTCGCCACTGAACTGGCGGACCTCGAACGCTTTGCCGGCGACGGTCTGGTAGAGCTGTCGCCGCAGCAGATCCGCGTCACACCGGCCGGACGCCTGCTGATTCGCCGCATCTGTATGGCATTCGACGCGTATATCCCGCGTGAAACCGCAACCAAAAGCTACTCCCGCATCATCTGAGGCGGTCTCTTCAAGGATTCGAGTAAATGTTTCATAATGCGTTGGGTAGTCAACGACCCAACGCATAGACAAAAAAGGGACAACCCCATGGGTGAACAGAAGTGTGAAGGCAAGCTGCGCAGTCTGCAGCAGGTTCATTGCAGCACCTGCAGCCTCAGCTCGCTGTGCCTGCCGGTTTCACTGAATATGACGGAGATGGAGCGGCTCGACGATATCATCGAGAAAAGCCGGCCGCTGAAGAAGGGAGAACACCTGTTTCACCAGGGCGACGCATTCACTTCGGTCTATGCCGTACGCGCCGGTACCATCAAGAGCTATACGCTGACCAACGAGGGCGAGGAGCAGATCACCGGCTTCTACTTCCCGGGCGAACTGGTGGGCATGAGCGGTGTCGACGGTGTTACGTACCCGGTATCCGCCAAGGTACTGGAAACCACGACCGTCTGCGAAATCCCGTTCGAGCGTCTGGACGACCTCGCCGGCCAGATGCCGGAGCTGCGCCGCCAGATGCTGCGCACAATGAGCAAGGAGCTGCGCGACGACCAGCAGATGATGATGTTGCTGTCGAAGAAGAATGCGGAACAGCGCGTCGCGACCTTCCTGATCAAACTGTCGACCCGCTTCCGCGCGCGCGGCTACTCCGCCACCCACTTCCGCCTCTCGATGTCACGCAACGAGATCGGCAACTATCTGGGTCTGGCCGTCGAAACCGTCAGCCGTATCTTCACCCGATTCCAGGCCATGTCGCTGATCCGCGTCGATGGCAAGGAGATCGAGCTGAGCAAACTGCCGGAGCTTTACGAGCTCGCCGGCGAATGCAATCCGTTCGAAGAAGCCGACAGCAGCAGCTCACAGCAGCTCTGATCTGCCCGGCAACCGAGGCAACGGCGCGCCGGCAGCGCGCATAAAAAAGGCGCCGCCCCGAGGGGTGGCGCCGGAATAGTTGCACAATGAAGTAGCCATCTCAATGTGTAACCCAACGAGGCCATTACACACCCTTTGCCGCTCGGTCACATTGAGTTAGATCAACTGAGTACAGCAATACAGCAATCAGGAGCCCATCCGATGTCCTACGACGAGTTCTACGTCAAATCCGTCATCCGCACGCTGCCGGACTGGCCGGAGCCTGGCGTACAGTTCCGCGATGTGACACCGATCTTCAAAGACCCTCGCGCCCTGCGCATGGTCGCCGATGCCTTTATCCAGCGTTACATCGACAGCGGCATCACGCACATCGCCTGTATCGACGCACGCGGCTTCCTGTTTGGCTCTATCCTCGCCCACCAGCTCAACCTGCCGCTGGTACTGGTACGCAAGAAAGGCAAACTGCCGGGCGAAACCATTCATCAGGAATACAGCCTCGAGTACGGCACCGCCGCGGTTGAAATGCAGCTCGACTCGGTCAGCGAAGGTGACAAGGTGCTGATCTTTGACGACCTGATCGCCACCGGCGGCACCATTCTGGCCGCCTGCACGCTGATCAAGAAGCTCGGCGCCGACGTTGTCGAGGCAGCGGCGCTGATCGACCTGCCGGATCTGCAGGGCTCCAGCCGGATTCAGGAAGCGGGTGTACCGGTCTACACCCTGCTTGCCTACGAGGGCGAATAAGCCAGTCCCTGCCAAGGGTTGCATCCCGCAGCCCTGACCCCAATAATGCGCGCCTCGATCATCCTCGCCGCCACTGCGCGGCGCAGCACAGGAGGCGCGATGCTCTGGTTCAAGAACGCGGTCTGGTACCGCTTCACCCCCGATAACGACTTCAGCAGCGAAACCCTTGAACGGGCGCTCGAAAGCAAGCCGTTCACGCCCTGCAGCCGTCATGAGCTGAAGCGGGTGGGCTGGAGCTCACCGACCGCCGGCCTGACCGACTCGCCAGTGTTCACCAGTAATGGTTACATGCTGATCTGCCTGATGCAGGAGGAACGCATCCTGCCGGGCAGCGTGGTCCGTGATGCGCTCAACGAGCGGGTGGAAAAGATCGAGCAGGAAGAAGGCCGCAAGGTCTACCGCAAGGAGCGCGCCACGCTGAAGGACGAAGTCACCTTCGAGCTGCTGCCCCGCGCCTTTACCCGCCGCCGCCCGACCCACGCCCTGATATCGCCCGAGCAGGGCTGGATACTGGTCGATGCCTCGTCACTGACCCGCGCCGAGCAGTTGCTGTCTGAACTGCGTGACGTGCTCGGCTCGCTGCGCGTACGCCTGCCGGAAGTGCAGCACTCACCGGGCGCCACCCTGTCCGGCTGGCTGAACAACGAGCCGCACCCGCCCGGTGGCTTCGAGCTCGAGCAGGAGTGCGAACTGCGCGACACCCTGGCCGATGAGAAGGGGTTGATCCGCATCAAGGGACAGGACCTGACCAGCGACGAGATCCGCGCCCACCTTGACGGCGGCATGCAGGTGTCGCGCCTTGCACTGTGCTGGGAGGAACAGATCCGTTTCGTCCTGCACGACGACCTGACGCTGCACCGGTTGCGCCTGACCGATGAATATCGCGACCAGCTCGCCGAACAGGCACCGGAAGAGGAACTCGCCGCACTGGACGCCGATGTCACCCAGCTGGGGCTCGAATTCACCCGGCTGATCCCACAACTGCTCGCAGCCTTTGGCGGCGAGCTGGAGCGCTGACAGCCCCATGTATACGGTTTACGAGATCTTCTACACCCTGCAGGGGGAAGGCGCACAGAGCGGCCGTGCCGCCGTGTTCTGCCGTTTCGCTGGCTGCAACCTCTGGTCCGGACGCGAACAGGATCGGGCGCAGGCGATCTGTGATTTCTGCGATACCGAATTCGTCGGCACCGGCGGTCGCAATGGCGGCAAATACGCCAGCGCCGCCGCGCTGGCCGCGACCATTCGCACACTCTGGCCGAGTGACCTGGAGGGCACGCCCTATGTCGTCTGCACCGGCGGTGAGCCCGCCCTGCAGCTGGACGATGCGCTGATCGAGGCACTGCATGACGCGGGTTTTGAGATCGCCATCGAAACCAACGGCACGCGGCCGCTGCCGGCCGGCATTGACTGGATCTGTGTCAGCCCGAAGGCCGATGCGGAACTGGTGGTACGCGCGGGGAACGAGCTGAAACTGGTGTATCCACAGGCCAAGGCGGCCCCGGAGCGATTTGCCGGGCTGGCTTTCGAGCATTTCTATCTGCAGCCGATGGACGGACCGTTACAGCGCGAATACACCCAGCGCTGTATCCGCTACTGCCTCGAACACCCGCAGTGGAAACTCAGCCTGCAGACCCACAAGCTGATCGGTATCGACTGATCAGCCGGCGTATTGCTGGCGCCGCTGCAACGGGCAGTTGCGCGCCAGCATCAACGCCGCCGCCGGCAACTGCATCAGCACACCATAGATCAGCACGATCGCCGACATCTCGGCACTGGCCAGCAGCGCCCCGGTGACCATCAGCGCTGTCCCCGCATTCTGGATGCCGACTTCAACCGCCAGTGTCAGCCGTGCGGCTGCGTCGAGCTGCCCTGCCCGCCCAAGCAGATAGCCCGCCGCCATCGCCAATGCCACCAGCGTCAGCACGGCCGGTGCGTACAGCGCCAGCAGCCCCGGCAGACGTTCCCATTCACGCCACACCAGACCGGCGACGATCAGCACGAAGAACAGCACGGCGGCGAATTTGACGAAGCGCTCCAGACGCTGGCACAGGGCTGGAAACCGCGCCCGCAGGCCGACACCCAGCAGCACCGGCAGCAACGTCACCACGGCGAGCTTGAGCATTGAAGGCAACACCGGAAACGCGGGCAGATCGGCTCCACTGCCCTGCAGCTGCAGCACCAGTGCCGTTATCAAGGGCAGTGTAAAGGGGGTAATCAGGCTGCTCAGCGCCGTCAGGCTGACCGACAGTGCCGTATCGCCACGGGCGACCAGCGTGATCAGATTCGAGGTGACGCCACCGGGCGCCAGCGTCACGATCATCAGTCCGGCGGCGACCAGCGGCGGCAGTGCAAAGAGTACACAGACCAGCCAGCCCAGCAGCGGCAGCAACAGCAGTTGCGCGCCAATGCCCAGCGCGACGGCATGCGGTTGCTGCAGGATACGCTTAAAATCGGCCCCCGTCAGCGTGATGCCGATGCCCAGCATCATCAGAAACAGAGCCAGAGGAAGAATCAGTTGAGGAAGGGATGCCGCGTCCATTCGCCACCAGCGTTGTTGTGTTATCCGCACAGTGTACAGCGAAATCCCGCTCGCGAACCAGTGTACCGTTCCCGTACGCCTGTCACAGACTGTTTACAAATTGCTCAACCCAGTGCTGACGGGGGCTGCGTCCCTCTACCCACATCTACTGTGGATAACGCTGTGAAAACTGCCACAAAAATAGCGCCAATCACCCGCTATCCCGCCCCTTGCTACAAATTGATCATTTTTTAACCATCAGTTTTTATTATTTAAATACAATAACTTACAAGACATAAAAGCGATTCAAATAGGTGTTCGAGTGCCGGTCGATGACATTTTACCGATCCGGGCACACTGTCATCTTTGCGACAGCCCGGGCGTGACACAGAATCGATACAATCCCCCGGCCGGCACTGCCGGGGGCCGGTTCTGGCCTTCCGGCCCCGATCCACTGTAATATCGCGGTTCCCTCGCGCTACGGACGACCTTTCATGATGCAGGAACAGCTGGACCAACGTCGCCGTGCAGCCGAGAAGGTAACGCTGATCGGGTCGGTGATGGACGCCGTCCTCGGCATCCTCAAGATCGTCATCGGTCTGATCGCCAACTCGGCTGCCCTCGTTGCTGACGGCCTCCATTCTCTCTCGGATCTGTTCACCGACTTCATGGTGATCGCGGTGCTGCGCCTGTCGCATCAGGCACCGGATCGCAATCACCCGTGGGGCCACGGTCGCTTCGAGACGGTGGGCACCGTCGTACTGGGCCTGATTCTCGTCGCCGTCGGCGGCCTGATGGCGTACGACAGCCTCGTCGCCCTGTTTGCCGAGCAGCATCCGCCGGCCCCAACCTGGCCTGCACTGGTGGTGGCGGCCGCATCGATCATCGGCAAGGAGTGGATCTTCCGCTACAGCCTGCGCATCGGCAAGGAGCTCAAGTCTGACCTGTTGATCGCCAACGCCTGGCACAGCCGCTCCGATGCACTCTCCTCCATCGTCGTGCTGGTGGCCGTCGCCGGCGCCATGCTCGGCATCTGGTGGCTTGACGGCGTCGCCGCCGTACTGGTCGCACTGCTGGTCGGCAAGATCGGCTGGGATCTGGTTTCGCGCAGTATCACCGAACTGGTCGACACGGCGCTGCCGGAGAAACGGGTTCAGGCGCTGCGTGAAACTGTGCTGGGGGTCGATGACATCATCGACGTGCACAGCTTCAAAAGCCGTCAGATGGGCAGCCAGAGCCTGCTCGAGATGCACCTGCAGGTCGAGCCCCATGTCAGCGCCGCCGAGGCACACTACATCGGCGATGTCGCCGTCGCGCGGCTCAAGGATCGGTTCGATGACGTGGGCCATGTGATTTTCCACATCGACACCTATGATGATCAGCAGTACCCGCTGGGTGCGCGTCCGGTGATGCCGACACGCAGCGAAGTGGTGCGCCACCTCGATGCGGCGCTGAGCCGCATTGTCGGCGAAAACCCGGACTACGAATTGACGCTTTACTACCATCCGGAGCATATTGATCTGGAGATCAAGGCCGCACCGGCGATGGAGCAACTGCTCAGGAACAGCGGACTGGAGCCGCGCCAGCTGGAGCGACTGCTGCATGAGGAGCTTGACGGTCTGGAGTGGTTCAGGCGCCTGCAGCTGTGGCTGCCGGCCGGCGCCTGATTCGTATCACCGCTATACCGCCACAGGGATCAATTGCCATGAAGTACAACGACACACCCACCCAGGCCGCTGATTACCTGCGCCAGGCGATTCCGCTGATGGTGCGCAACAAGATTCCGCCGAACCCGCTCAATTACGCGCTCTGGTACACCTACGTGTCGAAGCGGCTGCCGGCGTTGAACGAGGCGCTCGATTCAACACTGAAAACCTACGGTACCTGCCCGAGCCTGCTCAGCGAGCAGCTGTTCCGCCACCACCTGACCGGCGACGAATCGGTCGCGTCAGAAGAGGCCCAGTCGCACCTGATCAATCTGGTCAACAAACTGCAGGACCAGGCCGCGGAAGCGGCCGAACATACCGACAATTACTCTCAGGTGCTGCGTGAAAGCCTCGATGCGCTCAACGACGTCACCGACGAAGACAACACGGCGCTGCCGCTGGAGTCGATCATTCGAACCCTGTCGATCAATACCGACGCGATCAACGACACCACACGCCGTTTTCAGCAGCAGATCGACGCCGCCCAGTCAGAGATCGAGGCCCTGAAACAGGAACTGCAGAAGACCCGCCAGGATGCCCGGGTCGACGTGCTGACCGGGCTCTACAACCGCCGCGTATTCGATACCGAGCTGGAGCAACTGATCGCACTGGAGGCGCCGATGGGGCTGTGCCTGATGCTGATCGACGTCGACCACTTCAAACGCTTCAACGATACCTATGGCCACCTCATGGGGGACAAGGTGCTGCAGTACGTCGGTCGTCTGCTGAAGGAAGAGTGCGCCGAACCGCTGATTCCGGTGCGCTTTGGCGGCGAGGAGTTTGCGGTGATGCTGCCGGGCATGCAGCAGGCGGACGCGGAAGCGATCGCCGAGCGGCTGCGCAAACGCGTCGAGGCGATCCGTATTCGCCAGCGCAGCTCCGGTTCAGTCATCAGCTCGATCACCGCCTCGTTCGGCGTTACCCGCTTCCAGCCCGGCGACACCGCTGTCAGCCTGATCGAGCGCGCCGACCAGGCGCTCTATCGCGCCAAGGAAGAGGGCCGCAACCGGGTCTGCGGCGCCTGATCCCCGGCCGACGGTAACAGCCCTCGCCCGGCATACAGTGCAATCGAGTAGGAGGAGGTCTTGCGACCTCCGTCCTCTCACACCACCGTACGTGCGGTTCCGCATACGGCGGTTCATGATGCACATTTAAGCCGACGATACTGATCCATCAACGATACCAGTCCGATTCGATCAAACACTTT
>JAUWAC010000016.1 GCA_030602245.1 Marinobacterium sp.
CGAAGGCAACGGCTGCACCGCCCCAAGTCTCCGCACATACGCGGGTCAGGGCTGCGGTCAGAGTGGTTTTACCGTGGTCAACGTGACCGATGGTGCCGACGTTGACGTGCGGCTTGTTACGTTCAAATGATTGCTTAGCCATCTCAAGTTCCCAACCTGTTCGAAGTGGACGCCAGGGCTGCCGAATACGAAAAAGGGTAGACATATCACTATATCTACCCTTCGTAATACTGGAGCTCATGGGCGGATTTGAACCGCCGACCTCACCCTTACCAAGGGTGTGCTCTACCCCTGAGCTACATGAGCGCAACACGTTTGGAGCGGGTAGCGGGAATCGAACCCGCCTCTTCAGCTTGGAAGGCTGAGGTAATAGCCACTATACCATACCCGCCGATGCCAGCTGACTTCGCACCGCACCCTCTTATCAAGAAGCTGCGATTGATGGTGGTGAGGGGTGGATTCGAACCACCGAAGCTTGCGCGTCAGATTTACAGTCTGATCCCTTTGGCCACTCGGGAACCTCACCACAATCCCTTCATTGCCTCAACTGGTGCCGGCACTAGGAGTCGAACCCAGGACCTACTGATTACAAGTCAGTTGCTCTACCAACTGAGCTATACCGGCCTTGGCAACGAAGTGGGGCGTATCTTACTGATCGACTTCGGGGCTTGCAACCCCCTCGCACGGATTTTTTTCAATATTTATTCCGGGCCAGCTGGTTTTGATCAGCTGATTGATTTCACTGGATATTTCATAACCAGAAAGATGTTTCACGCGCACCGCCCAGAGCGCTTTTTCAGCACGCACCGGTGCCACTTGCGTGCGCCCACGCAGCGGCTGCGGCAAGGCCGCGCGAACCTCCTGCAGCGCCGCCATATCGGCAAAGGAACCAAAGGACAGCTGCGCACCACGACTCTCCGGCACCCAGCCCTGACGCGCCAGCTCATCCAGCAGCTCAATACGGGCAGCCGCCTCGGCCGGCAACGGCAGCGTCAGCCGATAACCGGCTATCGCCGGCTCCAGTTCCACCGCCTCGGCGGATACCGGCTCATCAGCAAGCAACCGCAGCAACCGCCGGGCGTCATACTCATCTGACAACGGGCGATAGCTGAGACAGACACGCTCACGCGCCGGCAGCACCTCGTCACCGTTCAGCTCACTTAACAGGCGCAGACTGCCCACGTTGACCGCTTCGGGCTCCGCACGGGCCGCCTGCTGCTGTGCATACCAAAAGAACAGAAGCGCATTGGCCAGCAACAGCAACAGGAACAGCCAGCGCAGCATCAGTCGGCCTCCAGCGCGGGCGCCAGCCCGTCGAGTACCAGATCGGGCACCCACTCACCACGCCCGAGCCGGCGGTGGAACAGCTCACCATCACCACCGGTTACGAACAGCGGCTGCTCAGCCTCCACCTCCTGCGCCAGCCGCTGCACGATCGCATCGAACATGAAGTCGGCACCCTGAGTGACCGCCTCACTGGTACTGCTCGCCGGACGCGGACAGAAAACAGTGCCGGGACGCTCCACAAACACCCGCGCGGTATTGCCCAGCAGTGCCTGCTGCAGCATCCGCATCCCCGGCAGAATAAAGCCACCCCGGTGGGTACCGCTGTCATCGAGAAAATCGATCGTGATGGCGCTGCCGCAATCGACCACACACAGAGCTCGCCCCACTCGCGACCAGGCCGCCAGCATCGCCAGCCAGCGATCCACCCCCATCGTCTCCGGTTTAGCGTAGCTGTTGCGCACCCCGGCAGCAGATGCCCGGGTACGCGCAAACCGCGGCGACGGGCAGCCGGCCGCAGACAGCGCTGCGACAAGCGCCGTATCGATCTGCTCATCCGCAACGGAGCCGACCCACACCGCGTCGACCCGGCCACACCACTGCGCCACGAGCGCATCCAGCGGGTCGCGGGTCGGCTGTCGGCCACGCGCGATCACGCCCGCGTCGGCGTCACGCAGACGCCACTTCAGAAAACTGTTGCCGATATCGATTTCGAGGATCATTCCAGCGACCTGACACTGATCTCACCGCCGTGATACGCCTCGATGCGGCCTTCGTTCTCCAGCAACAGCGCACCGCTGGCATCGACACCTCGGCAGATGCCGCTGATTTCGGCATTGCCGGCCATCAGCCGTACCGGCGTATCACGATGCGCATTGGCGAGCTGCCATTGCTCCCGCAGCGCGACAAAGCCGTGCTGTTCGAAACGATCCAGCGTCGCGAACAGCTCCTCGACAATCACCGCCAGCAGCTGATTGCGAGAAGGCCGCTCGCCCAGCAACTCGGCAAGATCAATACAGGGCTGATCGATCGCATCAGCCTGCGCCTCGGGCAGCGCCACATTGAGACCGATACCGATCACAACCTCGCACTCACCGGCTGCATCACCGCTGATCTCGATCAGAATCCCGCCCAGCTTGCGCCCCTCCACGAGCAGGTCGTTGGGCCATTTCAGGCGCACCTGATCCGCACCGAAGCGGGCCAGCGCATTGCGCAGGGCCACGCCGACACTGAGGCTGAGCCCTTCCAACGCCGCAACACCGGCACTGAAACGCCATGCCAGCGAGAAACACAGGTTGGCCGCATAAGGGCTGACCCAGCCACGCCCGCGCCGGCCCCGCCCCTGATTCTGGTACTCGGCCGCAAACAGGCCGTTCGCCGCCCCCCGGCGCAGGGCCTCCAGCGCCATGCGATTGGTCGAGTCCACCTCACGCGCAAACTCCACCAGCGCCAGCCGCGCCGCGACCGCATCCGGAAGGTGGTCATGGAAGAGGTCCCGATCCAGCAGTTCCAGCCCGTGCGGGATCCGATAACCGCGCCCCTTGACGCTGTAGACCTCAATCCCCAGCGCCTGCAGACGCTGAATCTGCTTCCATACCGCCGACCGACTGATACCGAGCACTTCACCCAACTCACGGCCGGAGTGGAACGCACCATCAGCCATCAGTCGCAGCAGACCGTCCATTGTCATGCCTGTGCATCCTCCGCATGCGCGCGCGCCAGCACGATGAAGCTGTAGTCATACGGGTTGCAGCCGCTCGCCGCATAATCCTCTCGCGCCAGTTCGCGCCAATCAGACGGCTCGAGCACGGGGAAGCAGGCATCCCCGTCAACCTCGGCATGCACCTGTGTCAGATATAGCCGCTCCACCTGCGGCAGCAGCTGGCGGTAGATCTCCGCGCCGCCGATCACCAGCGCCTCGTCGACCCCATCGACCAGCGCCTGCGCCGCAGCCTGCTCAATGGCGGCCTCGGGCGTACGTACCACAACCACGCCCTCAGCGTGCCACTGCTCATCGCGCGTAATCACGATGTTGCAGCGCCCCGGCAGCGGGCGCCCGATCGACTCGAAAGTTTTTCGTCCCATGATGATCGGCTTGCCCAGCGTGACCCGTTTGAAATACTTGAGATCCTCCGGCAGGTGCCACGGCAGCCGGTTGCCATTGCCGATCACGCGATTCGCCGACTGGGCGACAATCATGGCCAGACGCATATCCACTCCTCAGATCGCAATGGGGGCTCGGATCACGGGATAGGGGTCATACCCCTCGACCTCGAAATCCTCGTAGCGGTAATCGAACAGCGACGCCGGTCTGCGCTTGATAATCAGCTTCGGCAGCGCCCGCGGCGTGCGCGACAACTGCTCGGCAACGATCGTTTCATCGTGCAGATGGTTGGCGTACAGGTGCAGATCACCGAAGGTGTGCACAAACTCGCCCACCTCCAGATCACACTGCTGTGCCACCATGTGGGTCAGCAGTGCATAACTCGCAATATTGAACGGCACGCCGAGGAAGTAGTCGGCGCTGCGCTGGTACAGCTGGCAGCTCAGACGACCGTTGGCGACATAGAACTGAAACAGCGTATGACAGGGCGGCAGCGCGGCCTTGCCGTTGCGGACGTTGTCCTGCGGACTGATCGACTCATCCGGCAGATCCGCCGGGTTCCAGCCACTGACAATCAGGCGGCGCGAATCGGGGTTGCGACGGATCTGCGCCACAACCTCGGCGATCTGGTCGACAGTACGCCCATCCGGGCACGCCCACGAGCGCCACTGTTTGCCGTAAATGGGTCCCAGGTCGCCGTTTTCCAGCGCCCACTCATCCCAGATCGTTACCCCGTGCTCGTTGAGCCAGCGGTTGTCGGTACTGCCCGACAAAAACCAGAGCAGCTCGTAAATCACCGACTTCAGGTGCACTTTTTTCGTTGTCAGCAGCGGAAAGCCGGCACTGAGATCGAACCGCAGCTGCCGCCCGAACAGCGAGCGCGTGCCGGTACCGGTACGATCACCCTTGTCGACGCCCTGCTCGACAATCTCACGCATCAGATCCAGATACTGTTGCATAACCCGTTGTATCCCGTTGGTAGGGCCGAATACTTTAACGCGTTGCGCCCGGCGCATCCACGCCGCGATGGTACGCCAGCACCAGCAGCACAGCGCCGATCAGTATCATCGGCATGGACAACAACTGCCCCATCGTGAGCCAGTCGAACGCGAGGTAGCCAAGGTGCGCATCCGGCTCGCGGAAGCATTCGACGACGCTGCGAAAGGCACCATAGAGCAGCAGAAACAGCCCCGACACCGCCATCCGCGGTCGCGGACGTGCCGAGTACCACCAGAGCACGGCAAACATCACCACCCCCTCGAGCACCGCTTCATACAGCTGCGACGGATGCCGGGCCAGCGCATCGCCGGCGCGCGGAAAAATGATGCCCCAGCTCTGATCGGTCGGCCGCCCCCAGAGTTCACCGCCGATGAAGTTACCGACCCGTCCGGCGCCGAGCCCGATCGGAATCAGCGGCGCAACAAAATCGCCGATTTCGAAGAAGCGCTTGCCGTGACTGCGTGCAAACCAGGCCAGCGCCGCCAGCACGCCCAGCAGGCCACCGTGGAACGACATGCCCCCCTCCCAGATCGCGAACAGCCACAGCGGATCGTTGAGGAAGTAATCGAAATGATAGAACAGCACATAGCCACAGCGCCCACCGACGATGACACCAAGCGCCCCCCAGAACACCAGATCCGACACCTGCTGTTCACTCCAGTCGGCGCCCGGGCGCCGGGCACGCCATACCCCCAGCCCCCAGGCCGCGGCAAAGCCGATCAGATACATCAGGCCATACCAGTGGATCTGCAGCGGCCCCAGCTCCAGTGCCAGCGGGTCGATATCATGCAGCCAAACCGTCAAGGTCCGTCTCCTATGCCAGATTCGTAATCAGAAAACGTGCGCCGACGAGCAGCAGCAGCACGGCAAAAATCCGCTTCAGGGTCTTCTGCGGCAGACTGTGCGCAAGAGCCGCCCCATAGCGCGCCGTGAACGAGCTGGTCAGCACGATGCCGGCAAACGCCGGCAGGTAGATGTAGCCCAGATGCCAGTCGGCAAGGCGGGTCTCGTCCCAGCCGCTGAGAATATTGCCCAGCGCCCCCACCAGCGCGATCGGCAGACCACAGGCCGCTGACGTCGCCACCGCCTGCTGCATCGTCAGACTGCGCCAGTGCAGATAGGGCACGGTCAGGGTGCCACCGCCGATACCGAAGATTGCCGACGCGCAGCCGACAATACTGCCGGCACCGGCAAGCTCGGGTCGTGTCGGCGCCGTGCGCCCGCGCGCCGGGCGCAGATCAAACGCCATCTGCAGCGCAACCAGCAGCGCAAAGCCGCCAAACAGCGCCTGCAGCAGCGTGCCGGTCATCGCATCGGCGATCCAGACACCGGCAAAGGCACCGGCCAGAATGCCGCCGGTCAGCGGGGGAAACAGTGACCAGCAGACCGCACCGCGGCGCTGATGCGCCCGTATCGAAGCGATTGACGTAAACACGATGGTAGCCAGCGAGGTGGCCACGGCGGAATGGGTCAGTACCTCGGCCGGCATGCCCTGTAACGAGAAGCTGAAGATCAGCACCGGCACGATCAATATGCCACCCCCGATCCCGAACAGCCCCGCCACGAGCCCGGCGACGGCGCCGAGCAGCAGATAGAGCCCCAGCGTTTCCAGCATCTTGCTTCTTTCCCGGTTGCAAAAGTGCACTATAGTAGGGCTTTGACGCAGCACTGAACATCCCCGACCCTCGGGAGCCACGACCGGAGAAGCCCGTGTGCCTGATCGCTCTGGCGCTGAACCAGCACCCTGAATGGCCATTCATTCTGATTGCCAACCGCGATGAATTCTACGACCGCCCGACGCAACGCCTCGGCTTCTGGCCCGATGCCCCGATCCTGGCCGGCCGCGATCGCCGGGCCGGCGGCAGCTGGCTGGGCATTGCCCGCAGCGGACGACTGGCCGCCATCACCAACTACCGCGATGGTCGGGCACCAACGCCGCAGGGACCGTCGCGCGGCACACTGGTCAGCGCCTATCTGCGCGCGGACATCCGCGCCGACGCCTACCGCCCGGATCCGCGCATCGATGCCGGCTACAACCTGCTCTGGGCCGACCGCGAAGGGCTGTATGCGTTCGGCAACCGCGGACCGGGCATTCAGCGCCTCGACCACGGCATCCATACCCTGAGCAATGCCCTGCTCAACACGCCCTGGCCGAAAACCGAGCGCCTGCGCCGCGCGCTGCACTCAGCCCTCCAAACCTCCCGGCTGCGGGCCGGCGATCTGCTCGCGTTACTCTGTGACGAACAACAGGCCCCGGATGCAGCGCTGCCCGACACCGGCATCCCGCTGCAGCAGGAGCGCCTGCTCTCGCGCACGTTCATTCGCAGTGAGGATTACGGTACCCGGGCGCGCACGCTGGTGATGCAGCGCCGCAACGGTGAGACACGAGTGGTCGAAGTCAGCCACGACCGACAGGGCATCTGCGGCTGCAGCGATTACCGTCTGACCCTGCCGCGACTTGCCGCCGGCTGAAGTCAGTCGCGATCCGGCAAGGCCGGGCGGGTCAGATTGCCCAGCCCCATCTCCTTGAGCGAGTTGCGCAGATACTGATGGATCGCCTCAGCGTCGTCCATGCGCATCACCCGCTGCAGCAGACTGTTGGCCTTGGCCAGACTGGTGCCGCGAATCGCCGACTTCACCTTGGGAAGGTTGTTGGAGTTCATCGACAGCACGTCATAACCCATCGCCATCAGCAGCAGTGCACCACCGGGGTCGGAGGCCATCTCGCCGCAGATCGACACCGGCTTGCGCTCCTTGCGCGCTTCCTGCGCGACAAAATGCAGCACTTTCAACACAGCCGGATGGTAGGGTGCGTACAGATCGGCGACCCGCGGGTTATTGCGATCCACCGCCAACAGATACTGGGTCAGGTCGTTGGAGCCGACCGAAATGAAATCGACCTTGCGCGCGAAACGCCGCGTCAGGTACACCGCCGCCGGCACTTCCACCATGATGCCCACCGGCGGGCGTTCGACATCCAGCCCCTCTTCCTGCAATTCACGCACGGCACGGTCGATCTGGGCACTGGCCGCCTCGATCTCGTGCATGCTGGTAACCATCGGCAGCATGATTCTCAGGTTGCCGTAGCCCTGTGCGGCGCGCAGCATGGCGCGCACCTGTACCAGGAAAATCTCGGGGTGATCGAGCGTGACCCGAATGCCACGCCAGCCCAGGAACGGGTTTTCTTCGTCGATCGGAAAATAGGGCAGTGCCTTGTCGCCGCCGATATCGAGCGTACGCATCGTGACCGGTCGCGGCGCAAAGGCCTCCAGCTGGGCGCGGTAGATCTGCAGCTGCTCCTGCTCGCTGGGGAAGAAGTCGCGTGTCATGAACGGAATTTCGGTCCGGTACAGACCGATCCCCTCGGCCCCACGCTCGAGCGAGCGCGCCACATCGCTGACCAACCCGGTATTGACCCACAACGGCATACGATAGCCATCGGTGGTCTGGGCCGGCAGATCACGCAGGGTTTCCAGCCCGGCCGCGATCATCTGCTCTTCTCGCAGGATTTCGTCGAACGCGTTTTTCAGGTCGTCCGACGGATTGACGTAGACACGGCCGCTGTAGCCATCAAGGATCACTTCACGTCCGTCGAGCCGGGTAAACGGCAGATCGACGACGCCCATCGCGGTAGGAATACCCATCGAACGCGCGAGAATGGCGGCATGGGAGTTGCCCGAGCCGGTGACCGAGATCAGCCCGACCAGCTTGTCTTCCGGCACCAGCCCCAGCATCGCCGGCGACAGATCGTCGGCGACCAGTATAGTGTTGTCCGGATACTCGACTTCGCCGCCGCTGAACGCCTCCTGTAAATGACTCAGCACGCGACGCCCGAGATCACGGATATCGGTGACCCGCTCGCGCAGATAGGGATCGTCCACCGCGGAGAATTCGCGTACGTGCTGCTCGACCACTTCACGCAGCGCACCCTGCGCCCAGTTGCCGGCCCGAATCCGCTCAGTGACCTCGCCGGCCAGCGCGTTGTCCTCCAGCATGCGCAGGTAGACATCGAACAGCGCCTGCTCATCGCTGCGCAAGCGCTGTGCCAGCGAACGACTGACATCACGAATCTCACGCCGTACCGCGTCCAGCGCCGCGTAAAAACGGTCCAGTTCGGCGTCGATATCCTTCGCCGGCTTGTCCGGCACGCCCTCAAGATCCGCCGGCAGCGTGGCAACATAGACCTGACCGATCGCCACGCCGGGTGCACCGGCGACGCCGGTGAAGCGGCGATCCTGCGCCACCGGCTTGCTGTTGGCGTTATTGCCGACCGGCTGGATCGATCCGGTCGCCTCGGCATGTGCGATCACGCCCGCCAGCTGCGCCGACACCGTGACCAGAAACGCCTCCTCCGACTCATCGAAGCGGCGCCGCTCGTACTGCTGCACGACCAGCACACCGAGCACCTCACCCTGATGGATGATCGGCACGCCGAGAAAGGCGTGGAAGCGTTCTTCACCGGTGGATTGCAGATAGATATAGGAGGGGTGGACCGAGGCGTCCTCAAGGTTCAGAGGCTCGGCGCGCTGGCCGACCAGCCCCACCACCCCTTCGGCGGCGGACAGGCTCGCCTTGCCGACCGCTTCGCGGTTGAGCCCCTGAGTCGCCATCAGGACATAGCGCTGGGTCACGCTGTCCAGCAGGTAGATTGAGCAGACCTGAGTGTGCATGGCGCGCTGAATGCGGCGAACCGTCAGGTCGAGCACCGTTTCCAGATCGGGTGCGGCACTCACCTCCTGTACGATTTTGCGTAGCACGCTCAGCATCGCCATCGACCGGCCCCTTCTCTAGCGCTCGGAAGCCGGCTGCAGGCGAGCCAGCTTCGGAGACAGTTCCCGTAACGCCTTGCGGTATACCTCCCGCTTGAAGGACACCACCTGTCCCAGCGGATACCAGTAGCTGACCCAGCGCCAGCCATCGAACTCCGGCGAGTCAGTTTCATCGATCTTCACTGCATTGTCATGACTGAGCATGCGCAGCAGGAACCATTTCTGTTTCTGGCCCACGCATACAGGATGCGAGTGGCGCCGGATCATGCGTTTGGGCAGCCGATAACGTAACCAGCCTCGTGTCACCGCGAGAATTTCAACATCCTTGGGCGATAACCCGATCTCCTCTTTCAGCTCACGATACATTGCCTGCTCGGGGGTTTCCCGCCCCTGAATCCCGCCTTGCGGAAACTGCCAGGCATCCTGCCCGATTCGTCGCGCCCAAAGTACCTGACCCAGCGAGTTGACCAGAATGATGCCGACATTCGGTCTGAACCCGTCTGAATCGATCACAATTCAATCCTGAATAACTCTAATTAATATAAGCTATTGTTCCACAGATCCGGTGTTTGGCAAATAGGCGCCCGTCGCCTACGCGAGCGCCCGTTCGGGTCAGGAACGCACGCCCGGAGCGGGCGCGGAAAATGCCCCGCCACTGCCGTTTGCATGCGTCCGGGCACGCCATTATGCTAGCGCGTTCCGAGCAACCGGCGCCGCTGCGGGCGCCACCAACGGGGAGTCGAACTGCGTGCGTCTGGCCATTTTCGATCTTGATAACACTCTGCTTAACGGCGACAGCGACCATGCCTGGGGCGAATTCCTGTGCCGCCGCGGTATCGTCGACGAAGCGGAATACCGTGCCGCCAACGACCGCTTCTACCAGCAGTATCAGCAGGGCACGCTCGATATCCACGAATTCCTCAATTTTGCTCTGCGCCCGCTCGCCAACCACACCGACGAGCAGCTCGCCGCCTGGCATGCCGAGTTCATGCATAGTTGCATCGAACCGATGATGCTGCCGCAGGCACAGGCACTGCTGGAGGAGCATCGCGCCCGTGGTGACTATCTGCTGATCATTACCGCCACCAACAGTTTCGTAACCGCACCGATCGCCGAACGACTCGGCGTCGATGCCCTGCTGGCGACCGAGCCGGAACGGATCGGCGATCGCTTCACCGGCCGCGTGGCCGGCACACCGTGTTTCCAGGGCGGGAAAGTGAAACGGCTCGAAGCCTGGCTCGGCGAGACAGGCTACAGCCTGGAGGGCAGCAGCTTCTACAGCGATTCGCATAACGACCTGCCGCTGCTTGAACAAGTCGATCATCCGGTCGCCGTCAATCCGGACAGCGCGCTGGAGCGCGTTGCACGCGAGCGCAACTGGCCGATTCTGGATCTGCGTAACTGAGATTGCGGGCTGCTCGCGAGGTCGCTCAGATCGCGACCTTGCACTCGCGCAACATGCGGTTCAGCTCGATCATCACCTGCCGCCGCGTAATCAGACCCACCAGCTTGCCGCGTTCCACGACCGGGTAGTTCTTCGGCTTGGTCTTGCTCATCTGCTGAGCCAGATCGATGACACTGTCACCGGGCGCCACGCACAGCGGCTCGGTCTGCATGATGTCCTGCACCTGTATCCGGCTGTCACAGTAGTAGCTGCTGCTGACCAGATAACGCAGGCAGTCATGTTCGGACAGGAAACCCACCACCGTGTGATGGTCATCGACCACCGGCAGACCCAGCTGGCCTGACGCCAGAATCAGATCCACGGCGCGGGACAGCGGCATCGTGCCGGTCAGCGGATGCGCCACCGGCAGCATCAGGTCACGTATTTGCTTCTGGGGCAGCATGCGACCCTCCCCTTTATTCTCGTTATTGATCGAATCGGGTGGATGCACGGGCCTTGCGCCTGTGCATGACCTCACCAGAAGTCTGGCAGAGGATCGCATCTTTTGCCTGTCTCAGCGGCGTTTTTTGTTGCTCAGGGACAGGGGTAGGTGAAGCGACGATGAATCGCCTCGATCTGCTCAATCACCTCGTCACTCAGCGACACGTCGAGCGACGCGATGTTGCGCTTGAGCTGCTCCATCCGCGTCGCGCCGATGATATTGGCACCGAGGAAGTCGCGACTGTTGACGAATGCCAGTGCCAGCATCGCCGGTTCCATACCGATCTCATGCGCCAGTGTGACATAGGCCTCGGTGGCCGCCTGACCGGACTCGGTCAGGTAGCGGGCGAACTGCGGAAACTCGGTCAGGCGGCTGCCCGCCGGGCGTGCGCCGTTGAGGTATTTGCCGCTGAGCACACCGAACGCCAGCGGCGAATAGGCGAGCAGATCCACCGCCTCACGCTGCAGCACCTCCGCCAGCCCCACCTCGAGTGAGCGGTTGAGCAGGTTATACGGGTTCTGCACCGACACGACCCGCGGCAGATTGTGCTGCTCGGCCAGCCGCAGAAACGTCATTGTGCCCCACGCGGTTTCGTTGGAGAGGCCGATATGGCGGATCTTGCCCTCCTTCACCAGCTCATCGAGCGCTTGCAGCGTTTCCAGAATCGGTGTGCCGTCCTTTTCCGGCTGATGGCTGTAGCCCAGACGACCGAACATGTTGGTGGCACGGTCCGGCCAGTGCAGCTGATAGAGATCGATATAGTCGGTCTGCAGCCGGCGCAGCGAGTTGTCCACCGCCTCGCGCAGATTGGCGCGATCGAAATGCAGATCGGGACGGATATAGCTGACCGCCTCGCCCGGCCCTGCCGCCTTCGTCGCCAGTACGACCTGATCGCGGGTCCCGCGCGCCTTCATCCAGTTGCCGATGCAGCGTTCGGTGTTGCCCTGATACTCGGGGTCGGTCGGCACCGGGTACATCTCGGCGGCATCAAACAGATTCACCCCGTGCGCGAGCGCGTAATCCATCTGCTCAAACGCTTCAGCCTCGCTGTTGGTGCGCCCGAACGTCATCGTGCCCAAAGCGATACGACTGACTTTGAGGTCCGAGCGGCCAAGTGTCTTGTACTGCATGCGTCTCTCCTTGTCTGGCGCGGGTATCAGCTCGCCGGCAGCACCCGCAGGAAGTAGGCTTTCAGATATTCGGTTTCGGGGATCGCCGGATGGATCGGATGGTCCCCCCCCTGATACCCCTGCGCAAAGATCTGTGCCGTGCGATCCAGCTCGCGGCTGTTGGCGCGCAGCATGTCGACCAGCCGTTCGCGCTGCAGGTGCATCGAGCAGGAGGCCGAGATCAGAACGCCATCCTTCGCCAGCAGGCGCATGGCGAAGTTGTTGATCCGGGCATAGGCGCGCTCGCCGTTACGGATATCCTTGCGCTTCTGGATGAATGCCGGCGGATCGACGATGACGACATCGAAACGCTCCTTCTCCGCCACCATCGCCTTGCACAGATCGAAGGCATCACCCTGCAGAGCGCGGAAACGCTGGCTGGCATCGTTCAGGCGCGCGTTCTCGGCGGCCACCTCCAGCGCGCCGGCGGAGGCATCGACGCAGGACACCTCCTCCGCGCCGGCCGCCAGCGCCTGCGCGCCCCAGCCACCGACATAGCTGAACAGGTCGAGCACACGTTTGCCCTTGACCAGCGATTGCATGCGCGCCCGGTTCTCCCGGTGGTCATAGAACCAGCCGGTCTTCTGCCCGGTCAGTACCGGCGCCAGCAACTCAACGCCGTTCTCCTGCAGCCCGACCAGCTCCGGCACCTCGCCCTGCACCACTTCGACGAAGGTGTCCAGCCCTTCGATCGCGCGCGTCTTGCCATCATTGCGCAGCACGATCGCGGCCGGCCTGAACACCTTGTTCAGTGCCTCGACCACCTCCGCCTGCATCCGCTCCATGCCCGCCGTCGTGATCTGCACCACGAAAATATCGCGGAAGCGGTCGATCACCAGGCCCGGCAGACCATCGGAGTCACCGTAGACCAGACGATAGCAGGGCGCGTCGAACTGCATCTCGCGCAGCGAAGCCGCCACTTTCAGACGATGCACCAGCAGTGATCGATCCAGCCGAATATCACTGTCGCGACTGACCAGCCGCGCGCAGATCAGGGTGTTGGGATTGACGTAGGCGATACCGAGCGACTTGCCGCGGGCATTGAATACCTGCACCTGCTCGCCGGGCTCGAACGCCTTCAGCGGCGAACGCTCGGTGTCCACTTCATTGCTGTAGATCCACAGGTGGCCGGCACGCAGACGGCGATCGGCATTGGCCTGAAGCACCAGAGGTTTCAAAGTCATAAGAGTCGCTTTGGTTGAAATGACTGTCCCGGCACACAGCCGGGACAGAGGGAAGAACAGTCAGAGCGCGGCGCGGTTACTCCGCTTCGCAGTGCTCGGCGTAGCTGTCGGCATCGAGCAGCGATTCCAGCTCCGCCGGATCGCTGAGCTGAATCTTGAAGAACCAGCCGTCACCGTAGGGGTCGCTGTTGACCAGTTCGGGCGCGTCTTCCAGCTCCTCATTGACGGCAATCACCTTGCCGCTCAGCGGGGCATAGACATCGGACGCGGCCTTGACCGACTCGACGACCCCGATGTCATCACCGGCCGCAATCTCGGCGTCCAGGTCCGGCAGTTCGACGAAGACGACATCACCCAGCAGATCCTGGGCATGGTCGGTAATACCGATGGTGACAACGCCGTCGCCCTCTTCACGGATCCACTCGTGACTGGCGACGTATTTCAGCTCGCTCGGAACATTGCTCATAGTTGTATCCTTAACCCGTTGAATTCAGGAAAATACCCGGGCACCGTTGCGTACGAACGGCGGTTTCACCACCTTCACCGGCAGCTGTTTGCCACGGACCTCGACGCTGGCGCTGTCGCCGGTCGCCAGAGGCACCCGCGCCAGCGCGATGGAGCACTCCAGCGTCGGTGAATAACTGCCGCTGGTGATCTCACCTTCACCAATGCCCTCGACCAGTACCCGCTGGTGGGCACGCAGCACACCCCGCTGCTCCAGCACCAGCCCAACCAGTTTAGACTGCACACCCTGCGCGCGCTGCTTTTCCAGCGCTTCGCGGCCGACGAACTGACGTGAGTCAGGCTCGAATGCCAGCGTCCAGCCCATGTTCGCTTCCAGCGGCGACACCGCTTCATTCATCTCGGCGCCATACAGATTCATGCCCGCTTCAAGGCGCAGCGTATCGCGCGCACCGAGACCGCAGGGCCGGACACCGGCCGCCAGCAATGCCTGCCAGAACGGCACCACTTCATCATCCGGCAGCATGATCTCGAGACCGTCCTCGCCGGTGTACCCGGTCCGGGCGATAAACCAGCCTTCCGATTCCTGGCCCTGAAACGGACGCAGTTCATCGATCAGGCGGGCACGGGAATCACTGAGCACGCCGGCCACGAGCGCACGGGCATTGGGCCCCTGAATCGCCAGCATTGCCAGATCCGGCTGCTCAGACAGGCTGACATCAAACTTCACCGCGCGATCTGCCATCCAGCTCAGATCATTGTCACGGGTGCCGCAGTTGACGACCAGACGGTACCACTCACCGGCCGCACCGGGCGCGGTCATCAGATAGACGATCAGATCATCGATCACGCCGCCCTGCTCGTTCAGCATGGCGCTGTACAGGGCCCGTCCCGGGGCGTCCAGACGCGCCACGTCGTTGGCCAGCAGCAGGCGCAGGTAGTTGCGCGCGTCAGGCCCGGACACATCGACGACGGTCATGTGGGAAACGTCAAATACGCCGGCGTCGCGGCGGACCTGATGGTGTTCCTCGACCTGGGAGCCGTAGTGCAGCGGCATCTGCCAGCCGCTGAAGTCGACCATTTTGGCACCCGCAGCCAGATGCTGGTCGTAGAGAGGCGTTGTTTTTGTCATCGGCCAATCCGTCAGTCGCGACGCTGCGTGGCTCGTGCCGGCCCAGCGCCTGAAAAAAAGGGATGACAATTTATCGGCAAACGCCGGGCAGTTCAATCTTTCACCGGACAGCACACCGCGCGTGGCGCACCGGCGCGCAGTCCGGCGATACCCGGCGCGCAGCTATCAGCGCAGCGGCCGGCGTGCCAGTCGCGGCACGTCGCCGCGCAGCCCCATCGCCATCAGCACCAGATGCTGCTTGACCGGCGCCAGACGGTCGACGAGATTCATGCCGCTTGAGCGCAGCAGACGCAGCGGTGCCGGCAGATCATCGAACAGCCGGCGAAAGCCCTCCATCGCCGCCGCCGTCTGCAGGTTATCGGCCCGCCGCTGACGCTGATAACGGCGCAGCACCCGCGCATCGCCCGGCGCCTCGCCGCGGGCCACCGCATCAAGGATCACCTCGGCCAGTGCCGCGGCATCCAGCAGTCCCAGATTGACACCCTGCCCCGCCAGCGGGTGGATGGTGTGTGCCGCATCGCCGACCAGTGCAAGCCCCGCCTGCACATAGCGCTGCGCATGCCGCTGCCGCAGCGGGTGCAGATAGCGGCGGTCACACCTGAGGATCGGTCCCAGTCGATACTCGAAGGCGGCGCCCAGCGCCGCACAGAACGCCGCATCATCCAGTGCCATCAGCTCACGGGCGTGCGCGGGCGACGTTGACCAGACAATCGACAGCGTGCGCCCGGACGCATCCGGCAGGGGCAGCAGCGCCAGCGGACCATCCTCGGTGAAGCGCTGCCAGCAGGTGTTCTGGTGCGGCTGCTGCGTTTCGATGGTGGTGACGATGGCATGATGCCCGTAATCCCACTCGGTCGCGCCCATGCCGGTCAGCGCGCGAATGCGCGACTGCGCCCCGTCGGCACCGACCAGCAGCGCGGTATGCAGCGTATCGCCGTTGCCCAGCCGCAGCGTCCGGCAGCCCTGCGCATCCGGCGCCGATACCGATTCGATCTGCGCGCCGGACACGAATTCAATGTTGTCGTGGGTCTGCATGACCCGATACAGCGCCGCCAGCGTGACCCGGTTCTCGACAATATGCCCCAGACAGGGCTCATGCAGATCACGGGCACTGAAATGGATCTCGCCACGGCCACGACCGTCCCACACGGTCATATCGGTATAGGCGCAGGCGCGGGCCGCCAGCACATGGGGCCAGGCACCCAGGTGGGTCAGAAACTGCTGTGACGCGCAGGTCAGCGCGCTGACGCGCGGGTCGTAGCCATGCTCAGCCAGTGAGGACAGCGCATCGAGCAGGCATTGCGGCGCTTCGTCGCGGCGCTCCAGAATACGAATCGACAGGCCCGACGGTGCCAGCGCACAGGCCAGCGCGACGCCGACCATACCGCCGCCGACAATGGTCAGATCCACCCGCTCGATACTCGCTTCGTTACTCATCGTTTCCATCTCTTGTGCCGGGCTACTGCAGCCGGGGCGCCGGCTGGTCCAGCCCCATCGCCGCCCGTGCCAGCAGGGTTTTGCCCAGCGGACACAGATCCAGCGCGGTCAGGCCGATATCACGCGCCAGCGTCAGCATCGGTTGATGACTGGTAAACAGTTTCATGGTGCGATCGCTGAATTGAATGGTGCGGAACTGATCGCTGCGCCGTGCCTGTTCGAACTCCAGCAGCGCATGCAGATCGCCAAGGGCCTGCCCGGCACGCTTGCGCTCGATAATCAGATCGGCCAGCGCGGTCACGCCCCGGAAAGCAAGATTGAAGCCCTGTCCGGCGATCGGATGCAGCGCATGGGCGGCGTTCCCCAGCACGACCAGCCCCGCCCGCACCTGCTCTTCGGCCAGCACCAGCTTGAGCGGGTAGTGGAAACGCTCCCCCACCCGCACGAAGCGCCCGGCGCGGAAGCCGAAACGCTGCTGCAGGCGCGCCAGAAACGCCCGCTCGTCGAGCGCCATGACCGCCTCAATCTGATCCTCGGGCAACGTCCAGACCAGTCCACAGCGCGGTTGACCGTCCAGATCTTCGCCGGGCAGCAGCGCCAGCGGACCGCTGTCGGTAAAGCGTTCGTAGGCGATCTCGCGGTGCGGCCGGTCCAGACTCACATTGGCAACCAGCGCATGCTGCTCGTAACTGCTCTGGCGATAGCCGATGCCGATCTTCTCGCGCAGCTGCGAGCGTCCCCCATCGGCCATCACCACCAGCGCTGCGTCGAACTGTTCGGTGGCACCCTGGCGCAGCACACTGACACGGCAGCCATCGGCACGGTTATCGAGGTCGACCACTTCGGCCGGCGCTATGAAATCGATCCAGGGCGCACCGTCCTGCGCCAGCCGGCTCAGCAATACCTGTCCGAGCCAGTGGTTCTCGACCACATAGCCAAGCGCCGGCACCTGCTCGCGCTCGGCGTCCAGCCGCGTCACACCGAAGTGGCCACGATCGGAAACATGAATGTGACGGATCGGGGTCAGGTGCTGCGCCAGCGTATCCCAGATGCCCATCGCCTCGAACGGAGCCCGCACGCCCAGCGCCAGCGCCGTGGAGCGGGCATCATAACTGGGCTGAAACACGGGTTCGCCGGGCGCCGGCAGGGGTTCGGTCTCGACCACCGCCACCCGCAGCGCCAGCTGCTCGGCCACCGGCAGCAGGGCACAGGCCAGGCTCGCCCCGACCATGCCTCCTCCGACAATCAGCACATCATAGCGGCTCTGCATGCGACTGCCTTCCCTCCCGTTGTTCAGTTGCCGGCCATCAACGCTTCGATCGCGTCGACCGACTTGGGCACGCCCGCGGTCAGCACTTCGGCTCCGTCGCGGGTGACAAGCACGTCATCTTCGATACGGATGCCGATACCGCGCCAGCGTGGCTCGACCCTGTCGTTGTGCGGTGAAATGTACAGGCCCGGCTCGATCGTCATCACCATGCCGGGCTCCAGCGGTCGCCACTCGCCGTTGAGCTTGTAGTTGCCCACGTCATGCACATCCATGCCAAGCCAGTGACCGATGCGGTGCATGTAGAACTCTCGATAGGCGCCGGACTCGATCAGTGCCTCGACCTCGCCCTCGAGCAGGCCAAGCTCGACCAGCCCCTGCGTCAGCATTTTCACCGACAGATCGTGCACTGCGTTCCAGGGCAGACCGGGACGGATCAGTTCGATGCAGGCTTCGTTGGTCTTCAGCACCAGCTCATACAGCGCGCGCTGCTCGGCGCTGAAACGGCCGTTGACCGGGAAGGTACGGGTAATGTCACTGGCGTAGCAGTCGAGTTCACAGCCGGCGTCGATCAGCACCAGATCACCGTCGGCGATCGGCGCATCGTTATCGATATAATGCAGAATGCAGGCGTTGGCGCCGCCGCCGACAATCGGGCTGTAGGCCTGAAAACGGGCGCCTGCCGCGGTGCAGTGGCTGATGATGCGCCCTTCCAGTTCGTACTCGTGAATACCGGGGCGCGCCAGCCGCATCGCCTCGCAGTGCGCCTGAGCCGAAATCTCGGCGGCACGGCGCATCACGGCCAGCTCCTCGTCATCCTTGAACAGCCGCATTTCGTGCAGCAGGTTATCCAGCAGCACCAGCTCTTCCGGTGCCTCGGCGCCCTGCCGGGCGCGGTCACGTACGGCGTTCAGCCAGCCCCGCACACGGGCATCCAGCTGCTCATCGCAGCCCAGCGGGTAATAGATACTGCGCGCGCCATCGAGCAGCAATGGCACCTGCTCATCGATCTCGTCCAGCGTAAAGGCCTGATCGGCACCGAAGCGCTCGACACAGCCCTCGGGGCCGGCCCGATAGCCGGTCCAGATCTCCAGCGCCGGATCGCGCGGCGGACAGAACATGACCACCTCGCCCTCGCTGCGCCCGGGCTTGAGCAGCAGCAGTGCATCGGGCTCATTGAAGCCGGTCAGGTAATAGAAGTCGCTGTGCTGACGAAACGGGTACTCGGCATCACGGTTGCGGGTCGCGAGGGTGGCGCCGGCCACCAGCGCGACACTGCCCGGGGGCAGTGCCTGCAGCAGACGGCGACGACGGCGGGCATAGGTTTGCGGGCTGATCTTCATCGGCTATCCGGTGCTGAAAATTGAACTCTGGGCCTGAGGGTCAGTGCAGCGTGGGACGCTCGCCCTTGTCGAGCTCCTCGTCCGGCACACGGTTGCACTCGCTGAACATCAGCATCGCCGCCATGCGCACGTACTCCTGCACTTCCATCAGGTCGGCCTCGTCCTCTTCGGAATCGACGTCGGTATCGGCCGCGATCTGAGCGATCTGGGCCAGGTCGCGCAGCCCCTCTTCCGATTCGGCGGAGAGCTTGGGGTGGCGGCCACTGTGCAGGCCAAAGCCACTGAGAAAACCGCTGCACCAGCTGCCCAGTGCTTCGGCGCGCTGCGCCAGCATCTGATCGTCATCCGGCAGCAGCAGTTCGAAGCCGAAATCGGGTGACTCATACTGCGCCAGCGTCCGCTGATACAGTTCGATCAGGCCCAGTTTAGTGGTTTCGCGCGTCAGTGCACTGACATCCATCAGTTCGCTGAGCACCCGCAGCAGGGTATCGGCATCGAAGCGGGCGCCAGCGGCAATCTGGCCGGCCAGCAGGCCATGCAGCTCAGCCGGAGATACGGCCAGCACACCTTCTTCGATCAGCAGGTTGGCAACGACGTCAAAATCGGGCAGCTCGGCTGCGCTCTGTTCGCGGGTCATAGTCTCGGGTACATACCATCGCCGGTGAGAAAGGAGATTGCCGGCGCAGCGGGCGCCAGCCTCCGACTATGCTAGCACCTCAGCGTGTACAGAACCACGCGGCAGGGGCCGTCAGGGCCGCACGCAGACGCGGTCGCGGCCCTGCTCCTTGGCACTGTAGAGTGCTTCGTCGGCACGCATCGTCAGATTCATCTGCCGGTCGCCGTCACGCCAGCAGGTGACGCCGACGCTGGCACTGCAGTGCCCGACGCCGGTAAAGGGATGCCGCCGGATCGCCTCGCACAGCCGCTGTGCCAGACCTTCCGCATCCGCCAGCCCGGTGGCCGGGCAGATCACCATGAACTCCTCGCCGCCCCAGCGTGCGATCATATCCTGCCCGCGGCACTGGGCCTCCAGCAGGCGCGCAAACTCGATCAGCACCTGATCCCCGGTCGGATGGCCAAAGCGGTCATTGACCTGTTTGAAGTGATCCACATCCAGCAGCAGGATGGCAAATTCATGGGCGGGTATACGCTGCGCCCGGGCGATCTCTTCCTCCAGCCGCTGCTCGATGTAGAGTCGATTCTTCAGCCGTGTCAGACGATCGGTGACCGAGAGCTGCTCAAGCATTCGGTTCTTCAGGCGCAGCTCCTCGTGGGTATCCTGCAGCTCCCGGTTGCTCTCGCGGATCTGGCTGTTCAGGCGTGCCAGCTTGCGGTTCCACAACAGAATCAGTGCCAGCACGAAGGCGGTACCCACCGTCACCTGCGTCACCAGTTGATAATCGGTTTCGTCGGCAAAGGTGGGGATCTGCATCCAGCGCCCGACGATGTTGGCCCGCTGCTCGTCACTGATCGAGATCAGTGCCTTGTTCATGATCCGGTTGAGGGTCGCATCGTCCGCGCGCATCGCCAGACGCAGCGTGAACTCAGGCTCCACCTGTCCGGAGATCTTCAGGTCGGGATAAAAACGCTCACTCAAGGTGCGCCCGAGCGTCGGCAGCGTATCGATTACACCGTACAACTCACCGCGACCCAGCGCCTTGAGCGCGGCGGCCGGGTTGGCGAAGGGCTGCAGATCAAGGCTCGGATAATGGCCGGACAACCACTGCTGCACGGCGCTGCCGCCAACCACCCCGATGCGCTTGCCGACCACATCACGCATGCTGCTGACATACACCTCATCGAGGCGGGTCGCGATCACCAGCGAGGTGGTCAGCAGCGGCTGTGTATAACTCAGTGACGACTCGGCACCGGCCAGCGGCGCGGTGGCCATCAGGTCGCAGCGTCGCGTCTGCAGGGCCAACCGTGCCGCACGGTCATCATCGACCGGCACCAGTGACAGACTGAGGCCGGCGTTGGCGCGGATAATCTCGAGCAGATCGGCCAGCGCACCGATATGCTGCCCACGCTCCCCGAGGGCTTCAAACGGCATCCGGTCATCGCGTACGCAGACGCGCAGCGCGGCGCGCGACTCGAGCCAGGCCAGCTCGTCCCCGGTCAGGTGCACATAGCTGGTTGGCGTCCGGGCGCGGGCACTCCACTCCTGCTGCAGTTCACGTTTCTCCTGCTCCGACAGACTGTTCATCGCCTTCTGCAGAATGTCGCGCAGCAACGGCTTGTCCTGCTGCACCGCGATATGCAGCGCGAGCGGGTCTCCCCCTTCGATCGTCAGCGTGCTGCGCGACACCAGATTCGGAATGCCGTACTTCTGCGCCAGATGATCGGCCACGCTCATCAGTTCGATGGTGGCATCCGCGGCACCGGTGCTGACCATCGTCAGTGCCTCAAGACTGTCTGCCGAAGCAACGACGCGCAGCGTCGGGTCGCGGCTCAGTTTATCGTGCATGTAAAAGCCGTCCGGCAGCACGATCACCTTGCCACGCAGCGCGTCGAGGCTGTCAATCGGCGCCGCGGTCTGCGGCTGATACAGCGCCTGCACCAGACGGACGTAGGGGGTCGTGAAGTGCATGTAGGCTTCACGTTCCGGGCTGCGCACGATGTTCATCATCACATCGAGCTCGCCATCGCGCATCATCTGCAGGTACTCGTCCCAACGCCGGCCGCTGACAAACTCCACTTTCAGCCCGGCCTTTTCCGCCAGCAGTCGGATCAGATCGATGGAGTGCCCGCGCGGCTGACCCTCCTCGTAAAAGTTGAACGGTTCGTAGTTGCCCTCGTTGTGGACCCGGATCACCGGATGCTGGCTGACGTATTCACGTTCATCCGAGGTCAGCGCCACGGTGCGCCCCTCGCGCATGAACCCCATCGATCCGCCACCGACCCAGCGATCGATCAGCTCACGCCACTCGGCATCGCTGATCGCATCCAGCCCTTTCTGCAGGATTGAGCGCACCAGCGGCTGACCCGGCTGCACACCAAAACGCAGATCCTCACGCCCCACGTTGTCGAGCCGGAACTCACCGGCCACCTTGATATTGGTGTAGGCGTTCCGGGATGCGTAGTGGTAGCCGGAGGTCAGGTTCTGAATCGCAGCGTCGATCTCGCCAAACGCCAGCCCCTGAATCAGCGATTCGTAGTCATCGTATTCAACAACGTCCAGGTCTTCGTGCGAGCGCAGCTCCTTCAGATAAAAGATATTCTGCAACACACCGACACGTTTGCCGGACAGGTCGGCCAGACCGTCGTAGTCACCGAACGACTTGTCGGTAAAGACCACGGTGGGGATTTCAAAATAGGGGGTCGTATAGAGCGTGAACGCGGTACGTTCGGGTTTGAACGAGATATCGGAGATGGTGTCGAGCTGACGCTCGCGCAGCAAACGCAGGTTGCTTGACCACTCGCCGGGGCGGACCTCGATCTGCAGCCCGGTTTTCTGCTCCAGCAGGCGCACCAGATCGGCGACGAAGCCGCGATGCTCGCCCTCCTCGACAAAGGAGAACGGCACGAAGTCATACATCGCGCCCATCGTGACCGGTTGCCCGCTGGCAACGAACGCCTGTTCCCGGGCATCGAGCACGACATCGGGCGCGCCACGCACCATAGTACTGACCAACAACATGATCAGCAGCCAACAAGAGCTGAGAGATACCCGAGACACCGACTTTTTCCCTGTCTGATCGATCAGCTTAACGATGACACGCCCGTCTGCGCGGGGCAAGGCACAATGGCGCCGATTGACCCTCAACGGGGGGCTGTTTATAGTCGCCGGGATAAGAGGAGTCCCCAGAACACCTCCGTGGGAGCCGGATAATGTCGGAACACTATTTCAACGCTCTGGAACAGAAAATCGATCAGCTGCTGAACCGGCTCCAACAGCTGGAACAGGAGAATCACCACCTGCGCGAGCAGGAGGCGAAGTGGCGCGAGGAACGTGCCCAGCTGTTGCAGCTGCATGATCAGACCCGGGATCGGGTGGAAAGCATGATCGCCCGACTGAAAGCACTGGAGCAGCAGTCATGAGTCAGGATGCACGTACGGTTACCGTCAAACTGCTCGACAAGGAATACACGATCAGCTGCCCTGATGGTGCCGAAGCGGAGCTGCTGGCATCCGCCGATTACCTCGACAGCAAAATGCGCGAGATCAAATCCAGCGGCAAGATCGTGGGGCTGGAACGGATCGCCGTCATGGCCGCGCTGAACATGTCCCACGAACTGATCAAGAGCCGTGAGCAGAACCGCCAGAACGTGGAGATGCAGCTGCGCCGACTCGGCAACAAGATCGACCGCTCGCTGGACCGGTTCGACGCCGAAGATGCATCCCGGAACACCCCGGACGAGAACGCCTGAAAAACTCTCATAGACCCAAAAAACCATTTTGGATCAATCGTTTAAATCCGGCTAGCAAATCCAGATAAAATTACAAGAGCTGACATTCGAAACGGCCCGCGTATAATGAAATCAACTTCCTGGGGTGTGCGAGAGTCGGTTAAGTCCCTCGAGCCGATAAGCAACACCCTGGGGACGGAATGCGGGTATTGTGAGCATGTCCGTGCGTCGGAAAGCCTGATATATCCACTTGCGTCCCCACTCTGAACCTTCGGGTTCAGGGCCAAAATCGACAACGGCACCCTGGGAGGCCCTGCTTGAACAACCCGCCTGTCGACGCCAACATTTCCGATTTCAGCCTCAACAGCGAACGCAAGGCCCTGCGTCGACGCATGCGTCAGGCCCGCCGCGCGCTCAGCCCGGCCCGACAACGCCTCGCCGCGATCAATCTGCGCAACCGGATTCGTCACCAGCTGTGGTTCCGACAGGCCCGCCACATCGCGCTGTACCTGCCCAATGACGGCGAAATCGACCCGACACCGCTGATCCGGCTGTGCTGGCAGCTGAACAAGAAGGTCTACCTGCCGGTGTTACATCCGATCCGCCACAATCGACTCTGGTTTCTGCCCTACACCCGCACGACGCGGATGCAGCGCAACTGCTTTCGCATTCTGGAACCGGCCCTGAAACAGCAGCCGCGGCGTCCGGCCTGGGCGCTGGATCTGGTCATGCTGCCGCTGGTCGCGTTCGACGCCGACGGCAATCGGATGGGGATGGGTGGAGGATTCTACGACCGCACCTTCAGCTACAAGCTGGCGGCGAACGGGCTCCAGGGCGCGCGCCTGATCGGGCTGGCACACGATTTTCAGAGAGTCGACGCCCTGCCGATACAACCCTGGGATGTACCGCTGTTCGGCATCATCACGGACCGGGCGCGCTACATGCGCCGTGCCTGATCAGATCAGCTGTTGAATACCTGCTGTACCAACGCCGTAAATTGAACGTCGGTCTGGGACACCCCTGTCATCAGAGCACCAACGACAAAAACCAATACGAGAACCAGTACCAGATCAGGACTCTTCTTCATGTTCTGTGCAATTCCATCGAGTTGCCAGCATTCAAGGGAGGGCGTTCGGTTGACCGAAGGTCTGGCCAAACGTCTGTAACGCCTGTTTGACAGGGAATCGGCGCCAGTGTTCCACACTTGAGGAAAAATGCAACAAATCCGTCAAAAAGGTGGGGATAAGCGGCTCTGAGCCTGAAAAAACAGGCGTTTTCAGCCCAGCCAGCCGAGCATCAGCGGCATCGTCAGCAACGCGATCAGCGTCTGTGCCGTGATGATATTGGCCATCAGCGGCGCATCGCCGCCCAGCTGGCGCGCCAGAATATAGGCCGACGTCGCTGTCGGCACGGCCGCAAACACGAGCAGCACCTGAGTCGCCTGTTGATCGAGACCGATGCCGCGCGCGAGCCCCCAGGCGAGCAGCGGCATCAGCACCAGTTTGACCAGCGCCGCTGCAATCACCGCCACGCCACCGGTGCGCAGCGCACGCAGATCCAGCGCAGCCCCCACCGCCAGCAGCCCAAGCGGCAGCGCCATCGCAGCCAACAGATCCAGCACCGGCACCGCCGGCGCCGGCAGGCCCAACCCGCTCAGGTTCAGCAGAATACCGAGCAGACAGGCGAGGATCAGCGGATTACGTGCCAGCGCCTTGAGCACACCGCCCGGTGTCGGCCGTGCCGAGCCGTACCAGGCAAACACCAGCACGCAGAACAGGTTCAACAGCGGAATCATCACCGCAGCCAACAGCGCGGCCAGCACCACCCCCTGTTGCGGCACCAGTGCCGCACTGGCCGGCAGCGCCACATAGGTATTGAACCTCAGTCCCCCCTGATAAACCGAGGTAAAAGCGGCATTGTTCTGGCGCAGCACCGGTCGCAACAGCAGGACCAGCAGCGACGCGATCACCAGCATCGCCACCACGGCGACGATCAGCTGCAGCGACTGGGCGCCGCCCAGCTCAGCACGGCTGAGTCGGCTGACCAGCAGCGCCGGAAACAGGACATAGTAAGTCGCCCGCTCCGCCGGCGGCCAGAACGCCGCGCCGGGAAAGTCCAGCCGCCGCCCCAGATAACCAAGCAGCAGCAGTGCAAACAGGGGCCAGAGTGCAGTGAGAATACCGTCCATAGTTGTTTATACTCAGGGAATCGGCCCCTTGGGGCCGCCAATGACAACGTAACAGAGCACGCCCGGTCAGCGGCGTGCTGCGCATAGCCTACACGGAGCCCCTTGCAATGACATCTCTGGTAATGAGTTTTATCGGTCGCGACAAACCCGGTCTGGTTGGCCTGCTGTCCCGGACCATCGCGGACCATCAGGGCAACTGGCAGGAGTCCGGCATGTCGCGTCTGGGTGGCCAGTTCGCCGGCATCCTGATCATTCAAGTACCGGAAAGCGAACGGGACGCACTGATCGCGGCACTGGAACAGCTGGAAGCACAGGGTCTCAAGATCAGCGTCGAGCACAGCCACGAAGCGGACAGCACCGAGCAGGGCCGTGCCGTCACGCTGGACCTGATCGGCCATGACAAGCCCGGCATCGTGCGGGACATCTCGCAGGCCCTGGCGGGGATGCACATCAACGTGCACCGGATGCAGACCGAGCTCACGTCCGGCTCCATGTCCGGCGAGCAGCTGTTCAAGGCACACGCCGAGATTCTGGTCCCCACCCCGGTGGATCTGGACGAGCTGCAGGACACGCTGGAAGCGATCGCCTCCGACCTGATGGTCGACATCACGCTGAACTGACCCTGTCAGCCCGGCCGGCGGTCGGGCTGCATGCCATCAGCCGGTGCCGCGCGCCAGCGCCGGCTCACTGCCCTCGAGCCGCCACAGCAGCGTCATCAGCCCCGCACCGACCGCCACCATCGTAGCCGCAATGTACAACCCCAGATCATAACTGCCCAGACGCTCCGCCAGCACACCGGTGATGGCCGGTGCCAGAATCTGCGCCAGCCCATAGGCCAGTGTCATCCGTCCCATCAGACGCGCCGGCTTGGTCGGATAGAAACGCCCGGCCATCGTCAGCACCAGTCCGACGCAGCCGATGAAGGTGCCGCCAAACAGCACTGCGCCCAGCAGTGCGCCGCTCAGCGTCGGCCACAGCGCCGGCAGCAGAATGCCGAACAGCTGCAGCACGTAAGCGAGAAACAGTGCCGGCACATAACCGGTTCGTCGCGCCAGCCGATCCCACAGGATCACCGCCGGTGCCGCGGCCACGCCCAGCGCCAGAAACACCCAGTTGCCGGCACCCGCCAGCCCGGGTTGACGCTGCACGATATCGACAATGAAGGTGGCGCTGATGACATAGCCCCAGCCGGCACAAAAATAGGCCACCAGCAGCAGTCGGTGAAACAGACGCCCGGGCGGTTGGTCCACCAGCGACTGGCCGGACGTGGTTTTACCGCCGGTATCGGGCGCGGGCATCCAGCGCCAGGCGGGTATTGCCAGCAGTGCCGCGAACAGTGCAAAGCCCAGCCACTGGCCGCGCCAGTCCAGCCCGCTGGCGGCGAACAGCTCGACGATCAGAGAACAGAGCGCGATCCCCGCGCCCATGCCGATGAAGTGAATGCCCAGCTCCGAGCGGTGCTGGTGACGGATCAGCCAGTTCAGAATCAGCGCACTGGCCAACAGCAGCCCGCCGGCGGCACTGAAACCGGCTACCAGCCGCAGCAGCGACCAGAGCAGGTAATGCTCGGTCAGTGCCATCGCCAGCGTGGTCAGCACGGCCAGCACCAGACAGAGTCGATACAGCCGGTCTTTCAGCCGCAGATCACTGATCGCGGCGGCCGCCAGGGCCCCGCCGAGATAGCCGATGTAGTTGAAGCTCGCGAGCCAGCCGCCGCCGGCGGTATCCAGCGCGGTCTGACTCAGCATCACCGGCAGCAGCGGCGTGTACGCGAACCGCGCCACGCCGACGGTGACAATCAGGCTCAGTATGCCGGCAAACAGAACCCTGAGTCGCGCATCCATCCCTGCTCCCCCGGCGCCTCGGGCGGGCGCCTGTTGTTATTGTTGTCGACGGGCAGCGGGCGGGGGTCAGTCGCCGCGGCTGGCCAGCAGCTCGCGGCCGCGATCCACCGCCGCCCGCACCTGATCCGGTGCCGTACCGCCAATATGGTTGCGTGCCGCGACGGAACCTTCCAGTGTCAAAACGTCGAAGACATCGTCCGCGATGGTGTCGGAGAACTGCTGCAGCTCCTCCAGCGTCATCTCGGACAGATCCTTGCCGCTCTTGATACCGTAGGCCACCGACTGGCCGACGATCTCGTGCGCATCGCGGAACGGAACGCCCTTACGGACCAGATAGTCGGCCAGATCGGTCGCCGTGGAGAAGCCACGCCGTGCCGCCTCACGCATGTCGTCCTTGCGCGCTTCAATCGCCGGCACCATGTCGGCAAACGCACGCAGGCAACCCTTGACGGTATCGACGGCGTCAAACAGGGGCTCCTTGTCCTCCTGATTATCCTTGTTGTAGGCCAGCGGCTGAGACTTCATCAGCGTCAGCAGCGACATCAGGTGGCCATACACACGCCCGCTCTTGCCGCGCACCAGCTCCGGCACATCCGGGTTCTTCTTCTGCGGCATGATCGACGAACCGGTGCAGAAACGGTCCGGCAGATTGATGAAGTTGAACTGCGCCGAGGTCCACAGTACCAGCTCTTCGGACATCCGCGTCATGTGCATCAGCAGCACGCTGGCGGCAGCACAGAATTCGATCGCGAAATCACGATCCGATACCGCATCCAGCGAATTGCCGGCAGGCGTGTCGAACTGCAGCAGTTCCGCGGTGTAGGCGCGATCGATCGGGTAGGTGGTGCCGGCCAGCGCGGCCGCTCCCAGCGGCATCACATTGACGCGCTTGCGGCAGTCGGCGAAGCGCTCGTAGTCGCGCGAGAGCATCTCGAACCAGGCCATCAGGTGGTGGCCGAACGTCACCGGCTGCGCGGTCTGCAGGTGGGTGAAGCCCGGCATGATGGTATCGGCTTCACGCTCGGCCAGCTCCAGCAGTCCGTGCTGCAGGCGGCTGATTTCGCTCAGCACCAGATCAATCTCATCACGCATGTACAGGCGGATATCGGTGGCTACCTGATCGTTGCGTGAGCGCCCGGTATGCAGCTTCTTGCCGGTGATACCGATCTTTTTCGTCAGCGCCGCCTCGATGTTCATGTGCACATCTTCCAGCTCGACCGACCACTCGAATTCACCGCGCTCGATTTCAATGCGGATTTCACCCAGACCACGGATGATGTCGTCGCGCTCTTTCTCGGTCAGCACGCCGACCTTTTCCAGCATGCGAGCATGTGCGATCGAGCCCTGAATATCCTGCTTGTAGAGTCGGCGGTCGAAGTCGACCGATGCGGTGAAACGTGCCACGAACGCATCGGTCGGTTCACTGAAACGGCCACCCCACTGCTGATTGGTCTCGTTGCTCATAATACCTGCTACCTCACTGGCGCTGATTCGACCGCCAGCGGCGGCCTTTGACTTGTGATGCCGGGATTATACAGCCCTTTTTATCCGGTTTCTCAGCTCTGCCACCTTCCATGCACAACCGCTGCACAGACGCCGCCAAGCCGCTTCAGACACCCTACCAAAGTATTATTTTGAGACTTTTTGTCTCAATAATGTTTGACAACCCACTCCTCCACGCCTATTTATATTGAGACTTTCAGTACCAAAATAAGAAAAAGGACTCAGTATGAACCGTACGACACGCTCTCTCACCAAGACCTCCCTGTCCGTTCTCGCCGGCGCCGTGCTGGCCGCCAACCTCACCACCGCCGCCCAGGCCGCCGACGACACCGTGCGCTGGAAAGTGCAGGCCGTGTTCAACACCGCCTGGCCGGGACTGGGCAACCCGATCCGACTGGTTGAGGAGTCGCTGAAGGAAGCCAGCGGCGGCGAAGCTCAGATCAAGGTGTATGAGCCGGGCAAGATCGTGCCCTCCTTCGGCATCACCGAAGCGGTCAAGAACAAGCAGATTCCGGCCGGGTATGCCTGGTTCGGCTACGACCAGGGCAAGATGCCGGCAGCCGCGCTGTTCGCCGCGGTGCCCTTCGGCATGGATCCGCTGGGATACAGTGCCTGGTGGTATGAGGGCGGCGGTCAGCAGCTGGCCGAAAAACTGTACGCGCCGCACAACATCCATCCGATTCTCTGCTCTATCACCGGTGCCGAAACCGCCGGCTGGTTCCGTAACGAAATCAACAAGCCGGAAGACCTGCAGGGGCTGAAGATCCGCTTCGCCGGCATCGGCGGCAAGGTGCTGCAGAAACTCGGTGCATCGGTCACGGTCATCCCCGGGGGTGAGATTTTCCCGGCACTGGAGAAGGGCGCCATCGACGCCACCGAGTTCGCCACACCGGCCATCGACGAGATGCTCGGCTTCGACAAGGTTGCCAAACACAACTACTTCCCCGGCTGGCACCAGCCGTTTACCGCCAGTCATCTGGTCGTCAACACCGATGTCTGGAACGGCCTGAGCAAGTCCAAGCAGTCGCTGATCGAAACCGCCTGCACCGCGGCCACCTTCCGCGGGCTGGCGTACAGCGAGTCGCTGCAGGGGGCCAAGCTCGCCACCTTTGACAGCAAAGGGGTCACCCCGCACCGCCTCAGCCCCGAGCTGATGGACGCACTGCAGAACGCGACCAACGAGGTGATGCAGGAAGCCTCCAGCGCTGATCCGATGTTCAAGGAGGTCTACGAGTCGATGCAGAACTTCCGCGCCGGCTACGACCAGTGGAAGAAGCTGGGCTCACTCTGACCCTCACGTCGCCCCGTTAATCCGCAGGGTGGCCACGGCCACCCGCCTCGCCCCCGACCGGGGGCATTCGGAGTTCTGGTATGAATCAGATGACAACACGGGCCTCGGCCGATGGGGCCGAGGTGCAGGTCCCGCACGCCGGTAGTGTCGATATGGAGCAGTTCATCCACCACACGGAGCTGCCCCATACCGGGGTTTCGCGTGCATTCGATCGCTTCATCCACCGGGTCGCGTCCGCTGCTCACTGGAGCTGGATGGCGCTGATGCTGGTGATTCTGGTCAACGTGGTGCTGCGTTACGCCCTCGGTGAGGGGCATATCGAGCTCGAAGAGCTGCAGTGGCACCTCTACGCCATCGGCTGGCTGGTCGGACTGTCGTTCTGCTACGTGCTCGATGATCACGTCCGCGTCGACCTGCTGCACGAACGGCTGGGGCTGAAGGCACAGGCCGTGATCGAGCTGCTCGGCATTCTCCTGCTGTTGCTGCCGTTCGCCGGCGCCGTGCTCTGGTACGCCATTCCGTTCGTCGAGTACTCGTTCGCGATGAACGAAGTGTCCATGGCCCCGGGCGGCCTGCCCTATCGCTGGGCGATCAAGGCGTTTCTGGTGATCGGTTTTGCCCTGCTGCTGATCGCGATGCTGTCGCGCCTGAGCCGAATCTGTGCGCTGCTGTTCGGCTTTCCCAACGCGCTGAGCAACGACACCGAGGAGAGCTGCCATGGAAATCAATGAGATTCTCGCCATCACCATGTTCTCCAGCTTCATCCTGCTGCTGTTTACCGGCTTTCCGGTCGCCTGGGTGCTGGGGGGCGTGGCACTGATCTTCGCCGTGCTGTCGATGATGGCCGATCAGATCTGGGACGCATGGATCGGTATCGACTGGGACTATGTCTCCATCGTCGTGCCGCGGATCTGGAACGTGATGACCAACTGGGTGCTGGTCGCCCTGCCGATGTTCGTTTTCATGGGCCTGATGCTGGACCGCTCCGGCATCGCCGAAGATCTGATGTCGAATCTGGTGCGCCTGTTCGGGCGTGTCCGCGGCGGACTGGCCATCACGGTGACTTTTGTCGGCCTGCTGCTGGCCGCCTCCACCGGCATCATCGGTGCCTCGGTCGTGCTGCTGGCACTGCTCGGCATCCCGATGATGATGCGCCAGGGCTACAGCCATGAGCTGGCCTGCGGCACCGTCTGCTCCACCGGCACGCTGGGGATTCTGATTCCGCCGAGCATCATGCTGGTGATGATGGGCGACCGGCTCGGCGTGCCGGTCGGTGATCTGTTCCTCGGCGCACTGTTCCCGGGCCTGCTGCTGGCCGCGCTCTATATCGGCTATATCTTTGCGGTCGGCTTGCTGCGCCCGCATGCAGCACCGGCGCCGGACAATGCCGAGCCAGTCACTCCGATGCTGATCGCGCGCGTGTTTCTGACCGTGCTGCCGGCCGCCGGTCTGATCCTGGCCGTGCTCGGCTCGATCTTTGCCGGTATCGCCACCCCGACCGAAGCCTCAGGCGTCGGTGCCGCCGGGGCCACGCTGCTGGCGGTGCTGAAAAAGCGCGTCAACCTGAACGTGTTGTACGAGGTCTGCCGCGAAACCACCAAGACCACCGCCTTCATTTTCGCTCTGCTGCTCGGCGCCACCGCGTTCTCGCTGGTCCTGCGCGGTCTCGGCGGTGACGAACTGATCGAGGAAGCCCTGACCGGGCTGCCGTTCAGCCCGACCGGCATCGTGATCTGCATTCTGCTGGTGACCTTCGTGCTCGGTTTTTTCCTCGACTGGATCGAGCTGACGCTGATCATTCTGCCGCTGGTCGCCCCGGTCGTCGCCGGCCTCGGCTTCGATCTGGTCTGGTTCACCATCCTGTTTGCGGTCTGCCTGCAGACCTCGTTCCTGACCCCGCCGGTGGGCTTCGCCCTCTTCTATATGAAGGGCGTCGCGCCGGACGGGATCACCGTCGGCACCATCTACCGTGGCGTGCTGCCCTTTATTGCGCTGCAACTGGTCGGGCTGGCGATCGTTTTCTACTGGCACCAGATCGTGACCTGGCTGCCCTCCATGGCTTACGCCAACTGAACATGTCGGAGAACAACTATGAGTAACCGAATCATTCTGCCTCGTCTCATGGAGGTGGGTGCCGGCGCCAGCGCCAAGGCCCCGGAGATCCTCGCGGCACTGGGGTGCAGCCATCCGCTGATCGTCACCGACCGCATGATGGTGCAGCTGGGCTATGTGGACCGGCTGCAGGCCGCGCTGTCCGCGGCCGGCATGGCCAGCGACCTGTTTGCCGATACCCTGCCGGAACCCACCGAGGCGTCGATCATCGCCGGTGTGGATAAGGTACGGGCGGGCCGCTACGACGCCATCATTGCGCTCGGCGGCGGCAGCCCGATCGACTCGGCCAAGGCGATCTCGATTCTGGGCACGTTCGGTGGCCAGATGCGCGACTACAAGTTCCCGCGCGACGTCTGCGAACAGGGGCTGCCGATCATCGCGATTCCGACCACCGCCGGCACCGGCTCCGAAGTGACCCGTTTCACCATCATCACCGACGCCGACAAGGACGAAAAAATGCTCTGCGTCGGTCAGGGGTTCATGCCGGTCGCCGCACTGGTGGATTATGAGCTGACCCTGTCGGTGCCGCCGCGTGTCACCGCCGACACCGGGATCGATGCGCTGACCCACGCCATCGAAGCCTATGTCAGCGCCAAGGCAAACCCGTACAGCGATAGCCAGGCGCTGGCCGCCATGCGCCTGATCGGCCCCAATCTGCGCCGTGCCTACCATTGCGCCGATGATCGCGACGCGCGCGAGGCGATGATGCTCGGCTCGACACTGGCCGGCGTCGCCTTTTCCGCCGCGTCCGTCGCCCTCGTTCATGGCATGAGCCGTCCCATCGGCGCCTTCTTCCATGTCCCGCACGGTCTGTCCAACGCCATGCTGCTGCCCACGGTCACCGAGTTCTCGCTGCAGAGCGCACCCGAGCGTTATGCCGATTGCGCCCGCGCCATCGGCGCAGCATCGCAGAGCGACGATACCGCCACCGCCAATGCCAGGCTGGTGGCCGAGCTGCGCGCGCTCAACCGCGAGCTGCAGGTACCCAGCCCGGCCGAGTTCGGTATCGAGCAGAGCCGTTACTTCGAGCTGCGCGCGACCATGGCCGAACAGGCACTGGCCTCAGGCTCGCCCGGCAACAACCCCCGTGTCCCCACCCTTGATGAACTGATCGAGCTGTATGCAGCCGTCTGGAACCAAGAATAATTCCGATCTGGAGCACTCTCACATGACCAACGTAACCAACTTCATCAACAACACCCGCACCCCGAGCACCTCCGGTCGCACGGCGCCGGTCTACAACCCGGCCACCGGTGAACAGAGCGGCAGCGTCACCCTGTCCAGCGCCGACGAAACCCGCGCCGCCATCGCCGCAGCGGCGGCCGCGTTTCCGGAATGGTCGAAAACACCGTCCGTCGTGCGCGCCCGCGTCATGTTCAAGTTCAAGGAACTGCTGGAACAGAACCGCGACCGACTGGCCGAGCTGATCACGCTCGAGCACGGCAAGGTATTTTCTGACGCTCAGGGTGAGATCACCCGCGGCATGGAAGTGGTCGAATTTGCCTGCGGCATCCCGCACCTGCAAAAGGGTGAACACTCACTCAACGTCGGTCGTAACATCGATTCCGACTCCCTGATGCAGCCGCTGGGCGTCTGCGCCGGCATCTCCCCGTTCAACTTCCCGGCCATGGTTCCCATGTGGATGTTTCCGGTGGCGATCGCCTGCGGCAACACCTTCGTTATGAAGCCGTCCGAGAAGGACCCGAGCGCGACGCTGTTCATCGCCGAACTGCTGGCCGAAGCCGGCCTGCCGGCGGGGGTTTTCAACCTCGTCAACGGCGACAAGGAAGCGGTCGATGTGCTGCTCACCGATGCGCGCGTACAGGCGGTCAGCTTTGTCGGCTCAACGCCGATCGCCGAATACATCTACGCCACCGCGTCGGCCAACGGCAAGCGCTGCCAGGCACTCGGCGGCGCCAAGAACCATATGGTCATCATGCCCGATGCGGACCCGCAGCAAGTGGTCAATTCGCTGATGGGGGCGGCATACGGCTCAGCCGGCGAGCGCTGCATGGCGATTTCGGTGGCGGTCTGCGTCGGTGACGAAGTGGCCGACAACCTGGTCGAAATGATGAAAAGCGAGATCGGTCAGATGCGCGTCGGCCCGGGTCTGGGCACAGATCCCGAGCCGCACATGGGGCCGGTGGTCAGCCGCGAACACCAGCAGAAGATCTTCTCCTACATCGACAGCGGCGTCGAACAGGGCGCCACGCTGGTTTGCGACGGCCGGGAGTTCAAGGTTGCGGGCCATGAAAACGGCTTCTTTGTCGGTCCGACCCTGTTCGATCACGTCACCACCGACATGCGCATCTATCAGGAAGAGATTTTCGGCCCGGTGCTGGTGGTCGTGCGCGTCGACAGCTTCGACGCGGCGCTGCAGCTGATCAACGATCACGAATACGGCAACGGCACCGCCCTGTTCACCCGTGACGGTGACACCGCCCGTCAGTTCGAGGAGAACGTGCAGGCCGGCATGGTCGGTATCAACGTGCCGATCCCGGTACCGATGGCGTTCCACTGTTTCGGCGGCTGGAAGCGCTCGATCTTCGGCCCGCTCAACATGCACGGCTCCGACGGCGTACGTTTCTTCACCCGCATGAAGACCGTCACCCGCCGCTGGCCCACCGGCATCCGTGCCGGCGCCGAATTCTCGATGCCGACGATGAAGTAAGCGTTCACCCCTGGAGCACGCTGACCTTGCCGCCCGCTCCGGGCGGCTTTTTATGTTCAGGACGAACGGTATCGCGCGGATGCAGGGAGGCACAGGAGCGCGATATGTTCAGGACGAACGGTATCGCGCGGGTGCAGGGAGGCACAGGAGCGCGATATGGTCAGGACGAACAGTATCCCGCGCGTGCAGGGAAGCACGCTTCCCCCCATCCGCGCCGGCACGGTGCAAATACCGACGCGCGACCGGGCACGGTATACTGGACGGATAACACCAACACCTCAACGATGTGAACAGCCCATGACCACTACCCGCCGGGAGAAAGGCTCCTCGATTCTGCGCGTGCTGGAAATCATCGAGGCGGTCGCCAACAGCAGCAAACCGATGACGCCGACCGAGCTGGCCAAGCAGCTGGATATCCCCAAGGCCACGGGACACCGCCTGGTACAGATGCTGGAAAAGGAAGGGTTTCTGCAGACCAACATGCGCGGCTTCGTGATTCCGGGCGCCCGCCTGCATCAGGCCGCGCTGGGGATCATCTATGCCGGCCGCTACAAGGCCCAGCGCCGTGCGATCCTGGAAGACCTGTCGCAGCAGATCGGCGAAACCTGCGGTCTGGCGATCCCGGACGGCACCGAGATGCTCTACTTCGACCGGGTCCAGACCAACTGGCCGCTGCAGATCAACCTGCCGATCGGCAGCCACACACCCACCTGGTGCACCGCCAGCGGCAAGCTCTATCTGGCCAATCTGCCGCCGGCCCAGCGCAAGCTGATGATCGAGCGGCTGCCGCTGCAGCAGCTGTCGCGCAACACGCTGACCGACCCCGCCGAGCTGCTGGATGAGCTCGATCATGTCGCCGAGCACGGCATCGCAGTGGATAACGAGGAGTTCATCGACGGCATGGTGGCCTGTGCCGTCCCGGTGACCGATGCGCAGGGACGGCTGATCGCCTGTCTGTTTACGCATGCCCCGGTGATCCGCTGCTCGCTCAATGATCTGCTGGCGTTCGAGCCCCAGCTGCGCGAGGCCGCCCACCAGCTCGAACAGGTGATACGGGTGCCGGCGCAGAGCTAGCGCGGCCCGCTTCTGGTACACTCTCGGCCAGTGATTTTTCAGGTTGAGGCTTGCGCCTCCGGACACAGGATTCCACGTTTCATGAGCAGAACCATCCGCATCGCGACCCGTCGCAGCCTGCTGGCCCTCTGGCAGGCGGAATACGTCAAGGCCGAGCTGGAGCGGCACCACCCGGGCATTCAGGTGGAGCTGATCAAGATCCAGTCCAAGGGCGACAAGATCCTCGATACGCCGCTGGCCAAGATCGGCGGCAAGGGACTGTTCGTCAAGGAGCTGGAAAACGCGCTGCTCGACAACGAAGCGGATATCGCCGTGCACTCGATGAAAGACGTGCCGATGGAGTTTCCGCAGGGGCTTGGCCTGGCGGTCATCTGCCCGCGTGAAAAACCCACCGATGCATTCGTCAGCAACCGTTACAGCAGTCTCGATGAGCTGCCTGAGGGCGCCGTGGTCGGGACCTCGTCACTGCGCCGTGAAGTGCAGATCCGCGAGCGCCGCCCGGATCTGCAGGTCAACTTCCTGCGCGGCAACGTGCAGACCCGTCTGGCCAAGCTCGATGCCGGAGACTACGACGCCATCATCCTCGCCACCGCCGGGCTGGTGCGACTCGAGCTGACCGAGCGCATTCGCCACGAGATGCCGCCGGAAGAGAGCCTGCCGGCGGGCGGTCAGGGCGCGGTCGGTATCGAGTGCCGCCTCGACGATCAGGAGCTGATCGATCTGATCATGCCGCTGCATCACCAGGACACCGCGATCCGCGTCCTCGCCGAGCGCGCCATGAACCGCCGCCTCGAAGGCGGCTGTCAGGTGCCGATCGGCTGCTATGCCACGCTCAATGACGACCGTTCCGAAGTCTGGCTGCGCGGCCTCGTCGGTCGTCCGGACGGCAGTCTGGTGCTGCGCGACGAGATCCGCGGGCCGGCCGCTGACGCCGAGCAGCTCGGTATCACGCTGGCGGAGCGCCTGCTGGCGGCCGGCGCCGATGCGATCCTGAAAGAGGTCTATGCCGAGCGTGGCTGAGCATGCGCTCGAAGGCCGGCAGGTCCTGGTCACCCGACCGGCGCATCAGGCCGCCGGGCAGCTGCGTCGGCTTGAAGCGCTCGGCGCCGAACCGGTCCTGCTGCCACTGCTCGAGATCGCCCCCATCGATGACACCGACGCGGCCGCCTGTCAGGCGATCAAGTCGCGTATCCTCGATCTGGATCTGTACGCCGGTGTCATTTTCATCAGCCCCAACGCCGCCCGCATCGGCGCCGACTGGATCGACCAGTACTGGCCACAGCTGCCGGTAGGGGTACAGTGGCTGGCGATCGGGGCGGCCACGGCCGCCACGCTGGAGCAGGCCGGGATCCCCGCCCGGCACGTGGCCGGCGGCTACGATTCAGAGGCGCTGCTGGCTGATACTGCGCTGCAACAGGTGGACGGACAGCGCTTTCTGATCCTGCGGGGTGAAGGCGGTCGCGAGCTGCTGGCCGACACACTTCGGGCCCGAGGCGCCAGCGTAGACTACGCTGATCTGTACCGGCGCCGCTGCCCGCACTACTCGGCAGAGGTTGTCCAAAGTACTATTTTTAACCCGCGCTTATCCGTTATTCTGATAACCAGCGGCATGGCTCTGGAAAACCTGCTTCAACTGGCGGGTGATGCACCGGCTCTGCTTGACACCGCGATCGTAGTCCCCAGCCAGCGGGTGGCGGAACTCGCCCGTGCACGGGGCTTCAACCGAATCAGGACAGCGGACGGACCCGATGATGCGTCCATGATCCGCGCGATAGGACCTGCCGACTGACTGGAACCGAAGGCATGAACGAGACCCGCAAGCCCGACAACGCCGCCTCCGCACCCGAGGCTCAGGAAGCGCCCACTCAATCCGGCGACCAGCACGAAGTCACCGTCACCGCGAAGAGTGCCACGAGCGACGACACGGCGGCCTCTGAGCAGCCGGCAGCGCCGAGCACACCCGCAAACGGCCCGGCAACGACAGCAACCGGCAGCCCCACAAAAACCGACAGCAGCGCCAAATCAACCGCGTCCTCCGGCGGCAACACGCCCCCACCGGCGACGCCCGCCACGTCACAGAAAGCGCCAGCCGGCTGGCCCGGCAAGCTCGCACTGCTGCTGGCACTGATCGCACTGGTCGCTGTCGGCTGGCTCTACTGGCAGGGTTGGCAACTGCAGCAGCGTACCGCCAGCCTCGACAGCGACGTCAACGACAGGGTGAACGCGGAACTGAGCGCTGTCACCCGCCGCGTCGATCAGGAGCTTGGCAGCGTCAGCTCGCAGCTGAGCGCACTGCAATCACAGGCACAGACCGAACAGCAGAACGTACAGCAGTTGCAGCAGCGCCTGACCGATGCCATCAAGCAGGTCAACGCGCGCCGCGAAACCTCACGCAGCAACTGGCTGCTGGCGGAAGCGGAATACCTGCTGCGGCTGGCCAATCAGCGCATCCTGATGGAACAGACCGCCTCCGGCGCACTGACCCTGCTCAAGGCGACCGACGAGATCCTGCATGAAGTGGACGACGTGTCCTTGTATGACGTGCGTCAGGCGCTGGCGGAGGATATCGCCGCGCTGGAAGCCGTGCCGGCGCTGGATATCGAAGGGGTCTACCTGAAACTGGCAGCACTGAACAAACAGGTCGATGCGCTGCGGGTCACCCCGGTCACCGACAAACGCCAGCTGCCATCGATGCTCGAAGAGATCACCCCGGAAGCGGTCGAGGAAACCTGGACGGCCGGCGCGCAGGCGGCATGGAACCGCGCGCTGGAGAAGTTCGAGAAGCTGGTTGTGATCCAGCATCGCGACGAGCCGGTGGAGCCGCTGCTGTCGCCGGAACAGACCTATTACCTGCAGCAGAACCTGCACCTGATGCTGGAACAGGCCCAGCTGGCACTGCTGCAGCGCAAGCAGCAGGCGTTTGATGCCGCGCTGGAGAAGGCCGAGCAGTGGATCAGCACCTACTTCGACGCCAGGGATGCCACCACCCAGGCGCTGCTGCGCGGCATCGGCGAGCTGGCCGATACCGAGGTATCACCGACACTGCCCGATATCTCCGGCTCGCTGAAAGCGCTGCAGGATTATCTGCGTGAAATGACCCGGCTGAAACAGGAGGCCGGGCAATGAAACGCTTTTTCATCATACTGCTGATTCTGCTGCTGGCCGGCGCCTGGCTCGGCCAGCTGATGGTGCAGGACCCGGGCTACGTCCTGCTGGCCTACAAACAGACCACGATCGAAACCAGCCTTTGGGTGCTGCTGCTGATGGCGATCGTCGCCTTTGCGATCCTGCATACGCTGTTCAATCTGATCAGCCGCGCCCGCGTACCGGCTCGCCGCATGCGTGACTGGCGCAGCCGGCGCAACCATCGCATCGCCCAGAACAAAACCCTCAAGGGGCTGATGGCGCTGTCGGAAGGCAACTGGTGGAAAGCGCAGCGCCAGCTGACGCAGGCGGCCGAACGCAGCGAACAGCCGCTGATCAACTATCTGGCAGCAGCCAAGGCGGCCCATGAACAGGGCAACGCCAACGATGCCGACCAGCTGCTGCAGAAAGCACGCGAAGCCACGCCCAGAGCAGAGGTTGCGATCGGTATCGTGCAGGCACAGATCCAGCTGGCGCGCGGTCAGAACGAACCCGCACTGGCCACGCTGCTGCACCTGAAGCGGCTCGCCCCGAAGCACAGCTATGTACTCAAGCTGCTCAAGGAAAGCTATCTGCGCCTGAATGACTGGGCCGGCCTCAACCAGCTGCTGCCCGATCTGAAACGGCATCAGGTGCTGCCCGGTGAACAGATCCGCGAACTGGAAACGCGGATCGCCCATCACCTGCTGCAACAGAGCCTGAGCAGCCAACCGGCCGAGGCGGACAGCAAGACACGGCTGCAGGCGGTGGCTCACACCTGGCAGTCCCTGCCCGCCAACTGCACCCACGATCAGAAGCTGATCGAGGAATATATCGAACTGATGGTACAGGCCGGCAGCCCCGAAGACGCCGAGAAAATCCTGCGCGAGCAGCTCAGGAAAGGCTGGGATGATTACCTCGTCGAGCTGTACGGCCGTCTCGATGGCGGCGAACCGCACAAACAGCTCGAAGTGGCCAAGGGCTGGCTCAAGAAGCATGACGACAGCCCGGCACTGGAGCTGACCCTTGGCCGTCTGTCGATGCGCAACCAGCACTGGGGTGCGGCGATCAAGCACTTCGAGCGCAGCCTCGAGCTACAGCCCAGTGCTCAGGCCTATGCCGAGCTGAGCCGACTGCTGAGCCATCTCGGCGAGTCTGAACGGGCCGCCGAAGTGTCGGCACGCGGCTTTGATCTGGTCCACGGCAACCTGCCCCGACTGCCGCTGCCGGAACCTCGCGAGCGGCGCAGTGTCGATACCGACTGATCGTCCACTTTCTCACTATCACTGTTCATACTGTCTGGAGAGACCGAGAACACCATGCTGGAACGCCAATTTGAGCGACTGATGTACCTGTCACGCTGGATCCTGGCACCGATCTATCTGGGACTGAGCCTCGCGCTGATCGCGCTGGGCATCAAGTTTTTCCAGGAGCTGTTTCACCTGCTGCCACACGTCACCGAGATCGCCGAAGCCGACATGATTCTGGTCGTGCTGTCGCTGATCGATATCGCGCTGGTGGGTGGGTTGCTGGTGATGGTGATGTTCTCCGGCTACGAGAACTTCGTCTCGCGCATCGAGCTCGAGGAGGGATCGGAGAAACTCAGCTGGCTGGGCACGCTCGATACCAACAGCCTGAAGAACAAGGTGGCGGCGTCGATCGTTGCGATCTCGTCGATTCACCTGCTGAAGATTTTCATGAACGCCGGCAATGTGGATAACGACAAACTGCTCTGGTACGTCATCATTCACCTGACCTTCGTCGTGTCAGCATTCGCCATGGGCATGCTGGACAAGCTGACCAAGAAATCACACTGAGCCCGGCTCAGTCGTGCTTGCACGCCCAGGGGGCCAGCGTCAGCACCAGATCTCCCGCCGCTTTCGCGGTACACAGCAGAACAGCGGGCGCATCCTGCGCCCGCCCCTCGATCATCCCCTGTGGATAACGTTGCTCGACCCGACCGCTGAGCAGGTGCGCGGTACAGATCTCGCAGACACCATTGCGACACGCATGCCGCAGCGGCAGACCGGCCTGATGCAACGCCTCCAGCAGCGTCAGCGCCGGATCCACCTGCACACGCAGCCCCTGCTCCGGTAACCAAACCGTCCAGCGGGCGCGCGATGGCGCGCGGCCTGTCTCAATCACGGTCGAAAATTGCCAGCTCGTCCCAGAGCGCGTCGACGCGGGCCTTGACCGCCTCATCCATGCGGATCGGTTCACCCCACTCGCGATCGGTCTCGCCCGGCCATTTGTTGGTCGCGTCCATGCCCATCTTGGAGCCGAGGCCCGATACCGGCGAGGCAAAGTCGAGGTAATCGATCGGGGTATTGTCGATCATCACCGTATCCCGTTTCGGGTCCATCCGTGTGGTGATCGCCCAGATCACATCCTTCCAGTCACGTGCGTTGACGTCGTCATCGCAGACAATGACAAACTTGGTGTACATGAACTGACGCAGGAACGACCAGACCCCCATCATGACCCGCTTGGCATGACCGGGATACTGCTTCTTCATCGTCACCACCGCCATGCGGTAGGAACACCCCTCCGGCGGCAGATAGAAATCGACGATCTCGGGAAACTGCTTCTGCAGGATCGGCACGAACACTTCGTTCAGCGCGACACCGAGCACCGCCGGTTCATCGGGCGGACGACCGGTGTAAGTGCTGTGATAGATCGGCACCTCGCGCTGCGTGATCCGTTCGACGGTAAACACCGGGAAGCGATCCACCTCGTTGTAGTAGCCGGTGTGATCGCCGAACGGCCCCTCATCGGCCATCTCGTCCGGATCGATGTACCCCTCGAGAATGATCTCGGCACTGGCCGGCACCTGCAGATCGTTGCCGAGGCACTTCACCACCTCGGTCTTGCCACCGCGCAGCAGACCGGCGAACGCATACTCGGACAGCGTATCCGGTACCGGCGTCACCGCCCCCAGAATCGTAGCCGGATCGGCACCGAGCGCCACCGCTACCGGGAACCGCTCGCCGGGGTGTTTGAGCGTCCATTCGCGAAAATCCAGCGCGCCCCCGCGGTGCGACAACCAGCGCATAATCAGCTTGTTGCGACCGATCAGCTGCTGCCGGTAGATACCCAGATTCTGGCGCGGCTTGTCCGGCCCACGCGTGACCACCAGCGGCCAGGTCACCAAGGGGCCTGCATCGCCCGGCCAGCAGGTCTGGATCGGCAGTTTGTACAGGTCGACGGCGTCGCCTTCGATCAGGGTATGCTGGCAGGGCGCGTTCCTGACCACCTTCGGCCCCATGTTGAGCACCTGCTTGAAGATCGGCAGTTTCTCCCAGGCGTCTTTCATCCCCTTTGGCGGCTCCGGCTCCTTCAGTTGCGCCAGCAGCTTGCCCACCTCGCGCAGCGCCGTGACCGATTCTTCCCCCATGCCCAGCGCCACGCGCTCCGGAGTACCGAACAGGTTGGTCAGCACCGGATAGTCGTACCCTTTGGGGTTCTCGAACAGCAGGGCGGGGCCACCGGCACGCAGCGTGCGATCGCTGATCTCGGTCATCTCGAGATAGGGATCGACCTCGGTCCGAATCCGCTTCAGTTCGCCGCGCGCCTCGAGCATCTTGATGAAGTCGCGCAGGTCCTTGTATTTGGGGTTACTCATCAGCAATTGGCCTTTTGCCGGTTACACATAACGGGCTGACAGGTGCGCGCTTGTCGCCGTGCAGGCTGCCACCACCGGCGGGCAGATCGCGCCACCAGCAGCGACTGACGCCCCGTGTCTCAGCGACCACGCGCTTGCAGCCAACAAAAAAGGCGAGCAGCGAAGCCCATAACAGCACTTCTCTTACTCGCCTTGCGCGATAACGGATCAGCCGGGCGCGATTACTTGCGCTTCATCGACTGGAAGAACTCGTCGTTGGTCTTGAAGTCCTTCAGCTTGTCGATCACGAACTCGGTCGCCGCTGCATCTTCCATCGAATCCAGCAGCTTGCGCAGAATCCACATCCGCTGCAGCTCTTCCTCGGTGGTCAGCAGGTCTTCACGACGGGTGCTCGAGCGCCGGATATTGATCGCCGGGAAGATACGTTTTTCGGCAATCTTGCGATCCAGATGTACTTCCGAGTTACCGGTACCCTTGAATTCCTCGAAGATCACCTCGTCCATCTTCGAGCCGGTATCGACCAGCGCCGTGGCGATGATGGTCAGGCTGCCGCCCTCTTCGATGTTACGCGCAGCACCGAAGAAGCGCTTGGGACGCTCCAGCGCGTGGGCGTCCACACCACCGGTCAGTACCTTGCCGGAAGACGGGATCACGGTGTTGTAGGCGCGGGCCAGACGGGTGATGGAATCGAGCAGAATCACCACGTCCTTCTTGTGTTCGGTCAGGCGCTTGGCCTTCTCCAGCACCATTTCGGCCACCTGCACGTGGCGGGACGGCGGCTCGTCGAAGGTGGACGCCACCACTTCGCCGCGCACGGTGCGCTGCATGTCGGTCACCTCTTCCGGGCGTTCGTCGATCAGCAGCACGATCAGGTAGCACTCCGGGTTGTTGCGCGTGATGCTGTTGGCAATGTTCTGCAGCATCAGCGTTTTACCGGCCTTCGGCGGTGATACGATCAGCGCCCGCTGGCCCTTGCCCATCGGGCAGACCAGATCGATGACACGCGCGGTAATATCTTCGGTACTGCCGTTGCCGAGCTCCATGCGCAGGCGTTTCTGCGCGAACAGCGGCGTCAGGTTTTCAAACAGAATCTTGTTCTTTGCGTTCTCGGGGCGGTCATAGTTGATCTCGTTGACCTTGAGCAGCGCAAAGTAGCGTTCGCCATCCTTGGGTGGTCGAATCTTACCGGAGATGGTGTCGCCAGTGCGAAGGTTGAAGCGGCGGATCTGGCTGGGGGAAACGTAGATATCGTCGGGACCGGCGAGGTAGGAAGAGTCTGCGGAGCGGAGGAAACCGAAGCCGTCCTGCAGAATTTCGAGTACACCGTCGCCGTAGATGTCCTCGCCGCTCTTGGCGTGTTTCTTCAGTATCGCGAAGATCACGTCCTGTTTGCGGGAGCGGGCCATGTTGTCGAGACCCATTTCGGTGGCGATATCCAGAAGTTCCGGAACACTTTTTGTCTTGAGTTCGGTAAGATTCATAGTTTTTTGGAAGCAGCCGCACAGGGCTGACAGATCAGGATGGAAACCGGAAAGGTTAGTCGGAAGAAAAATTCAGTGCTCAGGCCGATGCCTGCAGCGGACACTGAGGCCGGACAGATAAGTGAAAAGCAATATAAAGCCTAAGGGAAGTGCTGTCCAGCACGGGTTGCAAGAAAACGCAATGGCCGGAACCCGGCACATCGCGTCAACCTGCAGGACGCTCAGAGATTGGCGTCGACAAAAGCGGCCAGCTGAGATTTGGACAGCGCACCCACCTTGGTCGCTTCCACGTTGCCGCCCTTGAACAGCATCAGCGTCGGGATGCCACGAATACCGAATTTCGGCGGGGTTTCGTTGTTCTCGTCGATGTTCAGCTTGCACACCTTCAGACGACCGGCGTAGTCCTTGGCGATCTCCTCAAGAACGGGGGCGATCATCTTGCAGGGGCCACACCACTCAGCCCAGTAATCGACCAGTACAGCGCCGTCCGCTTTCAGCACTTCTTCTTCGAAGGTCGCATCGGTGACGCTTACGATGTTTTCACTCATTGGCTCTGCTCTCCAGTGCACCTGGTGCGTTTAAAAAACTGACCCCTGATGATACCACCGGCACCGAAGTGATGTGAACAACCCGGCCCTGTCACGGTTTTGCGACTGCAGTATCGCCCGACTTTTGCTACTCTCGGCGCTTGGCAACTGATCCTAACCCCGGTGCCGAGCGCACCTCGATGGAATCGACAGGATGAACAATCCGGCACCGACGCCCCCGTCCACACCCGCCCACCAGACACCGCTGCTGGCCGCAATCGATCTGGGCTCCAACAGTTTTCACATGGTGGTCGCCCGCGTCGCCGATGGCGAACTCAAACCGCTCGATGTGATGTCGGAGAAGGTTCAACTGGCCGCCGGGCTCGATGACAAAGGGATGTTGAGCGAGGAGGCTCAGGCCCGCGGTCTGGACTGCCTGCGCCGTTTCGCCCAGCGCGTGGCCGAGCTGCCGCGCAACGCGATCCGCATCGTCGGCACCAACGCGCTGCGCGAGGCCAAGAACCGCGCCGTATTCATCGAGCGTGCCGAGCAGGTCATGGGCACCCGCATCGAAGTGATTGCCGGACGCGAGGAAGCCCGCCTGATCTATCTCGGCGTTGCCCACACACTGGCCGACGACGGCGATCGCCGCCTGGTTGTCGACATCGGCGGCGGCAGCACCGAGTTCATTATCGGCTCCCGTTTCGAACCGCTGAAGCTCGAAAGCCTGCATATGGGCTGTGTCAGCTATACCCAGCGTTTCTTCGCCGACGGCCTCATTACCGCCCGCCGGATGGAACAGGCGCGTACCGCTGCCGCCGGTGAGCTGCTGGCGATCCGACGCGACTACCGTCGCCTGCGCTGGCAGAGCAGCATCGGCTCCTCCGGTACGATCAAGGCCCTGCGTCAGGCCTGTATCACGCTCGGGCTCGGCGAGCGCATCACGCGCGAGGGACTGCTGGCCGTGCAGGCGCAGATCATCGCCGCGGGCCGGGCCGACCATATCGACATCGACGGCGTCAAACCGGAACGGCGCGCCATCCTGCCATCAGGCACCGCGATTCTGATCGCGATTTTCGATCTGCTCGGCATCGAATCGATGGAATACTCCGATGGCGCCCTGCGCGAGGGGCTGCTGTACGACATGGCCGGCCGCCTGCGCCATGAGGATGTGCGCGAACGCACGATCAAGGGGCTGATTCGGCGCTACCACGTGGATCAGGGCCAGGCCCAGCGCGTGGAAACCACGGCGCTGGCGCTGCTCGATCAGGTCAGCGAGAGCTGGCAGCTGGAAGAGGCACGCCATGCCGATATGCTGAGCTGGGCCGCGCGCACCCACGAGATCGGACTGACCATCGCGCACACCCAGTTTCACAAGCACAGCGCCTACCTGCTGCGCCACTCGGACCTGCCCGGCTTCACCAATACCGAACAACAGCTGCTGGCATTCCTCGTCCGCGGCCATCGCCGCAAGTTTCCCAAGGAAGACTACCGCCAGCTGCCGAAACAGGAACAGAACGCCTACCGCCACCTGTGCCTGCTGCTGCGTCTGGCCGTCATCCTGCATCGCGCGCGCGGCAGTGCGCGACTGCCGGCGCCGGCCCTGCGCGTGTCGGGCAAATCGCTGGAGCTGCGCTTCCCGACCGGCTGGCTGCGCAACCATCCGTTGACACATGCGGATCTGGAAACCGAGGCCGGCTACCTGCGCGCGATCAACTACACCCTGACCGTGCGCTGAGCCGCTCCCCCAACGCAAAACGCCCCGTCAGTGACGGGGCGTTTTCGTTAGCGTGACAGGCGATCAGATCAGCCCTGCGGGCCTGCTGCCTTGATCGCGTCGGAGACGCCGTCGAACTTCTTGAAGTTGTTGACGAACTGACCGATCAGATCAGCGGCAGCGGCGTCATAGGCCGCCTTGTCGGCCCAGGTTTCACGCGGGTTCAGCAGCTCTGCATCGACACCCGGAACACTCTTGGGTACTGACAGGTTGATGCCCGGCAGGTGCTCGGTTTCGCAGTCTTTCAGTGCCCCACTCTGGATGGCACTGATGATGGCGCGGGTGGTCGGAATGCTGAAGCGCTCACCGACACCGTAGGAACCGCCGGTCCAGCCGGTGTTGACCAGATAGACGCGGGAACCGAACTCTTCGATACGCTTGATCAGCAGATCGGCGTAGACGTGCGCCGGGCGCGGGAAGAACGGCGCCCCGAAGCAGGTGGAGAAGGTGGACTTGATACCGCCACCGGATCCCATTTCAGTGGAGCCGACCAGCGCGGTGTAACCGGACAGGAAGTGGTACGCAGCCGCTTCCTTGCTCAGGATCGATACCGGCGGCAGTACGCCGGTCAGGTCGCAGGTCAGGAACACGATCGAATCCGGCTCGGCGCCCATGTTGGTCGCAGAACGCTTCTCGACATGCTCCAGCGGGTACGCACAGCGACCGTTTTCGGTCATGTGGGTATCGTTGTAGTCGGCGTGACGCTTCTCATCCAGATGCACGTTCTCGACGATGGCGCCAAAACGGATCGCATCCCAGATGATCGGCTCGTTCTTCTTGCTCAGGTTGATCGTCTTCGCGTAGCAGCCGCCTTCGAGGTTGAAGACAACGCCCTTGCCCCAGCCGTGCTCGTCGTCGCCGATCAGGTAACGGGTCGGGTCCGCCGACAGCGTGGTCTTGCCGGTACCGGACAGACCGAAGAACAGCGTGGTAGAGCCGTCCTCACCGATATTGGCGGAGCAATGCATCGGCAGTACATCTTTCTCCGGCAGCAGGAAGTTCTGCACCGAGAACATCGCCTTCTTCATCTCACCGGCGTAGCGCATGCCGGCAATCAGCACCTTGCGCTTGGCAAAGTTCAGGATCACGCAGCCATCGGAGTTGGTGCCGTCACGCTCCGGCACACACTCGAAGCCGGCCACGTTGAGAATCTGCCACTCTTCCTTGCCCTTCGGGTTGTACTCGTGCGGGCGGATAAACAGGTTCAGACCAAAGAGGTTCTGCCAGGCGGTCTGAGTGGACATTTTCACCGGCAGATAGTGGTTCGGGTCAGAGCCGACATGCACGTGGGAAACGAAATGTTCCTGATCGGCCAGATAGGCTTCGACGCGATCCCAGAGGGCATCGAACTTGTCGGCATCGAACGGGCGGTTGATGCTGCCCCAGTCGATGGCATCGGCCGTGCTCGGCTCCTCGACAATAAAGCGGTCCATCGGCGAGCGACCGGTGCGCTTACCGGTGGTGACGACGAGTGCGCCGGTATCGGCCAGGACACCTTCCTGGCGAGCGATCGCAAACTCGATCAGCTCCGCCGGACTCGGATCCACGTGTACGCGATTGACGTTATCTTTGGTCATTACCTGATTCCCTTGGCTGCGCGCCAAATTTACCTGAAAGCAATAGTTCTATCGCGCGCCGATTGCCGACCCGCGCTGGTTATTATTCTGGGGAGGCGCATTATTGCACAACTTGCACCACAGGATAACCCGGAATCCTTCTCATTTCCGTACGCATCCCCGCATGATCCGGTTCAATGCACCTGATCGGACGACTCCACCGTGCCGGGGGAGTGGAACATCGCCTGAATGTCGGCGGTATCGAAGCGGTACTGCTCGTTGCAGAAGTGACAACTGACCTCGATGACACCGCCCTGCTCCTCGGCCAGCTGCATCAGCTCCTGTTCGGTCATCATCTGCAGCGCATCGGCACTGCGCGTCCGTGAACAGTCGCAGTGAAAACGCAGCGGCTCCGGCTCGTAGAGTCGACACTGCTCCTCATGGAACAGCCGATAGAGCATGGTGTCGTTGTCGAGCTGCAGCAGCTCCTCGTCCTTCAGCGTACCGGCCAGCACACTGATGCGCTGCCAGTCTTCATCGCCGGTGCCTGCCGCCGGCAGCACCTGCACCAACAGGCCGCCGGCACGCTGTCCATCCGCGGCCAGACGGATGGTGGTGGAGAGCTGCTCCGACTGGCGGAAGTAATCCTCCAGACAGGCCGCCAGTGTCGGTTGTTCCAGCGGCACGACACCCTGATAGCGACTGCCCTTGTCGGGCTCGATGGTGATCGCCAGACGTCCGTTGACCAGCAGTTCGTTGAACGCGGCCTGCTCGTCGATATCGCCATCGTAACGGGCGATGGCGCGCAGATTCTGGTGATGGCTGCACTCGGCCATCAGCACACGCAGGTTGCCCTCGCCCTGCGCCTGCAGCGACAGACGGCCTTCGAACTTGAGGTTGGAACTGAGCAGGCTGACCGCCGCCAGCATCTCACCCAGCACCCGCTGAATCACCGGCGGGTAGCTGGCCCGGGACAAAACGGTCTGATAACTCTCGTCGAGACGGGACACCACGCCCCGCACATCAATGTCATCGAAGAGGATGCGCTGAATATGATCGCTGTTACTCACGTTTCACCTGCTGATCGGCCCACTCCCGGCTGGAGCGACGGGAACGGGCTGTTTAGAATAGAGGTTTAATTTTAGCCGAACGTACGACTGATGATCACCCCGCCTACCGTATTTTCCAGCCGCTGGCACTGGCCTGCCCTGCTCGCCGGCCATCTGCTTGCGGCCCTGCTGCTGCTCAGCTACAGCCTGCCCGCCGGCCACGCCTTCTGGCAGGCGCTCGGCGCCGACGTCTTCTATCTGCTTAACGGCAGTCTGGCCAACAATGGCGCCTGGACCTGGTTCTGGGCCTGGATGAATACCCGCGAGGTCGATGCCGCTTCGGCCGTGCTGCTGCTCGCGTTTCTGGTCTTCCCGTTGACCGCCACGCGGGAGAAGCTGCAGCCGCTGATGTGCGGTTTTCTGGCGCTGATGCTGCTGATGCTGCCGGCGCGCGAACTGCTCAGCGAACTGACGGTCGCCTACGGTCTGAGTGGGCCCAGCCCGTCGCTGGTACTGGAGCCGGCCTACCTGTTCTCGGAGTTGCGGCCATCCATTCCGGCCAAGGACACCGCCTCGACCAGCTTCCCCGGCGACCACGCCAGCGTGCTGCTGATCTGGTTCGGGTTTCTGGCCTGGAACAGCCGCGGCACTGGTGCCCGCCTGCTGCTCGGTGCCGTGACGCTGCTGCTGATTCTGCCGCGTCTGGTGGGTGGGGCGCACTGGCTGGCCGACGTGGCCGTCGGTGGCATGGTGATGGCGCTGGTGACCCTGAGCTGGGCGTTCGCATCGCCGCTGGCCGGCTGGATCAACCACGGCCTGATGAAGGCGGCGACACCGCTGTTCCGGCTCTGCAGCCGGATCCCGCTGCTGGGCCGGCTGCCGTTCTTCGCCGTCAATCGCTGATCAGAACCGCCCCTTGACGCGCAGCAGCTCGCGCCGGCTCTTCTTGTTCGGGCGCTGATCCGGCCCGCTGCCAATCTGCTTGCGCTCGGCGGCGCGCTGCTCGCGGGCGCGGATACTCTCCTCGGTTTCACGGTAGAGTTTCTGCGCCTCCGGTGCCCCCCGGCGCTGATCCGACAGCGCCAGCACCTCAACAATCTTTTCCTCGTTGCCTTGGCGGATCTGCAGAATCGCGCCGACCTCGACCGTCTTGCTGCACTTGGCGCGCTGGCCGTCGTAGTGCACCTTGCCCCCTTCGATCATCGCCTTGGCGATGGCGCGGGTCTTGTAGAAACGGGCCGCCCAGAGCCACTTGTCCAGACGTACCTTGTGATCTTCGTGGGGGTGTTGAGACGTCCTGCTCATAACGGCGGCATTACCTCGGCAAAATCAGTGACGGCATCGAACCCCTCGATCTCGCGCGGCGGCTGCTGGCTGTCCGGTTGCGCAATGCACAACAGGTGCGCAATGCCGAACTGCCGGGCCGACTCCAACACCGGCACGCTGTCGTCGATCAGCAGCGTGCGCGCCGGATTGAACGGTTCCACCTCCTGCAGTGTATGCCAGAAGCGCACATCTTCCTTGGGCAGGCCGAAGTCATGCGACACCACCACCAGATCCACCCACTGATCGATGCCGGTCCGTTCAATTTTGAGGTTAAGGCCGTCACGGTGAGAATTGGTGACGATCAGCGTGCGCCGACCGCTTTCGCGTAACCGCGCCAGAAACGCCTCGACGCCGTCACGATAGCGGATACGGTCGGCCACTTCGCGCTTGAGTGCTGTAATCGGCAGGTCGAGTTCGCGGCTCCAGTAATCGAAGCAGTACCAGTTCAGGCTGCCGCGTTGCGACATGATCCGCTCGATCAGCGGGCCGCGCGCCTGCTCCGGGTCCAGTCCATGGCGCTCGGCATAGCGCAGCGGCAGGAATTCGAGCCAGAAATGGGCATCGAAATGGAGATCGAGCAGAGTACCGTCCATATCCAGCAGCACGGTATCGACGGCTTGCCAATCCAGCATAATCAGGGAAAACTCAAGGTTTCGATGGGTACAGATACGGATGAGCGAGTATGCCGCGAAAGCCCGAGATTTTGAAGTTGACGCCGACCACCGAGAGCCGCCTGTTTCAGGTCGAAGCGATGGATCTGCGTTTCAGCAACGGCGCCGAGCGGCGCTTCGAACGACTGGTCACGCGTGGCCACGGCGCGGTCATGGTGGTGGCGCTCGATGACGCGGATAACCTGCAGCTGATCCGTGAGTACGCCGCCGGGCTCGACCGCTATGTCCTGACCCTGCCCAAGGGCCTGATCGACGCCGGCGAAACACCGCTGGAGGCGGCCAACCGCGAGCTGCAGGAGGAGATCGGATTCGGCGCCCGGACACTCGAGCCGCTGCGCCAGCTGTGCTCGGCGCCCAACTACATGGGCCACACCATCGATGTCATCCTCGCCCGCGACCTCTACCCGAGCCGCCTCGAGGGCGACGAACCGGAGCCACTGGAGCTGGTGACCTGGCCGTTAGCGCGCATCGACGAGCTGGCCATGAACGAGGAGTTTTCGGAAGGGCGCGCCATCGCCGCCCTCTATCTGGCGCGCCAGCGGCTCGCGAGCCGCTAGCGTTGCATCACTGCGGGTTGCGGCAGGACAGCGTGCCGGCAATCACGGTCTGATTGACTTTCTCGGCAAACACCGGATCGGTCACCTGATTGTCCATGATGCGCTGCACTTCCTCGTCGGTGAAGCGTTCGTGCACATAGTCGGCCAGGCAATCGCACTGCGCCTGCGTCGCCGAGCCACCGGCGAGACAGCCATCGCGGAACGGCGTCCACGTCGAGGAGCTCAGATACTGAGTCTTCACCAGGTAGATCGCGAACATCACGGCTGCAATCCACAGCAACACTTTTCCCATCGGTTTATCGCCTTGTATTTGTTATGCGGGCCCCCATTCTATGTAGAGCGCGTTGTGGTTTCAGCTATCTTTAAGTCGCACAGGTCGTCTGAATAGCACTACAGACTGTGCCATGATACTGATTCGCAACGGTGCTATCATCGGGTCACCGCCGAGGGTGACCCGCGAGGCGAACCCAGTTTTATGCTTGGAAGCCAACAGGCGGACAGCGCCCTGCGCTGCTGCAAGAACATCAAAGGCTTTCGTAAACCTGTCAAACACTACGAGGTGAAACACTATGAGCTTTGAACTGCCTGCACTGCCGTATGCAAAGGATGCCCTGGAGCCGCACATCTCCGCTGAAACGCTGGAGTTCCACCACGGCAAGCACCACAACACCTACGTAACCAAGCTCAACGGTCTGGTTCCGGGTACCGAGTACGAAGGCAAGTCGCTGGAAGAGATCATCACCACTGCTCCGGCCGGCCCTGTTTTCAACAACGCCGCTCAGGTCTGGAACCACACCTTCTACTGGCACTGCCTGTCACCGAACGGTGGCGGCGCGCCGACCGGTGCCATCGCTGACGCGATCAACGCCAAGTGGGGCTCTTTCGAGAAGTTCCAGGAAGAGTTCAACGACAAGGCCGTCAACAACTTCGGTTCCTGCTGGACCTGGCTGGTCAAGAACGCTGACGGTTCCATCGAAATCGTCAACACCAGCAACGCCGGCACTCCGATGACCAACGGCCAGAAAGCACTGCTGACCGTGGACCTGTGGGAACACGCCTACTACATCGATTACCGCAACGTACGCCCGGACTACCTGAAAGGTTTCTGGGCGCTGGTCAACTGGGACTTCGTCAACGAAAACTTCGCTTGATCCCGGTTCATCACGGTCACAGGAAGGCGCCTCAGGGCGCCTTCTTCATTTGTGCCACAGACGCCTCCAGCAGCGGCTCCAGCTGCGGCCATACCGTATCCAGCAGCATCGGCTGAGCGTTTGCCCGCGGGTGATAGCCATCGTTCTGCATCAGATCCCAGTCATCCGCCACCCCCTCCAGCAGAAACGGCACCAGCGCAATCTGCTGTTCACTGGCGACTTCACTGAACAGGTTAAAGAACGCCTCGGTATAGTGCGGACCATAGTTCGGCGGCAGATGGTTGCCGATCAGCAGCACCCGCGCACCGTGCTCGCGCGCAGTCGCCACCAGCTGTTCCAGATTGCCGCGCACGATCTCCAGCGGTGTGCCGCGCAGACCGTCGTTGGCGCCCAGTTCAATCAGCACCAGAGACGGCTCATGCGTATCCAGCAGTGCCGGCAGCCGGCTCAGGCCGCCGCTGGTGGTTTCGCCACTGACACTGGCGTTGACGACATCCAGCGCGTAGCCACGCTCGACCAGACGCTGACGCAGCAGGTTGACCCAGCCCTGCTCACGTTCGATGCCATAGGCCGCCGACAGACTGTCCCCCAGCACCAGTACCGGCGCGGCCTGCACCCCGGTGGTCAACAGCAGCATCCACAACAGCAGTACTCGCATGCATCACTCTCCTTTACGTTTCTTATCAGAACTCAGGCCCCATAAGGCGTTCATACGTGCCATAGTAGTAATCCGCTCACCGCAAGCGGGCGTACCCCTGTTAAGAGAACTGACAAGCGAAATGGATATGGAACAGTCTACCCGTCACCCGCTGATGATCGAAGCCCGCGACATCAGCAAGCATTTCGATACCGAAGCCGGTCGTGTCGAGCTGTTCAGCCGCCTGAATCTTGAGGTCGCGCGCGGCGAGAGCCTCGCCATCGTCGGCCGTTCCGGGGCCGGCAAGTCAACGCTGCTGAGCCTGCTGGCCGGTCTCGACACCCCCAGTGACGGCAGCGTCAGGATCGACGGTCAGCTGATCGAAACACTCGACGATCGGCAGCGTGCGCAGCTGCGCGCCAGTACCATCAGCTTTATCTTTCAGTCGTTTCACCTGCTGCCGGAACTGACCGCGCTCGACAACGTGCGCCTGCCACTGGAGATTCGCGGCGCCGCCGACCCGGCCCACGACGCACGCCACTGGTTGCGCGAAGTGGGCCTGGGCGAACGCACCGACCACTATCCGGCGCAGCTGTCCGGCGGCGAGCAGCAGCGGGTCGCGATCGCCCGCGCCTTTGCCACCCGCCCGAGCCTGCTGTTCGCGGACGAACCCACCGGCAACCTGGATGAGGACACCGGGGCGAAGATCATCGAGCACCTGTTCCGCCTCAACGAGCAGCAGGGCACGACGCTGATCCTGATTACGCACGATGCGGAACTGGCGGCGCGCTGTCAGCGCCGTCTGCGGCTGCACAACGGTGCGCTGGAGGAGCTGGTCACATGAGCCTGCTGCCCCGCCTTGCCCTGCAACAGCTGCGCACGCAACTGCGCACCACCGAATGGCGCGCCCTGTTGCTGGCCAGCTGGCTGGCGATCGCGCTGACCACGCTGCTGACGCTGCTCGGTGACCGACTCGAGCGCGGGCTGCTGCGCGAAAGCGCCAACATTCTCGGTGCCGATCTGGTGCTGAGCAGCAGCCGGCCGCTGACACCGGAGCGGCTCGAGCAGATCCACGCCACCGGCGTCGACCAGACCCGAGTGGTGCAGTTCCCCAGCATGGTCAGTAATCCCGCTGCGCAGGACCGGCCGCCGATGCTGGTGTCGGTCCGCGCCGCCACGGCGCCCTACCCGCTGCGCGGCGAGATCATCACCGAACCGCCCCAGCCCGGCCACCTGCCCACACCGGGCCATGTCTGGGTCGAGGCCCGGGTGCTGGATCAGCTCGGACTGGCGCTGGGCGATACCCTCCAGCTCGGCTACAGCCGTTTCACCGTCAGCGCCGAATTGATCAGTTCACCCGATCGCGGCACCGGATTTCGCAGCTTCAGCCCGCACATCCTCATCGACCGTGCGGACCTTGACGCCACCGGCGTGCTCGCACCGGGCAGCCGGGCCAGTTTCCGTGTCCTGATGCGCGGCGACAAGGAGGCGATCACAGCGCTCGAGGCAATGCTGCGGCCCCGGCTGGCCGATCATGAGCGCCTGCTCGCCTTGCGCACCGACCAGCCGCTGACCGGCGATGCGCTCGGCAACGCGCTGGCGTACCTGAAACTGGCGGCGCTGGTCGCGCTGCTGCTGTCGGCGCTGACGATCCTGCTCAGCCTGCGCCGGTTCAGCCTGAAGCAGTACAGCCGCAGCGCCCTGTTGCTGAATCTTGGCCTGAGCCCGAACCAGCTGGTGCGGGTCTACCTGTATCAACTGCTGGCCGCATGGCTGCTGGTCGCCGTGCTGGGCACGCTCAGCGGGGTGCTGGTCGAGAGCGCGGTGCAGGGCTGGCTCACCAACCTGCTGCCGCAACGGCTGCCGGCACCGACCCCCTGGCTCTACTTCAGCGGTGCCGCGCTGGGGCTGGCGATGCTGATCCTGCTCGGCCTGCCACCGGTGCTGTCGCTGGCCCGGATTCCGGTCGCCCACCTGCTGCGCGGCGATGCACCACCGCAGGATCGGCGCGCACGTTCGCTGCAGGTGGCCTGTCTGGCACTGCTCTCGATCACCCTGCTGCTGTTCCTGCAAACGCCGTGGGCTGCGCTGGTGCTGCTGGCCCTGCTGCTGGTGGGCGGCGTCGCCTTTGGCTACATTGCGCAAAGCCTGCTGCAGTGGCTGAGTCGACCGCTGGCCAGCCGCCTGCTGCTGGGCCGTTTGCTGCAGCTGCGCCTGCGCCAGCAGCGCAAGTGGCACCGCCTGCAGTCCGCCGTCATCGTGCTGCTGCTGACGCTGCTGGCCGTGGTCTGGGTCAGCCGTGCCGACCTGCTCGCCCAGTGGCGCGCCAAGTTCCCGGTCGATACGCCGAACTATTTCGTCATCAACATTCAGCCATGGCAAAAGGAGGGGCTGGATCGATTCATGGCCGAGCACCGTATCGACTCCGACCTTTACCCGATGATCCGTGGCCGCCTGAATCAGCTCAACGGCGCACCGATCCGCCCGCAGCTGACCGACGAGCAGCTGCAGGACAACACCCTGCGCCGCGAACTCAACCTGAGCTGGATGCGTGAGCAGCCGGCACACAACGACCTGCTGCGAGGTCAGTGGTGGGATGCAACGCCTGAGCGGCCGCAGATCTCGGTGGAGCAGGACATGATGGAGGACCTGGGCCTTAAACTTGGCGATCGCCTCGGTTTCGACATCGGCGGTCAGCAGGTGGAAGCCGAGATCACCAGCGAGCGTCAGGTCGAATGGACCTCGTTCCGGCCCAACTTCTACGTCATTTTCAGTCCCGGCGCACTGGAGTCCTATCCGACCACCTGGATCACCAGTTTCCGCCTCGATGGTGAGCGCAAACAGCTGGCCACACAGATGCTGGAAGCGTTTCCGTCACTGACGCTGATCGATATCGACCAGCTGCTGGCACAGCTGTCGGTGTGGCTCAAGCGGCTGGGCGACAGCTCGGCGATGCTGTTGGCGCTGACGCTGGCGTGCGGACTGATTCTGATGGCCGTCACCCTGCTGCAGGCACTGGAGCAGCGTCGCTTCGAGTCGGCGCTGATGCAGACACTGGGCGCCAGCAGCGAACAAACCCGTCAGCTGGATCTGCTTGAGTTCCTGCTGCTGGGACTGACCTGCGGCCTGCTGGCCGGGGTCGCCGCCGAAGCGACACTGGCGGGCCTGCAGCTGGCGCTACTGGATGTGGAGCCGCGTCTGCACCCCTGGCTCTGGCTGATACTGCCGCTGCTGTCGTCGGCGTTTTTCGTCGGCATCGGCTTCCTGATCCGCCGCCCGCTGCGACTGGATCAGTGCTACCGTCTGTTGCGCGCCGGCACCTGAGCGCGCATTACAGCGCCGGCTCGACCCGCGGCTCGCCCGGCTGGTCGATCTGTGGATAACAGAGGAACAGCTGTTCCGCCGGCACGCGCTGCTGCAGGTGCAGCTTGACCGCGGCCGCACGGTTTTCGGCAATTTCGGTCAGGCGCGCATCGACCGCGACCGCCAGCGCATCAGGCTCAAGCGGCTCATCACGCGCCGCGTTGGCTTCATCCAGCGCCTGCTGCACGAGGGTGCGATCGGCGGCAACGGTCAGGCCACACAGATTCAAGCGCAGGGCCGCGCGCTCATTCAGCAGCTGCGCCAGCTGATCCAGATAGTCCGCCGCCGCGGCCACCGGCTGATCGCTACCGGGCTCAAAACCGATCGGTTCCAGACTGATAAAGGCGCCGGTGCGGCTGGCCTTGATCGCACTCTGCGTCAGCGTAATCAGCGCGCCGTACGGCTGCAGCGCCTGCACCAGATAGCTCATCACCCCCTGCTTGACGCCCTTGCCGACGACCCGGTTGATAACGCTCTGGTAGTCAAATTCAGGATCCTGCAGTGAACCGCTGATCGGCACGTCCAGATCGATGTTGTCATTGTCATCCTGCAGCACCGCCACCGCGGTTCCCAGCGGCATCGACAGCTGTTCCTGAAACTTCTCCACCTGCGTCTGATCCACCGGATCCACCTCCAGCCGGTTGAGGCGGATATGGTTGTCACCGGCCAGCTGATCGCGCTCCAGAGTCCCGTCAAGGTTCAGGTAGAGCTGACCACTTTTGAGGTAGTAACCGGTGTACTTGATGCTGTACGGGCTGAGGCTCGGCAGCTCCATATCCGACAGCTCGACCGTCCAGTGACCACTGCGCGGCGACCCGAGCAGGTTGACCGCACCTTCCGCCGTCAGGCTGGCAAAGCGATTGATGCCGGCCTGCAGGCTGAAGCGGCTCTGTGCAGCGCCGCGGGTGTCGAGATCCGTCAGCTGGGCTGTGCGCAGCGTCAGCGTAGCGTTGAAGTCGGGCTCGGTGGAGCGATCGATAAAGTCGATACGGCTGTTCTCGCCGGCAACGGCGATCCGGCCGATCTGAACGGCAAACGGCTCGCGCTGCTCCGTACCTGCCTGCGCCGGTGTCGCGGCGTCAGCCGCAGCCGCCGGTTGCAGCGCCGCCAGCTGCGCCTGCAGGGCAGCGACATCCACCGGTTGCATCGTCTCGTCGAGCAGCAGGCGACCACCCAGATCGGTCAACTCGAGACTGTCGATCGCCAGCTGTGTCGGCGCCATTGACAGCCGCGACAGGCGCGCATCAGCCAGCTCAAGCATCGCCTCATCGGCCTGTCCCGGTGTCAGTCTGAGCCCGGTCAGCCGTGCGTCGGCCAGCGAACCCTGTAACGGCCAGCCGGCGCTGAGCGACTGCAATCTGAGGCTTTCAAATGCGGCCAGCGGCGCACCCGCCACGCGCAGATCGGCATCGGCCAGCGTCACGCCGGGACTGGTCAGTGCCAACCTGGCCGCGCCGATGTCGTACTCCCCGCTCGCCTCGGCGGTCAGCTGTTGCAGTGTCAGCGCCAGCTCGGGCTGGTTCAGGTCGACGCCGGTGAGAGCCAGTGTCAGATCGCCAAAGCGCCAGCGGTTCAGTGCCTCGCCCCGCACGCTGCCCGCCAGCTCGACGGCGGCCAGCGCGGCCTCGCGCCCCGCCCCCTGCGCCAGCGACAGCGCCGACAGTGCCAGCCGGTGACGGCCATCAATCAGACCGACGCCACCGGCGTCGTCCAGCTCCAGCGCCAGCTGCCCCTGCCAGTCCGCGCGCTCCAGTGCCAGCGTGACCGGAGCAGCGCCCTGTTGTGACAACCTGAACGATCCGGCCGTCAGCGCCCCGTCCAGATCCAGTGCCAGCGGTGCCGCCGACGGCAGTGCCAGCTGCAGATCGCCCTGCCAGCGAGCCGACTGCAGCGCCAGCGACCGTGCGGCCTGATCCAGCTCCGCCCCGGCCAGCGCAAGCGTACCGGTACTGGTCAGCTGCGAACCTTCAGCACCGAACGCGATCGCGTTGCGCCCCTGCCAGTCGACCTGCGCCAGCACCAGTTTCAGATCGTCCTGCGCCAGGGCGACACCGCGCGGCAGTGCCAGCGTGCCGTCGACCGACAGCTGCGTCGGCTGCAACTGCTCCAGTTGCAGATCGACCGCGCCCTGCCAGTCGATGGCGCCGATCTGCAGCGCCGTCGCGCCCGGCGCAAAGGCAAAATCGGTCACGGCAATCTGTCCGCTCGGGCGCAGGCTGAGCTGATCCGCATCCAGCTGCGCGACCAGCGTCATATCGGTGCTCAGCGTGCCGGTCAGCGAGGGCAGGAAGGCCGCCGTCAGCGACTGTAACGGCAGCTGTTCAATGGTCAGTGACAGCTGCGCACGCTTCTGCTGCGGCAGCGGAACAGCGGTTGACTCGATTGAGAATGGCGCGCCATTGACGCGTCCTTTCAGTGTCAGCGCGGTTTCGATATCCGGCTGCCACAGGTAGATCGCACTCAGATCGAGCTGCTCCAGTTCAAGCCGATGCTGCTGCCCGGGCAGGGCCACATGCCAATCGATATCGGCCAGCTGCAAGCGGTCGAGGCCGACACTCCAGCGGCTGTCACCGGCCTCGCTGTCGGCATCGGCCGGTGCCGCGTCGGTGTTCATCAGCGCACTCAGATTCAGTGGCCCCAGCCACTGACTGCCGTCAGCGTAACGCAAGCCGGACTCAAGCCCGGAGAGACTGACCCGCTGCAGTTTCAGATGACGATCAAACAGGGCGCCGTAGTCGAGATCGACCCGGAGGTGGTCGATGTTGAGGGGATAATGGCCGTCGCGCTCGGCCCGCAGTCCATGCAAGCGCACATCAGCGTTGCGCCAATCGACCGTCAGCGCCGTCAGGCGCGCATGTTCGACCCCCTGCTGGCGCAGCCAGATCACCACCTGGTCACGCACAATATAGGGCAGGCTGAACAGCGTCATACCCAGCACGACCAGTACGCCGGCCCCCCAGGCGATCCATCTCATCGCGGTCTCCTTGTCGATTGCACTCGATCCTTCCAGCTTAGCCAATACCGGGGGCGACTGTCCCCTCCGGATGCAGCACCGTCGTCGCGTTCACGACTGTGCAAAAACTCGCCTCGCTGCTAGAATCGCCGCGTTTTTGGGTTAGCTGCATCCTGCATGCAGCAAATAACAACGATCTGCTTGGCTTACTTTTCAAAGGGTGAATGCAATGGCACATGATGAAAACTTCCGTGACTCTTCAGGCTTCGGCTGGGTTCTGATCAACTTGGTGGCGATGGCGTGGGTCACCATGCCGGTATCACTGGTACTGACTCAGGTCGTACAGTGGTAAAGCCGGTGCCGGTTTGCCAGACTGAAGCGCATGAAGCAGCTCAGAATCGGTGAACTCGCCAAACGCTCGGGCCTCAGCGTCGAAACCCTTCGCTATTACGAACGCAGAGGCCTGATTCCCCCACCCGCACGCCTCCCCTCCGGCTATCGCAGTTACCCGGAAGACACGCTGGATCGGCTGATCTTCATCCGCCGCAGCAAGGAACTGGGATTTTCCCTCGACGAGATTGATGAGCTGTTACAGCTCGACGTGAATCCTCAGCTGGGTGCAGCCGAGGTCAAGGCCAGAGTGGAAGCCAAAATCGCCACCGTGGAGCGCAAGATCGCCGATCTCAGGCGCCTGCAGCACTCGTTGCAGAGCCTGTCGGCCCGTTGCTGTGGCGAGGGCAGCACATCGGACTGCCCCATTCTCGAATTTCTGCATCAGCCCGAGCCATCAGCGCCCGACGAGCGCTGACTGCCCGGCCCGGCGGTCAGTGCGTATCGTGCAGCACTTCGACGCCATCCGGCGTCCCCATCAGTACCACGTCCGCCGGCCGACAGGCGAACAGGCCGTTGGTCACGACACCGACGATATTGTTGATCTGCTGCTCGAGCGCTTTCGGATCGAGAATCTCCATGTCCTGCACATCAAGAATCACGTTGCCGTTGTCGGTAACGAACCCTTCCCGGTAGACCGGCTGACCGCCCAGACGCACCAGCTCACGTGCGACATGGGAGCGCGCCATCGGAATCACCTCGACCGGCAGCGGAAATTCGCCGAGCAGATCCACCTTCTTGGTGCTGTCGACGATGCAGATGAACTCTTTGGCCACGGCAGCCACGATCTTTTCGCGGGTCAGCGCACCGCCACCGCCCTTGACCAGATGCAGGTGCGGGTCGAACTCGTCCGCGCCGTCAACATAGACCGCCAGTTGATCGACGCTGTTCAGGTCGTACACATCGATACCGTGGCTGCGCAGCCGCTCGGCCGTCGCTTCAGAGCTGGCCACGGCTCCGGCAAACAGATGCTTGATACCGGCCAGTGCATCGATAAAGAGATTCGCCGTGGAGCCGGTGCCGACACCGATGATGGTATCGCTGTCCAGCAGCGGGCGGATACGCTCGACCGCCGCTTCGGCCACGGCCTGTTTCATCTCGTCCTGGGTCATCGCCATTCCTTCCGGATTCATGTCTAACGGGGGTGCCGATTATACGCAACACACTGCTTCCCTTATAGACGCTGCGGGGATGAGCCGATACCATTTCTCTCTTCCGTCCGGCCGGTGCCGGCCCACCACAACCATTCGAACAGTGCCTCTATGCAGCGTTACATCAAGAAAATTCTCGAAGCCCGCGTCTACGACGTCGCCTGCGAAACCCCGCTGGATGAAGCCCGGGGCCTTTCCGAGCGCCTCGGCAACCGCGTTCTCCTCAAGCGCGAGGATGAGCAGCCGGTGTTCTCGTTCAAGATTCGCGGCGCCTACAACAAGATGTCGCAACTGACCGAAGACGAGAAGGCACGTGGCGTGATTACCGCTTCCGCCGGCAACCACGCGCAGGGGGTTGCGGCCTCGGCACGCCGGCTCGGCATCAAGGCCACCATCGTCATGCCGAAGACCACCCCCGAGGTCAAAGTCGCCAACGTGCGTCGACTGGGCGGACGTGCGGTGCTGCACGGCGACACCTTCGACGAGGCGCGCCGGCACTCCGAGAAACTGATGCATGAGAAGGGGCTGGTCTACATCCACCCCTACGACGACCCGGACGTGATCGCCGGTCAGGGCACTGTCGCGATGGAGATCCTGCGCCAGGAGAGCGGTCCGATCGATGCGATCTTCGTACCGGTCGGCGGCGGCGGTCTGATCGCCGGCATCGCGTCGTACGTCAAATATCTGCGCCCGGAAACCCGCGTGATCGGGGTCGAGTCGGCCGAGTCCGCCTGTCTGGCACTGGCGATGGAAAAGGGCTTTCGTGACACCCTCGATCAGGTCGGCATCTTTGCCGACGGCGTCGCCGTGGCCCAGATCGGCGAATACACCTGGGAGATCGCCAAGGATTACGTGGACGAAGTGATCACCGTCACCACCGACGAGATCTGTGCTGCCATCAAGGATATCTTCGACGACACCCGCTCGGTCTGCGAACCGGCCGGTGCCCTCGGCGTTGCCGGCCTGAAGAAATATGTCGCGCGCGAGCAGGTCGAGGGACAGACGCTGATCGCGATCGACTCCGGCGCCAACGTCAACTTTGACCGCCTGCGTCACATCGCCGAGCGCTCGGAGCTGGGTGAACAGCGCGAAGCGATCATCGCCGCCCGCATTCCCGAGCGTCCCGGCGCGTTCAAGCAGTTCTGCGCCGCGCTGGGCAAGCGCAATATCACCGAGTTCAACTACCGTTACGCCGACGACGAACAAGCGATGGTGTTCGCCGGCGTCCAGATCCGCCCCAACAACGGCGGCCGTGACGAGCTGATGGCGGAACTGAAAGAGCACATCGACGAGGTCATCGACCTGACCGATGACGAAACCGCCAAGCTGCACGTGCGCTACATGGTCGGCGGCCATGCCCCGGCCAGCGTCAGCAACGAAGTGGTCTACCGCTTCGAGTTCCCGGAACGCCCGGGCGCGCTGATGAAATTCCTCAACAAGCTCGGCGGGCGCTGGAACATCTCCATGTTCCACTACCGCAACCACGGTGCCGCCTACGGCCGCGTGCTGGTCGGCATGCAGGTGCCGAGCGACGAGCGCGCGCAGGTGGGCCAGTTCCTCGAAGAGATCGGCTACACCTATTTCGACGAGACCGACAACCAGGCCTACAAGCTGTTCCTGGGCTGAGTGCCCGGCCGCTGCAAAAACAGCCTCATTGCGAGGCTGTTTTTGTGTGTGCGCTCACGGCTCTCAGGGCGTTTCCGGCGAGTAATCGAAGCGCTTGTCGACAAACGCCTGCACGGTAAAGGCGGCCAGCGACACGATCCCCCAGGTCAGCCCCAGTACCACGCCGGCATCGACGATGCCGCGCCAGGGCTGCTCCAGCAGACGCACCAGCAGCACCAGCACAACGATACCGCCGGTCAGGCAGAAGGTGATGATCTGACGCCGCCGCTGGGCGTGGAAGAAGCCCATGCAGAACAGCGGCGCCAGCAGTACGCGGACCGGGGTGACGTTGTGTGACAGGTAGCGGATACGCGCAGCCACCCGCGGCGAGAAGTTCTGCTGGAAACCACGGTAGCCTTCGGCAAACCCCATGAAACCGAGGCTGATCGCCAGCGCGCCCCAGTGATACCAGCTGAAATCGGCCGGAGACAGCTCCAGCGCCATCGCGCCCAGACGATAGATGGCGCTGCCGAACAGCAGACAGATACCCAGAAAGCCCCAGATCGCGGCAATCGCACCCAGCATGCTCATCACTCCGAATATCGACAGAACAGAAAAGCGGAAACAGGATGCAATTATACCCGGATCGCGACAGCGCTCATATCCGAGCGCCGCGCTCAGCCTTGTCCTGCGCGCTATAGCGCGCACAGTGCTGCCAGGGCAATAAAAAGGGTAAAGATATGAACAAAATAGCGTAACCGTCCGCCGATCACACCTTGTCAGCGGTAACCGGCGTCCAGTTATGCGGCAGTAACTCATCGATGGCGCTCGCCTTCTGTGTCGGCAACCGGGTCAGCACATCCTTCAGATACGCATAGGGTTCATGCCCGTTCAGCTTGGCGGACTGGATTAGACTCATGATCGCGGCAGCCCGCCGGCCACTGCGCAAGGAGCCTGCGAAGAGCCAGTTCTTCCGACCCAACGGGGTCCGGTAGTCTCGATGGTGAATGCGCTCACGCTTGAGCACTCCGAAGAAGCCCTCACAGGCTGCGTTATCACCACAATGGCCGACAGCACTCATACTACTGATCAAGCTGTTCTTATGCAGACAGCGCTGGAAGTCTCCACTGGTAAATTGGGTTCCGCG
>JAUWAC010000017.1 GCA_030602245.1 Marinobacterium sp.
GAAGCGCTGGAAACGGATCAAGGGATTTGATCTGCTGGCCCTCGTGGTCAACAACGTGAAATTCAAGGATGGGGAACAAGTACAGGATCAGTCAGACAGGAACGCCGCCTGAGCCCGTACACCAGATTTGACAATAACTCCAGATGCGTAGAGAGCTGGTGCAGTTCAGCGTGCTGCTTTTCACACTGCGCCATCAGCGCATCGACCTTGTCATCGCGACCGGAAAAATAACTGAACATCCGGTCTTCGCGTGGATGGTGATGGGCGTCGGCGTAGCCGCCCACATAACTCACCACATCCGACATCAGCTGAAAGTTGGGCCGGGAGCCGGCGCGAAATTTTTCCACCTTGCGCGCCAGGATGTCGAGCAGCCGTTTCAGATTCACATGCTCCTGGTGCAGCTCTGCCATGATCGCCATATTCGAATCCTCCCCAGAAAATTGAAGGCGCGGCCCTGTGCATCGCAACAGCCGCCACCGCTTTACCCTCAATATAGACGACTCTCGGGTGATTCCCTTGGCCCTGATCAACAAACCGACAAGGCGGCCCGGTCAGGATCAAGCGGCATGGGCATTCAGCGACAGCGAAGCGTCAGAGGAGGTCGATCAGCTGTGACAGGGAACTGATGCGCAGGTCGGTCAGCTCCGGCCAGCCGGTGTGAACACCATGGTCGACATGGATCGTCGCCGTGCCACAGGCACGACCCGCTTCCAGGTCATAACGGAAGTCGCCGACCATCACCGCGTGCTGCGCCGAGCCGTTCCAACGTGCCAGTAACTGTTCGATGCCATGCGGATCGGGCTTGGGGCGCGCCTCATCCCGCCCCAGCACATCGCACGGCGCAAAATGGCGAGCGGCACCGATCGCTTCCAGTGCGCGCAGCGCCACGGCACGGGTGTTGCGGGTCAGAATACCGAGACGGCAACCGCGTGCATCGAGCAGCGCCAGCAGCTCAGTCACGGCCGGCGCCGGCTCCGTCATGGCCGCGTAGTGAAGCTCCAGCTCATCGAGCCGGGCATACTGACGCTCCCGCTGCGGCCTGGGCAGCGCGGCCAGTGTTCTGAGGATGTCGACATCGGGCGCGAGCCCGAGCTCCGCGCGAATATGCGCAAAATCGTGTACCGGACGGGTCAGGGTACCGTCAAGATCGAAAATCCAGTAACGCCTGCGGCCCCAGTCGCTCATGCCCGCCCCTCGTCATCGCCGTTGAGATCCGCTTCTGTATCGATCAGATCCAGCAGCATGCCGAGCTTGTGCTCGATATCCTCAAGCAGGGTGCTGCCTCCGGCCATGCGCGGCGTCACCACCTGCTCCAGCTGCACGATGCTGCGCTGACTTTCCCGCAGCGCCTGCAGCAGGTTGCGCGAGCGCTTCTTGTTGCTGTCGGTCAGCTGCTCGATGCGGTGCAGCGTATGCTTGAGCTGATCGTCGAGATCCTCGAGATGCTCGCTGACGTTGAGCATGCCGTGGCTGAGTGCGTGATTGATACCCTCGACCTGATGCTCCAGCTGGGTGACCGCATGCCGAAAGCGTGACAGAAACTGTTCGCCTTCGCGGTCCATATAGATGGCCAGCAGCTCCTCCGGCAACAGTGCACGATTGCGACCATCGGTACGGATACGGTACTCGCCGCCGTGGGTACAGTAGGGTTTGAGGTGACCGCTGGGAATTTCGATGCGCAGGATCGGGCGCGACTGCGCCAGATTTTCAGTGTAGATCTGCAGTTCGACGTTGGGGATGCACTCGGTGGCCTTGTTGACCAGCAGCAGACGGGCGCGGTCGTCGACATCGCAGCCGACGATACGGCCACGCTGCACCCCATCCGCGCTGGTGTATTCATCGATACCGATCAGCAGCGTGCCGCCAAGCGGCGAGTTGGCAAACGCCACCAGATCCGCACTGCGTACCGCCTGCACCTCGCGCTTGAAATCGACGTTGACGCCTTCAGGCGCATTCAGCAGGTGCTGCGTACGCTTGCTCAGCCGCCGATACTCGCGCTGCTTCACGCTGCCCCCGATCGCTTACTGGTAGAGCGCGTCGTCAAACGGGTCGATCGGGTGTTCGAGCATCTCGTCGTCGCGGTAGTACAGCACACAGCCCTGGAACTTCAACCCTTTGCCGGCAAACCAGCGCTCCATCTGATCGCGCCCCTCTTCCGCCTGAGAGCTGTGGTACCAGGCGACGACGATTCGGTAGAAGTAGAGACCGAACAGTGCTGCCGACGCGCCTAGGAAGAAATCGGACGCCAGTGCAAACAGCAGTGCCACGAGCCCCGCAATCCAGACCCGGCTGGCACGCGCCTCTTTCACGGCGTCATTGGCGACGGTGTACTGCTCCTGATATTTCAGGTAGCGGCGGTAGTTCTGCTGCAGATCGAACTTGTCGGCAGCATTGAGGTGTCTATCCATCCTGTCTGTCTCTTCCTGACAATTTATTATGTAGATTCAACGGCATCGCGCCAGCCGGCGTCAACCGGCGCGGCATCCGACCTTTGGCCAGACGCCGCCAGCAGAAGCCCGCCAGACCGGGTCACGCCAGACCGGGTCACGTGTGACGCGGTCACATCCGCTTGTGGCGGACGCCGTCAGGCGCGGCGCCGCGCCGGCACGCCTTTCTGAATCCGCACGGTCTTGACCCGATTGTCGCTGATCTGCAGGGTTTCGAAATGATAGTCGTCGATGCGCAGGCAGACGTTGGCATCGGGCAGTGATTCCAGCGTTTCGGTGATCAGGCCGTTCAGTGTCTTCGGACCGTCGGTGGGCAGGTCCCACTGCAGCGCCTTGTTGATCTCACGGATGTAGGCGGTGCCGTCGATGAAGTAGCTGCCATCCTCCTGCGGATGGATCTCCTGATTCATCTCGGCATTGTCGGCCGACAGCTCGCCGACGATCTCTTCCAGAATATCCTCCAGCGTCACGATCCCTTCCACGTCACCGTATTCGTCGACGACGATGCCGATGCGGCGGCTGTGCTTCTGGAAGTTCAGCAGCTGGGTCTGCAGCGGCGTGCTTTCCGGCACGAAGTAGGGCTCGTGCACGACCTGCATGATCGCGGCCTTGTTCAGGCGGCCCTGCTGAATCAATTGTGCCAGGTTGCGCATGTGCAGTACGCCGATCACCTGGTTGATATCGCCCTGATAGACCGGCAGGCGGGTGTGCTTGGTGGTCGAGAGCTGTTTCAGAATCTGGTCCATGTCGTGGTCCAGATCGATCCCCTCGACCTCGTTGCGCGGAATCATGATGTCATTGACGGTGACATCGCCGAGCTCGAGGACGCCCAGCAGCATCGACTGGTTGCGCTGAGGAATCAGAGAGCCGGCCTCGTTGACCAGCGTGCGCAGCTCTTCGGTACTCAGGTGCTCGTTATTGCCGCTGGAGACGCGGATGCCGAACAGGCGCAGAAAGCCGTTGGTGATGCCGTTGACGATCCAGACCAGCGGGTAGCACAGGCGCAGCAGCGGGCGCAGGACGTAGGCCGCCGGGAACGCGATTTTTTCCGGATGCAGGGCCGCGACGGTCTTCGGTGATACTTCGGCGAAGATCAGGATCACCAGCGTCAGACCTGCGGTGGCGATCGCGATCCCGGCGTCGCCCCACAGGCGCACGGCGATGACGGTGGCAATGGCGGAGGCGAGAATGTTGACGAAGTTGTTCCCGATCAGGATCAGGCCGATCAGGCGGTCGGGCCGCTCCAGCAGGCTGCTGGCCTGACGGGCACCGCGATGGTTGTTCTTGACCATATGCCGCAACCGGTAACGGTTCAGCGACATCATGCCGGTTTCGGAGCTGGAGAAGAACGCAGAGCAGACAATGAGCAGCAGCAACAGTATCAGCAGGGAGCTTATCGACGCGTCTTCCAAAGCAGTGGGACCTCAACCAGAAAAGGGAGCCCCATTGTCTGGCCGGTGGGGTACCCTGTCAAGGCGCGCGGTATTAGCCGTGCAGCAGGATCTCGACGACGATTTTGGAGCCGAAAAACGCCAGCATCAGCAGGACGAAACCGCCCAGCGTCCAGCGCACCGCGATATGGGAGCGCCAGCCCAGCGTCGCGCGCCCTGCCAGCAGGATGGCGTACACCAGCCAGGCGACGATGGAGAGGAGGGTCTTGTGGGCCAGATGCTGGGCGAACAGGTCTTCGACGAAGACGAAACCGGTCACCAGCGAGATGCTGAGCAGAATGAAGCCGCACCAGAGCATCTCGAACAGCAGCCGTTCCATGATCTGCAGCGGCGGCAGCGAGTTGATCAGGCCGCGGGTGTGGTGGGTCTTCAGCGCCCGGATCTGCCGTGACAGCAGCAGCGCATGCAGCGCTGCCAGCGTAAAGATGCTGTAGGCCAGCAGCGAGAGCAGGATATGCACGACGAGACCGCCGGAGTAGAGGCGGTGGTCGCCGGTGTCGGGGCCGAACGCTGCCAGCGCCGCGGTAATGGCTGCCATCGGGAACGCGCCGATAAACAGGTTGTCGAGCTTCTGACGCAGGCTGCTTGCCAGCAGGATGCCGACGACGACCCAGGCGATCAGCGAGCCGACCTGGAAAGTACCCAGATCGATGCCGTTGGGATAGTGCAGGACGTCATAGACCGCGTAACCGTGAACGATGAAGGCCGCGAAGCCCAGTGCGCGGATCAGGCCGCGTTGCCCGGCGTCGGGCGTCGACAGCCGTTGCCACTGCAACCAGGCGGCGCCGGAATAGGCGATGATCGCAATCAGTGTGGCAATGAACAGCATTCGACTCCTCCTTCGTCCGCGCGCTAGTGTGTCACAAATGGGCAGGCTGGGAAATATTGAAGCGGTGCGCATGGCCTGAAACGGCGTCGATCGCGTGGCCCGCCGTATACGCTGCCGGCATGTCGTCAGTTGGGTGCCGTGCGGCGCGGTGCTGCTGTATAATGCGTGGCCTGAGCAACACCGGCACCCGTGCGCCGACACGTCCCGCCGTGTCGAGATCTTTCTTCCGGTGCCCAACGCAGAGGTTTTTCATGTTCGATAATCTGACAGAACGTCTAACGCAGACGCTGCGCAGCGTCACCGGTCAGGCCAAGCTGACCGAAGAGAATATCAAGGGCACCCTGCGCGAAGTGCGCATGGCGTTGCTCGAAGCCGACGTGGCGCTGCCGGTGGTCAAGGAGTTCATCAACGGCGTCAAGGAGCGCGCGGTCGGTCAGGAGGTCAGCAAGAGCCTGAGCCCGGGTCAGGTCTTCGTCAAGATCGTCAACGAAGAGCTGGTCAAGGTGATGGGGGAGGCCAACGAGGAACTCAACCTTTCGGCGACACCGCCAGCCGTCATCATGATGGCGGGTCTGCAGGGGGCCGGTAAGACGACCTCCGTCGCCAAGCTTGCCCGCTTTCTCAAGGAGCGCAAAAAGAAGAAGGTGCTGGTGGTGTCGGCAGATATCTACCGCCCGGCCGCGATCCGTCAGCTGGAAACGCTGGCGGGTGAAGTCGAGGTCGACTTCTTCCCCTCCAGTGCCGATCAGGATCCGGTCGATATCGCCAACGGCGCGATCGCCCACGCCAAAATTCAGCACCATGACGTCGTCATCCTCGATACCGCGGGTCGTCTCCATGTCGACAGCGACATGATGGACGAGATCAAGCGTCTCAATGCCGCCGTGAAACCGGTCGAAACGCTGTTCGTCGTCGACTCCATGACCGGTCAGGATGCGGCCAACACCGCGCGTGCGTTCAACGAAGTGCTGCCGCTGACCGGTGTGATCCTGACCAAGACCGACGGTGATGCCCGTGGCGGTGCGGCGCTGTCGGTGCGTCATATCACCGGCAAGCCGATCAAGTTCCTCGGTATCGGTGAGAAGAGCGACGCACTCGAACCGTTCCACCCCGATCGTGTGGCATCGCGCATCCTCGGCATGGGCGACGTGCTGTCGCTGATCGAGGAAGCCGAGCGCAAGATCGACAAGGAAAAAGCGGAGAAATTTGCCAAGAAGGTCACCAAGGGTAAAGGCTTCGACCTTGAAGACTTCCGCGAACAGATCCAGCAGATGAAAAACATGGGCGGCATGATGTCGCTGCTCGACAAGCTGCCGGGCATGGGGCAGATGGCGCAGGCCGCACAGAGCGCCCAGGCGGAAAAAGGCATCATGCAGATGGAGGTGATCATCAACTCGATGACGCCGAAGGAGCGCCGCAACCCGGACATCATCAACGGCTCACGCAAGCGTCGCATCGCCGCCGGCTCCGGCACCCAGATTCAGGACGTCAACCGCCTGCTCAAGCAGCACAAGCAGATGTCAAAAATGATGAAAAAGTTTGGCTCCAAGGGCGGTATGGCCAAGCTGGCGCGGGGCATGAAGGGGATGATGCCGCCGGGCATGGGTGGTGGCGGCGGGTTCCCGCGCTTCTGAGCGGTTGCGAACTGGCTAAAAAGTACACGAAACAGCTTTTATCGGGCGGTGGATTCACGTAGAATTGCCGCCCTGATTTTTACAGCCTTTTCACGAGAAGAGGCTGTCAAGGCCCTCCGCAGCAGACGCAGACGTCGGTGGCGGAGGTAACAAGAACGATGGGCGATCTCAAAACCCATCCCGCGAAATAAAGGGGTCCAGCGCATGGTCACTATTCGTTTGTCTCGTGGTGGCGCCAAAAAGCGTCCTTTCTATCAAATCACTGTTGCCGACTCTCGCTTTGCGCGTGACAGCCGCTTTATTGAGCGGGTCGGTTTCTTCAACCCGATCGCTCGCGGTCAGGAAGAGAAGCTGCGCGTCAACCTGGAGCGTGTCGACTACTGGATCAGCAAGGGCGCTCAGCCGTCCGAGCGTGTTGCTCAGCTGATCAAAGAAGCACGCAAGGCAGCACAGTAAGCAGGAAGGTTGACGGGCAGGCCAGTCGGGATGAGTGAATACCGCGAAGAGGATGTTGTAACCCTCGGACGCTTCACCTCCACCTACGGTGTGCAGGGCTGGATCAAGGTCTATTCCTACACCGACCCGATGGAGAATATCCTGACCTACTCGCCATGGCTGGTGCGTCAGAACGGTCAGTGGACCGAACTCAAGCGCATTGGCGGCAAAAAACATGGCAAGGGCCTGATTGCTCGGCTGGACAAGGTGAACTCTCCGGAACAGGCGAGGCTCTTTACGAATCTCGAGATCGGGGTACCCAAGGCGGTGCTGCCGAATCTGGAACCGGGCGAGTACTACTGGAGCCAGCTGGAAAACCTGTTGGTATATACCGAATCCGGCGTATTGCTGGGTCGGGTGGATCATCTGATGGAAACCGGCGCCAACGACGTGCTGGTGGTCAAGGGCACCGAGGACAGCATCGACCGCGAAGAGCGGCTGATTCCCTGGTTGCCGGATCAGGTGGTCAAAGAGATTGATCTGGATTCAGGCACGATGCGGGTCGATTGGGACCCGGAGTTCTGAGTCGTGTGGTTCGGGGTCGTATCCCTGTTCCCGGAGATGTTCGAGGCGGTCACCCGCTACGGCGTTACCGGGCGGGCAGTGCGCAATGAACTGATCAGCGTGCAGTGCTGGAACCCGCGTGATTTCACGCATGACCGGCACCGTACCGTGGATGACCGCCCCTACGGCGGCGGGCCCGGCATGCTGATGAAGGTTCAGCCACTGCGTGATGCGATCCACGCCGCGAAAGCGGCAGCGGGCGACGGTGCCCGGGTGATCTACCTGTCCCCGCAGGGGCGCAGGCTGGATCAGGCCGGGGTGGCCGAGCTGGCGCAGGCGCAAAAGCTGATCCTCGTGGCGGGGCGCTACGAAGGGATCGATGAGCGTCTGATCCAGTCGGAGGTCGACGAGGAGTGGTCGCTGGGTGATTTTGTGCTCAGCGGCGGCGAATTGCCCGCGATGGTGCTGGTCGATGCCGTGTCGCGATTGCTGCCCGGCGTACTGGGGCACAGCGATTCGGCGATCGAAGACTCCTTTTACGAGGGGTTGCTCGACTGCCCGCACTACACACGACCGGAAACGCTCGATGGCATGCAGGTGCCGGAGGTGTTGCTCAGCGGTAACCATGAGCAGATTCGGCGCTGGCGGCTCAAGCAGCAGCTGGGGCGAACCTGGGAGCGGCGACCGGAGATGCTGGAACAGATCGAACTGAACCCGGAACAGCAGGCGCTGTTAAGCGAATATATCCGCGAGGCCAAAGGGCGGGCGGGTGAAAATTAGGAGCGAGCGATGAGCAGCAAAAACACAATCATTCAGCAGATCGAAGCTGAACAGACTGGTAAAGAAGTACCGGCATTTGCACCGGGTGATACCGTTGTTGTCCAGGTACGTGTTGTAGAGGGCAGCCGCAGCCGTCTGCAGGCGTTCGAAGGTGTCGTAATCGGCAAGCGTAACCGTGGTCTGAACTCTGCGTTCACTGTACGCAAGATCTCTCACGGCGTGGGCGTTGAGCGTACCTTCCAGACCTACAGCCCGACGGTCGAGAGCATCGAAGTCAAGCGTCGCGGTGACGTCCGTCAGGCGAAGCTGTACTACCTGCGCGAGCGCAGCGGCAAGTCTGCACGCATCAAGGAAAAGCTGGGCTAAGCGACACGGTCTGTGCGACCCAGTCTATGCGACCCAGCCTGTGCGGCTCAGTCGCATCAGCTTCCGAGAAGGGCGGCCTCAGGGTCGCCCTTTTTGCGTCTGTGACCGCGTCCGCTGTTGGCCGCAGCGGATGATCCAGCGCAAGCCTCCGGCTCGCTATTTCGTCGGACGGAACATAGAATCGACCCAAGCAGGGATAATCAAAATAAGGAGCGGCTGATGCGCAAGCTCGCCATCTGGGTCTTCATTCTGGTGTTGTTGCCGGCGTTGCTGGCGGCGGCAGCCTACGGATTCTACTGGTATCAGGTCAAATCCTTCGCCGATCGGATGGCAGAGCAGGCGCTGCCGTTTGCGCGCGTGGAGTACGCCTCGGTCTATGCGCATCCACTCGGTGAGGTGGGTGTGGATAACGTCGCGATTACGCTGACACAGGACGGCACCCGTATCCCGATCCAGTCGATCCGCGTGCGTTCACAGGATCCGCTGTTCTTCTTCAATCCACAGGGGCGTATTGACGCGGGCGACTGGCCGCGTGCACTCAGTGTCGCGGTGCGGCAGGCGCAGATCAGCCTCGCCAGCCCGGTGATGAAAACGCTCGAAGCGCAGTCGGAACAGGCGACCAGCTTCCTGCCCGGCGGCGTCAATCTTGATGCGCTCGCCTGCGGTGAGGTCAGTCAGCTGGGGATTCCTGAGCTGCGCAAGATCGGCTATAGCAGCCTGACGCTGGATATGGCGCTGGCGCTCGAAGTGGTGCCGCAGGATGGGCATATCGCGGTGCGTACCGATTTCGATCTGCCCGGAGTGGGCAACAGTTCCGCAACCATCGAGCTGTCGGTCAGTGGCCATGATCTGGCGCCGGCACAGATGCTCGCGGCCAACCCGCGCCTGCGTCGTCTCGAAGTGACCTATCAGGACGGGGGCTACAATGTCCGCCGCAACCGTTTCTGTGCCGAGCAGGCCGGAACCGATGTGGCGACCTATCGTGCCGAGCACGAACGCCTGATGAGCGCCTGGTTGCTGGAGCAGGGCGTGCGCCTGCCGGAGCCGTTGCAGGCGGCCTATAACACACTGAACGCGCCACGTGGTCAGATGATGCTGGTGATGCAGCCGCCGGGTGGGCTGGGGCCGGAAGTGATGGCCGGGCTGGGTGCGCCGGCTGAGCTGATCGAGCGGCTGAACCTGTCGCTGCGTGTGAACGGTCAACCGGTGGCGCTGGATGGCATCGACTGGGCCGGCATCCTGGTGGACGCACAGCCCGGGGCGATGGCGCGGGCGCTGGGCGAAGAGGTGCCGCCGGAGGAGATGGCGGCCATGGATGAGGCTGAAGTCGTGGCGGCTGAGTCAGCGCAGGCCGAGGCGGCAGCAGCAGCGGCGGATGCACAGCCGGCGGCGGCCGCGAGCGCCGACGAGGACGATCTGCTGCGCGGCATGCCCAAAAGGGCGCCGAAGCCGGAAGCGAAACGCTATCGTGAAACGCCGCTGGCGCAGTTGGGCAATCTCACCGGCGCGCCGGTGCGGATCCGTACCGATCTGGGCAACCGCTTCGAGGGCCGCATCGTCGATGTGGAAAACCGTGTGCTGCGTATCGAACAGCGTGTCGATCGCGGTCTGATCATCTACCCGCTCGATTTCGAGCAGATCCGTTCGGTCGAGGTCTATCGATGAGCGAAGACCGACGGCGGCGGGCACGTACGCCTGCCGCTGCCGATCAGGCCCTGATAGCGCAGTTTCTTGACCATCTCTGGCTCGAAAAGGGCCTGAGCGATAACACCCGGGCTGCATATGCCCGCGACCTGAATCATTTTGCCTGCTGGCTCAACCAGCGCGGGCTGGGGCTCGACGAGGTGGTGCGTGCCGATCTGCAGCGCCATCTGCAGTGGCGGCTCGAGCAGCAGCTGCGGCCCACCTCCACGTCCCGTCTGTTATCAACCCTGCGTGGTTTCTACCGTCATCTGCTGCGAGAAGGGCTGATCGACGCCGATCCGACCCTCAACATCGACAGCCCGCGGCGCGGGCGACCGCTGCCGAAAACGCTGACCGAAGCGGATGTGGAAGCGTTGTTGGCGGCGCCCGATACCGCGACCGCACTGGGGCTGCGCGATCGCACCATGCTGGAGCTGCTCTACGCCTGCGGCTTGCGCGTATCGGAGCTGGTCGGGCTGCGCCTTGAAGAGCTGAACCGTCGGCTCGGCGTGCTGCGTATCGTCGGCAAGGGCGACAAGGAACGGATGGTGCCGGTGGGGGATGAGGCGCTGGACTGGCTGGCGCGCTATCTGCGTGATGCTCGTCCGGAACTGGGCGGCGATTCGCGCGTCGAAGAACTGTTCCTGAGTCAGCGCGGACAGGCGATGACCCGTCAGACCTTCTGGCACCGCATCAAGCGCTATGCGCTGGAAGCCGGCATCGACAAACCACTCTCGCCGCATGTGCTGCGACACGCGTTTGCGACACATCTGCTCAATCATGGCGCCGATCTGCGCGTGGTGCAGATGCTGCTGGGGCACAGCAGCCTGTCGACGACTCAGATCTATACTCATATAGCGAACGCGCGTCTGCAGACGCTGCACCGTGAACACCACCCGCGTGGCTGATACCCGGTCGCGCCTGAGGGCGATCCCGGTGTACACTCGGCGCCGATCACACAGACAGACTGACAGCATTTCGGGGGTTCTTATGCGAGCGATAGCGGCCGCGGTGGCGATGATGATAATGGCGCAGGGTGCCGTGGCGGCGGATGACGTCCATGCGCGGGTTGCCGAGCGGATCAAGCAGCTCGACAGTCGGCTGAACGTCGAGTCGGTGGCCGATGCGCCGCTCAAGGGGCTCTACGAAGTGGTGCTGGACAGCGGTGAAGTGCTCTACACCGATGACAGCGGTGAGTACGTGCTGGCCGGTCAGCTGTACCAGATCGTCGCCGGTCAGGGATTCGTCAATCTGACCGAGCAGCGGATGCAGCAGATCCGGGTCGACATGCTGGCGAAGATTCCCGCCGAGGAGCGCGTGATCTTCCCCGCCGATGGCGAGATGAAGGCGCGCCTTCAGGTATTCACCGACGTGGATTGCGTCTACTGCCGCCGCCTGCATCAGGAGGTGGATGAGCTGAACGGAATGGGGATTCAGGTGGAGTACCTGGCGTTCCCGCGTGGCGGGGCGAATTCAGCGGCGGCCGGCAAGATGTCCGCGATCTGGTGTGCCGAAGGGGATGAGCGTCGCGAGCTGATGAGCCGCGCCAAGTCCGGCGAAGCGCTGAGCGCGGCCGACTGCGACAACCCGGTGCTGGATCAGTTCCGCCTCGGGCAGCGTCTCGGTGTCACCGGCACGCCGGCGCTGGTGCTCGAAGACGGCCGTCTGCTGCCCGGTTATGTCCCGGCGCAGCGTCTGGCCACCATGCTGGGCCTGTAAACCGATTCCGGTCGCGCCCGTGCGGCGCGACCTTGTCCCGGCCCGGGCTCAATCCCGCTCGGTCGGGGCCGCGGACGCTCCGCCCCGCTTCCTGTCCTCACGGCCTGCCACCTCATCCTGCAACCCTGTCCGATACATGGCAGTGCCAGCCTTCGGTTTGCTATACTGAGCCCCATTTTTTCGCCCGCGAGACGTCACGCTCTGTTGCCGCGTGTGGCCGCCTCGGGTTCGGCGTGCGCTGTAATCGGGCTAACGGGTTGTTTTGACAGAAAAAGCGAGGTGTTGCTTGAAACCGGTAAAAGTTGGGATCTGTGGTCTGGGAACCGTCGGCGGCGGGACCTTCAATGTACTGATGCGCAACGCCGAAGAGATTGCGCGCCGCGCCGGACGTCGCATCGTCGTCGAGCAGATCGGTGCACGGCGTGAAAATCCGGCCTGCGATACCACCGGTATTCAGATTACCAACGACATTTTCGCGGTTGCGACCAACCCCGAAATCGACATCATCGTCGAGCTGATCGGCGGTTACGAAACGGCGCGTGATCTGGTGCTGACCGCGATCGAAAACGGCAAGCATGTGGTCACGGCCAACAAGGCGCTGATCGCCGTGCACGGCAACGAAATCTTCGCCGCGGCTCAGAACAAGAACGTGATGGTCGCATTCGAGGCCTCCGTCGCCGGCGGTATCCCGATCGTCAAGGCGATCCGCGAAGGCCTGTCTGCCAACCGGATCAACTGGCTTGCCGGCATCATCAACGGGACCGGCAACTACATCATGAGCGAGATGCGTGAGAAGGGCCGTGCGTTCGATGACGTGCTGGCCGAAGCGCAGGAGCTGGGTTATGCCGAGGCCGACCCCACGTTCGACGTGGAAGGGATCGATGCCGCGCACAAGCTGACCATTCTGGCGTCAATCGCCTACGGCGTACCGCTGCAGTTCGAGAAGGCGTACACCGAGGGGATCAGCAAGATCACCACCGAGGATGTGCAGTACGCCGAAGAGCTCGGTTACCGCATCAAGCACCTTGGCCTGACGCGACGCACCCCGGAAGGGATCGAGCTGCGCGTGCATCCGACACTGATTCCGCAGGCGGCGCTGCTGGCCAACGTCAACGGGGTCATGAACGCCGTCATGGTCGATGGCGATGCCGTCGGCCAGACGCTGTACTACGGCAGCGGTGCCGGCGCCGAGCCGACCGCGTCCGCGGTGGTGGCCGATATTATCGATGTGGTGCGCACGCTGACGGCTGATCGCGACAACCGCGTGCCGCATCTGGCGTTCCACCCGGGCCAGCTGTCGGAACTGCCGATGCTGCCGATGGACGATGTCGTCACCGGTTACTACCTGCGCCTGCAGGCGGTGGAGCGTCCGGGCGTGCTGGCCCACGTGACCCGCATTCTGGGCGACAAGGGGATCAACATCGAGGCGATCATCCAGAAGCAGACCTGCGAGGCACAGGTGCCGGTGATCATGCTGACCCAGCGCATCGCCGAGAGTGTCATGAACGACGCGATCCGTGAAATCGAAGCTCTGCCGGACATCCTCGGCGAAGTGATCCGTATCCGTGTCGAACATCTGACTGGTTGCTGAGGACCGAAAAACAATGAAATACATCTCCACCCGTGGCCAGGCGCCGAAACTGGACTTTGCCGACGTGCTGCTGGCCGGACTCGCCAGCGATGGCGGCCTGTACGTGCCCGAGACGCTGCCGCAGTTCTCGCAGGAGGAGATCGCCTCCTGGTCGGGTCTGTCCTACGCGGAACTGGCATTCAAGGTGATCAAGCCGTTCGTCGACACCTGCATCGATGACGCCGATCTCAAACGCATGGTCGACGAGACCTATGCCGGCTTCAACCACAGTGCCGTCGCACCGCTGAAGGAACTTGGTACCAACGAGTGGGTGCTGGAGCTGTTCCACGGCCCGACGCTGGCATTCAAGGACTTCGCCCTGCAGCTGCTCGGTCGACTGATGGATCACGTGCTGGCCCAGCGCGGCGAGCGTCTGGTCATCATGGGCGCGACCTCCGGTGATACCGGCTCTGCCGCCATCGAAGGCTGCCGCCACTCCGATCATCTGGATATTTTCATCCTGCATCCGCACAACCGGGTGTCCGAGGTGCAGCGCCGTCAGATGACCACGATTCTGGCCGACAACGTGTTCAACATCGCGCTGGAAGGCAACTTCGACGACTGCCAGCAGATGGTCAAGGACAGCTTCGCCGATCAGGCGTTCCTGAACGGACTCAAGCTTGGCGCCGTCAACTCGATCAACTGGGCGCGCATCATGGCCCAGATCGTCTATTACTTCTCTGCCGCGCTGGCCGTGGGTGGCCCGCACCGTCCGGTGGCGTTCTCGGTGCCGACCGGCAATTTCGGCGACATCTTCGCCGGCTATCTGGCCAAACAGATGGGCCTGCCGGTGACCCAGCTGGTCGTGGCGACCAACCGCAACGACATCCTGCACCGCGTCATCAGCGGCAACGACATGTCCAAGGGCGAGCTGGTGCATACCCTGTCGCCGTCGATGGATATCATGGTCAGCTCCAACTTCGAGCGCCTGCTGTTCGATGTTTACGACCGCGACGGCGATGCGATTCGCGACCTGATGGCGCGCTTCCGCACCGAGCCGGTCCAGCTCGAGGCCGCCCGCTGGGAGAAGGTTCGCGAACTGTTCGACAGCGCCTGCGCCGACGACGAGACCACCTGCCAGACCATCGCTGACGTGTACGCGGAAACCGGCTATCTGCTCGATCCGCACACCGCGATCGGCGTCAAGGCTGCCCGCGAGTGCTGGCGCGACCGCTCGGTACCGATGATCACGCTGGCGACCGCGCACCCGGTCAAGTTCCCGGAGCCGGTGGTCAAGGCCGGCCTCGAGTCGCCGCAGCTGCCGGAGCACCTGCATGACCTGTTCGAGCGTGAAGAGCGGGTCGACGTGATCGACAACGATCTGCAGGCGGTGCAGGCGTTCATCGCCGCCCACGTTCATCGCGACTGATCCGCAAGGGCCCGGCGCAGGCCGGGTCCCTGCGTTTTCCCACCCGCGCATCGGCACGCCATCGAGATCACCTCATCAGAACGTGGTGCCGGCAGCATCCAGAGGGGCGTTGCATGGATAGTTTCTTCAACCTCTCCAAACTGTTCTGGTTCTTCGCCCGGCCCGATCATCTGCCGGTCTGGCTGCTGCTGTTTGGTCTGTTGTCACTGTGGGTCGGTTGGCGTCGGCTCGGCGCGGTGGTGCTCGGGTTCGATGCGCTCTATCTGCTGGCCTTTACGCTGATGCCGCTGGGTGATGCGCTGCTGATGCCGCTGGAAACCCGGTTTGCACGGCAGCTGCCGGCACAGGTGGAGGGGATCCTGGTGCTGGGCGGCGGTGAGCTGGCCGAGGAAAGTGCCTACTGGGAACAACCGCAGGTGAATCACGCCGGCGAGCGCCTGCTGCTGATTCCGATGCTGGCCGCGCGTTATCCACAGGCACAGATCGTCTTCACCGGTGGCAGCGGCTCGGTGCTGCGCCCCGGCTACCGGGGCGGTGATGTGGCACAGGACTATTTTGACGGCGTTGGCCTTGGGGCGCGCGTCCTGATTGAGCGCAATTCGCGCAACACCTATGAAAACGCCGTGAATACCATCGATGCGCTGGGTGGTGTGCCCACAGGCAACTGGCTGCTGGTGACGTCGGCATATCACATGCCACGGGCGATCGGCATCTTTCGTCAGCAGGGCTGGCCGCTCAGTGCTTACCCCGTCGACTATTACGCCCTCAGCGCCGACGGTGGTCGGCTCGATCCGGGGCTGTGGGAGAACCTGCGCGATGCCGAGATCGGCCTGCGCGAGTGGGTCGGGCTCGCGGTATACTACTTCACCGGTAAAACCGACCAGCTGTTTCCCGAACCGGTAACGCCATGAGTGTCCCCCTGATTGAACGTCGCCCCGTGCCCGACCGCCTGCCGGCCGGACTCAATCGCCTGCACCCGGTACTGGCGCGGATCTACGCCAGCCGCGGAATCGAACGTCCCGAGCAGCTTGGACGCCAGCTCAAGGAACTGCTGCCCGATACGGAACTGCACGGCATGACCGCCGCGGTGGAACGTCTGGTGCAGGCGCTCGAGCGGCGTGAGCGGATTCTGATCGTCGGTGACTTCGACTGTGACGGCGCGACCAGTACGGCGCTCGCGGTGCTGGCGCTGCGTCAGTTCGGTGCCGCCGAGGTCGACTATCTGGTGCCGAACCGGTTTGAGTACGGCTACGGCCTGAGCCCCGAAATCGTCGAGGTCGCGGCCGTGCAGCAGCCGCATCTGATCATCACCGTCGATAATGGTATCTCCAGTCTGGAGGGGGTTGCCCGGGCACGGGAGAAGGGCATCGACGTCCTGGTCACCGACCATCACCTGCCTGGCGCCGAGCTGCCGGCGGCCTGTGCCATCGTCAACCCGAATCAGCCCGACTGCGGATTCATGGCCAAATCCACCTGCGGGGTGGGGGTGATCTTCTATGTCATGATTGCGCTGCGGCGGGCGCTCGCCGAACGCGGCTGGTTTGCCGCCAACGCTCTGCCGCAACCGAATCTGGCCAGTCTGCTGGATCTGGTTGCGCTCGGTACGGTGGCCGATGTGGTGCCGCTGGAGCGTAACAACCGCACGCTGGTGTATCAGGGGCTGCAACGGATTCGCGCCGGGCAGGCCCGCCCCGGCATTCTGGCACTGATCGAAGTGTCCGGGCGTCGGCGTGAGGTGCTCGCCGCCAGCGATCTTGGTTTCGCACTGGCGCCGCGCCTGAATGCCGCCGGCCGGCTGGAGGACATCTCGATCGGTATCGAGTGTCTGCTCAGCGATGACTACGACTATGCGCTGGATCTGGCACGCACGCTGGATGAGCTGAACCGCGAACGCAGAGGCATCGAACAGGAGATGCAGCAGCAGGCGCTGGTATTGCTCGACCGCTTGCAGCTGGACGATGCCGAGCTGCCCTACGGCCTGTGCCTGTTCGATCCGGGTTGGCATCAGGGCGTGATCGGCATTCTGGCGTCGCGGATCAAGGAGCGGGTGCACCGTCCGGTGATCGCGTTCGCGCCCGGTGACGATGGCGATCTGAAAGGCTCGGCGCGTTCGATCAACGGGTTTCATGTGCGTGACGGGCTCGATGCAATCGCTGCGCGTCATCCGGGGCTGATCAAGAAGTTCGGCGGCCATGCGATGGCAGCCGGCCTGTCGCTGGGGGCTGACCGGCTCGATGCGTTTCGCGACGCGTTCGACCAGGAGGTGCGCCGGCAGCTCGATGAGGACGCGCTGACGCAACGCGTGCTGACCGACGGCGCCCTCGGGCCCGAGTACTTCAGTCTGGAGCTGGCCGAGCTGATCCGCGAGGCCGGCCCCTGGGGGCACCAGTTCCCCGAACCCCGTTTCGACGGTCGCTTCCGCCTGCTGCAACAGCGCATTGTCGGGCAGCGGCATCTCAAACTGGTACTGATGGAGCCGGCCTCGGGCATCGCGCTGGACGGCATCGCCTTCAACGTGGACACTCGCGAATGGCCGAACGAATCGGTGACCGAGCTGGATCTGGTTTACCGTCTGGATATCAATGAATTTCGCGGGCAGCGCAATCTGCAACTGATGATCGAACACCTGCTGCCCCTTTAACGAGCTGGAGTACACACCATGCATGAACTGACACTGGAACAGCTGAGCGCCCTGCTGGCGGTATTTGAACGTGCCGGAGTACAGGAGAACAGCGGCACCGAAGGCGACCTGCTGGCACAGATCCGCACGCTGCACGCCGAGCGCGAAGAGCTGGAGTCGATGGACTTTGACGACTGCCTTGGCGGCGCCTGCAAGCTGTAAGGAGATTCGATGTATTACGTTGGGGCTCATGTCAGCGCCTCGGGAGGCGTCGAGAATGCGCCGCTGAATGCGGCCGCGATCGGCGCCAATGCGTTTGCGCTGTTCACCAAGAACCAGCGCCGCTGGGACGCCAAGCCGCTGGATCAGAAAAGCATCGCCCGCTTCCGGCAGAACTGCGAGCAGCACGGCTTCACGCCGGATCAGGTACTGCCGCACGACAGCTATCTGATCAATCTCGGTCATCCGGAGCAGGATGCGCTGGCAAAGTCGCGCGCCGCCTTCCTCGACGAGATGCAGCGCTGCGAGCAGCTCGGCCTGAAGTACCTGAACTTCCATCCCGGCAGTCACCTGCGCAAGATCAGCGAGAGCGAATGCCTCAGCCGCATCGCCGAGTCGATCAACCGGGCGCTGGAACAGACCCGCGGGGTCACCGCGGTGATCGAAAACACGGCCGGGCAGGGGTCCAATCTCGGCTACCGCTTCGAACAGCTGGCGGAGATCATCGCTCAGGTCGAGGATAAGTCCCGCGTCGGTGTCTGCCTCGATACCTGCCATACCTTTGCTGCCGGCTACGATCTGCGCACCCGCGAGGCGTGCGAGGCGACGTTTGCCGAGTTTGATCGTGTGGTCGGTTTCAACTACCTGTGCGGCATGCACCTGAACGATTCCAAGGGCGGGCTGGAGAGCCGGCTTGATCGCCACCACAGTCTGGGGCAGGGGGAGATCGGTTGGGAGGTGTTCCGCTACATCATGCAGGATGCGCGTTTCGAGGCTATCCCGCTGGTGCTGGAAACCATCGATCCGGATCTCTGGGCCGAGGAGATTCAGCAGCTGCGCAACTTCACCGCGCAGGCGCTCGCCGGCTGAGTTGTCATCTGACTGTCACCGAATCTGCCTACTCTGTCGCCGCTGAAATGCAGGTTTGATTCAGGTGACACAGATGCGCGCAGACGAGCAGCACAGCGACGAAATCGACAACGGCCACGAGGAAGCCCGGCTGCTGACCGATATCATCCAGCAGCAGCGCCTGTATCCGGTGTTCCAGCCGATCGTCGATCTTTGCACCGGTGAATGTCTGGGCCACGAGGCGCTGATTCGTGGCCCGCGCAACACCCCGTTACACGCCCCCTATCATCTGTTCAACGCGGCGATCCGCAATCACCTGCTGCACCGGCTGGAACTGCTGTGTCGGCGCCGGTCGCTGGAGTGTTTTGCCGATCAGCCGCTGGCCGGCAAGCTGTTTCTGAACGTGTCGGCCTCGCTGCTGAGTACGCCGGAGCATCAGCACGGTTTCACCGCTGATCTGCTGCAGGAACTTGGCATTCCGCAGGAAAACATCGTCATCGAGCTGTCGGAACAGCATCCGTTCGATCATCACGGCCTGACCCGCTCCGCCGTCGAACACTACCGTCAGATGGGCTTTCGCATCGCCATCGACGATCTGGGCAGCGGCTATTCCGGACTCAAACTGTGGTCGGAGCTGCAGCCGGACTACGTCAAGATCGACATGCACTTCGTGCGCAACATCGACCGCGACTCGGTCAAGCGTGAATTCGTGCGTTCGATCTGCAACATCGGCCACACCCTGCGCTGTCACATCATTGCCGAAGGCATTGAAACCCGGGATGAGCTGCATACGCTGCAGGAGATGGGGGTGCGCTACGGTCAGGGCTTCCTGCTCGGGCGGCCGACACAGACCCCGCGACTGCAGATCGAGCCGCAGCTGATCCGCCACGGCTATTTGCAAAGTCGCGCTGCCGAGCCGGGGCTGGCGCAGGCGGATACCGCACGCGCCCTGGTGCGCAGCGTGCCGACGGTGTCGCCGCAGGATTCGCTGGCGGACGTCAGCGAGATCTTTCGCGCCCTGCCCGGGGCCGCCTCGATTCCGGTGGTGCAGGACGGCGAGCCGGTGGGTGTGGTGCGCCGTGCCGAGTTGCTGGAGTTGTTCTCGACCCAGTACGGCCGTGCCCTGTATGAGCAGAAACCGGTGTCGCGGCTGATGCGCACCGACGCGCTGATCGTGGCCAGCGATACGCCGCTGGCGCGCGTGTCGCGCATGATTACCGAGCAGGATGAATCGGCCCTGCTGCAGCAGGAGATGATCATCGTGCAGGATGGCTGTTATCTGGGCCTTGCCAGTGTGCGTGACCTGCTCAAACGGATCACCGAACTGAAGATCCGCAATGCGCGCCACTCCAATCCGCTGACGCTGTTGCCGGGCAATGTGCCGATCAATCAGGAGATCGACAGCCTGTTGCAGCGCGCCTGTGACTTCCATATCGCCTACTTCGATCTGAACCATTTCAAGCCGTTCAACGACTGCTACGGCTATTCCCGCGGCGATCAGGTGATTCGCCGGCTCGGGGCGCTGCTGACGGCCCATGCCGACAGCGAAAGCGACTTTGTCGGGCACATCGGCGGTGACGACTTTGTCGTTCTGTTTCGCAGCCGGGACTGGCGCGCGCGCTGTGCGCGGGTGATCAGCGCGTTCGATCAGCAGGTGCAGTCGCTGTATCGGGCCAGCGATCTGGCTGCCGGCGGCATCTGGAGCCAGGATCGCAACGGGCAGGCGGCGTTCTTCCCGCTGCTGAGCCTGGCCGTCGGGGTGGTGCATCCGGATCCGTACAAATGCTCCAGTTACCACGAGATCGCCGAGCTGGCGGCCGACGCCAAGAAACAGGCCAAGCTGCAGACGGGCAGTGCGCTGTTTCTGTCGTCGCGGCGCTGTCTGGCGCACCCCAGGCGTGATGAGACGCGGGCCAGCGCCTGAGTGATCCCCACCGGGGCGTTAAAAACGGTATAGTGGAGCGCAAACCCGCGTACCGGAGTCCGCCCATGCAACACGACTGGCAGCCGACCTTCAGCCATGACGACTATCGTCTCGACGACGATACCTGCGTCTACGATGGCTATTTCCGCATGCACCGCCTGACCCTGTCGCACCGGCGCTTTCAGGGTGGCGACGTATCGATCCGGCGCGAGCTGTTCCGGCGTGGCAACGCGGTCTGTGTGCTGCTGTACGACCCGGTGCGCGATGCCGTGGTGTTGGTGGAACAGTTCCGTATTGGCGCGCTGACGGCGGCGCAGGGGCCCTGGCTGCTGGAGCTGGTCGCGGGCATCGTCGAGCCGGGCGAGACCGCCGCCGATGTGGCGATCCGCGAAAGCGACGAAGAGGCGGGGCTGAAGGTGCGCAACGTGCGCCCGATCAGCCGCTTTCTGCCCAGCCCCGGCGGCTGCGATGAGTGGATCGACCTGATGTTTGCCTGTGTCGATGCCGACGAGGCACAGGGCGTGCACGGCTTGCCAGAAGAGGGAGAAGATATCAAAGTACAGGTGCTCGCCGCTGACAGTGCATTCGAGCTGGTGCGCCAAGGGCGGATCAACAGCGCACCGGCGATCATCGGTCTGCAGTGGCTTGAGCTCAACCGCCACGCGATTCAACAACAGGAGTCCGGCCACACACGATGAAACGCAAGTATGTACCCGATCTCAGCCGCCAGGGCGCGCTCTGCGAAGCGAACTACGCCCGCCTGCTGAAACTGCTGCCGGATCTGGACGCGCAGGATATGCGCGAGTATCGGATCAGCTGGCAGGGGCGCAGTGCGCTCGTGCGTCTGGAGGTCGAGGAGCGTTTCCGCTACACCAGTACGGTGCTGGTCAGTCAGCAGCTCGACGGCGAGTCGCGCTGGCTGGAAGCGCCGCAGCTGCTGGTGCGCCTGTACCATGATGCCCGCATGGCCGAGGTGCTGTGCATTCGCCAGCGCCGACAGCTGTCAGGCCGCTACCCCTACCCAAACCCGCAGATGCACCAGCCGGATGAAAAGGCCCAGCTGAACGAATTTCTCGGCGAGTGCCTGAGCCAGTGCCTCAGTCACGGCCATCTGCTCGAGCCCGTCTTTGTCGGATGAGCCGCGTGGTGACCCCGCCCGCTGCGGGCTCCATCTATCTGCTGCAACTGACCGACTGCCATCTGATGCCGCAGCCGGGCGTGCCGTTTCGCGGTATCGACAGCGATGCCACGCTCGCCGCGGTAGTCGCCGAGGCGGCCGCGCTCGGGATCGACTTTGACCGGCTGCTGCTCAGCGGCGATCTGGTCCACCATGGCGGTCCCGACGCGTACCGGCGTCTGCTGGCGCTGATCGAGCCGCTGCCCGGTGTCCGGCACTGGATTCCCGGCAATCACGATGAACCGGCGGCGATGCGCGCCGCCGCGGCGCTGGCCTGTGGTCAGGAGCGCGTGGACTGCGGACGCTGGAGCCTGCTGCTGCTGGATTCAACCGCACATCCGGACGGTCGTGGCGGCGGCTCCTTAAGCGAGGCGAGCCTGAGCTGGCTGCAGAGCGCGCTTGAGCAGACCGCCGATCGGCATGTGCTGATCGCGCTGCACCACAACCCGGTCGGCACGGACAGCGCATGGCAGGATGCGATCATGCTCGCGAATGCCGACCGCTTCGCGCAGCTGGTGGGGGCTTATCCACAGGTGCGCGTGATCCTCTGTGGCCATCTGCATCAGCAGCAGGCCCGCCGTCTGGGCACAGTGCCGGTGTTCTGTGCGCCAGCCACCAGTGTGCAGTTCAAGCCGGCGCAGGCGGAACTGGCGCTCGAAGACGATGCGCAGGCCGCCCGGCCCGGCTTCAGCTGGTACCGGCTCGATCCGGATGGCAGCGTCAGTGCACATCCCTGTCGCATCGGGGCTGTTGCGCCGGCGGCCGCGCTTGGATAAGGTTCCGCCGTTATCGTCCGCGACCGGAATGTCCGATGACTGACCCGCTTTACGTATACGTACATGGCTTCAACAGCTCGCCGGCGTCGTGGAAAGCGCGCCAGTTGGCGGCTGCGCTGGAGGCGCAGGGGCGCGCAGCCGATTTCGCTTGCCCGGCGCTGTCGCACTGGCCCGAGCAGGCGATTGCACAGCTGCAGCAGTTGCTTGCGCGCGCCCGGGAGCAATCGCGTGAGGTGGTGCTGATCGGCAGCTCGCTCGGCGGCTACTACAGCAGCTATCTGGTCGAGCAGGCCAGCGCGCGGGGCGAGCCGTTACGCGCCGTGCTCGTCAATCCGGCGGTGCGGCCCTATCGGCTGCTCGAAGCCTGGCTGGGCGAGAACCGCAATCTCTACACCGATGAGCAGTATCAGCTGACGCCCGAACACCTGCGCCAGCTGCTGGCACTGGACACCGCGGCCCCGGCAGAACCCGAGCGCTACCTGCTGCTGGTGCAGACCGCCGACGAAACGCTGGATTACCGCGAAGCGGTCGCGAAGTATGCCGCTGCGCCCCAGTTCGTGCAGCCCGGTGGCAGTCACGGGTTTGAGCGGTTTGACGAATTGATACCGGCCATTTTTGCGTTTGCCGCTGGCACAATCGCGCTGCCCGAACCGCGCCCTCTGCCGGCGGGCAGCCACTGACTACAGGAAACGAGACGGATGTCGAAGCAATACAACGCCGAAGCGATCGAGGTGCTGAGCGGGCTGGATCCGGTCAAGCGCCGCCCCGGCATGTACACCGAAACCGATCGTCCCAACCATCTCGCGCAGGAGGTGATCGACAACTCGGTGGACGAAGCGCTCGCCGGTCACGCGCGTCAGATCGAGGTGACGTTGCATGAGGACGGCTCGCTGTCGGTCAGTGACGACGGCCGTGGCATGCCGGTCGATATTCACCCGGAGGAGGGGGTCAGCGGGGTCGAGCTGATCCTGACCCGGCTGCATGCCGGCGGCAAGTTCAACAACGACAACTACACCTATTCCGGCGGCCTGCACGGGGTTGGTGTGTCGGTCGTCAACGCGTTGTCGAAACTGCTGAATGTGGAGATCAAGCGCGACGGTCAGGTCTACCGGATCGGCTTTGCCGACGGCGAGAAGGTGTCCGATCTGGAAGTGGTGGATACCTGCGGCAAACGTAACACCGGTACCACGCTGCGTTTCCTGCCCGACCCGAAATACTTCGATACGCCAAAATTCAGTATCAGCCGACTGAAGCATAACCTGCGTGCCAAGGCGGTGTTGTGCCCGGGACTGCGGGTGATCTTCGTCGATGCCAGCAGTGGCAAGAAGGAAAAGGAAGAGTGGTACTACGAGGATGGCCTGGTGGCCTACCTCAAGGGCAATACGCAGGTCTATGAAACCCTGCCGGCGGAGCCGTTTACCGGCCACCTGCAGGGCGAGGAGGATGCCGTCGAGTGGGCGGTGCAGTGGCTCGTCGACGGCGGGGAGGTGACGGCCGAAAGCTACGTCAACCTGATTCCGACCGCGCAGGGCGGTACGCATGTCAACGGTCTGCGCACCGGGCTGCTGGAGGCGATGCGCGAGTTCTGCGAAATTCGCAATCTGCTGCCGCGTGGACTCAAGCTGAGCCCGGAAGATGTCTGGGAGCGCTGCTGTTACATCCTGTCGGCAAAGATGCGCGACCCGCAGTTTGCCGGTCAGACCAAGGAGCGGCTGTCATCGCGCCAGATCGCAGCTTTCATCTCCGGTACCGTGAAGGATGCGTTCTCGCTGTGGCTGAACCGTCATGTCGATGAGGGTGAAAAGATCGCCGAGCTGGTGATCGCCAACGCCCAGCGCCGCATGCGCTCGAACAAGAAGGTGGTGCGCAAGAAGGTCACGCAGGGCCCGGCACTGCCCGGCAAGCTGGCCGACTGCTCCGGCGCCGACATGAGTCAGGCCGAGCTGTTTCTGGTCGAGGGGGATTCCGCCGGCGGTTCCGCCAAGCAGGCGCGCTCGCGCGAGTTTCAGGCGATCATGCCGCTGCGGGGCAAGATTCTGAACACCTGGGAGGTGGATTCCAGCGAGATTCTGGCGTCGCAGGAGATTCACGATATCTCGGTGGCGATCGGTGTCGATCCGGGCTCGGAGGATCTCAAGGGGCTGCGCTACAACCGCATCTGCATTCTGGCCGATGCCGACTCCGACGGTCTGCATATCGCCACGCTGCTGTGTGCGCTGTTCGTGCGCCACTTCCGCCCGCTGGTGGCGGCCGGTCACGTCTACGTTGCGATGCCGCCGCTGTACCGCATCGATGCCGGCAAGGAGGTGTACTACGCCCTCGATGACGACGAGAAGCAGGGCATTGTCGAGCGGATTCGCGCCGAGCGGCGCAACGCGAAGATCAACGTGCAGCGTTTCAAAGGCCTTGGCGAGATGAATCCGATGCAGCTGCGCGAAACCACGATGGCGCCGGATACCCGCCGTCTGGTGCAGCTGACGCTGGCCGATGGTGACGATACGGTCGAAACGATGGATATGCTGCTGGCGAAGAAGCGCTCGGGTGATCGCAAGCAGTGGCTCGAACGCAAGGGCAACCTGGCCGAGGTGATCTGACTCGCACGTGCCGGTCGGGGCGAGCGGGCGGCCCCGGCCGGGATGGGGGCGAGCGTCTATACTCAGGGCTGAGGTCGCAGCTGTCAGGGCGACCTTAACCGATGGCCGAGGTGGCGATCATGCCCGCACATTCCCTGAGGCTCCGCCTGACGCTGCTGCTGATACTCTGCGTGTCGGCACTGTCCGGGCGGGCGGCTCAACTTCCCCTGCTGCCCGCGCAGTTCCCGCAGGCCGCGGCGCAGGAAACGCTCGACTGGGATGCCCTGCGGCCGCTCTATGCCGCGCATGCCGGTCCTTACCTGTGGCATGACGCCGCTGCAGTTGCCCGCCAGCCCCTGATCGACTCCCTGCTGCAGGCCGTGGATCTGGCTGTTGCGCATGGGCTGCCCGCCAGCCGTTACCACGATCGTCGCCTGGTGCGTGAAACCGACCCTGCACGTCGGGATCTGCTGCTCAGTGATGCGCTGTTGAAACTGGTCAGCGATATGGGGCGCGGTCGCGATGCCGCCCATCTGGAGCGGCTCTGGCATCTGCCGCGACCGCAACTGGACCCGGTGGCGCAGGCGCTGCAGGCGTTACAGGGCTCAGCGCCGCTCGAGGTGGTGCGTGCTCTGGCGCCGGACAGTGCGCACTATCGCCAACTCGTCGAGCTGTATCAGCGCTATCGTGTGCTGGCGCGGGAGCCGTTGCCGGCCCTGTCCGCCGCGCGGCTGATCGAGCCCGGCGATCAGCATCCGGCCATTGCCGGGGTGCGTCAGCATCTGGTTCGCCTCGGCGATGCCGCGCGCGATGAGATTGCGCTGGCAACGGCGCCCGATCTGTACGATCAGCCGCTGGTGGCGGCGGTACGGCGGTTTCAGGCGCGGCATGGACTGCAGCCGGATGGCATCATCGGCCCGAAAACACTGGCGGAGCTGAATCGTCCCCTGAGCGAGCGGTTGGCGCAGCTGCGCGGCAATCTGGAGCGCTGGCGCTGGATGCCCCGCCAGCTGGGCGAGCGCCATATACTGGTCAGCACCGCCGGCTATTTTCTCGATCTGGTGGAGCAGGATCGGATCGTGTTCCACACCCGCACCATCACCGGCCGTCCGCACCGTCCGACACCCTCGTTTCGTTCCGATCTGACCCGGCTCACGGTCAACCCGAACTGGACTGTCCCGCGACGGATCATGCGCGAGGATCTGCTGCCGCAGATCCGCAAGGATCCGAACTGGCTGGCCGCCAACCGGATGGAGGTCGGGCAGTACGTGGACGGACGCTGGCAGGCGGTGGATCCGGCCAGCGTTGACTGGCAGCAGCCGGGCAGCGTGTTTCTGCGCCAGGCGCCCGGCCCCGGCAATGCGCTGGGGCGACTGAAATTCGGTATGGACAACCCGTTCTCGATCTACCTGCACGATACCCCGGCACAGTCGCTGTTCGAGCAGCCCCTGCGGCCGTTCAGCTCCGGCTGTGTTCGGGTACAGGGGATTCAGGTGCTGGTATCGCGTCTGCTCGAGGGTAACGCTGCGATGCTGGAATGGTACGGCGACGCACTGGCGCAGACGCATACCGAGGTGCGCCGTTTGCCGGAACCGGTGCCGGTCTACCTGGTCTATCTCTCCGCCTGGGTCGACGCCGATGGTCAGGCCCAGTTCCGCCCCGATATCTACGGACTGGATCGTCCGCTGCAGGCGCGCCTTGAACAGGCAAAACGGCAGCGGGATACGCAACTGGCTGTTTACTAATGTTTAAATGGTAGCCAGTTGTCGCTGAATTGGTTAGGATGTGCACAACCCGGTCGTGTTCGGCGCCATGTCGTCCGGCCCCGTTTTCGTATCGACACCCAGAGGTAGTACACGAGTGCCGTTCAAATCCACACCGAGGTCCGCCGCACCTCTGTCCCGTCGCGGCTTTCTGAAAGGTGTTGCAGCCACTGCAGCAGGTCTTTATGTCCCCCAGAGTTTTGCCGGTGTCATGCATATCCCGCATGAACAGGAGCGCCATATCGCGCTGCACCATCTGCATACCGGTGAGAAGGTCAAACTGACCTACTGGGAGAAAGGGGAATATCTCAGCGACAGTCTCGCCGAAGTGAACCGCATTCTGCGTGACTTCCGTACCGGCGAGGAGCATCCGATCGATCCGGTGCTGCTCGACATGCTGCACACGCTGCGCCTGCGTGCCGGGCGCAAGGCGCCGTTCGAGATCATCTCCGGTTATCGCTCGCCGAAAACCAACAATATGCTGCGTGCCCAGAGCAACGGTGTGGCCAAGCGCAGCCTGCATATGCAGGGACGGGCGCTGGATATTCGGTTGCCGGGCATGGAGCTGAAGGATCTGCACCGCGCGGCGGTGGATCTGAAGGTGGGCGGCGTCGGGTTGTACAGCAAATCCAACTTCATTCACATCGATACCGGTCGCGTGCGCTACTGGGGCAGCTGATTCCCGGCGGCGCACGTGGACACTCGCTGATCGATCCACTAAAATACTGCCGGTTTCAGCCGCATGGTCTGCGGGAAATCAGCAGAATTCTTATCGAGCGAGGTAAACCCCCGGGTTTCACCTCGCTTTTTTGCACGCATGCAGCACGCAGGGCATGCGGCGCTCTTACCGATCAGACGATAATTTTTAGCGCACGCGCGGGGAGGTTCAATTGACGCGACCGGCCATTCTAGCCCTTGAAGATGGCAGCGTATTCAGGGGGGTTGCGATTGGCGCCGATGGTGGATCCAGTGGGGAAGTGGTGTTCAACACCTCCATGACCGGCTACCAGGAGATCCTGACCGATCCCTCCTACAGCCGCCAGATCGTGACCCTCACCTACCCGCACATCGGCAACGTTGGCGTCAACGAAGAGGACGAGGAATCCCGCTCTCCCTGGGTTGCCGGCCTCGTGATTCGTGACCTGCCGCTGCTGGCGAGCAACTTCCGCTGTCAGAAGTCCCTCGACGAATACCTGCGCGAACACAATATTGTCGGCATCGCTGATATCGATACCCGTCGTCTGACCCGCATTCTGCGCGAAAAAGGCGCCCAGAACGGCTGCATCATGGCCGGCGAGACGGTGGATGAGGAAAAAGCACTGGCGGCTGCGCGTGCATTCCCCGGTCTGAAGGGAATGGATCTGGCCAAGGACGCCAGCGTCAGCGAAACCTATGAGTGGCGCTCCAGCAGCTGGCAGCTCGGCGTGGGTCACGAAGAGCGCAGCGACGATGCCCTGCCGTACCATGTCGTCGCGTTCGATTTCGGCGTTAAGCGCAACATCCTGCGCATGCTGGTTGAGCGTGGCTGCCGCCTGACCGTTGTGCCGGCGCAGACGCCGGCCGCCGAGGTGCTGGCGCTGAACCCGGATGGTGTGTTCCTGTCCAACGGCCCCGGCGATCCCGAACCCTGCGACTACGCTATCAGCGCGATCCGCGAAATTCTGACCACCGGCATTCCGGTGTTCGGCATCTGTCTGGGTCACCAGCTGCTGGCGCTGGCTTCCGGTGCCAAGACCGTGAAGATGAAGTTCGGTCACCATGGTGCCAACCACCCGGTACAGGATCTGGACAGCAAGCACGTGATGATCACCAGCCAGAACCACGGTTTCGCCGTGGACGAGGCGACGCTGCCCGATAACCTGCGGGCCACGCATAAATCCCTGTTCGACGGATCCCTGCAGGGGATCGAGCGTACCGATTGCCCGGCCTTCAGCTTCCAGGGTCACCCCGAGGCGAGCCCGGGGCCGCACGATGTCGCGCCGCTGTTCGACCGCTTCGTCGACATGATGCGCACACGCAAGGCCTGAGCTGAACGTACCCGAACAGAAACAGAGACGACCGGTTAAAACAGATGCCAAAACGTACGGACATTCAAAGTATTCTCATCCTCGGTGCCGGCCCGATCGTGATCGGTCAGGCGTGCGAGTTCGACTATTCCGGCGCTCAGGCGTGCAAGGCGCTGCGCGAAGAGGGTTACCGCGTCATCCTGGTGAACTCGAACCCGGCCACCATCATGACCGACCCGGCGATGGCGGATGCGACCTACATCGAGCCGATCAACTGGAAGACCGTCGCCAAGATTATCGAGAAGGAGCGCCCGGACGCCCTGCTGCCGACCATGGGTGGCCAGACCGCGCTGAACTGCGCGCTGGACCTGGATCGTGAAGGCGTGCTGGAGAAGTTCGGGGTCGAGATGATTGGCGCGACTCAGGACGCGATCGACAAGGCCGAAGACCGCGAGCGCTTCGACCAGGCGATGAAGAACATCGGCCTCGAGTGCCCGCGTGCGGCGATCGCTCACAGCATGGAGGAAGCGCTGCAGGTGCTGGATTCCATCGGCTTCCCGGCGATCATCCGCCCGTCATTCACGATGGGTGGCTCCGGTGGCGGTATCGCGTACAACCGTGAAGAGTTCATCGAGATCTGTGAGCGCGGCCTGGACCTGTCGCCGACCAATGAGCTGCTGATCGATGAGTCGCTGATCGGCTGGAAGGAATACGAGATGGAGGTCGTTCGTGACAAGAACGACAACTGCATCATCGTCTGCTCGATCGAGAACTTCGACGCCATGGGCGTGCACACCGGTGACTCCATCACCGTGGCGCCGGCACAGACGCTGACCGACAAGGAATATCAGCGCATGCGTGATGCGTCGATCGCGGTGCTGCGCGAAATCGGCGTTGAAACCGGCGGCTCCAACGTTCAGTTCGGCGTTGATCCGAAGACCGGTCGCATGGTCGTCATCGAAATGAACCCGCGCGTGTCCCGCTCCTCGGCGCTGGCCTCCAAGGCGACCGGCTTCCCGATCGCGAAGGTTGCGGCCAAGCTGGCCGTGGGGTACACGCTGGACGAGCTGCAGAACGACATCACCGGCGGTCGTACCCCGGCCTCGTTCGAGCCGGCGATCGACTACGTCGTGACCAAGATTCCGCGCTTCACCTTCGAGAAATTCCCGCAGGCCAACGACCGCCTGACCACGCAGATGAAATCGGTCGGCGAAGTCATGGCGATCGGCCGGACGCAGCAGGAGTCGCTGCAGAAAGCGCTGCGCGGCCTTGAAGTCGGTTCCGAAGGATTCGACAGCGTCGTGGATCTCGAGGCCGAAGAGGCGCGTGACGACATCGTGCGTGAGCTGACGCAGCCGGGCGCCCAGCGTATCTGGTACATCGGTGATGCGTTCCGCCTTGGCATGAGCGTGGACGAGATCTATCAGCTCAGCGGTGTCGATCCCTGGTTCCTGGTACAGATCGAAGATCTGATCAAGGACGAGCAGCGGGTGTCCGAGCTGGCGCTGAGCGAGCTGGACCGCGATCAGCTGTTCCGCCTCAAGCGCAAGGGCTTCTCCGATGCGCGTCTGGCGAAGCTGCTCGGCGTGTCCGAAAAGCAGTTCCGCAAGCAGCGTCAGGCGCTGGGCGTACGTCCGGTGTTCAAGCGTGTGGATACCTGCGCCGCTGAATTTGCCACCGATACCGCCTACATGTACTCCACCTACGAGGAGGAGTGCGAGGCCAACGCATCCGACCGTGAAAAGATCATGGTCATCGGCGGCGGCCCGAACCGTATCGGTCAGGGTATCGAGTTTGACTACTGCTGTGTTCACGCCGCATTCGCTGCTCGCGAAGACGGCTACGAAACCATCATGGTCAACTGCAACCCGGAGACCGTGTCGACCGACTACGACACCTCGGATCGCCTCTATTTCGAGCCGATCACACTGGAAGATGTGCTTGAAATCGTGCACGTCGAGCAGCCCAAGGGGGTGATCGTGCAGTACGGCGGTCAGACGCCGCTGAAACTGGCGGTGGCACTGGAGCAGGCCGGTGTGCCGATCATCGGTACCAGCCCGGAAGCGATCGACCGTGCCGAAGACCGTGAGCAGTTCCAGCAGATGCTCAAGCGTCTGGGTCTCAAGCAGCCGGAAAACGCCACCGTGCGCTCGCTCGAAGAGGCAGTGATTCAGGCCAAGAATATCGGCTATCCGCTGGTGGTACGCCCGTCTTACGTGCTGGGCGGCCGGGCGATGGAGATCGTCTATAAGGAGGAAGAGCTGCGCCGCTACATGAACAGCGCGGTACAGGTGTCCAACGACGCCCCGGTACTGCTCGACCACTTCCTCAATGCCGCGGTCGAAGTCGACATCGATGCGGTCAGTGATGGCAAGACCGTCGTCATCGGCGCGATCATGCAGCACATCGAACAGGCCGGCGTACACTCCGGTGACTCTGCCTGCTCGCTGCCGCCGTACAGCCTCGACGCCGATGTGCAGAACGAGATGCGCGAGATGGTGCGCAAGATGGCGCTGGAGCTTGGCGTTGTCGGTCTGATGAACGTGCAGCTGGCGTATCAGGATGGCGAGATCTACGTTATCGAAGTGAACCCGCGTGCGTCTCGTACGGTGCCGTTTGTCTCCAAGTGTATCGGCGTGTCACTGGCCAAGGTCGCGGCGCGCGTCATGGCCGGCAAGAGCCTCGAGGAGCTGGGCTTCACCGAGGAGATCGTGCCGAAGCACTTCAACGTCAAGGAAGCGGTGTTCCCGTTCAACAAATTCCCGGGTGTCGACCCGATTCTGGGCCCGGAGATGAAGTCTACCGGCGAGGTGATGGGGACCGGTGCCACCTTCGGCGAGGCGTTCATGAAGGCACAGCTCGGCGCGGGCGAGCGTCTGCCGCGCAAGGGGACGGCGTTCATTTCCGTGCGTGATGTGGACAAGGCCGGCGTTGTGGCAGTTGCCCGCGATCTGGTAGAACTGGGCTTCAAACTGGTCGCTACCGCCGGTACCGCGGCGCTGCTGGAGCAGGCCGGACTGGCCGTTGAACAGGTCAACAAGGTGGCCGAGGGTCGACCGAATATCGTCGATATGTTGAAAAATGGTGAAATCGCCTACGTCATCAACACCACTGAAGGACGCAAGGCGATTGCAGACTCTGCCGAGATTCGCCGTTCGGCGCTGCAGCACAAGGTGCCCTACACCACCACGCTGGCGGGTGCCGCGGCTACGGCCGAAGCGCTGAAGTACGGCGAAGAGAAAACGGTACGTCGTCTGCAGGATCTGCATGCAGGAGTTGCAGGATGAAGCGAGTTCCCATGACGGTCGCAGGCGAGAAGCGTCTGCGCGAAGAGCTGAATCATCTGAAAACAGTCGAGCGCCCGAAGGTGATCGCAGCCATCGCCGAAGCGCGCGAGCACGGTGATCTCAAGGAAAACGCCGAATATCACGCCGCCCGCGAGCAGCAGGGCTTCATTGAAGGGCGGATTCGTGAGCTTGAGCACAAGCTGTCGCAGGCGCAGGTGATCGATGTGACCAGTATCGATCACACCGGCAAGGTGATTTTCGGTACCACGGTCGAGCTGATCAATCTGGATACGGACGCAACCGTGCGTTACCAGATCGTCGGCGACGACGAAGCCGATATCAAGGCGGGGAAGATCTCTGTCAACTCACCGATCGCACGTGCGCTGATCGGCAAGGAGGAGGGGGATATTGCCGCTGTCGAAACACCGGCCGGTACCACCGAGTACGAAATCGCCGAAGTGCTGCACATCTGATGTGTTCGTGCGAGCATAAAAAAACCGCCCTCTCGGCGGTTTTTTTATGTCTGTCGTCAGGCTGCCATCAGCGCAGCAGGTTGGACAGCTTGGGATTCGGTTCGCGCGCCGGGCGGTAGATCAGGGCGATGTTGCCGATCTCCTGTACCAGCTGGCACTCGACAATGGCGCACAGTTCGCGGATCAGCGTCTTTTTGACGGTGCGATCGCCAACCGCAAACTTCACCTTGATCAGTTCGTGGTCTTCCAGTGCACGGTCCACTTCAAGCTGAATGTTCTCCGTCAGACCGTTGCCGGCGACGGTGACGATCGGGTTCAGGTTGTGGCCCAGGGTGCGAAACTGCTTCTTTTGCTCGGGGGTCAAGCTCATACTAGAATACGGTGCCTCGTTGAAAGGGTGTCTCGGACAGCGAGATGAAAAGCAGATTTTAACCGAGTCGCGGCGCAGAAAATAGCGACAGCCCTCGGCCGACGTAAACAGCGCTCAGGTCGGCGTGACGAAATTGACGCAGCGGCGCCTCGGTCCGGAACAATTATTGCCGCACTGCGTCAAACGCAGCACGGCGTCGGCGATGCACGGACGGTTGCAATTGCCGACATGAACCCCAAATAGACAGATGAACGCAAGGTAGCGCGGTCGCGCTTGTGGCCGTGATCGATTCCGCCACCGATTATTTCAGCCACGCATTCACTGCACCTGCTCGGAAAAGGGTTCAGGGACGTATAAGATTGTGGGCCGACTGTCACGAGGACAGTGGGTCGAGACAGGCTCATAGTTGCTGCCAACAGGCAGAGTAAAGAGAGAACCGAGGGTAGCCCATTGAACGATATGGCAAAAAATCTGGTGCTTTGGCTGGTCATTGCGGCCGTGCTGTTGACCGTTTTCAACAATTTCAGCACCGAGACGGATTCCCGCCGCCTGAACTACTCCGATTTCGTGCAGGAGGTGCAGTCCGGTCGGGTCGCCAAAGTGACGATCGACGGCTACACCATCGTCGGTCAGCGGACCAACGGGGATCGTTTCGAAACGATCCGCCCGGCGGTGGATGATCCGAAGCTGATCGATGATCTGCTGCAGAACGAGGTTGTCATCGAAGGCAAGCAGCCGGAGCGTCAGAGCATCTGGACCCAGCTGCTGGTCGCCTCGTTCCCGATTCTGATCATTATCGCACTGTTCATGTTCTTCATGCGCCAGATGCAGGGCGGCGGAGGCGGCAAGGGTGGCCCGATGTCGTTCGGCAAGTCCAAGGCGCGGATGATGAGCGAGGATCAGGTCAAGACCACCTTCGACGACGTTGCCGGTGTGGAGGAAGCCAAGGAAGAGGTGGCCGAGCTGGTCGATTACCTGCGCGATCCGGGCAAGTTCCAGCGCCTCGGTGGCCATATCCCGCGCGGCGTGCTCATGGCGGGCTCCCCGGGTACCGGTAAAACGCTGCTGGCGAAAGCGATCGCGGGTGAAGCGAAAGTGCCGTTCTTCAGCATCTCCGGTTCCGACTTTGTGGAAATGTTTGTCGGTGTTGGTGCGTCCCGTGTCCGCGACATGTTCGATCAGGCCAAAAAGCACGCGCCCTGTATCATCTTTATCGACGAGATCGACGCGGTCGGTCGTCATCGTGGTGCCGGCATGGGCGGTGGTAACGACGAACGTGAGCAGACCCTGAACCAGCTGCTGGTCGAGATGGACGGCTTCGAAGGTACCGAAGGGATCATCGTTATCGCCGCGACCAACCGTCCGGACGTGCTCGATCAGGCGCTGCTGCGTCCCGGTCGTTTCGACCGCCAGGTGCATGTCGGTCTGCCGGATATCCGCGGCCGCGAACAGATTCTCAAGGTTCACATGCGCAAGGTGCCGCTGGGCGATGACGTCAAGCCGGAACTGATTGCACGCGGTACCCCGGGCTTCTCCGGTGCGGATCTCGCCAACCTGGTTAACGAGGCGGCGCTGTTTGCCGCGCGCGAGAGCCGCCGCACGGTCAGCATGGAGCAGTTCGAGAAAGCGAAGGACAAGATCATGATGGGCGCCGAGCGCAAGTCGATGGTCATGTCCTACAAGGAACGCCTCAATACCGCCTACCATGAGGCGGGGCATGCGATCATCGGTCGCCTGATGCCGCAGCATGATCCGGTGTACAAGGTGTCGATCATTCCGCGCGGACGGGCGCTGGGTGTGACCATGTTCCTGCCGGAAGAGGACCGCTACAGCCATAGCCGTCAGTCGATCATTTCGCAGATCTGCTCGCTGTACGGTGGTCGTCTGGCCGAAGAGATGACGCTGGGCAAGGATGGTGTGACCACCGGCGCCTCCAACGATATTCAGAAGGCGACGATGCTGGCCCGCAACATGGTGACCAAGTGGGGTCTGAGCGACGAGCTGGGGCCGCTGCTGTATGGCGATGAGGATGATGATCCGTTCGGTCGTGGCATGGGGCAGGCCGCGAAGGCGATGTCCGAGGAAACCCAGCGCAAGATCGATGCTGAAGTGCGTCGTATCATCGATGAGTGCTACAACCACGCGAAGAAGCTGCTGGAAGAAAACCGCGATATCCTCGATGCGATGGCGGAAGCGCTGATGAAGTACGAAACCATCGGCGCGACGCAGCTGGATCAGCTGATGGCGCGGCAGGAGGTATCGCCGCCGGAAGGCTGGGTCGAGGCGCAGGAGCGGGCGGATCGTGCCGAGCGCGATATCGAAAAGGCACGCGAGCAGCAGCGCCATGAGCCGGCTCAGGACGCGCCGGACGCGGAGGAGGATCTGCCGTCTGAAGAGGCCTCGCAGCAGTCGCCGGAGCGCCGTGATGACGATGATGAAGGCGAGGGCAAACAGTCCCGTCCTGACCCGTGGGATTCCGGGCCGCGCTGATGCGTGTGCTCTGTTAGAATGTCGAAGCCAGCCCTGAGCTGGCTTCTTTTTTGTCGGTGTTTCCGTATCCAGTTGTCCGGCAGGAGCTGAAGGTGTCAAGCGAACTGAAGTGTGCAGGGCGAACGCTCGATCTGTCCCGTACCCATATCATGGGAATTCTTAACGTCACCCCCGATTCATTTTCCGATGGCGGTCATCTGTATCGTGCGTCCCGGCTGTCGGTGGAGCAGGCGCTGGTGCACGCGGCCGGCATGGTGAAGGACGGTGCCACGATCGTCGATGTGGGCGGGGAATCGACCCGGCCCGGTGCAGCGCCGGTCAGCGTCGCAGAGGAGCTGGATCGGGTGATCCCGGTGGTCGAGCGCATCGCGCGTGAGCTGGACGTGGTGATTTCGGTCGATACCAGCGCCCCGGACGTGATGCGCGAGGCCGCCGCAGCCGGTGCCGGCATGCTCAATGATGTGCGCTCGCTCGGGCGTGAAGGGGCGTTGCAGGCTGCGGCGGATACAGGTCTGCCGGTCTGTGTGATGCACATGAAGGGCAGTCCGGCGACGATGCAGCTCGCGCCGCAGTATGACGATGTGGTGGCAGAGGTGTACGACTTCCTGCAGCAGCAGACTGCGCGCTGTGAACAGGGGGGTATTCCCCGCGAGCGCTTGCTGCTCGATCCCGGTTTCGGCTTCGGTAAAACGCTTGAGCACAACCTGATGTTGCTGCGCCGGCTCGACGAGTTCAACCGGCTCGGCCTGCCGCTGCTGATCGGCACGTCGCGCAAGAGCATGATCGGGCAGGCGCTGGGGCGTGAGGTCGATGAGCGTCTGGCTGGCAGTCTGGCGACGGTCGCCTTGGCGGTGGAGCGCGGGGGTCGTATCATCCGTGTCCATGATGTGGCGGCCACAGTGGATGTGGTGCGCATGACCGAAGCGGTTTTGTGGGGTTGAGGCAGAGAGAGCCATGAGTAGACGTTATTTCGGTACCGACGGCATCCGCGGGCGTGTAGGTGAATTTCCGATTACGCCGGATTTCATGATCAAGCTCGGCTGGGCAGCCGGTTGCGTATTTGCCCGCGAAGGGCAGAGCCGCATCGTGATCGGCAAGGATACGCGGATTTCCGGCTACATGTTCGAGTCGGCGCTGGAAGCCGGGCTGTCGGCAGCGGGTGTGGATGTGCTTCTGACCGGGCCGATGCCGACGCCGGCGGTGGCCTATCTGACGCGCACGTTCCGTGCCAGTGCCGGGATCGTCATCAGCGCCTCGCACAATCCCTATGACGATAACGGCATCAAATTCTTCTCGGCGCAGGGCACCAAACTGCCGGACGAGGTCGAGCAGGCGATCGAAGCGCAGATGGACCTGCAGATGTCGACGGTATCGTCGGATCGGCTGGGTAAGGCCAGTCGTATCAACGATGCGGCAGGGCGCTACATCGAGTTCTGCAAGTCCACCGGGGGCGGTAACCTGAACCTGCGCGGCGTCAAGATTGTCATCGATTGCGCCAACGGTGCAACCTACCATGTGGCGCCGAAAGTGTTTTCGGAGCTCGGTGCTGAAGTGGTGGAGATCGCGTCGTCGCCGGATGGTCTCAACATCAACGAGCGCTGCGGCGCCACGGCGCCGGACAATCTGCGCAAGATCGTACTCGCCGAAAAGGCGGATCTGGGGATTGCGCTGGATGGTGATGGCGATCGGCTGATCATGGTCGACCACACCGGTGCGGTCGTCGACGGCGACGAAATTCTTTACATCATCGCCAATGCAATGCGTGAACAGGGACAGTTCTCCGGCGGTGTTGTCGGCACGCTGATGTCCAACTTCGGCCTTGAGCAGGCCTTCAAGCGGCTCGGTATCCCGTTCGTGCGTGCGGCGGTGGGCGATCGTTACGTCATGGAGCAGTTGAGTCAGCGCGACTGGCTGCTTGGGGGGGAGAATTCCGGTCATGTGGTCTGCCGTCATCTGACCTCGACCGGTGACGGCACCGTATCGGCGGTGCAGGTGCTGCGTGCGATGGCTGACAGTGGCCGCTCCCTGCACGAGCTGCGTCAGGGTATGACGAAGCTGCCACAGGTCATGATCAATGTGCGCCTGAGCAAGCGGGTACGACTCGATGACAGCGAGGAGCTGGCGCAGGCGGTGGCCGCGGCCGAGGCCGCGTTAGGCGACAGTGGTCGTGTGCTGCTGCGTCCGTCCGGAACCGAGCCGGTTGTCCGGGTCATGGTCGAGGGCGAGGACCGGGCTCAGGTCGAAGCCGTATGCCGGGAACTGGCTGAAAAGGCAGAAAAAATTCTGACGGCGCTTGTAAGTTGAGAAACCCTCAGTTAAGATTTGCGCCTCTTTCGTAAGGGGGTCTGGATGCGCAAGGCGCTGGTAGCTGGCAACTGGAAGATGAACGGGCGCGCCAAGCAGAATGGCGAGCTGATCTCTTCGCTGCTGAGCGGCCTCGAGCAGCAGGCGCTGACAGAGTCCGTCGACGTGATGGTGTTTCCGCCGTCTGTCTACGTGTCTCAGGTCAAGGCCCTCGCCGAAGGTTCGCCGCTGGGCGTCGGTGCCCAGGATCTCTGCGAGCATGCCGACGGTGCGTTCACCGGTGAGCTGTCCGCAGGAATGCTGAGCGATTGTGGCTGTGCCGCAGTGCTGGTTGGGCATTCGGAGCGTCGGGCGATGTTCGGTGATACGGAAGCGCGCGTTGCGGCAAAGGTCAGCGCCGCGCTGGAGCAGGGTCTCGTGCCGGTGCTGTGCCTTGGCGAGACGCTCGAGGAGCGTGACGCAGGCGAAACGCTCAAGTGTGTCGAAGCCCAGTTCGAGTCCGCGGTGGCTGGACTGGAGGCGGGGCAGATCGAGCAGCTGGTGCTGGCTTACGAGCCGGTCTGGGCGATCGGAACCGGGCGCACTGCGACGCCGCAGCAGGCGCAGGAAGTACACGCGCATCTGCGCGGGCTGCTGGCCGGCAAGTCGGCTGAGGCCGCAGCAACAGTGCGAATCCTGTACGGTGGCAGCGTTAATGCCAAAAATGCATCCGAGCTGTTTGCGCAGCCGGATATCGATGGCGGCCTCGTCGGAGGCGCCTCGCTGAAAGCAAACGATTTTCTGGCGATCTGCCAGGCGGCAGCGTCAAGCTGAAACGGTTGGTGAGATGGAAACACTGGTTCTGATAGTGCATGTACTGCTGGCGATCGCGATCATCGCGCTCGTGCTGCTGCAGCAGGGTAAGGGTGCCGAAGCGGGCGCATCCTTCGGGGGCGGTGCATCCCAGACCGTTTTCGGTAGCCAGGGTACCAGCAGCTTCCTCGGTCGCGTGACCGCAGTGCTGGCGGCGGGTATCTTTGCAACCAGCTTTGCACTGGCTGTATATGCCAAGCAGAAAGCCTCCAGTGTCGAGGATGCGGGCATCCCGGCGGTGGAAGTGATTGAGTCAGCTGTCGAAGCAGAGAGTCAGCCTGAGCTGCCTGCGCTGGATGGCAGCGCAGCACCGGCTGAAAGCGACGTGCCGACGGCGGGTGAGCAGTAAAAACGGTTTTTGCCCAAGTGGTGGAATTGGTAGACACGCTATCTTGAGGGGGTAGTGTCCTACGGACGTGCCGGTTCGAGTCCGGCCTTGGGCACCAAGTTGTAAAAAAGACAGGTTGTGAGTATAATATCGCACCTGTTTCTGATGCGGGGTGGAGCAGTCTGGTAGCTCGTCGGGCTCATAACCCGAAGGTCGTTGGTTCAAATCCAGCCCCCGCTACCACGTTTGGAAGGATGTCGCACCAGATGGGCGATATGCTTCAGGAAGGGGCGAAGGTCGTGGGTTCCATCCGGATCATCGCTGCCAGCTGTATTCTTGATTGAGCCCCTTTTAAGGGGCTTTTTCGTAGGTAAACAAAGGCGTTGGTGCCTCGTCAGAAATGGGTCCGTAAGTGACCCATTTTTTGTTTCAGGCACCTCCAGGGTGAGGTTGTCAGTGTCAGCCAAACTGAAACATCTGCAGGAACTGGTCGAGCCGGCGATCGTCGGGCTTGGCCTGGAATTGTGGGGCGTTGAGTTCCACTCGGCGGGCAAAAGCAGCCTGCTGCGGATCTATATTGATGGACCGGACGGGGTGACCGTGGACGATTGTGCCCGGGTCAGCCATCAGGTCAGCGGGATACTGGATGTGGAAGACCCGATCAGCGAGCAGTATACGCTGGAGGTCTCCTCCCCCGGCATGGATCGGCCGCTGTTCACGCTGAAGCAGTTTGAGGCGTACCGCGGGCACCGGGTACAGATCAGGTTGCGCGCACCCTATGACGGTCGGCGCAACTTCAAGGGCATTCTGAACGGGGTCGAAGGCGATGATGTGCTGTTGATCGTCGACGACGAAGAGTACCTGTTGCCGATCGACGATATCGATCGCGCCAACGTGGTGCCCCAGATTTAACAGCGGTTTTGAGGTATTAGGGCGAGGCAGTGGTATGAACAAAGAGATTCTACTGGTTGCAGAAGCTGTTTCTAATGAGAAGGACGTTCCCAAGGCGGTGATCTTCGAGGCGATCGAAGTGGCTCTGGCAACGGCGACAAAGAAACGCTACGACGAAGAAGCCGACATTCGGGTCGTGATCGACCGCGCCACCGGCGATTACGAAACGTTCCGGCGCTGGCTGGTGGTCAGCAATGAAGAGGTACCGGCGCTCGGTACCGAGCTGACGCTGGAAGAAGCGCATGAGCTGGATCCGAACCTCAAACCGGGTGATGTCTGGGAAGAGAAGGTCGAGTCGGTCAAATTCGGCCGCATCGCGGCGCAGACTGCGAAGCAGGTCATCGTACAGAAGGTACGCGAAGCCGAGCGTGCCAAGGTGGTCGAGCTGTACCGTGATCGTCAGGGCGAGCTGATCGCCGGTACGGTCAAGAAGGTGACACGTGACAACATTATTGTGGATCTGGGCAACAACGCCGAAGCCCTGCTGCCGCGCGAACACCTGATCCCGCGTGAAAGTTTCCGCATGGGCGACCGCGTCCGTGCCGTACTGCAGGAAGTGCGTGCCGAAGGCCGCGGTCCGCAGCTGATTCTGAGCCGCACGTCGCCGGAGATGCTGATCGAGCTGTTCCGTATCGAGGTGCCGGAGATCGCCGAGGAGGTGATCGAGATCCGCGCCGCGGCACGTGATCCGGGTGCCCGTGCCAAGATCGCCGTGAAGACCAACGACGGCCGTATCGATCCGATCGGTGCCTGCGTCGGTATGCGCGGCTCGCGTGTGCAGGCGGTCTCCAACGAGCTCGGTGGCGAGCGCGTCGATATCGTGCTCTGGGACGACAACCCGGCGCAGCTGGTCATCAACGCCATGGCGCCGGCAGAAGTCGCATCCATCGTCATCGATGAAGAAACGCACTCGATGGACGTGGCCGTGGCTGAAGAAGCGCTGGCGATGGCGATCGGCCGCAGCGGCCAGAACGTACGTCTGGCGTCCGAGCTGACCGGCTGGGAGCTCAACGTCATGAGCGAAGAGGACGCGGCGGCGAAGCAGCAGTCCGAAATCGGCTCGATTCTGAACCTGTTCATCAAACACCTGGATGTTGATGAAGAGGTCGCCGAGATTCTCGTCGAAGAGGGGTTCACATCCCTCGAAGAAGTGGCCTATGTGCCGGTCGATGAGATGCTGGAGATCGAGGGTTTTGATGAAGAGATCGTCACCGCGCTGCGCGAACGCGCCAAGGATGCGCTGCTGAACCTGGCGATCGCCAGCGAAGAGCAGCTGGGTGATGCCGAGCCGGCGGAAGATCTGCTCAACATGGATGGCATGGAAAAACCGCTGGCGTACCAGCTGGCGGCCAGAGGCATCGTAACGATGGAAGATCTGGCCGAACAGGGCGTCGAGGATCTGCTCGATATCGAGGGGATGGATGAAACCAAGGCGGCTGAGCTGATCATGACCGCACGGGCCCCCTGGTTCGAAGAGCAACAGTAACCCAACGGAGGAGGAGAACCATTTATGGCAGAAGTCACCGTTAAACAGCTTGCCGATGTGGTTGGTGTATCCGTTGAGCGTTTGCTGAAGCAGATGCAGGAAGCGGGCATTGATAACAAGAATGACAGCTCAGTTGTATCGGAAACCGAGCGTCAGGCACTGCTGGCCTACCTGAAGCGCAGTCATGGTGAAGAAGCGCAGACCGGTGAGCCGAAGAAGATTACGCTGAAGCGCAAGACCACGTCTCAGCTCAAGGTCGCCGGCGCGTCGGGCAAACGCAAGACCGTCAACATTGAGGTGCGCAAGAAGCGCACCTACGTCAAGCGCACCGAACTGGAAGAGAAGAAGCCGGAAGACGCCGTTGCTGAAGCGGCACCGGCGGACGCAGCGGCGGCACAGCCGCAGGCGGAAGCCGCTGCCGTCGAGCAGCCGAAAGTGGAACAGGCGGTCGAGCAGGCGGTCGCCGAACAGCCGGCAGCCAGCGCCACCGAAGCTGCTGCTGAAGCAGCCGACACCCGCGCGGCGACTGAAAGCGCGTCTGCCGCTGAACAGAGCAAGACCGAAGAGCCCGCCGTAGCGGCAGAGCCGGAGCCGGTGGTTCAGGAACCGCCGGCCCCGCCGAAGCGCGAAGATGCCCCGCGTCGCAAGGATAAGGAACGCCGTGGCAAGGGCCGTTCCGATGACGATGCGCCGGCACGTCGCGGCAAGGGTCGCTTCGATGACGAAGATCGCGGCTCGCGCCGTGGCAAGGGCGGCAAGCGCGGCGGCAAGGGCCGTCCGATGCCGAACAAGCACGGCTTTGAGAAGCCGACCGCGCCGGTTGTGCACGAGGTCAGCATCCCTGAGAGCATCACGGTGGCCGATCTGGCCAAGAAGATGTCGGTCAAGGCCGCCGAGGTGATCAAGGTGATGTTCAAGATGGGCGCCATGGCGACCATCAACCAGACCATCGATCAGGACACCGCGATCCTCGTCGTTGAAGAGATGGGTCACGTCGCCAAGCCGATGCAGGAAAACGCGATCGAGGATGAACTGCTCGAAAGCGTGCAGGCCGTGCAGGGCGAACAGGAAGACCGGGCGCCGGTCGTCACCGTCATGGGTCACGTCGACCACGGTAAGACCTCGCTGCTCGACCATATCCGCCGCACCCGCGTGGCGGCCGGTGAATCCGGTGGTATCACCCAGCATATCGGGGCCTACCACGTGGAAACCGATAACGGCATGGTCACCTTCCTCGATACTCCGGGTCACGCCGCGTTTACGGCGATGCGTGCCCGCGGTGCGCAGCTGACCGATATCGTCATTCTGGTCGTCGCGGCCGATGACGGCGTCATGCCGCAGACCGAAGAAGCGATCCAGCACGCGAAAGCGGCCGGTGTGCCGCTGGTTGTGGCGGTCAACAAGATCGATAAGCCGGAAGCGGATCCGGACCGCGTCAAGAGCGAGCTGTCCCAGCACGACGTTATCGCCGAAGACTGGGGTGGTGATGTGCAGTTTGCACATGTGTCCGCCAAGACCGGTGAAGGCATCGACGACCTGCTCGAGAAAGTGCTGCTGCAGGCCGAGGTTCTGGAGCTCAAGGCGGTGCGTGAAGCACCGGGTCAGGGCGTGGTCGTTGAATCACGTCTGGACAAGGGCCGTGGTCCGGTGGCGACCGTACTGGTTCAGAACGGTACCCTGAAGAAGGGCGACATCGTACTGGCCGGCCTGCACTACGGCCGCGTGCGTGCGATGCTCGACGAATCCGGACGCCAGGTGGATGAAGCCGGTCCGTCTATCCCGGTCGAAATTCTGGGTCTGGACGGTACGCCGGATGCCGGTGACGAGTTCACCGTCGTCTCCAGCGAGAAGAAGGCGCGCGAAGTGGCACTGTTCCGTCAGGGCAAGTACCGCGAAGTGAAGCTGGCACGGCAGCAGAAGGCGAAGCTCGAGAACCTGTTCGACAACATGCAGGCGGGCGAAGTGAAGTCGCTGAATATCGTCCTCAAAGCGGACGTGCGCGGCTCCCTCGAAGCGCTGTCGCACTCGCTGCAGGACCTGTCGACCGACGAGGTCAAGGTCAACATCGTCTCCAGTGGTGTGGGCGGTATCGGTGAAACCGACGCCAACCTGGCGGTGGCCTCTTCAGCGATCCTGATCGGCTTCAACGTGCGTGCGGATGCGCAGGCGCGGGCGATCGTCGAGCGCGAGGAGCTGGAGCTGCGTTACTACAGCGTCATCTACGACATCATCGATGACGTCAAGCAGGCGATGGCCGGTCTGCTCTCGCCGGAGTATCGCGAAGAGATCGTCGGTATCGCTGAAGTGCGCGATGTGTTCCGCTCGCCGAAGCTGGGTGCCGTTGCCGGCTGTATGGTCACCGAGGGTACCGTGTACCGCAACAAGCGGATCCGCGTACTGCGCGAAAACGTGGTGATCTACGAAGGCGAACTGGAATCTCTGCGCCGCTTCAAGGACAACGTCCAGGAAGTGCGTCAGGGCATGGAGTGCGGTATCGGCGTCAAGAACTACAATGACGTCAAGGTCGGTGACCAGATCGAGGTCTACGACACCGTCGAAGTGCAGCGCAGCCTGTAATCGTCACGTCAATCAGGACGTAAGCAAGAGAGGCCCATGGCACGAGAGTTCAAACGAACCGACCGAGTGGCGGACCAGATCCAGCGGGATCTGGCCGTCCTGATCCAGCGTGAGGTCAAGGACCCGCGGCTGGGGATGGTCACTGTCAGTCATGCAAAGGTCAGCAAGGACCTGAGCTATGCCGACATCTATGTCACCGTGATGCCGCTCGGTGACCAGGACGAACGTGAGGCGATTGCCGCCTCGCTGAAGGTGCTCAACGCGGCGGCCGGCTTCCTGCGCGGGGAACTGGCGCGTGGCATCAAGCTGCGTGTCATGCCCCAGTTGCGCTTTCATTTCGATGAGAGTGTGGAGCGTGGGCGACGCCTGCACAGCCTGATCGAGAGTGCCTATCGGCAGGAAACCGCACGCAAGCCCGAATCGGACGACGAGGAGTAGGCATGGCGCGCAAACCAAAAGGACGCCGCATCGACGGCGTCTTTTTGCTGGATAAACCCGGCGGTATCTCATCGAATGCCGCGCTGCAGCGGGTCAAGCGGATCTACGGCGCAGCCAAGGCCGGTCATACCGGCGCGCTGGACCCGCTGGCGACCGGCATGCTGCCGATCTGCCTCGGTGAGGCCACCAAGTTCTCGCAGTTTCTGCTGGACTCGGATAAGCGTTATCGCACCACGGCCACACTCGGTATTCGCACCGACAGCAGTGATGCTGACGGCGAAGTGATCGAGCGTAAGCCGGTCCCGCCGCTGCAGCGCGAACAGATCGAAGCGTTGCTGCAACAGCACTTCAGCGGCGAGATCGAGCAGGTGCCGTCGATCTATTCGGCCCTCAAGCACAACGGTCAGCCGCTTTACAAGCTGGCCCGCAAGGGGGTTGAAGTCGAAGTGAAGCCGCGGCGGGTACGGATTTACGAGATCCGGCTGCTGGCGTTGCGCGAACAGGAGCTGGAACTCGAAGTCTTCTGCTCCAAGGGAACCTACATCCGCAGCATTGTCGAAGATCTGGGATTGTTGCTGGGGTGTGGTGCCCATGTCAGCCAGCTGCGCCGACTCGACACTGGCCCCTACCGCGAAAGCATGATGATGACGCTGGAGCAGCTGCAGGCGCTGGCGGAGCCACGTGACGGCGACGATCAGGAGTGCATACAGGCGCGCCTGGATCAGGTATTATTGCCGCCCTGGACCGCGATCGCGACACTGCCAGCGCTCGAGCTGAGCGCGGAGCAGGCAAAGCGGCTGCAGTGTGGACAGGGCTGCTCGGCGCGCTTTGATCTGCGTGGCGAGGTTCGTCTGTTCGTGGCCGGCACGGAACACTTTATCGGTGTCGGCGAAGTTTCCGAGGCAGGGCTGCTCAGGCCGAAACGGCTGATGAGTACGGCGCCTGCCGAATGAATTGCTCTGCGGAGCATATGTGACGCCGTACTGAAAATATGCTCGGTACGGCGCGTCTTAGAACCAGCGGCAACAGGGCACAGACCCGGGCCGCGTGCATATTGTTAAGGAGTTTGAAATGTCTCTGAGCGTGGAAAAGAAAGCCGAGATCGTGGCTGAATTCGGTCGTGGTGCAGGTGACACCGGTTCTCCGGAAGTACAGGTTGCACTGCTGACTGCCAACATCCAGGGTCTGCAGGACCACTTCAAGGCACACAAGCAGGATCACCACTCCCGTCGTGGTCTGATTCGGATGGTTAACCAGCGTCGTAAGCTGCTTGACTACCTGAAGAAGAAAGATGCCGACCGTTACCTTGAGCTGATCAAGCGTCTGGGTCTGCGTCGCTGATACTGCTGTACCGAAGGCCATACATCGTATGGCCTTCTTTACATCCAAAACCGGTACCCCGAAGGTGAAATCAATCATCAAGCCCGTACTCAATTGCCCTTCCAGCGGGAGCGCAACTGAGTACAGGCTTCAAAGATGGCATGGTTGATGACCCGACGGTGACCGCTGATATATCGAAGGAGTTAACCGTGCAAGCGATTACAAAAACATTCCAGTACGGCAAACACAGCATCACGCTGGAAACCGGCAAGGTTGCCCGTCAGGCGACCGGTGCCGTCATGGTCACCATGGACGAGAAGATTCAGGTTCTCTGTACCGTGGTGGGTGCCAAGGAAGCGAAAGAAGGCCAGGACTTCTTCCCGCTGTCCGTGCACTACCAGGAAAAGTTCTACGCCGTCGGCAAGATCCCGGGTGGTTTCTTCAAACGTGAAGGCCGTCCGACCGAGAAGGAAACCCTGACCTCGCGCCTGATCGACCGTCCGATTCGTCCGCTGTTCCCGAAAGGCTTCATGAACGAAGTGCAGGTCGTCTGTACCGTCATGTCAGCCGACAAGAGCAATGACCCCGATATCGCCGCGATGCTGGGTACCTCGGCGGCGCTGGCGATCTCCGGCATTCCGTTCATGGGCCCGATCGGTGCTGCCCGCGTCGGTTTCACCGAAGAGCAGGGCTACATCCTGAACCCGACCTTCGAAGAACTGGCCAACTCCGAGCTGGACATGGTCGTGGCCGGTACCGCCGACGCGGTGCTGATGGTTGAATCCGAAGCGCAGGAGCTGACCGAAGATGAGATGCTCGGCGCCGTGCTGTTCGGCCATCAGGAGATGCAGGTTGCGATCAACGCGATCAACGAACTGGCCGCCGAAGCCGGCAAGCCGAAATGGGACTGGGAAGCACCCAAGGCCGATGAAGCGCTGACCGCCAAGGTGCGCGAAGCCTTTGCCGCTGCCGTCACCGATGCTTACCAGATCGCTGACAAGGTGCAGCGTCAGGACGCACTGAAAGCGCTGCGCGACCAGGCCGTCGAGCAGATCGCCACCGGTGAAGAGGGTGCACCGAGCGCAGGTGAAGTACAGAAAGTATTCTCTGCACTGGAGAAGGCCACGGTTCGCGAGCGTATTCTGAACCAGCAGCCGCGTATCGATGGCCGCGACAACCGCACCGTACGCCCGATCAACGTCGAGATCGACGTGCTCAAGGGTGTGCACGGCTCTGCGCTGTTCACCCGCGGTGAAACCCAGGCGATTGTGACCTGTACGCTGGGTACGACCCGCGACGTACAGATCATCGACGCGCTGGAAGGCGAGCGCAAGGATCCGTTCATGCTGCAGTACAACTTCCCGCCGTACTCCGTCGGTGAAGCGGGTCGCATGGGTGGTCCGGGGCGTCGCGAGATCGGTCACGGCCGTCTGGCACGTCGCGGCGTACAGGCGGTACTGCCGTCACAGGAGGAGTTCCCGTACACCATCCGTCTGGTATCCGAGATCACCGAATCCAACGGTTCCAGCTCCATGGCGTCGGTCTGTGGTTCGTCTCTGGCACTGATGGATGCCGGTGTTCCGGTCAAGGCGCCGGTCGCAGGTATCGCCATGGGTCTGGTCAAGGAAGGCGATCGCTTCGCGGTACTGACCGACATCCTGGGTGACGAAGATCACCTCGGCGACATGGACTTCAAGGTCGCCGGTACCGAAGCGGGTGTGACCGCGCTGCAGATGGACATCAAGATCGCCGGTATCACCGAAGAGATCATGGAGATCGCGCTGGAGCAGGCACTGGAAGCACGCAAGCACATCCTGCGTGAGATGGCCAAGGTCATCGGCTACGCGCGTCCGGAACTGGCCGACAACGCGCCGGCCATGACCCAGCTGAAGATCAACCCGGAGAAAATCCGCGATCTGATCGGCAAAGGTGGTGCGACCATCCGCTCGATCTGCGACGAAACCGGCGCCGCGATCGATATCGAAGACGACGGCACCGTGCGCATCTACGCTGACAACAAGCCGGCCGCCAAGGCGGCGATCGAGCGTGTGACGGCGATCACCGCAGAAGCGGAAGTGGGCAAGGTCTACGAAGGCAAGGTGGTGCGGATCGAGGACTTCGGTGCGTTCGTCAACATCCTGCCGGGCAAGGATGGTCTGGTGCACATCTCCCAGATCGCCAAGGAGCGTGTCAACAAGGTCACCGATTACGTCAACATGGATGACGTGGTCAAGGTCAAGGTACTCGACGTTGATGTGCGCGGCCGCATCAAGCTGTCGATGAAAGACCTGGAAGAGGACGAGTCAGTCTCCTGAGACTGACCCGGCCATGAAAAAGCCCTCCAAATGGAGTATATAGTGAATTTTGTGTACTCCTGTCGGTGAGTGAGTGACTGCCCCATGAGCAAAGGCTTGTGGGGCATTTTTCATTTTTACACGGTGTGTAACTTGTTGTGTAAAAATAGGAGCACGTGCACCAAGGGCTCTGCCCTCTCGCCGCAAGCGGCGATTCACCCGAGGTATTTCACGACCAGCGATGTGATCGAGTGAGAGCACAGATACAGATAACTTCCCCGGGGATGCATAAAAGTGTGCAATTGGTCGCAAAGCGAACATTCAGGCGCACTTGTTTGCGAAGACGTTCCTAGCCTCCCTTCGAAGCTCCGTACCAGCCTGGAATTTAACCTGGCTGATGTTCCTCAAGGCTTCCGAGAAAACGTGTCGTTAAATCTCGCCGGAAAGCGTCCGGATTATCCGGCAGTCCATGATCACCCCGCCTTTGCAACAATTGCTCAGCCTCTCCAACTCCTGCTCCATCGCACGCAGATCGTTCAGTCGAGAGCGCACCTGCTCCAACTGCTGCTCAACTTTGGCGTCCACACCAGCGCAGGACTCTTGCTGCCGGTCAGCCAGCGACAGTAGCTCCCGGATATCGTCTAGGCTGAATCCAAGGCCCCGGCCTCGCCGAATAAAAACCAAACGCGAATGATCATCTGCTGAGTACATGCGATAGCCCGACGCCGAGCGGCGGGCTTCAGGTAACAACCCAATTTTTTCATAGTAGCGGATGGTAACCGGCTTGATGCCAGTATCCTGGGCTAACTGACCAACCGTGTAGCTTTTCTTGCTCATTACCATTGACCTTATAGTTACTATAACCCCTAGTGTATCGCTATAGTTCAGAATTTAGGAGGCTTCGTCGTGGACAGTTGCTGTGAGAATAAGGCCGGCGAATTGGCGCAACTAAGATCGAGCCAGAGCCGGGTGCTTTATATTGCGCTTGCGATTAACGCGTTGATGTTTGTCGTGGAGTTCAGCGCTGGCTGGATCGCGGCCTCCACCGCACTGCTAGGCGATTCTTTGGATATGTTTGGCGACGCGTCCGTCTACGCGCTGACGCTGTTCGTACTGGACAGAAGTCGTCGTGCCCGTGCCGGGGCCGCTCTGTTCAAAGGCGGCTTCATGCTGTTGTTCGGGCTCGTGGTTGTTGCCGACGCCATACGGAAGGTGTTGATTCAGGAAATTCCCGCCGCTGACTGGATGGGCGCGGTTGGCGTTCTTGCCCTGCTGGCAAACGGCGTTTGTTTCGCGTTGCTCTACCGCCACCGGGCAGACGATCTCAATATGCGCTCCACCTGGCTGTGCTCCAGGAATGATTTGTTCGCTAACAGCAGCGTGATCGTTGCCGCAGGGCTGGTCGCGGTCACCAACACCCTCTGGCCGGACATCATTGTGGGTCTCGCCATTGCCGCACTTTTCCTGCACTCCGCCCGGCAGGTCATCCGCGAAGGTATGCAGGAATGGCGTGCCGGTGGCGCAGAAACTGCTTATCAATCGTGCGAAGCGCCGGCTGAGACCTCAGGCGATAGCTGCTGCTTTTCTTCGAAAAGCGCTTGTGGCAGTCAATCAGGAGAGCCATCCCGGTGACCAATAATAGCCAGACGATTCCATGGGGACTGTTGCTGACGGCCTGGCTGCTGGCGTTAGTGTCCTCACTTTCGGCGATCTACATTGGTGAGGTGCTCGGACAAGCCCCGTGCGTGCTGTGCTGGTTCCAGCGTGCCTTCATGTTTCCGTTAGCGGTGATTCTCGCGGTCGCCTGCTACTACTCGGATTTGAACGTTTGGCGTTACGCCCTGCCGCTGGCTGTCATTGGTTCCCTGTTTGCCTTGGCCCACTCGCTGCTGTATATGGGATTAATACCTGAGCCCATTCAGCCCTGTACGGCCACTGGCCCATCTTGCTCGGGGGCCGGAATGACAATCTTCGGCGGGTTGCCGCTCCCATTTCTGTCCCTGGCCATTTTCGTTGCCATCATCATTTTGCTCTTGGAAATCCGTCGGAGAATTCGTTGATGAATCGTCGTGTCCTTGTTGTAGTTATCTGTCTCGCGCTGATCGCCGCTTTCGGGGCCGCTGTGTTGTTCAAGCCACAGCCCCAACAGACTCAAAACACGGCGGCCACCACCGAAAAACCGATCGCCACCGCTCAGCCGGTTGCGAATCAACAAGCTCTGGTTCGTTTCCACTCGCCCACCTTCGGGCCTGCCAACGCACCGGTGACCATCGTCGAGTTTTTTGACCCTTCCTGTGAGGCCTGCCGTGCGTTCTATCCCATCGTGAAACAGATCCTTGCGGAATACCCCGGGCAGGTGCGTTTGGTGTTGCGGTACACATTGTTCCACCAGGGCTCTGAGGAAGTCTCCAGAATGCTGGAAGCCGCTCGCCTGCAAAATGTGTATGAACCGGTGCTGGAAGCTGTGTTAGAGGTACAGCCTGCCTGGCATGACGACCCAGAGGTTGTCAGGGCATGGGAAGCCGCCGAGGCAGCCGGCCTCGACCTGGCCCAGGCACGTGCAGACATGCAAACCGACCGAATCAACGCCATTCTTGAAAAGGACATGGAAGACGTAAAAGCCCTCAGCATTCGAGGCACTCCGAGCTTTTTCGTGAATGGTCGACAACTTACGGAGTTTGGTGCCAAGCCGCTACTGCGTCTTGTTCAGGAGTCGTTGCGGAACTCCGAGCAATGAGGACTCACGGAAATACCTGATATTGCGACATGGGGAATGTTCGCTGCATTTTTTGGCGGTCTGGTGTCTTTTTTCTCACCCTGCACTCTGCCGCTGGTCCCGGGATATCTCTCCGTGGTGACCGGTGGCACGGTGACCGAGCGTTCAAATCGGCTGAAAGCGCTTTGGCTCAGCGTCTGTTTCGTACTCGGCTTTAGCATGGTGTTTGTTGCTTTTGGTGCCAGCGCAAGTCTGCTGGGGCAATGGCTGATGGCCTATCGACAGGAGGCCAATCTGGCGGCAGGTGTTCTGATCATACTGATGGGACTCTTCATGCTGGGCTGGTGGAGCCTGCCCGCGTTACAGCGGGATTGGCGCTTTGGGCAAAGCCTTGAGGGTGGACGGCCCACAGCAGCGTTTCTTCTCGGGATCGCTTTTGCCGTGGGTTGGACGCCGTGCATTGGTCCCATACTGGGCGCTATCCTGGCGCTCAGTTCCACCCATGCGAATGCTGAAACCGGCATGCTGTACCTGGCCGTCTATTCACTCGGTCTGGCGATTCCCTTCCTGGCCACGTCCTTATTCATCGAGCATTTTCGGGCCCGAGTGCGCTGGATGAGTCGTTGGAGCCAGTCTCTGAGAATTTTCGCCGGGCTGGTTCTGATCTTGATGGGGGTGATGGTGCTGACGGGACAAATGACCCGGTTCGCATCATGGATGTTATCCACGTTTCCGATACTCGGAAGACTGGGTTGATACCTGGCGAGCCTATGCCAACAAACAAGCTGGCCGATATGGCAGAGGAACTGGGCGATGGACAATGAACTCAAAGCGTACCTCCTGACAGAGCTGGCCGCCGCCGTTGATGCTGAAAATAAGGGCGATGTCGATACAGCGTTCAGCCATCTGGAAAGGGCTCATATTCTGAGCCAGAAGTTCGCGCTTGCCCATGCGGCAACGCACTTGCGCATGCTCCGGCTCGGCTGGAAAACGCGCGATACCCGAGAGGTTTTCGGGCAGATGGCGCGGGCAATAGCGGCGTTGCTGGTGTCACGCATCTGGGTGCCTGTCGGCAACACAGGACGTGCCAACGTCAGCGCATTCGAACCGATGGCGGTGCCGGAAGACTTGGCGAACGTTCTGAGACACCAGAACTCTTCCAACACGTAAATGAAGGACACCACCTGATGATCACACCCTGCCTCCAACAAGACGCAAAGCGCTTCGCATCCATGGCATTGATGGTGCTGACAATCCTCCTCGTTGGCTGCATGGGCGATGATGCGCCGGATTGGCACGGGACAGACATCAGCGGCGTGATGCCCAAGCTTGACAGAGGGCTCGTGCTTTGGCCTCACCGATACCGGTGAACTCCTTTTCATTGGCAATGAAGCGGATCAGCGCCTCACCCGTTTCCGGCAGCGTGCACTCCATCTCAGCTGGGGCGTCATACAAATGCTGCTGAAGCTCATAATCACCTGCCTGAACGGTCTCCAGCGTCCTTACACCACGCACCCGCCATTGCTGGCCAACGGACGGCTTGATAGGCAGGGACTGGTTTTCGCATCGGATGCTGACGATGTATTTGCCCGAGTTGATTTTGTAACTGTCGGCTTTAAGGGGAATGCCCGTGAAGATCGTGTATTTATAGCCGTTATGCTGGCAGCTGGTGACACGGAAATAATCCTCATGCATCGGGCGCGACTCCGAACTCAGTGAGGACTTCGGACAGTTCACCGTAACGCTTTAGCTTGGCTTCGAGGGTTGCCACTCGGGCCTTTAGCTCAATGTTTTCCTGCTCCAGCACTGAGAGCCTTCTCGATTCCATGGCTCTTTGGTTAACGCTGGGATCATAGCGCTTCGGTTCTGATCGCTGGGCCTGGCCACTTCGCCACGGTTTAACTGGCCCCGAAAGATGATCTGCTTAAAATCATCATCCGTCTGGGTGGCCGCCCAGCTCTGAAAGGAACTCAGGTTCTGACGTGCTTTTTCCTGACCATTACTCATCCATTTCCCCTAGGATCTTCTTGAGCCCGGTCAGGAAGCCGCGAGGCAGGATTTCCGTACCCAGCTCATCTTTCACTTGGCCCAGTGCGTTCGCTCTAAATCCGAGTTTCTCCAACCATTCCTCGGTGCAGACGGTTTGCAACGCCTTGATCTCGTTTTCCGAACAGACCCCCTTTAACGAGGGCAGCAGCTCCACGCTGGCTTCAGACTGGGGCTCCACGTAAGTCGTCGGACGCTTATCAATCACGATCTCGGTTGTGCTCTTCAGCATATTGGCTTCGCTTCTGTAGCGATCCCGCTCACGAATGATTTGTCCAAAGAGGGCACGCACCGCCGCGTCCTCAATACGCTCCAGAAGTTGGTGATCCTGGCTCATTCTCTTGGGTGGCCCTACCGGTGGTTTCTTCGTGGTGGTCTTCGCCTTGGCAGCCCACGCTTCGACCAGATCCCGATAATGCTTGTTTGCGGTGGCACGGATCGACTGATAGCCCACACCGCCATCTTCCTCGGATACGCGACCAATGGTGGTGATGGAAAAGTCCCGAGCACCGGAGTCGAAGTAGGCGTTCAACGTTTCGTGGAGCTTATCCAGAGATGCCTTCGTCTTCGCTGTCTTGCCGTCTTTTAGGGTGTCCAGAATCGCATCAACATCGATGTTCATTCGGACACCTCCATGGCTGGAATCCGCTTCAGAGCGCCTGACGACAGCGTGATCGGGGTGATTTGCTTGACTGCCTCAAATCCGGATTTCAGCAGCCCATCGTTCTCCAGGTACACTTGCGCTTCGATGTAATTTGTTGCGATTCGGTAGCCTTCCATTTTGTCGTCTGGGTCCGCGATCTTAGCCATCTTTCGAATGAGCGCATTACCCACGATCAACTGCGTGTTTTCGTCCATTTCCAAAAAGACGGGCTTGTACCCGGAGCGGGCCATCATGCGACTCAAGGCGTTGGTACGCTTGGCAATCGCAGGCGTCTTGCGCAGGTCATCGTGTAGATCGGGATAGAACTCAGCGTCCTCGCAGAGCAAGGACAGGTGCAGCAATTCCGAGTCGGTTTCGATGAATTTCATGCTGACATTGAGGTCTTCCGCAGACCCCACAGCGACCAGCTTTTGACGGTCATCGTCCTCAGTTCGCCCATTCTCGATCTGGACCACTTTGTTGATCAGATTGAAGATGGCGATGTAGTCCTTGGCGTACTCATCTGCCTCCACGCGCTGCTTCTCGTACCGACGCTCCAGCGCCTGAAGTTCGCTGTGCTTGAGGAACGGCTTACCGGCTTCCTCGGCGAGGTACAAATCATCCTTCAGGGCCTCTAATTGGCCCTCAATCTCGACGGCCAGTTCAGCCGCCTGGTGCGCTTTGTAGCTGACTTGATTGAACTTGGAATTCAGAGCTGGCAGGTAGGTCGCATCGGTGATGTGCCAGCGACAGCGGGGGCAGTTTTCAGGGCCATGGGGTACCGGGCCATAAACCCTTGCGTGTGTCGACGCAGCATCTTTAATGAGGGGGCCGCCGTTCCAGCAGCCGCCAACGGTGGATAGTTCATCCGAACGCACGGAGTTGCCGCCGACTAGGCATAGACCGGTGGCCCGCTCTTCCCAGCCAATCGGATTCCGGTTCGCCAGCACGGCTTCGACAGAGTTGTATGTATCACCGAGCGACGCAGTGCGAAGCTGGATCTGCCTCATCTCTGCGTCCTGAAGAAAGTTCTTCAGGGACGTTTCCCCGCGTTTAACCAGGGCGGAGTCGGCCTCGCTCATTTTCTCGGCCATCACCGAGGGCGTGATCTTGTTGTAATAGATCGTCATCAACAGCCGGGTATGACCGGCCAGAAGCTTGGAGATCACCGGCAATGGCAGATCGGTGTCCATGGTATAGCAGGTGATCAACGACACGCGGAGGCTGTGAAGTGGGTATTCCGTTGCCACCTTGCTCGTTTCTGGCCCCTCGTAGTCATCGCCGTAGTCTTTTACGAACCGAAGACGCTCCACGTCTTTCGAGTTATTGTCAAATCTGGTGTATGGGCATCAAGCCGCGTTCCTGTCTGATTGATCCTGTACTTGCTCGCCGTCCTTGAACTTCACGTTGTTGACCACGAGGGCCAGCAGATCAAATCCCTTGATCCGTTTCCAGCGCTTC
>JAUWAC010000021.1 GCA_030602245.1 Marinobacterium sp.
GGCGCATATCTTAGCGCCTGCGGTTTCAGTGTCAAGCGTTATTTTCGCTTTTCACTGCGATTTTCCGTTTCGCTGAATCCTTAAAAGCTTTAATGAATTCAACGGGTTGGAGAACCGCCTCGCGAGTCCGACTCGCTCCCGGAGGGGCTGTCGTCTCAAGCGAGGAGGCGCATTCTACAGCCCTGCCAATGAGAGTCAACAGGGTACTGAAATATTTGCGAAAAAATTTTCGGTCACGCCTCAGACAAGCGTTTGGTCGGTAAAAAAGGGGCACCTGTCGGGCCCCTTTTTCTCGCTTGTCGGGCCAGGCTACCCTCCGACGTATGACAGGGGTACAAAGGTGCCCCAAAGGATCACCGTCGTCGCCAGCAGACCGACCAGTACCACAAGTCCGACGGTGAGGATCGAGGTCGCGAAGAAGAACGCCCGCTCCTCGGGGATCTGCATGATTTCCGGCACCCCGCTGTAGAGCAGATAGACGGAGTACGCCAGCGCGATCATACCGACAATCACGTTGAACCAGAGCATCGGATAGAGCCCTGCCAGCCCGGCCACGAACAGCGGCGTCGCCGTGAACGTGGTCAGCACCATGCACTCGTCGAAGCCGACATTACCGCCGTAGGTTTTCTCCATCCAGTGGATCGAGTAGGCGATGATCCCCACCGCCACCCACATGGCTACATAGAACGCAATTGCCGCCGGCAATGCACTTGCGATGGACAGGGTTACGAAGTCGCCACCGGTGACACTCCACCCCACCTGGGTGGTACCGATGAACAGGGATACCGCTGGTATCGCGGCCAGAATACTGATCTGGGCCAGGAATACGTGTGCCGTCGAATAATGCTCGTTGCGGATCGAGCGCCACTCCCTCTTGGGATGGTACAGGACCCCCATCATATGCTGCAGGAACATGTCTCTATCCTCCCGCGAACGGCTCTTGTTATTGTTCCGTTCGCTTTGCTTGGCGTTGGGTCTTGGGATTTTCAGAGTCCTTTCGCAGTTGATCGGGCCGCTTTCGCTCCTCGTTCAGCGGATTCTACAGTTGCAGTTTCAGGTAATGGTCAATCAGAAGTATGGCAAACAACCCCATGATGTACAGGATCGAAAAGCGGAACATACGCATCGGATCGGCTGCGTCGCGGTAACGTAACAGACGCCATGCCCAGTAAAGGAAACGGGCATTCAGTACTGACACGCCACCCAGGTAGATCAGTCCGCTGAGCCCGCTGAAGTAGGGCAACGCCGTCATCAGCAGTGTCATCAGCGTGTACAGCAATATCTGCAGCCGGGTGAACGCATCGCCGTGGGTAATCGGCAGCATTGGTACTCCGGCACGGGCGTAATCGTCCCGCCGGGCGATACAGAGCGCCCAGAAATGCGGCGGGGTCCAGGCAAAGATAATCAGCATCAGCAACAGGCCATTGCCGCTGATATCCCCGGTTACCGCTGTCCAGCCCAGCAGCGGCGGTGCGGCACCGGCCACGCCGCCGATCACGATATTCTGCGGCGTCGCCCGTTTCAGAAACGCGGTGTAGATAAAGGCATATCCGATCAGCGAGGCCAGCGTCAGCCATGCCGTCAACGGGTTCACGAACCAGGCCAGCAGCGCGATGCCACTCGTGCCCAGTACCGCCGCGAACAGCACCGCGTGCAGAGCACTGATCCTGCCGGTCGGCAACGGCCGCCGCGCGGTGCGTGCCATCTTGATATCGATTTCCTGATCGAGCACGTGATTGACGGCGGCGGCCGACGCCGCTGCGAGCCCCACGCCCAGACAGGTCACCAACAGCAGAGAGAGGGACGGTGGTACCGGAGTCGCCAGACACATCCCGACCACCAGCGTCAGCAGCATGACAGCCACGACTTTCAGCTTGCACAGCGCGAGAAAGTCCCGCCACCCGGCCTGCCTGACTGGATTTTTAGCTAAGGGATAGGTAGCCATGGATCACCTCCATCCGATTCACACGCGCCCGCTCATAGAGCCCGAGCACCGCCAGCAACAGCACAACCGCAATGGCGTGGTGGGCGACCGCAAGGCCCAGCGGCAGCTGCCAGATCACATTGAAGATGCCGAGCAGAATCTGAGTCACCGTCAGCAGCCAACACAGACCAAACCAGGGCCGCAGATCGCGACGCTGCCACAGCGTCAGGGTTACCAACAGCAACATCGCCACCACCATCAGCGCCCCCATCCGGTGCGTCATCTGGATCGCGGCACGGGCCGGCGCTGCGAGCAGGCCGCCTTCATAGTTCGGGCCGATCGTCTGGATCGGATTCAGCCCCGCGCTAAAGTCATATGCGACCTCGTTCGCCGCACTGCAGCGCCACCAGTCATCACAGGCCCAACCGGCATAATTGGTGCTCGTCCAGCCCCCCAGCATCAACTGCACGCCTAACACAGCCAACAGCAGCCGCACGGCCACCGCTGGCGGTGCCACCCAGCCACACCCGACATCCGAGTTCCTGCGCCGCAGGCGTTGCCGCAAACGCACCAGCAGTGCAAGCGTCAGCAGCCCCCCCAGCAGGTGCAGCGTGACGACCCAGGGCACCAGCTTCAGCGTGACCGTCCACATGCCAAACAGCCCCTGCACGATCACCAGTGCCAGCAAACCGACCGACAGCAACGGCTCCCGCCGCTGCCGCCCGTTCCACACCGCCTGAATCAGAATGAGCAACCCCAGCATCGAGGCGGCATAGCGGTGGATCATTTCCAGCCAGCCTTTCCCGAGATCGACCTGATGGCCCGGGAAATGTGGTTCGATCCGGTCTGCCACCTGCTCTGCCGGGGGCAATATGAAATGACCGTAGCAGGCCGGCCAGTCCGGACAGCCGAGCCCCGCATCGTTGAGCCGCGTCCAGCCACCGAGCAATACGACGGCCAGCGCCAACAGGATGGCTCCGTTCACCAGTTGCAGACTCGTGCGCATTCTCTGCCTCCCTGCTCATCCCAGATTGGAGACTTTGAGCAACCGTTCGAGGTCTTCCAGCAGCTCCGGCCCGATCTGCGCCGGACGATACCTCAGCACCAGATTGCCAATTGGATCGACGATCCAGACACCGGTGCCAAGCTGCGCCGGCTCCGTCTCTGCGAGCAGGACCTGAACCCGCGTCGCATCCCGCCCCAGCGCATCGTGAACCGACCTGAGCCGCGCGAGTTGCTGCTGACACCTGGCCTCGCAGCTGCCCACCGGCTTCAAGATCAGCGTCCAGTGACCGGTATGGACAGAGGGCTCACCGCCCCATTGCGCCAGTGTCGGCACAGGTTGCAGCAATTCTCCGTGATTGGTACGCCCTTCTGCGACCGGCAACCGCAGGCTGTAGGCGAGCACAGCACCCGCCAGCGGCAGCAGTGCGATCCCCCAGATCAACCAGAACACCCCAGTTCGGCGTTTCATTCGCGTCGCCTCCTCCACTCCAGCCACAGCCCCAGTACCAACAGCGTCAGCGCCAGTGCAAACCACTGCACCGCGTAGCCCAGATGCCGCTGCGGCGGCAACTGCCCATCGCCGGGCACCCGGCGCACCAATTCCGTCCCACCCGATGGCCGCGCATCCGTTGGCGACAACCACAACACCCAGGGCGCCAGCCCAAGTCCCCAGTAGTCGCTGGCCTGCGACAACGACAGCGACTGCAATCGCCAGGACTCGCCGGTTACATTGGCGAGGGTGAAACTCGCCACCGGCTTTCCGGCCAGGGCGGCGACCGACTCTGCCCCCGCCCGTGGCACAACATCGGGACGCGCTGCCCGGCTGGCCGGCGCTGCCAGCCAGCCCCGGTTGACCACCACCACAGTACCGTCCATCAGCCGTGCCGGCTGCAGTACCTCATAGCCGGCACGGCCATTGTGAGTGCGGTTATCCAACAGCAGCGGCGTGACAGGCAGCCACTCCAGCCAGACCCGCACCGGTACCCAGCGGTCTCGGTCCAGCGCGTTTCGCAACGTCTCCTGATGCTGCAGCTCAAGCGGGTCGGCACTGCGCTGCGACAGCCACACCTGCTTCTGTTCCGCGCGCTGCCACTGCCAGTTGCCCAGCGCAGCCAGCAGGGCAACCCCCAACAGCCAGAGCAGCCATACGGCGGCGCGCATCCAGCCCCGCTTGCTCAGGCTGCCGCACTGCTCTTTACTGTGAGAGTCGAGCACCCCGAGCCACATAGGACACCGCCCTGATGTTTCGTTTTGCGCTGATCGCCCTGTTCGGTCTCATCGTCGTCGCCCTGTTTTCGAGTCTCTGGTTCATGATGCGCGACCCCGCCGGCAGCCGACGCATGGCCAACGGCCTCATGGTGCGCGTCATCATCAGTGCCATACTCGTGCTGTTGATTCTGTTCGGCTTCCTCAGCGGCCAGCTGCACACGCATGCGCCCTGGTAGCCAGCCGGCTGTGGCATTCAGATCACATAGACGAACAGGAACAGCCCGATCCAGACCACATCGACAAAGTGCCAGTACCAGGCCACGCCCTCGAAGCCGAAATGGTGCTGCGAGTCGAAATGTCCCTTCAGCACCCGCAGCAGGATCACGACCAGCATCAGCGTGCCGAGCGTCACATGCAGACCGTGAAAACCGGTCAGTATGAAGAAGGTCGCACCATAGATGCCCGCATTCAGCGTCAGCCCCAGCCGGGTATACGCCTCCACGTACTCGTAAGCCTGAAAGCCGATAAAGACCACACCCAACAGAATCGTTGCGAGCAGCCAGCGCGCCACCGCCGTACGCGCATCACGCAGCAGCGCGTGGTGTGCCAGCGTGATGGTGAAACTCGATGTGATCAGCAGCACCGTATTGAGCAGCGGGATATGCCAGGGATCGACCAGCGCCTGCGGCCCCTGAATGCTCTCGCTGGGCGGGTTCATCAGCGGCCACTCAGCGACAAAACCGGGCCATAGCATCTGGCTGATACCGCGCTCCCCCTCGCCGCCAAGCCAGGGTACAGCAAGCGTGCGCACATAGAACAACGCGCCAAAGAACGCGGCGAAGAACATCACTTCGGAAAAAATGAACCAGCTCATCCCCCAGCGAAACGAGCGATCCATCTGCGCACTGTACAACCCGGCGCGACTCTCGCTGATCACGTTGCCGAACCAGCCGACGAGAATGATGCCCATCATCAGGGCACCCAGCAGCAACAGCACCAGACCCAGCCCGGTATCACCCTGGCCGCTGAAACCGTTGATCGTGGTGCCGGCGCCGAATGCCAGCAGAAACAGGGACAGGGACGCGACGATCGGCCAGCGGCTCTGCTCCGGCACGTAATAGGATGCCTGTGCACTCATATCGGTGACCCTCCTTGCTGCGCGCCGGCATCAGTGGTGGCCGTTGCGGCGGGCGAGATATCGAACAGCGTGTAGGACAGCGTGATCTGGCGAATATGCGCCGGCAGGTCGGCGTCGATGGTGAACAGCAGTGGCATCTCCACCTGCTCCCCGCCTGCCAGCGTCTGCGCGTTGAAGCAGAAACAGTTCACCTTGTGCAGATACTGCGCTGCCTCACCGGGCGATACCGACGGAATCGCCTGCGCCACCATCTGCTGAGCGGTGGGATTCATCGCCATGAAAGCGGTCTGGCGCATCTCGCCGGGATTGACCACTATCAGGGACTCCCTGGGCACGAATCGCCACGGCATGCCCTCGTTGTTGATGCCGAGCATGCGCACCTGCACTTCACGACTGGTGTCGGCCTGTGTCACGGCAACCGGTCCGGTATTGGTGATCTTGCCGTTAAGGCCGGTCACTTCGCAGAACACGTCGTACAGCGGCACCAGCGCGAAACCGAAGCCGAACATCAGCACCGCGCCGAGTAACAGCCGCTTCACCAGACGTCGGTTGGCATCGATCCGGTCCATACGCTCACTCCACTCGAGGCGGGGTCGTAAAGGTGTGATAGGGGGCGGGAGACGCAACCTCCCACTCCAGTCCCTCAGCCCCTTCCCAGACCCGCGCCGGCGCCGCCTCACCGCTGCGGACGTTGTGAATCACGTTCCAGACAAACAGCAGCTGCGAAAAACCGAAGATGAAGGCGCCGATCGACGCCACCATGTTGAAGTCGGCAAACTGCAGCGCGTAGTCGGGAATCCGGCGCGGCATACCGGCCAGACCGATAAAGTGCATCGGGAAGAAGGTGATGTTGACGCCGATGAAGCTGAGCCAGAAGTGCCAGCGCCCCATGCACTCATTGAGCTGATGCCCGGTCCACTTCGGCAGCCAGTAGTAGGTGCCGGCCATGATCGCAAAGATCGCACCGGGCACCAGTACGTAATGGAAGTGCGCGACGACGAAGTAGGTATCGTGATACTGAAAGTCCACCGGCGCGATCGCCAGCATCAGCCCCGAAAAGCCGCCAATGGTAAACAGCACCACGAACGCGATCGCAAACAGCATCGGCGTTTCGAACGTCAGTGAGCCGCGGAACATGGTGGTCACCCAGTTGAACACCTTGACCCCGGTCGGCACCGCAATCAGCATCGTGGCAAACATGAAGAACAGCTCACCGACCAGCGGCATACCGACCGTAAACATGTGGTGCGCCCAGACCAGAAACGACAGAATCGCGATCGACGCCGTGGCGTATACCATCGACGCATAGCCGAACAGGCGCTTGCGCGAAAAGGTCGGAATGATCTGGCTGATGATGCCGAACGCCGGCAGGATCATGATGTAGACCTCCGGGTGGCCGAAGAACCAGAACACGTGCTGGAACAGCACCGGATCGCCACCGCCGGCCGCGTTGAAGAAGCTGGTGCCGAAATGAATATCCATCAGCATCATCGTCACCACCCCGGCCAGCACCGGCATCACGGCGATCAGCAGGAACGCGGTAATCAGCCAGGACCAGACAAACAGCGGCAGCTTCATCATCGTCATACCCGGCGCGCGCATGTTCAGAATCGTGGCGATGATATTGATCGCGCCCATGATCGAACTGATCCCCATGATATGGATCGCGAAGATGAAGTAGGTCACGCTGGGCGGCGCATAGGTCGTCGACAGCGGTGCGTAGAAGGTCCAGCCGAAATTGGGTGCGCCGCCATCCATGAACAGAGTCGAGATCAGGATCGCGAACGCAAACGGCAGAATCCAGAAGCTCCAGTTGTTCATGCGTGGCAGCGCCATGTCCGGCGCCCCGATCATCATCGGGATCATCCAGTTGGCAAGGCCGACGAACGCCGGCATCACGGCACCGAACACCATGATCAGCCCGTGCATCGTGGTCATCTGATTGAAGAAGCCCGGCTCGACCAGCTGCAGTCCGGGCTGGAACAGCTCGGCCCGGATCAGCAGTGCCATCACGCCGCCGGTGAGGAACATCAGCAGGCTGAACCAGAGGTAGAGACTGCCGATATCCTTATGATTGGTAGTGAAAAGCCAGCGCCCGATGCCCGCCGCCGGCCCGTGATGATGCGACTCATGCTGCTCGCCCGTGACAGTGGTCGTCTCCAGCGTGCTCATTGTCCGCCCTCCTGTTCGCTCTGACCGTCACCCTGCAACAGCTGCACGATGCGCGACGGCGCCACCGCCTCACCGGTGTTGTTGCCCCAGGCGTTGCGTTCATAGGTGATGACGGCGGCGAGTTCGGCCGCGCTGAGCTGCTCGCGGAACGCCTGCATTGCGCTGCCCTGCACGCCGTTGAGCACGATATCGATGTGGCGCTCCACGTCCCCCAGCACCACCGGACTGTTGACCAGTGCCGGGAACGCCGGCGGCATACCGGTCCCGTTGGGCTGATGACAGGCCGCGCAAACGCGCTGATAGACCTGTTCGCCCTCGGTCATCAGCTCCTCGAGTGTCCAGCTGCGTCCGGCCGCGGCGGCCGCCGCATCCTGCTGCGCGCGCGCATCCGCCAGCCACTGTTCGAACTCGGCCGGCGGCACCGCTTCGACGACCACCGGCATGAAGCCATGATCGACACCGCAGAGCTCCGCACACTGCCCGCGGTAAATGCCCGGCTCTTCGATCCGCGTCCAGGCCTCGTTGATGAAGCCGGGAATCGCATCCTTCTTCACCGCCAGCGCCGGCACCCACCAGCTGTGGATAACGTCGTTGGCGGTCAGCAGCAGTCGAATCTTGGTATCGGTGGGCAGCACCAGATGACGATCCACTTCAAGCAGGTAGTGCGCCTGCTTCTGCGCCTCATTGCTGATCTGCTCGCGCGGTGTGGACAGATTGCTGAAGAAGTCGATCTCCTGATCGAGATACTGGTAGCGCCACTTCCACTGGTAGCCGGTGATCTGTACGTCCAGTTCGGCATCCGACGGGTCGTACATCTTGATCAGGGTGGCCGTGGCCGGGACGGCCATCGCGACGAGGATGCCGAGCGGAATCAGCGTCCAGATCACTTCGACGAGGGTGTGCTCATGGAAATTGTGCGCTTTGGCACCGCGCGATTTGCGGTGATGAAAGATCGACCAGAACATGATGCTGAACACGACCACGCCGATCGCGACGCAGATCCAGAAGATCGTCATGTGCAGGTTGTACACGGAGCGACTGATCTCGGTCACACCGGGTGTCAGGTTCAGCGTCCAGGCTGCCTGAGCGTTGCCGACAAGCAACAGGGACAACATGAAGCTGCATGTCGTTATTCTTATCGTTCCCATGCCAGGCCTCCATCGCGGGTATGCCCGGGTTCCCTCCCAACCCGACAATGCAGGTCCGGTTCCATGTGGATTCGGGAGTCCTGGGCAAGCGTCGGTGGTTGGGTACTTCAGGCTTGCCCAGCGGCTTCATAGGCGAGTATAGCAGGCGCTGAAAAAGTGCAAGGAAATGGGAACGAACGTCGCACAACGGCGCAAAAATGCCCTCAGGCACCGCCAAGGCTCAGCGCCCAGCGCACCAGAAGTATCACGAAAAGAACGAAAATGGTCGCTAACAGGATGCCAATAGCAATGAAGTGAAGCGCTCGCCCTTCGCGGAAATCGCGTTCACGACGCGCCTCGGATTGCACACCGAAAAAGCCGGCCAGCACGCCGAGCACCGTCTGCCAGCAGCGTTTGAGCGTCTCTTTCATCGGGACCACCTCCTGACCCAAGATATAGGTCAGGGCGGCCCGAATTGCGAATTGTCGGACTCAGCCGACGCCGTCGCGTTTCAGCTCGCGGATCGACTCTTCCAGCATCTGGCGATACTGGTCGGTCAGGAACGCAACCGCGCTGGCAGGGTCCTGTTCCTGCTCCTGGGTCAGATAATTGAACGCATTGAAACGCGCGGCCGCGTGCATGATGGCGGCACTCAGCATCGGTTGCGCCCACTCGTCGAGCATCTCGTTGGCGAGGTTGACGAACTCGTCCGATACTTCAAAAAAATCGGCTTCCAGCATGCTCTGCTCTCCCCTTACTCGACCAGATCGCCGCAGAGATATTCGTCTATCTCGCGCATGATGGTGTGATTGCCGGCGATATCACGCGCCAGCGCGACGGCTTCAGCGGGACTGAAGCCGTTCAGATCAAATGACAGCACGCCTGCCGGCTCACCGCTGTAGAACAGCCTCAGCCGCAGCCGGATCACATGGTGAGCCGCGGTGGCGAGCTGCAGCTCGGCGATGACGCGCAGCTGGGCATCGATGTTGTTGATAAAACTCAAGCCGCCGGCGCCATCGACAAGGCGATGATCAAGCGGTGCGCGTTTACCGGACATGGAGGCTCCTGTCGCTCGCTGATTCCAATCAGTATGCTGCAGGCACAGTGCCAATCCGTCGCGCGCGCACGGCGCGTTATCTGGTTGATTTTACGTGTGGCGGCTTCAGCCGAGCGCGCGCTTACGACCCGGGTTTGTCGGTTTTACGCCAACCGGACCGACAACCGTCTCTCCCCGTCAATTGCTGCGCGCCCGTCTCAGGCGATGGCCGACCCGGTACCCCAGCAGCGCCAGCAGGATCAGCCCATACACCAGCACTTCGCCGTAGCCGGCGCGGATCAGCCAGATGAAGTGCAGCATCGCGAGCAGTGCAATCGGGTAGACCAGATAGTGCAGCTGCTGCCAGCGTCGGCCGAGACGGCGGACCCAGCCGCGGGTCGAGGTGATTCCCAGCGCCACCAGTCCGATCCAGGCACCGAAGCCGACGATGATGTAGGGCCTCTCAGCCAGCTCACGGGCGATCAGGTCGGCGCGCCAGCCGAGAATAAAGGTGACAAATGCGAACAGGTGCAGGGTGGCATAGAACAGCGTGTACAGCCCGAGCATGCGCCGGTAACGCTGCAGCCAGTTCCAGCCGAACAGGCGCCGGCATGGCGTGACCGCCAGCGTCATGAACAGAAAGCGCAACGCCCAGAGGCCGAGAAAGGTCACGATCGTCTGCGCCGGATCAGCGCCGAGCGCCTGACGAAATCCCGCCGCCACCAGCCAGCCCAGCGGCAGCAGCGGCCAGATCAGCATCAGCCACCAGAACACCCGGCGCCCGCGCGGCGAACGGTGCACGGCCGCGAGGCTCAATACCATTTACGCAGATCCATGCCGCTGTACAGATGTGCCACCTGCTCGGCATACCCGTTGAACGGCAGCGTATCGATAATATTGGGGCTGAACAGTGATGACGGCAACCGCCGCTCCGTGGCCTGACTCCAGCGCGGGTGATCCACCGCCGGATTCACGTTGGCGTAAAAGCCGTACTCGTGCGGAGCGGTCTGGTTCCAGGTCGCTTTCGGCATCTGTTCGGTGAAGCGGATGCTGACAATCGACTTGATGCTCTTGAAACCGTATTTCCACGGCACCACCAGTCGCAGCGGGGCGCCGTTCTGTGGTGGCAGCGCGTCGCCATAAACGCCAACCGCCAGCAGTGTCAGCGGATGCATCGCCTCGTCCATGCGCAGCCCCTCGACATAGGGCCACTGCAGCGTGCTGAAAAAGCCGCGCTGTCCCGGCATCTGTTCGGGATCATGCAGCGTCGTAAACTCGACGAAGCGGGCGTTGCCGGTCGGCTCCACGCGCTTGATCAGATCCGCCAGCGGGAAACCGATCCAGGGAATCACCATCGACCAGCCCTCGACGCAGCGCAGGCGATAGATACGCTCCTCCAGCGCGTGCGGCTTGAGCAGATCTTCAAGGTGGTAGGAACCGGCGTTGGCCACTTCGCCGCCGATCTCGACCCGCCAGGGGTCGGTCACAAACCCCTGAGCCCGTGCTTTCGGATCCTGCTTGTCGAGCCCGAACTCATAAAAGTTGTTGTGCCCGGTGATCAGGCGGTACGGTGCCAGCGGTTCGCCCTCCAGCGGCTCACCGGCGCGGGCGGCACGCAGTTTCTGCTGCAACCAGTCCGGCCCCGGGTAGCGCCGCTGTCCCTCCGCCAGCTCATAGCGTTCCAGCGCCAGTGCCGGACCCGCCGCCATCAGCAGACCACCGCCCACCATCGCCTTGATAAGCTGACGCCGCTGGCGATAGACCGATTCCGGCGTAATCTCGCTCGGGCGGATATCGGAAGGCGCTTTGATCAGCATGATGCGTTCTCCTGCACGGTGACGATACCAGTTTAGACCCCGGCCATACCGGGTGTTCCTTCACAGTCGAACCAGACACGAAATCCTTACACAGAGTTGCACCGCTTTTACGTGCCACCGGTTGCTGAGGATCATTCAGACAGCAGAAAGGGCGCCGAAGCGCCCTTTCTGCTATTCCGTGCGGTCGTTGCCCGCGTCCTCAGTGCGGACGCCGGCGCCAGAGCCACAGCAGCGGCCCGGAGAAGGCGTAGACCAAAAACAGCAACCACAGGAACAGCGCCGGATTGGTCGCAATGACCGCCGCCGCCAGCACGATCATCGCCAACTTCAGAAACTGGATCCGACCTTTCAGATCCACATCCTTGAAGCTGTAGTAGAGCACGTTGCTGACCATCAGCACGCCGGCCAGCACCACGTACAGCGCAACCGGATACCCAAACGGCGCCGGATCGATCTCGTTGGCGGCACAGAACCAGATCAGGCCAGCCACGGACGCGGCCGCCGCCGGGCTCGGCAGGCCCATGAAGTAACGCTTGTCGATAGAACCGATCTGGGTATTGAAACGGGCCAGACGCAACGCCCCGCTGGCGGCATAGATAAAGGCGGCAAACCAGCCAACCTTGCCGAGATCTTCCAGCACCCAGGTAAACGCCACCAGCGCCGGTGCAACACCAAACGACACCATGTCGGACAACGAGTCGTACTCAGCGCCGAACTTGCTCTGCGTATTGGTCAGGCGGGCCACCCGCCCATCGAGACCATCAAACACCATGGCGATGAAGATCGCGACGGCTGCGGCCTCGAAACGACCGCCCATGCCCGCGATCACCGCATAGAAGCCGGCGAACAGGGCTCCCGTCGTAAACAGGTTTGGCAACAGGTAAATGCCACGCGGGCGACGCACCTCGGCGCACTCTTCATGCTGATCGGATTGCTGCCCCGGATCGGTCTGTTCAGTCATCTCGCTCCGTCTCTTGCCAGGTCAATTGAAGATGCCGACATTCTACGCCAGCCCCGCCGTCACGCCCACCCAAGTGCCTCTCAATTCAGAGGAAATAGTGTTTCAGCTGACAACTGGTGCGGCGGCCGACATGTCCTGCGTTGCGGGCGATAAAGCGCGCGCCCTGCGCACGCCCCAGATCCCGCAGCTGGTACAGGAAGCTGCGCCGGGTATCGAGCTTGGTGGAGCGATGCAGTGCCGCGAGGGTCTCGTCGGGGCCAATCAGATGAAAACGCAGGCGGCGGAAACGCCGCTCCAGCGCACCCAGCAGCCAGGGACGGCGACGCAACCGTTGCTGCATCAGTACCACCGCGCGCATCTCCCGCATGAAGGTGGTCTGAAACCCCAGTTCCGCGACGCGATCGGCGATCGCCTGAGCGCTGGTCGGCAACGCGCGCCGGGCCAGCGGCTGCAACAGGATCAGCAGCAGATCGAGACGGCGACTGTCGGCCAGCAGCGGATACAGCACCGGGTTGCCGGCAAAACCGCCATCCCAGTAATGGCGCCCGTCGATCGCCACCGCCTTGTGCAGCGTCGGCAGGCAGGCCGATGCCAGCAGGTGCTGCGGTGTCAGTTCGGTTTCGCGGAACAGCTGCAACCGTGCGGTTTCGACCTCGGTCGCGGCGATGTAGAGACGAAACGGTGGCTGGCGGCGCAGGGCATCGAAATCGACCAGCTGCTCCAGTGCCTGCTGCAGCGGATTGAAGTCGAACGGGTTGAGATCATAGGGCGACAGGTGCGAACTCAGACTCTCCCAGAGCGCCCCCATCGAGCCGGTCAGACCGCCACCGGTCAGCTCCGCCGGCAGCATGATCCGGGTCCAGAACGCACTGAGCTGCTCACGGGCGCCCTGCGCGCCGCCCTTGCGCCAGCCTTCGGCCAGCATCAGCGCATTCATCGCGCCGGCGCTGGTACCGCTGACCGCCTCAATCGCAAACCAGGGCTCTTCCAGCAGGCGATCCAGCACGCCCCAGGTAAAAGCGCCGTGGGCGCCACCGCCCTGCAGTGCCAGATTCAGCTCGACCGTGCCCGTCATCGCCTGCCTCCTTTTTCATTGTGCAGTGCAAAAACCTTGGTTCACACGGCGGCTGCCGTCAACTGCGAACCGGGACGGCGCCCTGTTTTGCCCCCAATACGCGGCATGAGGCTCATGCCTGACCTGAAACGTTGGAACATCCCTGTCCTCCGCGGCATACCGGTCGTCCTGACATTGCCGCTCTCGGACATCCCTGTCCTCCGCGGCATACCGGTCGTCCTGACCATAAAAAAACCGGCCGGGGCCGGTTTTTTCAGTCGGGGAGGAAAATCAGTTCTTTTCCTTGTCGACCAGCTTGTTGGCAGCGATCCACGGCATCATCGCGCGCAGTTTTTCACCCACCTGCTCGATCGGGTGCGCAGCGTTGTTGCGACGGCGCGCTGTCATGGACGGATAGTTGGTCGCACCTTCGTTGATGAACATCTTGGCGTAGTCGCCGTTCTGGATACGCTTGAGTGCATTGCGCATCGCTTCGCGGGACTGCTCGTTGATCACTTCCGGGCCGGTCACGTACTCACCGAACTCCGCATTGTTGGAGATCGAGTAGTTCATGTTGGCGATACCGCCTTCGTACATCAGGTCGACGATCAGCTTGAGCTCGTGCAGACACTCGAAGTAGGCCATTTCCGGCGCATAACCGGCTTCAACCAGGGTTTCGAAACCGGCTTTGACCAGCTCGACACAGCCACCGCACAGCACCGCCTGCTCACCGAACAGGTCGGTTTCGGTCTCGTCCTTGAAGGTGGTTTCGATGATACCGGTACGACCGCCACCGACGCCGGATGCGTAAGACAGCGCAACGCTCTTGGCCTTGCCGGACGCGTCCTGATGGATCGCGATCAGGTCAGGGATACCACCGCCCTTGACGAACTCGGAACGCACGGTGTGACCCGGGGCCTTCGGAGCGACCATGATGACATCGAGATCCTTACGCGGTACGACCTGGTTGTACAGAACGGAGAAACCGTGAGCGAACGCCAGGGTTGCACCCTGCTTGATGTTCGGCTCAACGACTTCGTTGTAGAGCTGACCGTGCAGTTCGTCCGGGGCCAGAATCATGACCAGATCGGCGGAGGCAACGGCGTCAGCCACGTCAGCGACTTTCAGACCGTGCGCTTCAGCCTTGGCGCGGGAAGAGGAACCGGCACGCAGACCGACGGTGACATCGACACCGGAATCCTTCAGGTTGCAGGCGTGGGCGTGGCCCTGTGAGCCGTAACCGATGATGGACACCTTCATGCCCTGGATGATCGACAGGTCGCAGTCTTTGTCGTAGTAAACTTGCATTTTGAGCGCTCCGCTTGGGTCTCAACGTGAGTTGAAAAATGAATATTCACCGGTACGCGTGTGCGTACGATGGGGCCACGATAGGGGATTCACGACATTGCGTAAAATGATATATATGCAATGCAGTGTGCTAGAATTTAAAACACTATGGATACCAAGCCGTTACGCCTGTTCCTCGCCCTGGCCGACACCCTGCACTTCGGCCGCGCGGCGGAGCTTTGCCACGTCAGCCCGTCCACACTGAGCCGCGCGATCAAGCTGCTCGAGGAGGAGCTGGGCGTCGCCCTGTTCGAGCGCGACAACCGCAGCGTGCGCCTGACCCGCGAGGGCGAGCGCTTTCAGACCTATGCCCGCGACACCCTGTCGCAATGGGAGCTGATCCGTCACTCGCTGCTGGAAGATGCCAAGGAGCTGCACGGCGAGCTCAGCGTCTACTGCTCGGTGACAGCCAGTTACAGCTTTCTGTATCGCATTCTGCGTGAGTTCCGCCGCCACTACCCGCGGGTCGAGATCAAGCTGCATACCGGTGATCCCGAACACGCGGTCGGCCACGTGCTGGCCGGTACCGAGGAGATTTCGATCGCCGCACGCCCCGACCATCTGGCGCGCGGACTGGCATTCCGTCCGATCGGCATCACGCCGCTGGTCTTCATCGCCCCGCTCGAGCCGCAGGAACCGGTGCCCGACACGGTACCGACCTCACGCCAGCAGTGGCAGGACATTCCGCTGATCCTGTCCGAGAGCGGGGTGGCACGCTCACGCGTCAACCGCTGGTTCGCCGAGCGCGGCATCAAGCCGAAGATCTACGCGCAGGTCGCCGGTAACGAGGCGATCGTCAGCATGGTCAGTCTGGGATTCGGTGTCGGCGTCGTGCCGAAGATCGTGCTCCACAACAGTCCGCTGGCCGAGCGGGTGCGGGTGTTGGATGTAAAACCGGAACTGGAACCGTACGAGATCGGCCTGTTCGCGCTGGAAAAGAAACTGCGCAGCCCGCTGGTGCACGCGTTCTGGCAGATGCTGCCGCCGGACCTGCCAGCGACAGCGACCGCCACCGACGCCTAGCCAGGCGTTTCAGCGCCCCTCAGGCAGGACGGTCGGGCGGGTGCAACGCGCATCGCGAAAGGGGCCGGCCGCGAGCTGCCAGCCCTCCCCCGGCGGATACTGCAGACACAGGGTGTGCCCGTCCACGCGGCTCTGCCAGAGATACCAGGGCGCCGGCGCCGCAAAGCTGCGCACCGCCCAGATCGTCAGCAGACAGGCCAGAATTGCAATCGCCACCCGTATGAACACGTTCGCTCCGCTTGGCTGAGGCTGTCTTTAACAGACTCCCGAACCGCGCCCGGGTTCCCGCCGGACGCGCGCCCCGATCAGGATCCGAGCGTCTTGTGCAGAAACGCCACCGTGCGGCTCCACGCCAGCGCGGCATCGTCCTCGTCATAACGTGCGCCGGTCGGGTTGGCGAACGCATGATCGGCGGTGTACCAGTGCACCGTCAGATCGGTCTTGCCGGCTTCGGCCATGGCGCGCTCGAAGCCGCCAACCATCGCCTCGTCGATGCTGCGGTCCAGCGTACCGAAGTGACCCAGCACCGGGCTCGCCAGCGGCGCCAGCTCCTGCGCACTCCTGGCCACGTTGCCATAGTAGATCACCGTCGCGTCGACCGGGGTGGCCAGCGAGGCGTTCAGCGACCAGCCGCCGCCGAAGCACCAGCCCAGCGTGGCGACCTTGCCGGTACTGTTCGGATGCTGTCGCAGCCAGTCGATCCAGCCCACCAGCGTCTGCGTTGCCAGCGCCGGATCCAGCGCCATGCGCAGGGCGTTGGCTTCTTCCCGCGTGGTGCCCACCTTGCCGTTGTACAGATCCACGGCCAGTGCGATAAAACCGAGTTCAGCCAGCTCGGCGGCCACCGCCTTGACCTGATCGTTCAGCCCCCACCATTCATGGATCAGCACCACGGTCGGCGCCTTGCCATCGCCCAGCTCCGACGGCAGCGCCAGATAGGCCGAGGGATTCTGCCCGCCGGGTAACGCCAGCGACACCTTCTGCAGCCGCTCACCGGCCGCCTGCGCCAGTGTCGCATCGGCCAGTACAACCGCCAGCGGCAGTGCCGCCAGGCCCTTGATGAACGCGCGTCGCTGCTCGATGCTCGCCGTCGGCAGCGGTTTGTCGCTGTTGCTGTGCCCACACCCGTATTGATCGCACATCTCACCTGCTCCCATGCTGTCCCCGCCCGACGGCGACCGCGCTCTGCCGGCGGGCACGGGATTGATTTGGTCTCGATCACAAGACTATAGACAAGAAAACCGCCCGAAGGCGGTTTTGTCTGTACGGTTGCAGGCGGTCTGCCGGATCAGAGGCTGAGCACCTTTTCGCCGCGGGCGATGCCGGACACACCGGAGCGCACCACCTCCATGATGCTGGCCATGTTGCCCAGCGAGGCGATGAACGCATCCAGCTTGTCGGAGGCACCGACCAGCTGCACCGTATAGGTGTTGGGGGTGACGTCGATGATCTGACCGCGGAAGATGTCGCAGGTACGCTTGATCTCGGCACGCATCTGGCCGTTCGCCTTGAGCTTGATCATCATCAGCTCGCGCTCGATATGCTCACCCTCGGACAGATCCACCACCTTGACCACGTCGATCAGCTTGTTGAGCTGCTTGGTGATCTGCTCAACCACACGGTCATCGCCGATGGTGGTGACGGTCAGACGCGACAGGGTCTCGTCTTCGGTCGGCGCCACGGTCAGCGATTCGATGTTGTAGTTGCGCTGGGAGAAGAGTCCCACGACCCGCGACAGCGCACCCGGTTCGTTTTCCAACAGAACTGAAATGATATGACGCATGATCAGGTCCTCTCCGTCTTGCTCAGCCACATGTCACGCATGGCACCGCGCGGCACCTGCATCGGGTAGACGTGCTCGAACGGATCGACCGCGATATCCATGAAGACCAACCGGTCCTTCATCGCGAACGCCTCGCGCATCGCGCCCTCCAGATCCCCATACTTGTCGACCTTCATGCCGACATGGCCATAGGATTCCACCAGCTTGACGAAATCCGGCAGCGACTTCATGTAGGACTGAGAGTGGCGGGACTCGTAGTTCATGTCCTGCCACTGACGCACCATACCCAGTGACTGGTTGTTGAGGCAGAGGATCTTCACCGGCAGATCGTACTGCTTGCAGGTGGAGAGTTCCTGAATGTTCATCTGGATACTGCCCTCGCCGGTGACGCAGGCCACATCGGCATCCGGGAAGTTCAGCTTGACACCCATCGCCGCCGGCAGACCGAAGCCCATGGTGCCGAGGCCCCCTGAGTTGATCCAGCGATTCGGCTTGTTGAACTTGTAGTACTGCGCCGCAAACATCTGGTGCTGACCGACATCAGAGCAGACGAACGCATCGCCGTGGGTGACCTTGCTCAGCATCTCGATCACCTGCTGCGGCTTCATCAGTTCGGAGTCGTCGGTACGGTAACGACCGCCGTGGCGCTGACGCCACTCGTCGATCTGTTTCCACCAGCTCTCCAGTGCCGCCGCATCCGGCTGTTTCTTGCTTTCGCGGACCAGCTCGATCATCTCGTCGATGACGACCTTGGCCGGTCCCACAATCGGCACGTCGGCACGCACGGTCTTGGAGATCGATGCCGGATCGATGTCGACATGGATGATCCGCGCCGTCGGACAGAACTTGTCGGTGGCGTTGGTGACACGGTCATCGAAGCGGGCGCCGATCGCCAGGATCAGGTCCGCGTGATGCATCGCCATGTTGGCTTCGTAGCTGCCGTGCATCCCCAGCATGCCCAGGCACTGACGGTCGGTACCCGGATAGCCGCCCAGCCCCATCAGGGTATTGGTCACCGGGAAGTTCAGCAGCTGCGCGAACTCGGTCAGCTCCTTGCTGGCGTCGCCCATGATGACACCACCACCGGTGTAGATCACCGGACGGCGCGCCTGCAGCAGCATGTCGACCGCCTTGCGGATCTGGCCGCTGTGGCCGCGGCTGATCGGATTGTAGGAGCGCAGCTTGATCGACTTCGGATATTCATACGGATAGCGCTCGGTCGGCGTGGTCATATCCTTGGGGATATCGACGACGACCGGCCCGGGACGACCGCTCTGGGCGATGTAGAACGCCTTTTTGATCGTCGCCGGAATATCTTCCGGACGCTGAATACTGAAGTTGTGCTTCACGACCGGACGGGAGATACCGAGCATGTCGGTCTCCTGGAATGCATCCTCACCGATCAGATGGCTCATCACCTGACCGGTGATGACCACCATCGGGATCGAGTCCATGAACGCGGTAGCGATGCCGGTAACGGCATTGGTCGCCCCCGGGCCGGAGGTCACCAGAGCGACGCCGGCCTTTCCTGTTGCACGCGCGTACGCATCGGCCATGTGTGTGGCGGCCTGCTCGTGGCGCACGAGAATATGCTGGACATCTTCCTGCTGGAACAGCGCGTCGTACACATGCAGAAGCGCGCCGCCCGGATAGCCGTAGATGTACTTCACGCCCTCGTCACGGAGCGCGCGTACCACCATTTCTGCGCCTGAAAGTTGTTCCACTGTATTACCCTCTACTCAGCACCGACAACCCAGTGTGCCGGTGTTTAACAGTTCAAGTTGTGTGCATCTGAACCCACCCGCGACCGTAGCGAGGGTGACGCTGTTACGGACGCAAACCGGGCCTTCGCCAATCGGTTGCCCATCTGGATGAGCGGTGGATTCGGTGCAGACCGGCACAGGGATCGCCCACGCCGGTCTTTTCTGTTCTGAGCCCTAAGCCGGGTACTGCTTAATTAGCCACAAATAGCCTGTGGGATTGGGATTTCCTGCGCCCACGGACAAAAATAGCCCGACATTCTGTCACCTGGCGCCGGTTTGATCAACCGGACAGAAAGGCTTTTGCCTGCCTATAGGCAGCCCAGTACGTGCAGGTTATAGTGACGCATCAAGGTTGAGGAGGATCCGTACCGATGAATGTTTCCGAAATCAAAAACAAAGAGCGCGTCATCAACGAGCTGATGCTGTTCATCCGCAAGGTCTTCAACGAGCCGCAGATCTGCGAAATCGCCAAGGAGATCGCGCGTAAGCACTTCGACAAACGCGACGCCGATCAGCTCATCGCCGAAGAGCTGTCCGCCACCACCAGCGTCAAGATCCCGATCGAGCAGAGCGATGCCGACCGCCTGTTCCTGCAAACGCTGAAGGATCTGGTGCGCGACGAAAAAGCGCTGTACTGATCCCGGCGTCTTACTGCGGCTCGGCCAGCCACTCCAGCGTGACCGCCTGAGCCGTCAATCCCAGCGCCTGCGCCAGCGCCGGCAGCATCTCATCGAGCTGTCGGTCCAGCTGCCAGGGCGGATTGAGCACCAGCATGCCCGACCCGTACATGCCGCCACAGTCCTCGGCGGCCACCCGCAGCTCGCTGCGCAGCAGCGGCCCCAGCGCCGCATCCTTCAGTTCCTGCACCAGCGTCTGCCAGCGATTGGCCGCCAGCAACGGATACCAGACCGCGTAGATGCCGGTGGGCCAGCGCCGGTGCGCCTTTTTCAGAAAGCGTACCACCTGAGCGTATTCATCTTTGACCTCGTAGGCGGGGTCGATCAGCACCAGCCCCCGACGCGGATTCGGCGGCAACAGCGCCCCGACACCCTCGTAGCCATCACGGTGGTGCACAGCGACTCGCGCATCATCCCGGAATACCTGTCTGAGCGCGTCCACCTCGGCCGGATGCAGCTCCATCAGGCGCAGCACGTCCTGCTCACGAGCCATACCGGCGGCGATCGTCGGCGAGCCGGGGTAATGTGTCAGTGCAGCGCCGGCATTGACCCGCGCGATCTGCGCCAGATAGGGCTTGAGTGCTTCCGGCAGCGGCGGCTGCCACAGGCGGGCGATACCGTCGCGGTACTCGCCGGTTTTCTGCGCCTGCGCATCGCTCAGGTCGTACAGCGCGCGTCCGCTGTGGGTTTCGAGATAGCTCCAGGGCTTGGCCTTGCGGTTGAGCGATTCAAGCAGCGCGACCAGAACACTGTGCTTGTGCAGGTCGGCAAAGTTGCCGGCATGGAAGCCGTGCTGATAACTGAGCATGGAACGGTCCGATACAGGATGAAGCGCTCAGCGGATACGCGGCACTTCGAGGTTGGGAAAAACGGCGACCAGCCCCGCCGCGATCTCGCGCAACAGCGGCCAGCGCTCGCCATACAGCACGGTGTCGCCGGCTTCGGCATACACGCCCATCATGCCGGGCATACCACTGTAGGGCTGATACAGCGAGCCGTTGGTCTGGCCGCTGCACTCGAAACGGCCGGGGCCGGTTTTGGAAAACGCCCAGCCGGTGCCGCCCCAGACCGGCGGCTGATCCGCCCCCTCGACGAGGCAGATGCGCATGTTCTTCAGCACCAGCGCGTGGCCCGGCTGGCCATTGCGCAGTACATCGAATGCGTTCATCACCGCACCCGGTGCCGCCGTCAGCGTCACCAGCGCCCAGCGCGGTTGCTGCGGATGGCGCAGCATGACGATCACCTGCTGGCCATTGGGCGAGCGCAGGGTGCCTGTCAGCCGATAATCACGGCTCATCGGCAGCGGGTTGGACATGCGATACAGCGGCGCGCCCAGATAGTGAGACACCAGCGCCAGCGCCAGCTGCTGTTCCGGCGCATACCCTTTGAGCGGCATGACCTCGAGCGGGCGCGGCGTCACCGCATTCTCGGCCGGCGTGATCTCGGGTTCCGGTGCTTTGCCGGCACAACCGGCCAGCAGCACCGCCAGAGCACCGGCGGCGAACCAGCGCGACAGGGTTTGGCTTGCGTTCATGGCGACTCCTTCAGCGCACGCTGGCGATGTACTTGGACAGGTGGGCCATCTTGTCCGGGTCATCATCGACAAACTGCACCCGCACGTCCACGTACGGGGTATCCTGACGCGACTCCGTCGCCTGCATCGACAGCACGAAGCCGTTGATACGCGCCACGGCATCGCCGGAGAGCTGTTCGATATCGACAACCACCTGATCGAGCAGCGTCGGGAAACGTCCCTCGTTCTTGATGACCACCCGCACCTCGCGCAGGGTCAGGTCCTTGATCGCGCACTTGAAGGTATGATCAGAACACCGCAGCTGAGCCAGCCCCTTGGGCTTGGGCATCGACCGGGGTGACTCCTTGCGACCGCTCTCGGCCTGCAGCATCCGCGCCGCGCGGGCCTGCTGCTCCGGGCTCAGCTTGCCGCCCTTGTTCAGCGCCTTGACGATCTTCTGCACCAGCTGTTCGCTGGTAAACGGCTTACCAAGGTAGTCGTTGACGCCGGCCTGAATCGCCTTGAGCACATATTCGCGCTCGCCACGGCTGGTCACCATCAGAAACGGGGTCGATTTGTACGCCTGCTGGGCCCGGGTCCACTGCAGCAGCTCCAGGCCGCTCATCTGTGGCATCTCCCAGTCGCACAGAATGACGTCGAACTGGCGCACCTGCATCGCCTTCATGGCATCCTGGCCATTTTCATAGGCGTCGACGTTACTCTCGGGAAAGGCTTCGCGCACCATGGAGGTGACCCGGTCGCGGATGAAACGGGCATCATCCACCACCAGTACGTTGAGTTTGCTCATCTGCTCAGTTCATATCCATTGCACCATGAATAGGCAACACTCTCCCATAAAACGGAAAGCGACTGAAGTGGGAAGCGGCGCTTAGCCCTTGAACCCTTTGCCAACCAGATAGACCTCGCGCGAGCGCGCCCGTGAAGCTTCGGGCTTGCGCACGACAACGGTGGTGAAATGCTGCCGCACCTGTTTGACGAACTCCTCGTAGCCCTCGCCCTGAAACACCTTGGCCACAAAACTGCCGTTGGGTTTGAGCACCTGACACGCCATATCCAGCGCCAGCTCCACCAGATAGATCGAGGCGGCCTGATCGGCGGCGGCCACACCGCTGATGTTCGGTGCCATATCGGAGATGACCACATCGACCGGCGCGCCGTTCACCGCCGTCATGATCCGGTCGAACACCGCCTGTTCAGTGAAGTCGCCCTGAATGAACTCGACGTCGGCCAGACTATCCATCGGCAGAATGTCGGAGGCGATCACCCGCCCGCTGGGCGCAACCAGCTTCGACGCCACCTGCGACCAGCCACCGGGGGCGGAGCCCAGATCCATCACCAGCATGCCCGGGCGGATCAGCTTGTCCTTGTCGTTGATCGCCAGCAGTTTGTACGACGCACGCGAGCGGTATCCGTCGATCTGCGCCTGCTTTACGAAGGGGTCGTTAACGTGCTCGTCAAGCCAGCGAGCACTGCTTTTTGAACGGTTGGATCGGGCCATGGAATGCGACTGAAACTGTGGATGAAAACCGAATTGTACGCATCGGCCGGCACGCTGGCCAACCGGATGCAGACACCGGATGGATCCTGACTTTGCCGGGGGCCATCGTTATACTGCGCCGACCATTGAGCACGGGGCAACGGCCGAGATGAAACTGGACGAGATCCGCAAACTGCAGCAGAAAAAGTACCGTCAGGCCTTCGGTTACTGTCTGGTGGAGGGTGAACATCTGGTCATGGAGCTGCAGCAGGCCGCCGCGGCGCGACCCGCGCTGATGGACACGGAGCTGTACCTGACCGAGCGCTATGCCGACTGGTCCGGGCCGCTGCGCCAGCATCGCATCAGTGAGCGCCAGATGGCGTCGATCTGCGATACCAAAAATCCGCAGGGGATCGCCGCCGTCGTCCCGCTGGCCGCGCTGCAACCGCCACCCGCTGCCGGCGAAACCGCGATCTATCTGTATCAGATTCAGGATCCGGGTAATCTGGGCACCATTCTGCGCACGCTGGGCTGGTTCGGCGGCTACCGCTGTCTGCTCAGCCCCGACAGCGTCGACCCGTACAACCCCAAAGTGATCCGCGCCAGCATGGGCGCGATCTTCCACGTGCCGGTGGAGATCGACGTGGCGCTCGACACCCTGCCGCAGCGCTATCAGCGGCTGGCGTGCCTTGATATGGCGGGCGATCCGATCACCAGCGACGCTTTTCGCCGCTGCGACTGCTACATCTTCGGCAACGAGGCCCGCGGCGTGCCCCGCGATCAGCTCGCAGCGCTCGCCCCCACCGCCTTTACCATTCCCGGCAGCGGCGCCATCGAATCACTGAACCTGGGCACGGCCGTCAGCCTCAGCGTGTACGAGCGCCAGCGCTGACGGCCGCTGCACGTTCAGCCCTTTGCTGCCGGCAGGCAGACCTGATCGCCGTAGTAGTTGTCGCTGTAGTTGCAGACAGAGTTGCAGACAGAGTTACCAGCCGGGCTCCCGTCCGCACCGCCTGCAGGATCCGCCTGCGCCCGCTGAACGTTACGCGTGATCACGGCAAGCTCTGACATGTGACGCATGATGTGATGCATGGTGAATCTCCTCTTGGCTATCAACAGCATCAGATTAATTATTAAAAGCTATCGATAGAAATTGAATTTTCCTGTCACCATCATAGCGCTCGCCAATCATGCACCGCGCCTGCCCAACCCTGCCCCGCCGATAGTCCCCCTGCCTTAGCCACAGAACGTGGGCCTGACAGAATCGGCAGTTGTTCCGCGCCGCACGGTATGCTGTCATGGTGATCGACGATTTTTGGAGCCCGTGCCGTGACTGAACCAACGACGGTGTTGATGGCCCGCCAGCCGATTTTTGATCGCGATCTGCGGGTTGTCGCCTATGAACTGCTTTACCGCAGCGACGATGCGCCGGAAGTGCCACGGGTTCTGAACGGCCAGCACGCCACCTGTAACGTGCTGCTGAACGCCTACAGCAGCATTATCGAGCAGCAGAAAACCCGCCAACTGCCGGTGTTTCTGAACCTGCCGCGGGAGATGCTCGAGACCGATACGCTGCCGACGGTGTCGAGCCGACAGGTGGTGTTTGAAGTGCTCAACGCCCCCGGCGACAGCGATGTACTGATCGAATCGATACGCCGCTACAAGCAGGCCGGCTACCGCATCGCGCTGGATCACTTCAGCTACGACAGCGCCCTCGTCGAGGTGCTGGACCTTGTCGATATCGTCAAGCTCGATGTCCGCGCACTGGGTCTGGTCGAGATTGAGGAACAGGTGCGCCTGCTCAAGGGGCATCGTGCCCGGCTGCTGGCGACCAAAATCAAAACCCACGACGAACTCAGTCAGTGCATCGAGATGGGGTTTCAGCTGTATCAGGGTCAGGTGCGGCTGACCGAGCACGCCACCTTTTACAAGGCTCATCTGGAAGCGATCGACTGGGCAAACCGGACGCTGGCGATGATGGCCTGATCCCCGCCATCCACGCCCGCGCCCAGCCGTCGGCGCCCTTATTCGCCGATCCGCCAGTACAGCATCCCCGACTGCTTGCCGAGAATGGTCGCCGACAGATGCTGTGCGCTCGGCTTCTGCGCCAGTCCGTAACAGACATGCAGCGGCAACAGGTGCTCCTCGCGCGGATGACAGAAACGGGCATGGGGTGCCTGTTCCCAGTGCAGCAGACGCTCTGAGCGCTCGGTTTCACTCAATGCAGGATTGCAGCAGGTGTCTTCCAGCCAGCTCTCGAACGCTTCGTTGCGCTGCTGAATCTCGGCACTTTGCGGCGCAAAGAACGCACGCATATTGTGGAACGAGAAGCCGGATCCGATCACCAGCAGATTGTCATACTCCAGCGCCTGCAGGGCACGACCGATCGCCAGATGGGTCGCCGGGTCCAGATCGCTCACCAGCGACAGTTGCACACAGGGAATGTCGGCCTGCGGGTACATCAGCTTCAGCGGCACGAACAGGCCGTGATCGAACCCGCGCCGGTCATCGAGGCGCGCCGTCATGCCGGCCTGTTCGAGCGCCCGATGCACCTGCTGCGCCAGCGCCGGCTCACCCGGGGCCGGGTACTGGATCCTGTAGGACTCGGGCGGAAAGCCGTAGTAATCGTAGATAAGCGCCGGTTGGGCACCGGAGGTGATCGTCGGTACCGACGCCTCCCAGTGCGCACTGATCACCAGAATCGCCGAGGGCTTGCGCAGCTGGCCCGCCAGCTGCTGCAGGCAGGCGACCATCTCACGGTGCCCCGGATCGCCCAGCAGCGGCATCGGTCCGCCGCCGTGCGAGATGTACAGAACATCGGTTGCTACACTCATGGCTGTTCCCTCTGTGCAAGAATCGTTAACGGCTGTCGTCAGCACCGATCGACCACCGTTGTCATGGTTTCAGATCACCGCCGGCCCGACCGGCACGATGCCACCGGGGTTCAGTGCCTTGACTGAATAGTAACCGGCCTTGATGTGATCCAGATTCACCGTCGCGGCGATGCCCTCCAGCGCCAGAATCCGGTGGGTATAGGCATGCAGCCGCGGCATCGCCTGCAACGTGTTGCGGTTGCACTTGAACAGCCCGTGATAGGCGGCATCAAAGCGCACCAGCGTGACGAACAGCCGGATATCGGTTTCCGTCAGGCGCGCGCCGAACAGGAAATCACGACCATCCTCGAGCCGGGCTTCCAGCCGGTCCAGCGCCCTGAACACCTTGTCATAGGCCTCCTCGTACGCCTGCTGGCTGGACGCAAAACCGGCTTGATAGACGCCATTGTTCAGGTTGTCATAGGGGTAGCCATTCAGCGCATCGATCTCGGACGCCAGCGCCTGCGGATACAGATCAGGGCCGGTGTCGACATACGCCGAAAACGCGCTGTTGAGCATGCGCAGGATATCCGCCGACTCATTATTGACGATGGTCTGCGTCTGCTTGTCCCACAGCACCGGCACCGTCGCCCGCCCCGAGATCGTCGGATCGGCGCGGGTGTACAGCTCGTGCACATAGCGGGCGCCGTTCAGTCTGTCCTCACCGGCGCCGGGATAGCCACCAAACTGCCAGCCCTGATCGGTCAGCCGGGGGTTCACCACGCTGACGCTGATCAGCGCTTCGAGCCCTTTCAGCGCCCGCACCATCAACGTGCGCGACGCCCACGGACAGATGTACGCCACGTACAGGTGATACCGTCCCGGCTCTGCCTTGAATCCGCCCGTACCGGTGGGCCCGGGCGCGCCATCCGGCGTAATCCAGTTGCGGAAGGTCGAGGTCTGGCGAATGAACCGCCCCTGCTCATCCTTCGCCTGTACCGGTTGCCAGTTTTCCTGCCAGACACCGTTTACCAGCATGGTCTGTTCTCCTGAATTGCATTATCGGTCGTCAGGCGACACGGGCGCGGCGCTTTCGCCCGACCCGTGTCCGCGCATCGCGGCACCCCTCAGCGGCCGCAGCGCTGAGCCAGCAGGTTGTCCAGTGCCAGGCGTCCACCGCCCTGAATCGCCAGTGCCGCGGTGATCGCAAACAGGCTCAGGGCATACTCGTAGCCGTTATTCGACAGGAACAGACCGTGACTGAAGTGCACGCTGAAGATCGCCACCAGCATGGTAAAGGCGGCCACGACCGCGGCCGGGCGGGTCAGCAGCCCCAGCACCAGCGCAAGACCACCGAAGAACTCGGCACTGCCGGCGAGCAGCGCCATCAGAAAGCCCGGTTCCAGACCGATGCTGGCCATCCACTGGCCGGTGCCTTCGAGGCCGTAGCCCCCGAACCAGGCAAACAGTTTCTGTGCACCGTGTGCCGCCAGAATAATGCCGACCGGAACCCGCAGTACCAGTGCCGCAAGACCGGCGTCAGGCTGCAGCAGCGTCTTTACAATTGAACGATTCATGATAGTCACCCTTGCATCGGTTGTTGGTTGTCAGTGAGGCCCTTGCCTCATCAGATGTACTCACTCTACTATCACCAAATCGATAGAATAAGATCGCTTTCGTTGCGTTATTATCAACAACATATTGAAAATCAAACTCAACCCCACCGGAGGCAGCTATGGACCGCATCGATGCCATGCGCGCGTTTGTCACCGTCGTCAGCGCGGGCTCCTTTTCCGCGGCCGCAGCCCGGCTGGAGCTGTCGCCGCAGCTGGTCAGCAAGTATGTCTCCCAGCTGGAGCAGCATCTGGGCGTACGTCTGCTCAACCGCACCACACGCCGGGTGCACCTGACCGAAGCCGGCAGTCGCTACCATCAGCGCGCGCAGCAGGTACTCAACGACATCGATGAGATGGAGAGCCAGCTCAGCGAGATGCAGACCCAGGCCCGGGGCCTGTTACGGATCAGCGCGCCGGTCTCGTTTGCCGCCCGTCACCTGCCCGCCCTGCTCAGTGCATTTCAACGTGAGCACCCGGCCGTCAACATCGATCTGCAGGTCAACGATCGCAAGGTGGATATCATCGAGGAGGGGTTCGATATCGCGCTGCGCATCGGCCAGCTGAAAAGCTCCTCGCTGGTCGCCAGACGGATCGCGCCGGTGCGCGTCGTCCTCTGCGCGGCACCGGACTATCTGGCCCGTCACGGCACGCCGGAGCGCCTTGAGCAGTTGGCCAATCACCGCTACCTGCGCTATAGCTACATTGACAGCCAGATCGACATGCCGGTGCACCGCTGGCTCAGCGAGCACACGGGCAACGGCGCGGGCGAACTGGTGTGTAACAACGGCGACGTACTGGTGCAGGCGGCCGTTGAAGGCGGCGGCATCGCCCTGCAACCGACCTTCATCTGCGGCCCGCACATCGCCAACGGCGAGCTGAACATCGTGCTGCCGGAACATGAACCCCAACCGCTGGGGTTGTACGCCGTCTATGCGCACCGCCAGCTGCTGGCCAGCAAGGTGCGCTGTTTTGTCGACTTCCTGACCGGTTATTTTGGCGATCCGCCCTATTGGGATCGGTTCTGAACGGCCGGGGAAGCAGCCGGTTCTCAGCGTTGGCCGGCGGCGGCATACTGCCAACATACTCCGTCACCGAACAGGAGACCGCGGTCAGTGAGAAAGGCTGTACACATCCCCGTCAGTGCCACCTTCATCGTCGGCATCGGCGCCTCCGCCGGCGGTCTTGAAGCCACCAGTCCCCTGCTGGCCGCGCTCAGCTCCACCGGCGATACCGCCTATATCATCGCGCAGCACATGTCGCCGCAGCATCGCAGCATGCTGGTCGAGATTCTGTCCAAGGACTGCAGGCTGAAGGTGGTCGAAGCCAGCGACAATGCCGAACTATTGGCCGATACCGTCTATATCGGCCCGCCCAACCGGGACATTCTGGTACGCAAGGGGCACATCGTGCTGCGCAAGCTGGGACGCGATATCGGCCCCAAGCCCTCGATCGATACGCTGTTCACGGCGCTGGCCGACACCTACGGCGAGAAAGCGCTCGGGATCATCCTCTCCGGCACCGGCTCCGACGGTACGCACGGCAGCCGCGCGATCCGGGCTGCCGGCGGGCTGGTCATCGCGCAGACGCCGAAAAGCGCCAAGTACGGCGGCATGCCGCAATCGGCGATTCGTGCCGACGCGGTGGACCTGATCATGGAGCCGCTGGAGATCGCCGCCAACCTGCCGGACATTCTCAACCGCATTCAAAGCCGCCGCATTCTCGACCACAGCACCGGCGAGGACATGCGCTCCTACGAAGACCTGATGAGCGAGATCTACCAGTCCACCAAGGTCGATTTCAGCGAGTACAAACGCGCCACGCTGCTGCGCCAGATCGAGCGCCGGCTGATCGCGCTGCAGCTGTCCTCGTTCCCGGACTATCTCGACTACGTCAGCCGCCACCGTGACGAACTGAACTTCCTCAAGAAAAGCTTTCTGATCTCCGTCACCGGCTTCTTTCGCGATGCCGACTCGTTCGCACAGCTGAAGGAGGTGTTGCAGCAGCGCGTCGACGAGCTGGCACCGCAGCGGCGGATCCGCATCTGGGTGCCGGGCTGCGCCACCGGCGAAGAAGCCTACAGCATGGCGATGCTGCTGCACGACGTGCTCGGCGAGCGCATCGGTGACTACAACATCAACATCTTCGGCACCGATATCGACGCGGCGGCCACCGAGATCGCGCGCAAGGGGGTGTACAGCGCCGCAGCGGTGGAAACACTCAGCGCCGAGCTGCTGGACAGCTATTTCGTGCGCGACGGCCGCGAATATCGGGTCGCCAAACGGGTACGCGACCTCTGCGTGTTTGCCCGCCACGATCTGGTCAGCGATCCGCCCTTCCTGCGCATGAACCTGATCAGCTGCCGTAACCTGCTGATCTACTTTCAGTCCTCGCTGCAGGACAAGATCATCAACAACTTCCACTATGCGCTGGCACCCGGCGGCCTGCTGTTCCTTGGCAACTCGGAATCCCTGTCGCGGGCGCGCAGCGGCCTGTTTCAGGCGCTCAACGACAAGCACAAGATCTTCCAGCGCAAGGAGGGGATCAAGACCCGCGCAATCATCGGTGCCTTTGACCCGATGCTGGTGCGCGAGCTCGATATTCGGGCGCAGAAGCCGCCGCTGGAACTGAAAAAAACCGCGGTCAGCGAGTGCCTGCTGCGCGCCTACGCGCCGCCAAGCGTCCTGATCAACGACGACTGTCAGCCGCTGCACTTCTTCGGCGACACCAGCCAGCTGCTGACCATTCCCGAAGGCATCGCCGACTTCAGCCTGCTGTCACTGGTGCCGGAAGAGATCCGGACCGAGCTGCGTGCACTGCTCTATCGCGCGCTGAACAAGCCCGACAGCGCACCGGTGGAGCATCCGATGGTGTTCCAGCTCAACGGGATATCCACCGCGATGCGCGTGGTCATTCGCCCGCTGCGGGTGGAGGAGACACAGGAAAATCTGCGTCTGGTGTCATTCGAATCGCTGACCCGTCGCAGCACCGAAGCCGCTGCCGCGGCCGAGAGCGACGGCGACAGCAGCAGCGCCATGCGCATCGCCACGCTGGAGAGCGAGCTGACCAGCAGCCGGGAACATCTGCAGGCGGTAATCGAGGAACTGGAAACCTCCAACGAGGAGTTGCAGTCGCTGAACGAGGAGCTGCAGGCTGCCACCGAAGAGCTGCAGTCCTCCAACGAAGAACTCAGCACCACTAACGAGGAGCTGCAGGCCAGCAACGAAGAGCTGACCACGCTGAATGACGAACTGCAGGCCAAGTCAGACGAGCTCGGCCTGCTCAACAGCACGCTCAACAATATTCAGAACTCGATCAACATGGGCCTGGTGGTGCTCGACAACCAGCTGCGCATCCTGCGCTACACGCCCAAGGCGGTGCGGGTGTTCGGCATTCTGCCGGAGGATATCGGTAACCGGATTCTCGGCATCACCTGTCATGTCCCGATCGAGCACTTCGAACAGACCCTGACCACCGTGATCCGCACCCGCGTGCCAGCGACGCTGGAGGTCGCCGGTGCGGTGGAAACCTACATCATCAACATCTCGCCCTACCTGATCGGCCAACAGGTCGGCGGCGTCATTCTGACCTTTTCCGACATCACCGAGCTGACCCGGGCCCGGCGCGAGGCGCTCGCGGTGCAGAGTCAGTTCCGCCTCATCACCGACTCACTGCACGAGGTGGTGTGGATGAGTTCGCCGGCGTTTGACGAGCTGTACTACATCAGCCCGGCATTCCACCACTACATGGGCCTGCCGCAGCAGGCCAGAGTGAGCGACGCCCAGACCTACCTCGATGCGATCCACCCGGACGATCGGCAGCGGTTTCAGGACGCCCTCGGACAGAGCTACTGGGATATCCGCTACCGGCTGCTGACGCCGTCCGGGCGCACCCTCTGGCTGCAGGACCGCGGCGGGCGCTTCCGGGACGATGCCAATGACCGCGACATCCTGATCGGCAGTGCGATCGATATCACGCCATCGATCGACTACTCGCGACAGCTGCAGTACAGCGAAGAAAAATTCCGCACCATCTTCGAGAACTCCAACATCGGCATCGTGCTGTGCAACGAGAACGGCGACATCCTCGAGTCCAACGCCTTCTTCTGCGACTGGCTGGGTCTCAAGCCGGACGCGATCAACGGCAAGCACTTCTCCAGCTTCGTGTTCGCCGACGATATCGGCAAGGATGCCGACCAGTATCAGGACCTGCTGTCCGGGCGCATCAACAGCTACCAGACCGAGAAGCGCTATGTCGCCGCCAACGGCGATATCCTCAGCGGGCTGCTCGATGTCACCACCACCGAGATGGCAGAGGCCAACCAGCCCGACCTGCATCCGGTGGTGATCAAGGTGGTGCAGGACATCACCGAGCAGGTACGCTCGCGCCACCTGATCGACCGCCAGGCCAACTACGATGCCCTGACCGGCCTGCCCAATCGCAACCTGCTCAAAGACCGCCTCGACGAGCTGCTCAAGCATGCCCGCCGCTCCGGAGAAACCATCTTCGTGCTGTTTATCGATCTGGACGGTTTCAAGGAGATCAACGACTCCTTCGGCCACGACGTTGGTGACCAGGTACTCAAGGCGGTGGCCGAACGCCTGAGCGACTCGGTCCGCGAGAGCGATACGGTGGCACGCTTTGGCGGCGACGAGTTTGTGGTGCTGCTGAGCAACAACGAAAGCGACTTCCGCGCCATCGATTATGTACTGCACAAGCTGCTGACCCGCGTCCACGAGCCGATCCCGGTCGACGATCAGTCATTCATCCTCAGCGCCAGCATCGGCGTCGCCACCGCCCCGCACGACAGCAATGATGGCATCACGCTGATCCGCTACGCCGATACCGCCATGTATATCGCCAAGAAACATGGCGGCAACCTGTTCACCTTCTTCTCCAAGGATCTCAACGAGCAGGCGCAGTACCGCCACGACCTCAAGCGCGATCTGCAGACGGCGCTGCACAATGATCAGCTGACACTGCACTTCCAGCCGATCATCGAACCCCACGACAACCTGCTGTCCCACTGCGAAGCGCTGCTGCGCTGGCAGCATCCGGTCAAGGGCGTGATCATGCCCGGCACCTTCATCCCGATCGCCGAGGAAACCTCACTGATCGAAGAGATCGACCTGTGGGTATTTGAACATGTCGCCGACTTCCTCGATCGCACGCCCGACTTCCCGGCGCGGATCTCGTTCAACATGACGCCGCGCACGCTGATGTCGGAACGGTTGCAGCAGCTGATCGAGCGGCATGCCGAGCAGCTCGGCCGCATGGTGGTGGAGATCACCGAACGGGTTTTCCACAAGTATCCCGAGGCGCTGACCCAGACCCTGCGAACGCTGCGCCGGCTCGGCTGCCTGATCAGCCTCGACGACTTCGGCACCGGCTATTCCAACCTCAGCCGGATCCGCAATCATCCGATCGATATCATCAAACTGGACAAGTCATTCACCGACAGCGTCGAACACAGCCACGACAAGCACCCGATCATCGAAGCGGTGTTCAACATCGCCGAGTCGATCGGCAGCAAGGTGATCGTCGAAGGGGTGGAAAGCGAGGAGCAGAAGCTCTATTTCGAGCAATTCAGCGATGTCTTCATTCAGGGGTACTACTACTCCAAACCACTGCCGGAAAACCGCTTTCTGGAGTATGCGCGCCAGCCGCTGTGAGCCACCGGCGCGCACCACTGGCAGGCGTCAGCGAGCCGCCCGTGCCGCCCGCCACGCGTGCAGTTTACGGTAGCTTTCGATCAGGCGCAGATGGCGGTCCAGCCCCTCCAGCTGCATGCTGGTCGGCGTCAGGCCGTGAAAGCGCACCTCGCCGCTGACCGACCCGACCACCGCGGCCATCGTCTCTTCACCGAACATCCGCGTCAGGTTGGGCAGGTAATCGTCCAGCTCCAGCTCGTCATCCAGCCTGATCTCCAGTACCGCCTGCACCGCGCGGTAGAACAGGCCGCGCTCCACCGTGTTGTCGTTGTACTGCAGGAACGCCTCGACCAGCTCCAGCGCCTCCTCGTGACGCTGCAGAGCCAGATAGATCAGCAGTTTCAGCTCCAGAATGGTCAGCTGTCCCCAGACCGTGTTCTCGTCGAACTCGATGCCGATCAGGGTGATGATATCCATGTAGTTGTCGAGCTGACTGTCCTCGAGACGCTCGACCAGATCGCTGAGCTGTTCGTCGTCGAGACGGTGCAGGTTAAGGATATCCTCGCGGTAATCGAGCGCCTTGTTGGTGTTGTCCCAGATCAGATCCTCGACCGGATAGACCTCGGAGTAGCCGGGTACCAGAATGCGGCAGACCGGGGCACCGAGATCCTCGTACACCGCCATGTAGGCTTCCAGTCCCTGCGCCTTCAGAATGCCGAACAGGGTGTTCGCTTCCTCTTCGTTGCTGCCGGAGAAATCCCACTCGCAGAACTCGAAATCGGCCCGGGCGCTGAAGAAACGCCAGGACACGAGCCCGGTCGAGTCGATGAAGTGCTCAACGAAGTTGTTCGGCTCGGTCACCGCCATCGAATTGAAGGTCGGCGGCGGCAAATCGTTCAGCCCCTCGAAGCTGCGCCCCTGCAGCAGTTCGGTCAGGCTGCGCTCGAGCGCGACAGGGAAGCTCGGGTGCGCACCGAAGGACGCGAACACACCGCCGGTACGCGGATTCATCAGCGTCACGCACATGACCGGAAACTGCCCGCCCAGTGACGCATCCTTGACCAGCACCGGAAAGCCCTGCGCCTCCAGTGCCTGAATCCCCTCGACGATATGCGGATACTTCGCCAGTACCTCGGCCGGCACATCAGGCAACGCCAGTTCCTGCTCCAGAATCTCGCGCTTCACGGCACGTTCGAAGATTTCCGACAGGCACTGCACCTGCGCTTCGTGCAGCGTATTGCCGGCACTCATGCCGTTACTCAGGAACAGGTTTTCGATCAGGTTGGACGGGAAATAGACCGTTTCACCATCGGACTGGCGCACGAACGGCAGCGCACAGATACCACGATCGGCGCGCCCTGAGTTGGTATCGATCAGGTGCGAGCCACACAGCTCGCCATCGGGGTTGTAGATCGCCAGACAGTGCGCATCGAGAATACCCTCGGGCAGCGCATCGTTCGGCCCCGGCTGAAACCATTGCTCGTCGGGATAGTGTACGAACGCGCTGTCGGCGATCTCTTCACCGAAGAACTGATCGTTGTAGAAGAAGTTGCAGCTCAGGCGCTCGATGAACTCGCCCAGCGCCGAGCACAGGGCGCTCTCCTTGGTCGCGCCCTTGCCGTTGGTGAAACACATCGGCGAGGCCGCATCGCGGATATGCAGCGACCAGACATGGGGCACGATATTGCGCCAGGAGGCGATCTCGATCTTCATCCCCAGCGACTCGAGAATCGAGGTCATGTTGGCGATGGTCTGTTCCAGCGGCAGATCCTTGCCCTCGATCCAGGTCTCGGCGTTGTCGGCCGGCTTTACCATCAGCAGCGCCTGCGCATTCTCGTCGAGATTTTCCACCGTCTCGATCTGAAACTCGGGCCCGGTCTGCACGACTTTCTTCACCGTGCAGCGCTCGATCGAGCGCAATATCCCCTGCCGATCCTTGTCGGAGATATCCTCCGGCAGCTCCACCTGAATGCGGAAAATCTGGTTATAACGATCGTTCGGATCGACGATGTTGTTCTGCGACAGACGGATGTTCTCGGTCGGAATATTCCGCGCCTTGCAGTACACCTTGACGAAATAGGCCGCACAGAGCGCGGACGAGGCCAGGAAGTAGTCGAAGGGGCTCGGTGCGGAGCCGTCACCCTTGTAGCGGATCGGCTGATCCGCCACGACGGTGAAGTCATCGAATTTCGCTTCGAGTCGCAGATTGTCGAGAAAGTTGACCTTGATTTCCATGCAGCGAATACCGGATCGGTGGATTGGGCCTGAGGCCGGGAGCAGAAGGGGTGCCATTATCCAGTTTTTCACCCCTCCCGTCTTGGTCGGCACGCCGCGATCCCCCCTGCGACCTTATGTCTCATCCCAGCGCACACTCATTTCCCTACAATTTGCGCACCTATCAGCCCGCTCCAGGGCGTCCCTGGCGCGCCATTGGATAACACAGTGCAATCGGGGAATCGAATGGATATCAGAAACCGCTCGCTGTTGCCGCCGCTCAGCCGGCTGTCACTCGCCATCGCCTGCATCACGCTGGCCCAGTCCACTCTGGCTCAGGAGGTTGCCGAGCAACCGATGGTCATCATCGTCGAAGGGGAGTTGCAGCCGCTGGACAACGCGCTCACCCCCGAACCCTCGGTCATGCGACAGCTCAGCGCCGCCACCAGCGACAGCGCCAGCCTGCTGCGCGACGTGCCCGGCGTCAGCCTCAACGGTGCCGGTGGCGTCTCCAGCCTGCCGGTGATCCACGGTCTGGCCGACGACCGCCTGCGCATCAAGGTGGACGGCATGGACCTGATCGCCGCCTGCCCCAACCACATGAACCCGCCGCTGTCCTATGTCGAACCGAGCAATCTGGAACAGATCCGGGTGTACGCCGGCATCAGCCCCGTCAGTGTCGGCGGTGACAGTATCGGTGGCACCATCATCGCCGAACGTCGAGTTATGGTCATTTCTGGTGTACGGGAAGGTAGAAAGGATGGCGTATCCTGTTGATTGATCACGCCAGATCAACAACCAACAGAAGGTGATACGCCATGGCCAAGTCTACCCTGAAGACTCTTCCACAACCAGAAAAAG
>JAUWAC010000022.1 GCA_030602245.1 Marinobacterium sp.
TGCGAAAAGCGACAGCACAAAATACGGAATCGGTTGACCCATCGTGACCGCTCAGAGTACAAAACCGACTCCAGCGTGATGGCCGTGTGCAAATCGGTCACGATCCCCGGAATGACCGGTCACGTTCGCCGGAATACGCACATGTCGAGTGGCTGTGCGCAAAGTATTAAGAGGCTTGCCCAGTCCTTTGTCCGAGAGCCAATTGGTGAAATTCGTCAGATTGCTGATGTGTCGATGTATCGTGCCATTACTGGCCGGTATCCAATAAAGGCCAGAGGGGTCCAATCCATCTTCACCGATTGTGCCGCTGTATAGCCGTCGGACAAAGCCCGCGAACAACGCTTCGGGCTCATCGAACATGCCTTCGTTGGCATCCATGAACTCGATGAGGAGCCTAATCGACTGGATATGGTTAGTGATTGTTGAAAGTGAGGTGCCATTTAGGTGAAGGCTAAGCACATAATCTGTGACTGACCCCAAAACCCCTTGGTCGGTCAGAATGACCGGGATATCTGTGGCCACTCCACTATTATCCTGAACTACCTTGGCTGTAACCTTCGTGGAAAACATCCTTGAACCCTACACATATTACACAGTATTTACTATACATATAGTGTATTTTTCAGGAAAAAGAAGCCCCCAATTAAGGGGGTTTTTATCAAAATTACGCAGTTCTATGTACTATACAGAAGCGTGCGAGGGCTTTTTTGTGCATGTCGTTTGGCGAACGGTGGCGTTCAGGCGCCCTGTTCGCTGCGAATCAGACAGTAGATCCGGAAGCCGTAGATCGTGACCAGCACACCGAGGAAGTCGACGACGACGGAGACCAGTGCCAGCAGCAGAGGTTGGTCGGCAACCGTCTGACTGATCAGAATATTGCCCAGGAACAGGACGCCCATCAGCAGCGCCAGCCCTTGCAGCAGCACCCAGAAATACGCCGGTGTGCTGTCCCAGCTGTCGCGCATCGCCTCAACCGGGCCGCGACGTTCCAGTACGCAGGCATAGTCGGCGACCGCGAAGCGCACGCCGAAATAGACACCGGGCACGATCAGTAGCATCAGTCCGAGCGAGACCGCGATGGCGTTGAGGATATAGGTCAGCAGCAGGCGTCCCCAGCAGCTGGCGCTGCTCAGGATCGCGGTCAGCGGGTGCAGCGGGCGACCGTCGATGACCGACTGCAGGTAGAGAATCGTGCCACCAAGATAGAACGGCAGCAGTGTCAGGCGCAGCAGGGACACGATCCCGGCGTTCATCTGTGCTTCCGGGTTGGCGGTATCGGTCAGGTCGCCCAGCAGCAGATAGTTGGCCAGTGCCAGCAAGACCAGAAACGGCAGCTGGATCGCCGCCAGCGTCCACAGGTGCTGGCGAAAGAAGAACAGCGTCTGACGCAGGTAATCGAAGGCCATATCTCTCCCTATGGTCTCTGGATCGGATCGCGGAGGCGGATCAGTTTAAAGTGCCCATTATCGGCATGGCAGTCGATGCGCGCAAACCGCCCCTGCGCCTTGCGCTCAAGCGGTATGTGCAGGTTGACGACGAAGCAGGCGACGCCATCCGGCGCCAGCAGGCGCCGGGTCTGTTCGAGAAAACGGTCGGTCAGATCGCCTTCGACACCGAAGCCGGCATGGAACGGTGGGTTGCACAGGATGGTCGCAAACGGCCCCTCCAACGTATCGCCGGCGTCGCTGGCGACCACTTCGGCGGCACTGAAGCCGCGGGCGACCAGATTGGCGCGTACGGCGATCAGCGCGGCGGCGTTGTTGTCGGTACAGGTCAGCGCGCAGTCTGGCGCGCACGCGTTCAGCGCGAGATAGCCAAAGCCACAGCCCAGGTCCAGTACCCGGCCCTCAAGTGGCAGCGGGCACTCCAGCATTGCCGGCAACTGTTCGATCAGGAAGGCGCTGCCGCGGTCGATCTTGTTCCAGCCGAACTGTCCGGGTTTGGTCTGATAGATGTGACCATCGCTGCCATCGAGCGGGCGCAAGCGTGGGTACTCCTTGTCATCGAGCGGGGCATCGATGTCGCTGCCACGGCTCAGCCGTGCCTGCCAGATCGAGCCGTGGCGCGACTCCTCGCGGTCGCCGCCGAGCCGCTGTTGTGCCTTACGCGAGTAGGTCTTGATCCCTTCGCCCTTGTCGCCGATCAGTATCAGCTCGCCACCGACGGCCAGCAGGCGCGCGGCCTCGTTGATCAGGTGGTGGACGACCGGTTTCTCTTTCGAGACGCGATAGAGGATGCGGCTGATGCTGCCATCGGGCCAGGCACTGAGATCGAAATCGGAAAAATGGGCCGGCCAGCCCTGATCGCGCAGACCGCGGATCAGGTCGAAGCGGTTGCCGATAACTTCGACCGATGGCGACGGCGGCCAGGTCGCGGCCGGGATGTTTTCGTCGGCGAACCAGAGCGTACCGGGCACCGGTCGCGCCAGTTCGGCCCGTAACAGGTCAAGCGCAGTGTGAGCCATCAGATGCTGTTGATCTCTTCGTCGGTCAGCGGGCGATATTCGCCGGGAAACAGACTGTCGTCCAGCACAATGTCGCCGATCCGTTCGCGGTGCAGGGTTTCGACGCGATTGCCCAGTGCGGCGAACATCCGCTTGACCTGGTGATAACGTCCCTCGTGCAGCGTCACGCGTGCCTCGCATTCGCCAAGCAGCTCCAGCTGCGCCGGCTTGGTGGGGAAGTGCTCGCCCTTCAGGCGCAGCCCCCTGGCAAACTGGTCCACGGCCGCGGGCGGTATCGGATCGGCCGTGGTGACGTGATAGACCTTGCCGGTCTTGTGGCGCGGCGAGGTGGCGCGGTGCGACCACTTGCCGTCGTCGGTCAGCAGCACCAGGCCGGTGGCATCGATATCGAGGCGGCCGGCGATATGCAGCTCTTCGGCGCGGGGCAGCTCGATCAGTGCCACCACCGTCGGATGCGTCGGATCGTCGGTGGCGCAGACAACCCCTTCGGGCTTGTGCAGCATCAGGTAGCGCGGTTCGGGACGCTCCATCGGCGTGTCATCGAGTGTCACCAGATCACCTTCCTGCACATGGCGTGAGGCATCCCGTTCCGGCTCGCCGTTGACCCGCACCTCGTCGGCGTGCAGCAGGCGTTTGACCTCCTTACGGGAGAGGCCGGTAGACTTGGCGAGGTATTTGTCCAGTCGCATAACAGCTCGGTCTTGTGAAAAGCGGACATTATAGCGAACTGGATTGCCGGCGGCGCCTGTCGTACCCGCTTTAATGGCGTGGGCAGCAGAATGGCCGGAATCGGTGCGGCAGGTTGCCATGCACAGGTCGCTGGCGCTATATCCTGACGACCCGGATAGGTTAAAATGCCCGCCCGCAAAATCCCCTGAGAGGCCATCGTGAAGCTGTTCGTCGAAAACCTGACCCATGTCGACTTTTCCTATCTGGATCCGCAGCGCGGGCTGCTGGGTGAGTCGTGGGCGGTCAATCTGGTGCTGGACGGGTCGCTGGATCCGCAGGGGATGATCTGTGACTTCGGGGTGGTGAAAAAACGGGTCAAACAATGGCTCGACAGCCATCTCGACCATTGCCTCGTGGTGGCGACCGGCATGCCGGGCCTCGTCGCTGAGTCTGATGACGGCCAGACCGAGGTGCGCTGGCAGTATCCGGATGGCGCTGAGTTTTATTGCAGCTCGCCGACGCCGGCGATCGCGCAGGTGGATGTGGCGCGTATCGAGCCGGTGGCTGTGGCACAGTGGTGCTGCGCGCGGTTGCAGGCGCTGTTTCCTGATCAGGTGACCGGCATCGCGCTGGAGTTCGTGCCGGAGCGGATCGATGGGGCCTTTTATCATTACAGCCACGGCCTGCAGCAGCACGCGGGCAACTGTCAGCGTATTGCGCACGGGCACCGCTCCCGTATCCAACTGCTGCGCAACGGCGAGCGTGACGCCGCGCTGGAAGCGCAGTGGGCGCAGACGTTGTGCGATATCTACATCGGAACCCTTGCGCACCGGGTCGACTCCGGTACTCAGCACCGCTATGTATACGACGCGCCGCAGGGGCATTTCGAGCTCAGCCTGCCGGCCCGTTACTGCTACGACATTGACACCGAATCGACGGTAGAGCGGATCGCGCAGCATATCGCGCAGCAGACCCGGGCACAGTACCCCGGTGATGCGATTGAAGTGCGTGCGTTTGAAGGGATCGGCAAGGGCGCCATCGCCACAGCCTGATGGGGTGTGCCGGCGCAGCCGGTCGGCAGAGCGGGGGTGACAGCCGGAGAGAGCGGGCCGCAGGCCCGGCCTCCCCGGTCAGTGCAACGGGGGCGATCAGTCGCGCTCGATCGCCAGCGCGGTACCCATGCCGCCACCGATACAGAGCGTGGCGAGGCCTTTCTTGGCGTCGCGCTTGATCATTTCGTGCACCAGCGACACCAGAATACGGCAGCCGGATGCGCCGATCGGATGGCCCAGGGCGATGGCGCCACCGTTCACGTTGACGATATCGGTGTTCCAGCCCAGTTCCTTGTTGACCGACATCGCCTGTGCGGCGAACGCTTCGTTGGCTTCGACCAGGTCCAGATCATCGATGGACCAGCCGGCCTTTTCCAGCGCCTTGGTGGTGGCGCAGATCGGTCCGGTACCCATGATGGCCGGATCGACACCGGCAGAGGCGTAGCCCTTGATCCGTGCCAGTACCGGCAGGCCCAGTGCCTCGGCTTTTTCGGCCGAGCAGAGGATCACGGCCGCGGCGCCGTCGTTGATGGTCGAGCTGTTACCGGCGGTGACGGTACCGTCCTTCTTGAACGCCGGGCGCAGCTTGGCCAGCGCTTCAACGGTGCAGCCGAAGCGGGGCTGCTCATCGGTATCGAAGACGATCGGATCGCCTTTGCGCTGCGGAATCGAAACCGGAATGATCTCGTCCTTGAAACGGCCGGAGGTGACGGCCTTTTCGGCCTTGTTCTGCGACGCGGTCGCGAACGCATCCTGCTCCTCACGGGTGAAACCGTACTTCTCGACGATGTTCTCGGTGGTGATGCCCATGTGGTAGTTGTTGAAGGCGTCCCAGAGACCGTCGACGATCATCGAATCCTGCATCTTCCAGTCGCCCATGCGCGCGCCGTTGCGGGAGTTGGGCAGCAGGTGCGGAGACTGAGACATGCTCTCCTGACCGCCGGCGATGATGACGTCGGCGTCGCCGCAGCGAATCGCCTGGGTGGCCAGCTGCAGAGCCTTCAGGCCGGAGCCGCAGACCTTGTTGATGGTCATTGCCGGCGTTTCCTGACCGAGACCGCCGTTAAGGCAGGCCTGGCGAGCCGGATTCTGGCCGCAACCGGCGGTCAGTACCTGGCCAAGGATCACTTCGTCGACCTGATCTGCGGCGAGCCCGGACTTCTCCAGCAATCCCTTGATGACGGTGGCGCCCAGATCGGATGCCTTGAGTGAAGCCAGTGAACCGTTGAACGAACCGACGGCCGTACGACCGGCGGCTACGATAACGACGTCGCGCATAGGTGTGCCTCTCTTACTCTCATTATCATTCAGTGTTGAATCCAGCGGTCCATGCTATGGCGGTCCGATGACCGGAAGATTGCATGAGTAGCGGGAAACGGTGCCACCAACAGCTTCGGCCGGGCAGGGCGGGCCGAGTGTCGACGCTTCGAGTCTGCGTCAGGGCTTTGTCGGCTGTCAAGCTACGCGGGTGCAGCATCGGGTGGCATCAGACGGAGCCGATGGTGAGGCGGCGCGCTCGTATCGGCCGGGCCGGCACCTGAGGGTGTCCGGTCCTGACCGATACGGGGCACGCGGAGGGTATGCGGGTGGGGGCGTCCGCTCAGAGATCGACTTCTATATTGTCGATCAGGCGGGCCGCGCCCAGGTAAGCGGCGGCGATGATCACGAGCTCACGATCCTCCGCGCGGGCCGGCAGCATGTCGCTGCGGCGCAGGATGTGGATATAGTCACGCACGAAGCCGGCACGCTCGAGCTGTTGCTGGGCATGCTCGATCAGCAGGGCGTGGTCGCTGTCCCCTTGTTTAAGCGCGCGCGCCATGTCGGTCAGGGTCGCGTACAGTGTCGGTGCCACGGTCAGTTCCTCTGCGCTGAGGTAGCCGTTGCGTGAACTCAGGGCAAGACCGTTGTCGGCGCGCTCGGTGCCGACGCCGATCAGCTCGACCGGGATCGACAGGTCCGACACCATGCGGCTGATCACGTGCAGCTGCTGGTAGTCCTTGCGGCCGAACACGGCGACGTCGGGGCGCACCAGATTGAACAGTTTGTTGACGATGGTGGTGACGCCGCGGAAGTGGCCCGGGCGGCTGGCACCGCAGTACAGGTCGGAGATGCCGGGGACCTCGACGAAGGTCTGGCCGGTGCGCCCGTGCGGATAGATCTCCGCCTCGTTGGGCGCGAACAGCAGGTGACAGCCGGATTGCGTCAGCTGGGCCTGATCCTCGGCCAGTGTGCGCGGGTAGCGCTCGAGGTCTTCACTGGGACCGAACTGCAGCGGATTGACGAAGATGGATGCGACGACGAAGTCGGCATGTTGCAGTGCCGCTTCGACGAGGCGCAGGTGGCCCTGGTGCAGGTTGCCCATGGTCGGGACCAGGCCGATCCGCTTGCCTTCGGCACGAGCGCGATCAAGCTGCTCGTGCAGAGCCTTGATGGTGGTAACGGTCTGCATGTCAGTCGAATCCGTGTTCGGCGGAGGGGAAGCGGCCATCGCGAACCTGCTCGCCATAGAGGCGCAGGGCCCCCTGAATGCTGTCGCTTTCGGCAAGGAAGTTTTTCACGAAGCGTGGTGTGCGTCCGGTGGTAATACCGAGAATGTCCTGCAGGACGAGTACCTGCGCGTCGGTGTGGGGACCGGCGCCGATGCCGATCACCGGCACGCCGGCGTTCATGGTGATCTCCTGCGCCAGCAGCGAGGGTACGCACTCGAGCAGCAACATGCTGGCACCGGCTTCTTCGAGCCGGCGCGCGTCTTCAATCATCTGCAGTGCTGATTCCCGCGTGCGTCCCTGGACACGATACCCCCCCAGCTTGTTGACCGCCTGCGGGGTCAGGCCGAGGTGGGCACAGACCGGCACGCCGCGCTCGGCCAGCTGGCTGACCGTTTCACACAGCCAGCTGCCGCCTTCGAGTTTGACGATATGGGCGCCGGCCTGCATCAGCACAGCGCTGCTTGCCATCGCCTGTTCGGGCGTGGCGTAGGTCATGAACGGCAGGTCGGCCATGATCATGGCGCCCTGATTGCCGCGTGCCACGCACTCGGTGTGGTAGGCCATGTCATCAAGGCTGACCGGAAGGGTGCTGTCACGGCCCTGCAGGACCATGCCCAGCGAGTCGCCCACCAGAATCATCTCGATTCCGGCACTGCTGACCTGATGCGCGAAGGTCGCATCGTAGGCGGTAAGAACCGCGAACTTCTCGCCAGCCTGTTTGCGGGCGGTCAGAGTGTGCAGGGTGACGTTGCTCATAATGCAGTCTCGTTTCTTATTCGATTCACGTCGGAAAGGGCGGATTATAGCGGCATCCGCTCGAGAGTGCCCATGGGGCATTGGTCCAAGCGCTGGGCCAGCGTGCTGCCGTCAGGCAGGGACAGCTGCGGTGCGATCTCCACCAGCGGCCAGAGCACGAAGCCGCGCTCGTACATGAACGGGTGCGGTACGGTCAGACGTTCGGTGTTGATCGTGCGGTCAGCGTACAGCAGCAGATCCAGATCCAGCGTGCGCGGACCCCAGTGGATCTTGCGCACGCGCTGATGGGCCCGTTCGATCGCTTGCAGCTGATCGAGCAGCGCTTCCGGCTCCAGCGCCGTCTGCAGTTCGGCCACGGCGTTGATGAAGTCGGGCTGATCCTGAGGGCCGACCGGCGCCGAGCGGTACAGCGACGAACGCCGTACCAGCCGGCACTGCGGCAGCTCGGCCAGCTCGTCGAAGGCACGGCAGACCTGTGCCTGCGGGTCTTCGAGATTGCTGCCCAGGCCGATAAAACAACGGAACGGGAATTCAGTCATGGGTCTGCGGACGTGGCTTGCGACGACGGCGGCGACGCTTGCGCGGCGCACGCTCCTGCGGCTGGTCAGCGCGGCTGTCGTGCTGCAGCTCGTCACGCTGACTCGGGTTGGCGTTCTGGTAATCGGTCCACCACTGGCTCAGGCCGTCGAGCGGCTCGCCGCTGTTTTCGCGCAGCAGCAGCAGATCGTAGGCGGCACGGAAGCGCGGGTGTTCCATCAGCTGATCGGCGCGGCGTTTGCGCGGCAGGCGCAGCTGCAGCTCCCAGATCTCGCGCACCGGCGTCGAGAAGCGGCGCGGGATGGCGGTCGAGCGCACCTGCTCGCCGAGTACCTCGTTGGCGGCCTGATGCAGACACTGCAGTGTCGGCTGTCCGCCTTCGTCGAGCAGCTCCTGCAAGCGGCGCTGCAGCGGGTACCAGAGCAGTGCCGCGAACAGGAAGGCCGGGGTCACGCTTTTGCCCTGCGCCAGCCGTCGGTCGGTGTTGGCCAGCGCGTTGACGACCAGCGCTTCCACCGGGTACTCCTCGCTGTCGAGCATGGCGTCCGTTTGCGGGAACAGGGTGCGGAACAGGTCGAAGCGCTTGAGCTGGCGCAGCGATGCTTCGCCGTGGCCGCTCTGCAACAGCTTCAGGGGTTCGTCAAACAGGCGTGCCGGAGCGATGCGCGTCAGCATCGGACCGAGGCGTCGGATCGGCTCGGCGGTCTCCGGTGCGATCTCGAAACCGAGCTTGGCGGCAAAGCGGGCGGCACGCAGCATGCGCACCGGATCCTCGCGGTAGCGGGCCTCGGGATCGCCGATCATCCGAATCTGGCGCTGTTTCAGGTCCAGATAGCCGTTGGCGAAGTCGTGGATGCTGTGGTCGCGGACACAGTAGTAGAGCGCGTTGATCGTGAAGTCGCGGCGCAGGGCGTCTTCCTCGATGGTGCCGTAGACGTTGTCGCGCAGAATCATGCCCGACTCGGCCTGGCGGCCGTGCTCGCCATCGTTGTCGTCGCTGTCGTGGGAGGCGCGGAAGGTCGCGACCTCGATGACATCGCGGCCGAAACGCACATGCAGCAGCTTGAAGCGGCGGCCGATCAGACGGGCGCGACGGAACAGTTCTTCCGCCTGCTCCGGGTGGGCTGAGGTGGCGACATCGAAGTCCTTCGGTTGTTTGCCCAAGAGCAGGTCTCGAATACAGCCGCCGACGAGATAGGAGTCATAGCCTTCGTCCTGCAGGCGATACACCACCTTCATCGCGTTGTCGTCGAGTGCCTGACGCGCAATGCGGTGTTCCGATTCCGGGATGATGCGCCGTTCGCCCAGCGGCAGGCGTGCCTCGGCAACGGTGTTGGTTCGTACATCCGCGGCATCGGCTGAGGGCACGGGGCGGCGGTCGATCGAGCGCCACAGGTACAACGTGCTGAGCACGATGACGGCGATGACGAGTGCAAGAATGGATAACGAGGTCAGCATCTTGGAAGGTCGCTGTTCCGATCAGTCGATGTTCAAAAGTGGCGCATCATAGCATCTAAGCGGGGGCAGCTGTAGTACGGGATACCGCGCTGTACGCAGCGACAGCTGCGATGATACGGGCGAAACGAGAGGAAGAGGAAATGGCTACAGATGGGCGATTGGGGTGGGGTGCTGATCACAAAGTTCAGTGCGCTGTGCGAGTCCATCGGCTTGTTATTTTTATTACCGATTGTGCTGGCAGTCACCTGCTCTGTGATCAGCCAAGCCTCATTTTTATTTTTATTCGAGGCGGGAACCTGTCCGTTACGGCTATTTTTATTTTTATTGCTGCCGCTTCTTCTCAGGCCGTCGTTGTTGTTGTTCTGTCCTGTATAGAGCACTTGCTGTGCCAGTTTTTATAAGTATTTGAAAATTAATGAATATCGGCTCTTTGTGTCTGTTGTTACTCTGCGTTGTTACCGGGAGCTGTTACCCCGCGCCACGTTTTGTGCAGTACAGCATGTGTAGATAGGTAACACTAAGGTGCTGTTACCTTCCGGTACTAAAGTGCTATTTGCGCGGCCTGCGCGGGATGCCGAGCTTCTGCCGGCGCTCCCACAGGCACTTGCGGCTGACTCCCAGGGTGCGCGCCAGCTCGGTTTCGCTCATCTGGTCCTGGTTTTCCAGAACAAAACGCTGGAAGTAGTCGTCCAGCGACAGATCGGTGCGAGCACGACGTGCCGGTGACGGGACCGCGTCTTCCTGGCGGCTGTGTCCCTGCTCGTAATAGCTTTCGAACTCGCTCAATGAGTGATGGTCGGTGTCGAGCCCCAGCAGCTCGGGGGTGATCTCGTCTCCATCGGCGAGGATCACGGCGCGTTCGATGGCGTTTTCCAGCTCGCGCACGTTGCCGGGCCAGGAGTATTTCAGCATCACCTGCCGGGCACGCTCGCTGAAGCGCAGATTGCCGGCATCGAGCTTGCGGCAGCGATTGGCGAGGAAGCGTTGTGCCAGCTCGATGATATCGTTACCGCGCTCGCGCAATGGCGGCATGCGCAGCTCCATGACATAGAGTCGGTAATACAGGTCTTCGCGGAACTCGCCGCTCTTGGCCAGACTTTTGAGATCCCGGTGGGTCGCGGCAATCAAACGCACGTCGACCCGGCGCGGCTGTACCGCGCCCACGCGGCGGATCTCGCCTTCCTGCAGGAAGCGCAGCAGGCGCGCCTGGGCTTCCAGCGGCAACTCGCCGATCTCGTCGAGGAACAGGGTGCCGCCGTCGGCGGACTCGATCAGGCCGCTGCGGGTGGCGTTGGCACCGGTGAAGGCGCCCTTCTCGTGACCAAACAGTTCCGATTCGATCAGGGTATCGGGAATCGCGGCGCAGTCTACGCAGATCATGGTGCGGCCGGCGCGGTCGCTCTGTTCATGAATGGCGCGGGCGGCGAGTTCCTTACCGGTGCCGGATTCGCCGAGAATCAGCACCGTGGCATCGGTGCGGGCGACCTTGCTGATACGCCGGAACAGCTCCTGCATCGGCTGACACTGGCCGATGATTTCGGTCTGCTGCTCGCCTTCGTGTACGGACGGTTCGTCGGCGCTGCCGGCGGCGTCGCGGTGCGACGTCTTGCGCAGCACCTCGGCGACGGTGTTCAGCATCTCGTCATGGTCGAATGGCTTGGCGATGTAGTCCACCGCGCCAAGCTTCATCGCATCCACGGCCGAGCGCAGGCTGGCGTAGCTGGTCATGATCAGCACCGGAACCGGTGCGGCCAGTTCGATCAGATCGGTGCCGGCAGCGCCGGGCAGGCGCAGATCACTGATGATGAGATCAAAATCGGTAAGTTCAAACTGTTCGCAGGCATCGGCGACCGAGGGGACGTCGCTGACCTGGTAGTCGTGCTTTTCCAGTAGGCGTTTGAGAGCTGAGCGGATGATGGACTCATCTTCAACAATCAGAATTCGGCTCATATGGCTGGGACCCTTGCATCACTTCGTCGCCGCACCAGGGGTCTGACCTGTGTAGCGGGGTAAGGTTATCACCACCTGAGTGCCATTATTCTGTTTCTTATTGGCGGGGCTGAAGAGTTCGATACTACCATAATGTTCCGTCACTATATTATAGACCAACGGTAAACCCAGCCCCGTGCCGCGGCCCGGTTCCTTGGTGGTGAAAAACGGCTCGAACAGGTGGCTCTGATGCTCCGGCGCAATGCCGCTGCCCTGGTCGGTGATGGTCAGCGTGATGCGGTGCCGGTCGCCCGCGGAGTCGATGCGGATTTCACCGTCATCCGGTGACGCGTCGCTGGCGTTATTCAGCAGGTTGATGAACACCTGCAGCAGTTGCTGCGGGTCGCCGGCCACCCGGTGGTCCGGATTGACGGTGTTGATAAAGCGTTGCTGGCGCACGCGGCTGTCGAGCTGCACCAGATGGATCGCCTCGGCGACGCACTCATGCAGCGCAAGCGGTTCGTGCTGGGCAGCGGGGCCGTGCTGGCCGGTATGGGCAAACCGCACCAGCGACTGCACGATACGGCTGATGCGCTGGGTCTGTTCGACGATCTGTGCGCCGGTTTCGAGAATCTCCGGCGAGTCGGTTTCCAGCTTCAGGTTCTGCGCCAGGCAGGCGATGCCGGTAACCGGGTTGCCGATCTCGTGGGCAACCCCCGCGGCGAAGCGGCCGATCGAGGCCAGTCGCTCCTGATGCGCCAGATTCTGCGCGATCTGTTGATACTCCGTTTCGTCCTCCACCAGCAGCACGACGCCCTGATCCGAAGCGGCATCCAGCGCCGCCTTGTGCAGACTGAACCAGCGCGTCTTGCCGTCGAGCTCCAGTTTGACGGCGGACTGATGCTGCGCCTCGCCGCGGGCAAAGGCGTCCAGCAGCTGATTCCACGGCGGCGGCAGCGTACTCAGATGTGCGCCGATACAGCTTTCGTCGTCGATACCGGTGTAGCGCGACAGCTCGCTGTTCCAGAACTGGATACGCTGCTCGTTATCGAGTGTGCAGGCGCCGATGGGCAGGCGTTGCAGCGTGATGCGGTGGTGGCGGCGCAATTGATCCAGCTCTGCGGCCAGACCGGAGAGCCGGGCATCATAGTGCTCGAGCTGGTTTTCCAGCAGGTGGACCTCGCGCGCGCGAAAGCCGCGCCCGGCCCGTGGCGTGGGCGGGTTGAGTATGGCGGCGGCTTCCACCGGGCCGAGCAGGCCCGACAGATTGTGCTCCAGCTGACTGCGCAGACGCAGCAGATCGATTGGGCGCAGGTCGCCGGTCGGCAGGCTCAGCTCCTGACGGGCCCGACTGACCTCGCGGCTGGCGGTCTCGCTGCCCAGGCGTGGTGCGAGCTGTGCGTGCAGATCCTCGATCTGGCCGGCGGGCCAGTCGGTGCCGAGCGGGCGCTGCAGGCCGTTGAGCACGCAGGCGTCCGCGCTCTGTCGTTCGGCATCACTGCCGGGAAACAGCCGCGAACCGATCACCATCAGCACCAGATTGGTCACGATCGACAGCAGGGTATAGGAGTACCAGTTGTCCTCGGTCACGACCGGCAGTTCGAGCTGCAGCAGATCCTGATGCAGTGGCAGCGTCAGTGTGAACAGCCAGACCGCGAAGCCGCCGCCGAGGCCGAGCAGGAATCCATGCCGGCTGGCGCCGGGCCAGTACAGCGTGGCGAGCAGGCCGGGCAGGAACTGCAGGAAGGCGACAAAACCCAGCAGACCGAGCTGGCTCAGCTGCAACCGCTCGCCGAAAACGAGATAGAACAGGTAGCAGGCGAAGATCATCAGCACGATCAGGAAGCGGCGCAGCCAGAGCAGCCAGGTGTAGAACCGGGTGTGCTCGGGGCGGCGCACCAGCGGCAGCACCAGATGGTTCTGCAGCATCGACGCCAGCGCCACCGAGGCGACGATGATGACGCCACTGGCCGCCGATAGTCCACCGATGAAACCGGCCAGTGTCAGCCAGGGTTGGCCGAGGCGGTCGCCGATCTGCAGGATCACGAACTCCGGGTCCACCGGCGTGCCGCCACTGCCCTGGGCGGCCCACAGAATCACCGGCACGCAGACCGCCAGCAACAGCACGAACAGCGGCATCACCCAGGTCGCCTTGTAGAGACTTTCTGCGGAGATGTTTTCGGTGAAGGCCAGGTGGAACATGTGCGGCATGACGATGGCGGCGGCAAAAAACGCCAGTACCAGAATGCGCCAGCCGCCGTCGTGCTGCGGAGAGTGCATCTGTGCCAGTGCATCCGGATTGGCGGCGAGCCAGTTCTCCAGTCCGCCGGCGCCGCCGAAGAAGCCAAACCAGGCGAACAGTGCGATCGCCAGCATCGCCAGCAGTTTGGTCGCGGAGGCGATGGCGATGGCGACGACGAGACCGCTGTGGCTGTTGCGCAGGGTGGCGTGGCGGGCGCCGAACAGGATCGCGAACAGCGCGATGATGACGCAGTAGGCGGCGGCAATCTGCGGTGGTTCGAGCTGGTCGTTCAGCAGGTACAGCGAGTCGGATACCGCCTGAATCTGAATCGACATCAGCGGCAGGCTGGCGCACAGCATCGCCAGCGTGGTCAGGGTGCCGACCTGACCGCTGCGAAACCGAAACGCGAACAGATCCGCCAGCGATGACAGCTGATAGGTGCGGGTAATGCGCAGGATCGGCACCAGCAGGATCGGCGCCAGCATGAAGGCGATCACGGCGCCCAGGTGGGAGCCGAGATAGACATAACCCGACTCCGCCGCGAGCCCGAAGGTGCCGTAGAAGGTCCAGGCGCTGGCAAAGACGCCGAATGACAACGCATGCAGCAGCGGATGCCGCACCAGTCGGCGCGGCAGGTGACCGCGTTCGGTCAGGTAGGCGGCACCGAACAGGCAGAGCAGATAGAGAAAGCAGAGCAGCAGCAGCTGCGGCAGATCAAAGCTCACGGCGGGATCCCTGTTCAATCAGAGCTGTCAGGGTACAGAGGCCCAGCCAGATCAGGAAGGGTTGATACCAGGGGCCGTCACTGAACAACCAGAGATCGAGCAGCTCGGGACCGAGCAGCAGGGCCAGCAGGCTGAACAGGATCAGCAGGCGGTGGCTGTACACTCAGCCCTCCTCTGCACGCGGGCCATCGTCGGCGGCGCCGCCATCCGCGGCCACAACGATGCCGGGCCGGCGCGGCACACGCTCGAGCTGCCAGTGCGCCACCGCCCAGGCCAGAACGTCGTCGGCGCTGCCGTCGCGCAGCTCGGCCGGCGGCTGCTGGCCCAGCAGATCCAGTGCGCGACAGAGCAGCGGCACCACATCGGACGAGGATGGACTCAGCGCCGGGGCATAGGTCTGCTTGCTGAGCTTCTGTCCCTGCGCGTTGGTCAGGACCGGGATATGGGCGTAGCTGGGCGTGGCAAGACCGAGGTGCTGCTGCAGCGCGATCTGACGCGGTGTCTCGTCGATCAGGTCATGGCCGCGCACGATCTGATCGATGCCCTGTTCGGCATCATCGATCACCACCGCCAACTGATAAGCGAACAGGCCATCGCGCCGGAAAATGACAAAATCGCCGCGCCCGGGTGTGGCCGGATACCGGCGCTGGCCCTGAATGCGGTCGCTGAAGGTCAGAGGCGTGGCAGGGTAGCGTGCGCGCACGGCGCAGCGGGCCGACGCCGGTGGCGGGTGGCGCTCGCACCAGCCGTCATAGGCGAGCAGTGCATCCCGGGTGCGCAGCTGGCTGCGGCTGCACTGGCAGCGATAGGCCAGACCCTGGTCGATCAGCTGCTGCAGGGCGTCTTCGTACAGCGCATGGCGCTGGCTCTGGAAGCTGACCTCGCCATCCCAGTAGAGGTGATAGTGCTCAAGCGTGCGGATGATCTGTTCGCTGGCACCGGGGACTTCGCGGGGGGGATCCAGATCTTCGATGCGTAACAGCCAGCGTCCGCCCTGGGCGCGGATGTCGAGATAGCTGGCCAGCGCCGCAAGCAGCGAGCCAAAGTGAAGCGGCCCCGTCGGTGACGGAGCAAAGCGACCGGTGCAGCTCACGTGGGCTGCACTCCGGTCGGTGCGCTCACAGCACGGCTGCTGTGAGCGCAGGAAGCGCGATCAGCCGCCGAGCTGTTTTTCCTTGATCTCGGCCAGCGTCTTGCAGTCGATGCACAGGGTTGCGGTCGGGCGCGCCTCGAGGCGGCGGATACCGATCTCGACGCCGCAGGCGTCACAGTAACCGTAGTCATCGTCGTCAATACGCTCCATCGCTTCATCGATCTTGCGGATCAGCTTACGCTCGCGGTCGCGGGTACGCAGCTCGAGGCTGAACTCTTCCTCCTGGCTGGCCCGGTCGCTCGGGTCGGCGAAGTTGGATGCCTCTTCCTTCAGATGGGTGATGGTGCTGTCGACCTCTTCCATCAGCTGGCGTTTCCAGTCCAGCAGAATGGCGCGGAAGTGATCCTTCTGCGCGTCGTTCATGTACTCCTCGCCATCCTTGATCGTGTAGGGCTCGAAGTGCGTGAACTGTGATTCGGTTGTATTCGGCATTGGCGCAGCCTCACGTCTAGGGCCGGCGGCGCGGGCGTCTCCCGGTGCCGTGCCTTGAACCTGAAAATAGGAACCACCGGTTTCGGCGGTGTCTCAAAAGCCGGTGAAATTACCAGAAGCCTTCCCTTTAGGCTAGACCTGTTCTGGCGTTTTGCCGGGCAATTAGTCTAGCAGGGTCGGCCGCGGTCTGCGGCTGATCCCGGCCCTGCCGGTCCGGGTGGCTGCCGGGGTATACTGGTCCTTTGCTCAAAGGAGGTGAACAGTGAGTGCAGAAAAATGGAGCGCGCGGGCTCGCGCCATCGATTCGTTCAAGGTGATGGATCTGCTCAAGCGCGCCCGTGAGCTGGATGATCTCGGTTTCGACGTCATCCACATGGAAGCCGGTGAGCCGGACTTTGCCACCGCTGCGCCGGTTGCGGCAGCGGCCCATGCGGCGATCGAGGAGGGCCGGATTCAATACACGCCGGCGGGCGGTATTGCACCGCTGCGCGAGCGGATCGCGCGCTATTACGCTGAGCGTTACGGGATCGACCTCGGGCCGGAACGGGTACTGGTTACGCCCGGTGCCTCAGGCGGTCTGCTGCTGGCGTTCGCGCTGCTGGCGGAGCAGGGGCGCCGGTTCATGATGGCTGACCCCGGTTATCCCTGTAATGCACAGTTCCTGCGTCTGCTCGAGGCGCGGGCACAGCGGGTGCGGGTCGATGCGTCCACCAACTTCCAGCTCACCGCGGAGCTGGTGCGTGAGCACTGGGATGAGCAGACCGCCGGCGTCCTGCTGGCCTCGCCGGCCAATCCGACCGGGGCCGTCGTGCCGCCCGACGAGATGGCGGCGATTTCGGCCACGGTACGTGAACTCGGCGGTGAGCTGATCGTCGATGAGCTCTACCATGGCCTGACCTATGGCTTCGATGCCGAGACCGTGCTGGCGGTGGACGATCAGGCGCTGGTGTTGAACAGCTTTTCCAAATACTTCGGCATGACCGGCTGGCGTCTGGGCTGGGTTGTGGGGCCGGCCGACGCGGTTGCGGAGATGGAAAAGATGGCGCAAAACCTGTTCATTTCGCCGCCGACGTTATCACAGCGTGCGGCGCTGGCCGCGTTCGAACCTGAGTCGATCGAGATTTTCGAGCAGCGCCGCGCCGAATTCGGGCGGCGCCGGGATCTGTTGGTGTCGGGCCTGCGGGAGCTGGGCTTTGGCATCGCGACGCCGCCGCAGGGCGCCTTCTATGTCTATGCCGATGCCAGTGAGCTGACCGATGACAGCTTTGTCTGGTGCTGGTCGCTGCTGGAAGAGGACAAGATCGCGGCCACTCCCGGCGCCGATTTCTCCCGCTTTGATGCCGAACGCTACGTGCGCTTCTCCTATACCACGGGCATGGATCGGATCGAGCTGGCGCTGGAGCGACTGGCGCGTCGGATCCGCGGCTAGAGCTCGATCAGCACCTGTTCACCCTCGACCCGGCAGGGCACGGCTTCGAGCCGCTCGCCGGGGCAGGGGCCGGCGATACATTCGCCCCCATCGATGGTGAACAGGGCGCCGTGGGTGGCGCACTGAATATACTGGCGCTCGTAATCAAGAAACTGGTGTTCCTGCCACTCGAGCCGGATGCCGCGGTGCGGACAGAGGTTACGGTAGACGTACACCTGATCGCCGCGACGCACGGCAAACAGCGCCTGTGCGTCGACGTCGAAGCCGCGGCAATCACCGTCCGGCAGCTCGCTGAGAGGGCATAGTGGGCGCATCGGGCCTCCCGGGTTGCGCCTGCGGCGGGCAGGCGAAAGCGTTGTTATTCGACGCTATGATACTGTTTTCACAACCGAATCAGGAGACGTGTTGTTGCAAGCCTTCGCCCAGTCGCCGGTCCTGTTCCGGGCGCTGCTGATACTGGCGTTGCTGCTGGCCTGTCTGGCCAGCCTGAACCTTGGCGCCTTCGACATCAGTCCCGATGCCTGGATTACCCCCGACAGTGATGCCGGCCGCGTGCTCTATCAGCTGCGCCTGCCGCGCCTGTTGTTGACGCTGTTTGCCGGCGCGCTGCTGGGAGCGACCGGTGCTGCGGCGCAGGCGTTGTTCCGCAATCCGCTGGCGGATCCGTCCCTGATCGGTGTCTCGGCGGGTTCGGCGCTGGCGGTGGTGAGCCTGATGGTGCTGGCCGGTGGCTGGCTGCGCCTGCACGGTATCGATCTGCTGGCGATGCCGCTGGCCGCGTTCGGCGGTGGTCTGGCGGCCACGCTGCTGGTGATGCGGCTGGCGCGCACGCTGTCCGGTGTGTCGGTGACCACGCTGCTGCTGACCGGCATGGCGGTCAATGCGATCGCCAGTGCCGGTATCGGCATGCTGAAGTATCTGGCCGACGGTGTGTCGCTGCGCCAGGCCAGTTTCTGGCTGCTGGGCAATCTGGCGGTCGAGGGCTGGCTGCCGGTGCTGGTACTGATGACGATCGCATTTCCGGTGCTGATGCTGCTGGCCCGCGAGGGACGCGAACTCAATGTGCTGCTGCTGGGGGTGTCTCAGGCGCAGCTGCTTGGGGTCGATGTCGAGAGTCTGCAGCGCCGGCTGGTGCTGCTGTGTGCGCTCGGGGTCGGCGCCGTGGTCGCGTTCGGCGGCCTGATCGGCTTTGTCGGTCTGATCGTGCCCCACCTGGTGCGCCTGTTGTGCGGACCGGACAACCGCTATCTGCTGCCCCATTCAGCACTGCTCGGGGCGCTGTTTCTGGTCGTGGCCGATCTGTTGTCACGGCTGCTGGTGGCGCCGGCGCAGTTGCCGATCGGGATTCTGACGGCGCTGGTCGGCGGCCCGTTCTTCCTGCTCATTCTGCTGTCGCGCCTGAACGCGGGGGCACGTCATGCTTGAGGCGCGTCAGCTCAGTTACGGTCATGGCGATGCGCGCCATCTGGCGCCATTCGATCTGACGCTCGCCGGTGGTGAGCTGAGCGTGGTGCTCGGTCCCAACGGCGCCGGAAAGTCTACCCTGCTGGGGTTGCTCAGCGGTCTGCTTCGGCCCGCAGCCGGCGAGGTGAAACTGCTGGGACAGCCGCTGCAGCGCTACGATCTGCGCCAGCGGGCGCAGCATCTGGCGGTGTTGTTGCAGCAGCAGCCGCTGGACTTTGCCTTCAGCGTACGGGAGGTGATTGCGATGGGTGGTTACCCGCTGAATCTGTCGGCGCCGGAGCAGGACGCGCGCATCGCGCAGCTGGCGCAGGCGCTGGATCTGGACGCCCTGCTGGCGCGCAGTTACCTGACTCTGTCCGGGGGTGAAGCGCAACGGGTGCAGCTGGCGCGGGTGCTGGCGCAGCGCGGCCGTGAACCGTCGGTGATACTGCTCGATGAGCCGCTTGCCGCGCTGGATCTGCGGCATCAGCATCAGGCACTTGAATTACTGAAGACGCTGGTGGCGCAGGGCTACGCGGTGTTGTGCGTGCTGCACGATCTGAATCTGGCGGCACACTATGCCGATCGCGTGCTGTTACTGCGCGACGGGCAGCTGGCGTATCAGGGCACCGTCGATGCGGTGATGCAGGCCGAGCGCCTGTCGGCCCTGTTTGAGGTGCAGATCGAACGCCACCGTTGCGACGATGGTCGACCGCTGTTTATCAGCCGCGGTCGCGGCGATGCGGTGTGCGGCTGAGCTTCAGTCGATCAGTTTCTGCCCGCGCAGCTGGGCCAGCAGCTGTTCGATCGCCTCGTCATCACGGGTATCCACATCCAGCGTCTGCAGCTGCTCCTCGGCGGTGATCGGGTGCAGCAGCTCGAGCTGGCGCCGCATCACCTCGATATCGGCATCGGACGGATCCAGCCCCTCTTCCGCACGGCGCTTGAGGCGTGCCTCGATCAGTTTCTGGTCGCAGTGGCAGCTGATGATGCGCAGCGGGATCTGCTCGCGTGCCGCCATCTGCCGGAACAGCGTGCGGGCGCGCAGGCGGATGAAGGTCGCATCGACCACCACCGGCAACCCGGCACGCAGCATCAGCCGGGTCGTATCGAGCAGCCGGTTGAAGGTACGCAGGTTCATCTGCGGGCCGTACAGGTCCAGCTGCTCGCTGCGCAGGGCTTCGCGGTAGATCCGCTTGCGCTCGACGTCGGAGCGGATGCGAATGGCACGCATCGCCTCGAACAGTCGCGCGCTGAGATAGCTTTTGCCGCTGCCGCTGATGCCGTGCATCAGCAGCAGGAACGGCTCGCGGGGGGTGCAGTAGCGCTCGGTCAGGTGCAGGTAGTGGCGGAACGTCGCGATGTCCGGACGCTCGCCGAGCAGCGCGACCTTGGCGCGGACCATCGACCGGTATGCCTTATAGAAATCGAGCAGCACCAGCCCTTCGTAATCGCCGGTCAGTTCCAGATAGCGGTTGAGCAGCCGGTTGGCCCAGCGGAACTGTCCGTTCGCCTCCAGGTCCATCAGCAGGAACGCCAGATCGCAGAGGGTGTCGATCCAACGGAACTGCAGGTTGAACTCGATGCAGTCGAACAGGCGCAGCTGATCGTGGTACAGGGTGACGTTGCCCAGATGCAGATCGCCGTGACACTCGCGCACGTGGCCCTGACGCTTGCGTGCGATCAGGGTCTCGGTCAGGGCAGCGAAGCGCGCCTGTGTGTAGCGCTCAAGGCGCTCGAGCAGCGCGGTATCGTCGGCGGACAGCAGGTCGCGGTTGGGCGGTGAATAGTTGTCGAACACGACGCCGGCAATGGTATCCGGCTCGCCCCAGGGGCTGTCCTGCGCGACGATCGGGATACGCTGGTGAAAATCGGCAATCTGCTCCGCCAGGACGTCGATCCACTGGGCCTGGAACTGGTGGCGTTCGAGCAGCTGGTCGAGGCGCTGGTTGGACTCGAACTGGCGCATGCGCACGGCGTATTCGATCGGTGCGCTGTCATCACCCAGACGTGGTTCGCCAGCGCTGCCGCTGATTGGCACCACCGCTTCGTAGATATCCGGTGCCAGCCGCTGATTCAGGCGCAGTTCCTCTTCGCAGCAGTAGCGTCGCTGCTCGAGGGTGGTGAAATCGAGAAAGCCGAAATTGACCGGTTTCTTGATCTTGTAGGCATATTCGCCGGTGAGCAGCAGCCAGGAGATGTGGGTCTCGATCAGCTCGATCTGCGAGACCGGGTGTGGATACAGCTCCGGCTGGCGCAAGCGGTCGATCAGTTCTGGTACCATGGCGCGCATTCTGTCGATAAAGCCCGGATTATACTGACACGATGAGTAAAAAGAGAAATAGCCGCCGCAAACCGGGGCGTCAGCGCTCAGGCACCTGGTTCAGGGCGCTGCTGGGGCCGTTGTTGAAGCTGGCGCTTGTCCTGCTGGTGCTCGCCGCGGCGGGGCTGGTCTATCTCGATGCCCAGATCCGTGACAAATTCGAGGGCAAGCGCTGGGCGCTGCCGGCGAAGGTCTATGCCCGTCCGCTCGAGCTGTATCCCGGTCAGGCGCTGAGCAGCGACGACTTTCGCCTCGAACTCAAGGGGCTCGGTTATCGCAATGTGACGCAGGTCAGCCGGCCCGGCAGCGCGCGCTGGTCCGGCAATCGGGTGGAGCTGATCACGCGTGGCTTTACCTTTCCCGACGGCGCAGAACCCTCGCGGCGGATGACGCTGGCGTTTGCCAACGGTCGTCTGCAGGCGATCCGGGATGAGCGGGGGCGCGCACTGTCGCTGGTACGCATGGAGCCGATCCTGATCGGTGGCATTTATCCACAGGATAACGAAGACCGCGACCTGATTCGGCTCGAGGATGCGCCGCCGATGCTGCCGGCCGCGCTGATTGCGGTGGAAGACCGCAATTACTACAGCCATCACGGCATTTCGCTGAAGGGGATCGCCCGCGCCATGTGGGTCAATATCCGGGCCGGCAGTTTCGTGCAGGGTGGCAGTACGCTGACGCAGCAGCTGATCAAGAACTTCTACCTGACCGCCGACCGTACGCTGGCGCGCAAGCTGCTCGAGATGCCGATGGCGGTGCTGCTCGATCTGCACTACAGCAAGGACGAGATTCTCGAGGCGTATCTGAACGAGGTGTATCTCGGTCAGTCCGGCGCGCGCGCGATCCACGGTTTTGGCATGGGCAGTCAGTACTATTTCGGCCGGCCCGTCGGCGAGCTGAGTCTGGCGCAGGTGGCGCTGCTGGCCGGGTTGGTCAAGGGCCCCTCCTATTATGATCCGCGCCGTCACCCGGAGCGGGCGCTGGAACGACGCAATCTGGTGTTGCGTCTGTTGCGCGATCAGGGCCGGATCGACGAGGCGCAGTACCAGCGGGCCACGGCGGAGCCACTCGGTGTAGTGGAAAAACGCGGCCTGCAGAAAGGCGCCTACCCGGCCTATCTGGATCTGGTCAAGCGGCAGCTGCGGGAGGAGTATCGCGAGGAGGATCTGAGCAGCGAGGGACTGCGCGTGTTTACCGCGCTGGATCCGCTGGTGCAGGCCCGTGCTGAGCGGGCGCAGAGTGAGACGCTGAAGCAGCTCGAGAACCGCTATCGCCAGAAGGCCGGCGAACTCGAGAGCAGTATGGTGGTGACCGACCCGCAGACCGGTGAAATCCTCGCCGTGATCGGCGGTCGTGACACCCGTTATCAGGGCTTCAACCGTGCCCTCGATGCCCTGCGACCGATCGGTTCGCTGGTCAAGCCGGCGATCTATCTGGCCGCGTTGGAACAGGGGTACACGCTGGCGTCGCAGATCGAGGATGAGGCGTTTGAGCTCAAGCTGCCCAACGGTGATGTCTGGGCGCCGGACAACTTCGATCACCAGAGCCACGGCATCATTCCGCTGCATCACTCGCTGTCGCGCTCCTACAATCAGTCCACGGCGCGGCTGGGGCTGGATGTGGGGCTTGAGCACGTCATCGACATGCTGCGTCGACTCGGTATCGAGCGCGACCTTAAACCCTACCCGTCCCTGCTGCTGGGGGCGCAGGCGCTGTCACCGCTGGAGGTGGCGGGCATGTATCAGACGCTGGCGGCCAATGGCTTCCGCATGCCGTTGCGCGCCATTCGCGCGGTGACCGATGCCGAGGGTCATGAGCTGTCGCGCTATCCGTTCCAGCTGCGCCAGCAGGTGGAGCCGGCGCTGGTGCACCTGATTCAGTATGCGATGCAGGAAGTGGCGCGCGAGGGAACGGCACGTTACGCCTATTCGGTGCTGCCGCAGAACCTTAATATTGCCGGCAAGACCGGCACCTCCAACGGCCAGCGCGACAGCTGGTTCGCCGGCTTTGCCGGCAACCGTCTGGCGGTGGTCTGGGTGGGCCGTGACGACAACGCGAGCCTGCCGTTCACCGGTTCCGGCGGAGCGCTGCGGGTGTGGACCGATTTCATGCGGCGCGAGCAGCCGGAGCCGTTCTATGCCACCCGGCCCGAAGGGGTCGAGTATGTCTGGATCGACGAGGCCACCGGTCTGAGGTCCGATGAACGCTGCGAAGGTTCGCAGCAGCTGCCGTTCATCGTCGGCACCGCACCGCAGCGCAGCGTCGATTGTGGTCAGTGGCGCCGCAGCGGCACTCCGCTGGACTGGTTCCGCAGCTGGTTTCAGTAACGACTGATGGAGATGACAGGGATTCCCATGAAACGAATCGCTTTGACACTGGGTACGCTGCTGTTGGCCGGGTGTGTCGGCCCCAATCCTTATGTGACGCCGGTGGAGGATCGCAGTGGCCAGCGCGGCCCGACGCCGCCCCCGGGCAGTGTGCAGCCGGCCGAGCCTGCGCCGGGTGTCAGCGTGCAGCCGGTGGACGAAGTGCCGGTGTTCCGCCCACAGCGGGCGGACACCGATACCACTGGCAGTGCCGTCACGCCGGCACCGGTCGAACCGCAGAGTGCGCCGCGCAATGCCGCGGTGGTCGCGCTGCTCGACGGGGCGCAGCAGGATACCGCCGGTGGCGATCTGCGGGCGGCACAGAACCGGCTCGAGCGGGCGCTCAGAATCGCGCCGCGTGATCCACAGGTGTATTACCAGCTGGCGGATGTACAGCGCCGGATGGGGCAGTTCCTGCAGGCGGAGCAGGTGGCGCTGAAAGGGATCAACGTGGCCAGCGGCCAGCCGCAGCAGTTGCGCCGGCTCTGGAGCCTGGTGGCGTTGATTCGCAGTGATGCCGGCGATTCTGCCGGTGCCCGGGCCGCTCAGCAGGAGGCGAGTCGCTACTGAGCGGCGCCTTCGAGCTGCACGTGTCTCGCTGGCCCGGCCCTCATGCGTTGGCAGTGCGCGGCAGCAGTTCGCGCTGGATCGCGACGCTGAACAGTACCAGCGCCAGTGCAGACAGCACCCGGAACGTCGCCGGGTCGTGTTCGAGGGCGATGGCCATCGGGCTGGTCAGCGCAAGGCCGGCGCCCAGTACGGCGCTGCCCGCCAGTGCGCTCAGGCGGGCACGGCGGCTGAAACAGGCGGCGCCGTAGAGTGCCGCCAGGGTGCAGGCCGCCCCCATCAGTTGCGTGTATTCGACCCCGTACCCCATCTGCCGGGTCAGCTCGAAAAACGCGAACAGTCCCAGCATCAGGCGTCCCCAGCCAGCCGCCGACCAGAACTGGCGGCGTCCGACGCCAACCAGTGCGGCGCCCAGAAACGGCAGCCCGATATAGACGCCGAGGTTCTGCGCCATGCGCCGCACGACCGCGAGATCGTTCTGCGCATCGTTCGGCAGCAGTTGTGTCAGCACCGCAACCGCGATGAAGGCACAGGCCAGCGCCCAGCTGCCGAGCAGCACCTGAGCATCCCCGACGCGAGGCCGGGTGCGCAGCGCCCAGGCCGCGCTGCCGGCAGCGGCCAGCAGCAGGGCGAGGTCGGCTGCGAGAGTGGTCAGATCCATCATGTCAGGCTGGCGAACGCCTTGTCGGCCGCGGCCAGTGTTGCATCCAGATCCGCCTCGGAGTGGGCGTTGGAGATGAAGCCGGCTTCGAATGCGGACGGTGCCAGATAGATGCCCTGATCCAGCATGGCGTGGAAGAAGCGGGCGAAGGCCTCGGTGTCGCAAGCGGTGGCGTCCGCGAAGCCGCGGATCTCGTCGCTGTCGGTGAAGAACAGACCGAACATGCCGCCGACGCAGGTGGTTGTGAACGGGATACCGTGCCGCGCGGCAACCACCTCAAGCCCCTGTGTCAGGTATTCGGCCTTGGCGCTGAGTGATTCATGCACGTCAGCCTCGCTCAGTGCATTGAGCATCGCGAGGCCTGCGGCCATCGCCAGCGGATTGCCTGACAGCGTACCGGCCTGATAGACCGGGCCCAGCGGCGCGATGTGAGACATGATCTCGCGCTTGCCGCCGAAGGCGCCCACCGGCAGACCGCCACCGATCACCTTGCCCAGCGTGGTCAGATCCGGGGTCACGTTGTACAGCGCCTGGGCGCCGCCCAGCGCGACACGGAAGCCGGTCATGACCTCGTCGAAGATCAGCACGGTGCCGTACTGGTCACAGATTTCACGCAGCCCTTCGAGGAACCCCGGTACCGGCGGCACGCAGTTCATGTTGCCGGCCACCGGCTCGACGATGATGCAGGCGATCTGCTCACCGACCTCGGCAAAGGCCGCGCGCACGCTGTCCAGGTCGTTGAAGTTCAGCGTCAGGGTGTGCTCGGCCAGTGCGGCGGGGACGCCCGGGGAGTTCGGCTCGCCCAGCGTCAGTGCACCGGAACCGGCCTTGACCAGCAACGAGTCGGAGTGGCCGTGGTAGCAGCCCTCGAATTTGACGATCTTGTCGCGACCGGTGTAACCGCGGGCGAGACGGATCGCGCTCATCGTGGCCTCGGTACCCGAGCTGACCATGCGCACCATCTCCATCGACGGCACCAGCGCGCAGACCTTGTCGGCCATTTCGGTCTCGATCGCGGTCGGCGCGCCGAAGCCCAGACCGTTGTCGAGCGCCGCGCGCACCGCATCGATCACCGGCTTGTAGCTGTGGCCAAGGATCATCGGCCCCCAGGAGCCGACATAGTCGATATAGCGTTTGTCATCCTCGTCGAACAGGTAGGCCCCTTCGCCGCGCTTGAAGAAAACCGGTGTGCCACCGACGCCCTTGAATGCTCGGACCGGTGAATTGACGCCGCCCGGGATATGGGCCTGGGCCGCTTTGAACAGAGCTTCGGAACCTGACATGGATGCCTTCCTTTACTGATCGGGTGAATGGCTGGATTCGACGGTGTCGAACAGCGCGCTGAATCTGCGGGCCTGGGCCTCGATGTCCGGCTGCGCGAACAGGGCGTGAACCACGGCGACCATGTCGGCGCCGCCCGCGATGACGTGCCCGGCATTATCCACACTGAGCCCGCCAATCGCCACTATCGGGCAGCGCAGCTGCCGGCGCGCCTGCTGCAGCAGCGTCAAGGGCGCGGGGCGGGCATTGGGCTTGGTTTTCGACGCAAAGAAAGCGCCGAACGCGACGTAGTCGGCACCGCCGCGATCGGCGGCCAGTGCCAGTTCGAGCTGGTCGTGGCAGGTGATGCCGATGATCGCATCCGGCCCCAGACGCTCGCGTGCAGCGGCCAGCGCGGCGTCGCTCTGGCCCAGATGTACACCGGCGGCGCCGCTGGCCGCGGCCAGCTCGACGTCATCGTTGATCAGCAGCGGGATACCGGCGGCGGTGCAGAGCGTGGTCAGCATGCGGGCCTGACGCAGGCGCGTATCGGCATCGTCGGATTTGTCGCGATACTGGACGATGCGCGCGCCGCCGCGGATGGCGGCGCCCACCGCCGTGAGCAGGGTGTCGTCATCCGGCATCAGACGGGCATCGGTGATCGCATAAAGACCGTGAAGGGTATCGGAACTCATAGTGCCTGCTTGTGGTTGTAGTACTCTTCGATCTGGGCGCGGCTGACCACCCCCAGGGGCGCGTCCTGATTGCTGATGACCAGCAGCGCGGTGACCCCGGTGCTGCTCATCAGCTGCCAGGCTTCGAGCAGGGTCGCGCGGGAGTATACGCTGACCACTTGCTGTCGGTTTGCCGGGATCTGCAGCAGGTCGATCGGGGTCGTGTCAGCCGGGTCGTCGGCGTGCTTTTCGAGCCAGCGTGACAGGTCGCCCGGTGGCATCAGCACCTGCTCGTCATCCTGCTGTACCAGCAGCCAGCGGGGTTTTTGATCCAGTATCCGCTCCAGCGCGCCGGGTGTGATCGGACTCTGGGTGTCGAGGATGTTGCGCTCCATCAGACTGCCGACCGCCGCACGTGACAGGGCCTGTGCCAGCGGCGCCTGGCTGATGTCCAGCCCCTGCGCCTGCAGGATGGTTTGAAAGGCCGAGGCACGCTTGAACAGTGAACGCAGGGTCAGATTGCTGACGACGATGGCCAGCATGCCGGGCAGAATGATCGCCGAGTTGTCGGTCAGCTCCAGCAGTGCGATCAGGGCGGCCAGCGGAGCATTAAGCACGGCGCCCATCATGGCGCCCATGCCGATGATGGTGAACAGGTCGAGCGATGTATTCAGGCCCAGATGCGCACCCAGACCTGCCAGCAGGGCGCCGCCGAGAGCGCCGATCACCAGTGACGGGCCGATGATGCCGCCGGGGATGCCGAGCGCGATGATAAACGGTGTCAGCAGCGTCTTGCAGACCAGCAGCAACAGCAGCAGCTCCAGCGTGCCGGGGCTGTGGAACAGGCGCTCAATGCTGTCATAGCCGGTGCCCATGACATCGGGTACCGCCATCGAGATCAGACCGGCCACGAGGCCGGCAAACAGCAGCCGCAGCCACAGCGGGTGGCGGCGCAGACGCAGCGATTGCTCGAGCGTGATGATGAACGCGGCCGCGATCAGGCCGATGCCCAACCCCAGCACCAGCAGCATCGGCAGCTCCGGCAGAATCTCCGGCGGCAGGCTCGGCAGCTGCAGGCTGGCGACCGGCCCCAGCGTCAGCTGAATCATCACATCTGCCACGACCGCGGCGACGATCACCGGGATAAAGCCGAGAATACTATACTCAAGCAGAATCACCTCCATCGCGAAGATGACACCGGCCAGCGGGGTGTTGAAAACAGCGGCGATCGCCGCCGCGCTGCCGCAGCCGATCAGGATGCGCAGTGTATTGTTGGGCAGACGCAGCAGCTGTCCGATCAGGCTTGAGCAGCTGCCGCCGAGGTAGACCGCCGGCCCTTCCCGGCCGACGCTGTGGCCGCTGCCGAGGGCGATGGCGCCGCCGATGAACTGGGTCAACAGATTGAAGAACGACAGCCGACCCTGATGGTAGTTGAGCCGTTCGAGCAGGTGCGGAATGCCGACCGCACGGGAGGCTTTCGGAATCGCCGGCAGCAGCGCGATCAGCGCCAGACTGCCAAGCATCGGCAAGGCGAAACGTTGCCAGGTCGGCAGCGACTCGAACCGTTCGCTGATCCCGGCCGGCAGCAGCCACTGCTGCGGCAACTCGATGGCGAGCCGGAACAGCAGGATCACGGCGCCGGTGGTGAGGCCGGACAGGATCCCGAGCAGTACAAGCTGGGGCAGGGCATCAAAGTGGGACAGTCGTTGCCGGAAATGTTCAAGCGATGGCATTCAGCGCGGTCTCTGCGGGCATCCGATAGTCAATAAACTGATGGGTGAGTATGATACCGCCTCTCGGGGACGAAGAAATTCCGAGTGGCTGTGTAAGATTAACAGTTCTGAAAAACTTATGAGAGGTTGCTGTGATCAGGGTAGGTATTGTTGGCGGTACGGGATACACCGGGGTTGAGCTGCTGCGGATTCTCGCCAGTCACCCGCAGGTGCAGGTGGAAGTGATCACGTCCCGCTCCGAGGAGGGGATTCCGGTCGCTGACATGTACCCGAACCTGCGCGGCCATTACGATCTGGCCTACAGCGTGCCGGATGTGGAGCGTCTGGCGCAGTGTGATGTCGTGTTCTTCGCCACGCCGCACGGCGTTGCCATGTCGATGGCGCCGGAACTGGTCGCGCGCGGCGTGCGCATCATCGATCTGGGGGCCGACTTCCGTATCAAGGACGTACCGCTGTGGGAAAAATGGTATGGCCTTGAGCACAGCTGCCCGGATCTGGTCGAGAAAGCCGTGTATGGCCTGCCGGAGGTGAACCGCGAAGCGATTCGCGAGGCGGCGCTGGTGGCCTGTGCCGGCTGCTACCCGACAGCCACTCAGCTGGGGTATCTGCCGCTGCTGGAAAATGCGCTGGTGGATCACCGTCGCCTGATCGCCGATTGCAAGTCCGGCGTCAGTGGCGCCGGTCGGGGTGCCAATGTGGGCACGCTGCTGTGCGAAACCAGTGAGAGCATGAAGGCGTACGGCGCGTCCGGCCATCGCCATCTGCCGGAGATCCGTCAGGGCCTGAGCAACGCCGCCGGCCGCCCGGTCGGTCTGACCTTCGTGCCGCACCTGACGCCGATGATCCGCGGTATCCACGCGACGCTGTACTCGGTGCTGAAGGATCCGGTCGATCCGGGCCTGCAGCAGCTGTTCGAGGAGCGCTATGCCAATGAGCCGTTCGTCGATGTGATGCCGGCCGGCAGCCACCCGGAAACGCGCAGTGTCAAAGGCTCCAATGTCTGCCGCATCAGCGTGCACCGGCCGCAGAACGACGATACGGTCGTGGTGCTGTCGGTCATCGACAACCTGGTCAAGGGGGCGTCCGGCCAGGCGGTTCAGGTGATGAATATCATGTTCGGGCTGGAAGAAACCGAAGGGCTCAGGCTCGTGGGTCTGATGCCCTGAAATACTTGACTAAAAAGCTTGGAATAAGGGAGAATCCACCCTCTATCGGAGGGTTTGAAGCGATATGACCGAACACGAACAGGATGCGCCGCTCGTCTTTACGGAAGCCGCGGCGGCGAAAGTCAAAGGGCTGATCGAAGAGGAGCAGAACGACAACCTGAAGCTGCGGGTATTCATTACCGGCGGCGGTTGTGCGGGCTTTTCGTACGGTTTTACCTTTGATGAAAACAAGGCGGATGACGACACCGAGGTGGTCAAGGATGGCGTCGCTCTGGTCGTTGACCCGATGAGCTTCCAGTATCTGGCTGGCGCGGTGGTCGACTATCAGGAAGGTCTGCAGGGCTCCCGTTTCGTCATCAACAACCCGAATGCGACCACGACCTGCGGTTGCGGCTCCTCGTTTTCGATCTGACTCCCGTTCCGAATACTGCGCGCCGGGGCTCATGCTGAGCCCGGCGCCAGTCACCTTTCTCAATAGGCTCCTCACCTCAGGCCGGATAGATCGCCCCGAGCACACGTTCGCCCTGTGCGCCCGTAACCGCGGGCAGATTGCCGCTCAGGTTCTGGTCGGTGCGCCAGGCGAGCCAGGCAAAGGCGGCCGCCTCGACCCAATCCGGATCCAGTCCCAGTTCAGCCGTGCTGCCGACGTGAGAGTGTGGCAGCAGCGCCTGCAGACGCTGCATCAGGAAGCTGTTGTGGGCACCGCCACCGCAGACGAAAACGGCTGGCCGCGCCAGTCCGAGCGGGAGGATCGAATCGCGGATCGAGCGTGCGGTCAGCTCGACCAGTGTGGCCTGTACGTCCGCTGCGGCCGGTGTGCTGCCGAGTCCGTTCAGCTTCGTCCGTAACCAGTTCAGATGAAACATTTCGCGGCCGGTGCTTTTTGGCGGCGGCTGACGAAAGAAGGGTTCGTCCAGCAATGCCGCCAGCAGTGTTTCATTCGGCTGACCGCTCGCGCCCCAGGCGCCATTCAGGTCGCAGGGGCGGTTCTGGCAATGCTGCATCCACGCATCGAGGAGCACATTGCCGGGCCCGGTGTCGAATCCGGTGGCCGCCTCGGGCTGGCCGGCGGGCAGGCTGGTCAGGTTGGCCATGCCGCCAATATTGACGATCACCCGATCGGCACTGGTGGTTTGAAACAGGTCGCGATGGAAGGCGGGAACCAATGGTGCGCCCTGTCCGCCCGCGGCCACGTCACGGCGGCGGAAGTCGGCGATGGTACGGATACCGGTCAGCTCGGCAATACGGCTGGGATCACCGATCTGCAGCGTGAACCCCAGCTCGGGGCGATGGCGCACGGTCTGGCCGTGGCTGCCGATGGCGCAGATCTGCTGGCGCGGGATGCCGCTGTGTTCGATCAGTCGGTTGGCGGCGTCGGCAAACTGCTCGCCGAGGTGACGATCGAGTGTGCCGAGTGCATCCAGATCGTCATGATCGCCCTCGGCCAGCGCCAGAATCGCCGCCCGTGTGTCCGGGGCGATCGGGCTGCTGTCGCGGGCCAGTATGTCAAAAGAGGGGGTGAAGCGGGCCAGCACCGCGTCGATCGCATCGACGCTGGTGCCGGACATCAGACCAAGGTAGATCACGGGTTGTCGGCCAGCGCCAGCTCGGTGTCGCCGCCATCCAGCATGGCGATCAGACGCGCAGCCTGCTGTTGAAACGCGGTGCGCTCGGCCGCCGGAACGGGCTCGGCGTGTGGCAGTTTCACCGTGACCGGATTCTTGTGCACGCCGTTAACGCGGAACTCATAATGCAGGTTCGGCCCGCTGGCCAGACCGGACTTGCCGACATAGCCGATCACCTGGCCCTGTTTCACGCGGGAGCCGGTCGACAGTCCTGATTTGTAGCTGTTCATGTGCGCATACAGCGTGGTGATGTTGCCGCCATGCTGAATGATGATGGTGCGCCCGTAACCGCCCTTGGTGCCGCGCCAGATGATCTTGCCATCGCCGGCGGCTTTGATCGGCGTGCCGATCGCCGCAGCGTAGTCGGTTCCCCGGTGCGGCCGCTTGACGCCCAGTACCGGGTGGAAACGCTCGGGGTTGAACGATGAGCTGATACGACGAAAATCGACCGGCGAGCGCAGGAATGCCTTGCGCATGCTGTGTCCTTCCGGTGTGTAGTAGTTGCTCTCGCCGTTGCTGTCGGTATAGCGCAGCGCGGCAAACTTTTCGCCGCGGTTGATGAATTCGACGGCGAGAATCTCGCCTTCGCCGATCATTTTGCCGTCCAGATACTGCTCTTCGTACAGCACGCGGAAGCTGTCGTTCTTGCGGATATCGAGCGCGAAGTCGATATCCCAGCCCAGGATCTGTGCCATTTTCATGATCATGCGACCGGAGAGGCCGGCGCGGTCGGCATCGACAGACAGCGAGTTGTGGATCGTACCGCTGACAATGCGATGGCGAATGTCGGGCGTGCGGCTGAGTCGCTCGGTGCGGTAGCCGTCCTCGGTACGTTCGAGCTGAACGCTGTTGAGTTCATCCTCAACGATGCGCAGTTTCTTCAGTTCACCCTCTTCGATCAGGAACGCCAGCGTCTGCCCCGGATACAGGCGGTCAAGTGCACCGTTTTCCGCCGTGGCCTGGCTGACCTGGTAGACGTCGCGCGCCGAGAGTCCGGCACGCTTGAACAGGGTGGTCAGGCTGTCGCCACTGCGGACTTCGTATTCGATCCAGTTTTCGATCAGTGGCGGCTCGTCCGGGATCTCGGCGATGGCGGGTACGGCATCCTCTGTCCCGGAGTGGTCGGTTGTCGCCTCAGAGGCAGAAGCGGGCTGCGCAGCGGATTCGGTTGCCGTGGCGTCGTTACGGGGTGTCAGTGTCTGGGTGCTGTCGGCCGTTGCGGCCGGCTGTGGCGAGATCAGTTTGATGGTACTGCGGGTGGCTTCAACTTCGTCGGACGGAACCATCAACAACGTTGTGCCAACGATCAGCGTGCAGATCGTCGCGGCCGCAAGGTGAATTTTTGGCAGGCTGCGAACGAGCATGGAAACTTTGCGTATCACGGCATCACCCCGGGAAAGCAGACTCAGATGAACAGAAGATGACATTCAAAGCAATATGACCGCCGATTATATAGAAGTTCCTCCTTATTTTGTACGCCAAAGCGGTTAATTCTTGAGCTTTTTGTGGCCTTTATTTGTCTGGGGATAAGGCCAGCGCTAAAATGCGCGCCTTGTCCACAGGAACCGATTCAACGATAGAAGGCAGCCATGACGAAGCGTACCCTGCTCGAAGATCTGAAAGCGCGCGGCCTGATCGCGCAGACCACCAGTGAAGAGGAGCTTGCAGCTCACCTCGAGGCGGGCAGCGTCACGCTTTATTGCGGCTTTGATCCGACAGCGGATAGCCTTCACCTCGGTCACCTGGTGCCGCTGCTGATGCTGAAGCGGTTTCAGGATTACGGTCATCGGCCGATCGCACTGGTCGGGGGTGCCACCGGCATGATCGGCGACCCCAGCTTCAAGGCGCAGGAGCGTCAGCTGAACTCCGCTGAAGTCGTGCAGCAGTGGAGCGACTGCCTGAAGCGGCAGATCAGCCAGTTCATCGAGTTTGGCGACGACGGCGGAGCGATCCTCGCCAACAACTATGACTGGACAGCCAATGTCGATGTGCTGAGCTTCCTGCGTGATATCGGCAAGCATTTCTCGGTCAACAAGATGATCGCGAAAGAATCGGTGCGTCAGCGTATCGAACGTGAAGGCGAGGGCATTTCGTTCACCGAATTTACCTACCAGATTCTGCAGTCCTACGACTTCCAGAAGCTCAACGAACTGTACGGCTGCACGCTGCAGATCGGTGGTTCCGACCAGTGGGGCAACATCACCGGTGGCATCGAGCTGGTGCGCCGCATGAACGGCAAATCCGTACACGGCCTGACGCTGCCGCTGATCACCAAGGCAGATGGCACCAAGTTCGGCAAAACGGAGGGTGGTGCGGTATGGCTGGATCCGAAAAAAACCTCCCCGTACGCCTTCTACCAGTTCTGGCTGCAGACGCCGGACGCCGATGTCTACCGGTTCCTGAAATTCTTCACGTTCCTCGATGTCGATCAGATTGACGAGATCGAGGCGCAGGATCGTGCCCGTGACGGTCGCCCCGAGGCACAGCGGATCCTCGCGGAAGAAGTGACCCGTCTGGTACACGATGAAGAGGCGCTGCAGGGAGCCCGTCGCATCACTGAAGCACTGTTCTCCGGCGACCACTCATCACTTGATGAGAGCGACTATGCTCAGCTGCAGCTCGATGGGCTGCCGTCATCACAGCTGCCGTCCAACCTGAACGAGGTGCCGCTGACCACGCTGCTGGCCGAGGCCGGTCTCGCGGCGTCCGGTAAGCAGGTCAAGGATGCACTGCAGCGCGGTGCAGTATTGATCAATGACCGTGAATGCTCGATGGAGCAGAACATGAGTGCGGCGACGCTGTTTGCGCCGGAGTCAGCCCGCTTTGGTCGTTACTTCCTGGTCAAGCTGGGCAAGCGCAAGCATCACCTGTTCTACCTCTGATAAGGAACGGTGGGCGGGCTCAATCAGGGTGGTTGAGTCAGAGAAGTTTGAAAATTTTTTACAAAGCCCTGTTGACTCTCATCGGCAGGGCTGTAGAATGCGCCTCCTCGCTTGAGACGACAGCCCCTTCGGGAGCGAGTCGGACTCGCGAGGCGGTTCTCCAACCCGTTGAATTCATTAAAGCTTTTAAGGATTCAGCGAAACGGAAAATCGCAGTGAAAAGCGAAAATAACGCTTGACACTGAAACCGCAGGCGCTAAGATATGCGCC
>JAUWAC010000014.1 GCA_030602245.1 Marinobacterium sp.
ATTCGACACCAACAACCTGGTCATGGCCTTCGCGACGATGGGTTACAACGTGTTGCGCTGGATGGGTCTGCGACTGACCGGCCCGGATGCACCGGTTCGCCACCCGGCCAGGCGTCGCCGCCTGAGAACCGTGATGCAGGAGATCATGACCATGGCCTGCCGCCTGGTGCACAGTGGCCGGCAGTGGATCCTGCGATTTGGCCGACACTGCCCAGGCTTTGCGGTTTACCGCGATCTTTATCGGGGCCTTGCTTCCGCCGGATAGGCCAACTCAACCACTGGCAAAAAACAATCCTCCCGGAATCCTCTGCCGGGACAGCCCGCTATTGCCTAAACACTGCATGCTGGTTATTTATCAACCAATCTCGAACCATCGGTTGCTCCCGCTCTTTGCTTCCTGACCTCAAAGTCAGAATCTCACCCAGTTATCGCCTCTTGTTGGCGCAGAGGTGGGCTTGACGGGTATATTGGCGAGCGAAGTCACTGATTCAGGTATAAAAGAAACCGGATTTGGAGAGCAAACACTAGTCGGTTGCCGTTGCCTTGCGGGCAGGGGGCGAGCCCGCTGCAGCGGCCGCCCCGTGCTCCGACAGGGTATTACCAGCTGGGCCCGCGATCGGCTTCCATCTTGCGTACCATCGCATCGAAGAATTTGACTGCGAAGCCACTCTCCTTGATCAGCATCTGGGTCAGATCGGCACATTTCTGGCTGATTGCGGTGTCGAGAATCACGTCTTCACCACCCAGAGCGCCGGAGGCGACCTGAATCTCGGCCGCGCGCTGTACTGTCCACAGCAGGAAGAAGGCGCGTTCGATGTCCATCTCGCCCACGGCGATACCGTGGTTGCGCAGTACCAGCACATGCTTGGTGCCGAGGCTCTCCAGCATGCGGCCTTTTTCCTCCTGGAACAGGGTGATCCCCTCAAAGGCGTGATAGCCGACGCGACCGAAGAGCTGGGCACCGTAGAAATCGTTGTGGGTAAAACCGCGCTGCTTGGAGGCGATGGCGGACACGGCATTGGTGTGGGTGTGGATCACGCAATGCACATCTTCACGCGCCTGGTGGATCGCGCCGTGCAGCGCGAAGCCGGCAGGGTTGCCATCGTAGGGGGAGTCATCCAGTTTGTTGCCGTTGACATCCACCTTGATCAGGTTGGCCGGGGTGATCTCGGTGTAGTTGAGGCCGAAGGGGTTCACCAGATAGCTGCCCTCTTCATCCATCAGGCGGGCGGAGATGTGGTTGAAGATGGTTTCGGTCCAGCCGAAGTAGTCGACCAGGTGGTAGCAGTGGGCCAGCTTGATGCGCAGGGCCCATTCCGCTTCGCTGATGTGCTCGGGGCGGGTGATGGAATCACTCATGGTTGTCTCCTTGTTAATGTCACGGGTGTCTATCGCACTCGTTGCTGAATAAAAGGTTTAATGGTTCAGGTCAGGCCGAAGCCGCCGGGCGGCGTTGTCCGGCTATAAACTCGGTCAGCGCCAGTACGTGCCGCGTGATCGGCATGCTAAGGCCCACCCGTTCGGCCAGCTCGACGACCGCGTGGCCAATGGCTGCCAACTCCAGGGGGCGACCCTGCTCGTGGTCCTGCAGCATGGAGGTCTTAACCGCGCCCATGCCGGCGCCCAGCTCCATAAAGGTGTGCGGATCAAAGCGGATACGGGCGCCATAGGCGGCAGCGGCCTGGATCACTTCATCCAGAATCTGCCGCACCAGCGGACTCAGTTTCGGGTCCGCGTAGAGCTGTTCCAGCGTGGCGCCGGTCACCACTGACAGGGGGTTTGACGTCAGATTGGCAGTGACCTTGGTCCAGATCTGGTCGCGAATAGTGTCAGTCGCCCGGACTTCGATGCCGGTCTGCTCAAGCAGCTGGCGCACCGCTTCCAGGCGTTCGGTCATCCGGTGGTCGATCTCGCCGATAATCATCAGATGCGGATTGGTCGACTCGGCATGATTCGGCGCCCGGCGCGTAGCGGTGATAAACACCACCGCACCGATCAGGTGGTGGGCGGGTATCAGCTCCGACAGTTTCCCGTGCGGATCGATGGCCTGGATCGATTCGTTTGCGAAGCGGCTCTCCAGCCCCTGGAAGTACCACCAGGGCACACCGTTCACGATCGGAATCACCAGGGTATCCGCGTGCAGCATCGGTTGGAGCTGCAGCAGTACCTGGGCCAGCGCCGGGGCCTTGGTGCAGACCAGGATCAGATCCTGTGGTCCCAGCTCTACCGCTGAATCACTGGCGTTGACGCTGGCCTGATGTTCGCCGTCGAGATCATTCAGGCGCACGCCCTGTTGCTGCAGCAGCTCAAGGGTCTGGCCGCGCGCCAGCATATTGACCGGATATCCGGCGCAGGCCAGGCGAGCAGCGAGGGTGCAGCCGATCGCGCCGGCACCGGCGATACAGATACGCATAGATGTAGGTTTCCTGGTATGCGAGGGCCCGCTGCCGGGCCCGGTTCAATCCTGGTCAGCTCGACAGCAGTTCCTGGTGCTTGCTGGCCAGCCCCAGATAGGCTTCGATTACCCGCGGATCGTTGGCCAGATCGGCGGCTTTGCCCTGCATGGCGACCTTGCCGCCCTCCAGCACATAGGCGTAGTCCGCCACTTTCAGCGCGGCGCGGGCGTTTTGTTCCACCAGCAGAATGGATACCCCCTGACGGCGCAGATCGGCGAAGATACGGAATATTTCCCGCGTGATCAGCGGCGCCAGCCCAAGACTGGGTTCATCCAGCATCAACAGGCGCGGCTTGCCCATCAGGGCGCGGCCGATGGCCAGCATCTGGCGCTCGCCACCGGACAGCGTGCCCGACATCTGCTTGCGCCGCTCCCAGAGCCGGGGGAACAGGCTGTACACCTCCGCCAGCGTGGTTTCGTAGCCGCGATCGCCGCGCCGGAAGCGCTGGAAAGCGCCCAGCAGCAGGTTGTCCTCGATGCTCATGCTGGTGAACAGCTCACGCTTCTCCGGCACCAGCCCAAGGCCCTTGCCGACCAGGTTTTCCACATCCGGCACTTTGTAGAAGTGGCCGTCGAAGTGGACCTCGCCTTTGGACTTCAGCATGCCGATGATCGCTGACAGCAACGTGGTCTTGCCCGCGCCGTTGGGGCCGATCACGGTGACGATCTGGCCTTCCCGCACCTGCAGGTCCACACCGGTCACCGCTTCGACCATACCGTAGGAGACATGCAGGTCGCTGATATTCAGCAGTCGCTCTCCCGAGCCTTGGTGGTGCGCAGTGGATTGGGTTGCAGTGGCATTCATCAGTCAGCACCTCCAAGGTAGGCTTCAAGTACCGCAGGGTTGGTCTGGATCTCCTCGGGCAGGCCTTCGGCGATCTTCTCGCCAAACTCCATCACCACGATGCGATCTACCAGGCCCATGACGAAATCCATATCGTGTTCAACTAGCAGGATCGCCATCCCTTCGCTGCGCAGCTTGCTGAGCAGGTCGGCCAGCGCCTGCTTCTCCTTGTGGCGCAGGCCGGCGGCGGGCTCGTCCAGCAGCAGCAGACAGGGATCGGCACACAGGGCGCGCGCGATCTCCAGGATCCGCTGCTGGCCCAGCGCCAGGCTGCCCGCTTCCTCATACAGATAGTCGCCCAGGCCCACACGCTCGAGTTGGCGCTTGGCCTCCTGCAGCAGACTGGTCTCCTCCAGGCGCTCCAGGTGCAGCGCAGAACTGATCACGCCTTTATTGCCGCGCAGGTGTGCGCCGATGGCAACGTTCTCGAGCACGGTCATGGTGGGCAGCAGCTTCACATGCTGGAAGGTGCGGCTCATGCCCAGGGTGGCGACCTCACGGGAGCTCTTGCCCTTCAGGCTCTGACCGCGGAACAGCACCTCACCGGAGGTGGGTGTATCGACCGCCGAAAGTTGGTTGAACATGGTGCTCTTGCCGGCGCCGTTGGGGCCGATCAGGGCCAGAATCTCGCCGGCATGCACCTCCAGGTTCATCTCCTTGTTGGCGACCAGGCCACCAAACTGGCGGGTCACGTCTTTAGCTTGCAGAATCAGTTCACCTTTTTCCGGCAGGTCGCGGCGCGGCAGATCTGGTGTGCCGACTGCGCCGGCCTCCGGCAGCAGCTGCTTGCGCTGGCGCAATTTGGCCGGTGCCAGCTTCATCAGCATCGGCCACAGGCCACCGGGGGTGCGGTGCATGATCAGGATGATCAGCAGGCCGAACACGATGTGTTCATATTTGCCGGCATCGCCGAGCAGCCAGGGCAGCAGATCCTGCAGCCACTGCTTGGCCATGGTCAGGATGCCGGCGCCGAGCAGGGCGCCCCAGACGTTGGCGACACCGCCGATCAGGGCCATGAACAGGTAGTCGATACCCATGCTCAACCCGAACGGGGTCGGATTGACGAAGCGCTGGTTGTGGGCGTAGAGCCAGCCGGAGATCGCGGCAAACAGGGCCGAGATCAGGAACACCACCATCTTGGAGCGGAAGGTATTCACCCCCATCGATTCCGCCATCAACTGCCCGCCTTTCAGTGCCCGAATGGCACGGCCTTCGCGGGAGTTGAGCAGGTTCTGGGTCACCAGCATCGCCAGCAGCAGAATGGCCCAGATCAGATAGAACATCTTCTCGCCCTTATCCAGCTCAAGCCCGAACAGCTCAATCGGCGGCAGGCCGCTGATACCGGAGTGGCCGCCCAGGGTCTTAACGGTGCCGAACAGGTAGTACAGGGAGATGCCCCAGGCGATGGTGCCCAGCGGCAGATAGTGACCCGACAGGCGCAGGGTCAGTGCGCCCAGCAGCAGCGCCACCGTGGCGGTCAGCAAAATGCCGATCAGCAGTGATAGCCAGGGTGAGCCGGCGGCCCACTCCAGCCAGGCCGGTAACTGCTGGGTGGCGGTCAGGTAGGCGCTGGTGTAGGAACCGAGGCCGACAAACGCCGCCTGGCCGAAGCTGGTCATGCCGCCGACACCGGTCAGCAACACCAGGCCCAGCACCACCAAGGCATAGAGGCCAATATAGTTCAGCAGGGTGACCTGGAAGGTCGGTAAAACCAGAGGCGCCAGCGCAAGCAGCACCACAAAGCCGGTCAGGACGTGACGAGACTTCATTCTTCGTCCTCCACGTGATTGCTGTTAATGGAGCGCCAGAGCAGGAACGGGATGATCAGTGTGAACACGATGATCTCCTTGTAGTTACTGGCCCAGAACATGGAGAAAGCTTCGATCAGACCCACGGCGACAGCGCCGATGGCGGCCAGCGGGTAGCTGATCAGTCCGCCGATGATCGCGCCGACGAACCCTTTCAGAGAGATGATGAAACCGGAGTCGTAATACAGTGTGGTGATCGGTGCGATCAGGATGCCGGACGCGACACCAATAAAGGCCGCCAGCGCAAAGGTTGCTTTGCCGGCAAAGTCCGGCGAGATCCCCATCAGGCGGGCACCCATCCGGTTGACCGCGGTGGCACGTAGCGCCTTGCCATACAGGGTGCGCTCAAACGCCAGGAACAGCGAGACGATCAGCACCACAGAGACCAGAATCACCCACAGGGTCTGACTCTTCAGCATGACGCTGCCGAGCCGTAGCGCGGTATCCGAGAACGGGGCGGTACGACCCCCTTCCGGCCCGAACATCAGCAGGCCGATACCGACCATGGTGACGTGCAGTGCGATCGACACGATCAGCAGTACCAGCGGCTGGGCTGAGGCGATGGGCTGGAAGAACACGCGATACATGACCGGGCCCAGGGGGACCAGCAGCATCAGCGTCAGCAGCGCCTGCGCCAGCATCGGAATCTCCTGCAGGGACAGGGTGTGCATCAGCGTGACCATCAGGGCGGCATAGCCCAGCTTGATGCCGATCCATTGGGCTTTACGCGCATCCATGCCGTTGCTGAACAGCTGCTTGAGGTCGAGCGCGGCATCGAGCGCAATCATGGCCGCCAGCAGCCAGACAATCGATGTCTCATGGCCGGATTGAAACGCGTACATGGTGAGTGCGCCGAAGGTGACAAACTCACCCAGCGGAATCAGCAAAATCCGGGTGACGGTAAAAACCAGGATGATCGACAGAGCCAGCAAGGCATAGATGGCTCCGTTGGTGATGCCATCCTGGCCCAACAGAATGGCGATTTGTAAGTTCATGAGTTCCGGTTCCTTTCTTGGCAACCCCTGACCGGACGAAAGCCAGGTGTGGGTCTAACAGGCGAGTGGTTTCAGTGTTCAGAGGTCGTCACTACAAGGCACTACATGGCACAACAGGGTACCCACAGTCGTTGGGGCTGGAGAGCGTGCCTGCCTCAGGCAGACACGCCCAAGCCGATCCAGCGGTCGGCTGTCGCGGTGCTCAGTCGAGCAGTTTCCAGTCACCGTCTTTGACGGTAATCATCACGCGCCCCCGCTCATCGAAACCGGAGTGGTCGGCCGGTGTCATGTTGTAAACCCCCTGTGTACCCGGCAGCTCCTTGGTGGCCTCCAGAGCATCGCGCAGGGCGGAACGGAACTCGGCAGTGCCGGGCTTGGCCGTCTCCAGGGCGGTAGGGATCGCATTGTGCAGCAGCAATCCGGCGTCGTAGACGTTGCCGCCGAATGTGGCCGGTGCTTCACCGTGAAGTTCGGTATAGCGTGCAACGTAGTCGGTGGCGATCTGCTTGGCCGGGCTGTCCTCAACTTCATCGAGTACCAGCATCAGGCTGGCGGCGAGGATAGTGCCTTCCACGGCCTTGCCGCCGAGCTTCAGGAACGGATCCAGTGCAGCGCCGTGCGTCTGATAGATCTGCCCTGCATACCCCTGTTCCTTCAGTGTTGTCTGCGGCATCACCGATGAGGACCCCGGGGCCGCCACGAGTACGGCATCGGGGTTGGCCATCAGCAACTTGAGGCTCTGCCCGGTAATCGACGTGTCCTGGCGCTGGAAGCTTTCCGACGCGACGATTTCAATGCCGGCTTCGCGGGTCAGCTCGCCCATCACCTTGGCCCAGTTTTCACCATAGGGGTCGGCGGTACCGATCAGGCCAACGGTTTTCACGCCGGCTTCTTTCATATGGTCGACGATCGCGGATGCGATCAGGTCATCGTTCTGCGTAGTCTTGAAGACCCACTTCTTCTGTTCGGTCATCGGCAGCACTACCGCAGCGGTACCGACCGGTGCCAGCATCGGCGTGCCGGATTCGGCCGCGTACTGCAGTACCCCCACGGCCGCACCGGAACCGGATGGGCCGATGATGGCGTCGACCTTCTCCTCGTCAATCAGCTTCTTGAAGGCCTTGGAGGCGGCGGTCGGATCGCTGCCATCATCCAGTGAGATGTAGGTGATCGTTTCACCGCCCGCGCTGGTGGGCAGCAGTGGGACGCTGTTCTTTTGCGGAATACCCACCAATGCGATGGGGCCGGTGGATGAGGTGACCACGCCGATCTTGATTTCAGCCTGCGCGGTTGTCGCGCTCAGGGCGGCGCCAACCAGTAAAGCGGTGAGGGTTTTCTTCAACAGCATAGGTGTCTCCATTAGGCAGCTAGGCAGAGGGGGGCGGTACCGATCGAGTTGGTGGTCGGTGAGTGCCCGTCGATCTGGATCAAGCATCTGTCGTGCCAAATTTTGCGCGTGCACCAGATCTGGATCATGGAAGTACTACACAAAATATGGTTGGAAAAAGTCGATTCTGCTTTCGGGGGCGTCGCTTTTCGATGACGCCATGAATGGGTGATTTTTATTGAAAAATCAACTTATTAGTCAATCTGTTTTGTCAGGGTTTAGAACCTATTTTTATCTGGTTTTAGTTTGTAAAAAAATGCCCGTTTTTAGGCGGTAATTTTTTTCGATCTTCGGTGGGTGCGCGATGCCGTCTGTCGTGTTGGCGGTTCAGTTTAAAAACCTGTCCATGCGACTTTTAAGGTAAATAAAGCCAATAAAAACAACAATATAAATATCACGTGCGGGTATTTTTAGGCTGGGTTGGTACTGTCTATTTTTGCACCAAACGAGTGCGGAGAGGTTGTTTTATGCACCAAAAAACAGCGGTATTTTTTATGAATTATCAATTGACAATTCAAGTAAAAATTACGATTTTAGAAAAGAGATTCGATGGGTTGTTTGACGTGGCGGCTATGTGACAGTGTTGGCTGCGTTTGTAGATCGCCGGCCGGATCGATGCCAGAGCAAGCAATGAGTAACAGGAGAGCGTAAGACCATGCCTGGATATGAATTAGACAAGTCGCTCTGGGGCGGACCAGAGTTCGAAGCGCTGCTGCAGAACATTCGTCAGCGGCGTCAGGAGTTTGAGACCCAGCAGTTCATTGCACAGGATGTCATCGAGCGTTTCCGTGCGCTTGGCGTCTACCGCGCCATGGTGCCCAAGGCATTGGGTGGTGATGAGCGCAGCCCCGCAGAGTTCCTGCAGATGGTCGAAGCGGTTGCCGCGGCCGACGGTTCGGCCGGCTGGGTGGCCAGTTTTGGCATGAACCCGGCCTATCTGGCGGCCTTGCCGGTGGAGACCATCGACAAGGTGTGGGCGAATGGGCCGGATGTGGTGTTCGCCGGCGGTATCTTCCCCACCCAGCCCGCCAAGCGGGTTGAGGGCGGCTTTATCGTCAGCGGGCGCTGGAAGTTTGGCAGTGGCTCTATGGGCGCCTCGCTGATCGGGGTGGGTATTCAGCCTGATCAGGGCGAGCCCTTGCCGCGAATGGCGGTGATGCCCGCCGATCAGGTGCGTATTGAGCCGAATTGGGACGTGATCGGCATGGTCGGTACCGGCTCCCACGACCTGGTGGTTGAAGAGGTGTTCGTACCGGAAGAGTGGACCTTCGTGCGCGGCGGCAAGCCCAACATCGACTCCAATTTCTTCCGCTATCCCAGCCTCGCGTTCGCGGCTCAGGTGCTGTCGGTGACCACTGCGGGTCTGGCCCGTGAGGCGCTGGACGTGGTGCAGGCGATGGCGGCCGGGCGCACCTCCGTGACCGGGGCGCCGAACCTGGGTGAGCGCGAGTACGTGCAGATCGAAATTGCCAAGGCGGAAGCCAAGCTGCGCTCCTCCCGCGCCTTCTTCTACCAGGTCACTGAAGATGCCTGGAACACCATCCTGGCCGGTGATCTGCCGAGCCCGGAGCAGACCAACCTGATTCGCCTGGCCACCACCAACCTGACCCACGAGTGCGCCGAGGCGGTCCGTATCGCCTATCAGGTGGCTGGTATGACCAGCACCTACACCGATCATCCGCTGTCGCGCATCTTGCGCGATTCAATGATGGCGACGCAGCACGCCTTCATGGGCGCGGTAACGCTGAAAAACGCCGGCGCCATGTTCTTCGGGCATGAGCCGTTGCCCGGCTATCTCTGAACCGACTCACAGGAGCATTCAACATGAGCGAAAAGAAACCTCTGCGTGTGCTGTTCTGCATGGGCATCAACCAGAACTTCATGGACGCCCCGCGCGAAGAGCAGCTGGATGTCTGGGCCGCGTTCGGTGCCATGTGGAACGGGATCCATGACATGGATGGCGTCAGCGTGATCGGCAACATGGATGACGATCAGAGCATGGTCGGCCCCTCGGCCGGCTACCCGTGGACCACCTATCTGCTTGCCGACGTGGCCGATTACGACACCGTGGTGGCGTGCTGCAACCTGTTCCGGACCACGGCGGTCGGTGATGGCCCTTACAAGCTCTGGCGCTACGCCAAGGTTGAGGCCCGCATCGGACGTGAGCTGATCGTGCAGCGGGCCTGAGGAGCGCAACGATGAGCGTCGTCGATGCCAATGAAGTGATCGCGCTGCGCGCGCGCGTGCAGGCGCTGGAAAGCGAACAAGCGATTCGCGCCTGCATCAGTCGTTACATGGACCTGTGCGATCACCTGGATGCCAGCACGCCACTGGATGAACTGGGCGACCTGTTCACCGAAGACGCCATCTGGGAAGGCAAGGGGGCGCGCTACGCCAACAGCTTTGGTGGCCATCGGGGGCGTGACGCGATTGTGGCGATGCTGGGCAAGTACTGCGTGGAACCGGCCCACTTCGCCCTCAACGTGCACTACCTCAGCTCGGAGCTGATCCGGGTAGACGGTGCCTGTGCCCATGGCAGCTGGAACATGCTGCAGATATCGAGCTTCAGCGCCGGGGGTTCCCACCTCAACAGCGCCCGGCTCGAGATCGATTTTCGTTGTGAAGACGGTGTCTGGCGCATGGCGCACTTCCAGACCCGCAACCTGTTCAGTCGCCCGGTAGAGCACTGGAACAGCGAAGCCCGCTTGCCGGTTCCGGACCAGTAGGCCGCGTTGCAGAGCACCGGACAGATAACCCGAATTCAACGTGAGAGACAGCGATGAGTGATTTGATCGAAATGAAAGCCGTCGACGCCGAGAGCGTCGGCCTGCGTGCCGCCAACATGGTGGATGACGAGAACGGTCGCGTGAAGAAAGCCCTGTACTCCGATCCGGCGATCTTCGAGGAAGAGATGGATCTGGTGTTCAACAAGACCTGGGTGTTTGTTGGTCACGAAAGCGAAGTGCCGGAAGCGGGTAGCTTCAAGACGGCCTATATCGGTCGTCACCCGGTGATTCTGTCGCGTGATCGCAAGATGAATATCCACGTGCTGCAGAACCGCTGCCGCCATCGGGGTGCCACCGTCTGCGAGGGACGCAAGGGCAAGACCAAGGCGTTTACCTGCCCCTACCACGGCTGGGGCTACGGTCTGGACGGGTCGCTGCGCGCGCTGCCCAAGCCGGAAGAGTATGACGGCGTGTTCGACAAGAACGAAATGCCGCTCGAGAGCCTGCGTTGGGAGTCCTACCAGGGCATGGTGTTCGCCACCTTCAACAACGAAATCGAGCCGCTGGAGCAGTTCCTCGGTGGCGCGAAGAAGTGGATCGACCTGTTCATGAAACAGGGCGGCGGTTACCCGGTGAAAGTGCTGGGCGAGCACCGCTTCAACTTCCCGGGCAACTGGAAGATCCAGCTCGAAAACACCACTGATGCCTACCACTTCCCGATCGTGCACAAGTCCTTCGTGACCTCACTGGACGAAGCGACCGCCGACATCTTCGACTTCCTCGACGGCGAAGGCTTTGTCGAAGACCTGGGCAACGGCCACAGCGTCATGGTGATGATCCCGCAGCTGGTGGATCTGGAAGCGGATCTGGATCAGCCGATTCCGGAGCGTTTCGCCGAGCTGGCGCAGGCGCTGCGTGACGAAGGCAAGTCCGAAGACGAGGTGAAGAAACTGGTGCGTGCGGCGCACGGTACCGGCTTCAACCTGAACCTGTTCCCGAACGTGTCCTGCTCCATGGCGTTCTTCCGCGTGCTGCGTCCGGTGTCGGTCGGCGAGACCGAGATCCAGCACGTGGCGCTTGGTGGCGAGGGCGCACCGGCAGCCTTCAACCAGAAACGCATGCGTCTGCACGAGCACTTCCAGGGGCCGATGGGGTTTGGTACCCCGGATGACGGCGAAGCCTGGGAGCGCGTGCAGAAGGGTGCCATGGCCGGCACCGACGGCTGGATTCTGGTCAACCGTGGCATGAGCAAGCTGCGCACCTCCGTGGATGGTAACCCGCAGGGCGCCGTGTGCTCCGAGACCGGTATGCGGGGCGCGTACCGCCAGTACAAGAAAGTGATGTCAGCCAACAGCGGCACCAAGGCAGGGGAGTAATCGAGCATGAAATCCAATACCCAACTTCTGGCGCAGGTCACCGAATTTATCGGTTACGAAGCCGACCTGCTGGACCACAAGGGCTATCAGGAGTGGCTGTCGCTGTGGACCGAAAAGGGCCTCTACATCGTGCCGACCGATCTCAACGAGACCGACTATCTGGGCACCCTGAACCTGGCGCTGGACGATGCCGATATGCGTCGTATGCGGGTCGCGCGACTGGAAAACGGCGAATCCGTATCCGCGAATTCGGTCGGTTACACGGTGCGCATGATGTCTCGCGTGCGGATTCTGGAAGCCGGTGACGACCTTGTCATCGCCCGCTGTGCGATGACCCTGAACGAGCTGCGCCACGGCAAGCTGGTGACCTATCCGGCCAACGTGGAATACACCCTGAAGCCCACGGGCGAGGGTTTCAAGCTGGAACAGAAGGTCGTGAAGCTGCTGCATGCCGATGGCTTCCTGCGCACGGTCAGCTTCATTTTCTGATCCCGAACGAGCCGACGAGAGGAACGATTCATGACCGCACAGATTGCACTGGTAACCGGTGCCGCCCAGGGGCTCGGTTTTCACATTGCCGGCCGGCTCCACGCGGCGGGCTTCAAGGTGGTGCTGAGCGATATCAATCCTGATGCCGCGCAGCAGGCGGCCGATGCACTCGACGCCAGCGGCGAGACCGCCATGGCGGTGGCGCTGGATGTGGCCCGCAAGGCGGACTTCGAAGCGGCCCTGAACCGGATCATCGAGCACTGGGGTGCGTTGCATGTGCTGGTCAACAACGCAGCGGTCACGCGTGCGACGCCGGTCATGAAGATCTCCCTCGACGAGTTCAACGAGGTGGTGAACATCAACCTTGGCGGCGTGTTCGCCGGTTGTCAGGTGATGGGCGGCTACATGGCCTCGCAAGGCTATGGTCGCATCATCAACCTGTCGTCGCTGGCCGGGCAGAACGGGGGTACCAGCACCGGTGCCCACTATGCCGCCTCCAAGGGCGGCATCCTCACGCTGACCAAGGTGTTTGCCAAGGAGCTGGCCTGTGATGGCGTCACGGTCAACGCCATCGCTCCGGGCCCGATCGATTCCCCCATGGTGAAGGCCCTGGTGCCGGAAGAGCGCCTGCCCACGCTGCTGGCCAACATACCGGTCGGTCAGCTGGGCGACGCCGACTTCATCGGTGACATGGTGGTGCAGCTGGCCCGGCCCGAAGCGTATTTCACCACCGGCACCACCTGGGATGTGAACGGCGGCCTGTTCATGCGCTGACGCCACCCGCGTCGCCCTTTTCAAACTGCAACAGGCTGTGCGGGGTTCAGACTCCCGCGGCAGCCAGCGTTTCAAAACCCGGCTCAGGTGCCGGATGGAGCAAGACGATGACAGACGAACTGCTGAGTGTAGTGGTCCGCAAGCGTGTACAGCACACCGAGGGTGTGGTGTCACTGGAACTGGTTGACCCTCAGGGTAAGGCCTTGCCGGTGTTCGAGGCCGGGGCGCATATCGATCTGCATCTGGGCGATAACCTGGTACGCCAGTACTCGCTCTGTAACGATCCGGCGGACAGCAGCTTTTACCAGGTGGGTGTGTTGAAGGACCCCAGCTCGCGGGGCGGCTCGGTCGCCGTACACGAGCGCCTGCACGAGGGTACAACGCTGCAGATCAGTGCACCGCGTAACCTGTTTCCGCTGGCAGAGCATGCGGGGCACTCCGTGCTGATTGGTGGTGGCATCGGCATCACACCGATGATCGCCATGGCTTACGCGCTGCATGCCGCCGGCAAGCCGTTCGATCTCTACTACTGTGGCCGCTCGCGCAGCACCTGTGCCTTCGTTGACGACCTGGCCGGCAGCGCCTTCGCCGATCGGGTGCATTTCCATTTCGACGACGAACATGGCGGCACCCGGGTGGACCTGGATGCGGTGTTCGCGCGGGCTGAGTCGGATAGTCACCTGTACACCTGCGGCCCCAACGGTTTCATGGAATGGGTGATGAGCACCGCGCGCGACAAGGGCTTTCCGGAGGCTCGCATCCATAAGGAGTTCTTCCAGGTGGAGGTGGAGACCGGCGGCGAGGCGTTCGAGGTGTACGCCGAAGCCAGTGGCGTCACCGTCACCGTGCAGCCGGATGAAACCATCGCGCAGGCGCTGAACAAGGCCGGCCTGAAGATCAAGGTGTCCTGTGAGCAGGGCACCTGTGGCACCTGTCTGTGCGATGTGCTCGAAGGCATTCCCGACCATCGCGATGTGTTCCTGACCGATGAAGAGAAGGAGGACAACGATCAGATGCTGATCTGCTGTTCGCGCGCCAAATCACCGCGTCTGGTGCTTGATATCTGAGCCGGACGCCACTCCAGAGAGGAAAGAGTTCATGATCGATATCGATGCCTTTCGTAACGGTATGGCCCTGCTCGGCGGCGCCGTTTCGGTGATCACCACGGATGGCGAGGCGGGCAAGTTCGGCTTCACGGCCACCGCCGTCACCAGTGTGACCGCAGAGCCGCCGACGTTGCTGGTCTGCATGAATCGCAATTCATACGCCAATGAGCCGTTCAAACAGAACGGTGTGTTGTGCGTCAACGTGCTGGCGGGCCATCACCAGCAGCTGTCCGGTGACTTCGCCAATCCGAAGCTGAGCAGTGATGAGCGCTTTGCCAGCCACGGCTGGAGCTGCCTGAGTACTCCGGCGCCGGCACTGGACGAGGCGCTGGTGAACTTCGATTGCCGCATCACCGAGATGCACGAGGTGGGTTCGCACACGGTGTTCTACTGCACCATCGTCGATGCCCGTCTCGGCGGTGGTGACGAGGCGCTGGTTTACTTCAACCGGGCGTATCACCGCCTCGGTGAGGCGTCCAGAGCCGCCCGCTGATTGCTTGAATTCCTATAACTACAGGCTTTGTCCCAGTCCGTTCGCAACGCCCCTGAAGTATCGAAAAGTGCCGTTATCGGCACTCTCACAATCCATCTGATGGGTGGGTAAAGGCAGTAACCCGACAGATGCGCCATGGCGTATCGACGATAACTGAAAGGACTAATACATGCAGAAACATTCTTTGCGAAAGACCGGGCTTCATTTGGCGGTGATGGCGGCCCTGAGCACGCCGGTGCTGGCGCAGGCGGATCTGATTGCGGACAGCCAGGTCAAGCTGGAGCTGCGCAACTTCTTGCTGGAACGGGATTTCGATGGCGCAACGGCGGATGTGGGTAGCTGGTCTCAGGCCGCTGACCTGCAGTTCGTTTCCGGTTATACCGCAACGCCGATCCAGTTCGGCATCGATGCATCGGCGACCGGCGCCTATGTGTTCGATTCCACCGGCGATGACGGTTCGCTGCCCTATGACAGCCTGGCCGGCGAAACCGCAGAGAGCTACGGGCGTGCCGGTGCCACCCTGAAGTTCAAGTACGGTGCGACCGAACTGACCGTCGGTGATCACCGTCCCCATCTGCCGGTGGCCTGGGACGATACCACCCGTGTGCTCGACACCATTTACGAAGGTGCGGTGATCCGTTCCACCGCAATCGAGAATCTGGATCTGACGGCCGGTCGTTTCTGGCAGCTGGTGGGGCGTGACTCAAGCAACAAGGAAGATCTGGCGCTCTATCGCGGCACCAGCGGCAAGCGCTCTGACGGGCTGGATTTTGTCGGCGGCACCTACACCTTCCCGAAAGGGTTCAAGGGCACCTACTTCTACGGCACGCTGAACGATATCTATACCCAGCAGTATCTCGCACTGGAGCAGACCTCGGGCCTCAGCAACGGCATGAAGCTGAAGAGCGAAGTGCGTTACTTCGACAACGAAAGCGATGGCAAGGAGTACGAGGGCGATCTGGATGTGGACGCTCTGGGTGCCATGGTCACTCTGCTGGCCGGTAACCACATGGCGGCGCTCAGCGTACAGACCATCGATGGTGATCGTCCCTTCCCGACGCTGGACGGTTACGTGCCGCAGCCGGCGCTGCTGCACTGGACAACCTCGCCGTTCATCATGCCGGATGAGCAATCCTGGGGTGTGCGTTACGGATACGATTTCAAGGGTCTGGGTGTTCCGGGTCTGAAGGTGCTGGCGCGTTACACCAGGGGCACCGATATCGATATCGCCGGCGGTACGGATGAGAGCCATTCCGAGCGCAACATCTACCTGAGCTATGAAGTGCAGGAAGCCGCCCTCAAGGGGCTTAAGTTCGACCTGCGCAGTATCTCTGTGGATCGTAGCTGGGCCGATGACTACGAAGAGTATCGTTTCATCACCACCTACAGCGTCAACTTCTGAGTACGTGATCGCGTGTAGCGATCAGGCCTCGGGTTGAGGCGCTCCATCCGGCCGGGTTCAGATCCGGTCGGATGGAGAGTTGTGAAGACCGGCTACCGTGCACAGCACCTATTTTCCCTTCGATTCAGTTGCGGTAGTCATTCGGGAGAGCGTCGCTCTCCCCTTTTTACCTGACACGAACAGGTCGGTATGAAAGCAACAGGAGAGCACCCATGCGTCGTTTCTACCGAGGCCCGGATCTGGCGCGTGTGCACAGCGTGGCGGAGATGGCCGCGCAGGCGCAGCGCAAGGTGCCCTATTTCGTTTGGGAGTATCTGTCAGGTGGGGCAGAGGACGAGCTGACGCTCGCCGCCAACCGTCAGGTATTCGCGTCCTATCAACTGGAATCCAGAACGCTGGTGCCCTGTCATCCGCCCAGGGTGGCGCAAACGCTGCTCGGCCAGCGGGCCGAGTTGCCACTGGCGATCGCGCCGACCGGCTTCAACGGCATGCTTTATCCACAGGCCGATCTGGAGCTGGCCCGGGCGGCTCATCGCCAGGGCGTGCCGTTCACGCTGAGCACGGTGTCCAACCTGTCGCTGGAACAGGTGCGCGACGCGCTGCCCGATCTGAACCTCTGGTTTCAGCTCTACGCCATGCATGATCAGTCGGTGCAGAGCGACCTGCTGCAGCGGGCGCAGCGGGCACAGGCGTCGGCGCTGCTGCTGACCAGCGATGCGCTGGTACTCGGCAACCGCGAGTGGGATCGGCGCAACTTCGTGCGGCCGCGTCAGCTCAGCCTGCGCAACAAGCTGGAGGTGCTGCGTCATCCGGGCTGGATCGGGCGGGTGATGTGGCCGTCCGGGCTGCCGGTGATGGGCAATCTGGCGCCCTATCTGCCGCAATCGGAGCGCAATGCGCTGGGGTCGATGAAGTTCATCGGTGAACAGATGGATGCGCTGCTCGACTGGGACAAGCTGGCGCGGATTCGCGATCAATGGCCGGGCAAGCTGGTACTCAAGGGCGTGCTGCATCCGGCCGACGCCGAGCGGGCGGTGGCACTGGGGCTCGATGCTCTGGTGATCAGCAACCACGGTGGGCGTCAACTCGACGGGGCACCCGGCAGCCTGGATGCGCTGGCACGTATCGGCCCCCGCGTGGGCGGCAAAATCGAACTGCTGCTGGACAGCGGCGTGCGCCGCGGCAGCGATATCGTCAAGGCGCTGGCGCTGGGGGCGACCGGGGTTCTGCTCGGCCGTGCGACGCTCTATGGCGTCACGGTGGAGGGCGCCGAGGGCGCCGGACGGGTGCTGGAGATTCTGTCGGAAGAGCTGCGCCGCTGCCTCAATCTGATGGGCTGTACGCAGCTGGATGCCCTTGATCGGGACTGGTTGATCGATAACAGGAGCCGCGCGGATACCGAAGGCCGCTGGGCGTTCGCAGACTAATCACAGGAAAACAGTTATGAGTATTCAGGTCCCGTTGAATCAACTCGGTCTGCGCCAGGCGCTGCAGGCCATCGAATCAGGCGAATGCACGGCGATTGAAATCATCAACGCCTGTTTTGACCGCATCGAGGCGCGTGAGCCGCAGGTGGGCGCCTGGCAGTACAGTCTGACGCGTGAGGAGTACCTGGCGCAGTACGAGCAGCGGCGCTTTTTCTTCGAGCAGAGCCTGCTGAAAGGGCTGCCGTTGGGGATCAAGGACATTATCGATACCGCCGATATGCCGACGGAGATGGGGTCTCCGATTCATCAGGGTCGGCGCCCGGGTAATGACGCCAGCTGCGTTGCGCTGTTGCGACAGGCGGGCGGTATCGTGCTCGGTAAAACCGTGACCACTGAGTTTGCCTATTTTCGCCCGGGCAAGACCGCCAATCCACGTGATCTGAGCCGCACGCCCGGCGGCTCGTCGAGCGGCTCGGCGGCGGCGGTGGCGGATGCCATGGTGCCGGTGGCGCTGGGATCGCAGACGGCGGCATCGGTGATTCGCCCGGCGGCGTACTGCGGAGCAGTGGGCTACGTGGGCAGCCGGGCCGAGTTTTCGCTGCGCGGCGTGCAGCCGCTGGCGCAGTCGCTGGACTCGCTGGGTGTGCTGGCGCGCTCGGTCGAGGATGTGGAGCTGATTCGCGCGATACTGCTGCGCCAGCTCGATCCACTGCAGCGCAGTGTTGCCGTGACACCACGACGCGTGCTGATCGTGCGCGGCAGCTGCATCGGCGAGTCGGAGCCGGATATGGAACAGGCTATCGAGCGTCTGGCTGCGCGGCTGGCACAGCAGGGGGTGGATACGCTCTGGTTGGAGAGCGGTGAAGAGCTGGCCCGCATCGTGGCACGTCACCAGCAGATCATGGCGTTTGAAGTGGCGCGCAATCTGGTCGAGGAGTCAGCCCGGACAGAGGCGCTCAGTGAGCCGCTGCGGGAGCTGATCGCCAACGGCCTGACCCTGACCCGTGATCAGTATCTGGCGGCGCTGCAGGATGTGGAGACGACCCGCACCGCGCTGTGGGCGCAGTACGCCGATGTCGATGCGATCCTGGCGCCCGCCGCGCCCGGTGTGGCACCGAGCGGACTGGGCAAGACCGGTGCGCCGCACATGAGCCGCCCGTGGCAGGCGATGGGGCTGCCGGTGGTGACGCTGCCGGGCCTGACTGACGCGGCGGGCCTGCCCCTTGGCGTGCAGCTGATCGGCCGTTCGCGCGGCGATCAGGCGTTGCTGGCACTGGCACACTGGCTGGAACCCCTGCTCCTTCAGTGCTGAATTGATCCGGCAGCCCGTCAGCACTGAGCCGGACAGGACCCACTCTGTCCGGCTCAGTGCGCCGGGGGCCGGACACCTTTCCCCAACCTGGGTTTCCGCTACAATCGCCTGAGCGATATGAGGAGAACCCATGGCCAAGGCAAAAACAGCTTACGTCTGCAACGACTGCGGCGCCGATTACAGCAAGTGGCAGGGGCAGTGCACGGCCTGTCGGGCCTGGAACACGATTACCGAGATCCGCCTCAGTCAGGCGCCGGCCGGCGGTGCGCAGGCCGGGGTGCGCAGCGCCCGTTTCGAAGGTTACGCCGGTGCCGCGGGCAAGGATCGCGTGGTCAGTCTGGCGGATGTCGAGCTCGAGGCGATGCCGCGGATTCCGACCAGTGTCGGCGAGCTGGATCGCGTACTGGGCGGTGGTCTGGTGCCGGGCTCGGCGGTACTGATCGGCGGTCATCCCGGTGCCGGCAAGAGTACGCTGCTGCTGCAGACCACCTGCTATCTGGCGGCGCAGATGCCGGCGCTGTACGTGACCGGTGAGGAATCGTTGCAGCAGGTGGCGATGCGTGCCGCACGGCTCGGGCTCAAGGCGGATCAGCTGAAGATGCTGTCGGAAACCTCGGTCGAGACGATCTGCGATGTGGCCGACCAGCTCAAACCGAAAATCCTCGTCATCGACTCGATTCAGGTGATGCATGTGTCCGATGTGCAGTCGGCACCGGGCTCGGTGTCGCAGGTGCGCGAGAGCGCCGCGTTCCTGACCCGCTATGCCAAGCAGACCGGCACGGTGCTGTTTCTGGTCGGGCATGTGACCAAGGATGGCACGCTGGCCGGACCCAAGGTGCTGGAACACATGATCGACTGTTCGCTGCAGCTGGAAGGTTCCTCTGACAGCCGGTTCCGCACCCTGCGCAGTCACAAGAACCGTTTTGGCGCCGTCAACGAGCTGGGTGTGTTCGCGATGGTGGAAACCGGACTCAAGGAGGTGAAGAACCCCAGTTCGATCTTCCTCAGTCGTGGCAGTGAACCGAGCCCCGGCAGTGTCGTCATGGTGGTCTGGGAGGGTACCCGGCCGCTGCTGGTCGAGCTGCAGGCGCTGGTCGATACCTCGCATCTGTCCAATCCGCGCCGCGTGGCGGTGGGCATGGATACCAACCGGCTGGCGATGCTGCTGGCGGTGCTCAATCGCCACGGCGGCCTGATGACCGGCGATCAGGATGTGTTCGTCAACGTGGTCGGCGGCGTGCGGGTGCTGGAAACCAGCGCGGATCTGGCGCTGTTGCTGGCGGTGGTGTCGAGTTTTCGTGATCGCGCGCTGCCGCAGGATCTGATGGTGTTTGGCGAGGTCGGTCTGTCCGGTGAGATCCGCCCGGTACCCAACGGTCAGGAGCGTATCCGCGAAGCGGCCAAGCACGGCTTCAGGCGCGCCATCGTACCGCGGGCCAACGTGCCGCGGGAGGGCATTGCCGGTATCGAAGTGGTGCCGGTGGATACGCTGGCGCAGGCGCTGGATGCGATCTGACAGCGGCCGCAGCCCGAACCGGCAGGCGCTGACGGGCTGCGCGCATTAAACGGGGGGCGGGCGCTTCATTCCTGAGGCGGGAACATCGCCTCGAGTTCGCGCTCCAGCAGCGTCTCATCGCCCAGATTCAGCTCCACCAGACGGCGCAGGTGGCTGATGCTGTCCAGCTCCATGTCGCCGGCCTTGAATCCGTACTGCTCGCCGCAGATGTGGGTCAGGGTGCCGGGCATGCTGATCAGAACATCGTTGGCCAGGTAGATCCGCAGTTCGGCCTGTTCGCCGGTATCCAGCGGCAGTGGGGTCGCGGTTTCAATGAGGGCACCGCGCAGCGAGATATCCACCAGCTGAACTTCAAACGGTCCTTGTTGTGTGTGCAGCTCGCATCCGGCATCAAATCGGATACGGGAGAAACGGCGGCGGTCGACAGGGTTATCGGTCACTGGGGCGTCCTCGTGCGGTGGGTTCTGGCTGAAATCTTCTTGTCATCGGTGCCAGCCTGCTCCATGGTATTACACACCCACTTCTTTGGGGAAGGGCTGACGTCGCGCAAGGATTGGCCGGTCGAAATTCGATAGCGTTACCTTTTCGAGTCCACCGAATGGATGAGGTCAGGCTTGCTGAAGATCATGATGACAATGTTGGATGTTCTCTCGGTTTCGCGGCACTCGCGCTATTTCAACCAGACGCGAAGCCATCACATCTTTCAGCGCGTGCGCCTGATCACGTTGCTGCTGGCGGTGCTGCAGACCGCCTGGGTGCTGGTTGACCAGCTGCTGCTGCCGGCGGCGGTACAGAACCCGATTGCGGCAGGGCGGGTCGCGAGCAGTGTGGCGCTGATCGCGCTGCTGGCGTGGTATGGCCAGCCCTACAATCTGAAGTTTTCGCTGGCGCGGCTGGCGCTGCTGATTCTGATTCTGTCGGGCTTCCAGACCTACAGTCAGGTGGTGCTGCTGCAGGCCGGCTATGAGCACGCGGTGGCGGGTTATCAGTTCTTCCCGTTCATGATCGTGGCGATGCAGGCGATCTTCCCGCTGACCATCGTCGAGGTGATCGTCATCACCGCCACGGTTACGCTGATCGAGCTGGCCACGCAGGTGGTGGCGGGTCAGTTTGGCGGGGTGGCCGAGATCAATGATCTCTGGCTGCTGCTGGTGCTGGCGGTCATCGCCGGTTGGGCATCGGTCAACCAGCTCAGCATGCTGCTGGGGCTGTACCGGCAGGCGACGCGCGATGCGCTGACCGGGCTGGCCAACCGCCGTCAGGTGATGGAACACCTCGAGGGGGATGTGGACCTGTGCCGTCGCGAGCGCCGGCCGCTGTCGGTGCTGCTGTTCGATCTGGACAAGTTCAAGAGCTTCAATGACAACCACGGTCATGCCGCCGGCGATATCGTGCTGAAGCAGTTTGCCAAAATCCTGCGTCAGCAGACCCAGCCCAAGGGCAAGTCCGGGCAGGGTAATCTGGCGGGCCGGTTCGGCGGTGAGGAGTTTCTGGTGATTCTGCCCGGCGCCGGTCCCGACGCGGCGGCCGAGATGGCCGAGCAGATCGGGGCCGCGTGCCATCTGTCGCCGGTGCGGATTCCCTCCGGTGAGCAGGTTGGCTTTACCACCAGTATCGGTGTGGCGACACTGGCCGATGGTGAAACACCGTCGGATCTGCTGCGCCGTGCCGACGAGGCGCTGTACGAGGCCAAGGCGCAGGGGCGTGATCGCTACGTGGTGGCCTCGGAGGCGCCGGCCGACAGTGCATCGGTTGCCAGTGGCGATGAGACCGATCAGAGCGAGGCGGTGGTGGCCGGATAGGTCTGATCCGCTGCGCAACAGACCCGCAGATACGAAAAAGCCGGCTTGAGCGCCGGCTTTTTGTTGTGTGATCGGGGGCGATCAGGAGATGCGACGGTACTTGATGCGTTCCGGCTGGTGATCCTTGCCGTAGCGACGCTTGTAGTCCTCGGCGTACTCGGTGTAGTTGCCCTCGAAGAACTCGACGCGCGAGTCGCCCTCGTAACCGATGATGTGGGTACAGATACGGTCGAGGAACCAGCGGTCGTGCGAGATCACCAGTGCCGAGCCCGGGAACGCCAGCAGCGCTTCTTCCAGTGCGCGCAGGGTTTCCACGTCCAGGTCGTTGGTCGGCTCGTCGAGCAGCAGCACGTTGCCGCCTTCTTTCAGCAGCTTGGCCATGTGCAGACGGTTGCGCTCACCGCCGGACAGATCCTTGACGAACTTCTGCTGGTCGGAACCCTTGAAGTTGAAGCGGCCACAGTAGGCGCGTGACGGTGTCTGGTAGTTGCCGACGGTGATGATGTCCTGGCCGTCGGAGATCTCCTCGAACACGGTCTTGCTGCCGTCGAGTTCGCGGGACTGGTTGACGTACGCCAGCTTCACGGTGGAACCGATCTCGATCTCACCGGAATCGGGCTGCTCCTCGCCGGTGATCATGCGGAACAGCGTCGATTTGCCGGCGCCGTTGGCACCGACGATGCCGACGATGGCACCGGGCGGAATCGCGAAGCTCAGGTTTTCGAACAGCAGCTTGTCGCCGTAGGTCTTGGTCACGTTATGCAGTTCGATCACCTTGTCGCCCAGACGCGGGCCGGGCGGAATGTAGATTTCCTGCGTCTCGTTGCGCTGCTGGAACTCGCGCGAGTTCATCTCTTCGAACTGCTTCAGACGCGCCTTGGACTTGGCCTGACGGCCCTTGGCACCCTGACGCACCCATTCCAGCTCGGCCTTGATCGCCTTGCGGTGAGAGGCTTCCTGCTTGGCTTCCTGCTCGAGGCGCTTCTCCTTCTGCTCCAGCCAGCTGGAGTAGTTGCCCTCGTAGGGGATGCCATGGCCGCGGTCGAGCTCGAGGATCCAGCCGGCGGCGTTGTCGAGGAAGTAGCGGTCGTGGGTGATCGCGACGACGGTACCGTTGTACTCCTGCAGGAAGCGCTCGAGCCATGCGATCGACTCGGCATCCAGGTGGTTGGTGGGCTCGTCCAGCAGCAGCATGTCCGGGTGGTCGAGCAGCAGACGGCACAGGGCCACGCGGCGGCGCTCACCACCGGAGAGGTGGGCGACCTTTGCATCCCACGGCGGCAGACGCATCGCATCGGCGGCGCGCTCCAGTGCCTGATCGAGGTTGTGGCCGTCCTTCGCCTGAATCAGGTTCTCGAGCTCGGCCTGCTTTTTGGCCAGTTCATCGAAGTCGGCGTCCGGATCGGCATAGGCGGCGTAGACCTGATCCAGCTCCGCCAGCGCCTCCTTGACGTCGGCAACGGCTTCTTCAACCACTTCGCGGACCGTTTTGCTGTCGTCCAGCTCCGGCTCCTGTGGCAGATAGCCGACCTTCATACCCGGCATCGGGCGGGCTTCGCCGGTGTACTCCTGATCGACGCCGGCCATGATGCGCAGCAGGGTCGACTTGCCGGCACCGTTGAGACCCAGTACGCCGATCTTGGCGCCCGGGAAGAATGACAGGGAGATGTCCTTGAGAATTTCCCGCTTCGGCGGCACAACCTTGCCGACGCGGTTCATCGTATACACGTATTGAGCCATCCAGAAGAACCTCTGGTCTTGCGGTTGGAAAGGGTAATGCGGATGCGCCGATTCTACCTGTCCGGGGCGGTGAAAGCCATTTCGAGCGCGTGCAATCAGGCCGTTGGCAGTGGCGGCCGATGTGACGCGGCGCGCCGGCAACGGAGGGCTGTCGCATGAATCCTGTTCCAGATTTCCTGACCGCTTTTCATGTGCCCCGCGGCGGTTTTTTCGACTATAATGCTCGCCTTTTCACGGCAGATCGGGTGTAAACGCGAACGCGAACCCGGCCAGATGCCGACGACGTGGCTCAATCAGGGGACAGTAATGTTTAGCAAAGATATGTCTATCGCCAGCTTCGACAAGGATCTCTGGGACGCGATGCAGTCCGAGGTGACCCGCCAGGAGGAGCACATCGAGCTGATCGCTTCCGAGAACTACACCAGCCCGCGTGTCATGGAAGCGCAGGGTTCTGCGCTGACCAACAAGTATGCGGAAGGCTATCCCGGCAAGCGTTACTACGGCGGCTGTGAGTACGTCGATATTGTCGAAAATCTGGCGATCGAGCGTGCCTGCGAACTGTTCGGCGCGACCTACGCCAACGTGCAGCCTCACTCCGGTTCCCAGGCCAACGCCGCGGTCTATATGGCACTGTGCAAGCCGGGTGATACGGTTCTCGGCATGAGCCTCGCGCACGGTGGCCACCTGACCCACGGTGCCTCCGTCTCCTTCTCCGGTCGCATCTACAATGCCGTACAGTACGGGCTGAACCCGGAAACAGGTGAGATCGACTACGCCGAAGTCGAGCGTCTGGCCGAAGAGCACAAGCCGAAGATGATCGTGGCCGGCTTCTCCGCCTACTCGCGTGTCATCGACTGGGCGAAGTTCCGTGAGATCGCCGATAAGGTCGGTGCCTACCTGTTCGTCGACATGGCCCATATCGCCGGTCTGGTCGCGGCGGGCGTGTACCCGTCACCGATGCCGTTCGCCGATGTTGTCACCACCACCACCCACAAGACGCTGGGCGGTCCGCGTGGCGGCCTGATCCTGTCTGCCCGTGCCGATGAAGAGCTACAGAAGAAGCTGAACTTCGCCGTGTTCCCGGAATCTCAGGGCGGCCCGCTGATGCACATCATCGCGGCCAAGGCGGTCTGCTTCAAGGAAGCGCTGGAGCCGGAGTGGAAGGCGTATCAGGCGCAGGTGGTCAAGAACGCACAGGCGATGGTCAAGGTCTTCCTCGAGCGTGGCATCGATATCGTGTCCGGCGGTACCGAGGATCACCTGTTCCTCGTTGACCTGATCAAGAAGGACATCACCGGTAAGGACGCGGATGCGGCGCTGGGTCGTGCCAACATCACCGTGAACAAGAATGCGGTTCCGAACGACCCGCGTTCACCGTTCGTGACCTCCGGTCTGCGTATCGGTACGCCGGCGGTGACCCGTCGCGGCTTCAAGGAAGCGGAAGTGACCGAACTGGCGCACTGGATCTGCGACATCCTCGACGATATCGAGAACGAGCAGACCATCGAAACCGTGAAGGGCAAGGTGCTGGATATCTGCGCCCGCTTCCCGGTGTACAAGTAAGGGAGAGGGCGAAGCCGGCGCGCCGCTGCAGGGGCGCCGGAGTGCGTGCCGAGGCTGGAAACTTGCATCCGGCCTCCCTAGAATAGCGGGGCGGCGACAAGTCGCCCCGTTTGTCGTCTGTACAGACGCCTGTTTCTTTCCGGCTTTCGGGCCGCCGCTCTTTAATCGAGGCTGAGGATGCATTGTCCCTTCTGTGGCGCAAGTGATACCAAGGTTGTCGACTCGCGACTGGTCGCCGAGGGGCAGCAGGTGCGCCGGCGGCGTGAATGCGTCAAATGCCACGAACGTTTTACCACTTTCGAAGAAGCTGAACTGGTGATGCCGCGGGTGATCAAGACCGACGGTACCCGGCAGCCGTTCGATGAAGCCAAGCTGCGTGGCGGCATCCAGCGGGCGCTGGAAAAACGCCCGGTCAGCGTGGAGGCGATCGAAGCCTGTGTGACCCGTATCAAGCTGCGCCTGCGCGCCACCGGTGAGCGTGAGCTGCCCTCCCGCGAGGTGGGCGAGATTGTCATGGCGGAGCTGCGCAAACTGGATCAGGTGGCCTACGTGCGCTTCGCGTCCGTCTATCGCAGTTTTCAGGACATCAACGAATTCAAGGAAGAGATCGAGCGTCTCTCCGCCAACGCCGATGGCAACGGCAACGGGCAGGAGTGAGGCATGAGCGTCTTTTCCGATCTCGATCACCAGTACATGGGACGAGCCCTCGTACTGGCCCGCCGCGGTCTCTATACCACTGACCCCAACCCGCGCGTCGGCTGTGTGCTGGTGCGTGATGGCGCCGTGGTGGGCGAGGGCTGGCATGTGCGGGCCGGCGAGGGGCACGCCGAGGTCAATGCGCTGCGGCAGGCGGGTGAACGGGCGCGCGGGGCCACGGCCTATGTCACGCTGGAACCCTGCAGCCATCACGGCCGCACGCCGCCGTGCGCCGATACGCTGGTCAACGCCGGTATCGCGCGTATGGTCTGTGCCATGGTCGATCCGAATCCGGCTGTGGCCGGACGCGGGCTGGAGCGGCTGCGCAGCGCCGGTGTCGAGGTTCACAGCGGTCTGCTCGAGGCGCAGGCGCGGGCACTGAATCCGGGCTTTATCAAGCGGATGGAACAGGGCCGGCCCTGGGTCCGGCTCAAGCTGGCGATGAGTCTGGACGGACGAACCGCCATGGCCAGTGGCGAATCCCAGTGGATCACGGGGCCGGCGGCCCGGGCCGACGTGCAGCGTTTGCGTGCGCGCAGCTCGGCGATCCTGACCGGTATCGATTCGGTACTGCACGATGACTCTTCCCTGACCGTGCGTGCCGATGAGCTGGGCCTTGCCCCCGTGCAGGCCGAACAGATCGTGCAGCGTCAGCCGCTGCGGGTTGTGCTCGACAGTCAGCTGCGACTGCCGTCCGCAGCGAAGCTGCTGTCGCAACCGGGGCGGACGCTGGTCGTGACACTGGCGCAGGATGAAACCCGGGCCGCTGCTCTGCGCGCCGCCGGTGCAGAGGTGGTGCGGCGTGATGACCGCGAGCGGATCGATCTGGCCGGCGTCATTGAATATCTGGCGCAGGCTGAGCAGTGCAACGAGTTGCTGGTCGAGTGCGGCGCGCGGCTGGCCGGGGCCTTCGTGGCGGCGGGGCTGGTCGACGAACTGGTTGTCTACATGGCACCCAAACTGCTGGGCAGTGCTGCGCGCCCGCTGCTGGAGCTGCCGCTGGAACGCATGGCGCAGCAGGTACCGCTCGAGCTGGTCGAACTGCGCCATCTCGGGGCTGATCTGCGCCTGACCTGGCGTGTGTCGGCCACAGATACGGAGCGATCGGACTGATGTTTACCGGCATTATTGAAGCGATCGGCGAAATTGCCGATATCCGCATCATCGAGGGGGATATGCGCCTGCGGGTGCGTACCGGCACGCTGGATCTTGCCGACGTCAAACTCGGTGACAGTATCGCCACCAACGGCGTCTGCCTGACCGCCGTTGAGCTGCCGGGCGATGGTTTCGTCGCCGACGTGTCGCGCGAAACGCTGGCGCACAGCCGGCTGGCGCAGCTGTCGGTGGGCGAGCAGGTCAATCTGGAAAAGGCGATGATGCCGACCAGCCGGTTTGGTGGCCACATCGTCACCGGTCACGTGGACGGCCTTGGCCTGATCGTCGAGCGGCGCGACGATGCGCGCTCGGTGCGTCTGAGCATTCAGGCGCCGGCGGCGCTGAGGCGTTACATCGCCGCCAAGGGCTCGATCACCGTGGACGGCGTCAGCCTGACGGTCAACAGCGTTGACGGCGACTGTTTCGGGCTCAATATCGTGCCGCACACGGCACAGGAAACCATAATCGATAACTATCGCACCGGGCAGCAGGTTCACCTTGAGGTGGATATCATTGCACGCTACCTGGAGCGGCTGATGGGCGCGGCCAACGACCGCGACGAGCCGCACAGCGAAGGCGGTCTGACCCTTGCCAGCCTGGCAGCCGCCGGATTCATGCGCTAGCGCGCCGGAGTACAAAGTATGCAGATGAACACGACCGAAGAGCTGATCGAAGATATCCGTCAGGGCAAAATGGTGATCCTGATGGATGACGAGGATCGCGAGAACGAAGGCGATCTGGTCATCGCCGCGGAAAAGGTGCGGCCGGAAGATATCAACTTCATGGCGACCAACGCTCGTGGCCTGATCTGCCTGACGTTGACCCGCGAACACTGTCAGCGCCTCAAGCTGCCGCTGATGGTGCAGAGCAACGGCGCCCAGTTTTCGACCAACTTTACGCTGTCGATCGAAGCGGCCGAGGGCGTTACCACCGGCATTTCCGCGGCGGACCGGGCGCACACCGTGCGCACCGCCGTGCGCCCGGACGTGAAGCCGGAAGATATCGTACAGCCGGGCCATATCTTCCCGCTGATGGCGCAGCCGGGTGGTGTGCTGAGCCGTGCCGGACATACCGAGGCGGGCTGTGATCTGGCGCGCCTGGCCGGCCTGACCCCGGCCTCGGTCATCGTCGAAGTGATGAACGAAGACGGCACCATGGCGCGACGCCCGGATCTGGAGAAGTTTGCCGCCAAGCACGGCCTCAAGATCGGCACCATCGCCGACCTGATCCACTACCGCACGATGAACGAACACACCGTCGAGCGCTGCGACGAGGGCGTGCTGCAGACGGAGTACGGCGAGTTCAACTACGCTGTCTACCGCGACGAGATCCAGAACTGCAGCCATCTGGCGCTGTACAAGGGCGACATCAAGCGTGATGAGCCGACGCTGGTGCGTGTGCATATCCGCACCGAGGTGCTGCGCGACGTGGTCGGTGTCGTTCCGGGTGAAGAAAAGAAATGGACCATGCGCCGCGCGCTGGAGCGGGTGGCCCAGGAGGGCAAGGGTGTGGTGCTGCTGATCGATTCCGGTCGGCGTGTCGACCTGGGGGATGCGGTCAGTGAGCTGACGCGCAAGGCGCCGACGCGCTCCAAGGTCAAGGTCAGCGCATCCGGTGCCTACCTGCAGGTCGGTACCGGGTCACAGATTCTGCGGCAGCTGGGCGTCGGCAAGATGCGTCTGCTCAGCTCGCCGATGAAGTTCAACGCGATTTCGGGTTTCGATCTCGAGGTCGAAGAATATATCTCCTGCGAAGAGTAAACAGGACAGATCCATGACAGTAAAAGTCTATGAAGGCGACTTCGTCAGCGCCGACGGTAAATACGCGATCCTCGTGGGTCGTTTCAATTCCTTTGTCGTCGAGAGCCTGCTCGAAGGCGCACTGGATGCCCTCAAGCGCCACGGCGTGAAAGAGGAAAACATCCGCATCATCCGTGTTCCGGGTGCGTTCGAGATGCCGCTGGCCGCTCAGCGCGTGGCGGCGCAGAAGCAGGACGATGCGATCATCGCGCTCGGCGCCGTGATCCGTGGCGGCACTCCGCACTTCGAGTACGTTTCCGCCGAGAGCTCCAAGGGCATCGCGCAGGTGTCGCTCGAGTACGGCATTCCGGTTGCCAACGGCATCCTGACCGTCAACAGCATCGAGCAGGCGATCGAGCGCTCAGGCACCAAGGCCGGCAACAAGGGAGCTGAAGCTGCACTCTCCGCGCTGGAGATGGTCAGCCTTCTGCGTCAGCTTGAGGTCTGAAGATGAGCGACACCCCCAGTTCAAACCCGAACCAGAGCAAGAAAAGCCGCAAGCCGTCGCTGACCGAACAGCGGCGCAAGGCGCGTCAGCTGGCGTTGCAGGCACTGTATCAGTGGCAGATGGCGCGTCAGCCGGTCAATGAGATCGAGGCGCAGTTCCGCGTCAATCAGGACATGAGCGATGCGGACGTGCAGTTGTTCAGCCAGCTGCTGCGCGGGGTTGTTGAGGCGCGCGCCGAACTGGATCTGACCTTCTCGCCCTATCTGGATCGCAATATCGATGATCTGGACCCGGTCGAGATCAGTGTGCTGCGCATCGGCAGCTTTGAGCTGATGCATCGTATCGAGGTGCCCTACCGCGTCGCGATCAACGAGAGCGTCGAGCTGGCCAAAGTGTTCGGTGCCACCGACAGCCACCGTTACGTCAACGGCGTACTGGACAAGGTGGCGCAGAAAGTGCGCGCGGCCGAAGTGGCAACACGACGCTGAGTCTGAGCGGTGGGTGAGTTCGAGCTGATCCGGCGCTATTTTGCCGAACGGGCAGGGCGTCGCGACGACGTTGTCGTCGGTATCGGTGACGATTGCGCGCTGTTGCGCCCGCCCGGCGGCGATGCGCTGCTGGCGGTGTCGATCGACACCCTTGTCGAAGGTGTACACTTTCTGCCGGGCAGTGATCCGGCACGCATTGCGCGTCGCCTGCTCGGTGCCGTGGTCAGCGATCTGGCCGGTATGGGGGCCACGCCGGCCTGGTTCACACTGGCGCTGACGCTGCCGGCGGCGGAACCGGACTGGCTCGAGCCGTTTGCGCACGCGCTGGCCGAACGTGCGGCCGAGCTGGGCATCGTGCTGGTGGGCGGTGATACCACCCGGGGCCAGCTGACGCTGACGGCGCAGGCGCACGGCTGGGTCGCGCCGCAACGGGCACTGCGCCGCGACGGCGCTCGCGATGGTGATCTGATTCTGGTCAGCGGCACGCTCGGCGACAGTCGCGGCGGCCTGCAGGTGCAGCAGGATCAGGCAGCGGCGACGGAATCGACCCGTTTCCTGCTGGATCGCTTCTTCTCTCCCGAACCGCGCATCGGACTGGCGCAGGCGCTGGCGCCCGAGCTGCACGCGGGTATCGATATCTCTGATGGCCTGCTGGCGGATCTGGGCCACATCTGTGCGCAAAGTGGCCTGGCGGCGCAGATCGAGCTGGAGCGCCTGCCGCTGTCGCCGGCGCTGATCGACTATGCCGGCCCGCGTCGGGCGCGGGAGTGGGCGCTCAGCGGCGGTGAGGATTTCGAGCTGTGTGTCACCGCCCCGCCCGCCGCGCTGGCGCGCTGTCTGGCGCTGGCGGCGGAGCAGGGCATCGCGCTGACCTGTATCGGGCAGATGCGCCGTGGCGAGCCCCGGGTCGAGGTCTGCAGCGAGGGTAAGCCGCTGCCGGTCAGTGCGCACGGCTATGATCATTTCGGAGGTGACAGGTGAACCGGGCTCCGGCGTCGGTATGGCGTAACCCGATCCATTTCCTCGCCTTTGGTCTGGGCAGCGGGGCGTCGCCCTGGGCACCGGGCACGGTGGGCACCCTGGCCGCAATACCGCTCTGGTACGGGCTGGCGCAACTGCCGCTGCTGACCTATCTGGCGCTGCTGCTGGCCGCATTTGCGCTGGGTTGCTGGCTCTGCCAGCGCACGTCGGATGATCTCGGCGTGCATGACCACGGCGGTATCGTCTGGGATGAATTCGTCGGTTACTGGGTGACGATGATTGCGCTGCCGGTGACGCCGTTGTGGGCGCTGGCCGGCTTCGTGCTGTTCCGGATCTTCGATATTCTCAAGCCCTGGCCGATCCGCTGGATCGATCGGCGCGTACACGGGGGGCTGGGGATCATGCTTGATGACCTGATCGCCGGTGTGTTCGCGCTGATCATACTGCAGCTGGTCAGGTGGCTGCTGGGTTGAGCGCTATTCTATACAACAAGGCCCGCTGCGAGCGGGTTGACGGCCCCCCGGATCGGGCCGTCCATGAGAGGTGTAAACAGTGACCGTTCAGTATGTTGCCGATTCGAGGCTGCCGACCCCCTGGGGCGTCTTCACGATGGTCGGGTTCGAGGACAAGACCACCGGCAAGGAGCATGTGGCGCTGGTGTTCGGCGATGTGGATACCGAAGAGCCGGTGCTGGGCCGGATCCACTCCGAGTGTCTGACCGGCGATGCGCTGTTCAGTCTGCGCTGTGACTGCGGCTTCCAGCTGCAGGAAGCGCTGAAGCGGATCGCCGAAGAGGGGCGCGGCGTGCTGCTCTACCTGCGTCAGGAAGGGCGCGGTATCGGGCTGCTCAACAAGATTCGCGCCTACCATCTGCAGGATCAGGGGGCCGACACCGTCGAAGCCAACGAGAAGCTTGGCTTTGCCGCCGACCTGCGCGACTACAGCATGTGCCTGCCGATGCTCAAGCATCTGGGCGTGCGCTCGCTGAAGCTGATGACCAATAACCCGCGTAAGGTGAAGGCACTGGAGCAGTATGGCCTCAACGTGGCCAGCCGTGAGCCGCTGCAGGTGGGCAAGAACAGCCACAACGAGCACTACCTGCAGACCAAGATGGGCAAGCTCGGCCACATGATGCGTGAAGTCCACTTTCAGGACGATGATGCCTGACGCCGCGTGAGTCCGGCCCCGCCCGTCGATGATCTGGAGGCGGGGCTGAGGCGCCTGCGTCAGTGTTTCAGCCGTGCCTCGATGGCGGCACGAATCCCCTTCGCATCCAGTCCGCACGCCTGCAGTTGACCGGCACGCGAGTCGTGCTCGATCCAGCGATCCGGCACGCCCAGATGCGCAATCCGTACCGGCCGTTCACGGCGGCTCAGGTACTCCGCTACCGCCGAGCCGGCACCGCCCTGCACGGCGTGATCCTCCAGTGTGACCAGCAGACCGTGGGACCGGGCCAGTCGATCGAGCAGGGCCGTATCCAGCGGTTTGACAAAGCGCATATCGGCCAGCGTCAGATCGAGCGCGTCGGCGGCTTCGCGTGCCTGCGGCAGCAGCGGCCCGAAGTTCAGGATCGCCGCCCGGCGCCCTTCCCGTAACAGCCGGCCCCGACCCGGCTCCAGCGCCGGCAGTGTCGGGTCGATCTCGACGCCGCTGCCGCTGCCCCGCGGGTAGCGTACCGCCGCCGGGCCGGCATAGTCGTAGCCGGTCTTGAGCAGGCGGTAGAGCTCCTGCTCATCGGACGGCGTCATCAGCATCATGCCCGGCAGGCAGCGCAGGTAGGCGATATCGAACAGGCCCGCGTGGGTGGCGCCATCCTCGCCGACGAGGCCGGCCCGATCCACGGCCAGCAGCACGTCCAGATCCTGAATCGCGATATCGTGCACCAGCTGGTCGTAGGCGCGTTGCAGGAAGGTGGAGTAGATCGCCAGTACCGGTTTCATCTGCTGGCAGGCAAAGCCGGCGGCCAGCGTGGCCGCGTGCTGCTCGGCGATCGCGACGTCAAAGTAGCGCTGCGGATACTGCTCGGAGAATGCCACCAGATCGGAGCCTTCACGCATCGCCGGGGTGATGCCGACCAGGCGCTCGTCGACGGCGGCGGTGTCGCACAGCCAGCGGCCGAAGATATTGCAGAATTTGGGTTTTTTCGGCTTCGCCGGGGCATCCAGCGGCTCGATCTTGGTGATCGCGTGATAGCCCACCGGGTCTGATTCGGCGGGCTCGAAGCCTTTGCCCTTGCGTGTCATCAGATGCAGGAACTGCGGGCCGGGCTGGCTCAGTGCCTGTTGCAGCGCCGGCAGCAGACGGTCGAAATCGTGCCCGTCCACCGGGCCCTGATAGGCGAATTTCAGCGCGCCGAACAGGGCGCCGGTGGTGCTGCCATCGAGGGCCGGCGCGCTTGATCCCGAGCGCAGCTCACGTGCCAGATAGCTGGCCAGCCCGCCTTCGTTGGGGGAGATCGACATGTCGTTGTCGTTGAGGATCACCAGCAGGTCGGCACCGGTGTGGGCGGCGTGGCTCAGCGCCTCGAACGCCATGCCGGCGGTCATGGCACCATCGCCGATCACCGCGACGCTGCGGCGCGATTCGCCGCGCAGGCGGCTGGCCAGCGCCATGCCGAGCGCGGCGCTGATCGAGGTGCTGGAGTGACCGGTGCCGAAGCAGTCGTATTCGCTTTCGTCCCGCTTTGGAAACGGCGCCAGTCCGTCGGCCTGACGCATCGTCAGCATCTGTTCACGCCGGCCGGTCAGGATCTTGTGCGGGTAGCACTGATGACCCACGTCCCAGATCAGGTGGTCGCGCGGCGTATCGAGCAGGTAATGCAGTGCGATCGTCAGCTCGACGACCCCGAGTCCCGCGCCGAAATGGCCACCGGTGCGCCCGACGCTGTAAAGCAGCCAGCTGCGCAGCTCTTCGGCCAGCTGAGGCAGACGCTCGACGCCGAGACGGCGCAGGTCCGCCGGCGAGTTGATCGTTTCCAGCAGCGGTATCGCGGGACGGTCGGTCGGCAGTTGTGTATGCATCAGTGATCGCGGGTGACGATAAAGGTGGCCAGGGCGTTCAACGCGGCGGCGCGATCGCCGAACGGTGCCAGTGCGGTCAGCGCATCCTCGTGCAGCTGGCGCAGACGGCTGCGGGCGCCGTCGAGACCGAGCAGTGCCGGGTAGGTCGGCTTGTTCTGTGCGACGTCGGACCCCTGAGGTTTGCCCAGCGTCAGGGTATCGCCCTCGATATCGAGCAAATCGTCCTTTACCTGAAAGGCGAGGCCGATCAGGTCGCCAAAGCGCTCCAGCCGCTCCAGCGTGGCGTCATCGCGGCAGCCCGCCGCCGTGGCACCGAGCAGCAGCGCCGCGGTGATCAGGCGGCCGGTCTTGTGCGCATGCATCGCCTGCAGCTGCGACAGTGTCAGCGCTTTGCCGACATGGGTCAGGTCGAAAGCCTGCCCCGCGACCATGCCGCGTGCACCGCTGGCCGTGGCCAGAATACGCATCAGCGCCAGCTGGGTGCTGGCGTCCTGCCCGCTGTCCGCTTCGCTGAGCAGCTCGAAGGCAAAACACTGCAACGCATCGCCGGCGAGAATCGCGGTGGCTTCGTCAAATGCGATATGACAGGTGGGACGGCCGCGGCGCAGCTCGTCGTCGTCCATCGCCGGCAGGTCATCATGCACCAGCGAGTAGCTGTGGATCGCCTCGATGGCGGCGGCGGCGCGGTCTGCCTGCTCAGGTGTGCCACCACACAGCTCGCAGCTCATGTAGACCAGTGCCGGGCGGATGCGCTTGCCGCCATTGAGCAGGGCATAGCGCATCGCGTCGAGCAGACGGGGCTCGAGGTTCGATTCGCGGGCCAGGTAGAGATCCAGATTGCGTTCGACCCGTTCGGCCCAGCGGGCCAGCTGTTGTGTCAGTTCCACGTTCAGGCGTCCTGCTCGTCATCGTGGAACGGGCGGCTTTTCATCTCGCCCTGCTCCTCGATCAGCATCTGAACCTTCTGCTCGCTCTGCTCGAGGATGCCCTGACATTCGCGGGTCAGCCGAACACCTTCCTCGAACGCTTTCAGTGCGTCCTCGATCGGCAGGTCGCCCTGTTCCATGCGCTCGACGACGGCTTCCAGCTGCGCCAGTGACTGTTCAAAATCGGGTGTTTTGCGGGTGCGGGCCATAGTCGGATCGGGGTTGTGGCAATGGGGCTGTCAACTTAACCAACTGCCGCGCGAGGGTCAATCGAGAGGCGCGGGTTTCGCGGCGGTGGGCGCTCTGCATTCGCCGAAAGTCACCTTGTACAATGCGTGAACAGTGCAGCAAATCTGGTATCATCGGCCGTACATCTGTTTGAACCTGGTCTATCAGTCAGGGTATTGGGAGCGTATTTAGTGGATCTGGCGACTCTGGTAGGGATAGTCGGCGCACTGGGCATCGTTGTAGCAGCCATGGTGCTGGGCGGTGACGTCGGAATTTTCGTCAATGTACCCTCGATACTGATCGTCGTCGGCGGCAGTCTGCTCGTCGTGCTGATCAAATTCACCCTTGGACAGTTCCTCGCCGCCGGCAAGGTGGCGGCCAAGGCGTTCATGTACAAGTCGGTACTGCCGGAAGAGATTATTGCCGAAACGGTCGAGCTGGCCGATGCGGCGCGCAAGGGCGGTCTGCTGTCGCTGGAGGAGAAAGAGGTATCCAGCCCCTTCATGCAGCGCGGTATCCAGCTGCTGGTGGATGGCCACGACCCGGAAGTGGTCAAGGCGCTGCTGCACAAGGAAGCCGATCTGACCACCGAGCGGCACGAATTCGGTGCCAAAATCTTCAAGGCGATCGGTGATGTCGGCCCGGCGATGGGCATGATCGGGACACTGGTCGGTCTGGTACAGATGCTGTCCAACATGTCCGACCCCAAGTCGATCGGTCCGGCGATGGCGGTGGCGCTGCTGACGACGCTGTACGGCGTGATGATGGCAACGATCATTGCACTGCCGATCGCCGACAAGCTGGAAAACCGCAAGGATGAAGAAGCGCTCAACCAGGCCTTGATCATCGACGGGCTGCTGGCGATTCAGGCGGGCCAGAACCCGCGCGTGATCGAGCAGATGCTGCGCAACTACCTGCCCGAGAAGAAGCGCGAACAGGCGGAAGCCTGAGAGGGTTGAATGAGCGACGAGCCGCAGAAAAAATGCAAATGCCCGCCGCCGGGCGCACCGGCCTGGATGGCCACCTTCTCCGACCTCATGTCGCTGCTGATGTGTTTCTTCGTGCTGCTGCTGTCGTTCTCGGAGATGGATGTTCTCAAGTTCAAGCAGCTGGCCGGCTCCATGCGCGAAGCCTTCGGTGTACAGAACCAGATCAAGGTTGAGGATATCCCCAAGGGCACATCGATCATCGCGCAGGAGTTCAGTCCCGGCCGTCCGGAACCGACGCCGCTGAATGAAGTGCGGCAGATGACGATCAACAACGATATGAACACCCTCGATGTGCGCTCGCAGGAGGGTGAGGCCACGGTCAAGGACAAGCTGCAGGGGCTCGAGGAGATGATCCGCGAGCAGCAGGAGCAGGCCCAGCGTGAGGCAGTGCAGTTCGCTCAGGCGCTGTCGCAGGAGATCGGCGATGGGGCGGTCGAGGTGGAAACCGAAGGCACCAAGCTGATCATCCGCGTCAAGGAGAAGGGGTCATTCGACTCCGGCTCGGCCGAGCTCAAGTTCGCCTATATTCCGGTCGTGGCCAAGATTCGTGATGTCCTGCTTGGCGTGAGCGGCCGCGTCTCCATTGAGGGGCACACCGATAACATCCCCTATGCCGGGACCCGTTTCGAGTCCAACTGGGATCTGTCAGCGGCGCGCGCGCTGGCGGTGGCGCATGAGCTGTTTTCCGACCCGCGCATCGACGAATCCCGCTTTCAGGTCGCAGGCTATGCCGACAGCAAGCCGCTGGTGCCGAACAACTCGGCGGAGAACCGGGCGCGCAATCGTCGGGTCGAGATCGTGATCCAGAAGGGCAACGATCAGGAGCTGCTGGAACGGCTGCAATCCCGCCCCGAGGACGATACCGAGGGCCAGCAGCTGCGCCCCGGCGAGATCTTCTGATCGTTGCAGGCACACGGCCTGTATCGCTTTATGCAGCGAGCACTGCTTCTCCATCTCACACCGGCATCACCATGGGCTGTGGATATACCGCCAGCTGAGCATAAAAAAACCGCCTGCGAGAGGCGGTTTTTTTACAGCCGACTGGGCTTACTTGGCAGCGTCCAGCATGTACTGGATGGCGGCTTTCAGCTCGGTGTCAGAGCAGTCGACGCAGGTGCCCATCGGCGGCATGGCGTTGATGCCGGACTTGGCAGTGGCCAGCAGACCATCGATGCCTTTCTCGGCACGCGGTGCCCAGGCAGCGGCATCACCGAACTTCGGTGCACCCGCGATGCCTGCAACGTGGCAGACGGAACACTTGGCATTGTAGATTTCTTCGCCGGTACGTTCCGCCATCGCAGCGGCGGGCATCAGCAGGGCAGCTGTGGCTGCCAGGATCATCGCTTTTTTCATGGTGTTTTCCTTTGACAGTGCTTTTTTAGTCGGGCCCAAAAGCCGCGAAAGATTCATCCAGCGCCCAAGTTTAGAAGTGGCCTGTGGATGAGTAAATACTGCATAAGTGGTGAACACTGCCTGAATGTACGAAAGATGATCCGGAGCAGATTTCAGCGTGCGAGCAGGCGCATCGCGTAGGTGGCCTGGCTGTGCAGGCTGCGCTGACGCTGGCGCTGTGCGATGGTTTCCCGATGGCGGGAAAGGGCGCGTTCGACCTGCTCGTCCGATGCGTTCAGGGTCGCGCGCAGATCATCGGCGGAGTAACCGCGTTCGAGCAGTTGTTGCAGTTGATGGGTGGTGTGATGTTCGCTGTGCATTCTATTTATCCTCTTATATTCAGCGTCAATTAAACCCTCGCGTGATGTCACACGGATGACAGCCCTGTGCCACTCCTGTGACAACCGTTGTCGGGCGGTCTATTTTTCTCTCTGACAGTTTTAAAAACGCTTTAGTTTTTTAACGATTTTGTTCATATTTTGGTGTTAGCGGGCATGCATTGTGAGGGCCCGCGTAACGCTTGCTTCCTGTCGCGGCGTCCATTGGCACCGCATCTGTTGCGGGCCCCGTGCCGACAGGATCGGACTGGAGATCTGACTGCATGAAAACGCTTTATCCGCGTATCAAGACACTCGCCCTCGCACTCTCGCTGACCGCCGCGGCTCAGGCGTCGGCGCAGGAGCTGCATGTGTACAACTGGTCCGACTATATTGCCGAGGACACGGTTGCCAACTTCGAACAGCAGACCGGCATCGATGTCGTCTACGACGTGTACGATTCCAATGAGGTAGCCGAAGCCAAGCTGCTGGCTGGGCAGAGCGGTTACGATCTCGTGTTCCCGACCGCACGTCCCTTCGCCGATCGTCACATCCAGGCAGGGCTGTATCAGAAACTGGATAAGTCGAAACTGGATCGGTGGGACAATCTGGATCCGGTCATTCTCGAATCACTGACCGATATAGACCCGGGCAACCAGTATTTGGTTCCCTACATGTGGGGTACCACCGGTATCGGTTACAACGTGGACAAGGTCAAGGCGATTCTCGGTGACGACATGCCGCTGGATACCTGGCGTCTGGTGTTCGATCCGGAGATCGTCGCCAAGCTGTCCGAGTGCGGTGTGGCACTGATGGATGATGCCACCGAAGTATTCGTTGCGGCCCGTGCCTATCTCGGCAAGCCGGTCGACGACTTCAGCCGTGACGCGGTGGCCGAGGCGGCCGATGTGGTCAGCGCCGTGCGTCCGCATATCCGCTACTTCCACAGCTCCCAGTACATCAACGATCTGGCCAACGGCGACATCTGTGTCGCGCACGGCTACTCCGGTGATGTGCTGCAGGCCCGCGACCGTGCCGACGAGGCCGATAACGGCGTCAGCGTAGCCTATGCGGTGCCGTCCGAAGGCGCCGTGGTCTGGACCGATGTGATGGTGATTCCGGCGGATGCGCCGAACCCGGAGGCCGCGCACCAGTTCATCAACTATCTGCTGGATCCGGCGGTGATCGCACCGATCACCGATTACGTTGCCTACGCCAATGCCAACGCGGCAGCCGAGGCGCTGATCGACCCCGAGATCCGTGCCGATGCCGGTATCTATCCGCCGGCTGAAACCCGTGAAAAGCTGCTCGTGCTGAAAACCCCGAGCGAGCGTGAAATCCGTGACATGAACCGTGCCTGGACCCGTGTGAAGACCGGTCAGTAAGCGGTCGACAACATCCGGTTTATTGCCTCCCAAGCCCCCGGCCCTGCCGGGGGCTGTCATTGTGAGTACAGTTCAATCCATGCCCAATCCGCGCATCTTCAAGCCCGAGGAGCCGTGGCAGGCGCCCGAAGGCGAGCCGATCATCCGTATCGAGAACGTCAGCAAACGGTTCGGCGATTTCTACGCCGTCGATGACGTCAGTCTGCATATCCATGCCGGCGAATTCTTCTCGCTGCTGGGACCGTCCGGCTGCGGCAAGACCACGCTGCTGCGTATGCTGGCCGGCTTTGAGATTCCCACCGAGGGACGCATCTTCATCGATGGCCAGGATATGACGGCCGTGGCGCCCTACGAGCGCTCGGTCAACATGATGTTTCAGTCCTACGCGCTGTTTCCCCACATGAACGTGGCAGACAACATCGCGTTTGGTCTCAAGCAGGAGGGGATGCCCAAAGCGGAGCGCGAGACCCGCGTGGCCGAAATGCTGTCGTTGGTGCAGATCGAAAAGCTGGCGTCGCGCAAGCCGCACCAGCTCTCCGGCGGTCAGCGTCAGCGCGTGGCGCTGGCACGGGCGCTGGCCAAGCATCCGAAAATCCTGCTGCTCGATGAACCGCTCGGCGCGCTGGACAAGAAACTGCGCGAACAGACCCAGTTCGAGCTGGTCAACATTCAGGAGCGCCTGGGGATCACCTTTATCGTCGTCACCCATGACCAGGAAGAGGCGATGACCATGTCCAGCCGCATCGCGCTGATGCGTGACGGACGTGTCGAACAGGTCGATCCGCCGCGCCGGCTGTATGAATATCCGGCGTCGCGTTATGCCGCCGACTTCATCGGTTCGGTGAACCTGCTCGAAGGCTTCGTGCTGAGTCAGGAGGACAACCGGGTGCTGGTGCGCAGCGAGGAAGCCGGTATCGATCTGGAGGTGATTCACAGCCATCCGCTGATCGCCGGCACGCCGGTAACGCTGGCGGTGCGGCCGGAAAAAGTGCGCTTGCAGAATGCCGAGTCGTCGCTGCCCAACCGTCTGCGTGGGGTCATCAAGGAGATCGCCTATCTGGGCGATGTCTCCATTTATCATGTCGAGCTGCCGACCGGTAAACGGATCCAGTTCACGCAGTCCAACATTCAGGCGCTGGCCGAACAGCCGCTGACCTGGGATGAAGAGGTGGAGCTGGGCTGGCCGGCCAACAGCTGTGGGGTGCTGGAGCAATGAAGCGGTTCCCGTTTACCGCCTGGGACGCGGGGCGCCGTGCCATGCCGCTGCTGTCGCGTCTGAAGGGGCGCGGTCTGATCATCGGCGTGCCCTGGTTCTGGCTCGGGCTGTTCTTCCTGCTGCCGTTCCTGTTCGTCCTCAAGATCAGTCTGGCGGAGCCGGCACTGGCCCAGCCGCCGTATACCGACCTGATCGAGGTGATCGGTGACGGTCTGGTGTCGATTTCGCTGAACTTCGGCAACTATGTGCTGCTGTGGGACGACCCGCTCTATCGCGGCGCGCTGTTCGGCTCGATCCAGATCGCCGCGGTGTCGACGCTGGTCTGTCTGCTGCTTGGCTACCCGATGGCCTATGCGATCGCGCGGGCGCCCAGCCACTGGCGCCTGCCGCTGCTGATGCTGGTGATCCTGCCGTTCTGGACCTCGTTTCTGATCCGCGTCTACGCCTGGATCGGCATCCTCAAGGGCAACGGGCTGCTGAACAACTTCCTGCTCTGGACCGGGTTGATCGATCAGCCACTGGAGATTCTGCATACGCCGCTGGCGGTCTACATCGGCATCGTCTACAGCTACCTGCCGTTTGTTGTACTGCCGCTGTACGCGACCCTGATCCGGCTTGATCTGACGCTGCTCGAGGCGGCCGCGGATCTCGGCTGCCGGCCGTGGAAGCAGTTTCTGCTGATTACGCTGCCGCTGTCGCTGCCCGGTGTTATCGCCGGTGGCATGCTGGTGTTCATCCCGGTGGTGGGTGAGTTCGTGATACCGGATCTGCTCGGCGGCCCCGATACGCTGATGATCGGCAAGCTGATGTGGACCGAGTTCTTCAGCAACAAGGACTGGCCGCTGGCCTCGTCACTGGCGGCGGTGCTGCTGGTGGTGCTGATCGTGCCGTTCGTGGCGCTGCGTCACTTCGAGCAGAAGGCCGGGGAGGAGCAGCCATGAGCAGGAGACAACAGGCGATGAAACGCCGTTTTCCGCTGCTGTTGACGTTCCTGGTGTTCGGTTACGCGTTTCTGTACGGGCCGATCCTGAGTCTGATCGTCTACTCGTTCAACGAAAGCCGCCTGGTCACGGTCTGGGCCGGCTTCAGCACCAAGTGGTATGGCGAGCTGCTGCAGAACGATCAGCTGCTCGGTGCCGCCTGGCTCAGCGTCAAGATCGCGGCCAGCACCGCCACCGGGGCCGTGATACTGGGCACGCTGGCGGCGATGGCGCTGGTGCGGTTTCGCCGTTTCCGTGGCCGCGGTTCGCTGCAGGTGATGGTGACCGCACCGCTGGTCATGCCGGAGGTGATTATCGGCCTGTCGCTGCTGCTGCTGTTCGTGGCGATGCAGGAGACGATCGGCTGGCCTTCAGGGCGCGGACAGACAACGATCACGATAGCGCACATGACCTTCGCCATGGCCTATGTCACGGTCATCGTGCAGAGTCGGCTGGCGCATATGGATCAGTCGCTGGAGGAGGCCGCTCTGGACCTGGGTGCGCGTCCGGTCAAGGTGTTCTTCACCATCACCCTGCCGCTGATTGCGCCGGCACTGATGGCCGGCTGGCTGCTGGCGTTTACGCTGTCGCTGGATGATCTGGTGGTGGCGAGCTTTGTCTCCGGTCCCGGGGCGACGACGTTGCCAATGGTGGTCTACTCCAGCGTGCGTCTGGGCGTCAGCCCCGAGATCAACGCGCTGGCGACGATCATCGTGCTCTGTGTCAGCGTGGCGGTGCTGATCGCCGGTATCCTGCTGTACCGTCAGGAGAAGCGGGCGCAGCGCGAGCAGAACATGCTCAACGCCACGCAGGCCGCCGATGTGGCCGAACGCGCTCAGGCCAGCAGGTAGTTCTCGCTGATCAGGAACAGTTCCTCGACCGCGATCGCACTGATGCGCGGGTGGGGACAGTGGCCGTCCGCGCGGGCATTCTCGCCGAACAACGCGGCACCGGTATCGATGTAGATGCCGTTGCCGCGTTTCTGTACCTGCGGCAGGATCACGTGGCCGTGTACCGTCAGGTCGATGCCCTCGACCTGATGCCGAAAGGTCGGCTGCCTGACCGGCCGATCCCAGATCAGGGCTTCGCGCAGCGCCGGCTCATGCGGCAGGCGCAGCTTCAGGTCCAGCCAGTCATCGACCGGAATGCTGCTGTGGCTGATGCCGACGCGGCGGCCATCACAGAGCGCCAGCTCGATCACCCAGGGCATCTCGCGATCGAGCTGCTCGGCAAACCGGCGCATCTGCGGATTGCGCCAGAAGTAGTGCTCCGGCCCCGGATCCAGCCAGGCACGGCCGCCGTAGCGCAGCCAGTCGTCGGTGTTGACGCTGTCGGGGTCGTTAAGCCAGTTGAACATGATCTGCTCATGGTTGCCGCGCACGGCAAAGAACCAGGGCTCGCGGGTCAGCAACAGACACTGCTCCGAGTCGGGGCCGCGGTCGATCAGGTCGCCGACGGAAAACAGTCGATCCACCGCCGGATCGAAGCACACCGCATCCAGCTCGGCCTGCAGCGGCTCGAGCCAGCCATGAATATCGCCGACGACGAAGTCGCGTCCCCGGGTATTGGCCGCCACGGTCTGAATCAGGGCCATCGAGGTCTCGCTCATCTCATACAGATCCCTTCAGTGTACTGCGCCACCGTCCCGGCTTCGAGTGCTGGCGGCGTCAGCCGGCCTGTGCATTGGCGACAGCGGGGGCATCGTCCAGTGCGGTCCGGATCAGGTGCTGCTCCTGCGCCTCGATCAGACGCAGGGAATCGCTGACATGACGCACATGTGCCATCGCGGCCTTGCGCGCCCAGCGCGCCTGCCGGCTGATCACGGCGTGGTAGATCTGGCGATGATGCTTGTCGATCTGCTGCTTGAACGCCTTGCGCGGACTCAGGTTGGCGACGGCGGCCTGTACCGAGTTCAGCATCAGCCCCTTGAGACTGTTGAGTACGTGCACCAGTACTGGGTTGTGGGAGGCTTCGACGATGGCAAGGTGAAAGGCATGGTCGAGATCGGCGTTGGTTAACGGGTCCGCCGCTTCCATCGCCTCGAACGCCTTGCGGATGCGGTACTGGTCCGCCTCGGTGGCACGTTCGGCCGCCAGCGCGGCGGCCTGCCCCTCGAGCTGTTCACGCACTTCGAACAGGTTGTACAGCGTGCGCGGGTGGCCGGAAAACGCTTGCAGCAGGGCGCTGTCCGGTTCCAGCGGCGGCACCACGCAGCTGACGAAGGAACCTTTGCCGTGGCGGGTTTCGATCAGACCGCGGCCGTGCAGTTCGTGCAGCGCTTCGCGAATGATGGCGCGGGAAACACCCAGACGCGCCGACAGCTGGCGCTCGGAGGGGATGCGCCGCTCTGGTGCCAGCGAACCGTCGAGGATCATCTGTTCCAGATGGGCGGCGATCGACTGTGCGGTCGAGAGTACGGGTCGGTTAGTCATCTTGCCTGCTGGTTGGACCAGTTGTTGTTGTTATCGAGATCCAGTCGGGCCGATGGCCCTGGCCTGACTAAATATCGGCCATGGCGGCGCGAGCGTCCACAGACGCCGACAAAAAACTGGTCCGACCAGTTGCGGTCTGTCTGGACGAATCGGCGGGGCTCGACAACGCTTACCCCGCTCGCTGCCCGGAGCTCTCCTCCTACCCGGCAGGCCCGGACCAGCCCCATCAGTGGGATACGCTGTTCTACGCCATGGGCATGCTGGAGAAAACCCGCGAGATCTATCGCAAGTTCGGTCTGTTCTACGTCGGCCCGATTCAGCATGACGCCAACATCATCCACTCCAAGCGCCCGGTCAGCAGTCTGGACGATCTCAAGGGGATGAAGATCCGTCTGCCCGGCGGCATGGTGGCCGAGGTGTTCCAGGAGTTTGGCGTGTCGACCGTGTCGCTGCCGGGCTCCGATATCTTCCCGGCGCTGGAAAAAGGCACCATCGATGCCGCCGACTACGTCGGCCCGGCGGTGAACTGGGAACTGGGCTTCTCGCAGGTGACCGATTACATCCTGTTCGGGCCGCCGGGGGTGATGTCGATCTACCAGCCGGTGGACCTGATGGACCTCACCGTCAACATGCGGGCGTGGAACAATCTGGATCCGAAGCTGCAGACGCTGGTCGAGGAGCAGGTGGCCAATTACTCGATGCGCCATTACCTGACGATCCAGAAGCGCAACGTGGAGGCGATGGAGAAGTTCAAGGCAGCTGGCGATACGGTGTCGCGCCTGTCGCAGGAAGACCTGCAGCGTTTCCGTAAGGCGGCCATTCCGGTCTGGTTCCGCTGGGCCAACAAGGACGATGATGCCCGCGCGATCTTTGACATCCACCTCAAATACCTGATGAACGATACCGTCGGCTACATCACCGAGGAAGACATCGCCGCATACCGCTGACGCGGTAGCAGGGCGGTACGGTCGGCGTCGGTACGCTGGCCGCCACCGTCCGGGCAGCGCTTTCCGGCAGTCGGAGTGCGGCGTCCGCCGCGCTTCGGTAACCCTCCTGTCTGTATCGAGGTAGAAGATGTCCGGTCTCGAAGGCTTTGGTTTCGTACTGCCGCACTGGCTCTACTGGGGCTGGCTGGCGGTGATGCCGCTGATCATGATGGCGCTGCACCGGCGTGCGGTTCGGCGCAGTGGCGCGATCGGCGAATCCCACCCGATCATGGGCTTCCACTCGTTACCGCAGGCCGGTGAATAGCCGGACGTTCCCTTGGCCGACTCCCAGCGTTGCGGGTAGACATCTGCGCGCCCACGGAACAGACGGCGGAACAGGGCGATCTTGTCGCCGGTGGTGAAATGGGTTTGAGCTGGTGCGGATTCGGTTGGGGCGGGAATGGGCGCAGGAGCGGTCGGTTCTTCCCAGGCGATACCGTTCTGGGTCAGCTCGGCCGCCATGGCTTTGAGTTTTTCTTGGTCCAATTGCGTACCCACGATGGTATCCTTTTGAAAATGTTACTCAGTCGTGGGCAGTTACACAATTTGGTTTACAGCCTCACAGGATCAGTCAGACAGGAATGCCGCCAGAGTCCGTACACCAGAAATGACCATAACTCCCTCTCCTTCGGTGGCGACTGTACCACCTAAATCGGTGTCCGATATCATTGAACCACTAGACTGTCAAGTATTCCTTGACAGTTGCGGTCTATAACCCTCGAAGCGCCTCTCGCAGAAAGTCGAACCCAATCCTCTCCTGCTCCAAACGAACTCGTTCTCCCCAATGGTTCTGGCGCAATTGATCGTAAAGTGCGCGTTCCTCGGCGTTCAACCGCGCAAGAGTCCCTGTTTCAGGTTGCCTTTCAACTCCCCATAGTGCCTTATGGGCAAGGAGTGTCTGTTGATCCATCAGAAAAGAAACGACATGAGGCAAGAACCCGCGCAATTGATTGAGGATGGCAAAGCCGTGAGTATCGATGTCCCCCCAATAGTGGATTTCTTTTTCGTGCAGCCAGGGGGCGGCGGCGAGATTGTCAAATCCGTACCCTGCCCCAAAGATCACCAGCGAATCAGGAACCTCCGGAAACGCCAGAAAGTTGATCTCATTTTCGGTGATGAACACTTTCGATACCGGCAAATCAAGTGAGGCGAAGGCTGACTGTGTCAGGGTGAGATCCTGATCGGCTTCCACTGGTAGAAGACGGACTTTCGGGTCCAGAACCCGAAATCGCACCCGTGGCGGTTTGTCAAGAAAACCGTAACGACGACAAAACCCGCCGATACCCGTGTAAGCTCCATCAATAAAGTCCTGCGGCAGCACGAGATCGAGCAGTTCCGCCAGCACGCCACGATGTCCTTCGATCAGTTTGGTATGGACGCCGGGTAGGTCGATCTGACGCAGATAGATCGCGGGCCGGGGATGTTTCAGCAACCAGCCGACAATTTCCAGTAGTCGTGGCCAGTCTTCGGCCAACTCCAGGGCACGCAGCGGCCGTTTTGACAGCCAGGGAAGTAATCCAGGTTGTTTGTATCTGGTCAGTTCAACCAGCGCCGCGAACCGCTCCGCCGCTCGGCGCTTGCCAATCAAGCCAAGCGCATCCGACAGCTGGTCGATCCAGATTGCCGCCGGGATTTCATTGTTGCCAAGAACACGGTGATTGACGCTACGCCATTCAATTCGATAAGGACCTGCGGCAGCGGATAATTGGCCGATCCAATCCCGTACCTCGGGGAAGCGTTCGCTCAGTTCCCGAGAGTCAGGGCCTTTGAGAGTCATGCGCCGAGGGAAGAGCGACTCTCCGCCAGTCATTGAGGCGAGCAGCAAACCGCGATCCCAAAGCTTTTGCACCTGATTTTTCACATCAGCCGGGGTCGTCCAGGTCATCCTTGCATCCTTTGTTTTTCGGCTCGATATTCCTCAATACTCAGGTTGCGCAGGACGGAGTTACGGCCATCCGCATTGTGCACAAACCCGACACTGGCAACGTAAGGCTCGATGATATGGATTTTCTGCAACGGCGTGACGATCAGCAGTTGCAGATTGAGCTGCGCGAACAACTGCAAGCCATACTGGGCCGATTCATCGGAGCCGCGCCCAAACGCCTCATCGATGACCACAAAACGGAAGGAACGGGAGCGCACTGCCCCCCATTCCAGACCAAATTGATACGCCAGGCTGGCGGCAAGGACGGTGTAGGCGAGCTTCTCCTTCTGGCCGCCTGACTTTCCGCCGGAATCCGCATAGTGTTCATGCTCGGTGTTGTCTTCACGCCAGCGCTCGCTGGCGGCGAATACGAACCAGTTGCGCACATCGGTCACCTTGGCCGTCCAGCGCCGATCCATATCCGAGTGTTCATCCCGGCCCCTAAACCGCTCGATAATCCGCTTCACCTGGAGGAATTTGGCCTCCGAGTACTGCGCATCCTCTGAGCCGGTGAGCGCACCTTCGGTACAGGTACGCAACTCGGTCTGAAAATCACGGATATCGGCATCGAGATTCATCTGTGCTTCGAGACGGATATAACGGCCCGGGTTGTAATCAATCTGGGTGAGCGACTCGTTGATCTGGGCGATACGCTCCTTGATGGTTTCCCGTTCGCGTGCCAGCTGGGATTGAAAGTTCGCCACCTCCCGGATGGTGTTCTCGTTCAGGAGTTCTTTGAAGCGTCCTTCAAACCGGGGCAGGTCATCGGCCTGCAGTTGATCCAGCATCGACCTGTATTCGGGAGCGGCAGCCAGGTTGGCATCGACCTCCGATGTTTCCAGCTTGTAGGTCCCTTTGTACTCAGCCATGGCCTTGACGATTTTTTCGGACAGACGGCTGAGTTTGCGGTCCTCGGCATCAATTTTCGCCTGCAACCATTCACGCATGTCGCGCTCACGATTATCACAGGATTCAACCGTCAGCATCTGACCGCCAAGCGCCTCCTCACGCATCGTTTCCAGAAGCGGAAAACGCAGGCGAATAGCATCCGTTGCTTCCGCCAGAAGCGCTATCGCCTGTTGCTGAAGTTCTTGTGCAGCCATGATCTTTTGCTCGGTTTTTGAGCGCTTATCCTTCCGTTCATCAAGCTGAATCTCCGTTTCTTGCAACTCCCCTTCGAGCGCAGTCAATTGTGCCGTCAGCGTCTTGAGCAGATCGGAGGCCGCTTCCAGCTCACGTTTCTCGGCTGCAAGCCTTTCGATGGCAACGGCCACGGGTTTCCAGTCGAGATCACGAAAATCGGTATATTCCCCCAGCTTCGAGAGGACCGAAAGCCGTTCTTTGAGATCGGACTGTTCCTGCTGCAGCCTGCTGATGCGATTAGCAAGATCGGCAAGGTGTGTTTCCTGCCGCCCGGACTCTTTCTCCAGCGCCGCGATTTTTTCCACATTGCTCCAGCCAAGGACATAGCGCCGTCGATCATCTATCCGATGCCGGTCATCTTTTTCATGCCGCTCTCCGGGGGCTTTGATCTGTCCGGCCTTGGTAATGGCACGGGTCTCGCGGCGGAACTGATCCTGGTTTTCGCAGCAGGCCAGATCAAAACGGTGAGCCACCTCCCTCTCGATCCAGTCATAAAAGGGCGAATCGGGCTTAACTTGCAGCTTACGCACCAGTGAGTCGGGATGAAGCGAAGGCAATTCGCCGCGTACGCCTTCCCGCACCCGGAAATAAACCAGCCGACCGCGCAGGTGAGTTTGGTCAACCCACTGTGCCACCTTAGCGTAGTACCGATCCGGAACCAGCAGAGACAAGCCAAAGCCGTGCAGCAGCCTTTCGATGGCACCTTCCCAGTCACGCTCGTCCTCGCGTACCTGTAGCAATTCACCGGCAAACGGCATCTCGTCTTCTGCCAGATTCAGCGCCTGACAAAGGGTCCGTCGCATGGCAATCTGTTTTTCGTCGATATTGCTGACCCTGGCCTTCAGCCCGGTGATTTCCGATTGCAGCTGCTCGTATTCATCTTTTCCCTGCTTGAATAAAACACCTGTTTCATTGAGCTCGTTCTGGGTACGGATTTCGGCATCTTCTGTCGTTTTGCGCCACCTGGCGGCTTCAGACTGTTGACGCAGAAATTCTTCTTCGGTCGCGGCGGGGGATTGCCCCAAGGCGCGTACCAATTCCTCATAGCGAGATGCTTTCAGCTTCCTACGTTCCAGTTCATCCTGTTTTTGCAGAATTTCCTGACCGATGCTTTCAATACGGTCACCCCCATTTTCCGCGATGGTTCGGCGCAGTTCACGCTCCTGGCCCTGCTGGGTACGACGTAGCTCCTCCAGCCGCTCGATGGCGACTTGGTGCCTGGTCAACTCCTCATTCAGCGAGGTGAGTCGTTTCTCCAGCAGATCAAGTTTCAGGGTGGCAAACCATGGCCGCAGGGCATCACGGCAAGCGCGCAGATTATCCGCCGTCTGCGCCAACTCCTGATGCCGCTCGCAATCGGCCACCAGAGGCGTCAGCATCTCCACCTGGCGTTTGGCCTTGAGCACCGCCTCGTGCGCCCGGTTGAGATCCTCGAAGTGGCTGATCAGGGCAGTGATACGCGGCGCCACGTCAAAGGGTTCGAGCATGTGGCTACGCACGAAGTCGGTCAGGTTGCCGATAGACTTGAGGGATACCGTCTGGTGGAACAGCTCCAGTGCCTGATCGTTCTCGATGCCGAAACGCCGGCGGAACCAGGCGCCATAAGGCGGAAAGCTGTCGAACAACTCGACGCTGCCCAAGCGAAGCTGTTTGCGAAGCCCCGTTATTTCGCTACCGAATCCGGAAAAGTCTGACGCAATGGACAGATCGCGTTCACAGGCCGCATACAGACGAGCCGGTTGCGTATTGGCCTCTTTCATCCAGAAGACCTGCGCCAGTGTGACGGTCTTGTTGTAGCCTGCGTTGTGAAAAACGCCGAGGATCACCGAATAACAGTTGAAGTCGCGCAGTGCGACCGGCTTGGCGCTGCCCAGGGTTTCCTGCCGCTCCGATTTGTAGTACCCGAGCACATAGGACTTAAGCGAACGTTCGCGGCTCTCGGCCCCGGCCGCCTTGTTGTAGGCAACGCGATGACTCGGCACCAGCAGGGTGGTGACGGCGTCGACCAGGGTCGATTTTCCGGAACCGATATCCCCGGTGAGCAGACCGTTTTTTCCGTCCAGTCGCAGCGTCCAGACCTTTCCGTCAAAGGTTCCCCAGTTAAAAACCTCGAGTCGTTGCAGGCGAAAACCGGCCAGCTGGTCATCGGCCATGAATTCGAGTTCAAGCGTTTCCGTCATTCCTCTCCCTCCGAGGGCCCGGCAAGCTGGCGTCGATATTCCCCCAATCGCTGGTCAAAATCGGTGAGCCACTGCGCATCGACAAACGCCTTGATAATGCGCCGCACCTCAATCATCTGCCCCTGCCCACGCAAGCGGCGGATAAAGCCGAGCTCGGCAATCTTGTTCAAGGTGGCATCGACCTGATCGATGAGTTTCACCTCGTTGCTGCCCGCCGGTAGAAAAATCCGGATCAATTCCACCACTTCATCCCGGGAAAGGATCAGACGCGTATCGCCGCCAGCAGCGTCGAACTCGGCCAGTTTTTTCCGCAAGAGCGCGAGCAACAAACTGACCGGATAGGAGAGCTGCCGCCGGGCAACCAGGCGCGGCATGGCCGCCTGACCGTCTTCATCCTCATCCTGCCGGGAGCGCAAAAAAGCGTAGCCTTCCGCCTCGTCAAGCATCAGCTCCAGACCAAGAACCGCGACGTAATCGCGGACGCTCGCTTGCAGATTCAGCAGCGAGCCCCACAATCCGGGATTGTCCTCCCGATAGAGCACGCCCTTGAGCAAAGGCACCACCACCATGGAGAGTTCGTGGTTCGGTCTGGTAAGACGGCCAGGGTCAGTATCGGTAATATCCATCATCAATCCTTCAGCAAAATAATGCGCGGCAAGGTCGCCCGGCGCACGACGCCTGTCTCCAGCTGCCAGCTCACCTGTTCCTGCACCTCATCGTCCACGACCGTTCTGGGCCATTCTCCGGCCAGCTGCAGATAGGCAACCAGTTCGGCCAGACCGTGACGCAAGGGATGACGAGTCACCACCTCGGCAAGGGTGATCTGGCTGCGCCCCTGGAGTTCCTGCCGGATATTCCGGGTCAACTCGGCCCGGTCAACCACCACTTGGGCATAGAGCGCCGCCGTATCCACATCCGCATCCCCTTCGGTAAGCGCCATCTCGGCAATGAGGGGCTTGAGCGGCGGCCGGTAAAGTGGTCGCTCCAGGGGGAGTTCAATCTGAGCTGCGGTCTCGGCCAAAGGCATGAAATCCCCCGATGGAAACGCCTCGCGCAACGCCAGCGCATGGTTTTCGACGCTGTGGAGGATGTCCATGATGCGGCGGTTCTCCAGCCAGGCCTGATCATCAAGAAACCGCCGCAGCTGCTCGGAAAGCTTGGCCACGGTGCGCTGCGTGTGCTCCCCTGCTTCGAGCCAGTCGTAATGCACCCGTTGCAGACGGGTTTCAGGACGCATGGACTGGATCGGCGGCAGGGACAAAACCTGTTCCAACAGCCGGGTCAACTCTTCCTGACGGGACTGGGACATCAGGAAATCCCAGAAGGCGCGGAAGCTCTTCCCCTGATCGGAATCGGCGATGGCATCGCGCTCGCCCATGATTTCTTCCAGCAGCGCCCCTTTGGATCCTTCCCACAGTGCAATGCGCTCGCGCACTTTTCGGTCAAGAGTACGAAAATTGTGCTCCACCTCGCGAAAGTCGGTCAGCAGCTCCCGCGCCAGCTGCAAAAACTGTTGAAAGCGATCCTTCAGACCGGTGTCGTCCAGTAGGGGAATATCACCCGCCAAAATACGGGCGATCTCCGCGTCGATCTCGCTGCGACGCTTTTGCAGTTCTGCGATGCGCACTTGTGGATCGGTCTGGCTCCCTTCGTTCATCTGTCGCAACAGCTCAAACAGGGTCAGCAGACGGGATTCCGTGCCGACAAAGGCCCGCTCGGTCAGCCCCTCCAGCCAAGCCAAAGCCTTTTCCGTCGCTGGAGTCAGGTCAAAGTGCGGTTCGTCTGTCCCCGGGGGATAGAATTTGCGCAGCCATCCCTTGTCGTTTTCGGCCCAGTCATTTAGGTAGTCTTGCGCGGTTCTGGGAAAGGCCTCGGCCCCATGCTGCTCACGCAGGGCGAAAAGCTCGTCTTCCAACGCCTCGACCAGATCGGCCTGAGACAGATTGCGGACATTGGGCGCGATAAACACCCGGTGCAGAAAACCGGCCACCAGCGGCGCGTGATCCGCGCGCAGCAACCGCCACGCTGGGTGGTTCTGGCGGAGCAGCGCTAATGTGGCATAGTCCAGTGCCATATCTTTCCCCCGGTTTTATCCATCGCCATGCGACGCCAGCCATTGGCGGCTCTTGTCGGGCAAGTGGTATTTCTGCAAGCGGCTGTTGGGCTTGTCGGGAATGGTCATCTCAATCAGACCATCGGCCGAGATTTATTTACAGGCTCTGTGTTCTCCTCGCGCAGCCGCCGCAGTTCGTCCTGTTCATTCAGGCCCTTGTCACTCTTCGGCAAATCCATACTCCGCCATCAGATCGTCCATGTCATCGCCAACGCCCCAGCCCCAGTTGTGGCCTTCGCTCCGGACACGTTCAAGCCGCTCGACAAAGTCTTCCTGCTGGCCTGACTCAAGCGCCGTAATCGCCTTCAGCGCCTGCTCGAACATCCGCACCAAGCCATTGAAATAGCCCTCGTCATCCATTCCGCAATAGCCGAGCAGGTTCATGCAGGATTCGCAATAAAACACCGTCAGCTCCGCCAGCCCTTCCGGACGCCCGATGGCTTTTTTGTAATCGGAAATTGCCTTCTTGGCCTTGGCGACCGAGATATCCTGATTGCGCATCACATCCGGGCAAACCCAGCGATCGATGGTTGTCTTGTACGGTTCGAGCACGTCCTCACCCAGGGCGAAGCGGGCATGGAGAAAGGCCTGATTGCTCTTGCTGGCGGCGTACAGGTCCCGAATCAGGGCCAGCAATGCCGGACGGTCGAGATCGGCAAGCTGGCGCTTGAGATCTGTCCAGGTCGGTTTTTTCTTGCTCGATGTTTTCATGGGTCCTGCTATTTGCTCTTGATGGCCCGCAAGGCCGAGTCGTCGGCCAGGTGCAGATAAATGCGACCGTTCAGCTCGCCATTTTCAATGACTGCCCAACCTCGGCCGCAGATCGGATCGTTTTCATCCTGCCCGGACCACGAAAAATCAAAACGGGGCGTGTTGCCACATGGCTCCACCCGGCCATCGATATCTCCGGAGACCAGCCCAAACTGAAACTGGCCGGTGCCGTCCGAGCCGATGTTGATAAATCCCGGCACCTCCATATCGACGTAATCCTGATCCCAGACCTCCATCTCCACGATGCGCCATTTTCCGGTAAACGGTTTCATCTGCTTCATAGGATGCCCTTCTGCTCCCTCACTTTGACCCACCAAGATGTCACAGCCCTTGTCATAGCGTTGTCACAGCTTGATATCGCAAGCCGTGTCGCGAGTTTGTCGCAAGTTATCCATCGCCCTGCTGCGCCAGCCACTGGCGGCCCTTGTCGGTCAAGCGGTATTTCTGCAAGCGGCTGTTGGGCTTGTCGGGAATGGTCATCTCAATCAGGCCCTCAGCCAGGGCCGGTTTGAGGTAGCGCTCGCGGAAGGATTTGCGGTCCGAAAGGCCCAGGGCGGATTGCAGTGCCTCGCGGCCCATCTCGCCCCGGATCGCCGCCAGCAGTTCGCTGACTTGGGGGCTGACTTGGGGGCTGACTTGGGGGGCGGAGCTGGTCACGGTATCCAAAATCATCCGCAGCATGAAGGCAATGAACGGGGCGCAGTCGGTCTTTTTGGTGCTTTCCTGAATCGCCTGATAGTACTCGGCCTGGTGCTCGAAGATCAGGCTTTCCACTGGAATGTTGGCGAACAAAGAATTCCAGCGTGCCAGAATCAGGCTCTGCCACAGCCGTCCCATGCGGCCGTTGCCGTCGGCGAAGGGGTGGATGAATTCGAATTCGTAGTGAAAGACCGAGCTGGCAATGAGCGGATGGGCATCGGTGGTGGCCAGCCAACCGAACAGGTCGGCCATCAGATGCGGTACCCGGTCGGCGGGCGGGGCCATATGGATCACCTGCTGGCCTGCCATCACCCCCACGCCGCCATGCCGATACAGCCCTGCCTCGTCGATCAGGCCGGACATCAAAATCCGGTGCGCCTCCAGCAAGTCTTTTTCCACACCAGGCTTCCAGGTGTCGAAATGGTCGTAGGCGGCCAGGGCGTTTTTTACCTCCTGCACCTCGCGGGGCGGAGCAATGACCCGCTTGCCCTCCAGAATCGCGGTAATCTGCGCCTCGGTCAGGGTATTGCCTTCGATGGCCAGCGAGCCGTGGATAGTGCGGATGCGATTGATGCGGCGCAGCCGCAAGGCTCTCGTCTGATCGGTGAGCACGGTCAACCGCCCGATGGCCTCGCTGATGGCGGCGACCCGGTTCAGGATCTCTGCGGTGATGGTGTAGGGCGGCTGGTAGGTGCAGGGCTTGATCATGGCGCAACCTCCTCTCCTTCCGCACCCGCTGGGCATTTCGATTTGATGAACTCGAACATGGGGCGGAAGACTTCAAAGCAGGCCGTATCGAGAGTTGGCACGACTTCCTTGGCGAATGTCGTTTTCTCGCCATCAGATTTAAAGACGATCTTGGTGCCGCCGACGCAGGGCTCCTGCTGATAATAATTCTTGGTGGCATCGAGCCCGTAAAACAGGTGCTCTATCTCACAGCAGGAGTCGCCGCCGAAGGTTTCACCGGTGGCAGCATTGCGGATGACCTGCTTTTGTTCATGGGGTGATACAGCCGTATCGAGACGCTGCTCAGTCAGTTCCCAGGGGGCTTGTAGTCCCAGCCCCAGTGCCAAAATCTGGTGGTCGTTCACTTATGCTTCCTGCTATTGGAGAGTGCTGATAGTGTTCATCAGGGAAGGACGGAAATCCACTCTCTGTGACGAAGAGCCAAATTGTGCAACCTGCTGCCCAGCGGCATGTTCCTGGCCATCGCGCTGGTGTCGATCTCGCCGGACGGGCGGCTGGCCAGCATCGTCAATGCCGGCCTGCCCGATGTGCTGCTGGTCCGGACCAGCGGCCGGGTCGACCGGGTGGTGTCCGATCATGTGCCGCTGGGCATCGTCAGCCGGCTGCAGCAGCCGCAGTTCTACAACACCACGCTGGCCTCGGGAGACCGCATTCTGGTCTACAGCGACGGCGTGATCGAAGCACGCAATCTCGATAACGAGGATTACGGCGAACGGCGGCTGATTCAGTGCTGCGCGGCGGCAGCCCCGGGCGAACGGATCGTCGAACTGCTGCAGGAGTCGCTCCGCCATTTTGTGGCCGGGCAGACCCAGTTCGATGATATTTCGATGATCGAATACCGTGCCGACCTCGAACAGATTCAGCTCTCGCCCAGCTTCAGCACGGCCCCGAGCCGGCCGCTGGAGGGCGCCTCCGGCTCCTGGCACTGGAGTCTCGAACTGCACGGCCAGGATCTGGCGCGGATGAACCCGGTGGCACAGGCGATGAACCAGCTGCAGGAGTGCGAGGGACGCGACGAGAAATGGAATCCCGTGTTCACCGTGCTGGGGCTGAGCTCCTCGCTCAAGCCCTACGAGTGTGACGGCCTGTCGGTCTACTGCGAAATGCCGTTGCTGGTGGTGCTGCCGGAAACTGTCGAGCAGGCACAGCAGGTGCTGCGTATCTGCCATCGCGAGGGCGTACCGGTGGTGGCGCGTGGCGCCGGCACCGGGCTCTGTGCCGGCGCCATGCCCCATGCACACGGCGTAGTGCTGTCGCTGGCCCGGTTCAGCCGCATCCTCGAGATCGACCCGCTGGCGCGGGTGGCGCGGGTGCAGCCGGGCGTGCGTAATCTGGCGATCAGTGAAGCGGCGGCGAAACACGGGCTCTATTACGGGCCCGATCCGTCCTCGCAGATCGCCTGCACCATCGGCGGCAACGTGGCGGAAAACTCCGGCGGCGTGCACTGCCTCAAGTACGGTCTGACCGTGCACAACCTGCTCAGCGTCGAGATTCTCACCGTCGAAGGGGAGCGGCTGACGCTTGGTAGCGAGGGGCTCGACAGCTGCGGTGCCGATCTGCTGGCGCTGATGACCGGCTCCGAAGGGCTGCTCGGCATCGTCACCGAGGTGCGGGTGAAACTGCTGCCACGGCCGGAAGTGGCGCAGGTGGTGATGGCCGGGTTCGACTCGGTACAGGCCGCCGGCGATGCGGTCGGCGCGGTGATCGGTGCCGGCATCATTCCCGGCGGACTGGAGATGATGGACGGCCATGCCATCGTCGCGGCGGAGGCCTTTGCCAACGCCGGCTACCCGACCAGTGCCGAGGCTCTGCTGCTGTGCGAGGTGGATGGGACCGCGGAGGAGGTGCACGAGCATATCGAGGCCGTCGAGCAGCTGTTTCGCCGCGTCGGCGCCAGTTCCGTGCGCACGTCGCACAGCGAGGAGGAACGTGCACGGCTCTGGGCCGGGCGCAAGTCGGCGTTTCCGGCGGTGGGGCGGATCTCGCCCGATTACTACTGCATGGACGGCACCATTCCGCGCAGTCAGCTGGCGTACGTACTGACCGAAATGCAGGCGATGTCGGCCGCGTTCGGCCTGCGCGTGGCCAACGTGTTTCATGCCGGCGATGGCAACCTGCACCCGCTGATACTGTTCGATGCCGCCATACCGGGCGAGCTGGAACGGGCGGAGGCGTTCGGGGCGCGCATCCTCGAGCTCTGTGTCGAGGTCGGCGGCTGTATCACCGGCGAGCACGGGGTCGGCGTCGAGAAGATTCGGCAGATGCCGGTGCAGTTCAATGATCAGGAGCTGGCGCAGTTTCACCGCATCAAGGCGGCGTTCGACCCGGCCGGAACCCTGAATCCCGGCAAGGGCATACCGACGCTGCGTCAGTGTCAGGAGTATCGCTCGCTGGACCCGGAGCTGACGCCGAACATCGGTGCTCAGGCGCAACAGGAGGAGAAACGCGATGGCTGATCGGAGCGAACAGCTGCGCCAGCAGGTGCTGGATGCGCGACGGGAGGGGCGGGCGCTGCGGATCGTCGGCGGCAACAGCAAGGCGTTTCTGGGCCGGCAGGTCGATCTGGCGCAGGACACACTGTCACTGGCCGAGCACAGCGGCATCGTCAGTTACAGCCCGGTGGAGTTGGTGCTGACCGCGCGCGCCGGCACGACGCTGGAGGAGATCGATGCCGCGCTGGCCGAGCACAACCAGATGCTGTCATTCGAGCCGCCGCGGTTCGCCAGTGGCGCGACCCTGGGTGGCACGCTGGCGTGCAACCTGTCGGGGCCGGGGCGGCCCTGGTGGAATTCGGTGCGCGATCAGGTGCTCGGTATCCGTCTGCTGAACGGCTATGGCGAGCACCTGCGCTTTGGCGGTCAGGTGATGAAAAACGTCGCCGGCTACGACGTGTCGCGGCTGCAGGCCGGGGCGATGGGCACCCTCGGCGTGATTACCGAAGTCAGCCTCAAGGTACTGCCGCGGCCGGCGGTCAGCTGCACGCTGAGTTACGAGATGCCGCTCGACGAGGCGTTGTCGATGATGAACCGCCGCGCCGTCGAGCCGCGGCCGCTGAGCGCCGCCTGCTGGCTTGAGGGCAGGCTCTATCTGCGTCTGTCCGGGGCCGCCTCGGCGGTGGATGCGACCGCGGCCCGCTGGGGCGGTGAACGGCTGCCCGATGCCGAGCGCTTCTGGCAGCAGCTGCGCGATCAGCAGCTGGAATGGTTCTGTTCCGAGCAGCCGCTGTGGCGCTTCTCGGTCAACCCCACCGCACGGTTGCCGGAGCGCGACGGTCACTGGTGTATCGACTGGGGGGGCGCCCAGCGCTGGTATCGGGGGGCGGCCGAGCTGGCCGAGATGGAAACGCTGGCCAGCGCCGGCGGTGGCCAGGTCAGCCTGTTCCGCGGCGGTGCGCGCGACGGTGAGGTGATGCACCGTCAGAGTGAGGCGCTGCAGCAGTTGCAGCTGCGCCTGAAAGATGCGTTCGATCCGGATCGCCTGTTCAACCGCGGCCGGCTCTACGGCTGGATGTAGGGGGCGCGATGAAAGCTGACGTACTCGAAATTTACCGGGCCACGCCCGAGGGGCAGGAAGCGGAAGAGATCCTGCGCGCCTGTGTCCACTGCGGTTTCTGTACCGCCACCTGTCCGACCTATCAGGAGCTGTTCGACGAACGCGACGGGCCGCGCGGGCGTATCTATCTGATCAAGCAGCTGCTCGAGACCGGCGAGGTCAGTGAACGCAGCCGGGTGCATCTGGATCGCTGCCTGACCTGCCGCAGCTGCGAGACCACCTGTCCGTCGGGCGTAAAATACGGTCGTCTGGTCGATATCGGTCGCGGGCTGGTGGAACAGCAGACCCGGCGCCCGGCGAAACAGCGGTTGCTGCGCTGGGGACTGCGCACGCTGCTGCCGTATCCGTCCCGGTTTGGGCCGTTGATGCGTATCGGGCAGCGACTGCGTCCGCTGCTGCCGGGGGATCTGCGGCGTAAGGTGCCGCCGGTACGCCGTGCCTCGCCGTGGCCGCAGCAGCGCCATGCGCGCGTGATGCTGGCACTGGCCGGTTGTGCACAGTCGGTGGCGACGCCGAACACCAATGCAGCCGCGGCACGGGTGTTGGATCGGCTTGGCATTACCCTGGTCGAAGCGCCTGACGCCGGTTGCTGCGGGGCTGTCAGTTATCACCTGTCGGCACATGACGAGGGGCTCGACTTCATGCGTCGTAACATCGATGCCTGGTGGCCGGCGATCGAGGCCGGCTGCGAGGCGATCGTCATGACCGCATCCGGCTGCGGCGCGATGGTGCAGGAGTATGGCCACCTGCTGCGCCACGATCCGGCCTATGCCGACAAGGCGCGCCGGGTCAGCGAGCTGACCCGGGATATCGGTCAGGTGCTGCTCGGCGAGGATCTGAGCCGGCTGGGGCTGGCGCAACAGACGGAGCGGGTTGCCGTGCACTGTCCGTGCACGCTGCAGCATGCGATGAAGCAGGGTGGAGTGGTCGAGGAGGTGCTGCGCCGCGCCGGCTTCACGCTGGCGAAAACCCGTGACAACCATCTCTGCTGCGGTTCTGCCGGCACCTATTCAATTCTGCAGCCGGCGCTGAGTCAGCGCCTGCTCAACAACAAGCTGATGGCGCTGACCGAGGACGATCCGCAGCGCATCGTGACCTCCAACATCGGCTGCCAGCTCCACCTTGAAACGCGGGCCGCACTGCCGGTGCAGCACTGGATCGAACTGCTCGATCAGTCCTGATCGCCGGGGCGGCTGTGGGTCGACTCGAAAATCCTGTCGGCGTTGCCTTCGATGAAGCCCTCGAACAGCTGTCCGGGGGCTTCTTCGTAGCGCTTCGCAAACTCGTAAAAGCAGCTCGGCACCCGGCGTGTCACCCGGTCGCTGAACTCGACAAGGATACGGTCGGCCAGCGTCGATGACTGCTCCAGCAGCAGTTCGGGCGAGCCCTTGATCTCGCCGCCGGCGGCGTTGATCGCAAAGCCGTTGTCCTTCAGCAGCCGGTTGACCGCGGCGATATCGTGCAGGGTGTCGAGTCGGTTCACGCTGACCGTGAAATGGTTGGCGCGCAGCCCCAGTACCGACAGCCAGGCGGCATACTCGCTCTCGGTCAGCAGTGCCTCGTAAGCCGCGTGGGTCGGCATCTGCCACAGGCGGCCGTGCCAGAAGATGCTGGCATCGTGCGGCGCATCGTGCGGAATCTGCGCGATCAGCGTATGCAGAATCGCCTGCACCCGCGGCGCGAGTCGATCGACCTCCAGTTCGCTGAGAAAAATCTTCGGTGCCTCCGCATCGACCCGGTGGCGGTAGGCGCGAGCGCGCAGCTTCTTGCCCTCAAAACGGTACTGGCCGAACGCTTCATACCCCAGCTGCTCCAGCAGCGGCTGCAGCCGCGGCAGCGATATCGGGCTGTCGGCGAAGGTGCGAAACGCCACATGGTCGTTGACCACCTGCTCGCCGCGTTCGACAAACAGCCGCTGAATCGCCTCCGCCTGTGGCGTGATGGCGATGTAGTCCTGCCAGAGATGGGTAAAAAAGCGGTGATGATTCACCCTTCACCTCCTTCCGCCGCGGCGGAATCTTCACATTGACTGCTATACCCAGAGCGTAGAAGCGGGCGCGGCGTCTGTCGAAGCTGACATAGCACAGCGGTCAGCGGTGGGGCGGTGGCAGGTGATCCGCAAAGGTGGCGTGTGTCTGTTATGCGCAGGCCTTGCGCAGCGGGCGTACGTCGTCCGGGATTCCGCCGCCGTTCTGCGGTAAAGTCCACGGGAGCGCTCTGCCCGCATCGATCGGGCGAGGGCAGACCCCGGTTGTGCTGTTATCCCGCAAGGAGTTCTATGAAAGAGTTCATGTATTCGCTGGCCCTGTGCGTACTGCTGGCATCGGGCTGGTCGTTTCGTCATACCCCGAGCGACGAGGATATCCGCGTCACCGCGCGCACCGACCCGGCACTGGCGGCAACGCTGGAACAGCAGCAGAGTCAGATGACGCTGATCTCTGGTATCGGCTTTGCCGTGGCTGGCGCGCTGGGCGTGGTCGGTTTCTTCTCCAAAACCCGGCGTCAGGCGCGTGCAGCGCAGGAGCGTGACGAACAGCGCAACGGTGATGCCGGCGGCTGAGCCCCCGGCGAGCGCTGCCCGGCGCGATCAATAACGCTTGTAGGGCAGGAACTTGCCCGACATCACCATCTGCACCCGATCACCTTTCGGGTCTTTCTCGCGCTGGATGTCGAGGGAGAAATCGATGGCGCTCATGATGCCATCGCCAAACTCCTCGTGGATCAGTTCCTTGATCGAGCCGCCGTAGACGCTGACGATCTCGTACAGGCGGTACAGCAGCGGGTCGGTGGGGATGCCGGCGACGCCCTTGTGCGGCACGATCTGCAGCCAGGCGATCGCTTCGTCGCTGAGATCGAACAACGCGCCGACGGTTTCCGCCTGCTGCTTGCTGAATGTCATCTGGCCGAGGCAGGCGGCGGTGGTCCACTCCTTCGACTGGCCGACAGCCTCGGCCACCTGCGCCCATTTCAGCCCCTTTCGGACCTTGGCGGCGAGGATCATGTCGGTCACGTGTGTACGGTTGGCGATCATGTGGTGTTCCTTCTGTTGGGTTGTGGCTCAGGGCAGTGGGCCGGCGGCGAGCAGATAGATCAGGGCGCCCGCCAGCAGGCCCGATACGCTCTGCCAGAACAGCACCGGATTGCGCTCGAGCAGCGGTGGCCGGGTACGGTTCAGGTAGGCGCGGTTGGGGTGGCGCAGGTCGTGGATAAACTCGGACAGATCATCCTGTCGTTTCAGCGGGTCCGGGTGCAGCGCCTGTTCCAGCGCCGTATCGATCCAGGCCGGTATTTCGCGCTCGTCATCCAGCACCGAGGCGTAGTCGAGGCGGCGCTGCGCCGCGACGGTGCGGCTGCGCGCGACCTGATTGCCGTAGGGGAAGCGGCCGGACAGCATCTGGTAGGCGATCACCGCCAGTGAGTACAGATCCGAACGCTCGCTGCCGGCCTCGCCGAGAAAGTACTCCGGCGCCGAATACAGCGCGGTGCCGAGCAGGTGCGGTTGCTCCAGCAGCCTGTTCGCTTCGGCGATGCCGGCCACCCGGGTCGAGCCGAAATCGATGATTTTCACCGTGCCGGCCCGGTCGATCATGATGTTGTCGGGCTTGAGATCCTGATGAATCATGTCGCGGCGATGGAATGCGCGCAGGCCACGGGCGATCTGCTCGATGATCTGACGCACCGTCTCCAGATCCGGTCGCGGATGATCGGTCATCCACTGTGCCAGGGTCTGGCCGTCGATGTACTCGGTCACGGTATACAGGTAACCGCGTGGTCGTGACGGCGCGGCCGCCTTGATCACGTGGGCGCTGTCGATGCGCCGTGCAATCCACTCTTCGAGCATGAAGCGCTCGAGATAGGCCGCATCGTCCGACTGGTCGATCGACGGTGTTTTCAGTACCACCTTGTCGCCACTGTGTTCGTCATGGGCGATGAAAACGTGACTGCGGCTGGTGGCGTGAATCTCACGCTCGATACGATAGCCGTCCAGCACCATGCGTGGCGCCAGCGGCGGCGGCAGCGGCAGCTGCTCGATCTGGCGCTGCAGTTCGCTGCTGTGCTGGCCCGGCAGGCTGTCGATGCGCAGGATCTGCAGCGTCAGGTTGTCTTCGCTGCCGCGCGCGAGCGCATGCTCGACGATCCGTTGTGCCGCTGCATCGAGGTCGTCGGCGTGCTCGCGCAGGGTCGCGAGTACGAAGCCGGTGTCGGCATGTTCATAGACGCCATCGGTGGCGAGCAGGAAGGTATCGCCCGGCGTCAGGGGCAATGCCTGATAATCGATCTCGACGTACTCGTCACTGCCCAGCGCCCGGCTCAGGTAACTTTCGTGCTGCGAAAGCTGCAGCCGGTGATCCTTGGTCAGCTGCTCCAGTCCGCTGGCATGCAGCCGGTAGATGCGGGCATCGCCGATATGGAACAGGTGGGCGGTGTTCGCTTTGACCACGAGTGCGCTGAAGGTGCAGACGTAGCCCCGGTCCTTGTCGTAGCGAAACGCGCTGCGGCGGGTTTCCGAAAACAGCCACGAGTTGATGGCCGACAGCACATGTTCGACCGCCTTGCGGACCGACAGCGCTTCGGAGGTGCAGAAATAGTCGTCGAGGAAGGATTTGACCGCCATCGCGCTGGCGATCTGACTGACGTCGCTGCTGCTGATGCCATCGGCAAGCGCCAGTGCGGCGCCCTTGTGGCCAAGCAGCGGCTCGCGCGGGATCAGTGCGCCGTGGAAGTCCTGATTGACGGCCTTGCGCCCGGGGTCGGTGCACTGACCGACGCTGAGTGTCAGGTGTGATGGCATGGGATGATCGCCTCCGACCCGCGGCCGGAGGCGGCCTGTCATCAGACGGTTGCCGGCTTGGTGGCGCTGACGGTCGCAGCGGCCTTGCGCTTGGCACCGGTGCGCACGTGGGTGGTGTAGAGGGTCAGACCGGTGAAGGCCAGACCGCCGACCAGGTTGCCCAGCGCGGTCGGGATCTCGTTCCAGATCAGGTAGTCGGCGACGGAGAAGTCACCGCCCATGATCATCGCGAACGGGAACAGGAACATGTTGACCACGGAGTGCTCGAAGCCCATGAAGAAGAACAGCATGATCGGCATCCACATCGCCAGCACCTTGCCGCTGACGTGAGTGGAGATCATCGCGCCGACCACGCCCATGGACACCATCCAGTTACACAGCATGCCGCGGATGAAAATGGTGATCCAGCCATCGACGCCGTAGGCGGCGTAACCGACGGTGCGGGACTCACCGATACCGGAGACTTTCTCGGCGATGGCACCGCCATCGGTGTTGTAGCCCATGGTAAAGATGTAGGACATCATCACCGCCACCGTGAAGGCACCGGCGAAGTTGCCGACGAAGACCAGCCCCCAGTTGCGCAGGATCTGCGCCGGGCTGACGCCGGGACGCTTGTCCAGCCACGCCAGCGGCGTCAGCATGAACACGCCGGTGAGCAGGTCAAAGCCCATCAGGTAGAGCATGCAGAAGCCGACCGGGAACAGGATCGCCCCGATCAGGAACACGCCGGTCTGGACGGCGACGGTGACGGCGAACACGGCCGCCAGCGCCAGAATGGCGCCGGCCATGTAGGCGCGGATCAGGGTATCGCGGGTGGACATGTGAATTTTTGCTTCACCCGCATCGACCATTTTGGTCACGAACTCGGTAGGTGCCAGATACGCCATGGTTTTGCCTCATTGTCTGTTTTGATATTACACACATTTCCGGTGTCGGCCTGCTGCCCCGCAATCCGCACATTCACGCAGCTGTGGTACAACCCGCTGCGCACAAAAAAACGGCGCCCTCAATCGGTCCCGCTGGGGGACAGATGATGGACGCCGTTATCCAGATAGTGCACGAATTGTCAGGGGCCACGAGAGCCCACAGGGTAATCTCTCAAAAGCAAGTGCCGTACCAACACCGATAAAAATCTAAAACTGCTTTTTTATCATGGGGTTGTTCGTTGGCGCCGGGCGCTGCCGGGCGTCGTCGGGTGCGCGCTTATGGGGCGCAGGTAGCGTTCGGTGCCCGCAAAGTGCTCACGTTTGCGCGCCGCGGCCCGCCGGGCGACGTCGCGGCGCCAGGTCGGCGATCACCTGCTCCGCGATGTCGATGACGGGCAGGCCGAGCTTCATCGATGTCTGCTGCAGCGCCCGATAGGCCTGGGCCTCATCGAGCCCCTTGTGCTGCATCAGCAGGCTTCGTGCGCGCTCCAGTGTCTTGCGTTCGGCCAGCGCCTGACGCGCCGACTCCAGCTCGTCATTCATCTGGCGCAACCCTTCCGACTGTTCCTTGACCAGCGTGTACAGCGAGCGTACCCAGTCGGAGCTTACCGGTCCGGCGCCGGCGGGCGGGCGGGTGTCGTCGCCATCGAGCAGGGTGGTCAGCGGTGAGGCGTCGGGCTGCTTCAGCGCAGCCAGTATCTGCAGGCGATCGTGGTGCTTCTTCAGCTCTTTGTTGGCGTCGCGCACGCGCTGCTGCCCGAGCCGGGTCAGCGCCTCGGCAAGCCTGATCTCCAGCGTCTGCATGCGGTCGATACGGTGGGTGGCGAGTTCGTACCAGACCTCGCTGATCTCCGAAGGCAGCGCGGCACCGGGCTCGGTACGGCCGATCACCTGCCGCAAACGCAGGAACTCCTCGGCCTCGCGGCTAGAGTCGATCGCGTGCCACTGCTCGATCTGCTCGGCGGTGGCAAACTGTTCGAAGGTGTGGAAACAGTGGCGCTGGCTGTCGACGAGGTTGGTCAGTCGTGTCAGCTGGTCGGCGCTGAAACTGCCGGCGGCGAAGCCGATCACCGCCCAGGCACGCTCCTGCCCGGCGTACTCCTTGCCCTGCTTGAAGTTGAACATCGCCACCAGCGCACGGGTGATCTCCGGGTCATCGGCGATATCGGCGGCTTCGAAAATGACGGCCAGCAGCCCTTCGATCAGCTGGCTGAAGACGCGAGTGCTGTCGGTGGCGCTGAGGCTCAGTTGGTCCACTTCGGCACGCAGCTCCGGCAGGCTGTCGAGGCCGTGCAGCACGTAGGCGATATTGTTGAGCAGCCGCGCCCGCCCGGGCTGGGGGCCGTGACGGATACCGAGCTGGTCGAGCTGGAGGCGAAAGGCGGTTTCAACCCGTCGGGTCGCTTCGATCTGCTCCTGTCGCTGGCTGGCCGAGCGTTCGCCACCGGAGGCCAGATACAGGTTGGACAGACCGCGCTCGCGCTGCAGTTCATGGATCAGGCTGCTGACACCGGTAACCAGTTCGCAGCTCTCGATCAGCTGTTTGAGAGAGGCGATTTCGGATCGCTTGGAGGCGAGGAAAAAGGCTTCCGTGGTGCCGGTCGGCTCGGTCATGCTGGGCTCCGGTAGCGAGTGGCTCGGGTGGTACTGCACAGCATGCAGCAAATCCTGTACCAGTGGCCAGCCTGTCGCGAGGCCTCCGGCCCGGCCGCTGGCGCTGACTCGGACGCGATGGCGGGTGGTTGCCGGCAAGAACTGTCGCAATCGCGACGCGATCACGTAAACTGTTGGCTTTCCGGTGCAGTAATGCGTAACGCAAGGAGATTCCTCATCAACCGCCGAAGCATTTTTCTGTTGCTGTCGGGACTGATTTTCCTGGCGGATGCCCTGTTCGTTGCCATCAATTACCGCGGCGATCGTCAGACGCTGGACGCCACCCTGCATGAGGAGGGCGCAGCGCTGCAGAAATCGTACGGCGTCGCGCTCTCGATGACCCTTGCCAGCATGCAGCAACTGGCCACCTTCGTGGCCGGCGACCCGCGCGTGCAGTCCACCTTCGAGCAGGCGGTTGCCGCCGTGCAACGGGAGGGCGGCGGTGCCGGTGGGGTCGCCGCGGCGCAGCTGCGTGATGCACTGTACCGGATCGTCGCACCGGGCTGGCAGAAGATGACGCAGACCTATGGCGTGCGTCAGCTGCATTTCCACATGGGGCCGGGATCGACCAGCTTCCTGCGCGTCCACAAGCCGGAGAAATTCGGCGACAACATGGATGACCTGCGCCACATGGTGGTGGATGTGTACCGCGACCAGCAGCCCCGCACCGGGCTGGAACTGGGACGGGTCTACGCCGGGCTGCGCGGCATCGTGCCGGTCTACAGCGCTGCGGTGGAGGATGAGCTGATCGGTGTGCTGGAGGTCGGCACGTCCTACGGCATGCTGATCGAATCGCTGAGCGAGGCGATCGGTGCAGAGGTGGCGGTGCTGCTGCGCGAGGACCGGGTCGAAAATGCAACCTGGCAGCGCCCGGAAGAATCGCTGATGACCGACTGCGGCTGCTTTATCGAAGCGACCTCGTCAGCGCAGCTGGCGTCGATTCTGCGTGCGCTCGGCCCGGACGCTGCTGCGGCGTCGTATGACGGTCGCACCGATCTGGTCGAGGCCGACGGCGGATATTATGCCGCCACCAGCTTTGCCATTCAGGATTACATCGGCCTGCGTGATAACCACACCGAACCGGTCGGACGGGTGGTGATCTGGCGTCCGGTGGATGAGCGGGTCGCGGCGCTGGAAGCCGGCACCTGGCGCAATGTGGTCTATGCGCTGATCGGTTTTCTGGTGGTCGAGATCGTGCTGTTTATCGGCATGCGGCTGACACTGCGTCAGCTCGAGTTTGAGGTGGGCCGGCGCACCGATTAGATCCGCTCGCTCAACGAACAGCTCAAGGAGATGGCCGAGCGCGACTTCCTGACCGGGCTCTATACCCGCCGTTTCTTCATGCAGCGGTTCGAGCAGGAGTGTAACCGCGCCAACCGCGAGGGGACGCCGCTGTCACTGATGATGTTCGACCTCGACCACTTCAAGCGTATCAACGATACCTACGGTCATCCGGCCGGGGATCGGGTGTTGTCCGATCTGGGCACGCTGTTGCTGAACAGCTGCCGCAACTACGATCTGGTCGCGCGTCTGGGGGGTGAGGAGTTCTGCATTCTGATGCCGGGCCTGGGCGCAGAAGAAGCGTACAAGGTGGCGGAAACCCTGCGCCTGAAAATCAGCCGCACGATCCGCATCCCGCAGGCTGAGCAGAGGGTCAGTACCAGTATCGGAGTGGCGGCCTGCAGCCGCGATCACGACTGTGAATCACTGCTGACCCGTGCCGATCAGGCGCTTTACGCAGCCAAGGCCGCGGGACGGGATCGCACGGTGCTGTTCCAGCCCGGGACCGCCACCGCGGCGTCAGCGGATAGCGACTAGCCACCCGCGATCCGGGCACGCCGCCCGATCGGGGACGGCGCGGCGCCGGGCGGCTCAGCCGCAGACGCGGCCGATCGCGTCGTCGACGATGGCGATGATGCGATCGATCTGCTCCGGCGTTGCGGTCAGCGCCGGGCTGAAGTTCAGGATATTGTTGAACTCGGTGAAGCTTCGATTGGTGCGGCCGATGATCAGCCCCAGCTGCTTGCAGGTGGCGGCGATGGCGATCGCTACCGACTCCTCCACCGGTGTGCGGCTGTCACGGTCCGTGACCAGCTCGATACCGGCGAACAGACCCTTGCCGCGTACATCGCCGATGACGGCATGTTTGTCCTTCAGTGCGGTCAGGCCAGCGAGCAGCCGCGCGCCCATGACGCGGGAGTTTTCCACCAGATTCTCGCGCTCCATGATGTTCAGATTCGCCAGAGCCGCTGCGGGGCCGGCAAGACAGCCGCCAAAGGTGGAGATGTCGCGGAAGTAACCGAGGCGGTCATCCGCGTCCGCTTCCTGCAGCAGTTCGAACACCCGCTCCGTGGTCACGGTGCAGGAGATCGCGGCATAGCCCGAGGCGACGCCCTTGGCCATGGTGACGATATCCGGCTGAATCGGATAGTGCTGATAGCCGAACCAGGCACCGGTGCGCCCGAGTCCGCACACCACCTCGTCGATAATCAGCAGAATCTGGTGGCGATCACAGATCTCGCGCACCTGTTCCCAGTACCCCGGCGGCGGCAGGATGATGCCTCCGCCGGCGGTGATCGGCTCGAGAATCAGCGCACCGACCGTCTCCGGCCCTTCGCGCAGGATCACCTCCTCGATCGCCTGTGCCGCCCGTTCGCCGTAGTGGGCGGCATCCGGGTACTGGTTGCGATACTCGCAGCAGTGCGGCACCTCGACGAAGCCGGGGACGAACGGACCGAACTGGTCGCGTCGTTCCGCCTGACCGGTGGCGCTGAGGGCCGCCAGCGTGGTGCCGTGGTAGTCGCGTTCGCGGTAGAGAATCTTGTGCTTCTTGCCGCCAAAGTGCTTGTGGGCAATCTGGCGCACCATCTTGAACGCCTTTTCGTTCGCCTCCGAGCCGGAGTTGGAGTAGTACACCCGGCTCATGCCCGGCATCTTGTCCAGCAGCTTGCGGGCGAAGCGGGCGGCCGGTTTGTTGGCCATGGAGCCGGCAAAGAAGTTCAGCTCCACCAGCTGATCACGGATCGCGTCGGCGATCTCGGTGCGGCCGTAACCGACGTTGGTGACCCAGACGCCGCCGGCCGACGCGTCCAGATACTCGACGCCCTCGCTGTCCCACAGGCGCAGCCCTTCGCCGCGCACGAACATCGGCACGCCCTTGCTGGCCGCTGCGCCCGGTGTCAGATGGTGCCAGACATGTTCCCGGTCCAGACTTTTCAACAGTTCCACTTCATTCAGGCTGGTATTCATTGCACTCTCCGCTAGAAAGCTGGTGGCCAGCACAGTGCGACTGGCCCGTCATCAGATAGAGGTTCGGTATCAGGACTCGCGGTGGATCGAGAACGGCGACCAGGCCTGAGACACCGGCATCAGTTCGAGCTGGTTCACGTTCAGATGGGCCGGCAGCGTGGCCAGCCAGTACACGGTCTCGGCGATGTCGTCAGGCTGGATCGGGTCGGCGCCGCGATACAGATTGTCGTAAGCGGCCCGGTCGCCGCCGGTGCGTACCAGCGTGAACTCACTCTCGGACAGCCCCGGTGCCAGATTGGTGACCCGCACGCCGGTGCCGGACAGGTCGCAACGCAGGGCGTAGGAGAACTGCTCGACGAACGCCTTGGTGCCGCAGTAGACGTTGCCGCCGGGGTAGGGCCAGTGGCCGGCGATGGAGCCCAGATTGATGATGCTGGCGCCCTTGCCGTGGGCGATCAGCGTCGGCAGCAGGGCGTGTGTCACGCTGGTGAGGCCGCCGATATTGGTGTCGATCATGCGTTTCCAGTCGTTCAGATCGCACGCCTGAGCCGGTTCTGTGCCCAGTGCAAGACCGGCGTTATTCAGCAGCAGGCGGACCTGATTGAACGGCGCCGGCAGTGCCGCGATGGCGGCCTGCACAGCGTCGGTGTCGCAGACATCCAGCGTCAGCGGCAGCACCTGCGTCTGGGACGACAGCTCGTCGGCGATGGCGGCGAGGCGCTCGCTGCGCCGACCGGTGAGCACCAGATGCCAGCCGGCGGCGGCAAAGCGACGGGCGCAGGCGAGGCCAAAGCCGGAGGTGGCGCCGGTGATGAAAGCGGTATTCGACATGACAGAAGGCTCCTCAAAGCAGTTTGTACACGCCCATGCCGAGACCGCTGACGGACAGCAGGGTCAGCACCGGCAAGGCAACAGGATGAAAGGATTGCGGACGGCGGACATGAAACGCCCACTGGCCGAGCTGGACGCCGACGAGCGTCGGGACCAGCAGCATCAGCAGCGGGCCGATCAGGCGGGCGTCGATGATGCCGCTGGCATACAGCAGCAGCAGCGAAAGCAGATCCGTGGCGGCCAGAAAGATCACCATCGAGGCGCGCTGCACGGCGGCGCTGACCGGCACCGTCAGCAGATAGCAGACCACCGGCAGCCCGCCGACGGAGGCCGCGGCGGTAAAGGCGCCGGACAGCGACCCGACCGCCCGTGTCAGCCACGGATATTCGCGGGCACTGACCTGCGGGCGGCGGAACAGCAGCAGTGACATCAGCAGTACAGCGCAGCTGATCGCCATCTTCAGGTATTGCTCCGGCAGCTGTATCAGCAGCGTCAGGCCAACGGGTATGCCGACCAGCGCCCCCTGACCGAAGCGCCCGATCAGGCCGTGGTGGGCCAGTGGCCAGGCGGTGCGCAGCAAGCCCAGCGTGCCGATCAGGTCGAGCAGCAGAATCACCGGCACGCTCAGCTGCGGCGGCCAGATCAGGTTCAGCCCGGTAATCGCGATCGCGGCAAAGCCGAAGCCGGTATAACCGCGCACCAGCGCCGCCACCGCCACCAGCAGCGCGGCCAGCTCCAGATGCTCAATATGGGAAAGCGATAACAGTTCAGCCACAGGCCCACCCGTTCACACGGCGATGACAACGGCGTCATCGCGACCAGTGCACGTTAGGGGGTCGCTGTCGGCCAGTGATAGATCCAGTTATCGGAGTTTGTGGATCCAGCGGCCCGGATCATGAGTCCAGATAGCAGGCGAGGGTGTGGCTGAGCTGTTCGATACCGGGTTCGATCTTGTGCGTGGCGATGGCGGAAAAACCCAGTCGGAAGTAGTGCTGGGGCGGGTCGTCCTGCAGGAAATGCACAGCACCGGGCTCGATCAGTACGCTGTCCCGAGCTGCCAGCCAGGACAGCTCCTCGGTGTTGACCTCTTTTGGTGCGCTGAGCCAGAACGCGGTGGCGCCGGCGCTGACCGGCCCCATCTGCAGCTGCGGCAGGTGGCGGTCGATTGCATCGCGCATGCGCTGCAGCTTGCTGGAGTAGAGTTCGCGAATCTTACGCAGGTAGGTGTCGTAATAGCCCAGCGACAGAAACAGCGCGGTCTGGCGCTGATTGTTGGCCGCCGGGTGGCGGTACATCAGACGGCGCAGTGCCCGCATCTCGGCGATCAGCGTCTCATCGGCGACCATGAAGCCGATGCGCAGGCCCGGGGAGATCGATTTCGACAGACTGCCGACGTAGATGACCCGCTTGTCCGGGTCCTGTGCCTTCAACGCCGGTACCGGGTTGAGCTGCATGTTGATCTCGGCATCGTAGTCGTCCTCGATCAGGATACAGTCGCTTTCCCTGGCCAGCGTCATCAGCGCCTGACGCCGTTGCGGCGACAGTTCGGCGCCGGTGGGTACCTGATGGCTCGGGGTCAGATAGATGTAGTCACACTGGCGCAGACGATCGTCGATCACCAGTCCGCCCGCATCGACCGGTTGCAGATGCAGGCGCGCATCGAACAGCTTGAAGATGTTGCGGGCGTCGCGAAAGCCGGGGTTTTCCACACCCACCACCGCATCCCGGTTCAGCAGCAGGTTGGCCAGCAGATAGAGCGAGTTCTGGGTACCGACGGTGATCAGAATTTCATCCGGCTCCACATAGATGCCGCGCTTGGGCAGCAGGCGGGTGCGCACCTGTTCGATCAGGTACGGATCGTCCGAGTCAACGCTGTCATGGATCCAGTCCTTGGCTGCCGGGCCGGTCAGGGTGCGGCGCGCGCACTCGCGCCACTGTTCGATCGGAAAGAACTCGTGCTGGACCTGGCCATAGATAAACGGGTATTCGAACGCGCGCCAGTTGTTCGGCTTGACGATGCTGCGCTCTTCGCTTGGGCTGCACTTGAAACGGGAGCGCCAGTTCGGCACCCCGGTAACGTCCGAGCGCACCGTATCGGTGCATAGCTGGTCCGGCTGATGAAACGCCGGGGCGACAAAATAACCGCGTCGGCTCTTCGAGATCAGATAACCGGCGTCCACCAGACTCTCGTAGATCAGCACCACCGTATTGCGCGAGACCGCCAGCTGTTCCGCCAGCCGGCGGGAGGATGGCAGCGGTTCATCCACCGGCAGATGGCCGCTCAGGATGGCATCCACCAGGCGCTCACGGATCTGCTGCTGCAGGGTGCGTCCCGGCTGGAAGTCGATGTTCAGATAGTACTCGCTCATGGCAGCTGGCAGGATTCCGGCATGGATTGGATGCCTCATAATGCAGCAAGCCTCATGCCACGGCATCCATCTGGCACCATCACCCCTCCCAACTGGCTCTATCGACCTCGCAAGTCGCCCCCCTAAGGTAACAACACGCTCGATTTTCAGATTTTTCATTCATCGCCATCGGGGCGGTCATCCTGTAAAGCCTGGAGTAGCACCATGAACAGCAACGCGAAGCACACACCGATCCGACGTACCCTGAAACAACTGGCACTGGGCCTTGGCCTGACAGCGCTGGCCTCCCACGCGGCCATGGCCGAGACGCTGATCATCGGTTATCAGGGCATGATGAACCCCTGGAAGGCCGCGATCGCCGACAAGGCGTTGGAAGCCGCCACCGGGCTTGATATTGAATGGCGTCGCTTCGATTCCGGTGCCAAGGTGATTACCGCGATGGCCTCCGGCGATGTGGATATCGCGATCGCCGGTTCCAGCCCGATCGCCGCTGCCATCAGCCGCGGCGTTGATATCGAGCTGGTCTGGATTCTCGAAAACATCAACGAAGCCGAGGCGCTGGTCGTGCGTGATGGCAGCGGCATCAGCGCTCCGCAGGACCTCAAGGGCAAGACCCTGGGCGTTCCGTTCGTGTCCACCACCCATTTCCACACCCTGTTCGCACTGGAGCAGTTCGGTCTCAGTGAACAGGACGTCAAAGTGATCAACATGCAACCCAACGCGATCTCCGCCGCCTGGACGCGCGGCGATATTGACGCCGCCTTCATCTGGGATCCGGCGCTGGGCGAGATCAAGAAAAGCGGCCAGGTGCTGATCAGCTCCGGTGAGCTGGGTCGCTGGGGCAAAGCCACCTTCGACGGCGTCGTCGTCAGCAAGGCGTTCGGTGACAGTCACCCCGAGGTGGTCGCCAAACTGGTCGAAGTGATGGCCAACGCCGATGCCGAGTACCGCGCCAACAAGGGCAGCCTGAACGCCGATTCCGAGATGGTGAAGAAGATTGCACAGATGACCGGCGGCGATCCGCAGACGGTGCCGGGCGTGCTGGCGCTGTATGAGTTCCCGACGCTCGACGAGCAGCTGGGCTGTGTCTGGCTGGGCTGTGGCGAAGAGGGCGGTGCCGCCCGTGCGCTGCGCTTTACCTCGGAGTTCCTCAAGGCGCAGGGCAAGATTCCGGGCCTGAAAGAGAAGTACAGCGACTTCGTCAATCCGTCCTACGCGGAAATGGCCCTGAAACAGTCCTGATCCTCCCACCCCGCGAGGTGCCGTCCGCCGGGCGCGCACCTCCGTGCACAGGAGCAACCTGATGAGTCGATTGCAGATACACGATGTCTCGGTGGTCTACCCGGGACTCAACGGTGGTGAACAGGTCAGAGCCCTGTCCAACATCAACTTCACGATCGAGCCCGGCGAGTTTGTCGTCGCGCTGGGCGCGTCAGGCTGCGGCAAGACGACGCTGCTGAGCCTGATGGCCGGTTTCATCTCCCCCAGCAAAGGCTACCTGACACTGGGCGACAGCACGCTGGAAGGGCTGCCCCGTGTGGCCTGCGGTGTGGATCTGGAAGATCAGATCACCGGGCCGGGCAAGGATCGCGGCGTCGTGTTTCAAAAGCACGCACTGCTGCCTTGGCTCGATGTGATCGAGAACACCGAGTTCGGTCTCAAGCTGCAGGGCGTGCCGAAACGTGAACGGCGGGAACGCGCGGCGGCCTTTCTGAAGCTGGTCGGCCTTGAGGATTTTCATCACCATCCGGTCTATCAGCTCTCCGGTGGCATGCAGCAGCGAGTGGGAATCGCCCGTGCGCTGACCAACGATCCCAAGATGCTGCTGCTCGACGAACCGCTGGGTGCACTGGATGCGCTGACGCGCGAAGTGCTGCAGGAGCTGCTGCTGGATGTCTGGAAAGAGACGCGCAAGATGATGTTCTTCATCACCCACAGCGTCGAAGAAGCGCTGTTCATGGCCTCGCGTCTGATCATCATGTCGCCGCGTCCGGGGCGGATCACCCATGAGTTCAAGCTGGACTTCAACGAACGCTTCCTCGAGTGCCGCGACGCGCGCAAGGTGAAATCGATGCCTGAATTCATCCAGATGCGTGAGCGTGTACTCAGCATCATTCACGGTGACGAACTGTCTGGAGGTATGCACTGATGAGCGCCACCAAAACCCTGGATGCCCGTCTCATCGGCGAGGCCAGCGACACCTCTGACGAATCCACCCGTCTGGCGCACGAACCGGCCGCCGAGCGCACCCCGGCGCCGAGTGTACCGCTGATCAAACGGATCGCCGCGCTGTTCGCGGCCGGACCGGTGAAACCCGGTGAATCCTACGGCGCACCGGGGCAGGGCCGCAGTCTGGCGATCAGCGTGGTGACGGCCGTGGCGCTGATCGGGCTCTGGTATATCGCAACCGCCGCCGGTTGGGTGGCACCGCTGTTCCTGCCGTCGCCGGTGGCGGTGGTCGAACGGTTCTGGGAAGTGCTGACGCAGGGCTTTGCCAACGCCACTCTGCTGGAACATACCGGCTGGAGCATGCTGCGCGTGTTCGGGGCGTTTGCGCTGGCAATGGCCACGGCGATCCCGATCGGGATCTTCATGGGCGTCAACCGCGTTGCCCGTGGCCTGTTCGATCCGATCATCGAATTCTATCGCCCGCTGCCGCCGCTGGCTTACCTGCCGCTGGTCATCATCTGGCTGGGTATCGGTGAAGCGTCCAAGGTCGTGCTGATCTACATGGCGATCTTCGCGCCGATGGCCCTCAGCGCCCGCGCCGGCGTACGCTCCGTCGCGATCGAACAGATCCACGCCGCCTACTCGATGGGGGCAACCCGCTGGCAGGTCGTGCGCTACATCATCCTCAAGAGCGCCCTGCCGGAGATCCTCACCGGCATGCGCATCGGCATCGGCTTCGGCTGGACCACCCTGGTCGCCGCCGAAATGGTCGCCGCCCAGGCCGGGCTCGGCTTCATGGTGCTCAACGCCGCCGAATTCCTTGTCACCGATGTCGTCATCATGGGCATCATCGTCATCGGCATCATCGCCTACCTGTTCGACATGCTGATGCGCTTCGCCGAACGCAAACTGGTGCCCTGGAAAGGTCGCTGAGCACGCGCGCAGATGTGGGATCCGAAACGAAAAAAGCCTGCGGCCGCAGGCTTTTTCTTTAGCAATCTGGTGGAGGTGGCGGGTTTATAAAATTTGCCGTAACCAACTGAACTTAAAGGATTTTTTATTCCGGAAAGGCCTTGGTGTCAACCCGAGTGGCACAGTTGAGTGTCACAGTAGTGCAGGTTCTGTCGGCGGTCAAGGAAAGCTAACGAGAGCGCCAGAAACAAACGAGGAGGAGGGGGGGCACCAAGCAGTCAACTCATCTTCTATCGGTCAAAGACCGCTTCGCGCACAGCGCGGACGTTAGCGGGAATCGGAGTCTGGATGTAGCTGCTCGTTTATAACTCATCCAAGGGGCTGCGAGTTCCGGCAAAGTGTTGTCCGATTACGTGGGTATATATCTGCGTTGTACGCACATCGCTGTGGCCAAGCAGTTCCTGTACAGTCCTGATGTCCCGTCCAGCTTCAAGTAGTTGAGTAGCAAACGAGTGTCGAAACGTATGACAGCTGACTCTTTTATGATGAATATTCGCCTTCTCTAAGGCGGCCTTCAACGCTTTTCCCGGCACAGAGTCGTGAAGGTGATGCCGGCACACCTCTCCAGTAATGGGATGGTTACAGAGTCCACTGGATGGGAACAGGAACATCCAGGCGTGCTGCCGGAAAGCATTTGGGTATTTTCGTCCAAGTGCATTTGGAAGCGAAGGTCCATATCCCTGACCATTATCCTGTTGCTGAAGTTTCAGTGCATGCTGGATCTGAGCTTGCAAGGGCTGGTGCAGGCGTTTACCCAGCACTGTTTTTCGATCCTTGTTGCCCTTACCGTCTCTAACTGTAATGGAGTTGTCCGTGAAACCGATGTCTTGAACTCGCAGGCGCAGGCACTCGGTAATACGGAGCCCACTGCCTGTCAACGCCGACTGAATACTGACCCCTTTTGGGCGTAAAACGCCGAAGTAATTCTGACCCCCCTGGGCCCGTCTGGTTATTCCGCTGCTGTGGCCGGTGATGGGGTCGCACCGGCTTTGCGTTTATCCTTGAGGCGATAGCTCTCGCCGCTGATTTGCACGATGTGCGCGTGGTGCAGGAGACGATCGAGCATGGCCGC
>JAUWAC010000001.1 GCA_030602245.1 Marinobacterium sp.
CTAGTTGCGGTAGGAATGCCTCTCACGAGGCACCCCCCGCACAGATCCGTACGTGCGGTATTACCGCATACGGCTCCTGCCTCGGGTGACGACGGCGAAACCGCTCGCTGGGCCAGGGGTGGAGGATACGCGGTAGCGGGAGCCAGGCATCGCGAAAGCGTTTGAAGCGTTCCCACGTCAAGCCCCGTGCTTTCTGGCTTCTGCGCCTCAACGCCTTGAACCAGGCGCGGCTGAGATGGTGCCAGAAAGCTCGAAGCGAGGCCAGATTGTATGGCACCGCGTGATAATTGTAGTACCCCTGGAGCACGGCGCACAGCCAACGAGCGGTCTCTGGAACCGGTCGATGCAGGCGCCGACGCAATTGCCTTTTCACTTGTTGCAGTTTAGCCCGTAAGCGCTTCGCGGCAGTCTGGCGCCGGATGGTGTACTTGCCTCGGCGTGTGCACGAGCAAATATGTGTCATACCCAGGAAGTCAAAGGTCTCCGGCTTGCCTGCGCCGCGCTGCTTACGGTTGATGTTGGCATAGCGGCCAAACTCCAGTAGCCGCGTCTTCTTCGGGTGCAGCGTCAGACCGAACCGATTGAGGCGTTGCGCCACGGCGGTGCGGAAAGCCTCCGCATCGTCGCGGCCTTGGAACCCCATAACGGTATCGTCGGCATAACGTACAATGACCACCCGTCCACGTGCGTGGTGTCTGCGCCACCAATCGGCCCATAGGTCAAACGCGTAGTGAAGGTAAATGTTGGCCAGCAACGGCGAGATGGCTGCGCCTTGAGGTGAGCCCTCGGCGAGATCGAGCCATTGCCCCTCATCGAAGGCGCCTACTCGCAACCATTTCTTGATCAGTCGCAGAATGCGCTTGTCGCCAATCCGGTGGCCAAGAAAGCGCATGAGCCAGTCGTGCTGGATGTGGTCGAAAAACCCCTGGATGTCCATATCCAGAACCCAGTTGACCGGTTGACTGGTCAGGCCGACCCAGAGCGCGTCCAGCGCATCGTGTTGGCTTCGCCCCGGCCGGAAGCCGTAGCTGAAGCCTTTAAAGTCGACCTCGTAAATGGCATTGAGCACCTCCACCAGTGCGCCCTGGACAACCTTGTCCTCCAGGGCAGAGACGCCCAGCAGTCTCTCACTGCCGTCCTCTTTGAGGATGCGTGCTCGTTTGACCGGCTGAGCCCGATAACTGCCCTCTTGTACACTCCGGTGCAGGTCCACGACCCGCTTCTCTGCAATCGGTGCGTAATCTTCCCACCGCACCCCGTCCACGCCTGGACTCGCATTGCGCTTGAGGCGCGCAAAGCTTCCTCTCAGGCACTCCGGCGTTAGGTGGTGCAGCAAGGCAGTAAACTGCAACGCCTTGTCCCTTCTTGCGGCTTCCCGTACACCGATCAGACCGCGCGACACGGCCCCTGGGCTCTGTGTCCCAGTCGTGGGCGCCTGAGCGGTGTTCCCCTTGGCCGAGCCCCTTCGCTCCACGAATTCCTCCGGCTTTTGGCGAGTTTGGTCTTGCTCTCGTTGATTGCCTTCGTTCATCCGCTTCTCCACTACTATGGGCTCGTCCGACTGCCCAACCGCGTTCATGCAGGTCGTTCGGGTCTTTCACCTTCACCTGCCGATCTGATGATGCACTACCCACACCACCAGATACGCGCTGGGCTCTCCCAGGTTCCGTGCATGCTGTATAGAGCTGCGTGCTCAGGGTCTATGACTCCGTGGGGCCCGGCCGGGACTTGCCATTTGCGCCTCGGCCAGTGTTGCCTTCCGTGAACGGGCATACCGTCGGCACCCCAAGGGCGAGAATTTTCGGAGCTCAATACCTGGCCCACAACAACCCCTGTCAACGCTTGCCCACTCCGGTTACCCGTCGCGGCCATGACTCGGGGCCAAGGCGGCTGGCCAGCCTTACCTCGTAGCGCATTTCCAGCGCCACCAACATGCCAGATTAACCTGGCGCATCGCCCGGATTTCTCATGAAGAAGGTAGCATGAGGAAGGAAGAAGCGGCTTAAAGTGTTAGAATTCAAGTTCCTACACAAAAACCCACACTAAAAGCCGCTATCCAAAATGGTACCTCAAAAACTGACCTTCTCGCCACTCTCCCGCCGCCAGATTGAAGCCGATTTCTCCGGAGGCCATATCACCTCGGATGCCGGTGTGTTGTTACTGCGCGAAGTCGATAAACAACACCGGCTAACCCAGCGACTGGCCGAGACGCTGACCGACCAGCGGGATGCCCGCATGATTCGTCATGGGCTCAACACCATGATCCGGCAGCGCGTCTACGGCGTGGCCAGCGGCTACGAAGATCTGAATGATCATGAAGCGCTTCGCTTTGATCAGGCACTACAAACCGCCACGGGGAATGCCTCGACTCTGGCCGGCAAGTCCACGCTTTGTCGAATGGAGCAGGCGATGGATCGGCAAACCATTGTCAAAGCGCATGAGTTGCTCTGGCACCACTTTATCGAGCAGCATGAGAAGCCGCCCAAGGAAATCGTGCTGGATTTTGACGGCACCGATATTCCGGTGCACGGCGACCAGCCGGGTAAGTTCTTTAACCGGTATTACGACCATCACTGCTACTTCCCGCTTTACGTCTTCTGCGGTAGGCACTTGCTGGTGAGCTATCTGCGCACCAGCAATCGAGGTGATGCCCGGCACAGCTGGGCCATTCTGGCGCTGCTGGTGCGATTTATTCGCGAGTATTGGCCACAGACCCGGATCGTGTTCCGGGGCGACTCCCACTTCAGCAAGCCCCGACTGCTGGCCTGGTGCGATCGCAACCAGGTGGATTACATCGTAGGCATGGCCCGCAACCAGCGGCTGGAGGCGCTTGCCGCCCCAGCCATGGACAAAGTCCGGACCTACTACGAGGCTCATGGCCATAAGCTCGCCAGCACCTTCCGCTTCCGCTACAAAGCCCGAAGCTGGCATAAGCCACGCTGGGTGGTTGCGCGCCTGGAATATGGCCCTCAAGGCCCGAACCCCCGGTTCGTTATCAGCTCCCGCTACGATGACGGATTCAAGCTCTACTACGAACAGTATTGCGCACGGGGTGATATGGAGAACCGGATCAAGGATCAACAACTGGATCTGTTTGCCGGTCGCACCTCCAGCACACACTGGTGGACCAACCAGTGGCGGCTGATCTTATCCGGCTTCGCCTACACCCTGTTCGAGCGTTTGCGGGTGCATCTGAAAAACACGCCCTTCGAACGTATGAGTGCCGGCACCTTGCGCTTGAAGCTGATCAAGGTTGGCGCAGTCATCATCCGCAACACCCGCCGAATACGGGTGTTGATGAGTGATAGCTATCCACACAAGAACGATCTCTCAGCACTGGTTCAGCGCTTGGTGCCCCAGTAGATAATCGGGCTCCCCCGGCCCGATACCAATGGGGGAAAGGGGGAGTTGTGCCTGAATGCCGGAAACTGGCTAAATAATCGCCAACTTCGACCATGACCACTCGGATCTGGCACTACCAGGCTTGGTCTGCGAAGGTTGTTGGAGCACTATGAGAAATCCGGGCTGATATGTTTTGACCTGTCAACGATTACTCGCATTTTTCTTGCTCAAGCGCGTTGGCTCAAGGCACACCCGGCAGATTACGACGGTGGATCATGCTGATATACGTGGATTGGTTACCACCAGACTTCACTACGTCGTAGAGCTGGCCTTTCTCTAGCAGCAGGGATCATCAGCCCGGAACGCCCCTGAGGGATTATCCAGTTGGCTGATGCCGGTTTAACCCGGACAAGGATTCTCCACACCGGCCCGGTATGCCCTGAGTCAACGCGCCTGTTCGTCCTCCTGTTTAACCGCTTTTCGTGTTCGTCGTTGCTGCCGGTAACCGTCAAGCGGCCCGATGCTGGAGCCGCGGCATCTCGTGCCGGACGATGTCCCAGATGAAGCCTGCCAGCTCCCGCGCAACCGCCACGCAGACCAGCTTGGTGCTTTTGCCCGCCTGCGTCAGGGTGCGATAGCGTCCGCAGAGCCGCTTCTGGGCGCGCCACGCGATGGCCTTGGCCTCATCGCTGGCCTCCGTCGCCTTACGCTTCAGATGCGCGGTCTGCCGCGCCGGGAAGCGGTAGCTCCAGGCCGATTCGACCAGCATTCGCCGGGCATGGCCATTGCCGGTCAGGGTGATCGCTCCCTGGCGTCGCCGCGAGCCGCTGCTGTGCTCACTGGGCACCAGCCCCAGATAGGCCATCAGCTGCCGCGGGGAGTCGAAGCGGCTGATATCCCCCAGTTCCGCCAGCAGCACCATGGCCGCGAGCTTATCGATGCCGCGCAGAGCGACCAGCGAACTGACCACCGGCGCCAGCGACCACTGCGGCAGCACCTGCATCATTTGGGCGGTGAGGTCGTCGACGCGCCGGGTTGCCGCCTTTACCGCATCGACGTACTCCTGCAACACCACTTGCTGCCACGCGTGCTCGAACTTGAGCGACTCCAGCCAGTTGTAATGGGTCTGCGTCCAGCGGGTCTTGCCTTTGGGCCAGCTGTGGCCGTGCCGTAGCACAAAAGCGTTCAACTGCTGCCGTGCCTTGCGCTCCTGGGCCTTCATGTCATCCCGGGCACGGGTCAAGTCACGCATGGCTTCCTGTTCCTGATCGGGAACCCAAACGGAAGTCAGGCCGCCCGAGCGCAGCAGCCTGGCCAACTTCAGCGCATCCCGCCGATCGGTCTTGACCCGCTCGCCCGGCTTGCGCGGGATCAGCGACGGCGCCACCACCTGACAGTCATGGCCTGTTGCGAGGATCTGGCGGTAAAGCCCGTAGCCACAGGGCCCCGCCTCGTAGCAGAACTGCACAATGCCCCCGTCCGCCTCCTCACTCAGTCGCTGGATCAGCTTCTCCACAGCCTTCGGCGTATTGGCGATCTCGCCGCGGTACTCGGGCTCACCGCGCCCCGGTCGAGCCACCGCAATCGCGATGGTCTCCTTATGCACATCCAGTCCGACATAGAAGCTGTAGAAATCCGATTGCAATCCATCCCGTACGACATTCAAAGCCGATGCGGTCTCGATTCTGACGTCGGTTGCGTTAAACTCCTTCATGCCTGCCCTCCTCAATGTGGCTCTGCCACTCGGTTTGTTTGCTCAACGGCCATGGTAATCCACGAGCGTTGAGGTAGGGCAGGTCAAAACATCATGTCTAACTTTTCGGCCTTGTCGTTGAACATCAGGTGTCAGGGCGCTGCCGCCGCTCTGGCACCTTCAACAACCCTGCGGCACATAGGGAGGTGTTATGCGTTTACTGTTGGCTATTCTTCTTCCGTGGCTTCAGTTCTTCACGATCGGCCGGCCGTTTGCCGGCATTATTTGCCTGCTTCTTCAGCTCGCGCTGATCGGTTGGATTCCAGCGGCAATCTGGTCTGTGTATGCGCTGAGCCAGTACAAAACCGATAAGAAAATAGCAAAAGCGCTTGCGACGGAGCGCACGTGAAAAAGTGACGCAAGGGAGAGGCTCGTGTTCTCCCTTTCTTCGTATCCGATCTTCACCTGTGAGCCCGCACCATGACGCTGCCATCGATTGTGCGCTATCTGAACAGTAAACCGGAGGCCGTTGAGGACTACCCGTTTGGGCCGGATGCGCAGGTATTCAAAATTCAGGGCAAGATGTTTGCGCTGGTCTTTCGCCGCAACGGCAGGGACTGTATCAATCTGAAGTGTGATCCATGGGAAGCGGTTGAGCTGCGGGATCTGTTTGACGCGGTGCAGCCGGGGTATCACATGAACAAGGCGCACTGGAACACGGTGGTGCTGGATGGCTCGCTGCCGATGGGGGAGATTGAGCGCATGATCGATAACTCCTATGCGTTGGTGGTCGGGACGCTGCGAAAGTCCGTGCGTGTGGGGCTTGAGCTGCGCCACGGTAAGGATCGGCTGTATCCGGCAGGGCGTTGATTACGCGTCTGCGCGCTGTTGATCTTGGCGGACGCTGTGCCATCGGGCGCTCGCAACGGCGAGTGTCGTGCGATCGGCTGGCAATTTTAGAGTGAATTTCCCGGGCGATTTGGTAGGCTGCGCGCTTTCCCACGAACTGTTCGCAACTGTACGAGGTTTTGCATGCGTCCGGTGATACGTCTCTTTTTCAGGTTGCTGCGTCGGCTGCTGATGCCGTTCATGTTGATCTATGCTGCGCTTTCAAAGCCGAAGCCGGTGGCGCGAGCTGCCGAGGCTCAGGCGCAGGTGGATGCGCAGTGTCGACGGTTGCGGCTGTATCAGTTCGCGACCTGTCCGTTCTGTATCAAGGTTCGCAAGGAGATTCATCGTCTGGCGCTGCCGATCGAGATGGCCAATGTGCAGCGGGATGCCGATGCGCGCATTGCGCTGGAGCAGGGCGGCGGCCGGGTAAAGGTGCCCTGCCTGCGGATCGAGCACGAGGATGGCCGTATCGAATGGATGTATGAGTCGTCCGATATCAACGCGTACCTGCGCCACCGTTTTGAACCCTGATGTCGGTTAACGCCGTCACGGCTGCGGCGGCGACGCCCCGTCCGTTGCCAGGCGGCGCAGGGAGCGGGCGCGGGCGCCATTGCGGATCGCCCAGCGCAGCACTGCGCCGACGCTGTGCATGCCGGTGCGGATCAGCAGGCGCTTCGGGGCAGAGAGCTTGATACCGGCCATCTGCTGGGCCCAGTCGGGTAACAGGTCCAGCCCGGCCCGCGCCATCAGGTAGCCGATCGGTGCGGTGAGGCGGTTCGGGGCCGGGGCGTTGAGCAGCAGACGCAGTACTTCGGCGGTGCGTGCGTCGAAGCGCAGTTCCGGGCGCAGCGCGTCGATACAGGTGTCAATCGCGGCGCGGGTGCGCGGTACGTTCTGCGCCCCCAGTGCTTCGGCGATGCGGGCGACCTCCGCCACATACAGGTCCTGTTCGGCGTCGGTCAGCGGTGTCGGGCTGTAGCGCTGGTAGGAGGTGAGAAAGCCTCTGATTTCGGCCACGTGCACCCAGGTCAGCAGTGCCGGGTCACTGGCGGCGTAGGGGCGACCGTCCGGGGCGGTGCCGTTGATGCCGGCGTGAATCCGGCGCACCCGCTCGATCAGCCGTTCGGCGTCGGCGGTGGCGGCGAAGGTGGTGCCGGCAATGAACTGGCTGGTGCGGCGCAGGCGCCCGAGCATGTCGTCGCGAAAGGTGGAGTGGTCCCAGACGCCGGCCAGTGCCAGCGGATGCATCATCTGCAGCATCAGTGCACCGATGCCGCCGCAGAGCATGGCGGGAAAATCACTGTGGACGCGCCAGCAGAGACTGTCGGGGCCGAACAGGCCGGGATCGCCCTTTGGGTTTTCGTAGTCGATGGTGTTCAGCGCCAGCCCGGTCAGGCTGTAGACCTGCTGTTCAATGCGTTGTCGGATACATTCCACGAATGCGCCACTGCCCCCGTAATCCCTGCGATCCAGTGGTTCGCATCATGTTGCAGTTTGGGGGCACAGGTCAAACGTCGCGCGGATGACGGTCGGGATTGGCGGCCGCGTCGATGTGGCGCTCAATCAGGCGAATGTTGCGCAGGTTGGCCTTGAAGCCGAAGTCGAACAGGTCGCCGATCAGCGGTATCGCGCCCAGTGTCATCTCCAGCAGGATGTTGAACAGCATCCGCAGCACGACCCCGGCCGGCACGCCGAGACGGATCGCTTTCATCAGGATGTAGCTCGACAGGGCGGCACCGGCCAGATCGCCGATGCCGGGGACCAGTCCGATCAGCCCGTCGAGTCCGATCCGCCAGCGGGTGCCGGGCACCGGCAGCGCGCTGTCGAGCAGACCGGCGAGCCGGCGCAGCGGTCTGAGTTGCTGTTCCTGTTGCGCTAAGGTCGGTTGCGTCATGGCCGCAGTCTAACCTCACCGAGGCGCGAGCTGAAGCGGGCACGGCGCCCGCTCAGGCATTCTGCCGGGCCCAGAACTGCCCGGCCAGTTCGCGGAAGCTGGTCGCCACGCCGAGCATGTCATGGCTGGTGTCGGCGCTGCGGTCAACGGCGGTCAGGTTCTGCTCCGACATGTCGCGGATGGTCACGATGCTGCGGCTGATCTCGTCGGCGACGACGCTTTGCTGTTCCATCGCGGCCGCGATCTGGCTGCTCATGTCGTTGATGCGGGAGATCGCCTCGACGATCGCGTTGAGTGCCTGCGCCGTCTGCTCGCCCTGTTGCGCGCATTCACTGGCGCGTTGCTGACTGTGCGCCATCGCTTCGACGGCGCGGCCGGCGTTCTGCTGCAGGCGTTCGATCATGCCACGGATTTCGTCGGTCGAGGCGCTGGTGCGGCTGGCAAGCGAGCGCACCTCCGATGCGACAACGGCGAAGCCGCGTCCGGCATGGCCGGCACGGGACGCCTCGATGGCGGCATTCAGTGCGAGCAGATTGGTCTGCTCGGCGATCTCGTTGATGACATCGAGCACGCGCGCAATATCCAGGCTGCTGCGCTGCACCTGGGTGATGACGTCGGTGGCGCGACTGATTTCGGCTTTCATCGCCGCGATGGTCGCGACGCTGGCCTCCACCACCTGTTGACCCTGTCGTACCTCCCGCATGCCGCTGTCGGCGGCAGCGGCGGATTGCTGCGTACTGCCGGCCACCTCCTGAATGCTCGCGCTCATTTCGTCCACCGCCGCCGCTACCTGGTCGGTCTCGGTGTACTGGGTGCGTGTGCCGGTCTGGGACTGTTCGACCGCCGCGCTGAGCGTGGTGACGCTGCCCATCATCTGGTCAGATGAATCGGCGATGCGACCGATCAGGCCCGCCGTTTCGGACTCCAGTGCCTTGAAGGCGAGCAGCAGCTGGCCGATCTCGTCGCTGCGACCGGTGTAGACGTACCGCGCCACCGGGTCATCGTGCAGCGCGCGGGCGTGACGGAAGACGCCGATCAGCGGTGTCAGCGTCAGCCACTGCCCCCCGAGTGCGATCAGTGCGGCGACGGCGATCAGCAGATATTGCAACGCCGCAGATGTCAGCAGCGGTGTCACGATCAACGCGGTCAGCAGCGGCAGCAGCCACCAGCTCAGCAGCCGGGCGACCCACGGCAGCCGCTGGCGGATCGCGCGCGGTGTCCGTCCCGCGAGCAGGGCCGGGTAGATTTTTTCCGCCCGCTGCACGTGGGCAGGATCCGGTTTGCGTCGGACCGACTGGTACTCGGCGATGGCACCGTCCTTTTCGATCGGCGTGACGTAGGCGTCGACCCAGTAATGGTTGCCGTTCTTGCAGCGGTTCTTGACCAGCCCCATCCAGGAGCGGCCGGCTTTGACGTGTCCCCACAGGGTGGCGAATGCCGCTGGCGGCATATCCGGGTGGCGCACGATGTTGTGATTGCGCCCGATCAGCTCCTCTTCCCGGAAGCCGCTGACACGGATGAAGTCGTCGTTGACGTAGGTAATGGCACCCTTGCGATTGGTGGTGGAAAGAATGTTCGCAGACGCATCGAACTGTTCTTCGATCTGCGTCACCGGCAGATTCTGTTTCATTCTGTGATACCTCAAGCGCACGGCCGCAGGAGCCTCAACCGATTATCCTCTTGCCTTGAAAAAGGGGGCGGCATTATACGGATTTGATTCGGTCTGAGGGAGAGAAATGTTGCTCAATCGAGACGCTTACGCGATGCGTGCGTAATTGGATCACCCGGTGCAGGGTTTTTCGGAAGGGGGGCTGACGGCGACGGTGTGCCGGTTGGCGGTCAGTCGATTTCGTTGAACAGCAGTTGCACCCGCAGCTGCACGTCGCGGTAGCGCTGCAGGTCGTCGGCCGCATATTGCGTCAGCGGCTGTTTCATGCAGCAGGCCCGTTCCAGCGCGATCGCTTCGTTGAGCAGCTGGCCGAGCGGGCCTTCGCGGTTGAGTAGGGCGCGGCGCACCTCGGGCTCGACTTCGACTTCGCGCAGGAAGCTTTCCGTCTCCACCGACAGCAGGATGTCGGCACCGGAGAGCAGGCCAGCGAGAAACGCGCTGTCCGGGTTCAGGCTGGCGTAACGGGCCGCGTCGCACATCGCCATGCAGAACTTGGCGCGTACCAGTACCAGCCGCGCCACCTCCGACGAGCCGGCACGCACCGCCGCGATCAGCACGACCCAGCGGCGCAGGTTATCGAGCCCCAGCCGCAGCACCACGCCCTGAACCGAGGTGATCGGCTGCCGGGTACGGAACAGCGGGCTGTTGACCACCTTGAGCAGACTCATCGCCAGACCCGGATCGTCGTTGATCAGGTCCATGATGAGGTTCATGTCGGGTTCATCGCTGTAAAGCGCACCCAGTACGCGGGTCAGCTGCATCGCCGCTGCACTGAGCTTCTTGCCGTAGATGGTGATCGGGCGGGCCAGAAAGTAGCCCTGATAAAGATGAAAGCCGGCGTCGTGGTAGGCGGCGCGCACCTCTTCAGTTTCCACCCGTTCCGCCAGCCAGCGGCAGCCCGGCAGCGTCATGTGCTCGCGGTACTCCAGTGCCTGTTCCAGCGGCGTGTTGAGCACGTCCACCTTGATGACCGAGGCGTATTCGAGCAGCGGGCGCCAGGCGTCGGTAAACTCGAAATCGTCCAGCGCAAAGCGGAAGCCGCGCCGGTGCCAGGCCGCGACCGCATCGATAAAATCGGCGTCGGGGCGAATCCGCTCCACCAGTTCGATGACCACATGGGCGGGATCGATCGGCAGGAACGCCCGTGACAGCAGGAAATCCGCCGAGACGTTGATGAATGCGGGTTTGCGGTAGTGATCGACCTGATCGGTGATGCCGGTGCAGAGATTAAGCAACAGCTCGCTGGTCGCCTGAGCTTCGCCGATATCCATGGCGGTCTGATCCAGATCATCGCGGTAGAGCAGCTCGACGGCCGCGACGCGGGTGTTGCGATCATAGATCGGCTGTGCAGCCAGTAACCGGTTCTGTGTATCAGTAGCGTGCGCGGACATGGCGGTACCAGCTATTTATATGTTTCTTATTTGCGACATTTTGCCGCTGGCATTATGGCAAAGTCGCGTGACCGGGAAAAGCAAAAGTGCCCCATCCGGGAGTGAATGCAAGCGTTCAATGGTCGTGCCAGTGCACGTAGCAGACGCTGACATCGATGCCGTTGTCATGGCAGTAGGCCAGCCAGCGCTGCTGATGGTCCTGCAGGCGGTCGCCGGGCCCCTTGACCTCGATCAGCCGGTAACGTCGCGTATCGGCATAGAACTGGATCAGATCCGGCAGGCCGCTTCGGTGTGCGGGCAGATCGTCGAGCAGGCGCCGGAACATCGCCCCGAGATCCGCTGGCGGAATACAGCGCAACGCCAATGCCAGCAGCTCCGGTGTCAGCAGCGACCAGTTGATGAACGGGCAGGTGATGCCGTGCTTTGCGTCGTAGCGGGCGCGAATGGTGTCCCGGTAGCGATCATCCCCGAGCAGTGCCAGCGCAGCATCGAACATCGCACGTCGGCGCGGGACGAAGTCGGGCCGGCGCAGGTCGGCCGGCGCGGCCTGAAACGGATGGAAGAACGCACCGGGCAGGGGGGCATAGAGTGCGGGCCAGCACAGCAGCGCAAACAGTCCGTTGATCAGCCCGTTCTCGACATAGAACACCGGTGCGTCGGGGCGGCTCAGCGCAGCGGCGACCGCGGACTCGACGCGGTCAGCGGCGGGTAACGACAGCTGCAGCTGAGGCAGCGCGGGTTTGGGGTTGGGCAATGGCACCTGTCCGAGTGCCCGGGCCAGCCGGCGCTGAATCCGTGCCAGCGCTTCGCGTTCGGCCGGGCGCGTCGCACGCGTCAGCGCCTGCTGCAGCGCGTTGAATGTGTCGACGTTCGGTTGCTGACGCTCCCGCACGCGAAAGTAGCGCAGTTGTGCGTCCGGGTGGCAGCTGTCGGCATAGAGCGCGAGCGCTGTGCTGAGATCTCCGGCGCGCTCGGCGCTGCGGGCAAGCTCGAACAGCAGGCGACCGCGGCGGTGCTCAAGCCACTGGCATTGCTCGATCCGGGACGGCAACAAAGGACGAATCGATGCCACCGGTACACCATCCTCCAGCGCATCGCGTGCCTGCTGCAGCTCCAGCCAGAGATCCACTTCGGCGCGGCTGGCGAACGCGCGCGAGTCCGGCGAAAAGGGTACGGCCTCGAAGCGCTGATGGCCGAGTTCGGTCAGTACGAAGGCGCTCAGGTCCTGATTCAGGGTGCCAAAAAACATCAGGTTCAGACGCTGGAACAGCGCACCTTCGGCCAGCTCTGCGAGCGGGTCATCGCCCGCCGGGTGCCACTCGGACCAGGGCCGGGTCGCGGTGCCGAAATGCCCGTTCAGCGCGTCCAGCAGCCGACCCTTGCTGGCCGACGCCGGCAGCGACAGCTGATGCGTTGTCGCCAGTTGCGCGAGTTCGGCGCGGGTCATCAACGGTTCAAGCTCGGCGACGCGCAGGGGCGGATCGGGCCGTACCCAGCCGTCCTCAATCAGCACCGCCATCGCACTGCGGGTACAGCCGATCTCGTGGTAGTTCAGCCGGCTGTAACGAAAGCGGTCGCCACGGCGCATCAGCATGCGTGTCAGCAGTGCACGGGCGCGGTCGGGCAGGGCCCGAAACCGGCGCAGGCGTTCGCGCTCGGCCTGCGTCAGCAGATCGGCGTGATGGGTGTCGACCCAGTCCACCAGTGTCTGCATGTTGCGCAGGTAGTAGAGCGGGTCTTCGAGCGGCGCCGCCTGCGGACGGGCGGCGAGCGGTCGGGCATCTGTCGATGAAGCGTCGGCGGTCATCTGTATCGGTGGGCAGCGGGTGATCAGCTGGTTTATAGTCAGCCTTATCATAGCAGCGGGGCGCAGACTTCCGGCCTCCGACGTCAGGGTTTAATGGGCGCACCTGTGTTGTGCTGTCGGCAACAGGCTACACTGAACGGAAGCTTATCCCAGGGTTGGGGCCTTTTTTGGATGCGTCGAACTGTTTACCTGCTGATTCCGGTCATGCTGTTCGTGCTGACGATGCTGCACCTGCAAGAGGTGCGTATCACCAACGAGCGGCAGTATCTGAATTACGAGACGCGTCTTCAGTCGCTGGCGATGAGTACCAGCCTGCAGCGTTACCGTGTTGCGCTGCACATGTTTTTTAACGAAACCATCCAGCGTCCCGAGATTGCCAGCCTGATCGCCAGTGCCGTGAGTGCCGAGGGGATGGAACGGCAACGCCTGCGTGCACTGCTGCATGAGCAGCTCGGCCCCGCCTATGCACGGCTGCAGCAGCTGGGTATCGAACAGCTGCAGATTCACACCGAGGACGGCCACAGCTTCCTGCGTTTCCATGAGCCCGACCGCTATGGCGATTATCTGTTGCCGTATCGTCCGTCACTCGGTGTGGTCAGGCGTCAGGGGGAACCGCTGTTTCTGTTCGAAGTCGGGCGGCTGTTTATTGGCTTTCGCCATGTCGAGCCGGTCACTGACAACGGCCGCCTCGTGGCCAGTGTCGAGGCGGGTGTGTCGTTCGACCAGGTGCGCGAGCTGCTGATCGAGAATGATCCGGGCACGGTCTATCGCTTCCTGCTGCGGCGTGATCCGGTCGAAGCGGTGGTGCTGGACTTCTATCGCCAGCAGCGCAGTCAGCTGTCGCCCTCGGCCTTCGGCGCTAATTACCTGATGCTTGATCAGATGCCGACGCAGGGAGCAGAGCTTGCCGGCGTGGGCTTTACCGCGCTGGCGCAGCAGTTGCAGCAGCCGGCGCTGGAGGGCTCCCTGGCAAAGGAGTTGCCATTTACGCTCGGCTTTGCCATCGATGCGCAGTATTTCACCTCGACCTTTATCCCGGTGCATGACGTGGACGGGGCGCTGGCGGCCTGGGTGGTCGCGTTCAGCCCGTCGTCACTGCTCAAAAGCATTTATGACGATTACTACAGTGATTTGTCGATCGGTGCGGTGATGCTGCTGGTCGTCACCACGCTGCTGCTGATTCTGGCCAGCAAGCACAACGCGCTGAGCCGCCAGACTCAGCGCATGGATGCGATCAGCGCTGCGGTCGGCGAGGGTATTTTCGTGCTCGATCCGCAGCGCCGCGCGGCCTACGTCAACCAGAGCGCCTGCGAACTGACCGGCTACAGCGAAGCGCAACTGATGGCCTCGGATATCCATGATCTGATCCATGCGCACCCGCACACCGCAGCAGATCCCTGCCCGATTCTGAGCACCATGGCGACCGGTGAGCCCCACACCGGCGACGAGCAGTTTCTGCGTGCCGACGGCGAGGTGATGGACGTGGCGGTGACCAGCCGGGCAATGCGTCAAAAAGGGCAGATTACCGGGGTTGTGACGGTGTTTCGCGATATCACCGAGCGCAAGCGTCTGGAGCAGCGGCTGGCGCACATGGCCACCATCGACGAGCTGACCGGGCTGATGAACTGACGCGCACTGGTCAGCGTGATCGACAACGAGATTCGCCGTCTGCACCGCAGTCATGAACCGAGCGTGCTGATGATGATCGACTTCGACCATTTCAAGGAGGTCAATGACACCTACGGCCATGATGCCGGCGACCGTGTGCTGCGCCACTTTGCCGAGATTGCCCGCGAGTGCCTGCGTGAGAGCGACTCGCTGGGTCGTCTGGGCGGCGAGGAGTTCGCCGTACTGCTGCCCGATACGCCGCTGGCCGGTGCGCTGACGCTGGCCGAGCGTCTGCGCATGGCGGTGGAAGCGGCTGAAACCCGCTGCGACGACAGGCTCAGTATCCGTATCACGCTGTCGATCGGGCTGTGTCAGCTCAGCCGCGACGACCATACCGCCAGCGATGCGCTGCGCCGTGTCGACAAGGCGCTGTACCGGGCCAAGGCGCTCGGCCGCAACCGGGTCGAAGTCGCCTGAGGCGGCGCATCCGGCCTGCCTGTTGTCCCTCTGACCCACCTCTGGAGCGGGGCTGTCGCTGGCTGTCCCGGCGCGGGTGTATCTGTTGCGCCCGGTCCCATCGGCTAAACTGACTGATTAAACGCCGAAAAACGGCAAATCTGTTGCCTTGGGAATGGCCCCCGGGGGCCGGGTTCACTACAATGCACGCTTTTGCCAACTCAGCGCGAAACGACATGCTCAAGACACCCTATTATCTGATCGACAAAGCCAGTCTTCTGCGCAACATGCAGAAGATCGCCTATGTGCGCGAGCACTCCGGTGCCAAGGCGTTGCTGGCCCTGAAATGTTTTGCCACCTGGTCGGTGTTTGATCTGATGCAGGAGTACATGGATGGCACCACGTCATCCTCGCTGTTCGAGGTGAAACTGGGGCGCGAGAAGTTCCGCGGCGAGACCCATGCCTACAGCGTGGCGTACGCCGACGACGAGATCGACGAGGTGATCGCCAACTGCGACAAGATCATCTTCAACTCGATCAGCCAGCTGCAGCGTTTTCGCGCGCAGTCCGATGGCGTGATCCGCGGCCTGCGCGTGAACCCGCAGGTCAGCACCTCGGAGTTCATCATCGCCGATCCGGCGCGTCCGTACAGCCGCCTTGGCGAGTGGGATCCGAGCAAGATCGAGGCGGTGATCGACGATATTTCCGGCTTCATGTTCCACAACAACTGTGAGAACGAGAGCTTCGAACGCTTCGACGAGATGCTGGGCCAGATCGAAGCGCGCTTCGGCCACCTGATCGCGCGGGTCGACTGGGTCAGCCTCGGTGGTGGCATCCATTTCACCGGTGAGGGCTATCCGGTCGATCGCTTCTGCCAGCGTCTGCGCGAGTTCTCCGAGCGTTACGGGGTGCAGGTGTATCTGGAGCCCGGCGAAGCGGCGATCACCAACACCACCTCACTCGAGGTGACGGTCCTCGACACGCTGTATAACGGCAAGCATCTGGCGGTGGTCGACAGCTCGATCGAGGCACATATGCTCGATCTGCTGATCTACCGAGAAACCGCCAAGATGGAGCCCAACACCGGCCCGCATACCTACATGGTGTGCGGCAAGTCCTGTCTGGCCGGGGACATCTTTGGCGAGTTCAGCTTCGAGCAGGCGCTGAAGATCGGCGACCGGCTCTCGTTCAAGGACGCGGCCGGCTACACAATGGTCAAGAAAAACTGGTTCAATGGGGTCAAGATGCCGGCGATTGCGGTACGCGAGCTGGATGGCAGCATCGAACTGGTACGTGACTTCGATTACGAAGACTTTGTCAAAAACCTCTCTTGAGAGGTGTTCCACCCTCTGGGTATTGAATGAAGTTGAGGAATGCGATGAGCAAGAATGTTCTGATTATCGGGGCGGGAGGTGTCGCGCAGGTCGTTGCGCACAAGTGTGCGCAGAACAACGACGTACTGGGTAATATCGCAATCGCATCACGCACGCTGTCCAAGTGCGAGCAGATTGTGGCCAGCGTGATGGAAAAGGGTGCCATGAAAGTCGAGGGCAAGATCACAGCCCACGAACTGAACGCCCTGGATGTCAAAGCGACCGCCGATCTGATCCGCGAAACCGGTTCCGAGATTGTCATCAACGTGGGCACCGCGTTCCTGAACATGTCCGTGATGAGTGCCTGCCTCGAGGCGGGTGCGGTGTATCTGGATACCGCCATTCACGAAGAGCCGGACAAAATCTGTGAAACGCCGCCCTGGTATGCGAACTATGAGTGGAAGCGTCGCGACGAGTTCAAGCAGAAGGGCCTGACCGCGATTCTGGGGGTCGGTTTCGACCCGGGCGTGGTAAATGCCTATGCGCGCATCGGTTGTGACATGCTCGACTCCGTCGAGTCGATCGATATCGTCGATGTGAATGCCGGCGATCACGGCCGCTACTTTGCGACCAACTTCGATCCGGAGATCAACTTCCGCGAGTTCACCGGCACCGTCTACTCCTGGCAGAACAACCAGTGGCAGTCGAACAAGATGTTCGAGATCAGCCGCACCGACGATCTGCCGGTCGTGGGCGAGCGCACCACCTATCTGAGCGGCCATGACGAGGTACACTCGCTGTCGCAGAACCTTGGCGTGCCGAACGTACGTTTCTGGATGGGCTTCGGTGAGCACTACATCAACGTGTTCACGGTCCTGAAGAACCTGGGTCTGCTGTCAGAGCAGCCGGTGACAACGGCTGAAGGTCTGGAAGTGGTGCCGCTGAAGGTGGTCAAGGCGGTGCTGCCGGATCCGTCATCGCTGGCGCCGAACTACACCGGCAAGACCTGTATCGGTGACTTCGTCAAGGGTCAGAAGGACGGCAAGGAGACCGAGGTCTTCATCTACAACGTCGCTGACCACAAGGACGCCTACAACGAAGTGGGCAGCCAGGGCATCTCCTACACCGCCGGTGTACCGCCGGTCGCGGCGGCGATGCTGGTCGCCACCGGCGAGTGGGATGCCAGGACTATGGTCAACGTTGAAGAACTGGACCCGCGTCCGTTCATCAACCTGCTCAACAAGATCGGTCTGCCGACCCGTATCCGCGACGAGGCCGGCGATCGTCCGCTGAGCTTCGACTGATCGCAAGGGCCGCTCCGCAAACGGGGCGGCCCTTTTTTTGTATCGGGCGGCTGCGTTGCCCGCACGTCTCTGCCCGGGCTGACCGGCCCGTCGGCAAAACAATACGTATTCTGTATTAAATAACTGAGTTGCAGACCGGTTAAGCCTTGCGGGGAGACCTGGAATGCGATTTTCGGTTATGATTGCGCGTCTTTTTATTCTCAAATGTTTTGGAGACCCGCCATGGCCGATCTGCCTGCGTGCCCCAGCTGCGCTGCCGACTATACCTATGAAGATCAGGGACTCTATGTCTGCCCCTCCTGCGGTCACGAATGGTCCGGCGATGCCGCCGCCGCGGCCGCGGCCGATGAGGACACGCTGGTCGTGCGTGATGCCAATGGTAATCAGCTCAGCGACGGCGATTACGTGACCCTGATCAAGGATCTGAAGGTGAAGGGCTCCTCGTCGGTGATCAAGGTCGGCACCAAGGTCAGGATCAACCGATTGGTCGATGGCGATCACGATATCGACTGCAAGGTCGATGGCATCGGTCCGATGATGCTGAAATCGGCGTTCGTGAAAAAAGCCTGATGTTCTCCCACGCTGTCGCCTGCAGCCTCGGCACGGACGCTGTCGGATAAACGATGGCACCCGCCCGGGCTACTTAGCCTGTCTTTTTCCTCGCCGTTCTGTTATCACCGTTGGTTTCAATGGTGGCATGTGACAGGAGAGGGGAGCGATGGGCGCGTCAACGGACGAGGATTTCTACAAGACGCTGTTGGAATCGACCAGGGCGATTCCGTGGAAGATCAATTGGGCCACCAAGGAGTTTGAGTACATCGGCCCTCAGATCGAGCAACTGCTGGGCTGGACGCAGGAGAGCTGGGCAACCGCGCAGGACTGGATCGACCGCATCCACGAGGATGAGCGTGAGCGCACGGCGAACTACTGCATTGCGCTGTGCGAAGAGGGAGTCGATCACGAGGCCGATTACCGTGCCCTGACCGCCGATGGCGATTATGTCTGGGTCCGCGATGTGGTGCATGCGATTCGCGAGAACGGCGTCACGACCCATCTGGTCGGCTTTATCTTCGATATTTCCGAGCGCAAGCAGCTTGAGGATGAGTTGCATGTGGCCAACCGCAAGCTCGAGGCACTGTCGTTTCAGGACGGCCTCACCGGCGTTGCCAACCGTCGTCTCTATGACAGTACGCTGCAGGCGGAGTGGGATCGCGGGCTGCGTAACGGCACACCCCTGTCGCTGGTGGTGATGGATATCGATTTCTTCAAGGACTACAACGACCAGTGCGGTCACCTCGAGGGTGACAACTGCCTGATTCAGGTCGCACAGGCGTTGCAGGGCGTGGCCTCGCGCTCGACAGACTTCTTTGCCCGCTACGGTGGCGAGGAGTTCGCACTGCTGTTGCCGGAGACCGACCGCGAAGCGGCGCGCGATCTGGCCGAGCGCTGTCGCCGGCAGGTGCTGGATCTGCAGATACCGCATCCGGCCTCGGAGGCGGGGCGGGTCGTCACCATCAGTGCCGGCGTTTCCAGCGTCGTACCCAGCGCCGAGATGGGGCCGAGCGCCCTGTTCTCCGCCGCCGACAAAATGCTGTATCAGGCCAAACGCAACGGGCGCAATCGCATCGCCTGCGGCTGGCCGCGTCCCCATCGGGTAACACCCAGTCAGGCCAACGGCTGATCGGTCCCCTTATCGAGACCGGTCGCGTGCCGGTCTGACCCCGATCAAGGGAGTTCAATGAACAATCTGACTGCACGGGTTGCGCGCCTTGGCTTTGACCGGGCGCGCTTTGGTTTTGCGTTACGTACCGGGCTGGCCGTGTGTCTGGCGATTGGGGTTGCCTGGGCGCTCGGGCTTGAGCATCCGCAATGGGCCGGTATGACGGTCTGGGCAGCATCGCTGCCGACCCGCGGCCAGTTGCTGGCCAAAAGCGGCTCGCGTCTGGTGGGTACGCTGCTCGGTTCCCTGGTCGGGGTGGCCATCGTGACCGCCGCCGCCGGGCAGATTCCGACGCTGGTGATCGCGCTCTCGGTCTGGGTCGCCGCCTGCGTGGCGATGGCGCATCTGCTGCGCGGGTTCGTCACCTATGGGGCGATGCTGGCCGGGTATTCGGCGGCGCTGGTGGCGCTGGTCGGCACCGCACAGCATGCCGATATGCTGGCACTCGGCATCGACCGGGTGCTGACGGCGTTGACCGGTGTGCTGATGGCGCTGCTGGTGGCCTGGTATTTCACGCCGCGTTCGGCGGAGCCGACACCGGAACGCGATCTGCGTCTGCTGGCCGCCGATACGCTGGTACATCTTAACGCGGCACTGACCGGCACCCGCCTGAGTGCGCACCAGCGGCAGGAGCTGATGTCGCGCATGGCCGCGCTGGACGCGCTGCTGGAGATGCATGGCGTCAGCCGCGAGTCGCAGCGGCGTCAGGTGCGTCTCAGCCGACTGCTGCTGGTGGCGATGGTGTCACTGCTGATCTGGCGCCAGCCGGCGCCGGACGGCACCCGTGCCCGCGCGCTGATCGATGCGCTGGAGCGGGCGATCGGTGCATTGGAAACCGGCGCTCCGGGCGCGGCGGTGCTGAAGGCATTGCAGGATGCGCTGGAGCATTGCCGCGCGATCCCGTCGCTGGCGCTGCTGCAGGATCTGCTCGAGCGCTACCGGACGCTGCTGGAGCGCTACCTGCATCAGGGCGCTGCGCAGGCGCCGGACGCACCGACGCCACCTAAAGGGCTGCCGCTGGTGCTGCATCGGGACTGGATCGGCGCCTATCAGGCCAGTGTCCGTGCCCTTGTCGTCATGCTCGCCGTGGGCGGGGTCTGGTGGGCCAGTGGCAGCGATGTCGGTGCCTACATGCTGCTCGGCACGGCGGTGATGACCTCGCTGTTTTCCACCTTCGACAGCCCCGTGATGACGATGCGGTCGGTGTTTATCGGCCATCTGCTCGGTGCGGCGGGGGCGCTGGCCTGTCACTGGCTGGTATGGCCGCTGGCAACGTCGGCGACGCAGCAGGTGCTGCTGATCTTTCCGTTCGTCGGACTGGGTATCGCGATCTTTGCCCATCGCCGCCTGGCGGCGGCCGCGTTCGATTACAACATGGTGCTGCTTCTGCTGCTGCAACCGATCTATCCGCTGTCGGGCAGTTTCCTGGATTCGCTGTTGCTGGTGCTGGGCGTGCTCTGTGCGCCACTGATCGGCATGGCGGCGTACCGTCTGATCTACCCGGTCAGCGCCGCGCGGCGTATTCGCAACCTGCAGACGATCATGGTGCACGAGATCGAGGGGATGGCGCCGCGCGCGGAAACCGCCTCGTCACGACTGATCTGGCGGGCGCGGGTCTATCATCGGCTGCTGCAGCTGGTGCGCTGGGCCGATCTGGTCGGCAACAACCATTTCCCGGTGGTGGAGTGGGGGCTGACGATACTGCGTCTTGAGCGGGTCACGCGCAGCCTGCATGCGCTGCTGGCCGAACCGACACTGAGCCCGCGCGTGCTGCGCGCAGTGCGCCTGACGCTGGCCCGCATCGAGCGGCTGAGTGAGGATCCGGCGGCGGTACAGCGGGCGCTGGCGACGACATCGGCGCGGCTGGAACGGCACGGCTATCGCAGCGAGGCGGGCCTGTTGGAGATGACGGCAACGCTGCTGCTGGAGAATCTGTCCCTGTTCCGACCGCGTAGCCGGGGCTGAAGGCTCAGACGCCGGCGTTCTGCTGCACCAGCCGGTGCACGAATGTCAGCTTGTCGCGCACGGTTTCGCTGAGCACGAAGGGGTAGGCATGTTCGTGTCCCATACTGCGGTTGAGGCTGTTCAGTGCGATCGTGAGCGCGACCCAGTGGTGAAACAGGCGGCTGAACTCCGGCTCTGAGTATGCATCCAGCGGCGTATCCAGACTCAGACTGTCATCGCTGGCAGCCTGCGGCTGGGTGCGCAGGCCGAACTGCTGCGCGGTTTCCAGTGTGTCCACCATGTGCAGGTAGTGGGCCCAGGTTTCGGCCCAGTCCTCCCATGGGTGGCTGGCGGCGTAGGCGCTGACGAAGCGCTGCTGCCAGTCCGGTGCCGGCCCCTGCCGGTAGTGTTGCTCCAGCGCGGCGCTATAGTCGGCGCGCTCATCGCCGAACAGCTCGCGCCAGGATGCCAGTTGGGCGCTGTCGCGAATCAGCCGATCCCAGTAGTAGTGCCCGGATTCGTGGCGGAAGTGCCCGAGCACGGTGCGGTAGGGCTCGGCCATGTCGTGGCGCATCTTTTCCCGCACGACCGGATCGGCTTCGGCGATGTTGATGGTGATCAGCCCCTGCGCATGGCCGGTCAGCACGCGGCCGCGTTCGTTGAAGGTGGGCGCCGTATCAGCGAGAAAATCGAACGCCAGTCCGGTCGGGCTGAGTGTCATCGGCTCCAGCGGCAGGTTCAGACGCAGCAGCGAATAGACCAGACGCCGCTTCTCCTGCTCCAGCTTCTGCCACAGCTGCAGGTTGCCCTCGATGCTGAGATCGGGAATGGTGCGGTTGAGCCGGCACGCGACGCAGAACGGCTCATCATCGTCGGCGGCCACCATCCAGTTGCAGATGCCCTGTTCGCGGTAGTTGCCGCACTGACGCCAGCGCTGACCGCTGTTATCACCCTGTACCCGCCAGAGGTCGTCTGCGGGCTCGAGCGCCGCCAGACGCAGCGCCTGCGGCAGGAAGCCAAGCGTGGCGCCGCAGTGGGTGCAGCGCGCGTTGTCGAAGTAGGCGAGGTTATGGCACTGGTCGCAGCTGAACAGTTTCACTGAGCACTCCTGGATTCGGTGCCGGCGAAGCAGTAGCCGCCACGGCCGGAGCGTTTTGCTTCGTACATGGCCGCGTCAGCCTGCTCCAGCAGGCACTGGCTGTCGGTTCCATCCTCAGGATAAAGGGCGATGCCGACAGATGCACCTATGCGCAGCGTCTGGCCGCCCAGATGAAACGGCTCGGAGACACGCGCGATCAGCTTCTGTGCCACCGTGGCGGCGTATTCCGCTGGCGCGTGGCCGTTGAGCAGCACCAGAAACTCATCGCCGCCGATGCGCCCGATCAGGTCGTCCTCGCGCAGTATGTGGGTCATGCGCTTGGCGACCGCCTTCAGCAGTTCATCGCCGACGTGGTGGCCAAAGCGGTCGTTGACCGGTTTGAAATGGTCCAGATCGATAAACAGAATCGCGTAGCGACTGCCGTTGCCCGGGGCATCGGCCAGTGCCGCGTCCAGTCGGTGGTAGAGCGTGGCCCGGTTGGCAAGCCCGGTCAGCGCATCGTAGCTGGCCAGGCGCTGCATGCGGGCTTCGCTGTCCTTGTGTGCGCTGATGTCGTTGAAGATATGAATCAGCCGCAGGATGCGGGCGTCGGCGTCGCGCACGGCGCTGATCGTCTGCAGCGTCGGCAGCGGTTCGTTGCCGGGGCGGCGGTACCAGATTTCGCCCTGCCAGACATCGTTCTGCTGCAGCTGGCGGAAGACGTCATCCAGCAGGTGCTCGTTGCGATGCCGGGTGTCGAACAGGTCGTACAGGAAATGGCCCAGAACCCGGTTCGGCTCGTGTCCGCTGATCTCCGAGAAGGCGCCGTTGACGCGCAGAATCCGGCACTGGGCATCGGTGATGGCGATCGCTTCCTGGGCACTTTCAAACACGCTGGCGGCAAGGCGCAGCTCGGCGCCGGACTCCTCGAGCTGGCGCGTCTGGCGCAGCAGCTGTCGGGTGATCGGGCGCATGGCGCGGGCTGTTATCAGAGCGCCAAGCACCATCATCAGCAGGATGGTCAGCACCGTCCAGGGCAGCTGCTGGCTGGCCGGCGCGTAGAGGCGGGCGGCGGGCATCTGCACCAGCAGGCTGGCATTCAGCGTCGCCAGTCGGGCGTGGAAGACGACCTGCTGGCCATGTGCATCCTCGATCCGGAACATGCCGTTGTCGCCGTGGGGCGTGGCAAGCTGCGATGCCATCGTCTCGGGTAGCGGCAGCAGACTGAGCTGCTGACCATCGCCGGCCAGCAGGTGCGTCGGATTGTGTTCATGCAGCTGGATGAACAGCCGGCTGCCAGCACCAAACCGGTAGGTGTCGTGCAGCAGACGGGCCAGTGCGTCGCTGCGAAAGAACAGTTGATCGGCACCGACCAGCCGGCCGTCGGGTGTCCGAATCGGGGCGGTGGCCTGAGTGATGATGTTGCCGTCGTCGCCGACGATGTCGAGTCTGAGCCCCGGCTCCGTCGGCAGCGCCGGCAGCAGCGGGCCGAGACGACCGCGCTCGAACACGGTTTCGCCACCGGGGCCGAGGCGGCGGGCGCCGGCGAGATCGGTGATGCTGCCGAGGGCGTCATCCAGACGCGGTGCGGTGTAGCGCGACAGGTCGGCGAAGGTCAGCTCACTGTCGGCGTACTGCTGCAGCCGGCGCCGAATCTCGGAGCGGCTGGCGGTTTGCAGCGCCAGTCCGCGATAGCGCAGCATCAGGTGGTCCACCGCGTCGCGCTGACTCTCGGCATTGAGCGCATTGAGCTGTTCCAGACTGCCGCGAGCGGCGAGATAGCGCGGCACTGCGGTGCTCAGTCCCACCAGCAGCCCGGTAATCAGGATGCCGATGACGGCCAGCGCGATAATCCGGCTTTGGTAGTGTTCCATCGGGTGTCGAGTCACATCCTTGCACTCCTGCGCCCTGAGGCGGGCGGCAACGGCCAGGCGGTCGTGCGCTGGCGGTTACACGGGGCTGCGCCGAGCGCCGCGGGTCAGCAGCGCATCAGCTCAATCACGTTGTCGAGCATTCGGTTCGAGAACCCCCACTCATTGTCGTACCACGCCATCACTTTGACCAGATGGCCGTTGACGCGCGTATGGCTGGCATCGAAGACCGATGAGGCCGGGTTATGGTTGAAGTCGATCGATACCAGCGGCAGGTGATTGATCTCCAGCACGCCCTTGAGCGCGCCGTTGGCGGCATCCTCCATCACCGCGTTGACTTCGGCCACGTCGGTCGGGCGTGAGGCGATGAAGCTCAGATCCACCATCGAGACGTTCAATGTCGGCACGCGCACGGCCATGCCGTCCAGCTTGCCCGCCAGCTCCGGCAGCACCAGTCCCACCGCGGCAGCGGCGCCGGTCTTGGTCGGGATCATCGACTGCGTCGCCGCGCGAGCGCGGTAGAGGTCGGTGTGGTACACATCGCTCAGGCGCTGATCGTTGGTGAAGGCGTGGATCGTTGTCATCAACCCGCTCTCGATGCCGATCGCATCGTGCAGCGGCTTGGCCAGCGGTGCCAGGCAATTGGTGGTGCAGGAGGCGTTCGAGACCACGGTATCGGTCGGTTTGAGCTGATGGTGGTTGATACCGTGGACGATGGTGGCATCGACCCCTTTGCCCGGCGCTGACAACAGGACTTTTTTCGCGCCCGCCTCAAGATGCAGCGCGGCCTTGTCACGGCTGGTGAACAGACCGGTACACTCGCATACCACGTCGATCCCCAGTTCCGCCCAGGGCAGTTGCGTCGGATCCTTTTCGGTCAGGTCGCGGATGCGGTCGCCGTTGACCAGCAGATATTCGTCCTCAATGCTGACATCCGCGGCAAACCGACCGTGGGTGGTGTCGTACTTGAGCAGGTGGGCGTTGATCCTGACATCACCGAGGTCGTTGATGGCGACGATTTCAATCTGCTGATCGTAACCACCCTCGTACAGTGCCCTGACCATGTTGCGACCGATGCGGCCGAACCCGTTGATCGCTATCCGTATCTTGCTCATTATCGTGCTCCTTGGTTCGCGGCTGAGCCGCCGGCGCCACTCCAGCCCGGCATACTGCTGCTCATCTCTCTATCTATCAGTAAAGACGCTTGTATCGCCAGTGTCAGCTTCTGTCGCAACGGCGCATTTTTGCAACAGCGCGATCCCGGTCTTGATAAACGGCGTGGATGGTGCATAGTCGGCGTCCTGTTTTCTCGCTGGAGTACGCATAGGGTGGTGCTGTCCAATCATCTCAAGGCCGATCTGCTGCTGGTGCTGACAACGCTGCTGGCGGGGGCGGGCTGGATCTTTTCCAAGGAAGCGGTCGCAGGGTTGGCACCGCTCCTGTTCATGGCCATGCGTTTCACGCTGGCGGGCGCCATCCTCAGCGTCATGCAGCCGCGGGCGCTGGCTCGCCTGACGCCGAGTCAGTGGCGCAGCGGGCTGCTGGTCGGGCTGTTCTTCGGCGTCGCGATGATCTTCTGGGTGCTGGGCCTGCATCTCGCGAGTTCCGTGGGCATCGGCGCGTTTCTGGCCAGCCTCGGCATTGTACTGGTGCCGCTGTTCGGGCTGCTGTTCGGTGAACGGCCGGGCCCTCATGTGTTCTATGCACTGCCCTGTGTGGTGGCGGGACTGGCCTGTCTGTCGCTGGACTCGGAATTCATCATCGGTGCCGGTGAGCTGTGCTTTATCGGCGCGGCGGTGTTGCTGGCGTTCATGTTCATTCTCAACAGCCGCGCCTCGGCGCGGATGCCGACGGTGCCGCTGACAGCGATCCAGCTGCTGCTGACCGGCCTGATCACGGCAACGGCGTCGCTGTTGTCGGAAGAGTGGAATTTTGACCAGCCGTTGTCGATCTGGGGCTGGTTTCTGGCCAGTGTGCTGCTGGCCACGAGCCTGCGTTTTGCGATGCAAACACGGGCGCAGGGGCTGGCACCGGCCAGCCACAGTGCGATCATCATGACGCTGGAGCCGGTCTGGGCCGCGCTGCTGGCGGTCTGGTGGCTGGGCGAATCGATGAGCGTGCTGCAGGTGATGGGCTGCGCGTTGATCTTCATCGCGATGCTGGTCAACCGCTGGCCGGCGGTGCGCTATTGGTGGCGCTCGGTGCGAGGGGCGGGCAGCTTCTGATGACAGCTGTCGCAGGGGCCTTCATCGCGGCGGAGACAGATAAAAAAATCCCCTCTTCGGGTGAAGAGGGGCAGGCAAAGTGCAAACAACTCCAACGGCCGGAGCTGCAAGATGGGATGCGATCGGTGCAGAGAGACACCTTTCGCGTCCTGATCCTTCAGGACATCTTCAATATAGCGCGTATGCTGCAATGCACAACAAGAGAATGATCGATTTTTAAACAATTTGGTTATAACAAACGCGGTTTTGTATTGCATTGCAGCAAGGCGTGCCCGGGCGGGATGCCCGGGCACCGGGGTCAGTCGTCGGTCTTCATCTGCTGGGTGAAGCGGAACGGGTGTGCCGGGTAGGTGCCGATGATGCGCACGGTTTTGGCGAAGAAATGGAGCTCCTGCAATGCATACTGCATCGCCTGTTCATGCGGGTGCCCCTCGACATCCAGATGGAAGCTCGACACTTGCATCGTATCCGACTCCATGTAGCTTTCCAGCTTGACCATGTTCAGGCCGTTGGTGGCAAAACCGCCGAGCGCCTTGTACAGCGCTGCCGGCATGTTGCGTACCGTGAACATGATCGTCGTCATGAAGCGCTCATCGGCATCCAGCGCTGGCATGTGGCTGTCCTTGGCCAGAATGATGAAGCGGGTGGTGTTGCCACTCTTGTCCTGAAAGTTCTCGCGCAGAATCTCAAGGCCATACAGCTCGGCGGCGAGGCTTGAGGCGATGACGGCGTGGCCGGCGCGGGGATTCTCGGCCAGGTCAGCGGCGGAGCCGGCGGTGTCCAGTGCCGCCATCGGTGTCAGCCCCAGTGCTTTCAGGTTGCTGTCGCACTGTGCCAGCGCCTGCGGGTGTGAGGAAACGGTTTTCAGATCGTCGATGCGGGTGCCCGGCAGTGCCAGCAGGCAGTGGTTCACCGGTTCGAAATGCTCACCGATGATATGCAGCTGGGTTTTCGGCATCAGCCGGTAGATCTCCTCGACCCGCCCGGCGGTGGAGTTCTCCAGCGGAATCATCGCCAGACTCGCCTCGCCGTTGTCCACCATAAACATCGCATCGACAAAGCTCTCGCAGGCGGTCGCGTTCATGGTCGGGTAGACGCGGGTGCAGGCCAGATGAGAGTAGGCGCCGGGATAGCCCTGATAAGCGATGATATCGGTCGATGCGTTCATGGAAACTCTTGTCAGTTATCGGGTGGGTGAAGAAACAGGCCGTCGATTATGGCACAGGCTGTGAGGGCGCAAAATATGCTGCAGCCGCGCTCAACTGGCACCGCTATGCGCTGCGCTGTAAGATTCCGGCTCTGATTCGAAGGAGAGCCCATGACCCCGGAACGTGAACAGCGCCTGCTCGAGATTCTGCGCCGCCGCCAGCCCGACCTGACCCTGATCACCGACAAGGTGCACAAGCCGCGCAATATCGCGGCGCTGGTGCGCAACTGCGACGCGGTCGGCATTCCGCGCATGCATGTGGTGAAGCCGGATCACGAGTACCGGCGCTACCGCGGCACCTCGCGCGGCAGCGATCGCTGGGTGGACACGGTGCTGCACGATACGCTCGCGAGTGCGATCCGCACCGTACGTGAGCAGGGCATGAAAATCTATGCGGCCCATCTGTCCGACAGCGCCGTCAATTTTCGTGACGTGGACTACCGGGTGCCCTGCGCGATTCTGATGGGCGCCGAGAAGCACGGGATCAGTGCCGAGGCGGCGCGTGAGGCCGATGCGCATATCACGGTGCCGATGATGGGGATGGTGGAGTCGCTCAATGTATCGACAGCGGCCGGCATCATCCTGATCGAAGCGCAGCGTCAGCGTCAGGAAGCCGGTCTGTATGAGCTCGACCGGATGCCGGTGGAGGAAACCGCGCGGCACATGTTCGAATCCCGCTATCCCAAGATTGCCGCCCACTGCCTGACCCACGGGCTGGATTACCCCGCCTATGACGATGTCGGCGAGCTGATCGACCCTGACGCCTGTCAGGCGCTGCTGGCGCGGCGCGCCTGAGTCGGCCGTGCGATGAAGCTGCTCTCCTTCCGTCCTCTGCTGCTGATGACGCTCTACGTTGGTGTCGTCATGGTACTGGCACTGGAGGGCACCGCCTATGTGCGCAACTGGTCGCTGCAGCGGCTGCAGGCGCAGGGCGCCGAGCGGCTGTTGGGCAATATCACCCAGCTGCGCAGCGCGCTCGATCAATACCGCTATCTGCCCTTCGTACTGACCCAGAGCCGCGAGGTGCGGGCACTGCTGCGCGCGCCCGAGCGCGACGGCGGACAGGTCAACCGCTATCTGGAGCAGATCGCGCTGGTCGCCGGTTCCAGCACGCTGCTGGTGCTGGATCTGGACGGTCTGCTGCGTGCCTCGAGCAACTGGCGCGATCAGCAGGCACTGCTTGCGGGTTCACAGGCGGATCAGCGCTATTTTCGCCAGGCGATCGAAGGTGACGAGGGGCGCCAGTTCGTGCAGGAAGGTGAGCCGCCGCGGCCATCGCTCTACCTGTCGGCGCCGATCTATGACAATCAGGCGCTGATCGGTGTCGCAGCGATGCGGCTTGAGCTCGACCGGCTGCGCGAACAGCTGCCGATCGACTATCCGTTCACGATCAGCGATCGCGACGGCGAGGTACTGTTCAACGTACAGATGCCGGCACGTACGCCCGAGGTGCGCGAAGAGCGACTCAGTGACGGCACCCGGGTGCGGCTGCTGCGACTCGACGGCCGCCAGTGGCTGCAGCACAGTGTCGTGCTCGATGATCTGGACTGGCAGGTCAGCGTCTGGATCGATGCGCGAGGCGTGCAGCAACAGCAGCGGATTGCGGCCGGTGCCATCGGCGGCGGCGGGTTCGCACTGGCGCTGCTGCTGCTCTATGTGCGCGAAAAACGCCAGAAACGCGCGCTGCAGCGAGAGCAGGCGCGCGAGCGGGCGTTGAGTCAGGAGCGTCAGCGCGACATGATCAGCACCGCGCAGGTGGGGCTGATCAATGTGGATACCGCCGGTCGGATCCAGTTTATCAACCCGATGGCGATGCAGCAGTTCGGTGTCTCGCTGGAGCTGATGCGCAACCGCCCGGTGGAGCAGCTGCTCGATGGCGGGCAGTCGAGCGAACTGCTGCGCGAAACCCTGTCGAATCTCGGTACCGACCGGTTCCGACCGCTGACCGGCGCGGAAATGGTGGGACGCCGTGCCGACGGCAACTCGTTCCCGATGATGGTGTCGGTGCGGGGCATGGCCCACCACCCTGAACTTGGCTATCTGGTGACCGTCATCGATATCAGCCGGCGCAAGCGGCTGGAACAGGCGCTGCGTGAGGCCAACGAGTCGCTGGAGCAGAAAGTGGCCGAGCGTACCCGCGCCCTGGAAGAGGCGCAGGCGGAGCTGGTGCAGGCAGGCAAGCTGGCGGCGCTGGGGCGGATGTCGGCGTCGGTGGTGCATGAACTCAATCAGCCGCTGACCGCGATTCGCACCTACCTTGCGATCAGTCGGCGTCAGCTCAACAACCCCGGGATGCTGAGCGACAACCTGCGTCAGCTGGAAGGGCTTATCGACCGGATGGCCCTGATCACCGGGCAGCTGAAAACCTTTGCCTACCGCAAGCCGGAGCAGGTCGGCCCGGTGCCGGTGGCGCAGTCGATCGAGCAGGTGCTGACGCTGTTCCGCGGGCGCTTTGGCGAGATGAAACTGGTGCCCGCATACCAGCCGCCCGCCGACGACCTGCAACTGGCCGGCGACCAGGCGCGTTTTGAGCAGATTCTGATCAACCTGATCAAGAACGCCTGTGACGCGATGCAGCCCGGTGGCGGCGAGCACTGGCTCGGTATCCGGGTGACCGCCGATGCGGAACAGGTGTATCTCAACGTCGAGGATAACGGCCCCGGCATTGCGCCGGAGCATCAGGCCCAGCTGTTTGAGCCGTTTTTTACCACCAAGGAGGTGGGGGCCGGGCTTGGGCTCGGGCTTGCCATCGTCCAGTCGATCGTGCGCGACCTCGGTGGCGATATACGGGCCGGCAACCGGGCACAGGGGGGCGCGTGCTTCGAGGTGACCCTGAAACGCTACAGGGCCGACGCCGAGGCGGCGGCCGATTCGCAAACTCTGACAGGAGGCTGAGATGACGGCTGGACTGCCAACGGATGCCGTCAGCGCATGTCGTTGCGTGCTGCTCGTCGATGACGAGGCGATGGTACGCGAGGCCACCGCGCAGTGGCTGCAGCTGTGCGGCTTTCATGTGGTCAGCTGTGCCGGTGCGCGCGAAGCGCTGGCGCAATTGAGCGACCACTGGCCCGGCGTTCTGCTGACCGATGTGCGGATGCCGGAGATGGATGGCATGACGCTGATGCGCGAGGCGCGTCAGCGGGTGGCGGAGCTGCCGGTGATTCTGCTGACCGCGCACGGCGATGTGGATATGGCGATCAGCGCGATGCACGAGGGTGCGTACGATTTTATCGAGAAGCCCTATGTGCCGGACCGGCTCGCCGAGACGGTTCAGCGTGCCTGCGACAAACGCCGCCTGACGCTGGAAAACCAGCGCCTGCAGCAGGATCTGGCCAGTCGCTCCGGCCTTGATGCGCGCCTGATCGGCATTTCGCCGGCGATCAGTCGCGTGCGCGACGAAATCATGACGCTGGCCCAGCTCGATACCAACGTCATCATCTATGGCGAAACCGGGACCGGCAAGGAGCTCGTAGCCCAGTGCCTGCACGAGTTCAGCCGCCGCGGCCGAAAACCGTTCGTGCCGATCAATTGCGGTGCGATTCCGGAAAATCTGATCGAAAGCGAGCTGTTTGGTCACGAGGCGGGGGCCTTTACCGGTGCCAGCAAACGGCGTATCGGCAAGTTCGAATACGCCAGCGGCGGGACCCTGTTTCTCGACGAGATCGAGAGCATGCCGCAGCCGCTGCAGGTCAAACTGCTGCGTGCACTGCAGGAAGGGGTGATCGAGCGGCTCGGCGCTAATCAGGCGATTCCGGTGGATCTGCGCGTTGTCGCGGCGGCGAAGGTGGACCTGCGCGATGAAGACAACTTCCGCGAAGACCTGTTCTATCGCCTCTGCGTGTCGGAGCTGCACCTGCCGGCGCTGCGCGATCGCATCGACGACGTACCGCTGCTGTTTGCGCACTATGTGGCCCGTGCCGCCAGTGATCACGATCGTGAGCCACGCCCGCTCAGCGATCACGATATCGACGCGCTGCAATCCTACGCCTGGCCCGGCAACGTGCGGGAGCTGAAGAACGTCGCGGTGCGGTTCGCGCTGGATCGGCGCGTCAGCGCGGCCGAACTGCTGGCGCGCGGGCAGGCACCGCTGGTCACGGCGCGTCTGAACCAGCGCAACCTGCCGCTGGCGGTGCAGGTGGCTGAATTCGAGTGCCAAGTGATCCGCCAGAGCCTGAAAAACCATGCCGGCAACATCAAGGCGGTGATGGAGGAGCTGGATCTGCCCCGTCGCACGCTCAATCAGAAGATGCAGCGCTACGGCATCAGTCGCAGCGAGTTCGCCCCCCGCGACAGCGATCAATAAGCAAATTTTTGCTTATTAGGCTTGAAAATGATCGGCAATTTTTTGCTCATTGCTAGGTTTTGGTTTTGTTTGTGGCGATGAAAATTAAATAAAAACAAATAGTTAAATTATTTCCTGCCGGTTGGTCCAGGCTTTGCTTTACTTAGATGGATTCAACCTGGACGCTCGCCGCCACACGGCTGACCCCGGCCGTGTCGATGGGTGCGAGACGTCGATGAAAACCACAACAAAAGGACGCAGGAATGAAAATCAGCAAGCGTAACTTTCTGAAAGGCATGGGTCTGGCGCTGGCGGTCAGCGTAACGACCGGTACCAGCGGTCTGGTACAGGCAGCGGACGATAACCGCTCCTACATCCTGGCAACCGCCTCCACCGGCGGTACCTTCTACCCGGTGGGTGTGGCACTGGCGACGCTGGCTAAGGTCAAGCTGGAACCGACCACCGGCCTGTCGCTGTCAGCCATCAACTCCGCCGGTTCCGGCGAAAACGTCAAACTGCTGCGTGAAAACGAAGCGCAGTTCGCGATTCTGCAGGGTCTGTACGGCGCCTGGGCCTGGAACGGCGAGGGTGAGCTGAAAGAGCAGGGCAAACAGGACTACCTGCGCTCGGTCACCATGCTGTGGCAGAACGTCGAGCAGTTCGTCGTGCGTTCAGAGTACGCTGAAACCGGCACCATCACCGATCTGGCCAAATTCGAAGGCAAGAAGTTCTCCATCGGCAAGAAGAACTCCGGTACTGAAGGCTCCGGCCGCACCATTCTGGGCAACCTGGGTATCGATCCGGACAGCTTCAACCTGGCCTACATGGGGTACGGTCCGTCCGCTGATGCGATGCAGAACGGCGCCATCGATGGCATGAACATCCCGTCCGGCGTGCCGACCTCCGCGATCACCCGCGCCTACGCGGCAATGGGGTCTGACATCCAGATCCTCGAGTTCACCGATGAGCAGATGAAGCAGGCCAACGGTCGCTACGACCTCTGGACCCGCTACACGATCGCTGAAAACACCTACCCGGGTCAGACCAAGGCGATCAACACCATCGCGCAGCCGAACTTCCTCGCTGTCCGTGCTGATATCTCCGAAGAGGATGTCTATCAGCTGACCAAGACCATCTATGAAAACCTCGGTTTCCTGAACGGTATCCACGCCGCCACCAAGGCGATGGCACTGGAGAAAGCGATTGCCGGCATGCCGGTGCCGCTGCACCCGGGCGCCGTGCGTTACTACCGTGAAGCGGGTCTGACGATCCCGGATCATCTGATCGCCGAGTAACACGACCCGATCTTCCTGATGTCGGCCCGGCCCCGCGCGTCATGCCCGGGGCCGGGTTTGTTGGTAATCCGAACCCGAGGACTGATCCATGACGGCAACGCCGACGGACGATCAACAGACGGCCGAGCGCCTGAAAAGCCTGGAACTGACGCAGCGGGACGAAAACTCCCTCGCCGGGCGTTTCATCTATTGGGCCGGCGTACTCTTTGCGCTGGCGCATATCTACTTCAACACTCTGGGCACCCTGTCGGAGCTGTGGGTGTCGGCGATTCACTTCGCCGGCTTCGCGCTGATCACCGCACTGATGGTGCCGATGACCGCTGCCACGTCGCCGGGGCGGGCTAAGCTGATACTTGGCATCGATCTGCTGATCGGACTGGTGGCCGTGGCGACCACCCTCTATCTGCTGCTGTTCGAAGATGCGCTGTATGCGCGCGGGGTTCACTTCATCGCCAGCGACTGGCTGGTTGCTGTCGTCGCGATTCTGATCGCACTGGAGATGACACGCCGAACCACCGGCTGGTTTATCCCGGCGCTGATCGTCGTCGCCCTGACCTACGTGTTCTGGTGGGGCCAGTATGTGCCGGGGATGTTCCAGTTCCCGGGGCTGTCGCTTGAAACCGTTCTGTTTCGCAGCTACTTCTCGTCCGAGGGGATGTTCGGCGCCATTGCGCAGATCTCCTGGACCTACGTGTTCATGTTCATTCTGTTCGGCGCGTTTCTGGTCAAATCCGGCGCCGGCGATTTCATCATTGAGCTGTCGCGCTGTGTCGCCGGCCGCTTTGTTGGCGGCCCGGGCCTCGTTGCGGTGTTCGGCTCCGGCCTGATGGGTTCGGTGTCCGGCTCCTCGGTGGCCAACACCGTATCGACCGGCGTGATTACCATCCCGATGATGCAAAAGGCGGGTTTCCCGGCCCGGTTCGCCGCCGGGGTTGAAGCGGCGGCCTCGACCGGTGGACAGCTGATGCCGCCGGTGATGGGGGCCGGGGCCTTCATCATGGCGTCCTACACCCAGATCCCTTACGTCACCATCATCGCCGTCGCGGCGCTGCCGGCGCTGTTGTACTTCCTGTCGGTCGGTTTCTACGTTCGCGTCGAAGCCAAGCGCAGCCACGCCGAAGCGGTGGAGATGCACGCACGTCCCTTCAAGGAGGTGTTCAAGGAGGGCTGGCACTGTCTGCTGCCGATCGTGGTGCTGGTGATCCTGCTGATCAAAGGCTTCACACCCACCTATGCAGCCGGTATCTCGATCATCTCCGTGGTGGTGGCGTCCTGGTTATCACCGCGTAAGATGGGGCCGCGTGATGTGCTGGATGCGCTGGCGCAGGGCTCGAAAAACATGGCCACCACGGCGATGCTGCTGATCGCGGTCGGCATCGTCGTCAACGTCGTGGCGATGACCGGTATCGGCAACACCTTCTCGCTGATGGTGACCGACTGGGCCGGTGGCAGCCTGTTCATCACCATCGTGCTGGTGGCACTGGCCTCGCTGGTACTGGGCATGGGGCTGCCGGTGACGGCGGCGTACATCGTGCTGGCGACCCTGTCGGCGCCGGCGCTGTACAACCTGATGGCGGAGCGGGAGCTGATCGATCTGATCGCCTCCGGCCAGTTGCCCGAGGCGGCCCGCACCATCTTCATGCTGATCGACCCGAACGCATTGACGGCCCTGAGTCAGCCGATGCCGACGGCCGATGCCGCGGCGCTGGTGGCGCAGGTACCGTCCGACTTCAAGGGGCAGCTGCTGCAGCAGGCGCTGGACCCGACCATGCTGTCGATGATGCTGCTGTCGGCACACATGATCATCTTCTGGCTGTCGCAGGACTCCAACGTGACGCCGCCGGTGTGTCTGACGGCGTTTGCCGCCGCAGCGATCGCGCGTACACCGCCGATGGCCACCGGCTTCACCGCGTGGAAGATCTCCAAGGGGCTGTATGTGGTGCCGCTGCTGTTTGCCTACACGCCGTTTATCGGTGGCAGCTGGGAGGAGGTGCTGATCATCTTCACCTTCGGCATCCTCGGCATGTATGCCTTCGTCGGCTTCATGGAGGGCTACCTCGAGGGCAAGCTGAATATCCTGCTGCGTCTGCTCAGCGGCGTCTGTGCGCTCGGTCTGTTGTGGCCGCACGGTCAGCTGCTGTTCGATCTGATCGCAGCCGCGGTTTTCATCGGCCTGTTCTTCTATAGCCGTCGCTTCGCCGTCGCACCCCGGCAGGCAGCGGCCTAGAATCGGCCACTTCAGACGGGCCGCTCTCCGTCCGGGGGGCGGCCCGTTTTTTTATCGGGACGCTGCCCGCCGACGGCTGTCACCCGGATCGCCGTGCCGGTTCGAGCCGTGACAGGCGAAGGTCGGCTGCACGTCTACAATTACGCTTTGAGTCTGGCGGTGCAGACGCCTATCATGTGCGCCCTCATTTTTACGCGATGGAGTCGAGGTTTTGTCCAACGAGCAGTTTGTTCCCGGTCAGCGCTGGATCAGTAATACGGAAGCGGATCTGGGACTCGGTATCGTGATCGAGAGTGCCAACCGGCGGGTCGAGATCGGCTTTCCCGCCGTGATGGAGCAACGCACCTACGCGGTCGACAATGCGCCGTTGAGCCGGGTGACCTACGAACCGGGCGAAAGGGTCCGCAACCATGACGGCGACACGCTCGAGGTGGTGGAGCGGATCGAAAATCGCGGCTGCTACATCTACCGCTGTCAGGATGCGGCCGGCAACGAGGTGATTCTGCCGGAACCGGAGCTGGACAGCGCCGTTCATTTTGCCCGTCCGGAGCAGCGCCTGCTGACCGGGCAGATCGACCGCCACGGTCTGTTCAAGCTGCGTGTACGCACGCTGGAGCATCATCATCGCCTGCTCAGCTCGCCGGTCTACGGCCTGCTGGGCGCTCGCGTACAGCTGCTGCCGCACCAGTTCCATATCGCCGCGGAACTGGGCGCGCGCGAGCATCCGCGCGCATTGCTGGCCGACGAAGTCGGGCTGGGTAAAACCATCGAAGCGGGGCTGGTGCTGCATCAGCGCCTGGTCAGCGGCCGCGCGCAGCGCGTGCTGATCGTCGTGCCGGACAATCTGGTGCACCAGTGGCTGGTGGAACTGTTGCGCCGCTTCAATCTGCGTTTCAAGCTGCTGGACGAAGCACGCTGCGAAGCGCTGCTGGAATCCGATGGCGGCAACCCGTTTGAATCGGCACAGCTGGTACTTTGTCCGCTGTCGCTGCTGACCCACCGCGAAGCCCGCCTGCGCCAGGCACTGCTGGCACGCTGGGATCTGCTGGTCGTCGATGAGGCGCACCATCTGGGCTGGTCGCCCGAGGTGGCCAGCCACGGCTATCGCTGTATCGAAGCGCTGGCGGCTGAAGTGCCGGGGGTGCTGTTGCTGACGGCAACGCCGGAGCAGCTCGGGCCGCAGGGGCACTTTGCGCGCCTGCGCCTGCTCGACCCGGAGCGCTACCACGATCTGGACGCGTTCCTCGCTGAAAGCGATCGCTTTCACCACCTCAGTCATGCCATCGCCCCGTTACTGGACGCTGACGGCGCCGATCGGCTGGCCGCCGATGCCGATCTGCAACATGAGATCAGCCAGTGGCTGGGGCAGGAGGCACTGGGCCAGTGGCTGGCGCTGCCGCAGGAGGCACGGGGCGCGGCGCTGAACGAGCTGATTTCGCAACTGGTCGATCGTCACGGCACCGGCCGGGTGCTGTTCCGCAACACCCGCGCCAGCGTCAGTGGCTTCCCGCAGCGCCGGCTTGATGCGATTCCGCTGGAGATGCCGCAGGTGTACGAGGAAGCGGCGGTGACGGCGACACTGGAGCAGATGCTGCACCCGGAAAAGCTGCTGGGACCGGACTGGGTCGAGATCGACCCGCGGGTCGAGTGGCTGGTCGAGTGGCTGCGCGCGCACAAGCGCGAAAAGGCGCTGGTGATCTGTGCCCACGCCGACACCGCCATCGCGCTGGAAGACTATCTGAACCTGCGTCAGGGGCTGCGTACGGCCGCCTTCCATGAGGGCATGTCGCTGATCAACCGCGACCGTGCGGCGGCCTACTTTGCCGACGCTGAGCTGGGTGCGCAGGTGCTGATCTGCTCCGAAATCGGCTCGGAAGGGCGCAACTTCCAGTTCGCCAGCCACCTGGTACTGTTCGATCTGCCGCAAAGCCCCGATCTGCTCGAACAGCGGATCGGCCGCCTGGACCGTATCGGACAGCGCCACGATGTGGAGATTCATGTGCCCTACTATCAGGACAGTGCGGTCGCTGTGCTGCTGGACTGGTATGACAGCGGTCTGGAGGCGTTCAGCCGCGTCTGTGCCACCGGGGAGGCGGTGTACCACCAGTTCGCCGACGCACTGAACGCCTGTCTGGCCGATCCGTTTGACCACGAGGCACTGGCACGGCTGATCGCCGATACCCGCGATGCCCGGATCGAGCTGGAAGATCGCCTCGCGCGCGGGCGCGACCGGCTGCTCGAGATCGGCAGCTGCAACAGCACGCGGGCGCAGGCACTGACCGAAGCGGTGATCCGGGCCGAGGCGCGCGATGAGCTGCAGGCGTATGCCGAGAAACTGTTTGATCGGTTCGGCGTCGATACCCAGCCCCACGGCGAGGACGGTCTGGTCCTGCAGATGGGCGAGCACATGCTGTGTCAGCTGCCGGGCCTGGATGACGAGGGGCTGACGGTGACGTTCGATCGCGAACGGGCACTGGCGCGCGAGGATATCGAGTACATGAGCTGGGAGCATCCGCTGCTGGCCGGCGCCATGGAGCTGATCCTCAACGGCGAGTACGGCAACAATGCGCTCTGTACCCTGAAACTGCCGCCGTTGAAGCCGGGTACGCTGCTGCTCGAAGCGATATTCCAGCCCAGTACGGCGGCACCGAAAGCGTTTCAGCTGCAGCGCTATCTGCCCAAGGGGCTGGTGCGGGTGCTGGTCGATCCCAACGGCCAGAATCTGGCCGGCGTGCTCGGGCATGAACCACTGAACAAGCTGGCCGAGACGGTGTCCCGAAACGCCTCGCAGAACATGGTGCGGATGGCGCGGGAACAGATCGTGGCGCAGCTGAAGCAGGCGCGCGAGCATGCCGGGCAGGAGCTGCCGGGGCTGATCGAGCAGGCGCTGGAGGCGATGCACGACGAGCAGCAGCGTGAGTACGATCGTCTCAAGGCGCTGGCAGAGGTGAATCCGGCTATCCACCCCGAGGAGCTGGACGCGCTGCAGGCACGTCGCCAGCAGATGGCGCAGGCCCTGTCGGGTGCCGAGCTGAGACTGGATGCGCTGCGCGTGATCCTCGTCCGGGAGTAGGCCCGTAACGCCTGCAGCGGCCGTTTCGCGGCTCGCCCCGGTCGGGTTAGAATGGGTTCAGCGGTTTGCCGTGGCGTTGTCCTGAGGAGGGCTCAGGGCAGGGCCGCAACAGCATAACAGAGAGCCGGCAGCGCCGGCGGAGTATGCGCGTGAGAGTATCGCCTGCAACAGACAACAGATTCGGGGTCGGGGCCATGGCGGTTCTGATCCTGCTGTTACTGCTGCAGTCGTTCAGTGTGCACGCCGGGCCGGGCATGGCGGTGCCGGATGCGCCACCGCTTGACGCCACGGTCGAGGCCCATCATCCCGGTGGGGACATGAGCGGCATGCCGGGCTGCGCGACGGTTCTCGATCAACATGGCTGTGGTCTGAATAAACCCGCGGCGGATGCCGGCTGCTGCAGCGACGAGCTGCACAATCACTGTCAGTCCGGGCACTGTGCGCCGCTGATGGCCTGCCTGCCGGCGGCCGTACCCGGCTTGCTCGAAGGGCGTGCACCGCACCCGGGCGCGCCGGCCCCCGCGCTGCTGTCGGTGGCGCTGCCACCCCCCTATCAGCCGCCCATCATGCTCTGATTGCGTCCGCCTGACGGCGCTGCCACGCCTGTTGTCGGCAGCGCCCTGACTGTATTCGCATTCGGAGAAATCATCATGTCATCACTGCGTAAACCCGTTACCGCCGTCCTGTTCGTTGCATCATCCGTGCTGCTGGCGGCCTGTTCCGACAGCAACGCCACCGGCAGCGACACCGCTGCGCAGGCGGCTTCTGCGGCGCCGGCTCGCATCGAGCTGGATGTCTACAAAAGCCCGACCTGCGGCTGCTGTGGCAGTTGGATTGAGCACGCCGAGAAATACGGCTTCGATTCCAGCGTTCACCACCCGGACGACCTGAATGGCGTCAAGGACGACTACGGTATTGGCCAGCGCTTCCGCTCCTGCCATACCGCGGTGTCGGCGGACGGTTATGTGTTCGAGGGCCACGTACCGGCGCGACTGGTGCAGAAGTTCCTCGCGCAGCCGCCGGCCGGTGCCTTGGGGCTGGCCGTGCCGGGCATGCCGATGGGCAGCCCCGGCATGGAGATGGGGGACCGCTTCAGCCCCTATCCGGTGGTCCTGCTGCACAAGGATGGCAGCTTCGAACTGTACGAAGAGATTCGCGATCAGCAAGCGCAGTACTGAGCGCAAGTGCTCACGAGCGCTGGCACGGCGACGCTGCCGTGTCAGTGCTCGCGCTGCTGCTGGGCTTCGATGATCAGGTTGCGGATCCAGCGGTGCATCGGATCCTGATGGTGGCGGGCATGCCAGTACAGGTAGAAGTTGATCACCGGCTGCGGGATCTCCTTTGGCAGCGGGTGTGCCACCAGCCGGTGGCGCTGGCACAGGCGCTCGGCCAGCCGCGCGGGCAGGGCGAACAGCAGGTCGGTGTGTTCACAGAAGTCCGGCACATTGAAAAAACTCGCCAGCCGCGCGGCGACCCGGCGCTGGTAGCCGAGTTGGCGCAGGTGGATGTCCAGAATCGCCGGCCCCTTGCCGCTGATCGAGACGAAACCGTGGGTCGCCTGCAAATAGCGCTCCAGCGTCAGTTCGCCCTGTGCCAGCGGATTGTCCGCGCCCATGACACAGAGTGAGTAGGTGGAGTCGATCTGCACTCGGTGGAACTGGTCGGTGGCAAACGCCGGCTCCTGCCCACTCAGGGCCAGATGCATCTCGCCATTGGCGAGACTGACGAAGTAGTCGCCCGGTTTTGACTGGATCTCGAGCCCCATGCCGGGTGCCCGTTCCCGCAGCTGCTCCATGACGCCGGGCAGATAGAGCGCCGCTTCCAGATCCAGACAGCCGATCCGTACCGTTTCCGTGGCCCGTGCCGGATCAAACGACATCGGCGCCACCATCTGGTTGACACCGGAGAGCACCGTTTTCAGCGTCGGCTGCAGATAACGGGCGCGGGCGCTGAGGTCGTAGCCGTCTTCACCGCGCACCAGCAGCGGGTCGTCGAACAGGTCGCGCAGGCGCTGCAGCGCCCGGCTGACCGCTGGCTGGCTCATTTCGAGGCGCTTGGCGGCACCGGTGACCTGTCGCTCTTCGAGCAGGGCATCGAGCACCACCAGCAGGTTGAGGTCGATCGACCGCATATTCAGTTCGCGCATATCGATAATCACAAACATTCATTTGAGACATTTAGTCTGAATCCTTAAGCTGCCCGACACAAGACAACGCCACCTGAATCTGTCGAGGACACCGGCTTTTCCATGGCTCTGAACCGATCTTTGCGTAACGACGACCGCCATTACGGCCTGATTGCCGTCGCGATCCACTGGCTGATGGCGCTGGCCATCATCGGCATGTACCCGCTTGGGCTCTATATCGACTCGCTGACCTACTACGACCCGGAATATCGCACGGTCCCCCACTGGCACAAAAGCATCGGCATGCTGATTCTGGCGCTGCTGCTGGTGCGGCTGGTATGGCGGGCACTGAATCCGTCGCCGGCGGCACCGGCCGGGCATGGTGCGTGGCTCCGACTGGCGACGAAGGTCGGGCATGCGGCGCTCTACCTGCTGATGCTGGTCGCACTGGTGTCCGGTTACATGATTTCGACCGCCGATGGCGCCCCGATTGATGTCTTCAACTGGTTCTCGGTACCGGCGCTGCCGGCGCTGGTCGAGAATCAGGAGGATGTGGCCGGCGATATCCACTACTGGACCACGACGGCGCTGATCGTAATGGCAGGGCTGCATGCGCTGGCCGCGCTCAAGCATCACTATCTCGACCGTGACGAAACCCTTACCCGTATTTTTGCAATCAAACAGGAGACACTATGAAACCGATGGCACTCAAAGGGCTGGCACTGGCCGGCCTGATGGCTCTGACTCCGTCTGCGTTCGCCGCCGATTACGTAATCGACACCAAAGGGCAGCACGCATCGGTGAACTTCAGCATCAACCATCTGGGCTTCAGCTGGCTGAAGGGGCGTTTCAACGACTTCAACGGTACGTTCAGCTACGACAGCGAGAATCCGGCCGCGGCGACCGTCAACGTCGAAATCGACACTACCAGCCTGGATTCCAACCACGCTGAGCGCGACAAGCACCTGCGCAGCGCGGATTTCCTGCACACCGACGAGTACCCGACGGCGACCTTTGTCAGCACCGCGTTTGAACCCAACGCTGACGGCGGCCTGCTCAAAGGTGATCTGACCCTGCGCGGCGTGACCCAGCCGATCGTGATCGACGTGACCAAGGTCGGTGAAGGCGAAGACCCCTGGGGTGGCTATCGCGCCGGCTTCAGCGGCACGACCGAGCTGCGTCTGAAGGACTTCGGCATCGACTACAACCTGGGCCCGGCGGCCGAGGTGGTCTACCTGCAGCTTGAGGTTGAGGGCATCCGCCAGTAACCACAGCGAGGGTGCGAAAACCGCCGCGCGGTCTGGTACCGCCCGGCGGTTTTTTGTATTGTGCGCCGGCGCTGATGGCTCCACCGGGCGCATCACTGCGTAAATTAGGTGTCTGTTGGATGCAACACCCTGTGTTAACCTGAGAGGACGGGCAGGGATCCTGTCGTATCAGAAGCGTTGGATGGCCGGGAGGCGTGCGTGCAAGAACAGAACAAGTTTCGCAAGCTCGGGTGTTCTGAGTGTGCTGAGGGCTGCGCGCTCGATTTCGATTTTACGATGGCGTTCCAGCCGATCGTCGATATCCGCAACGGTACAATCTTTTCGCATGAAGCGCTGGTACGCGGGCATGGCGATCTGCCGGCCGGTGCTGTGTTTGAGCGTGTCAACGACGAAAACCGCTACCAGTTCGACCAGACCTGCCGCGTCAAGGCGATCGAGCTTGCCAGTAAGCTGGGTATCGACTGCTATCTGAATATCAATTTCCTGCCCACCGCGGTCTATCGGCCGGAACTCTGTATCCGCACCACGCTGGATGCGGCACAGCGCTTCGGCTTTCCGCGCGAGCGGATCATTTTCGAGTTTACCGAAGTAGACCGGGTCGAGGATCCGGAGCACCTGCTGTCGATCGTCAACTATTACCGCCACCTCGGCTTCATGACGGCGATCGATGACTTCGGCGCCGGCTACTCCGGGCTCAATATGCTCGCCGATACCCCAACCGATATCATCAAGCTCGATATGAACCTGATTCGGGACATCGATACCGACCCTACCCGACAGGCGATCGTGCGCGGCGTCGTGCAGATCTGTCAGGAGCTGGGGATTCGCATCATTGCAGAGGGGGTTGAAACCCGCGATGAGCTGCTTGCACTCGAACAGCAGGGGATCGAACTGATTCAGGGTTTCTGCTTCGCCCGACCCGCCTACGAGGCGCTGGCCGAGATTCCCGCACAGCTGTTGCCACCGCGTTGAGCTGAGCCGGCGCGGTGCCGGATCAGCTCATGCCTGGCGATTTTTTCAGGCGACCCTCTCAGGCGACCCTCTCAGGTGACCTCTTCAACGCGCGTTACGCACCGCCTCGGCCAATGCGCGCGTCAGCTCGGCGACGGCGGCGGTGCCTTCCGCCGGCGTCGCGGCCTGCTCGATACAATCCGTGAACGCGGAACCCACCACGACCGCATCGGCAAAGCGCGCGATACGCGCCGCCTGTTCCGGTGTGCGGATACCGAAGCCGACGCCGATCGGAATATCGGTATGGGCGCGAATCGCATTGACCTCCGCCTCGACCTTTTCCGGGGTCGGCGCCTGAGCGCCGGTGACGCCGGTGCTGGAGACGTAGTACAGGAACCCCGACGTGTTCTCGAGCACCAACGGCAGGCGCTGTGCATCGGTGGTCGGAGTGGCCAGACGAATGAAGTGGATGTTGTATTCCCGCGCCGGCAGACAGAGCTCATCATCATGCTCCGGCGGCAGATCGACGACGATCAGGCCGTCGACGCCGGCTTCGGCGGCTTCTTTCAGGAAGCGCTCCACGCCCATGCGGTAGATCGGGTTGTAATAGCCCATCAGCACCACCGGGGTGTCGCTGTCGCGCTCGCGCAGGGCACGCACCATCGCCAGTGTTTTCTGCATGTTCTGACCGGCATTCAGTGCCCGCAGCGACGCTTTCTGGATTGAGCTGCCATCGGCCATCGGGTCGGTAAACGGCATGCCCAGCTCGATGATGTCGGCCCCGGATTCGGCCAGTGCGAACAGGGTGTTGAGGCTGGCGTCGTAGTCCGGATCGCCGGCGCTGATAAAGGTCACGAGGCCCGCGCGGTTGGCGGCCCTGAGGTCGGCAAAACGGCGCTCGATGCGGGTCTGGTTGCGGTTTTGTTCAGTCATCTCTGTCACTCCTTCAGTCCGCCAGCTGATCCGCCAGATGGGCGGTTACCGTTGCCATGTCCTTGTCGCCGCGACCACTGAGGTTGATCACCATCAGATGGTCGGCCGGCAGGGTCGGGGCCAGTTTGATCGCATGGGCGATGGCGTGGGCAGACTCCAGCGCCGGGATGATCCCTTCCAGACGGCACAGGGTCTGGAACGCTGCCAGCGCCTCGTCGTCGGTGGCGGAGACATACTCGCCGCGACCCACCTCATGCAACCAGGCGTGCTCCGGGCCGATGCCGGGATAGTCCAGTCCGGCGGAGATCGAGTGGGCATCGGTGATCTGGCCGTCTTCAGATTGCAGCAGGAAGGTGCGGTTGCCGTGCAGCACACCCGGCTCGCCGCCCTTGAGGCTGGCGGCGTGCTTGCCGGTCTCGATCCCTTCGCCGGCGGCCTCGACCCCGATCAGGCGCACCGAGGTGTCCTTGATGAACGGGTGAAACAGGCCCATTGCGTTGGAGCCACCACCGATGCAGGCGACCAGCGAGTCGGGCAGGCGACCCTCTTTCTGCTGCATCTGCACGCGCACCTCGTCGCCGATGATCGACTGGAAGTCACGTACCATCGCCGGGTAGGGGTGCGGGCCGGCCACGGTGCCGATGATGTAGAAGGTGGACTCCACGTTGGTGACCCAGTCACGCAGGGCGTCGTTCATGGCGTCCTTCAGCGTGCCGGTACCGCTGGTGACCGGAATCACCTTGGCGCCGAGCAGCTTCATACGGTGTACGTTGGGCTGCTGACGTTCGATATCGGTGCTGCCCATGTAGACCACGCACTCCATGCCGAAGCGCGCGGCGACGGTGGCGGTGGCCACGCCGTGCATGCCGGCGCCGGTTTCGGCGATGATCCGCTTCTTGCCCATGCGTTTGGCGAGCAGGATCTGGCCGAGGCAGTTATTGATCTTGTGCGCGCCGGTGTGATTCAGGTCTTCACGCTTGAGATAGATTTTGGCGCCGCCCAGTGCTTCGGTCAGGCGCTCGGCAAAATACAGCGGGGTGGCGCGGCCGACATAATCCTGCTGCAACGCTTTCAGTTCGGCATGGAATGCCGGGTCGTTCTTCGCTTTCTCGTATTCGGCCTGCAGCTCGAGAATCAGCGGCATCAGGGTTTCGGCGACGAAACGGCCGCCGAAACGGCCGAAAAAGCCGTTGCTGTCGGGGCCGATCTGCGGTGCGGTCGGTGCGCTCATGGCAATGCTCCATCTGTGCAACTCACTATGGCGCCCAGAGTAGGGCGTCCACGGCGATGTGAAAATCGATTATTTTGCGCTAATCTGTGAGGAAATCTAACAGATAGGTGGGGTGATGAGCCAGTTTTTACCCTCATTGAACGCGTTGCGGGCGTTCGATGCGACTGCGCGTACGCTCAGTGTCAGCCGTGCCGCCGAACAGCTGCATGTCACACACGGTGCTGTCAGTCGCCAGATTCGTCAGCTCGAGCAGCAGCTCGATGTGACGCTGTTTCAGCGTGAGGGCCGGGGCCTGAAGCTGACGCCCGATGGTGAGCAGCTCTGTGCGGTTACGTCACAGGCGTTCGATCAGCTGACACAGGTCTGTACGCAGCTCAAGCGGCGTGCGGAGGACGCGCCGCTGGTGCTGGGATGTCCCGGCAGCTTTCTGGCGCGCTGGTTCATTCCCCGGCTTGGCACGCTGCAGAGCGAGTGCCCGACACTGGCTGTGCACCTGACCGCGAGCGAGGAGGCGCAGTGGCCGCTGGGCAGTACCGTGGATGCGGCGCTGCGGTTTGCCGAGCCACCTTGGCCGGACGATGCCGAGGTGATCGATCTGGCGCCGGAGCTGATGGGGCCCGTGCTGAAGCCGGAACTGCTGGCCGGTGTCGGGCACGATGATCCGAGCGCTCTGTACCAATTACCGCTGCTGCACACGCAGTCGCGCGCCGAGGCCTGGCCGATCTGGTTTGAGCAGATGGGACTGGATCAGCAACGCATCCGCCGCGATCAGGTGTTCGAGCATCTGAACTATATGCTGGAAGCGGCGTTGGTGGGGCTCGGTGTCGCAATCGCACCGGCCTATCTGGTCGAGGAGGATCTGCGCACCGGCCGGCTGGTCGCGCCCTGGGGCTTTGTCGAGACCCGGGCGCGGCTTGGGCTCTGGCTGCCGAAAGGCCGGCAGGATCGCAGAACGGACGCCCTGGCACGCTGGCTCAGGGCGTCGCTGGGTCGCTTAGACCTTGAACCGGTTCAGTTCGCCGTCCAGCTGTGAGGTGAGCTGATCCATGTCGACGCAGTGATTTTTCTGTTCCTGCGCCACGTCAGCCACGGAGCGGCTGATGTCACGGATATTGGTGGTGTTGCGGTTGATCTCCTCGGCCGTGGCGCTCTGCTCTTCGGCCGCGGTGGCGATCTGTACCGTCATCAGGTTGATCTGCTCGATGCGGTCACGGATCAGGTTCAGCGCGTTGTCGGCTTCGTTGCCGAGCTCGCTGGTTTCACCTGCCTTGGTGCGGCAGTTGAGAATGATCGTTTGCGCGCTGCCGACGCCGGCCTGCAGCTGCTCGATCATGCTGCGGATCTCGTCGGTGGACTTCTGCGTGCGTGACGCGAGGGCGCGTACTTCATCGGCAACCACCGCAAAACCGCGTCCCTGCTCGCCGGCACGGGCCGCTTCGATGGCCGCGTTCAGTGCCAGCAGGTTGGTCTGTTCGGCGATCTCGGTGATGACGGTCAGGATCGAGGCGATGTTGTCGCTGTAGTTGGACAGCTCGCTGATCGTCTGCACCACGTCTTCCATATCGCGCGCCAGACTGTCGATCGAACCGGTGGTCTGATGCACGATATGGGCACCGTCTTCGGTCGCCCGCTCCGCATCGGAGGCGGCATCGGCGGCCTGCTGTGCGCTGCCTGCGACCTGATGCGCCGTGGCCGACATCTCCTGCATCGCGGTGGCGAGCTGATCCAGTTCCGCCAGCTGTTCCTCCAGCGACGCGGCCGCCTGATTGGCCGAACGGGCCGTGAGACCGGTGTTGGTGTTGGTCTGTGCCGAAATGGTCTTGATGTGCTGGATCAGGGTCTGCAGGAACTCGAGGAACTGATTGAACTCCTCGGATACCTGACGGAACTCGGCGCTGCTGGAGATATCGAGGCGGCGTGTCAGATCGCCATTGCCACTGTTGATCTCACGCAGCGACTGGCGCAGGCTCTGCAGCGGCTTGAGCTGGGTGAATACGGTTGCGTACAGGATGATCGACGTCAGCAGCGCCGTGATCAGGGTGCCGATCAGCGCCATCCAGCCGAACTGAGCGGCATCGGCCAGTACCTGCTCCTTGTCCAGCACGACACCGATCATCCAGTCACTGCCGCTGAGCGCCTTGAGCGGATGAAACGCGGTAAACACGGTGCGGCCGTCAATCGTGGCTTCACTGATGTCGGCGCTCAGGGAGGGCACCTGATCGAACAGCTCGGCCAGCGGTTTGCCGTTAAGTCTGGTGTCGGGGTGGCTGATCAGTTTGCCGTCCGCGCCGACGAGGAACGCATAACCGGTGTTGTTGAAGTTGAGCGTGTTCAGCGCATCGGAGACGGTCTTCAGGCTGAGGTCACCGCCAAAGGCGCCCATGAAACGCCCGTTATCGGACAGGTTGGCGACCACCGAGATCAGGATGTTGCCGGTGGTGAAGTCGGTGTAGGGCGCGGTCAGCACGGCATGGTCGTTGGCGCGGGCGAATGCGTACCAGGGGCGCTGGCGGGCATCCCAGCCGTCCGGGTTCCACTCCCGGTCGTTGGTGATCGCCTTGCCATCGGTGTCGAGGCCGCCGAACACCATGTCGAACTCCTGCTTCAGGATCGGCGCATCGAAGGTGCGTTGGATTGTCTCGCGGCTGAAATCGGCGTCGATGGTATCGGCCATCAGGTCGATCAGGTGCAGCTTGCCGTTGAGCCAGTTACTGATCTGGTAGCCGAGGATACGGCTGGAGTCCGTCACGTTGCGCGACATGTTGTCATACAGGGCGTTGCTGACGTTGCGGTACTGAATGAATGACAGCAGCGACAGCGCCAGAATGACGATCGTCGAGCTGACAAGGGCGATTTTATGGGACAGTTTCATCGGGTTTTGTCAGGTCTTCGTTTTGGGTGATGTGTCTCATCCCTGCATGCGGCCTGTTCCTCTTGGTTGAATAGCGCATCGGAGGGATTTGTCCGGCAGTTTACCGACGAGTCGGCCAATGGAAAGCTTTACCGTAAAATATCGGGAGTTAGCGGCTAAAATGGCTGCTTTTCGTACAAAAGGCGGGTTCTTTTAATGGGTATTTGGATACCATTCACGATTTTTGCCGCTCTGATGCAGTCGTGGCGTAACGCGTTTCAAAATCGGCTCAGCAAGGAGGTGAGCACCGCCGGTGTGACACTGGCACGGTTCATCTGGGCCAGCCCGCTGGCCGCGCTGTATCTGGCGCTGCTGTACTGGGTCCGGCCGGTGGCGGTGCCGGCGTTTGATGGCCCTTTCGTGCTCAGGGTACTGGCGGCCGGGGTGTCGCAGATTTTTGCCACTGCGCTGATGGTGCAGCTGTTTCATCAGCGCAACTATGCGATCGGGGTCGGGCTGGCGAAGAGTGAAGCGGTGATCGCGGCGGTGCTCGGTGCGCTGTTTTTCAGCGCGCCGCTGACCTGGCTGGCCTGGCTTGGCGTCATCATCGGCGGGGTGGCGGTCTGGCTGATGAGCCACGCCGGTCCGGTGCGCGAACTGCCGTTGAAAACGGTCGCAACCGGGCTCGGCAGCGGGCTGGCGTTTGCGCTGACCACGCTCTGGGTCCGCGAGGCGGCGCTGATGCTGGAGCTGACCTTCCCGCACAGTGCCGCCTGGGTACTGCTCTGGGTGATCTCGATCCAGACGCTGATTCTGGTGACCTGGCTGCTGTGGCGCGATCCGGCCACGCTGCGCGCGCTCTGGCAGCGGCCAAAAGCGGTGATGACGATCAGCCTGTTCAGCTGTCTTGGCTCGCTGGGCTGGTTTACGGCGATGAGTCTGGAGACCGTGGCGATGGTGAAGACACTGGGACAGATTGAGGTGCTGTTTACGCTGGCGATCTCGGCGCGCTGGTTCCGCGAAAAACTGGGCCGGCGCGACCTGCTGGGGCTTGCGTTTATCGTCGTGGGCGCGGTCTGCGTGATCGTGGCCTGAGGCGGCTGCGCTCAGAGTTCTTCGTGCACGTAGACCGCGATCGCCTTGGCCTGCTCTTCACTGAGATGACCGAAGTTCGGCATATTGGGCATGCTGGCCTTGCCGTGCAGGATCACGCGGACCAGCTGCGCTTCGCTCATCGCCGTCTCGCGGTTGGCGGGGACGCCTTCCAGAAACGAGCCCGAGCCGTCCGCTTTGTGACAGTCGGCGCAGTAGTGGTTGTACAGAACCTTGCCATCGGTACTGTCGGCGGCGGGTTCGCCGCTGCAACCGCTCAGCAGGGCGAGGGCTATCGGGGCGAGCAGCAGGGCGGGTTTCATCATTATTATGTCCCTTTGCGGCGGGGTATGGCGTCAGTGTAAGGCAACGGGGCGGTAAGGCATAGCCGCTTGCCGCTGGTTTCCCCGACGATCGCGTCACTTCCATGCCGCTGGTCGATCCGTTAAGGTGGCGCGATTGGATAAAGGCTCAGCTTCCGGCGCCATCGTGAGGGTCCGGGAGCCGCCTTTCGCACCGCGACAGAGAGCACTGCATGACACGAGCCCCGCGCTATCTGATGCTGTTTGGCGTGCTGGCAGCCGCGCTGCTGCTGGCCGGCATGGTGACGCCGCTGCTGACGTTGACGCGACTTTGGATGTTCGACGAAACGGTGTCGATCCTCGGCGGCATCGCGCAGCTGTGGCGGCAGGGCGAATACCTGCTGTTCGGGCTGATCGCGGCCTTCAGTGTGCTGTTGCCACTGGCCAAGCTGGCCTTGCTGATCCGTCTGCTGACCCTCGACAGCGGTGCCAGTCCCCGTGCGCGGCGCTACCTCCACCTGATGCACGAGTACGGCCGCTGGGCGATGCTCGATGTGATGGTGGTGGCGATGCTGGTCGTGACGGTGAAGCTGGGGGTTATCGTCAGTATTCAGGTGCACTACGGACTCTATCTGTTTGCCGCCGGCGTGCTGCTGACCATGCTGGTCACCCGCCAGACCGTGCGCTGGCTCGAGCGGAGGCCGGCCCCGGTAAGCTGAGCCCGCGCCTGTCAAAGCATCACGGCTGTGCGATACTGGCGCTTTCCGGCAAAAGGATGATCGCATGGCAGCGCGGCAGGGCGACAATCGGCAGCACGGATTCAGCGGGCTGGGTACCTTCGCCGGCGTGTTCACGCCCAGCATCCTGACGATCCTCGGCATTATTCTGTTCCTGCGTCTGGGCCACGTTGTCGGCAGCGGCGGGCTGGGGCTTGCGCTGCTGATCCTGCTGCTGGCCAACCTGATTTCGGTTCTCACCTCGCTGTCGTTGTCGGCCATCGCCACCAACCTGCATGTCAAACGGGGCGGCGATTACTACCTGATTTCACGCACGCTCGGGCCGCGCTTTGGCGGTGCCATCGGCATTGTGCTGTTTCTGGCCCAGTCGGTGTCGCTCGGCTTCTACGCGATCGGCTTTGCCGAAGTGCTCACCGAGCGGCTGCCCTGGTCGCTGCCCGGTGGGCCAACCCTCATGGCCGCGCTGGCGGTTGCGGTGTTGTTCGTTTTTGCCTGGCTGGGCGCGGACTGGGCAAGCCGGTTTCAGTTCGTTGTCATGGCGATTCTGGCCGCGGCGCTGCTGTCGTTTTTTATCGGTGGGGCAGAGCGCTTCAGTATCGACCAGCTGCAGCAGAACTGGTGGCCGCAGCAGGAGGGGGGCGACTTCTGGCTGCTGTTCGCGCTGTTTTTCCCGGCGGTGACCGGGTTTACTCAGGGCGTCAGCATGTCCGGTGATCTGCGCGATCCGGGACGCAGCATTCCACGTGGCACCCTGTGGGCGGTAGGGCTCTCGATCCTGATCTATTTTCTGGCGGCACTGGTCTTTGCCGCCGCATTGCCCGGCGCTACTCTGCGCACCGATTATGGCGCGATGCAACAGGTGGCGCTGTACGCGCCCCTGATCACGGCCGGCGTGATCGCCGCGACGCTGTCGTCGGCGATGGCGTCGTTCATGGGGGCGCCGCGCATCCTGCAGTCGCTGGCCCAGGATCGGCTGTTTCCGCTGCTGACGCCGTTCGCCCGCGGTACGGGGGCCGATAACAACCCGCGCCGGGGCGTGCTGCTCAGCGCCGGAGTGGCGCTGGTGACGGTCAGCCTTGGCGATCTGAACCTGATCGCGCCGGTGGTGTCGATGTGCTTTCTGATCTCCTACGGGCTGATCAACTATGCGACGTTCTTTGAAATCGTCTCCGCCAGTCCCTCGTTCCGGCCCCGGTTTCGGCTTCACCACCCCCTGCTCAGCCTGCTCGGCGCGCTGAGCTGCGCCGGGGCGATGCTGGCCGTGGACCTGCTTGCCGGTGTCGCGGCGATCGCCGTCATGGCCGCGATCTATCTCTATCTGCAGCGCACGTTGCGGTTGTCGCGCTGGGCCGACGGGCGCCGCTCGTGGCATCTGCAGCGGATTCGGGCACACCTGCTGGAGGTGGCGCATGAGCCGGATCATCCGCGGGACTGGCGGCCGAATATCCTGCTGTTTTCCGACAGCAGCCATCGTCGCCGTCCGCTGCTGCAATTGGCAGCCAGTCTCGAGGGCGGCAGTGGATTTGTCACCGCGGTGCAGCTGCTCGAGGGCGACGGCCTGAAAATGGTCGAAAAACGTGACGCCGCCGAGGAGCTGCTGCGAACCGATATCCAGCAGGCGGACGTCGAAGCGTTTGCGCTGGCGGTCGCGGTGCCGGATCTGGATCGCGGGCTGCACACGCTGGTACAGAGCTTCGGGCTGGGGCCGTTGCGCACCAACCTGCTGCTGCTCAACTGGCTCGAGCATCGCTGGGGCCGTGACGACCGTCAGGCGGAGCAGCGCTTTGGTCGCCATCTGCGCACCGCCTACCGGCTCGGCTGTAATCTGCTGGTGCTCGATGGTGAGGACGACGAGTGGGCGCGGCTGGAGCAGACACGCCCCGGGCAGCGCCGGATCGATGTCTGGTGGTGGGGCGATGCGACCAGTCATCTGATGCTGTTGCTGGCCCATCTGATGACACGAACCCCGAACTGGCAGGGCGCACGGATTCGAGTACTGCAACCCTGCGGTGATGAGGTGATCGATCCGCAGGCGATGCGCGCGGAGCTGGAGGAGATGCGGATCGATGCAGAGGCCTGTCAGGTGACAGTCACGAACGGCCAGGGCATCGTCGACCACTCGCGGGACGCGGCACTGGTGTTCATGCCGTTGACGCTGCGGCGCAACCAGCCGCTGGATCCGTTCGGCGGGGCGCTGAACGAGGTGCTGGAACCGCTGCCGCCGGTGGTTATGACACTGGCGGCGCAGGATATCGTACTGGATGCTGAGCCGGAGCAGGGCGCCCTGAGCGAGCGGGCCGAGCTGCTCGATGCGGTACGCGATACCCGGCGTCTCGTCGAACTTACGGAAACGGACTATGAAAAATCAAAAAGAGATTATGAAAAGGCATTGAACAACCAAGATGAAAGTCCCGAGAATATCGAGCATTTGCATGGCGAACTTGAACATTCGCATCGTCGCCTGCTGAAGGCCCGTTATCGCGCCGAGGAGGCCGCGCGCGACGCGCGTGCGCTGGGCCTGCTGGATGATCTGCCGACAACTGATGGCTGACTTGCATCCGGCGCTGAAACTGGCGATCATCGCCGCCGTTCGTGCGCCAGCGCTGGCGTGACCGGCCCGTCTGCAAGTGGAGAAGTGTTCGTGACCCTGTCACCCCGGCAAGCCTACGCCCAGGCTCTCGATGAAGGCTTCCATGAGGATCCGGCCCAGCGTCGTGCCATCGACGTGCTCGAGACCTGTCACCAGGCGCTGCACAGCCTGTTGCCGCGACGGGTACAGGGCGTCTATCTGTACGGTCCGGTCGGGCGCGGCAAAACCTGGCTGATGGATCGCTTCCACGCATCACTGCGAGTGGCGTCACGCCGCGAGCATTTTCATCATTTCATGCGCTGGGTGCACCGGCGTCTGTTCGAGCTGACCGGGCAACCGGATCCGATTCACCGGGTTGCGGATGAGCTGGCGGCGGAGCTGAAGGTGCTCTGTCTCGACGAGCTGTTCATCAATGATATCGGCGATGCGATGATCCTCGGCCGCCTGTTCCAGCGTCTGTTCGAGAAACGGCTGGTACTGGTGATGACCTCCAATCAGCCGCCGTCGGAACTCTACGCCAACGGTCATCATCGTGATCGCCTGCAACCGGCGATTCGAGCCATCGAGGCGAACATGCAGCTGGTGGACGTGCGGGGGCCGCAGGACCATCGTCTGCATCCGGGTGCGCTCAGCGAGCGGTTCTGGACCCTGTCGCCGGGCGAAGACAGCCGGATGCCGGCGCTGTTTTTCGAACTGGCCGGCAGCGATGGCCGCCCCGGGCCGATCGCACTCGGCCCGCGTCGGTTCGAGATCGAACGCCATGCTGAGCGGGTGATCTGGTGCAGCTACGATCAGCTCTGCGAGGCCAGCCTCTGGGCCAATGACTACATCGAACTGTGCGATCGCTACGACCATGTGCTGATCAGCGCCGTGCCGCAGCTGGTGAGTGACGAGAGTCTGCCGGGGATTGCCCGCGGCACCGAAGATGCCGCCGAGCGGGTCGCAACCGGCGATCGCCGGATGCCGCATCTGACCCGGCGCGATAACGGTGTGCGCCGCTTTATCGCGCTGATCGACGAGTGCTACGACCGGCGGGTGCCGGTGTATCTGGAGGCCGCAGTCGCGCTCGATCAGCTCTATCCCGCCGGCTACCTCGAGTTCGAATTCCGCCGCACACTGAGCCGTCTCAGGGAGATGCAGCTCGCCCGCTTCGGTCTGGCCTGAGGCGCGCCTCAGTCGTTGTCGGCCTCTGGCAGCGTCAGTGCCAGCGCCGAGCCGCCCAGGCAGAAGCAGGACAGCAGCAGGATGATCTCACTGACATCCAGTACTGTGCTCAGCGCCCCGGTCAGACCCATCAGCAGCAGAATCAGGCCGATCACCGTATTGCTGACCGATACATAGTCGGTGCGTTTGTTGCCCTCGGCCAGATCGACGACGTAGGTTTTGCGCCCGATACGAACGCCCTGATGGGCGATGCTGAGCATGAAATAGATGGTCGGCAGCACCCAGGCCAGCGCCAGCCAGCCGGCCTGCAGCTGTGCCACGGCGTAGACAATGAAGCCCAGTACCGCGGTGAGCAGCGCCGACACGATCAGCACGCGGCGGCTCGAGATATCGGCGAACAGCCCCCAGAACGGCCCCGACACCAGACCGGCCGCGCCGCTGGCGAGAATGAAAAGCCCCAGCAGATAGGCCGGCGCGCCCAGATTCTGTTGTGCCAGTACCACATAGTAGGGCGCGGTCAGGGCGGAGCAGAGCATCAGGGCCCGGGTGATGACAAAGCGGCGAAACGGCTTGTCGGTGCGCAGAATCGACAGTCGGCGCATCGCTTCGACAAACCCGTTGGCACCGCCGTCGGTCTCCCCGGGAAACTCCTTAACCCGGGCATAGACCAGCGCTGCAACCAGCCAGAGACCGCCGGCCCCGGCGAGCAGAATGCCATAGTGCGCGGGCCTCAGGTCTTCGGAGTTGCCGATCAGCAGCATCGCGCCGAGCGCCAGCGTAATCAGGCCGGCGGCACTGGAGGACCAGCCGGACAGGCGGCCGCGTTGTTTCTTCGGGATCGTCTTGCCGATCACATCTTTCGAGGCGACCGAGCAGAGGCCGCGGGAGAGGCTGAACAGCGTCAGCAGCGCGATAATACTCCAGCCCGCCGTTGCGCCCTGCAGCAGCCAGGCTACCACGCCGATACCGAAGATCGATGCGGCCTGCAGCACGCTGCCCAGCACCCAGACCCATTTGCGGATCGGCAGGCGGCGCACGTAACTGGCGATCACCAGCTGCGGCAGCATCGAGCCGGATTCGCGGATCGGCACCAGCAGACCGAGCAGGTAGAGCGGTGCGGCGACGCTTTCCAGTACCCACGGCAGCACGATCTTGGGGTTGGACACCGCATCGCCAAGCTGGGTCAGAAACTGGCTGAAAATCTGCAGAAAGAAGTTGCCCGGCACCTCGCGGCAGGCACTCTCGTCGATCGCCTTGCAGGCCCGCGCACCCTCCTGATTCATCAGCTTTTCGTACAGGTTTGTCGTCAGCGATTCCCGTCTGTTCATGCGTTGCTTCCTGTCCGCACAATTTGAAATGGTACGCGCAGTCTCTCATATTGAAGGCTGCGCTGCCCGCTACTCTACCAGAGCAGGCGTTCTGATAGCGCGTGGCGACGCAGAGGATTCGGCTTAACAGCGAAGGAGTGCAGGGGATGCAGAGCGTTCATCTGGTGGCCAATCGAGGCGCGGGCAGTGGCAGTGCGGTCGCACTGCTGAGCCGGATTCGCCAGCGCTGCGCTGCACTCGGGCGTCCGCTGCACGAGTACATCGCGGAGCGCCCGCGGCAGCTCGGCCGCTGTCTGGTGCAGGCCGATCGCAACGCCGCGCTGCAAGGCGGCATGCTGCTGGTGGTGGGCGGCGATGGCACCCTGCGTTCGGCGGCGCAACGGCTGGCCGGCAGCGATCGGGTGATGGCGATCATACCCGCCGGGACGTTCAATTTCTTCGCCCGTAACCTGGGTGTACCGGAAGACCCCGAGGCCGCGCTGGAACTGGCGTTGACCGGCACGCCACGGGCCGTGGATCTGGGCTGTGTTAACGATCACGTGTTCCTGAGTAACGCCAGCTTTGGACTCTATGCGCGCCTGATTCGTGCGCGCGAGCAGCACAGCCGTCGGTTCGGTCGACACCGGCTGGTGGCGATCGCCTCGACGGTACTGACGCTGCTGCGCGGCTATCGCACCATGCGCCTGAGTGTGCGGGAAAACGATCAGGCGCGTCAGGTGCGCAGCCCGATGGTCTTCGTCGGCATCAATTCGCTGCAGCTGCGCGGCATCGATCTGGATGTGGCCGACTGTATCGAGCGCGGTCAGCTCGCCGTGGTGGTGATGAAACCGGTGGGCGGCTGGGCGCTGTTTCGGCTCAGCCTGCGGGGCCTGCTGCGGCGGCTGCGCGATGAGCGCAGCCTCGAGCTGTGCTGTACCCCGACACTGACGATCCAGCCCGACCGACCTCGGCTGACCGTGGTACTCGATGGCGAGCGCATGCGGATTGCAGCGCCGCTGGCGTTCTCGATTCTGCCCGGTGCACTGCAGGTCATCGCGCCAGCGGCGGTGTCGAAGGAGGACAACTGATGCGTATCCTGCACCTGTCGGACCCCCATTTCGGCACCAATACCGGCGCGGTCAGCGAGCAGCTGCTGGCGGCGGCCGACGCACTGGCACCGGATCTGATCATCGTCTCCGGCGACATCACGCAGCGCGCGCGCAAGGCGCAGTTTGAAGCGGCCGCCCGTTTCATCGAGCGGCTGCCGGCGGTGCCGCGTCTGATGGTGCCCGGCAACCATGATATTCCGCTGTATGATCTGCCACGCCGCATCTTCGCGCCGTACGAGCGCTTTACCCGGATTCTGACCCCGGAGCTGGCGCCGAGTCTGCAGCTGGGTGATATCGAGGTGATCGGCTTCAATTCGGCGCCGCCGTGGCGCCATCGCAACGGCGAGCTGGATATCGATGAGGTCGACCGTGAACTGGCGCTGTATTCCCATACGGACGTACCGTTTCGAATCTGCGTGTTTCACCATCCGCCGGATGTGCGCCGGTTTCAGGACCGGATCAATCTGATCAAGCGGGCACCGGCGCTGTGCCGGGTGCTGGCACGGCATGCGGTCGATCTGGTGATGAGCGGCCATATTCACGATCCCATGATGCGCACTTCACACCATCGCTACCCCTGGCTGGAGCGGTCGATGGTGTTCCTGCTGGCCGGCACCTGCATCTCGCGTCGGACCCGGATCGGCGCGCCCAACTCCTTCAACTGCATCGAAACCGATGCCGCCGACGCCGATATGCGCATCGAACGCTGGGATCTGGATACGCAGGCGGGGGCGTTCAAACCGGTACAGGTGGGGCACTTCCACCGCACCCCCGACGGCTGGACGGAGGCGGGGCGCGAACGCCCGTACCACCTGCGCCGGCCCCATCTTTGAAGGTACGCCGCGGGCGCTGTGAACGCGCTTTTGCTGCGATCGGTTGTCTGCTGATCGCTGTGTGTTCAGGGTAAGACAAATCGTTGCCAACCATGCAAGCTGTCAATCAAAGCTGGGTCTGAATACGCCATACCTGCGGCAGTTGCCGGTGGAGGTTCAGCGCGCGCTGCCGGCGCTCAACTTCAGCGTGCATATCTATTCTGATACGCCAGCGGCACGCATGGTGAAGCTGGAGGATCGGGTGTTACGGGAAGGGCAGCGGGTGGCACCGGAGCTTGATGTTGTCGCGATCATTCCGCGGGCGGTGGTGCTGCGCTACCGCGATCAGCCGTTCAAGGTGCCCGCGCTGTAAGGATGCGCGCAGGCGACAATGGCTGCCTTGTCATCAGAGCCGGCAGCAGATGGTTGCGATGGCGCACAAAAAAGCCGACCTGAGGGTCGACGTTTTTGCGACAGTACCGGCGGATTCAGGCGTAGACGTCGATATTCTGTCCCACCGGGCTTGCGGGATCGACCGGGCGCGGCGTGGCGCTCTCAATCAAGGCCAGCGCCTGTTGACCGGTCGCCTCCATCTGGTTTTTGACCAGGGAATTGATTTTGGTGGCATGGTCGGCTTGCAGTTGCTGCTGACTCATTGCGGTACTCAGTGCGGCAATATCCATCGATCACTCCTGCGGATATCGGGCCGGATAGTCCGGTCTGGCTGTTTATCTGTCGCCAGATTATGACATCTGTACACGACTGTACAGCGTTTCAGCGGGCTGTAAGTTGCAGGTTTTTCATTCACGCGGTGGCGAAACGAAAAAGGGAGCCGGACTTGCATCCTGCTCCCTTCTTTTCAGCGTTCGCCTGCTCAGAGGCGACCGAGCGACGCCTTAGAGGGCGACGATGTTCTCGGCCTGCGGACCTTTCTGGCCCTGAGTCACGGTGAACTCGACGCGCTGGCCTTCAGCCAGGGTCTTGAAACCGCTGCCCTGGATGGCGCTGAAGTGCGCGAAAACGTCCGGGCCGTTTTCCTGAGCGATGAAGCCGAAGCCTTTAGTTTCGTTGAACCATTTAACAGTGCCGGTAGTGGTAGACATGATAGTGCTTCCGTATTGGTATATGAGTTTGCCGTTCCGAACATTCGGGCGGGCGGGTCGTGCTTTGAAGTGGTGCCAATACTTATGAGGTGTGGACGAACTACTACGGGCAGGGCGTCAACGGAAATGCATAAATATGAGACTTACTTGCTAGCGAGGGCCAGTGTACAGGGTATTGGGCGGGGGTCAACAATAATCGTGCTGCCCCCGCAAAATAATTACCAGACGGTCTTGATCAGACCGCCATCAACGGCCAGCGAGACACCGGTAATGTAGCTCGATGCATCGGAGAGCAGGAACGCGCAGGCCTTGCCCACTTCGTTGGCATCACCAAACCGGCGCAGCGGAATGCCTGCCTGCATCTGAGCGTTGTGCTCTTCGAGCGAGACACCACGTTTCTGCGCCTGCATGCTGTTGGTGCCGCGCAGGCGGTCGGTATCGATCTTGCCGGGAATCAGGGTGTTGAGGCGGATGCCGTCCGGCCCCAGCTCCTGCGACAGGGATTTGATCAGCGCTGTCACGCCGGAGCGCATGACGTTGGACAGCAGCAGAATGTCGATCGGTTCCTTCACCGAGGACGATGTGATGGCGAGGATCGAACCGCCGCCGGATGCGCGCATGCTTGGCAGCACCGCACGGATCATGCGGATCGAACTCAACAGCGTCAGTTCGAACGCACTCTGCCAGTCTTCGTCGCTGAATTTGCCAAACTGACCGGTGGGCGGTCCGCCGGCATTGACCAGCAGCCCCTTGACCGGGCCCAGCTCGTTGACCGTGGCTTCAGCCCAGCGGGTGATGCTATCGCCATCGGCGGCGTCAAACACGTAGGCCTTGACGGTGGCACCGGTTTCTTCGCGGATGCGCTGTGCAGCGGCCTCGATCGCGTCGCGGTCGCGGCTGGCCATCGACACGATTGCCCCCTCGCGGGCGCACTCCAGCGCGGTGGCGTAGCCCATGCCCTTGCTGGCGGCGGCGACCATGACCACCTGGTCTTTCAGTTTAAGGTCCATACTGCTCCTCGTTTTCGAGTGGGTTGCGCTCGTATTCCTCAATCAGAATACGGGCGGCGAGAAAATCGTCCGTCGGCACCTGAACCTGAGCCAGATTCAGCGTCCCGACTTCGCCCATGGCGCCGTGCAGGTAGTGCCCGGCCACGTGGGCCTCGATGCCGTTGGCGCGCAGCAGCCCGGCGACAATATGCGCTTCGGTGATGTCCTGCGCGCGGTAGGCGATTTCCATGGTTGGCTCCTCTCAGACGGCCTGGCCGGCGGCGACGCCCGATGCCCAGGCCCACTGGAAGTTGTGACCACCGAGGTGGCCGGTCACGTCAAGGCACTCGCCGATAAAGAAAAGGCCGGGCACCTTTTTCGCTTCCAGCGTTTTCGATGACAGTTCATCGGTACTGATGCCGCCCAACGTGACTTCGGCCGTTCGATAGCCTTCGGTCCCACTGGGTTTGATCTGCCAGTGGTGGAAGCGTTCAGCGATTTCAGCCAGCCGCCGGTTACCCAGATCGGCCATGTGACCCGAGAACCCCCATTGCTGACACAACGCCTGTACGACCCGTTTGCTCATCCGGTTTGCCAGAACGGTCTGCAGTTCGGCTTTCGGGCGCTCGTCGCGCTGCTGTTTCAGCCACGCGAGCAGATCGATATCCGGGAACAGGTCAATCTCGATCGCATCGCCCGGCTGCCAGTAGGAGGAGATCTGCAGAATCGCCGGTCCGCTCAGGCCACGGTGGGTGAACAGCAGCGCTTCACGAAACTGCATGCCATTGCAGCTGACGCTGACCGGGTGAGCGATGCCGGACAGCGGCTTGATATAGTCCAGATCCGCCGGCTGCAGCGTAAACGGCACCAGCGCCGCCCGGGTATCACGCACCTCAAGGCCGAACTGACGCGCCACATCGTAGGCAAAGCCGGTCGCACCGCCGTTGGGGATCGACAGGCCGCCGGTGGCGATCACCAGCGACGAGCAGCGCATCTCACCGGCACTGGTACGCAACAGAAAGCCGTTGTCCTGCCGCGCGATCTGTTCGACACGGGTCTCGGTAACCAGCTGCACGCCGGCCCAGTCGCATTCGGTCAGCAGCAGTTGCAGGATCTCGCGGCTGGATTCGTTGCAGAACAGCTGCCCCAGCGTCTTTTCATGGAACTCGATGCCGTGCCGCTCCACCAGTTCGATGAAGCTGGCCGCCGGATAACGGCTCAACGCCGATTTGCAGAAGTGCGGATTGTCGGACAGGAAATTGGCGGGGCCGTTATGGATATTGGTGAAATTGCAGCGCCCGCCGCCGGACATCAGGATCTTGCGCCCGAGTTTGCGGGTGTGCTCGATCACCAGTACGGAGCGGCCACGGTAGCCTGCGGTGGCCGCACACATCAGCCCCGATGCGCCGCCGCCAATAATGATGACATCGTATTCCTGCACAAGCTGCCTCAAACCCTGTTCAAACCGACAAGTTTATCATGATCGGACAGCGCCATATTGCCAACTGACGCCTTTATTGCCACTCTCGGGGCATGTCTGTGCAAGTTCCCAAACCCGACCACTGTATCGACCTTGGCGTCGGTCAGCCCGATCCGGCCCTGCTGCCAACAGCGCTGTTCAGCGATCTCGCGGTTGGCTGGCAGGATCTGGCCTATGGTGAGCATGCCGGCGATCGCGGCTTTCGTCAGCATCTGGCGCACTGGCTAAGCGGCGAGTATCAGACGCCGGTGGAGCCGCAGCAGCTGTTCGTTACCACCGGCTCCTCCGGCGGTCTCGATATGATCTGCTCGCGGCTGGCGCGGCCGGGAGACGTGGTGCTGGTGGAGGAGCCGAGTTATTTTCTGGCGCTGATGCAGCTGGTCGAGCACGGCCTCAAACCGGTTGCAGTGCCGATGGATCGGGACGGACTCGAACCGGCGGCGCTGGAGCAGGCGATTCGCCAGCACCGGCCGGCGTTCATCTACAGCATACCGACCTACCATAACCCCACCGGGATTACCCAGTCGCGTGCGCGTCGCGAGGCGCTGGTGGCGCTGGCGCGCCAATACGATTGCCCGCTGGTCGCGGATGAGGTGTACCAGTGTCTGTACTTCGCCGAGCCGCCACCGCCGCCGCTGGCCTGTTTCGACCCGCAGGCACCGGTTCTGTCGATCGGCAGCTTTTCCAAAATTCTGGCGCCGGGCCTGCGTCTGGGCTGGCTTCACGGCAGCGGCGAGGTGCTCGGCAGACTGCTGGGGTCGGCGCTGCTCAAAAGTGGCGGCGGCCTGGCGCCGGTGACATCGGCGCTGGTCAACCCGTTGATCGAGCAGGGCGCTCTGCAGTCTTATATCGCGGGCCTGCGCCAGACCTTCCGTGCGCGCCGGGACTGCCTGCACGACAGCCTGAGTGCCGCGCTCGGTGGACAGCTGGAGCTCAACCGGCCGGATGGCGGCTATTTTCTCTGGGCACATCTGCGCGATGGCCGCGACATCCGCGCCCATGAACCGCGCTGCCGGGCGCTTGGCGTGGCGGTCAAGGCAGGCCCGCTGTTTTCGGTGCGCGGTGGCTTCAGGTCCAGTCTGCGGCTCTGTTTCGCGTGGTATGACGAGGCGCAACTGCGCGCCGGCGCGGAACGGCTGGCGCGGGCGCTGGATGGCGGGTACTGAAGGCCGGGGAGATGGCGCGCGGCTGGCGGGTCTGCGAGCGGCGCGGTGTTGCGGTAGAATGGCGGCTTCAGTTGTTTCGGGAGCGCCACATGACCAGGATCCAGTCCTACCACGCCCATGTCTATTACGACGCCGATACCTTCGAACAGGCGCGCCGGCTCTGTGAAGGCGCGGTGGCACGTTTCGGCATTCAGATGGGGCGTATGCATCAGCAACCGGTCGGCCCGCATCCGGACTGGAGCTGCCAGCTGACGGTGCCGACACCGCTGATCGGCGATCTGCTGGGCTGGCTGACGCTGCACCGTGAGGGGCTGATCGTGTTCATTCATCCCGTGACCGGCGACGAGTTGCGGGATCACCGCGATCGGGCGATCTGGCTGGGTGAGGATCGGCCGCTGAAACTCGACCAGTTCTATTAAAACCGCTTTCCCCCAGTGGATTGAACCGCCATGGACGACCTTCGCGACGCACGCCGGACAAGTAACGAGGATCGGGTCATCGCCGGGCCGGTGCTGCGCCGTGTCGAGCCGGAACGGCTGGTGATCTGGCTGATGATGACCGAGCCGCTGGATCTGCGCCTGACGCTGAGCTGCGACGGGGAGTTGCTGCAGTCATGCGAACTCGATGCGCAGCAGGTCTGGACGCTGCGACTGGGTGAGCACTGCTGGCTGCGCCTGATCGACTTCAGACCCGACACGGCGCTGCCGCAGCAGCGCCTCATCCACTACGATCTCGGCTGGCGTTGCGACCGGCAGTGGGTGTCCATCGCCGACTGGGGACAGGCGTTGCTCTATCCGGGGGAGGCGCTGCCATCGTTTCAGATCAAACCCCGTGTCGATGCGATCTTCCATGGCTCCTGTCGCAAACCGCATCACCCCGGGGGCGATGGTCTGGCGCGGGCAGATCGCTGGCTGGAGCAGCACCGGCAGTCGCCGCAGGACTGGCCGGCACTGTTGATGCTCAGCGGCGATCAGCTCTACGCCGATGACGTGGCCGGCCCGATGCTGGTGGCGAGCCACGCCCTGTCGGATCGACTGGGACTCTGGCACGAGCAGTTTGAGGGGGCTGGCGTCAGCGACAATAACGCGCTGCGCACAAGTCCTCACTGTTACTACGAGCGCGAACGGCTGCTGCCGGACAGTCGCGGCGGCGAGTCCGCACGACGCTCGGTGTTCAGCGGCGTCCGCAAACCGATTTTTACGTCCGATAATGCGCACAACCACCTGATCAGCTTTGCTGAGGTGATCGCCTGTTACTGTCTGGCCTGGTCACCGCAGGCGTGGCAGGGACTGGCGCTCGAGGCACCCGCCGGCCTGACGCCGGAGCAGGCGCAGCGTTATCGCGACGAGATGGCGGTGATCGACGGCTTCCGCGATGAGCTGCCACGGGTGCGTCGCGTGCTGGCGCACCTGCCCACTTACATGATCTTCGACGATCACGATATTACCGACGACTGGAATCTGTCGGCGGCGTGGGAGGTCGCGGCGTACGGACATCCGTTCTCACGACGGATTATCGGCAACGCCTTGATCGGATACCTGCTCTGCCAGGGGCTCGGCAACGATCCTGAGCCGTTGCGACGACGCCTGGCGGAACCGCTGGAGCGCTGGCTCAACAGCCGTACCGCCGAGCATCACGAGGCGTTGATCGAGGCGCTGTTCCGATTTGAGGGCTGGGGGTACCTGATTCCGTCGGAGCCCGGCGTGCTGGTGCTCGATACCCGCACCCGGCGCTGGCGCGCCGAACGCAATCTGGCAAGTCCCTCCGGGCTGATGGACTGGGAAGCGCTGACCGAGCTGCAGCAGCAACTGCTCGATCGCAAGGCGGTGATACTGGTATCGCCGGCGCCGGTATTCGGCGTCAAGCTGATCGAGACGGTACAAAAGGTCTTCACCTGGTTCGGCCAGCCGTTGATGGTCGATGCCGAGAACTGGATGGCGCACCCCGGTGCGGCCAATGTGGTACTCAACATCTTCCGCCATACGCGCACGCCGCAGCATTTCGTGATCCTGTCCGGTGATGTGCACTACTCCTTTGTCTATGACATCGAGATCCGCTTCCGCCGCGGCGGACCGAAAATCTGGCAGATCACCAGCAGTGGACTGAAAAATGAGTTCCCGCCCCGACTGCTGGAGTGGTTTGACCGCCTCAACCGCTGGCTCTATGCCCCCTGGTCGCCGCTGAACTGGTTTACCCGGCGGCGTCTGATGCGGGTCTCACCGCGCCGGCCCAGCGATGCGGCCAAAGGCAGCCGGCTGGTCAATCGCTCCGGGATCGGGCTGGTGCGCTTTGCCGAGGATGGCGAGCCGCTGGAGGTCTGGCAGCTGGGCGCCGACGGACGCGATACCCACTTTGATCTCAGTGACGACGAAGAACACTGGGGCTGAGCGGGGCCGGTCGTGGTGGACGCGCCTTGCATACCCACACACCTGTTGGGGTATAGTGACAGAATTGGAATAATCGCCAGGGAGCGCTCGCGCGCATGTTGATCCGCCACCTGATTTTTGTTGCTGCTGCACTTGCCATGCTGGCGGCGCTGGCGTTTCTGATTATGTGGCCGGCCCCGATGCTGGAACCGGTCGCGCCCGCCGCCGTCGATGCGCCGCAGAGCGGAATCGAGCGTTTGCGCTTCGGCTACAACATGCCTGAGGGCAGCGTGATGCACGAGGCCGCGGTGCGTCTGGCCGCTGAGCTGGAGGCGTCCAGCGCCGGGCGCCTGCAGGTGGAGCTGTTTCCGAATCAGCAGCTGGGCAACGACCATCAGATGCTGGAGATGGCGCGCCGTGGCGAGCTCGATCTGCTGCTGACGCCAACCGCCAAGCTCAGCGTCGCGCTGCCGCAGATGCAGTATCCGGATCTGCCATTCTATTTTCCTGCCTCGGACGACCTCTACGACCTGCTCGACGGTGAGCCGGGCCAGATGCTGCTGAACAGTATGCGGCAGATCGGGCTGGTCGGTGTCACCTTCTGGGGTAACGGGTTCAAGCAATTCACCTCCGATCGACCGCTGCTGGAACCGGACGATTTCAGCGGCAACCGCTATCGCATCATGAAAAGCCGTCTGTTGCAGACGCAGTTCCAGTTGCTCGGTGCCGAGGCGATTCCGATCGATTTCCATCAGGTGCGTCAGGCGCTGGCCGACGGTGTCGTGGATGGCCAGGAAAATCCGATCGCCGCGATTCATGCGATGGGCATTCATGAGGTACAGAGTGATCTGACACTGTCGTCCCATGCCTATCTGGCCTATGCCCTGTCGATCAGTGAGCAGCGTTTCCAGCAGCTGCCGGGGGCGTTGCAGCGCCTGATTATCGACAAGGCCCGCGAAATAACACCCTGGATGCGCGCCGAGACCGAGCGGCGGGAAGCGCAACTGCTGGCGGAGATGGAGGCGGGCGGCATGCAGATCCATCTGCTCAGTGCCGAGCAGCGTGCCCGTTTCCGTGCGGCGCTGCGCCCGCTCGTGGCGCGCTTCGAATCCACCATCGGTGCGGATCTGTTGGCGCTGTCGGATCAGTGGCTGTATCAGCGTTACCCGCAGCCGGAGCGACCGCTGGTTGCGGTCGATGTGGATCTCAGCCCCGCCGGCGATGGCAGCGGCCTTGAGCTCAAGCGCGGCGTCGAGCTGGCACTCGATGCGTTCAGTCAGGAGCAGGGCGTGACGCCGCGGATGCTGATGCTGGTCAGCGATAACCGGGGGCAGCCGGGGCGGGCGCAGCGAAATCTGCAGCTGCTGGCCGGAGCCGCCAACTGGATCGGCACGGTTGCCGGCGGTAATACCGACAGCCTGCAGGCGCAACTGGAGATACCGGGGCCGGCCATGCTGGTGCCCCGGGCGGGTGAGCTGGGATTGTTGCCCAGGCCGGTGCTGCCACGTCTGTTCGGTGTCAGCCAGGACAACAGCACGCTGGCGCGGTTCCTGGCGAGTCGTCTGGGCGATCAGCGCCTCGGTCTGATCGTTGAAAGCAGTCCCTGGGGACAGGATTTCGAGCATCGGCTGGCGGCCATGATGCGCCGGGAAGGTACTCACCTCAGCGGCACGGTGACCATTGAGCTTGGCGGCCAGCAGCCGGACCATGAGGCCCTGAAGCGGCTGATCGCCAACAGCGACCGCCAGCTGCTGGCGGTGCGCAGCCGCGAGCGTCTGGCACTGGTTGCCGCGCTGGAGAAAATCGCCCCCCATGCCAGACTGGTGTCATTGTTCGAAGGACTGCCGGCAACCCGCCTCGACGTGACCTGCGTCCGGGTTGCACCGGACAGCCCGGCGCTCGCTGCGCTCGAACGGCGCTACCGGGCGCGCTATGGCGACCCGGTACATTACCCGTCGCTGCTGGCGCAGGCATACGATGCCACCTGGCTGCTGGCGACGGCGGTGAAGCAGGCCGACGAAAACGGTCCGATGACGGCCGAAACGGTTACCGAGCAGCTCGAGCAGCTGCCCGCCGTTCGGGGGCTGATTCGCGATTACACGCCGGCCTTCGGACCGGATCGTCACCTGGCGCTGGATGGGACGGAATTCAGGCTCTCCGCCGGGGGCTGCACTCTATCAACCGGAACAATGCCATGAGTTCTGATTCGGCAATGCCCGATGCTGGCGTACAAAAATACAGCCTGAAGCGGCGCCTGATCCTCAAGGTCGGTGGCTTTGTCGCCGTCGCGATGATGATTATCACGCTGGCGGTCGTGTACGTGATGGGCAAGGAGCTGGGGCGTCAGGCACAGAACATGCTGAACGAGTCCGCACGCTCGTCACAGATTCAGCTCGAAAACCGCATCACCTATCTGGTAGAGGCGACGCGGCGGTTGGCGGATAACCCGTTCATGATCAACGGACTGGTGGACGCCCGTGCACGTGCAGAGGATCTGCCGAAACTGATCGCCAACTTTGCCGACGGCACGTCGCTGAACGCGGTGGCCCTGCTCGACTATGACGGCCGGCCGGTGTTTCAGGCCCAGCAGTGGCAACCGGATTTCAACCGCTCGCCGGAGCTGCGTGCGGCTCTGGCGATGGGCCATACGGCGCTGTACACCGATGCGGCGACCCGCCAGCTGTTTATCATTGCGCCGATCAGCTACTACGCGACGACGCAAGGGGCGCTGGTGGTCGGTTTCGATCTTGAGGCGATGGTGCGCGAACACGCGGTGCGCAACGAAGCCGCTTACCTGCAGCTGAGCACTGACACAGGGCCGCTGATCACCTTCAACCGCGATATGAGCGTCGATTACATTCAGACCCGGCTGGCACCCAGTGAGCACACACCGCTGATGCACCAGCTCGATCTGACGCTGGAGGCCGGCGTGCCGCGCAGTCAGTACGAGTCGGTGGTGACGACAACGCTGTCGCGGTTCATCGGTATCGGCATCATCCTGACGCTGGCCTCGGCGATGGTGGCCGCCGGCATCGGGCAGGAGATCGCGCGGCCGATACTGGAGCTCTGTGACCGGGTGCGCCGCAACCCGGTACAGCCGTGCAGTCCGCTGGGAACCGGCGATGAACTCGAAACGCTGGCCAGTACCTTTGATCAGCGCACCCGCGAACTGCAGGATGTGCAGGCCGAACTGCAGCGTCAGCGTGACCGCTTTCGCCATGATGCCAGCCACGATGCACTGACCGGCCTGCCCAACCGTTATCGCTTCGATCAGGTGTTACGGCGACTGGTGGAGCAGGACGCGCAGGATACCCGGATCGCCGTCACCTACATCGATCTGGACCGGTTCAAGGTCATCAACGACAGCCTGGGTCATCCAACCGGCGACCGCATCCTGCAAACCGTCGCGCGACGCCTGCAACTGCAGACCGGTGACCGCGATCAGCTGTTCCGCCATGGCGGTGATGAGTTCATCCTGATCAGTGAGCTGGAGGACAGCGGTGAGGCGCTGGTGACGCTGCTCGATCGCATCACGCAGGTACTGGGGCAGCCGGTGCGCATGGGGGAGCATGATCTGGATGTCAGTGCCAGTATCGGCGTCACCCTGTACCCGCAGGACGGACAGAGCGTCGACATGCTGGTGCGTAACGCCGATATCGCCATGTACCGTGCCAAGGAGCAGGGGGGTGGTCGCTACCGCTTCTTCGATGAGGCGATGCGCGATCGTGTATACGAGCGCATGGAGATTGAAGCGGGGCTGCGCCGTGCGATCGACCGCGGCGAGCTGCGGGTGCACTATCAGCCGCAGGTCGACATGAATACCGGCGCCCTGATCGGCACCGAAGCACTGGTGCGCTGGCAGCACCCCGAGCGGGGACTGATCTTCCCGGGTGCCTTTATCCCGATTGCCGAGGAGTCGCGTCTGATCGTGGATATCGGCAGCGTCGTGCTGCGTGAAGCCTGTCGGCAGCAGGCCAGCTGGTATCGCCAAGGTTTTGCGGCGGGACGGGTGTCGGTCAATCTGGCCGGCCCGCAGATACAGGATCCGCAGCTGGTGGAGCAGGTGGCCGAGGTGCTCGACGAGACCGGCTGTCGTCCCGAGTGGCTGGAGCTGGAAGTCACCGAGAGCTTCATCATGCGCGATCCGGCCAGCACCATTCCGACGCTGAAGCGGCTGCGGGCGCTGGGTATCAGTCTGGCGATCGACGATTTCGGCACCGGATACTCGTCACTGGCCTATCTCAAGCGTCTGCCGGTGACGAAACTCAAGATCGATCAGTCGTTCGTGCGCAACTCGGTGCTGAACCCCGAAGATGCGGCGATCATCGAGATCATCATTGCGCTCGGCAACAAGCTGAAACTGGATCTGATTGCCGAAGGGATTGAGACCGAAGCGCAGAAGGCGCTGTTGCATACGGCCGGATGCAGTCAGGCCCAGGGATTCCTGTACGGGCGGCCCTGCGAGCCGGAAGCGTTGCATGATCTGATGAAGGCTGGCACTGTGGCGCGCGGCGCCGGCTGAGATTCCGGCGCCGACGCGGTGGTCACGAGTGGCAGGCATGAACATCTTTCGCAAAACCAATCCGGTTCCCGGTTCTGACAATCTGTTGTGCGAGGCGGATGGCCTGGCGCGGCTGGAGCAGGCGCTGGACGCGGCCGGCATCGGTGCACTCAAGGTGCCGGCCCGGTTGCAGGTTACAGCTGAATGTCTGACCCTGAACCGGATCGATAACCGCACACCGGAACCCGCACAACTGCAGTTGCTGGGGCAGTCACTGGCGCAGCTGCATCTGACCTCCGCGCAGGCGCTGGCGGAACCACGCTGGGGGCTGGAGCGGGACAACTGGATCGGGCGCTCACCACAACGCAACGGCTGGGCCGAGGACTGGGGGCAGTTCTTCGTCGAGCGCAGGCTGCAGTATCAGATCGATCGTATCGCCGATGCGGCACTGCGTCGCCGCTTCAGTGCGCGACTGGCGGCCGCGCACAACGGATTGGTTGCGTTTCTCAACGCCGGTGCGCCGACACCAGCGCTGGTGCACGGTGATCTCTGGAACGGCAATGTGCTGTTCGAGCGTGACCGGGTCTGGCTCATTGACCCTGCGATCTACTTCGGTGATCCCGAGGTGGATCTGGCGATGACGGAGATGTTCGGCGGCTTTGGCAGCGCCTTCTGGGCGGCCTACACCCGCGAGCGTCCGCTCAGCCCTGACTATCCGCTCAAACGCAGCATCTACAACCTTTACCACTATCTCAACCATCTGAATCTGTTCGGCAGTGCCTATCTGCCGGGCTGTGAAGCAGGATTTGCGGCGATCGATGAAGCTGTACATCGCTGAAAAACCCAGTCTTGCCCGCGCCATCGCCGCGGGCCTGCCGGGCCCGCAGAAGCGGGAAGAGGGCTTTATCCGCTGTGGCAACGGTGATCTGGTCAGCTGGTGTATCGGACACCTGCTCGAGCAGGCCGAGCCCGATGCCTATGACCCGGCCTACAAGCAGTGGTGCCTCGAGCATCTGCCGATCGTACCCCGGCAGTGGCAGCTGAAACCGCGGCCGAAGGTGCGCAGTCAGCTCGCGGTGCTGCGTCGGCTGTGTCAGGAGGCGGATGAGCTGATCCACGCCGGCGACCCGGATCGTGAGGGGCAGCTGCTGGTTGACGAGGTCATCGATTTTCTCAAGGTGCCGGCCGCGAAGCGGCGGGCGATGCAGCGGTTGCTGGTATCGGATCTGAACCCGGCGGCGGTAAAGCGTGCGCTGGCACGGCTGCGGCCGAACAGCGAATTTGTGCCGCTGTCGGTGTCGGCGCTGGCGCGCTCCCGCGCCGATTGGCTGTACGGGATCAATCTGACCCGGGCTCTGACGCTGCAGGGGCGGCGTGCCGGGTTCGACGGCCTGCTGTCGGTGGGGCGTGTGCAGACCCCGGTGCTGGGGCTGGTGGTGGAGCGGGATCGTCAGATCGAGGCGTTTGTCGCCAAGCCGTACTACGAAGTACAGGCACATCTGCAGACCGCATCCGACGTCCCGTTCACCGCGCTGTGGCAGCCCAGCGAAGCCTGCGCGCGCTGGCAGGACGATGAAGGGCGCGTACTCAGCGAGGCGCTGGCACGTAACGTGGCGCAGCGGATCGGAGGAAAGCCGGGGACCGTTGAAGAGGCCACGCGCAAGCCGGGGCGTCAACCGCCGCCGTTACCCTACAACCTGTCGGCATTGCAGATCGATGCGTCCAAGCGCTTTGGTCTCAGCGCGCAGCAGGTACTCGATGCCTGCCAGCAGCTGTATGAGCGTCACCGTCTGATCACCTACCCGCGTTCAGACTGCCGTTACCTGCCGGCGGAACACCACCGTGAAGCGCGCGAGGTGGTGGCGGCGATCGCCCGTTGCGAGCCGGCACTGGCGAAGGCGGTCGATGGGGCGGACACCGGGCTGAAAAGCAGCGCCTGGAACGACAGCAAGGTGGGCGCGCACCACGCGATCATTCCGACCAGCCGTGCGCTGGCCGGTGATGCGTTGAAAGGCAGTGAACGTCAGGTCTATGAGCTGATCGCGCGGCAGTATCTGATGCAGTTCTATCCGCCGTGGCAGTATGCCGACGCTCGTCTGGCGTTGCGCATCGAGGGCGGCTTGTTTGTCGCCAAGGCGCGCCAGACACTGGCGCCGGGCTGGAAGGCGCTGCTGGGCAAGAGCGCCGAAGAGGAGACCCTGCCGCCACTGGCAGTCGGTGACGCCGTGCACTGTGCGCGGGGCGAGGTGCTGTCGAAGATGACACAGCCGCCGAAGCCGTTTACCGATGCGACGCTGCTGGCGGCGATGACCGGTATCGCGCGCTTCGTCACCGATCCGCAGTTGCGTAAGGTGCTGCGCGACACCGATGGCCTTGGCACCGAGGCCACCCGTGCCGGCATCATCGAGCTGCTGGTCACGCGGGGCTATCTGCTGCGCCGCGGTAAGACGCTCAACGCCTCTGAGGCGGGACGCGGCCTGATCGATGCGCTGCCGAGTGCCGTCAGTCGCCCCGATCTGACCGCGCACTGGGAGTCCGCGCTCGAGGCGATGACGCGGCGCGAGGGCAGTTACGATCAGTTTATGCAGGGCTTGCAGCAGTCACTGTCGGAGCTGATCGAACAGCTCTGTGCGCAGGTGCCGGAGGCGCTGCGCGGCGTCAAAGGTGCGCCGTCAGGAAAAGGTCGGCGCCGCGGCAAAACGGCGGGTGGACGGGCCCGTACCCGCGGGGGCCCGCGTGCCCGCCATGGCGCCGCTGCCAACGGCAAGGGCGGGCGGCGCAGCGCTTAGTGTGGCGGCGCGCAGTTGGCGACCCAGGGATGGTGAGCGAGCTTCTCCATCATGTGGTCGAGGAAGGCGCGCACGCGCGGTGTCAGGTTGCGCCGGCTGGTATAGATCGCATTGATCTCGGTCGGCGGCATCGGGTAGTCGGTCAGCACCTCGACCAGTTTGCCCTGTTCCACCAGCGGTGAGGCAAACACGCGCGGCATGCGGGCGATGCCAACGCCCTGCACCGCCATTTCGCGGGCGAAACTGATGCTGTTGGTGCGCAGCTGGCCGCCGTAGCTGGCCGGTTCGCCATCGTGCCAGTTGTCAAAACGCCAGGTATCAAACGGTTTGACCAGCGTGATGCACTGGTGCTGCGCCAGATCGTCCGGTGTTTTCAGCGCCGGATGGCGGGCCAGGTAGTCGGGGCTGGCGTACAGGCCGCGACTGAGCTGCGCGATCTTGCGTGCGATCATCGACGAGTCGGGCAGCGGGCCGATGCGCAGTGCCAGATCCATCCCTTCCTCCACCAGGTCGACGGTGCGGGTGCTCAGCTCCACGTCCACCTCGAGCTGCGGGTGCTGGGCGATGAAGCTGGCGACCACGTCGCTCATCATCAGCACGCCAAGCTCCGTGGGCATTGTCATGCGCAGACGGCCGCGCAGTTCGTTGGAATCGGCGGCGATCTCGTCCCGCACCAGCTCCAGCTGACTGATCAGAGACTGGCTGCGGTCGAACAGCTCGCGTCCCTCCGGGGTCAGCTTCAGCTTGCGTGTGGTGCGCTGGATCAGGCGCACGCCGAGACTGTCCTCGAGCTGCGCGATGCGCCGGCTGATGGTGGATTTCTGTACGTTCAGGGTATCGGCGGCAGCGGTAAAACTGCCGGTCTCGACCACCCGGATAAACAGGCTGAGGTCATTCAGGTTCATCGTCGGGGATGCTCCCGTAGCAAGCAATCAGTATCGAAGGTCGGTTGGGCGGACGTGTCAGTCGCCGCCGACGGCCTCGCGGGCGTAGGCCAGCAGGGCATTGATCATGGCGTTGAGGCCGTTGCCGCGCGACGGGCTCAGATGGCGCTGCAGATCCAGCGCCGCAATACGACCGCGCAGGTCATCGGCCAGCACATCCTGCGGTGTGCGGCCGTTCACGGCATCGAGCAACAGTGCCAGCAGGGCGCGCAGAATGCGGGCGTCGGCATCGGCGCGGCAACTCAGACGACCCTCGGCATCGAGCCCGGTGATCAGCCAGACACGGGATTCACACCCGTGCAGACGATAGCGGTCGTCACGCAACGCATCCGGCAGCGTCGGCAGGGCGCTGCCGAGCTGCATCAGCGCACGGTAGCGCTGGTTCCAGTCCTCGGCATCGTACACGGCCTGAATGGGTTGCGCGATATGGCTCAGTGGCGCGCTCAGCGTCACCTGAGCGCGCTGCTCCTGCACCAGCTGATCCAGAGTGGTCGCGAGCGCTTCCGCCTCTTCCGGCGTGTTATAGAACGCGAATGAGGCGCGCACGGTACCGGGAATGCCGAGCGCCTGCATCAGTGGCATGGCGCAGTGATGACCGGCGCGAACGGCGATGCCGCGCTGGTCGAGCCAAAGTGCGATGTCCTGCGGATGCTGACCGTCGATCAGAAACGACATCAGGCTGACCGGTTCCGGCCCGGCCGGCAGTGCACGAAAGCCCGGTACCGTCTCGCAGCAGGCGCGCGCATGCTGCAGCAGGCGCTGTTCATGCTGCTCGAGCTGTACCCGGTCTCTGGCGCGGAGATAATCGATCGCGGCGCCGAGGCCGATGACGCCGGCGATATCGGGGGTGCCCGCCTCGAACCGAAACGGCAGTCCGGCAAACCGGGTGCCGCTGAAGCTCACCGTCTCGATCATTTCGCCGCCGCCCTGCCAGGGCGACATCGCATCAAGCAGTTCTTCACGGCCCCAGAGTGCGCCGATGCCGGTGGGGCCGAACAGCTTGTGCCCGGAAAAGGCGTAGAAATCACAGCCGATGTGGCGCAGATCAATATCAAAGTGGGGCAGTGCCTGAGCCCCGTCGATCAGCACACAGGCGCCGGCCTGTTTCGCGTCGCGGCACATGCTCTCGACCGGGAACCGGCTGCCAAGGGCATTGGAGACGTGGCTCAGTGCCACCAGTGTTGGCCTGCGCTCAAGCAGCGCACGGTACTGGTCAAGGTCCACTTCGCCGCCGGGACTCGGCAGGACATCGATCTGGGCACCGGTCGCTTCAGCCACCATCTGCCAGGGGACGATATTGGCGTGATGGGCACTCTCCATCAACAGGATGCGATCACCGGCGCGCAGCCGTGGGCGCAGATAGCTCTGCGCCACGAGGTTGATCGCTTCGGTGGTGCCGCGGGTCCAGATGATCTCGTGCGGGCTCGCGGCGCCGAGCCAGTCGGCCAGCTGTCGACGCACCGCCTCGAACTGCTCGGTGGCGCGCCCGGACAGGGTATGGGCGGCACGATGGACGTTGGCGTTGCTGCGCTTGTAGAAGTTGCTGATGGCGTCGATGACGGCGCGCGGCTTCTGCGTCGTCGCGGCGTTGTCGAGGTAGACCAGCGGCTGGCCGTTGATGCGCGACGACAGCAGCGGGAAGTCACGCCGCAGGCGGGCGATCTCAGGCTGAACCGGCATTGGCCCGGGCCCGCATCAGCTGACTCTTCCAGCGTGCATACATCATGGCGCTGGTGAACAGGGTGGCCAGCAGCAGCGCTTCGGCCAGTCCCAGCCAGCGTGTTGGCGGCACCAGCGCCGCCAGCACGGCGCCGAGAAAATAGAACAGCAGTACGAAGCAGAGCCAGGCATGGCCGCGCGGATTGCCGCGCACGACAACGGGCGCGAAGGCGAGCAGCGGCAGCACATGCACCAGCCAGATAACCCAGGGATGATCGGACTGGGCCGGCGCCAGCCAGAGGTACCAGAGCGTAAACAGCAGCAGAAGGCCGAAGTAGCTGGCCAGCGTCAGCAGGCGACTGGCACGGGTTTTACAGGCAAGTTGCATGGCAAGCAGGTTCCTAAACGTATGAGTCGCGGTTACGCGGCAGCAGTGACTGGGCCAGCCGGCCAAGGCGTCGTCCCTGCGCAAGGCAGAGCGCGAGCTCGGTGTCGTCAGGCTGACGCTCACCCTGCTGGCCCGAGACATGGGTGGCGCCATAGGGGGTACCGCCGAAACGGGTTTCACTGAGTCCGGCCTCACTGTAGGGCAGACCGACCAGCACGCAGCCGTGGTGGAGCAGCGGCAGCATCATGCTCAGCAGGGTGCTCTCCTGACCGCCGTGCAGCGAACTGCTGGAGGAGAACACGCAGGCCGGTTTGTCGATCAGTGCGCCGGACAGCCACAGGCTGCTGGTGGAATCGATGAAATATTTCATCGGCGCTGCCATGTTGCCGAACCGGGTCGGACTGCCCAGCGCGAGGCCGGCACAGTTGGCCAGTTCCTCTTCGGTGCAGTAGGGTGCGCCCTCATCGGGTACCGCCGGTGCCGTCGCTTCGCAGACCGTCGATACCGGTGGCACGGTGCGCAGCAGGGCGCGGATGCCGGTCTCTTCGACACCGCGCGCGATATAGCGTGCCAGCGTACGGGTCGCGCCCTGGCGGCTGTAGTAGAGTACGAGGACGTAGGCGTCGCTCACTCGATGATCTCCAGCACCGACTCGGGCGGGCGGCCGATGCGGGCACGGTCGCCATTGATGACGATCGGGCGCTCGATCAGTTTCGGGAACCGGGTCATCGCGTCGATGATGGCATCGTCGCTCAGGCTCTGGTCATCGAGTCCGGCTTCCTTATACTCGGCTTCCTTCTTGCGCAGCAGGTCGCGGGCGCCGATGCCGAGCCGGGCGAGTATGGCACGCAGTTCGTCGGCGCTCGGAATCTCCTTGAGGTACTCGCGGATTTCCGGTTCGATTCCTTTTTCCTGCAGCAGCTTGAGCGTCTCGCGGGACTTGGAGCAGCGTGGGTTGTGGTAGATCGTGATCGACATCTGAACTCCCTCGGCAGGCCTGTTTGGCAGCCCTTTCAATACTTTGACGGGCGGCCTATTGTATAGCTTCATCAGAAGGTTACAAAGCTGGCGCACCTGCGCGCCGTGACAAGGACAGGGTTATGATCAATCGCCCGGTGGCGACCGTATTGCTGTTTTTGCGAGATCTGGTGCGCCAGTACCTGGCCAATCAGGGGATTCTTAACGCGGCGGCGCTGACCTACACCACGTTGTTTGCCGTGGTGCCGCTGATGACGGTGTCCTATGCGATGCTGGCGGCCGTGCCCTCGTTTCAGGGCGTCGGCGAGCAGGTGCAGGGCTGGGTGTTCGAGAATTTCGTACCTGCCACCGGCGAAGTGGTGCAGGAACACCTGTCACAGTTCACCTCTCAGGCGCGCAAGCTGACAGCGGTCGGTGTGGTGTTCCTCGTCGTCACCTCGATCATGATGATGAAAAACATTGAGGCGGCGCTGAACCGGATCTGGCGGGTCAGTGAGCCGCGCAAGGGCATGTCCAGCTTTTTGCTGTATTGGGCCGTGCTGAGTCTGGGCCCGGTGCTGGTCGGGCTGGGGTTGCTGCTGACCTCCTATCTGGCGTCATTGCCGCTGCTGTACAGTGCCAGCGAGCTGGTCGGGCGCCCGGTGCTATTGGCGCTGCTGCCACCGGTGCTGTCGACGGCCGCGTTCACGCTGCTCTATGCGGCGGTACCGAACTGCAGCGTGCCGATTCGCAACGCCGCGATCGGCGCGCTGGCGGCGGCGCTGCTGTTCGAGATCGCCAAGCGTGGTTTCGCCTTTTTCGTTGCCCAGTTTCCCTCCTACGAACTGGTGTACGGTGCGTTTGCCGCCGTGCCGATGTTCCTGGTCTGGATCTTCATCAGCTGGACCATCGTGCTGTTCGGTGCCGAAATTTCACGCGCACTGACGATCTTCCATGCGGAACGACGCCGCCTGAGCGAACCGCACTTCTACACCCTGCTGACGGTGCTGGAGCGGCTGTGGCAGGCGCAGCAACGCGGCGAGCCGATGGCCGACAGTCAGCTGTTGCAGGAGGTCGGCGCCCTCGATCAGGGGCGCTGGGACGCGTATGTACAGCTGTTGATCGAAGGCGGGCTGGTACGGCGCACCGAGCATGGCCATTACATGCTCAGTCGTGACCTGTCGTCCTATACGCTGGCGCAGTTGCAGTCGATGCTGCCCTGGCCGTTGCCGCAGGGGCTGGCGCGGGCCGAGAGCGGCTGGAAACGCGAAGTCAGCGAGCGCCTGGAACAACTGCATGACAATCGAATGGAAACCCTGAACCTGCCGTTGGCGCGCCTGTTCGCCATCGGAGCGGGACAGGGGCACGCGGAGGCATGAATGGCGAAAATCTGTCTACAGCTGCTGATCAGTGGGCGGGTGCAGGGCGTCTGGTTTCGCCGCTTTACCCAGGAGCATGCGGAGTCGAACGGCGTGACGGGCTGGGTACGCAACCTGGCGGACGGGCGTGTTGAAGCACGGCTGTGTGGTGAAGAGCGGGCCGTGCGTCACGTCGAAGCCTGGCTCAGCAAGGGACCGGAGCTGGCCAATGTGACCGCCATCGAGTCGCAGGTGGTGGCATACGAGGCGTATGAGGGTTTTGAGCTGCGCCCGGATGGCGTGGCCTGACGATCGCCTTGTTGATCTCGCCGGAAACTGTCTACACTGCGAATGAAGCTCCGTTGATCGCTGGCTGTTGCGGGGTTGGGATTTCACAACTGCAAGGGAGTACAGGGAACGATGCAGTTGAAACCAAGGACGGCAGGCTGGGCGGCCCTGATGGTCACCGGTCTGTTTTTGGCCGGTGCGCTGGGGTTCTGGGCGTTTGACTTTAACCAGCGGCGCGCGCTTGCCAGCAGCCAGACATCGCAACGTGCGATTGCGGCCGGCTATGCGCTGACGCGGCAGATTCACTCGGTGTTTGCCGATCTGGCCTGGCTGTCGCAACAGCAGCGGTTGCCTGATCGGCAGTTGGCGTCCGGGGCCGATCGCGCCGTGATCGAAAGCGTCTGGCAACTCTACCTCGAGCAGCATCCCTATCTTGATCAGATCCGTTACCTCGACAGTCGTGGCCTTGAGCTCATTCGGGTCCATCGGCGCGATGGCGAGATCGTTGCCGTCCCGCCTGCGCAGCTGCAGGACAAATCCGGACGCTACTATGTCCGTGATGCGGCGCAGCTGTCTCCGGGGCAGATCTATCTGTCACCGCTGGATCTGAACGTGGAAAACGGCGTGATCGAGCGCCCGCTGAAGCCGGTGATGCGGTTTATCCTGCGGCTGGCGCCGTCGGCTGCCGGCGAAGGCGCTGGCATGCTGGTACTGAACGTGGATGCGGATTATCTGCTGCATCCGCTGATCGAGTCGGCGCACTCGGGGCAGGCGTTGCTGCTGGCCGACGCCGGCGGCCGTCTGCTGCTGGATGAAAGCGGCTTGCCGTACTGGCGCAAGGGGCAGGACGTTCCCACGGCGCAGCTGTCGGCGAGTCTGCTCGAGCGGTTGCCACAACAGGACCTCTATACCCAGGTACAGGGCAACACATTCTCGACCCGCCTGCGTGTCGTGCCGCGCAACACCGCGCTCAATATGCCCAGCGCGACGGCGCCGGTGTATGCCCCTTACATGCCGTGGTTTCTGATTGCCCGTGCCGATGTGCCGTTGCTGCCAAAACCGCAGTCGCTGTTACAGCTGCTGTGGTCGGCACTGCTGATGGTGGCGCTGTTAAGCCTGTGTGTGCTGCTGGTGCGGCGTTCGTTGCAGCTGGAACGGTCACTGCGCAAAACCGATGAATACCGGCAGGAGGCGCAAAGTCGGGCTGACGAGAATGCCGCGATGGTGGCCCAGATCGGTGAGGGCATCCTGCTGTTCGATGAGGAACAGCGTCTGGTGCGGGCCAATGATTCGGCACGACGGATGCTGAAGGTGCGGTCGTCTCTCGACAGCGACAGGAGTTCGGTGCACCTGCTGCTGCCGGAGCTATGCCGCTTCGGGCATCTGCAGTCCGGTGCCAGCGAACTGCTGCTGGAAACCGAGCCGCCCCGGCTGCTGCACGCCCATGCCTCGCATCTGATGCTGGGAAGCCGGCTGCATCATCTCGTCGTGCTGTCGGAATATGGCCCGCTCAGCAGCCGCGATGGCCAGCTGGTGCAGCTGGCGCAGGTGCTCGATGCGTCCGATGAGATGATCCTGCTGCTCAAAGGCGATGCGCGAGTTGCGTTCATCAACCGCACGGCGCGCAGCGCGCTTGCATGCGAGGGTGACGAGGGCGGGGTGCTGCTGTCGTCACTGGGGCTGCAGCTCGACGAGGACATCGAGGAGCTGATGCGGCGGTTGGGGCACGACGGTGCGTTGATCGAAGGCAGCGGCGAACGGCAAGCCGGCGCGCATTCACAGGTCGTCCGCTATCAGCTGAGCAGGATCAGCCACTGCGGGGGGCAGATGCACTATCTGCTGCAGGTGCGGGATGTCAGTCGTCAGGCTGACAGTAACGGCGAGCTGCAGCGGCTGGGTGAGCGGGACCTGCTGCGGGTGCTGTCGAGTCGCGTGCAGCTGGCGCGGGATTTTGAGGACTGGATGCGGCGCCACAGTTCGCTGGCGTTGCTGGTGCTGGATATCGACCGGTTGCGGATGATCAACAACAGTCTCGGCTACCGTGCCGGCGATTCCGCTATCCGGCAGTTCAGCCGCCGGCTCGCCGATGCGGCGCCGGGGGCGCTGGTGGCGCGACTCAGTGCGGACAGCTTCGTGCTGGTGTGCGAGGGTGACGAGACCCGTGTGTTCGATCTGATCGAAAACGTACGGCAGGCGATGTCAGTACCCATGGTACTGGGCGGCAAGCAGATCAAGGTCAGTTTCTCGGTCGGTGTTGCGTACTGGCCGGAGCATGCGCCGCAGTTCGAAGCGTTGCTGCAGGCGGCGCAGGTGGCACTGAATACCGGCCGAGGGATGCGCGGACAGGTGGCCGTATTTGAGCCGGGCTTGGCCCAGGACAGTCGTGAGCTGCTGGCGCTGGAGGAGTACCTGAAGCAGGCGATCGAAGAGGAGCGCTTCGAGCTGTACTTCCAGCCGCTGGTCGATGCCGAGCGGGGTCGAATCGAGCAGTTCGAGGCACTGATGCGACTGCGTGACGAGGATGGCCAGCCGATCCCGCCGGACCGCTTCATTCCTGTGCTGGAGGAGAGCGGTTGGATTCTGATGCTCGAGCCCTGGCTGCTGCGCACGGCGATCGCCGCCGCTTCAACACTGGCGCGCCGGATGGACGGCGGCACCTGCGTGGCGATCAACGTCTGCGGCCGCGAGCTGATCGAGCCCGGGTTTGTCGAGCGTCTGGTGTCGATGCTGGCGGAGTATCGCTGTGAGCCGGGCTGGATCTCACTGGAAGTTACCGAGCGCCAGTTCCTCGAGCATCCGGACGCGATTATCGAGGTGCTGAATGCGCTGCGCGAACTCGGTGTTCGCGTCGCCGTCGACGATTTTGGTACCGGCTATTCGTCACTGGCCTATATCAAGCGCCTGCCGGTGGAGTACCTGAAGATCGACCGCGAGTTTATTCGCGAGCTGCCAGCGTCGGAGTCGGATCAGGCGATTGTTCGCTCGGTTGGGCGTATGGCTGAAGGTCTGGGCATGCGGGTGATTGCCGAAGGGGTTGAAACCGTCGAACAGATGGACTGGCTGCTCGAGCACCGCATCACGCTCTATCAGGGCTATCTGTTTGCACGCCCGGCGCCACTGGAAACCTGGCTGTCGGATGATGCGCTGGCGCAGGTGCTCAAGCCGATGCGCGCTGAGGTGGTGCAGCAGTGGGGGAGCTGACCGGTACGCACGTGGCGTACCGGTCGTTGTGACTCAGGCCAGCTGAGCCTTGATGAACGCCAGGGCTTCGTCGACGCTGATATCGCGTGACTCGGCGTCGGTGCGGGCCTTGTACTCCAGCGTATTCTGGCCCAGACCACGATCGGAGATGACCAGACGGTGGGGGATGCCGATCAGCTCGATGTCGGCAAACTTGACGCCCGGACGCTCCTTACGATCATCCAGCAGGACGTCGATACCGGCTGCGGTCAGCGCAGCGTAGAGCTCGTCTGCCTTGGCCTTGACGGCATCGGACTTGTCGTAGTTCAGCGGTACCAGTGCGACCGTGAACGGTGCCAGTGCCTGCGGCCAGATAATGCCGCGCTCATCGTTGTTCTGCTCGATGGCGGCGGCCACGACGCGGGTGATACCGATCCCGTAACAGCCCATCTCCATGGTCACGGCCTTGCCGTTTTCATCCAGCACGGTCGCATTCATCGCCTGCGAATACTTGCTGCCGAGCTGGAAGATGTGGCCCACCTCGATACCGCGTTTGATCTGCAGCGTGCCCTTGCCGCACGGGCTTGGGTCGCCCTCGACCACCTTGCGCAGGTCGGCGATTTCCGGGGTCGGCAGGTCGCGCTCCCAGTTGATGCCGAAATAGTGCTTGTCGTCGATATTGGCGCCGGCGCCGAAGTCGCTCATGTTGGCGACGGTGCGGTCGATGATGCACGGAATCGGCAGGTTGACGGGACCCAGCGAGCCGGGGCCGGCGCCGATGGTGGCACGCAGCTCCTCCTCGGTGGCCATGCGCAGCGGGGCTGCGACCTGCGGCAGTTTTTCCGCCTTGATCTCGTTCAGCTCGTGGTCGCCACGTACCAGCAGGGCCACGAACGGGGCGTCGATCTCGTCGCTGGCTTCGACGATCAGGGTTTTCACCGTCTTTTCGATCGGCAGATCAAACTGCTCGACCAGCTGTGCGATCGTCTTCGCATTGGGGGTGTCGACCAGATGCATCTCCTGGGTCGGCGCCGCACGCTCGCCCAGCGGCAGCGCCTCTGCCAGTTCCACGTTGGCGGCGTAATCGCTGGCGTCGGAGAAGGCGATATCATCCTCACCGGACTCCGCCAGTACGTGGAATTCGTGTGACGAGCTGCCGCCGATGGAGCCGGTGTCCGCCAGCACCGGACGGAAGTCCAGCCCCAGACGGGTAAAGATGTTGGTGTAGGCCTCGTACATGCGATCGTAGGTGGCCTGCAGCGACTCACGATCGGTATGGAACGAGTACGCGTCCTTCATGATGAACTCGCGCGAGCGCATCACGCCGAAGCGCGGGCGGATCTCGTCGCGGAACTTGGTCTGGATCTGATAGAAGTTGGCCGGCAGCTGCTTGTAGCTGCGCAGCTCGCGACGGATCAGGTCGGTGATCACCTCTTCGTGAGTCGGGCCGACGCAGAAATCGCGCTCGTGACGGTCTTTCAGGCGCAGCAGCTCCGGGCCGTACTGTTCCCAGCGACCGGATTCCTGCCACAGCTCGGCGGGCTGGATCGCGGACATCAGTACCTCCTGGGCACCGGAGGCATCCATCTCCTCACGTACGATCCGTTCGACCTTGCGTAGCGTGCGCAGACCCAGCGGCAGCCAGGTGTAGAGCCCGGCTGCGAGCTTGCGGATCATGCCGGCGCGCAGCATGAGCTGGTGACTGATGACCTCGGCGTCGGCCGGGGTTTCCTTCAGGGTGGCGATCAGGTATTGGCTTGCTCGCATGGCTCCGCTTGTCCGTAGTGAAAAATGGCGATCATTTTAGGGGGCGGGGCACTTGGCCACAAGTCGCGTCGCGTGGTAACTGTCGGCCGGTGCGAGCCTGTGTGCCGTGTCGGCTTCGCTGCGGGCCTGAATGAATTCAATCAGCTGGTCGAGCTCATGCTCGTTGAAGACCGGTGTGCCGCCGCGAATCAGCTCATGAGCGGCGACGCCGGGAGCGTTGATCGCACGGCCGGTGAAGCTGCCATCGTAGATGGTGCGGTTGCCGCACGAGGGGCTGTTCGCCTTCATCAGGGCACAGCAGCAATCGTGCTGGCGGGCGATGTCCGCGAACAGCTCGGCGCCGGCGAGAAACTGCGGCGTGAAATCCTGCCCGGTATTGGACGTGACCAGAATCGGGAAGCGGCTCTGTACTTCCGCCGGGGGGCGTGGCGTCGGAAGGCCGCCAAGCACTTCGGGGCAGGCCCAGATAAGCCGGCCTTCGCGCTTCCAGCGCGCAATAACCGGATGATCGAGAAGATTGTGACCGCCGTCATAGCGTACACGAGCGCCGAGCAGGCAGGCGCTGACGAGTATCTTGTCCATGATATGTGCCTTGCATTGTATGTTGTTTTTATTCTGCGGGGCGAAGTTTAAATGTTGATGTCAGCGACGGCCAGCTCGACTTTGGTTTCAGCGTGTCGCGATGCCGTGCATGCACTAGCGGGACGTTGTGAGAAAGCCTTTTGATCTGTGTGGTTATGCGGCGTGTTCTGCGGGGTAGCGGTCAAACCGGTATAACCGACTGAAACGCATTGGGTTGATCTGGATCAATATTCGGCGCACCTGAGCCGGCGCGCCGAACCCGATCAGGCATCGGCCGGACGTTTGTCGACCATGAATACACCCTGTCCGGTGGCCACGAGTTTGTCGCCCACGTGAACATCAGTGCGGCAGGTGACACGGCGGCGGCGGGTATCGATATCGGTGACTGTCAGCGTCGCGCAGGCCGTATCGCCAATGTGGACCGGTGCTTTGAAGCTGATCTGCTGGTCGATGTAGATACAGCCGGGGCCCGGCAGGCGTGTGCCGGCGACGGTTGAAATCAGTGCCGCGCTGAACATGCCGTGGACGATGCGACCGCCGAACGGCGTCTGCTTTGCATATTCTTCATTGACATGCATGGGGTTGTTGTCGCCGGAGATACCGGCAAACATGTAGACGTCGGATTCGGAAATGGTCTTGGCAAACGATGCGTTCATACCGATTTCCAGATCTTCGAGGTAGTATCCGTGCAGGTCTTGCATAGCGGTTCCTGTGCATTGAAGGCCTGTTCGGCATCGCGGAGTCGGCTGCCGTGCAGGCGAAACGGGTGAGGGTTGACGTATAAATGCTCGATGTTGCAAGCGCGTGTCACTGCAAGTGTACCCCAGTGTGCGACAGGGGCGAAATCCGGCGCGCCTGCGCGGAGTGCCCGGCGTGAGCGGGGTGCTTGAGCTGCGCGGGCTGAGCCTTGAGCGCGACGGTGAGCTGTTGCTGGAGTCGACCGATCTGGTGATCGCAGCGGGCGAGCGGCTCCTGATCACCGGGCCGTCCGGTTGTGGCAAGTCCACCTTGCTGCGGGCGTTGTGTGCCCTCGACGCCGGCGCTGAAACCCGGGTTCTCTATGCCGGCCGGTCGCTGGCGCAATGGACACCCGGGGAGCTGCGCCGACGGGTGGCGTACCTGCCACAGATACCGGTCATGGTCGCCGGCAGTGTGCGCGACAATCTGCTGCTGCCACTGCAGCTGCGCGTCTATCGCGACCTGCGGATTGATGAGGCGACGCTCCGGGCGGGGCTCGAAAGCCTGCAGCTTGATCTGCGACTCGACATGGATGCGCAGAAGCTGTCGCCCGGGCAGAAGGCGCGGCTTGCGTTTCTGCAGCGGCAGTTGCTGGCGCCGGAGGTGATGTTGTGCGATGAGCCGATCGCGGCGCTCGACCCGGACAGCGCCGCGTTGCTGTCGGCCCAGCTCGGGCGGCTGGGGGAGGCGGGCGTGACGCAGGTGATCGTCAGCCATCAGCCGCTCGATGCGTTGCAGGGGCGTCGTTACCGCATACACGATCGGCGTCTGGAGCTGCAGTCGTGAGCGTCGTTGAAATCAGCTGGCTGCAGCTGGCATTGTCGCTGCTGTTCATCCTGCTGGCCGGTGCGGCCTCGCTGTACTATCGCTTGCGAATGGAGCGGGATCTGCTGGTGGGAACGCTGCGCACCTTCGTTCAGCTGGCGCTGGTCGGCTACGTGCTACAGTTCGTGTTCGATCTGGAGCAGCCCGTTCTTATCCTGCTGCTCTATCTCTGGATGCTGTTCTGGGCGGCTCATGCCGTTCGCGGTCGTGTCGATGAAGACGACATTTCCATCCTCGGGCCGACCTTTGTCTCGATGGCGGTCGCCTTCACGCTGATGACGGCGCTGGTGACCGGTGCGATCATTCAGGTCGAGCCCTGGTACAACCCGCAGTATTTCATCCCGCTGGGCGGCATGATCGCCGGCAATGCGATGAATGCGATCTCGCTGGCGCTCGAGCGCCTGCTCAGTGGGTTGCGACAGCAGCGCGCTGAAGTCGAGCTGATACTGAGCCTCGGCGGCAGCTGGCAGGAAGCATCGCAACGCTTGCGACGGGAAGCGATCCGCGCCGGCATGATCCCGTCGGTCAATGCGATGATGACGGTCGGCCTGGTGTCGCTGCCGGGCATGATGAGCGGTCAGATTCTGGCCGGGATCGACCCGGCGCAGGCGGTGCGCTACCAGATTCTGGTGATGGTCATGCTGGTCGGAGCCACGGCGCTCGGAACGTTGCTGGTCGTCAATCTGATCCTGCGGCGCTGCTTTACCCGCTTTGAACAGTTGCGTCTGTGACGCGACGGAAACGCGCAGATTACTGGAATGCGCGGTAAAATGGGGTATCTTTACGCCCTTTGTAAACCACTGGATACCGATACGGAAGACGATGATTATCAAACCCAAGATCCGCGGCTTTATCTGTACAACCACTCACCCGGTCGGCTGTGAAGCCAATGTGCGCGAGCAGATCGAGTTCACCAAGGCACAGGGGCCGATCGAAAACGGTCCGAAAAAGGTGCTCGTGATCGGTGCGTCCAGCGGTTACGGCCTGTCCTCTCGCATCGCGGCCGCGTTCGGCAGCGGCGCTGCCACGATTGGCGTGTTCTTCGAGAAGCCGGGGACCGAGAAAAAGCCGGGCACGGCGGGCTGGTACAACTCCGCAGCGTTCGAGCGTTTCGCGCACGAAGAGGGGCTGTACGCCAAGAGTCTGAATGGTGATGCGTTCTCAAACGAAGCCAAGCAGAAGGTGATCGAGCTGATCAAGCAGGACCTGGGGCAGATCGATCTGGTGGTGTACTCGCTGGCATCACCGGTGCGCAAGCTGCCGGACAGCGGTGAAGTGGTGCGCTCGTCGCTGAAGCCGATCGGTGAACCGTACCGCTCGACCGCCATCGACACCAACAAGGATTGCATCATCGAGGCGGAGGTCGAGCCGGCCACCGAGCAGGAGGTGGCTGATACCGTCACCGTCATGGGCGGTGAAGACTGGGAACTCTGGCTGCAGGCGCTGGATGAGGCCGGTGTTCTGGCCGAGGGCTGCAAGAGTGTTGCCTACAGCTACATCGGTACCGATATCACCTGGCCGATCTACTGGCACGGTGCGCTGGGTAAAGCGAAACAGGATCTCGACCGCGCCGCCGGTGAGCTGAACAGCCGTCTGGCAGCGAAAGGTGGTCAGGCCAACATCGCGGTGCTGAAGTCCGTGGTGACTCAGGCCAGCTCGGCGATCCCGGTCATGCCGCTGTACCTGTCGATGGTCTTCAAGGTGATGCGCGAACAGGGTCTGCATGAAGGCTGCATGGAGCAGATCCACCGTCTGTTCCGCACCGGTCTGTACGGTGAGGGTGCGGTTATCGACGAGGGCAGCCGCTACCGTATGGATGACTGGGAGCTGCGTGACGAGGTGCAGAACGCCTGTCGCGAACTCTGGCCGACCGTCACCACCGAAAACCTGTTTGAGAAGACCGATTACGCACTGTACAAGCAGGAGTTCCTCAAGCTGTTCGGCTTCGGTATCGACGGCGTTGACTACGACGCGGACGTCAACCCGCAGGTTGACTTCGACGTGATCGACATCTGATTTGTCGCTGCTTCTGCGGTACGAAAAAGCGGCCCCGCACGGGGCCGTTTTGCGCCGAACGGGCGTTTGGTTCTCGGTGTGCTTTGTGCAATACTTCAACCACGCCCCGATTAACGCCGAAGGAGCTGGCAATGAGCATCAGGACGATCACCGCGTGTATCAGCGTTTCTGCACTGGCCGTTCTGGCCGGTTGCACCACAACCCCGCAAAACACCCTCGCAACGATACCGGACGCGGCCCGTTCGGTGGCCAGCAAACAGGAGCTGAGCGGTAACTGGACCGTTTACGCGATCGGTAACCGCAGCCTCAGTGGTCCTCACAGCCCGCGCGTTGCGTTTGACGACGATGAGCGCGTCGGTGGTATTGCCGGCTGTAACCGTTTTCTGGGCGGATATCGTCTTGACAGTAATGGCGACCTGAGTTTCGGCGAAATGCGTCTGACCCGGCGCATCTGTCCTGAGCCGATCATGTTTCAGGAGGCACTGCTGCTCAGCCGCCTGCGCGACGTGGATCGCAGCCTGATTACGCCGGGAGGCGATCTGTTGCTCTACTATGATGAGGATGAGCTGCCGATCCGGCTGCAGCGTGATGCTCGCATCCACCTGCAGGACCCTCAGACCAGTATTCGCAGTGACGGTCTCGCTCACGCCGGCTGAGTGTCGCTGCGCGAAGGTGTTGCGGGTTGATCCATCAGGCTGCTGGAGCCGTACCGGCTGCTTTCAGTACACTATGCATATCAGCGGGTTGAGGCAGAGAGCAGCACATGAAGTACACAGGAGTGAACGGCTTTTCCCATCAGAATCGCGGGCGGATCGGTGTTCTGCTGACCAATCTGGGGACGCCGGATGAACCCACCCCGGCGGCGCTGCGGCGCTACCTGAAGGAGTTTCTCTGGGACCCGCGGGTGGTCGAAGTACCACGCCCGATCTGGTGGCTGATTCTCAACGGCATCATCCTGAATGTACGCCCACGCCGCTCTGCGGCGGCCTATCAGGAAGTATGGACCGACGAGGGATCGCCACTGCTGCTGCACACCCGGGCGCAGGCGCAAGCGCTGGCAAGCCGGCTATCGAACGAGGCCGATGGCCGGATTCTGGTGGATTTTGCGATGCGTTACGGCAACCCGTCGATCACCTCGGTGCTGTCGCGGATGCAGGATGCCGGCGTGCGTCAGTTGCTGGTACTGCCGCTCTACCCGCAGTACAGCGGTGCGACGACGGCGTCGACGTTCGATGCGCTGGCGGCCGACTTTACCCGACGTCGCTGGCTGCCTGATCTGCGCTTTGTCTCTCATTACCACGATTTCGAGCCCTATATCGAGGCGATGGCTGTGGCGATCGAAGAGCACTGGCGCCAGCATGGTCGGGCCGACCGCCTGCTGTTGTCCTATCATGGCGTGCCCAGGCGTTATCTGCTGGCCGGGGATCCCTATTACTGCGAGTGCATGAAGACCTCACGCCTGCTGGCGCAGCGGCTCGGGCTCAAAGAGGGTGAGTATCAGACCTGCTTCCAGTCCCGCTTCGGTCGCGAAGAGTGGCTCAAGCCCTATACCGACGAGACGCTGAAAGCGCTGCCGGGGCAGGGGGTGCGCTCGGTGCAGGTGTTCTGTCCCGGTTTTGCGGCCGATTGTCTCGAGACGATCGAGGAGATTGGCGTTGAAAACCGTGATTATTTCCTTGGCGCCGGTGGTGAGCGTTACGAGTATATCGAAGCGCTGAACAGTCGTGACGCTCATATCGATGCGCTGGAACGGTTGGTGCGGCAACAGATCGGTGACTGGCTGCTGAGCGCAGAACCCTGTGCCGAAGATACGGATCGACATGCCAGGGCGGCAGGGGCGCCGTTCTGAGGTTTTTCAGCTGCGCAGGAATTCCTGTTTGCCCGACGCTTCTGCATGTGCACAATAAGGGGTGTAGCACGGGCATCGGTGCCTGCGTTGCGCTGCTCTAAACCAGCCGAGGAGGCCGCACGATGAGTACTACCACTCCCCATCCGAAGTTCATGGAAGCGATGCGCAAGCTGTCAGCAATGACCGAAGAAGAGCGGCTGTCCGAGGAAAATCGCGAGCTGTTCGAGCAGGCGATGAAGTACGCGCCGCTGGACATACAGCCCGCGCTGATCGCGATTCAGAAGAAATACGAAGTATCCGTTCACTGAGGTGGGCTGAATGTCGGGAAGCGGCGGCCCCGTGAAGGGCTCGCGCTTACCCGGCGGGTAACAGGGTAGCTGTCCGCGGTGGATCGTCCGCTCTATGCCACGACGGGGCGGTGCTCCGGATGGGTCGCCATAAAGTGCTGCAGTACGGCCCTTAGCAGCCGTTCCTGATCCTTGTCTCCGGTGCGGTGGGCGTGGGCAATATCATCCAGAATGATCTGCTTGATCATCGGCTCTCCGTCATGGGTAACCAGATAATGACCGAGTGCCATCGCTATGATCGAATCCATATGTTCATGTGAGGCGATAGCGCTGATCTCATCTTCGGTCAGATCTGACATCGCCAGACACTCTTCGTAGGTCAACATCTCCGATCCTCCTCGGCGCTGGGCGCTGATTATTAGGGTTATTGTCTGCTCTGCGTCTTTCATTCTAGGTGAGGGATCGGGGTGGAGAGTGGGCGACGTCGCGAGTATTTTTGATCGCGGGCTGGGAGCCACTGAAACTCGCTCATGTTGCGCCCGCGAAACGTTCGTTGGCCTGTCTGTAATGTCTTGTTTTCAGGATCTCTTTTCGGAAAGGCTCGGATCAGGATGAGGCGGGCGTGTACGGCAGGAGCGCGGTGCTAACGCCGGGTTGTTTGATCTCGATCAAGCCTGATCGGGCTTGCGGAACGGCAGTCCTTGCGCAAGCGCGTCCATCTGTGCGCGTATCTGGTGCGCTTCGCGATCCAGAAAGTCCGCAATGGCGGGGCGAAAACCGGTTTCCTCGATCCAGTGACAGGACCAGGTTTCGATCGGTTCGAAGCCGCGCTGAATCTTGTGCTCGCCCTGGGCGCCGGGGTCAAAGCGGGCCAGTCCCTGCTCTATGCAGTATTCGATGCCCTGGTAGTAGCAGGCCTCAAAATGCAGGCTGTCATACTCGGCCTGGCAACCCCAGTAGCGCCCGTACAGCGTGTCGTCACTGCGCAGACACAGGGCGCCGGCAACGGTCTCGCCGTCGTGCTCGGCCAGTATCAGCAGCAGATGCTCCGGCAGCGTGTCGCACAACAGGGAGAAGAATTCCGCCGTCAGATAGCCTTTCATGCCGCGCTTGCGGTAGGTCGTCTGATAGAAGCGGTAAAACTGCTGCAGCATCGGTGCGGTGATATCCCGTCCCGGCACCCGGCGCAGCGTTACGCCCTGGCGAGCCACCTTTTCGCGCTCCTTGCGCAGATTCTTGCGTTTGCGCGACGAAAAGGTGGCGAGAAAATCATCGAACGAGCCGTAGTCGCGGTTGAACCAGTGGTACTGGCTGCCAAGGCGTTTCATCAGTCCCTCGGCTTCGAGCCGGGGGGTAACGCCGGGCTCGACGAATAACCCATGCCAGCCGGAGGCATCGAAACGGCGGCAGAGCTGGCGAACAGCGTCGACAATCGCGGCAATGCCGCGGTCGTGGTCGATCGACAGTCCAAACCGCGGGCCTGTGGCCGGGGTGAAGGGGATGGCGGTCAGCAGCTTGGGGTAGTACTCGAGACCATGACGGTGCCAGGCGTCGGCCCAGGCCCAATCGAACACGTATTCGCCCCAGGAGTGACTTTTCAGATACAGGGGCATTGCACCGACCATCGCGCCCTGCTCATGCAGGGTCAGGTGCAGCGGTTGCCAGCCGGTCTCCGGGGTGACGCTGCCGGAGCGCTCCAGCGCGGCCAGAAATTCGTGGCGCAGAAACGGGTATGCCGTACCGCACAGGGTGTTCCATTGTGCGCAGGGTATCTCGTCGATGGCGGTGTGAAGCTTGACGTCCAGCATCCGGTCTATACTTTACGCGTGTGGGTGGTGGGTGAGCGTTGCCTTTCAACGCCTACGCTGAAAACAACTTATCAGATCCCGATGCTGTTGGCAGGAGTACCATGGACGAGCTTGAACTGGAATTTGAACTTGACCCGACACTGGCGGCGGACACCCTGTGGATGGGGGATTTTCCACTGTGTCGTCTGTTGCTGATGAATGATGCCAATTATCCGTGGTTCATCATGGTGCCGCGCCGCGCCGGTGTCACCGAGATCTACCATCTGTCGCTTGAAGATCGCGATCAGCTGATGCGCGAATCGAGCTTTCTGGCCGAGAATCTGGCCGACCTGTTTCAGGCGCGCAAGATGAACATCGCCACGTTGGGCAATCAGGTGCCTCAGCTGCACGTGCACCATATCGTGCGCCAGGAGCACGATCCGGCCTGGCCTCAGCCGGTGTGGGGCAAGGTGCCGGCGGTCCGCTACAGCGACGAGGCGATCCGCGATATCCGCGAGCGACTGTGCCGTCTGCTGTGCGGTGACCTCGGCTTTACCCTCCACGCGTGATTTGACGCCAACGGCCCCTGTCAGGGGAGGTCAAATCGAGTATAATTCCCGCCTTTGATTCCAGCGCGGCAGCGCTGACTGCCCGGGCCTTGTGTGGCTCGGCGGTCCCGGGCGCTGTCGTCGTGCCCTGGTGTTCGGTCATTTGCGCCTGGGTCTTCAGTTTTCATGCCCGATTCACAGGGCCCAAGATTAAGAGGCAGGATAGGGAACTATGCGCAGCCATTATTGCGGCGATCTTCGAAAAGAGCATATCGGTGAAGAGATCACCCTGATGGGGTGGGTGCACCGCCGTCGTGACCACGGCGGGGTCATCTTTCTGGACGTACGCGATCGCGAAGGCATCGCTCAGGTCGTGTTCGACCCGGACCGCGAAGAGAGCTTCAATCTGGCTGACAGCGTGCGCAACGAGTATGTCATCGAGGTGAAGGGCAAGGTTCGCGCGCGTCCGCAGGGTACCGAAAACCCGGAGATGCCGACCGGCGAGATCGAAGTGCTCGGCCACGAGCTGAAGATTCTCAACCGCGCTGAAACCCCGCCGTTCCAGCTTGACGAGCATCAGCAGGTGGGTGAGGACGTGCGTCTGCGCAACCGTTTCATCGATCTGCGTCGTCCGGAAATCCAGAAGAAACTGCGGTTCCGCTCCAAAGTCACCCACGCGGTGCGCAACTACCTGGAAGAAAACGGTTTCCTCGATATCGAAACACCGATCCTGACCCGTGCCACCCCGGAAGGTGCGCGCGACTATCTGGTGCCGAGCCGTACCCACGAAGGGTGCTTTTTCGCGCTGCCGCAGTCGCCGCAGCTGTTCAAGCAGCTGCTGATGGTGTCCGGCTTTGATCGTTACTACCAGATCGCCAAGTGCTTCCGTGACGAGGATCTGCGCGCCGACCGTCAGCCGGAATTTACCCAGATCGACATCGAGACCTCATTCCTCGGCGAACAGGAGATTATGGCACTGGCCGAGGGCATGGTGCGCAAGCTGTTCAAGGAGCTGCTCGACATCGACCTGGGCGAGTTCCCGACCATGCCGTACTCCGAAGCGATGCAGCGTTACGGTTCCGACAAGCCGGATCTGCGTATTCCGCTGGAGCTGGTGGATGTCAACGATCTGGTCGCCGACGTCGACTTCAAGGTGTTTGCCGGTCCGGCCAAGGATCCGAAGGGCCGTGTGGCCGCGCTCAAGGTGCCCGGCGGTGCCGAGCTGACCCGCAAGATCATCGATGACTACACCAAGTTCGTCGGTATCTACGGTGCCAAGGGGCTGGCCTGGATCAAGGTCAACGCACTGGAAAACGGGGCCGAAGGTCTGCAGTCACCGATCGTCAAGTTCCTCGGCGAAGAGGTGGCACTGAAGATCATGGAACGTCTGGGTGCGCAGAACGGCGATATCGTCTTCTTCGGCGCCGACAAAGCCAATATTGTCAACGAGGCGCTGGGCGCACTGCGTGTCAAGGTTGGCGAAGACCTGAACATGATCGAGAAGAACTGGGCGCCGCTGTGGGTCGTCGACTTCCCGATGTTCGAAGAGCTCGAGGATGGCAGTCTGACCGCATTGCACCACCCGTTCACCGCACCGAACTGCTCGCCGGAGCAGCTGCTTGAGGCGCCGCAGGGCAAGCTGTCCCGTGCTTATGACATGGTGCTCAACGGTACCGAGCTCGGTGGCGGTTCCGTGCGTATTCACGACCAGGCGATGCAGCGTGCCGTGTTCAAGGTGCTGGGTATCAGCGATGAGGAAGCGGAAGAGAAGTTCGGCTTCCTGCTCAACGCGCTCAAGTACGGTGCGCCGCCCCACGGTGGTCTGGCGTTCGGTCTCGATCGTCTGATCATGCTGATGACCGGCTCGAGCTCGATCCGTGAAGTGATCGCGTTCCCGAAAACCCAGAGTGCGGCCTGTCTGCTGACCGACGCACCGGGCGAAGTGAGCGCGTCGGCGCTGCGCGAGCTGAATATCAAGCTGCGCAAGACGCCCTGATCGTATCGAACGATCGAACCGGCTCGCCGGTACAGCGGATCATATTCAAGGCAACACCCGAGGCCGCGCGCGGCCTCGTCAGATTTGAGGATAGGGTATGGCAGGTCATTCCAAATGGGCCAACATCAAGCACCGCAAGGCGGCCCAGGATGCCAAGCGTGGCAAGATCTTCACCAAGCTGATTCGTGAGCTGACCGTCGCGGCGAAAGAGGGTGGCGGTAATCCGGAGGATAACCCGCGTCTGCGTGCGGCGGTGGACAAGGCGCTCGGCGCCAACATGAAGAAGGACACCATCGACAAGGCGATCCAGCGCGGCGCCGGCGGTGCCGAGGGTGAGAACTACGATGAGCTGACCTATGAAGGCTACGGCAGCAACGGCGTAGCGGTCATGGTCGAGTGCATGACCGATAACGTCAACCGTACGGTGTCTCAGGTGCGTGCTGCGTTCAGCAAGCACGGTGGCAACCTGGGTACCAACGGCTCGGTGTCCTATCTGTTCGACAAGCGCGGCGTGATGAGCTTCGAATCCGGGGTCGATGAAGATGCCCTGATGGAAGCCGCACTGGAAGCCGGTGCCGATGACGTTGTCACCAACGACGATGGCTCCATCGATGTCTATTGCGCTGCACCCGATTATATGGACGTCAAGCAGGGGTTGATCGATGCAGGCTTCGAGCCGGCCCATGCCGAGGTCGGTATGATCCCGCAGACCAATGTCGCGCTGGATGAGGAAACCGGTCGCAAGGTCATGAAGCTGATCGATGCGCTCGAAGATCTGGACGACGTGCAGAACGTTTACCATAACGCCGAGATTCCGGAAGAGGCGATGGTCGACTGAGCTGGCGGTCGTCTGCGGCAACAGAAGCCGGGGCCTGTGCCCCGGCTTTTTGTTATCATCGCCCTTCAATTGCAACAGGGCTTTACATGCTGATATTGGGAATCGATCCCGGCTCGCGGATCACTGGCTACGGCCTCATCAATGTGAACGGCGCCCGCAACGAATATGTGGCCAGCGGCTGTATCCGAATTCAGGGCGATCTGCTCGCAGAGCGGCTGCAACAGGTCTACGCCGGCATCAGCGAAATCATTACCCGTTACAGTCCGCAGGAGATGGCCATCGAGCAGGTGTTCATGGCACGAAACGCCGATTCGGCACTGAAGCTGGGACAGGCGCGGGGCGTAGCGATCGTCGCCGGTGCCAATGCCGGGCTGCCGGTGGCGGAGTATGCCGCGCGCAAGGTCAAGCAGTCCGTGGTGGGTAACGGCGGTGCCGACAAGAGTCAGGTACAGGTGATGGTCGCGCACCTGCTCAAGCTGCCGGGGCTGCCGCAGGCGGATGCCGCCGATGCGCTGGCGATCGCGCTCTGTCACGCCCACAGCCGTAATCAGCAGATCGCGATGGCGGGCGCGCGCAAGGTGGTGCGGGGGCGCTGGCAATGAGCGGCTATGCGGAATTCATCTATATCGCCGACCTGCTCGGTGTCGCCGTGTTTGCGATTACCGGTGCCATTGCCGCACCGGGCAAACGGATCGATATTCTCGGTGTCACGGTGCTCGGTCTCGTCACGGCGCTGGGCGGCGGTACGATCCGTGACATTACACTGAATCTGCACCCGGTGGTCTGGGTGGGGGATACGCTGTATCTGTGGGTGGCGATGGGCAGCGCGGTCGCTGCCTTCATCGCCTCGCGTTATATCCAGTCGCCGCGTCGGCTGCTGCTGATCCTCGATGCGGCGGGGTTGGCGCTGTTCAGTATCCTGGGTCTGCAAAAGGCGCTGGCGGCGGGTGCGCCGACCGAAGTCGCGGTGATGATGGCGGTGATTACCGGTGTTGCCGGCGGCATGATTCGCGATATCCTCACCGGTCAGATTCCGCTGGTCCTGCAGCGCAACGGTGAGCTCTATGCGACCTGTGCGCTGATGGGGGCGCTGGTCTACGTATTTGTCGCTGGCCGACTTGAGGAGCCAAGTCCGTGGCTCGATATCAGTGCGATGGCGATCATCTTCATATCGCGCATGGCATCCCTGGTGGCGGGTTTGCAGCTGCCGGAGTTCATCGTCCGTGGCCATCGTCTGGAATCGCACGAAGAAGCCCGTAATCTGGAGAAACGAGAACCGTGATTGGTCGCCTGACTGGAGAAGTGGTCGAGAAACAGCCGCCGCAGTTGATGCTGGAGGTGGCAGGGGTCGGCTACGAACTCGAAGCGTCGATGAACACTTTCTACAAGCTTCCCGCTATCGGTGAGCGCGTAACGCTGCACACGCACATGGTGGTGCGCGAAGATGCTCAGCTGCTGTATGGCTTCGCCGATGCCAAGGAGCGGGTCCTGTTCCGTGCCCTGATCAAGACCAATGGCGTGGGGCCGAAACTGGCGCTGGCGATTCTGTCGGGAACCAGCAGTGAAGAGTTCATCCGCTGCGTGCACAACGAGGACAGCGCGACACTGGTACGCATCCCGGGTGTTGGCAAGAAAACCGCCGAGCGGCTGATCGTTGAGATGAAGGACAAGCTCGATAAGCTCGAGCTGCCGACGATGACCGAGTTTGCCCTCGAGGCTTCGGGAGCACCGGTTGTGGCGGCGAAGGTCGACAACCGGGCCGAAGCCGAAAGTGCGCTGATCGCGCTTGGCTACAAACCGGTACAGGCCACGCGGGCCGTGGAGCAGGCCGCTGCGTCGCTGGGCGAAGGCGCGTCGGTTGAAGAGCTGATTCGTCAGTCGCTTAAATCGATGGTGGGAGGCTGAGGAGGCCGGTCATGAAGATCGAAGCGGATCGTTTTATCAGTCCGGTCGCGCAGCCGGCGGAAGAGGTGCAGGATCGCGCCGTGCGTCCCAAGCTGCTGGCGGATTATCACGGCCAGCCTCGGGTGCGTGAGCAGATGGAGATCTTCATCCATGCGGCACGCAAGCGCAGCGAAGCGCTGGATCATACGCTGATTTTTGGCCCGCCCGGGCTTGGCAAGACCACGCTGGCGAACATTATCGCCAATGAAATGGGGTCGCAAATCAAAACCACCTCGGGCCCGGTGCTGGAAAAGGCCGGCGACGTGGCGGCGCTGCTGACCAACCTCGAGCCCAATGACGTGCTGTTCATCGACGAGATCCATCGCCTCAGTGCCAACGTGGAAGAGGTGCTGTATCCGGCGATGGAGGATTACCAGCTCGATATCATGATCGGTGAAGGTCCGGCGGCACGGTCGATCAAGATCGATCTGCCTCCGTTTACACTGGTCGGCGCCACCACCCGCGCGGGGCTTCTGACCTCGCCGCTGCGTGATCGCTTCGGCATTGTGCAGCGGCTCGAGTTCTACAGCGTTGAGGATCTGACCCGGATCGTCATGCGTTCGGCGCAGCTGTCCGAGACGCCGATCGAAGAGGCCGGTGCGATCGAGGTCGCGCGCCGCTCGCGCGGAACCCCGCGTATCGCCAATCGCCTGCTGCGCCGGGCCCGTGACTATGCCGAGGTGCGTGGCGAAGGCTGCATCACCCGCGAGATTGCCGATCTGGCGCTGAACATGCTGAACGTGGATGAGCGCGGATTCGATCACATGGACCGCCGTCTGCTGCTGACGATGATCGAAAAGTTCGGGGGCGGGCCGGTCGGCGTCGACAATCTGGCGGCCGCGATCAGCGAGGAGCGTGACACGATCGAGGATGTGCTCGAACCCTATCTGATTCAGCAGGGCTTTATCATGCGCACCCCTCGGGGACGGGTCGTCACCGATCACGCCTATCTGCACTTTGGCATCGACCGGCCTGATCGCGGTCAATAAGCGCCAGAGATTTGCCGCTACACGCCGGCATACTGACCGATATCAAGGCGAAACTGCCACTGACTGCTACGCTCGGGTTGAAAGCTCCGACGAGGATGGCAGCGGTGAAACGATCCGATATCAACAGTGTGCGCCAGGCGCTTGAGCGACTCCGTGAGGCGCTTGAGGCGGATCTGCGCGTGCTGCGCCCGACCACCGCGTGCGGCACCGTTCCCACGGAAACCAATCTTGAACTCGTGGCTCAGATCGAGTCCGATCTGGCGCGTGTCGATGCGGCCTTTCAGCGCCTGCAAACCGGCCTCTATGGCTACTGCGTCGGCTGCGGCGACGAGATCGAGCTGAACCGCCTGCGGGCGGACCCCGTGGCAACCCTTTGTCTGGGCTGCAGCCGCCGTGTTCAGCGCCGCGCAAGCCATTGTTAAGCCCCCGTTTTCCCTCCTTGTATTAAATCGCCGGCCTGCTATTGTGTGCCCTTCACCAAACCGGGATGGGGCTGGCGATGGCGTTCGAATGGCCGCTGCGGGTCTATATCGAAGACACCGATTTTGGCGGTGTCGTCTACTACGTGAACTATCTGAAATTCATGGAACGGGCACGCACCGAGATGTTGCGTCGGTGTGGTTTCTCCCAACAGGATCTGCGCGCTGACGGCTATCTGTTTGTCGTGCACAGCGTCGAAAGCCGATATCTGAAACCCGCACGACTCGACGATGAACTTATTGTCGATTCCACCATCGAACAGGCGGGTGCGGCCAGCGTGACCTTCAATCAACGCATTTTACGCGCAAGCGACCGCCAGCTGCTCTGCGAAGGGCAGGTGCGGGTGGCCTGCGTCAACAGTGAAAACCTGAGACCGCGGCGATGGCCGCGCGAACTGCTCGCCGCACTTGTGCAGCAGGGCTGATGTTCATTTAGGAGTCGTTAAGTGGAAGACAAGTTGTCGATCTGGGCGCTGGTGCTCAATGCCAGCTTCGTGGTTCAGCTGGTGATGTTGCTGCTGTTGCTTGCCTCCTTCCTGTCCTGGGTGATGATCTTTCAGCGCCGTCAGGTGATACGTCAGGCGCAGCGCGCGCTGCGTGAATTCGAGGACCGCTTCTGGTCCGGTGTCGATCTGAGTCACCTGTATCGCGAGGTGAACGCCAATCCGAATCCGATCAACGGGGCGGAAAACCTGTTTCGTGCCGGCCTCAAAGAGTTTACCCGTCTGACCCAGCAGCCGGGGGTTGATCCGGAAGTGGTCATGAACGGCGTGCAACGCAGCATGCGTGTATCGCTGGCGCGCGAAGAGGAGCGTCTGGAGCGTCACCTGCCGTTTCTGGCGACGGTGGGCTCGACCAGCCCGTACATCGGGCTGTTTGGTACCGTATGGGGGATCATGAATGCGTTTCGCGGCCTTGCCAACGTCCATCAGGCGACGCTGGCATCGGTGGCGCCGGGCATTTCCGAGGCCCTGATCGCGACCGCGATGGGGCTGTTTGCCGCGATTCCGGCGGTCATCGCCTATAACCGCTTCTCGGCGAAATCCGAGTGGCTGTTGAACAGCTACGAAACCTTCGCCGATGAGTTTGCCAGCATTCTCTACCGGCGCGTACACGCGACATCCTGAGGTGGACCTGATGATCAGGCGCAGCCGCAAGAAGCGCAGACTCAACTCCGAAATCAATGTGGTGCCTTATATCGACGTCACCATGGTGCTGCTGATCATCTTCATGGTCACGGCGCCGATGCTGACGCAGGGGATCGACATCGAGCTGCCGAAAACCTCTGCCGAGCCGGTCGATACACAGGACGATGAACCGATGATCGTCTCAGTGGATCGTGAGGGTGCCTACTACATCAATGTCGGCGGCGAGGACGAGACCACGCCGGTATCGGGCCAGGAAGTGGCCGATCGGGTGCAGAAGGTGCTCAGCGTCAATCCGGACAAGCTGCTGCTGGTGCGAGGGGACAAGAGCGTCAACTACGATGCCGTGGTGCAGTTGATGGTCCTGCTCAAGGATGCCGGGGCGTCCAGCGTCGGTCTGGTCACGGAGTAACGCGCAGGTGGATATCCGCGGTTATCTGTTGCCGACGCTGCTCGCCACGATACTGCATGTGCTGGTGCTGGGGGCTCTGCTGACTCACTGGGTCGGCGAGGCTGAGGCTGACCGGCGCACGCCGCGCCATATTCAGGCGCGGATGATCGACCTCGAAGCCTTCACCAATCATCAGGCCGCACCGCCACAGGCGTCGCCCCCGGCGCGGAATGCCGAGCAGCAGCGGGCGCAGGAGCAGGCAGCGCGCGTCGAGGCGCAGCGCCAGAAGGAGGCGGCGCAGCGACAGGCGGAGGCCCGGCGCAAGGCGGAACAGGACGCAAAGCGTAAGGCCGAGCAAGAGGCCAAACGCAAGGCCGAGCAGGAAGCCAGGCGCAAGGCGGAACTTGCGGCCAAACGCAAGGCCGAAGAGCTGGCGCGGCAGAAGGCGGCCGAGGAGGCTGAACGCAAGGCGCAGGCTCGGCGCGAAGCGGAAGAGAAAGCACGCCGTGCGGCTGAAGCGAAGGCGAAAGCCGAGGCGCAGGCCCGTGCCGAGGCACAGGCGCGCCAGCAAGCGGAGGCTGAGGCAGCCGCGCGGGCTCAGGCTGAAGCGGCGCGGCAACAGGCGGCGCAGCGCGCGGAATCGGTGGTCGGGGATATCCAGAGCTATATCCAGATGCTGGTGGAGCGCAACTGGCGCATACCGGCGACGGCACGCAACGGCATGGAGGCGGTGGTGGCCATCCGGCTGCTGGGCAACGGCGAGATCGATCAGGCTGCGATCGCCAAAAGCAGCGGCGATAAGGCGTTTGATCGCTCGGCACTGGATGCCGTCTACCGCACCGAGCGCTTCGAACGGGTCGCGGAGGTGGATCCGATCCTGTTCGAGCGCCGGCTCAGATCGATACAAGTGGTATTCCGACCGGAGGGGCTCAGATGGTGATAATGAAACGGATATGGTTGGCGTGCTGCCTGTTGCTGGTGACGCTGAACGCACGGGCAGATCTTGTCGTTGAGGTGACTCAGGGCGTATCGGAGCCGACGCCGGTCGCCGTTGTTCCCTTTGGCTGGAGCGGCGCTGCCGCGCTGCCGGATGATGTTGCCAGGATTGTCGAGCAGGATCTCGGTCGCAGCGGCTTCTTCACCGCGCTGCCACGCACCGGCATGCTCGGTTTTCCGACCCGGCAGCAGGATGTCTACTTTCGCGACTGGCGCGTGACCGGTGCCGATTACCTCGTCATCGGGCGGATCGAACCGATCGATGGCGGGCGCATGGCGGTGCATTTTGAACTCTACGATGTGCTCAAGGAACAACGGGTGCTGGCACAGCGTGTCGAGAGTACGCCGCGTCAGCTGCGTGATGCGGCGCATTACATTTCCGACCAGGTGTTCGAGGCGCTGACCGGGCTCAAGGGCGCCTTCTCGACGCGGATCGTCTACGTCACCGCCGAGCGACTGAGAAACCAGCAGGCACGCTACCGCCTGATGCTGTCGGACTGGGATGGCGCCCGCGCACGTACCATCCTCGAGTCAAAAGAACCGATCATGTCGCCGAGCTGGTCGCAGGATGGACGCAAGCTGGCCTATGTCTCGTTTGAAACCGGGCGCCCGGCGATCTACGTGCAGTATCTGGCGACCGGCAAGCGCGAGCGGATTCAATCGTTCCCGGGCCTGAACGGCGCACCGGCCTGGTCGCCGGATGGCAACCGGCTGGCGCTGGTGCTGTCCAAAGACGGTAACCCGGAGGTCTATGTGCTGGATCTGAACAGCCGTCAGCTACAACGGATCACGCATCACTACGGGATTGATACCGAGCCGACCTGGACGCCGGATGGTAAGGCGCTGCTCTTTACCTCGGACCGTGGCGGGCAGCCGCAGATCTATCGGCTGGATCTGGCCACTCGCGATCTCGAGCGCCTGACGTGGGAGGGTAACTACAACGCTCGCGGACGCCTGACGCAGGACGGGCGTTTCCTCGCCATGGTGCATCGCCCGCAGGGCTCGGACTTTACGATCGCGGTACAGGATCTGAAAACCGGCCGCCTCGATATCCTGACCCGGGCCGGGCTCGAAGAGTCACCGAGCATTGCGCCGAACGGCAGCATCATCATCTATGCCACGCAGGAAAACGGGCGCGGTGTGCTGTCGGCGGTCTCGCTCGACGGGCAGGTGCGATTCCGCATGCCGAGTCAGCAGGGTGATGTACGCGAGCCGGCCTGGAGCCCGTTTCTGCAGTAGTGTTGAGGGCATGGCTGTCGCCATGTCATGACGGTTGTGCCTCGCGGGCAACCGGTTGGGCGGCCAGCCTGCCCATGCGCTTGCAAAGCGCCATGGCTGGGATTAGCTTAGTTGAACTTTTATCTATCTCGTCGCGTTTGAAGATCAGGAGAGAGTAATGCGAGCCTTGAATGTAATGAAAGCCACAGCCCTGGGTGCCGCCGTGATCTGGGCCGCGGGTTGTAGCACGACCAGCACGACCACCGAAGGCGGCGCTGCCGGCGGCATGTCTGGTCAGGATGGGACAGCGGCGAGTGCATATGGTGTAGACGGCAGCGGTGTCAGCGGCACCGATATGGGCAGCATCGACCAGCTGCAGACCGTCTTCTACTTCGACTTCGACCAGTCTGTTGTCAAGCAGGATGGCTTCGCTGATCTCGAAGCGCACGCCCGCTATCTGGCACAGAATCCGAGCGCATCCGTACGCCTGGAAGGTCACGCCGACGAGCGCGGTACCCGTGAATACAACATCGCCCTCGGTGAGCGTCGTGCCAAGGCCGTTGAGCGTCTGCTGATCGTCAACGGTGCCAGCGCGTCTCAGGTTGAAACCATCAGCTACGGGGAAGAGAAACCGGCCGTGCTCGGTACTGGCGAGCAGTCCTGGGCTCAGAACCGCCGTGTTGAGCTGATTTACAGCAGCCGCTGATGAAACAGGCAAGTCGCAAGGCGCTGCCTCTGCTGTTGGCCGGCCTCGTGGCCGGCCCTGTCGGGGCTGCGACCGTTACTCAGATTCCGGTTACCGAAGCGCAAAGCAGTCAGCCGCAGTCGTATGCTCAGTCGGGGCAGAGTCAGTTGCTGATGCTGGTGCAACAGCTGCAGGAGGAGGTTCGCCAGCTGCGCGGCATGGTGGAAACTCAGCAGTATCGCCTCGATAAAATGGAGCGCGAGCAGCGGGACCGGTATCGCGATATTGATCGTCGCCTCAGTGCGTTGATTCAGGCTGCCGCAGGGACCGCGCCACTGGGCACCGGCACCGCCATGCCGCCAGCCACTCCGGTCGATCAGGGCAGTGCGCCCGCCGCGGCTGAAGCGTCGACGGCGCCGGCCGCGCAGACGTCGCAGGCCGCATCCGCGGTCACGCCAGCCCCCGCCACGGCAACGGATGACAGCAGTGCCTATCAGGCTGCGTTCGCACTGGTGCGTGAGCGGCGTTTCGATGACGCCCGCAGCGCCTTCGACGCGTTTATCGCGCGCTACCCGCAGAGCGACAATCTGGCCAATGCGCACTACTGGATCGGCGAAATCGACCTCGCGCAGCAATCGCTGGCATCGGCAAAGGCGGCGTTCCAACGCGTGGTTGATGGCTTCAGTGGCCACAGCAAGGTGCCGGATGCGCTGTACAAGCTGGGTGTAGTCGAAGATCGGCTGGGCAACGCCGACGCCTCCCGTGCCGTGTTCCAGCGACTGATCGAGCAGTTTCCGCAGAGTTCAGCCGCGGGACTGGCGCGCAACTACGCCGCCTCACGCTGATTCTTCACACGTAACATAGGGTATCTCATGACAGAACGGCAAAAACGCGCCGTGGTTCTGCTGTCCGGTGGCCTCGATTCGGCCACGGCGCTGGCGATTGCGAAAGCGCAGGGCTACAGCTGCCATGTGCTGAGTTTTGATTACGGGCAGCGCTCTCACACCGAACTCAATGCGGCCAAGCGGGTCGCCGCCTCCATGGGGGTCACCGAGCACCGCGTGCTGCGCCTGAATCTGGAAGACTTTGGCGGTTCGGCGCTGACCGATACATCGATCGACGTGCCCGAGGGTGAGACCGAGGGGATTCCGGTGACTTATGTGCCGGCGCGCAACACCGTGTTCCTGTCGTTGGCGCTGGGCTGGGCCGAAGTGCTGCACGCCGAAGCGATCTTCATTGGCGTCAATGCGGTCGATTACTCCGGCTATCCGGATTGCCGGCCCGAATTTATCGAAGCATTCGAGAAGATGGCCAATCTGGCGACCCGTAACGGCGTCAGTGGTGAGCCGTTCCGTATCGAAACGCCGCTGATTGACCTGACCAAGGCGGAGATTATTCGCAAGGGTGTTGAACTCGGCGTCGACTATGCGGATACGGTGTCCTGCTATCAGGCCGACGAGGATGGGCGCGCCTGCGGCCACTGCGACAGCTGTCGGCTGCGCGCGAAAGGCTTTGCCGATGCCGGTATTGCCGATCCGACGCGCTACGTCTGAAGCAGGTTGTTGAAAAGGGTTGTGTTTTGGTCCGTTAACGGTAAAATGCGCAGCCCTTGGCGGGTCGTTAGCTCAGTTGGTAGAGCAGTTGGCTTTTAACCAATTGGTCATAGGTTCGAGTCCTATACGACCCACCAATCCTCTCTTCTTTTCCCTCTGTGTTTGTTGTTGTCCGGCGTCGGCGCGTGAGCCCGTTGTCGCGAGGGCGCCGACCCGTTTTCGCCATCCGGCGCTCAGTAGCCGTAAGGTCTATGCCCTGGTTGATCGCGTTTGCTGATCGGCGCGTACGCGCGGAAATCTTCGACCTTTGTCCTGTCTATTCATACGGGTGTGGTATACTCTCGCACCTTTTCGATGGTGCGCGTGTCCTGTGGCCGCCGCCTTGCATCGCCAAGTAAAGAACAGAAGAAGCATGCTGACCAAACCGGAAATTGATGACCGCATAATCGTTCAGGAGCATTTTGCGCAGGAGCACCTGCCATCGGCCTTGAGTGAGGAGGAGGTGGAGGCATACACCCAGCGCATCCAGACCCTGCTCAAGGAGAAGGATGCGGTGCTGGTGGCGCACTACTACACCGATCCGATGGTGCAGGCGCTGGCCGAAAAGACCGGCGGTTTCGTTTCGGACTCGCTGGAGATGGCGCGCTTCGGTGCCCGTCACCCGGCTTCGACGCTGATCGTCGCCGGTGTGCGGTTCATGGGCGAGACGGCGAAGATCCTGAGCCCTGAGAAACGGATTCTGATGCCGACGCTGGAAGCGACCTGCTCGCTGGATCTGGGCTGTCCGGTGCAGGAGTTTTCCGCGTTCTGTGATGCGCATCCCGATCACGAAGTGGTTGTCTACGCCAACACCTCGGCGGCGGTTAAAGCGCGAGCGGACTGGGTTGTCACCTCCAGCATCGCGCTGCAGGTGGTCGAGCACCTGTCGGATCAGGGCAAGAAGATCATCTGGGCGCCGGACAAGCATCTGGGCTCCTACGTGCAGAAGCAGACCGGTGCCGACATGCTGTTGTGGGACGGCGCCTGCATCGTGCACGAAGAGTTCAAGGCCAAGGGGCTGCGCGATCTGAAACAGGTCTATCCGGATGCCGGTATTCTGGTACACCCCGAGTCGCCGGAAGCCGTGATTGAGCTGGCCGATGCGGTCGGCTCCACATCGCAGCTGATTCGCGCCGCGAAGGAGCTGCCGAACGAGATGTTTATCGTTGCGACCGATCGCGGCATCTTCTACAAGATGCAGCAGGCGGCGCCGGAGAAGACCTTTATCGAAGCGCCGACCGGTGGCAGCGGTGCCACCTGCCGCAGTTGCGCGCACTGTCCGTGGATGGCGATGAACGGTCTGGAAAATATCGCCGCTGCGCTGGAACAGGGGCGCGATGAAGTGACGGTGGATCCGGAGCTGATCGAAAAGGCACGGTTGCCGCTGCAGCGGATGCTGGACTTTCAGGCTGGTTGATCCGGGTTAAACCGGTGCTATCGCGGGGCTCGCCGATCGGCGGGCCCCGCGTCGTTTCAGGACAGGTCTTCTTTCATCTGCTGGCGCAGTGCCCGGATCTCCTGCTCCTTCTGCGTCAGGCGGGCCTTGTCGATCTCAGTGAGCTCCTTTTCGCGGCTTGCGAACTGCACCTGTCGCAGTGCCAGATCCAGTTGCCCGGTCAGCATGAAATACTCGATGCGAGCCAGATGAACGGCATTGATGCGCCCGTTCAGACCCTCGGTCTCAGCCAGCTGGAACCAGAAATCCGCATCGGTCGGGTATTCGCTGGTCAGTGCCTGAAAGGTTTCGGCGGCCAGACGGTATTCACCCACCTGGCGGGCGGTGAGCGCGAAGCGGTAACGCACCGGCATGCTGTCAGGGTAGAGCGCGCGCAGCTCTCGGGCCAGTGCCCAGCCGGCGTCGAACTGTTGTCGGGCCAGCAGCAGATCAAGCTCGGTCAGGCGCACGTATGGATGCTTGCGCCACTGCGCGGGCAGCGCGTCAAGGGCGGCCTGTGCGGTGTCGAAGCGATTCAGCGCCAACGCCGCCAGTGCCTCGCCGTAGCGGGCCTGGGGTGCAGCGTTGCCATCGGCGATGGCGGTAAATTGCTCAAGCAGTCGCGGCAGATCCTGCGCGTAATGAACCAGCAGCCGAGTGCGCACCAGCGGATAGAGCAGGCTCTGTTGCAGCGGTGCCGGGCGCGGCAGGCTGGATGCCCGGTTCAGCGAGTCGGCGATGCGCGACTCCGTGACCGGGTGGGTCAGCAGAAACTCCGGCGGCTTCTGGCCGTAAAAACGATAGCTTTTCTGCAGTCGCTCGAACATCCGTGGCATTGCGTAGGGGTCGTAGCCGCTGGCGCTCAGCGTTTGCATGCCGATCCGGTCCGCCTCCTGCTCGTTGCGCCGGCTGAACGCCAGTTGCGCCTGCGCTGCACCGCCAAGGGTGGAACTCAGTGCCGCCGTGCCGGCCTGCCCATCCGCCGCGGCGACGAGGATGCTGGCCAGCACTCCGGCCAGCATCAGCGGGCGGTTGCGCCGGTTCTCCTCCAGCTGCTGGGCATAGTGGCGCTGACTCAAGTGGGCCAGTTCGTGGGCGATCACCGAGGCCAGCTCGGCCTCCGATTCCGAGGCGGTTATCAGGCCGCCGTGAATGCCGACGATGCCGCCGGGTACGGCGAAGGCGTTGAAGCTGGCCTTGTCCAGTACGATCAGCTCCAGACGCCGGTCGGTTAGCGCGCTGTTCGGCACCACCTGCCAGAGCAGGTCAGACAGGTACTGCTTGACGATCGGGTCGCTCAGCAACGGCGCCTGTCCGCGCAGGATGCGAGCCCAGTTGCGCCCCAGTCGATGCTCATCCTCCAGTGTGATGATGCTCGAGGTGGCGTCGGTCAGCACCGGCAGCGCGGGTTCTGCATGAGCGCCGCTGGTGCTGATCAGCACCGAGGCTGTCAGCAGGGCAGTCATCAGTCCTTTGCGCAGCGGCAGCCGGTGAGAGATTCCGTTATCTTCCGGGCGTTTTTGGGTTACAGTGCGTCGCATGCAGTTCTTCATTGACTGGAGGTAGAGGTTCGATGTCGCAATCCCCCGCAGAATCCGGGTTCTCCCAGGTTCTCGATGCCAGCGGGCTGAATTGTCCGTTGCCGCTGCTCAAGGCCAAACAGGCCCTGAATCGCATGTCCCCGGGAGAGATCCTGAAAGTGATCGCAACCGACAGCGGATCGGTCCGCGATTTTCGGGTGTACGTTGAGCATAGCGACCATGAACTGGTCGATTCGTTCACTGAAGGTGAATGTTATATCCATATCATACGGTGTGGTCCGGTCGCGTAAACAGGGAGTCAGGTGCGCAGATGCGTAAAATTTTCAATAAATGGATCGATCGCTATTTTTCTGACGAAGAGGCGTTGTTCCTGTTTCTGCTGCTGGCCGTCGGGCTGGCCGTGGTGGTGTTCCTTGGCGCGCCACTGGCACCGGTGTTTGCCAGTCTGATCATCGCGTTTCTGATGCAGGGGCTGGTCAACTGGTTGCAGGCACGGGGGCTGTCCCATCTGCCGTCGGTGATTCTGGTGTTTCTGGTGTTCGTCGGCTTCGTCGCCGGCTTCCTGCTCTTTGTCATGCCGATCGCCTGGCGTCAGCTGGTGAATCTGTTTAACGAGCTGCCCGGCATGGTCTCGCAGGTGCAGAGTCTGCTGCTGCTGTTGCCGGAGAAATACCCGCACCTGGTGTCGGAGGCACAGATCCGTGAACTGATCGGTATTGCGGCCACCGAGCTGAGCCGGCTCGGGCAATGGGTCGTCACCTTTTCGCTGAACTCGCTGACCGGCATTGCCGCGTTGCTGATCTATCTGGTGCTGGTGCCGATTCTGGTGTTCTTTTTCCTCAAGGACGGCGAGTCGATGATGGCGTCGTTTTCTGCGCTGCTGCCGGAGAAACGGCAGGTGATGACGCGCATCTGGCTGGAGATGGATCTGCAGATCGCGAACTATGTGCGCGGCAAGGCGATCGAGATACTGATCGTGGGTGCCGTGACCTGGGTGGTGTTTACCGTGCTGGGTATCAACTACGCCGCACTGCTGGCGCTGATGGTGGGGCTGTCGGTGCTGATTCCGTACATCGGTGCGGCGGTGGTGACGGTGCCGATCGCGCTGATCGGGTTTTTCCAGTGGGGCTGGGGCAGCGAGTTCATGTGGATCATGATCGCCTACGCGATTATTCAGGCGCTGGACGGCAACGTGCTGGTGCCGCTGCTGTTCTCCGAGGCAGTGAACCTGCACCCGGTATCGATCATCGTGTCGGTACTGATCTTTGGCAGTCTGTGGGGCTTCTGGGGGCTGTTTTTCGCGATTCCGCTGGCAACGCTGGTGAAAGCGGTGATGACGGCATGGCCGATCGCCATTGCCAGTCAGGGAGAGGAGCCGCCGGAGGCATCCTGACCTCCGGCGCTCGACGCCGCTCAGTCACCGAGGATCTGGGCGGTGTGCTCCTTGGTTTTGACTTTGCTGATCACCTCGCTGATGACGCCGTTTTCGTCGATCAGGAAGGTGGTGCGTACGGTGCCCATGTATTCCTTGCCGTAGTTCTTCTTCAGCTGCCAGGTGCCGAACAGCTCGTGCACCTTGTTGTCAGTGTCGGCGATGAGCGGGAACGGCAGATCGTACTTGGCGATGAAGTTCTGGTGTTTTTTCTCGCTGTCGGTGCTGACGCCGATCACCTGATAGCCCGCCGCCTGCAGCCGTTCATAGTTGTCCCGCAGGTCGCACGCCTGCGCGGTGCAGCCCGGCGTGTTGTCGCGCGGGTAGAAGTAGAGCACAACTTTCTGGCCGCGGAACTGGCTGAGACTGATCGGGTCCCCGTTCTGATCCACGGCGGTGAAATCCGGGGCCTGCTGTCCTGCTTCGAGCATCTGTTAACTCCTGTCCGTTGTGAAAAGTGACGCCCCCCTCTACGCGAGCGGGCGCCAAATCGTTTAAAATGCCTGCCCTTTACGATAACAAAAGCCGGGAACGCGATGAATCGATCGGTCCATTCCCGGTGCGCTCGGGGCAGGGACGGATGGTTGTTCCCCCGGCGCGGCAACAGTACCATACTCGGGCTTAATTCAGATGGAGACAGAAATGATTCGCGGCAGTATCGTAGCGCTCGTGACCCCGATGCATGAAAACGGTGATGTGGACTGGGCGTCGCTGGACAAGATAGTCGATCTCCATCTCGAAAAGGGGACCGCCGCGATCGGTGCGGTCGGTACCACCGGCGAGTCCGCAACCCTGGACTATGACGAGCATCTGCAGGTCATCGAACGCGTCATCAAGCGTGTCGACGGCCGCATCCCGGTGGTTGCCGGTACCGGTGCCAACTCGACCCATGAGGCGATCGAAATGACGCGGCGCGCCAAAAACGCCGGCGCCGATTACAGCCTGCTGGTCACGCCGTACTACAACAAGCCGACCCAGGAAGGGCTCTATCGCCACTTCAAGGCGATTGCCGATGCGGTCGACCTTCCGCAGATTCTGTACAACGTACCCGGTCGTACCGGGTGCGATATGAAGCCCGAAACCGTATTCCGTCTTGCCGATCACCCGAACATCGTCGGGATCAAGGAAGCAACCGGTGATCTCGAGAGGGCAAAGGTCCTGATCGAGAACCTGCCGGCCGATTTTGCGGTCTATTCCGGTGATGATGCCACCGCGATCGAGCTGATTCTGCTCGGTGGCCATGGCAACATCTCCGTGACCGCCAATGTGGCGGCCGGTGAGATGGCGGAGCTGTGCCGACTCGGGCTCGAAGGACGCACCGATGAGGCGCGTGCGCTGCAGCAGAAGCTGATGCCGCTGCATACCAAACTGTTCGTCGAATCGAACCCGATCCCGGTGAAATGGGCGATGTACGAGATGGGGCTGATCGAGCAGGGTATTCGGTTGCCGCTGACGGTACTCTCGGAAGAGTTCCACGAGGACGTTCGTAACGCGCTGCGCCAATGCGGCCTCATCTGACAGGCAGGGACATGACCAGACAAGTTTCTCGGACACTGCTCGCGCTGGGTATCGCTGCTGCGCTGGGCGGTTGCAGTGTGATAGACAACAATCCGATCTACGGCGAAAACGGCATCGTGCGTGATCGTGGCCAGGACTATGAGGCCGCGCAGGCGAGTGAACGGCTGCAGCTGCCGCCGGGGATGAGAGCGCGCCAGATGCAGGAACAGCTGGTGGTACCGGAGGTCGGTGCGACCGCAACCGCGCGTCAGGGCGATTTCGAAGTACCGCGGCCCGAATTCTTCTATGTCGACGCCGGCAGTGAGTCGGTCAACATGAAGCGGGAAGAGGGCGAGCGGGTGATCCTCGTCGATGAGCCGATCGCTGACGTCTGGGTCAAGCTGCAGGAGTTCTGGACCTTCAACGGCATCGATCTGGCACGGGTGGATGCACGCGCCGGCATCATGGAAACCGACTGGATCAATCTGGAAGGCGACGAATACAACTTTATCGATGGCTGGCTCAAGCGCCTGACCTTCCAGGATGTCGAGGGTGCCACCCGCAACAAACTGCGGATCTCGCTGCGCCCGGATGCTGAGGATTACGAACGGACCTCCATCCGGATGCAGCACGTTCAGTTCCCGCTGGAGCAGCAGGTCGCCGATATCGACTGGAGTGCGCAGGCGCGCGATGTCGAATACAAGGCGGACATGATGTTCGAGATGCTGCGCTATCTGAGCAAGGCGTCCGAGCCGGATTCCCAGAGCCTGCTGTCGATGCGTCAGCAAACACAGGGTAACCCGCAGCTGGGACGCGACTCGCGTGGCAACCCGGTGCTCAAGCTGCCGGCGCCGATCGATCAGGCGTGGGAGCAGCTGAATGTCGCGCTGGATCAGGCCGAGATCGATGTCGGTACGCGCGATCAGAAAACCGGCATGATCTACCTGACCTACACCACGTCGACGCCGGTCGGTGAGACCGAGCGCATGGGCTTCTTCGAGTGGCTGCACTCCGACCGTGAAGACATCACGATCGACACCGGCTTCCTGTCGTCGGCCCTGGGTATCGATCCCGATGAGGGTGATCCGGGTGACCCGGATGCGATCCGCTACAGCTCCGGTCTGACGGCACAGCAGCAGATCGAAGAGGCGCAGGTCGAGGCTGACCTGGCTGATCCGAACAACCCGGCCAACCAGCAGGGGTACAAGATCTGGCTCGGCGGCAAGGTCATCTACGTCTTTGGCCGCGGTGAAAGCGGCGTCTATAACAGTGAGACCGGCGCCTACGAACATACCGGCCGCTACCAGCTGAAACTGAACCGTACCCGCTCCGGCGTATTCCTGTCGGTGTTGAACGATCAGGGCCTGGCAGCACCGGATCTGGTGGCCGAAGAGATTCTCTGGGCGGTCAAGGAACACCTGCCGCAGGGCTGAGATTGAATCCCGTTCAGCGCACATGATCCCTGATTATCAGGGCTGTTTTGGAGAGTTTGATGGAAAAGCGTGAAGAGCTTTACAGCGGTAAGGCCAAATCGGTGTACAGCACCGATGATCCGGATCTGATGATTCTGGAATTTCGCAACGATACATCCGCGTTCGATGGCAAGAAGGTCGAGCAGCTCGATCGCAAAGGCATGGTGAACAACAAGTTCAACGCCTTCATTATGCAGAAGCTGGAAGCGGCTGGTATTCCCACTCACTTCGTGCGCCTGCTGTCTGACACCGAGAGCGTCGTCAAACGTCTGCAGATGATCCCGATCGAGTGCGTGGTGCGCAACGTGGCGGCCGGCTCTATCTGCCGTCGCTATGGCGTGCAGGAAGGGATGGATCTGAACCCGCCGACCTTCGAGTTCTTCCTCAAGAACGACGCGCTGAGTGATCCGATGGTCAACGACTATCACATCGAGTCATTTGGCTGGGCGACCAAAGAGCAGGTGGCGCGCGCCAAGGAACTGACCTTCGCCGTCAACGACGTACTCAAAAAACTGTTCGATGATGCCGGCATGCTGCTGGTCGATTACAAGCTCGAGTTCGGCCTGTTCAACGGTGAGCTGCTGCTCGGCGATGAGTTCTCGCCGGATGGCTGCCGTATCTGGGACAAGGAAACGCGCAAGAAGCTCGATAAGGACCGTTTCCGTCAGGGCCTCGGCGGCGTGATCGAAGCCTATGAAGAGGTTGGTCGTCGTCTCGGGATCGATTTCGGCTAACACCGCACCGATACCAGAAGGTTTGCTGAAAGCTCCGGTTTACGCCGGAGCTTTTTTGTTTATGGCGCCGAAAACTGGTGAAAATCAAATCTATGGCGTTCATAGATAAAATAAATCACTAGTATTTTACGATTGTCTGGAAAAAGGCACCACCAAGTTGCATCATTGGATCGCGAATCCTCTGATGCTGGACTAGCATTAAGGGGTATTTGGAGTGTATTCGGCCCCGATGGAGAGAGGCAGATGTCCGAACGGCGCAACGAGCAGAAGAACAAGATACTGAGTCAACTCGGTGAGCTACTCACCGCCCGCCTTCCCAAACGTGATCTGAACCCGGTACTGGATTTCATGTACCAGTACTACCGCGTGTCGCCGCTTGAAGAGCTGGCCGAGCGCAGCTTCGACAACCTGTATGGCGCAACACTGTCCTGCTGGGAGCACCTGCAGGAGTGGGATGGCGCCGATCAGAAAGTGCATGTATTCAACCCCGATCTGGAGCGGCACGGCTGGCACTGTGGCCATACCGTGATCCAGATTCTGCATCGCGACATGCCGTTTCTGGTCGACTCGGTGCGCATGGAGCTGAACCGTCGCGGGCTGTCGATCCATGTCGTACACAGCGGCGTGTTGTCCGTCGACCGCGATGAACGGCGCGCCCGTGTGGTCACCGAGGGCGATAGCGGCGTGCGTGAAGCGTTGATCTACATCGAGGTCGATCGCCACAGTAATCCGGAAGAACTCAAGGGCATCGAGCACAGCCTGGCCGAGGTGCTGGGCCAGGTCCGCGCGGCGGTTGGCGACTTCGATGCGATGCGTAGCCAGGTGGAAACGCTGCGCGCCAGTCTGACGACACAGGCCCACATTGATACCGACAAACGCGACGAAGCCTGTGCCTTTCTGGCCTGGATGCTGGATAACCGGTTTACCTTCCTCGGCTACGAAGAGCTGGACTTCAGCGAGACCGACAAGGGGCTGGAAATCGTTCAGGCGGAAAACAGCGCACTGGGTGTCTGCCGTCTGCAGGAGCGCACCAGACCGATTCCCGCGGCACAGGAACATTGCTTCCTGCAGACGCCGGAACCGATGATGTTCGCCAAGGATGATCTGCGCTCGCGGGTGCACCGTCCGGCCTATCGTGATCTCGTTGTGGTGAAGAAGTTTGACGACGCCGGCAAGGTCGTGGGGGAGCACCGCTTCTACGGACTCTACACGTCGCCGGTCTACGTTGAGCCGCCGCGCAACATTCCGATTCTGCGCCGCCGGGTGGAGTGGGTGCTGAAGAAAGCAGGCTTCACCCCGGGTGGCCACAGCGCCAAGTCGCTGTCACACGTGCTCAATGAGCTGCCGCGGGACGAGCTGCTGCTGCCGAGCGATCAGGAATTGTTCGACAACGCCATGGGCGTGTTCAACCTGCAGGAGCGGCGCAAAGTGCGCCTGCTGATTCGCCGTGATGCCTGCGGCAAGTTCTACACCATGCTGTACTACGTGCCGCGTGACATCTTCAACACGGCACTGCGCACGCAGGTGCAGGAACTGCTCGCCGAGCGCCTCGGTTCGGTCGACTCCGAGTTCAATACATACTATAGCGAGTCGGTACTGGCGCGCGTCTACTACGTGTTCCAGATCGACCCGGAGAAAGAGATTCACATCGACCCGCAGGAGCTGGAAGCGGAGGTCGCGAAGCTGTCGCGCTCCTGGTCGGACGAGCTGCATCACGTGCTGGTCGATGCGGCCGGCGAAGAGCGTGGCAACCATCTGGCGAACAGCTATCGCAACGCCTTCCCGTCGGCATACCGCGAGCATTTTGCGCCGAGCAGCGCCGTGTTCGACATCGAGCATATCGAGGAGTTGGATGCGGGCAAGAGCATCAGCATGAGCTTCTACCGCCAGATCGAGCAGTCGCGCGATCTGCTGCGCTTCAAGCTGTTCAACCGCTCCGAACCGCTGGTGCTGTCCGACATTATCCCGTTGCTCGAAAATCTGGGCATGCGCGTGGTCGGTGAGCATCCGTACATGGTGCGCCGTCGCGATGGTGAGCAGTTCTGGATTCATGATTTCACGCTGTTCTACAACAGCAACGAGCCGGTTGAGCTGGAAGAGGTCAAGCAGATCTTCCAGGAGGCGTTCTACAACATCTGGAGCGGCAAGGCCGAGAACGACGAGTTCAACCGTCTGGTCATCGGTGCGCGCCTGAGCTGGCGCGAGGTGGCGATGCTGCGCGCCTATGCCCGTTACAACCAGCAGATCCGTTTCGGTTTCAGTCAGCAGTACATCGCCGATACCCTGTCGCGTCACCTGTACGTGACCCGCCTGCTGGTGGCGTTTTTCCGCGCCCGTTTCGAGCCCAGCCGGCAGAGCAGTGCCAAGGTGCAGGCGCTGGCCGACCGTATCGCCAACAGCATTATCGACTCGCTGGAGAAGGTCGAGCATCTCAACGATGACAAGATCCTGCGCCGCTATCTGGAGCTGATGCGCGCGACGCTGCGCACCAACTACTTCCAGACCAGCGCCGACGGCGAGGCGAAAGAGTACTTCGTCTTCAAGTTCAACCCGCACGAGATAGCCGATATTCCGCTGCCGCGGCCGATGTACGAGATCTTCGTCTATTCCGCCCGCGTCGAAGGTGTCCACCTGCGCGGTGGCAAGGTCGCCCGTGGCGGCTTGCGCTGGTCGGATCGTCGCGAGGATTACCGCACCGAGGTGCTCGGGCTGGTCAAGGCGCAGCAGGTCAAGAACGCCGTTATCGTGCCGGTCGGTGCCAAGGGCGGTTTCGTGGCCAAGCAGCTGCCTGCCAACGGCAGTCGCGAAGCGATGCTGGAAGAGGGCATCGAGTGCTACAAGACCTTCATCCGTGGTCTGCTGGATGTCACCGACAACTATGTCGATGGTGAAGTGGTGCCGCCGGCGGATCTGGTGCGCCACGACGAAGACGACCCCTATCTGGTCGTGGCCGCCGACAAGGGTACCGCGACCTTCTCCGATATCGCCAACTCGATTGCCGAAGAGTTCGGCTTCTGGCTCGGTGATGCGTTCGCGTCCGGCGGCTCGCAGGGGTACGACCATAAGAAGATGGGGATTACCGCACGCGGTGCCTGGGAGTCGGTCAAGCTGCATTTCCGCGAGCTGGGCATCGACACTCAGAACGAAGCGTTCACGGTGGTCGGCATCGGTGACATGGGCGGTGATGTGTTCGGCAACGGTATGCTGATGTCCGAGCACATCCAGCTGGTGGCCGCATTCAACCACATGCACATCTTTATCGATCCGGAACCGGATGCGGCAGCGAGCTATGCCGAGCGCAAGCGCCTGTTCGAGCTGCCGCGTTCCACCTGGGCCGACTATGACGAGTCGCTGATCTCCAAAGGCGGCGGTGTGTTCTCGCGTGCCGCCAAGTGGATCGACATCACACCGGAAATGAAGCGCCGCTTCGATATCGACGCCGATCGTCTGGCGCCGAACGATCTGATCTCCGCGCTGCTCAAGGCACGTGTCGACCTGATCTGGAACGGCGGTATCGGTACCTACGTCAAGGCCAGCTTCGAGTCCCATGCCGATGTGGGCGATAAGGCCAATGACAGCCTGCGTATCGACGGCCGTGACCTGCGCTGCAAGGTGCTGGGTGAAGGCGGCAACCTGGGCTTCACTCAGCTCGGCCGGATCGAGTTTGCCCTCAAGGGCGGCGCCTGCAACACCGACTTTATCGATAACGCCGGTGGCGTGGATTGCTCCGACCACGAGGTCAACATCAAGATTCTGCTCAACAAGGTGGTCAGCAACGGTGATCTGACGCTGAAGCAGCGCAACGCTTTCCTCAAGGAGATGACCGAAGAGGTCGCCGAACTGGTGCTGAAGAACAACTACAGCCAGGCGCTGGCGCTGAGCATCGCCAAAGGGCAGGTGGATCGCTCGCTCGATGACTACCGACGTTTGATCAACGAGCTCGAATCCAGCGGACGTCTGGTACGCTCGCTCGAGTTCATCCCGGCCGACGAAGAACTGGTCGAGCGCAGTCAGCGGGGGCAGGGACTGACCCGTCCGGAGCTGTCGGTGCTGATCTCCTACGTCAAGGCGGAGCTGAAGGAAGTGCTGACCGAAAGCTGGTTGCCGAGCAATCCGTATCTGGCGCAGGAAGTGCGAACTGCGTTCCCGCGCGCGCTGGTCGAGCGTTACGGCGACGAGGTCGAAAATCACCGTCTGCGTGCCGAGATCATCGCGACGCAGACGGCCAACGGCATGATCAACCGCATGGGCATCACCTTCCCGCTGCGGATGCATCAGGCCACCGGGCGCGACATGGCCGATATAGCCGCGGCCTATATCATCGCCCGTGACATCTTTGCTATGGACGAACTGTGGCAGCAGATGGAGGCGCTGGACAACAAGGTGCCGGCGGTGATGCAGCAGGGCATGATGGCCGATCTGCAGCGTCTGGTACGTCGCGCTGCCAACTGGATTCTCAACACCTGCCGTCAGCAGCTCGACCCGGAAGCGCTGGTGGAACAGTACCGTCCCGGTGTGCAGGCGATGTCGCTGTCGCTGGCAGAGCGTCTCACCGGCGAGCCGCTGGAAGCGTGGCAGGCGCGTTACAGCGAACTCGAAGAGGCCGGCGTGCCGGCTGAGCTCGCCGTCCAGGCGGCCTCGTTCGACAGCCTCTATATGCTGCTGGGCATCATTGCCACCGAGCAGCAGACCGGCGAGCCGCTTGATCGGGTGGCGGATGTTTACTTCATGCTGGGTGATCGCCTCGACCTGTACAATGTCGATCGCCAGATCAAGGGAATGGAGCAGGATACGCACTGGCAGTCGCTGGCGCGCGACGGCTTCCGTGAAGAGTTGAACTCGCAGCAGCGCGCGATTACGCTCAGCGTCCTGCATCGCGCACGGGCGATGTCGAACGAGAGCGGCGAAGAGCTCGACAGCGAGGCCTGTGTTGAAAGCTGGCTCGAGGCGAATCAGCTGCTGCTGGAACGCTGGAACCAGGTGCTCAACGACCTGCGCGCGGTCTCTCAACCCGACAGCGCCGTGTTTGCGGTCGCGATTCGCGAGCTGGTGGAGCTCGCCAATGGCAGCTGACGGAGAGATGATGAGAGCTGTATTCCTCGATCTGGAGAGCCTGGACGACCTTGATCTGTCGCCGATCGAAAACCTTGTCGACGAGCTGGTCTGCTACCCGCAGACCGCCGCCGACGAGGTCGCGGCCCGGATCGATGGTTTCGATCTGGTGCTGGTCAACAAGGTGCCGCTTGCTGCGGATGTGATCGCGAATGCCCATGCACTGAAGCTGATCTGCGTCGTCGCCACCGGGGTCAACAACGTTGATCTCGAGGCGGCGCGCCGTCGTGGTATTCCCGTGTGCAACTCACAGGGCTACGGGGTCAGCTCGGTGGCGCAGCATGTGATTACGCTGATCCTCGCGCTGCATACCCGCCTGCTCGACTACGATCGTGCCGTGCGCGCCGGTGACTGGGGGCGTGCCAGCCAGTTCTGTCTGCTCGATTACCCGATCATTGAAGTCAGCGGGCGGACGCTGGGGATCGTCGGCTATGGTGCCCTTGGCGCGGCGGTTGCGCGGCGGGCCGAGGCGCTGGGGATGAACGTGCTGATCGCGGCACGTCCCGGCAGCGCGGCTGTTCCCGCCGGGCGAGTCGCATTCGAGCAGGTGCTCGAGCGGGCCGATGTGCTGAGCCTGCACTGTCCGCTGACCGAACAGACCCGGGATCTGATTGATGCGCAGGCGCTGGCGCGGATGAAACCGGGCAGTTTTCTGGTGAATGCCGCACGCGGTGGGATCGTCAACGAGCAGGCCCTTGTCGATGCGCTGAAATCGGGTCATCTCGGCGGGGCCGCCGTGGATGTGCTCAGTCAGGAGCCGCCCCGTGACGGCAATCCGCTGCTCGACCAGTCGCTGCCGAACCTCATTGTCACCCCCCACTGTGCCTGGGGCAGCGTTGAGGCGCGCACGCGGATCATCGATCAGACGGCGGACAACATCCGTGGCTTTGTCGATGGCGCGCCGCGGCGCTGCGTCAATCTCTGAGTCAGAATGGACAGGGGGCGCTGAATTCGCACCAGTCGCCACTGCGGGGATGAAAGAGGCCCAGATATTCGGCATGCAGCAGCAGGCGATCGCTCATCGCCTGCTGCTGTTGCGAAGCATAGAAGTGGTCGCCCAGAATCGGGTGGCCGATCGCCGTCAGATGCACCCGCAGCTGATGTGACCGCCCGGTCACCGGGTACAGCGCCAACCGTGTTCCAAGGGCTGTACGCTCGATCACTTCCCACCGCGTCAGTGCCGGCTTACCCTGCACCGGGTCGACCATCTGCCGTGGGCGACGCTCCCAGTCACAGCGCAGCGGCAGATCGATCTCGCCGGCGCTCTGGGCCGGTGTGCCGGCAACGATCGCCTGGTACCGCTTTGCCGTACGACGCTCCTGAAACTGGATGCTCAGCGCCCGGTGCGCGGCTGCGTCCAGTGCCAGTACCATGACACCGGAAGTGGCGTAATCGAGCCGGTGCACGATGCGCGCGGTGGGAAACTCCCGCTGCACGCGCTTCCACAGACAGTCCTGTTTATCCGGTCCGCGCCCCGGCACCGACAGCAGGTTTGCCGGCTTGTCGACGATGACGATCGCGCTATCGGCGTACAGCACCTTCGGCATCAGCATTCGAACAGGGCCATCGACTCGATATGCGCGGTATGCGGGAACATGTCCATGACGCAGAAGCGGCTCAGCCGATAGCCGGCGTCGGCCAGTGTGCGGGCGTCACGCACCAGTGCGGCCGGGTTGCAGGCGACGTACAGGATGCGGCGAGCGTTGTAATGCACCAGATGGCGGACCGCCTCCTGGGCGCCGGTGCGTGGCGGGTCCAGCAGGATCAGGTCAAAGCCTTCGCGGCGGCCGTGCTGATACCAGGAGGTGTCACGGATATCGCCGCTGAGATCGCTCTTAAATACCTGAACATTCTCGAGGCCGTTGGCGGCGGCATTGGCCAGCGCGCGCTCGACCATAGCGCTGGAGCCTTCAACGCCGATGACCTCGCCCGCATGCAGTGCCAGCGGCAGCGTAAAGTTGCCAAGGCCGCAGAACAGATCGAGCACCCGGTCTTCGCCTGTCGGCGCAAGCCAGTCCCGTGCACGTGCGACCATGGCGCGATTCACCGTCGCATTGACCTGCAGAAAATCCCCGGCGCCAAAGCCCAGCTGCAGCGGCATCGGCGGCAGTGAGTAGGTCAGCGCCGGTGCGCCCGTATCGACCGGCTCAAGCCCCTGATTGCCTTCAAGGACGAGCTGGAAGCGGTGCTCGGCACAGATCGCGGCGATCCGCTGCGCCAGTGCGGGTTGTAATGTCCGCGTGATGCGCAGCGTCAGCACACCGCAATCATCACCGGCACTGATATCCGCGTGGGTCAGGTGCTTGAGGCTGCCCTCCCACGCCAGCAGTGCCAGACGCAGCTCGGCGAGCAGCGCATTGATGCGGGGCTCAAGCACCGGGCAGTGGTCGATGTCGATCAGTTTGTGGCTCGCGGCGCGACGAAAACCGATCAGCGGTGTGCCATCTGCGCGTTGATTGATACCGATGCGGGCGCTGCGGCGATAACCGAGATCCGGGCTCGGCAGTGCCGGTTCGACCTGTTCGGGTTCGATCTCGGCAAAGCGCTTCAACTGGTCCAGCACCAGCGCTTCCTTGTGCGCAAGCTGAGCAGTGGGTGCCAGATGTTGCAGCTGACAGCCGCCGCACTGGCCGTAATAGCGGCAGGGGGGCTGCTGGCGCTCGGCGGATGATTCCAGCAGCTGCACCGGCTCAGCCTCGTCATAGCGCTTGTGGCGCTGGGTGATGCGCACCTGTGCCCGTTCACCCGGCAGCACGCCGTCGATGAACAGGGTTTTGCCATCGACGCGTGCGACACCGCGGCCCTCAAGGCTCAGGTTATCGACGCTGACCTCGACCGGCTCCTGTGGCGTCGCTGTGCGTGTGCGGCTGCGGGACGGGCCGCCGAATTGAATGCGTTTTCGTGTCATGTGAGCAGTTCCGGGCAGAGGTTGCGCATTCTACCAACTGCGACCGGGGCGGATACAGTCTCGCGGCGCAGCTTCGGTGATGTAGAATCAGCGGCAACGATTGAGAACCGACATGAGGCTCGTACATTGATGGCACAGGAACACCCGTTTGCGCCCTTCGTACGCATCCTGGGCAAAGGGAAAAAGGGCAGCCGCTCGCTGACGCGTGAAGAAGCGCGCGAGGCGATGGCGATGATTCTCGAGGACCGCGTACGGCCCGAACAGCTCGGCGCGTTCCTGATGTTGCTGCGGGTCAAGGAGGAAGCGCCAGAGGAGCTGGCCGGCTTTGCCGATGCGGTACGCGAGCGCTACCGTCCGCCGCAGGGAATAACGGCCGCCATCGACTGGTCGACATACGCCGGCAAGAAACGGCATCTGCCCTGGTTCCTGCTCAGTGCACTGTTGCTCGCCGAGCGCGGTCATACGGTGTTCATGCATGGCGCGCGTGGGCACACGGCGGGGCGTGTCTATACCGAGGATATGCTGGCCCCGTTTGGCCTCGAACCCTGCGCCGACTGGCAGCAAGTGTCCGACCAGCTGGCGCAGCGTCGGTTTGCCTTCATGTCGATCGATCAGCTGTGCCCGCCATTGGGGGAGATTATCCAGCTGCGCAATATTCTCGGCCTGCGCTCGCCGGTCCATACCCTGTGTCGCATGCTGAACCCGCTCGATGCGCCGGTCAGCGTAGATGGCGTATTTCATCCGCCTTATGCGCCGATGCATCAGAAAACCGCGCTGTTGCTGGGCACTCGCCAGGGCGTGACGGTCCGCGGTGATGGCGGTGAAGCGGAGGTCAAACCGGACAGCGATTGCGAACTGCACTGGATCATCAACGGTGCCGTCGATAGCGGGATCTGGCCACGGCTCTACGCGCAGCGCCTGGTCAAGGATGAGCAGCTGGATCCGGCCGATCTGATACGGCTCTGGCGTGGGGAGATCGAACATCCCTACGGCGAGGGCGCGGTCATCTCGACGCTGGCGATGGTGCTGCGCCTGCTGCAGCCGGACCAGCCCTGTGAACCGGCGCAGCTGGTCGAGCAGGCGCGCAGCTGGTGGCAGGCGCGCGATCGCAAACGGTTCTGATCAGTCCCGGCGCAGCCGATCCGAGATCGCGATCGGTGAGGGGTAGCGGAAGATCACGACATAGGTGGAGAGCAGGAAGCTCAGAATCGCGGTGGCCTGAATCACGTGCGAGGCCTCGGTGCCGATCAGGCCGCCGGCGAACGCCAGATACGCGATCAGCAGCGAAAACTCACTGATCTGGCCAAGTCGGAAGCCGATCTCCCAGCCTGTATCCGGTGACTCACTGATGCCGGTAAGCAGGTAGCGGAAGACCACGGGTTTCAGCGCCAGCACGGCCACCGTCAATGCCAGCGCCGGCAGCAGGATATCGTCGATCAGGGTCAGATTGAAGCTGGCGCCGACCGAGAAGAAAAACAGGATCAGGAAGAAGTCACGCAACGGCTTGAGGCTGGTCGCGATGTACTGGGAGATCGGGCTCGTGGCCAGCGCGACGCCGGCGATGAAGGCGCCCATCTCCGCCGACAGGCCCACATAGACGGCGGCTTCTGCCAACCCCAGGCACCAGCCGATGGCGGCAAGAAAAATGTATTCGTGGAAGCGGTCGAAACGCTGCAGCAGCGGCAGCAATACCCAGCGCACGAACCCCCAGGCGAACAGCGCGAGCAGCGGCAGGGCCAGCAGCGAGCGGGCGAAGTTCATACCCGCGCTGTCGTCACTGCCACTGTTGAGCAGCAGCAGCACGAGGATCGCCACTACGTCCTGGAGCAGCAGCAGACCGACCACCAGCTCCCCGGTATGCCGATGGTGCAGTACCGTGGTCGGCAGCAGCTTGATGCCGATGATGGTACTCGAGAACATCACCGCCGCGCCGATGACGATCGACTCCATCTGGCCAAAACCGAACAGCACGCCGACGCCGTAACCAAGGCCCATAAAGGCGATCGAGCTGATAATGGCCACCAGTGTCGCTTTCCGCAGCATGTGGATCAGGTGGGCCGGCTGCATGTCGAGACCGAGCAGGAACAGCAGGAAGATGATCCCGACGTGAGAGATGTCGGCCAGCAGGTTGGTATCCGATACTGCCTTGAACCCCCAGGGGCCGAGCAGGGCTCCGAGCACGACATAGGCCACCAGCAACGGTTGTCGGGTATACAGTGCCAGGGATGCGAGAACCGCCGCGCCACTGAAAATCAGAAAAAACGAAAAGACAACCGAATGTTCCACGATGCTCTATCTCCTTAAGCCTGAGCGCCAGTCTACCAGAGCAGGGCGCAGGCGGTGTATGTCACGACGACATCCGGTTAATAACCGAGCGATTTACTCGGGAATAATATGAGTGTATGCTATTTGCCATTCGCAACGCACTGAATAGGTTGTTTCAAGTATGGATATCACTGTTACCAAAAGCGCCGAACAATACCTTGCCGAACTGCTGGCCAAGCAGGAGGTTGAGGGGATCGCCGTGCGCCTGTTCGTGACCCAGCCCGGCACCCCGTATGCCGAGACCTGTCTGGCGTACTGCCGCCCGGATGAGGTCAATCCGGAAGACGAGATCATGGATCTGGAGCTGCTGCGCTTCTATATCGAGCGTAACAGCATCCGTTTTCTGGAAGAAGCGACCATCGATTTTGCCGAAGATCGGATGGGCGGTCAGCTGACGATCAAGGCTCCGAATGCGAAGGTACCCAAGGTGTCGCCGGACAGCCCGATCGATGAGCAGATCAACTACGTGCTCTATGCCGATATCAACCCGGGCCTGGCCGCCCATGGGGGTGAGGTGAAACTGGTTGAGCTGGTCGAGGCCGAGGGCGGACAGATTGCCGTATTGCGTTTCGGCGGCGGCTGTCAGGGCTGTGCCGCGGTGGATATGACGCTGAAGGACGGCGTAGAAAAAACGCTGATCGAGCGCGTGCCGGGACTGGTTGGCGTGCGTGATGTCACCGATCATACCGAGACCACCAACGCCTACTACAAGTAACCATCCCACGCCGGGGTCGCGGCAGTAATTGTTTGTGACCCCTCGCGTTAGCTGTTATAACGTCTGAAAAACCCACCCCCATCCGCTCTTGCTTTGCATTTTTTGGATCGACCGGTTGCATTCCCGGCGCCGGCCCCCATAGATGTAACAAATCCAATGATTTACCTGCACCGTCCCCCTGTAACGGTGCTCTGCTAAGAGGCACTCATCATGGCTCAACACGAATCCAACCAAGCGGCGACCATCGAGCTTCCCGTGTTGCCACTGCGCGATGTGGTGGTCTACCCGAACATGGTCATTCCGCTGTTCGTCGGGCGCGAGAAGTCGATTCAGGCCCTCGAGCTGGCGATGGCGCGGGACAAGCAGATTCTGCTCGTCGCCCAGCGCAGTGCATCTGAAGATGAGCCCTCGATCGACGATCTGTTCACGACCGGTACGGTGGCGACCGTGCTGCAGATGCTGAAACTGCCTGACGGCACCGTCAAAGTGCTGGTCGAGGGTGAGGAGCGTGCGCGTATCCACGACCTGCACGAAGAGGACGAGCACTACGCAGCCCGTGTCGAGGTGCTGTCCGTCGACAACATCGGCGACTCCGAAGCCGACGTGTACAAGCGCACCGCACTGGACCAGTTCGAGCGCTACATCCAGGTCAACAAGAAGATCCCGTCCGAGGTATTGGCGTCGCTGCAGAATATCGATGATGTCAGCCGCCTCGCCGATACCATTGCCGCGCATATGGCGCTGAAGCTGGACGAGAAGCAGAAGCTGCTGGAGATGCTCGGCGCGCGTCAGCGTCTGGAGCATCTGATGTCGCTGATGGAGGCGGAAATCGACCTGGTCGAGGTCGAGAAACGTATCCGCGGTCGCGTCAAGAAACAGATGGAAAAGAGTCAGCGCGAGTACTACCTGAATGAGCAGATGAAGGCGATTCAGAAGGAACTCGGCGATATGGACGAGTCCGGCGGCAGCGATCTCGATGAGCTGCAGCGCAAGATCGAGAGCGCCGGTATGCCCAAAGAAGCGCTCGACAAGACGCTGGCCGAACTCAACAAACTGAAGATGATGTCGCCGATGAGTGCCGAGGCGACCGTCGTGCGCGGCTACATCGACTGGATGCTGCAGATCCCCTGGAGCAAGAAGACCAAGGTGCGCATGGATATGAAGCGCGCCGAGAAGATCCTCAACGAAGACCACTACGGGCTCGAAGAGGTGAAGCAGCGCATCATCGAATATCTGGCGGTACAGAAGCGCGTCCGCAAGCTGCGCGGGCCGATCCTCTGTCTGGTCGGGCCTCCCGGGGTCGGCAAGACCTCGCTCGGTCGCTCCATCGCCCGTGCGACCAATCGCAAGTATGTGCGTATGGCGCTCGGCGGCGTACGTGACGAAGCCGAGATTCGCGGTCATCGCCGCACCTACATCGGCTCGATGCCCGGCAAGCTGATTCAGAAGATCTCCAAGATCGGGGTCAAGAACCCGCTGTTCCTGCTCGATGAGATCGACAAGATGGGTATGGATCACCGCGGTGACCCGGCCTCGGCGCTGCTGGAGGTGCTGGATCCGGAGCAGAACAGCACGTTCAACGATCACTATCTGGAGGTCGATTACGACCTGTCTGACGTGCTGTTCATGTGTACCTCGAACTCGATGAACATCCCCGGCCCGCTGCTGGACCGCATGGAGATCATCCGCATTCCGGGTTACACCGAAGATGAAAAACTCAATATCGCGCGCAAGTATCTGATTCCAAAGCAGATCAAGCAGAACGGTCTGAAGCCGAAAGAGCTTGAGATCGATGACGGCGCGGTCACCGACATCATCCGTTACTACACCCGTGAAGCGGGTGTGCGTGGACTCGAGCGCGAGATCGCCAAGATCTGTCGCAAGGTGATCAAGGAGCTGACCCTGAGCGGCGAAGCCAAGTCGCTGCAGGTGACTGCCGCCGAGCTCGAACACTACCTCGGCGTGCGCAAGCACAAGTTCGGTATGGCGGAGGAGCAGGATCTGGTCGGCCATGTCACGGGGCTTGCCTGGACGCAGGTTGGCGGCGATATCCTGACCATCGAAGCCGCGGTCGTACCCGGCAAGGGGCGTCTGATCCACACCGGCTCGCTGGGCGATGTCATGAAGGAGTCGATTCAGGCCGCGATGACCGTGGTGCGCAGCCGCGCCCGTCTGCTGGGTATCCGTTCCGACTTCCACGAGAAGCATGACCTGCACATCCACGTGCCGGAGGGGGCGACGCCGAAGGACGGCCCCAGCGCCGGTATCGGCATGTGTACGGCGTTGGTGTCGGCACTGACGCAGATCCCGGTCCGCGCCGATGTGGCGATGACCGGCGAGATCACGCTGCGTGGTCAGGTACTGCCGATCGGCGGCCTCAAGGAGAAGCTGCTGGCGGCGCACCGTGGCGGCATCAAAACGGTCGTTATCCCTGACGAAAATCAACGCGATCTGAAAGAGATTCCGGACAATATCAAAGCCGATCTCGACATCAAGCCGGTAAAATGGATCGACGAAGTGCTCGACATCGCGCTCGCTTATCAGCCCAAACCGCTGTCCGAAGAGGAGGATAAAGTGGTCTCGGCGGAGCCCAAAAACGAGAAGAGTGAGCCCGGTCAACTGAGCACACATTAGCCGGAGGCCGCGGCACAAAAGGGCTGCGGCCAGTTGACACCCGTTTTGGCCAGTTGGTATAAAGTGCCTGACTACACGCTGGGTAACGTATTCAGATAGAGCAAAATAACGACTCGATACATATTAAAGGGGAACAATGTGAACAAGTCTGAACTGATCGACGCAATTGCCGATTCAGCCGATATCCCGAAGGCTGCTGCCGGCCGTGCGCTGGACGCTGCACTGGAAGCGGTTACTGGTGCTCTGCAGAAGGGTGAGTCGGTTGCGCTGGTAGGTTTCGGTACCTTTTCCGTGAAGGAACGCGCCGCTCGCACCGGTCGTAACCCGCAGACTGGCAAGCCGATCGAAATTGCTGCTGCGACTCTGCCGACATTCAAGCCTGGCAAGGCTCTGAAGGACGCCGTCAACAAGTAACAGGCGCCGTTCCGTTAGCTGACATCAGGTTCAGGAGCGGTAGTTCAGCTGGTTAGAATACCTGCCTGTCACGCAGGGGGTCGCGGGTTCGAGTCCCGTCCGTTCCGCCAGATCAAGAAAAGCGCATTCGACCTGAATGCGCTTTTTTATTGAACCTCTATCAACAAAATTGATCCACCAGCCAGATACGCCAACGTAGGGTGATTGCAGACAATGCTTCAAACCATCAGGGAAAACTCACAGGGGATAATCGCCAAGGTGATCGTCGGCCTGATCGCGCTGACTTTCGCGTTGTGGGGTGTGGAGTCGCTGGTCAGTCTGACCAACCGGGAACCGGCACCGGCCGAGGTTAACGGCGAGGAGATTACCCAGCAGCAGCTGTTCCAGGGGATGGAGCTGCAGCGCCGTCAGCTGCTCGCCCAGATGGGCGAAAACGCCGATCCGTCCGCCATCGATGACAAGCTGCTGCGCCAGATGGTGCTGGAAAACCTGATTCAGCGCACTGCGCTGCTGCAGTCCGCTGACGAGATGGGTTTCCACCTGTCCGAGCAGATGGTTGACCAGATTATCGTGTCGACGCCGCAGTTCCAGGTCGATGGCCGTTTTGATCGCAACCAGTTCGAAGCGGTGCTGCGCAGCGCCGGCTTTACGCCGCTGATGTACCGTGATCTGATCCGTAAGGAAACATTGCTCGAGCAGGCACAGGCCGGTTACGTGCTGTCCGAATTCGCCACCGACGACGAACTGGCACGGCTGGTGGCGCTGGATCGTCAGACCCGTGACCTTGCCTACGTCACGCTCGAGGCGAACCCGGAGGCGATCGAGATCAGCGACGCGGAGCTGCAGGCCGCATACGAGGCGCGTCAGAGCGAGTTCATGACGCAGGAGGAGGTTGCTGTCGAGTACCTGTTGCTCGACAAGCGCTCGCTGGCAGACCCGCAGGCGGTGTCCGAGGCCGATATTCAGGCCGCGTACGATCGTATGGTCGCAGGCTTTGAGGCGCAGGAAGAGCGTTCGGCCCGGCATATTCTGGTTGATATCACCGCTGAACGTGACGCCGATGCGGCGCTGGCCCGTGCCAACGAGCTGCGTGATGAGATTCTTGCCGGTGCCGATTTTGCCGAGGTTGCCAAGCGTGAGTCTGCGGATCTCGGTTCTGCCGAAGAGGGCGGTCAGCTGGGCTTCAACCCGCGTGGCGTGTTCGTCGAGCCGTTTGAAGATGCGCTGTTCGCACTGGCGCCGGGTGAGGTGTCTGAGCCGGTACGGACCGAGTTTGGCTACCACCTGATCCAGCTCGACGACGTGCGCGAAACCGAAGTGCCGGCCCTGGCCGAGGTTGAAAACGAACTGCGTGAGCAGGTCGCTGATGAGCAGGCGGAGCTGGATTACGTCGCCGCATTGGAGCGACTGGCCGATCTGACCTTCTCGTCATCCGATCTGCAGGCGGCTTCCGAGGAGCTGGATCTGCCGATCCGTAGCACCGGATTCTTCTCCCGTCAGGGCGGCAGTGATCGGATCAGCGCCTCTCCCCGTGTGGTGGAAGCCGCATTCGGCGACACGGTGCTGCAGGAGCAGCTGAACAGCGATCCGATCGAACTCGACAGCGGCCGCACCGTTGTGATTCATCTGAAAGAGCATCGCGAGCCGCGTCAGCTGGCGCTGGACGAGGTGCGTGACCAGCTGCTGCGTGAACTGCGCAGCGAGCGTGCCGCAGAGCAGGTGGCCGCACAGGCGCAGCAGTGGGTTGAACGGCTGCGTGGCGGTGAGTCGCTGGACGCGATCGCCGAAGGTCTCGAGTGGGTTGAGGCACTGGGTGTTGATCGTGGCTCAGAGGCGGTCCCCGCCACCGTGCTGCGTGAGGTATTCGCGATGCCGGCGCCGGAGCAGGATGGCACGACCTACGCCAGCGTGGCACTGGCGGGCGGCGATCAGGTGATTATCGCCCTGCGTGGTGTGACCGAAGGCGATAGCAAGCTGTCCGACGAGGAGCGCAGTGCGCTGGCCAACATGATTGCGAACCAGCGTGGACAGCAGGTCTATCAGGCGCACGCCGAGGCCCTGCTGGAAGCGGCGGAGATCGAACGGAACTGATATCACCCGCGCACCGAGCTGACACAAAAAGGCCACCAATTCGTCAGGATTGGTGGCCTTTTTCATGGGCCGCGGGTGTCGCCGCGCCCGGGTGTTACGGCATCAGGCGCTGGCGAGACCGGCCGCGACCAGCAGTTGTTTCGTATAGGGGTGGTTGGGTGCTTCGAACAGGGCTTCGGTCGGGCCGCTTTCGACCACTTTGCCGTGATGCATGACCAGCAGCTGGTGGCTGAGTGCGCGCACGACCGCCAGATCATGACTGATGAACAGGTAGCTGAGCCGGTAGCGTGCCTGCAGCTCGCGCAGCAGCTCGATGATCTGCTTCTGCACGGTGCGATCGAGCGCGGAGGTCGGCTCGTCGAGTACGATCAGATCCGGTTTCAGAATCAGCGCACGGGCGATGGCGATGCGCTGGCGCTGGCCGCCCGAAAACTCATGCGGGTAGCGATGGCGCACCTCCGGATCGAGGCCAACATCCTGCAACACCTCAATCACCCGCCGTTCGATCTCGTCGGCATCGGTCACACCGTGGACGCCGAGGCCCTCGGCGACGATCTCGGCGATCGACATGCGCGGGCTGAGGCTGCCGAACGGATCCTGAAACACGATCTGCATCTGTTTGCGCAACGGCGTGATGCCGGACTGCCTGAGCCCATGGATCGGCTCACCCTTGAAGTGAATCGCGCCCTGCGAGCCGGCCAGGCGCAGCAGCGCCATGGCCAGCGTCGTCTTGCCCGAGCCGGACTCTCCGACGACCCCAAGCGTTTCGCCCCGTGCCAGCGTCAGGCTGACGCCGTCAACGGCGCGGAAGTGATCCACCGTGCGTTTGAAAAAGCCACGCCTGATCGGGAACCAGACCTTCAGGTGGTCACTGCTCAGCAGCGTCTCGGTCGGCTGCGGCACCGGCAGCGGGCGGCCGCTCGGTTCGGCGTCGAGCAGTTTGCGGGTATAGGGGTGGCGCGGGGCGGCAAACAGCTGCTCGCAGCGCTGCGCTTCGACAATCTCGCCGTTGTACATGACGCAGACGCGCTGCGCGTAGCGCCGCACGATATTGAGGTCGTGCGTGATCAGCAGCACCGACATGTTGAGCTTGCGCTGCAGTTCACCGAGCAGCTCGAGAATCTGCTGCTGGATCGTGACATCCAGTGCCGTGGTCGGCTCGTCGGCGATCAGCAGCTCCGGCTCGTTGGCCAGTGCCATCGCAATCATGACGCGCTGGCGCTGGCCGCCTGAGAGCTCGTGAGGATACTGATCCAGCCGCTGCGCCGCATCCTGTATGCCGACCAGCTCGAGCAGTTCCAGTGCACGCGCCCGTGCCGCACGGCCATTGATGCCGCGGTGCAGGCGCAGTGTCTCGGTGATCTGACGTTCGATCCGATGCAACGGGTTCAGCGACGTCATCGGCTCCTGAAAGATCATGCCGACGCGGTTGCCGCGGATTTCGCGCAGGCGTTTTTCCGGTGCCTGCAACAGATCCTCGCCGTTATAGAGAATGCGGCCGCTGGGATAACGGGCCAGATGGGTTGGCAGCAGCCGCAGCAGCGACAGGGCCGTGACCGACTTGCCGGAGCCGGATTCGCCGACCAGTGCCAGTGTCTCGCCCCGCTTGAGTTCGAAGCTGACCTCGCGCACCACCGGTGCGGCATCCCCGAACGCGACCGAGAGCCGGTCGATGTTGAACAGCGTCTCGCTCACAGGCTCTTCCTCGGGTCAAACGCATCGCGCACCGCTTCACCGATGAAGATCAGCAGCGTCAGCATCAGCGACAGCGCGACGAAGGCGGTAATGCCCAGCCAGGGGGCGTGCAGGTTCTCCTTGCCCTGGGCGACCAGTTCTCCCAGCGAGGGGGAACCGGGCGGCAGGCCGAAGCCGAGAAAATCCAGCGCGGTCAGGGTGACGATGCCGCCGTTGAAGATAAACGGCATGAAGGTCAGCGTTGCCACCATCGCGTTCGGCAGTACATGGCGATACATGATGCGCGTATCGCTCAATCCGAGCGCCCGCGCGGCCCGGACATATTCCAGGTTGCGCCCGCGCAGAAACTCGGCCCGCACCACATCGACCAGATTCATCCACGAGAACAGCAGCATGATGCCGAGCAGCCACCAGAAGTTGGGCTCGACCAGACTGGCCAGAATGATCAGCAGGAACAGCACCGGCAGGCCGGACCAGATCTCGATGAAGCGCTGAAACAGCAGGTCGGTCTTGCCGCCGTAGTAGCCCTGTACGGCACCGGCCATAACGCCGATAACCGAGCTGGCCAGCGTCAGCACCAGCGCGAACAGCACGGAGATGCGAAAGCCGTAGATCAGTCGCGCCATAACATCGCGGCCCTGATCGTCGGTGCCGAGCCAGTTTTCGGCCGAGGGCGGTGATGGCGCAGGCACTGGCAGATCGTAGTTGATGGTGTCGTAGCTGAAGCGGATCGGTGGCCACAGCATCCAGCCGCCGGCATCGGCAATCAGCCCCTGAATATACGGATCCTTGTAGTCGGCGGGAGCGTCAAACTCGCCGTTGAAGTCCAGCTCCGAATAGGTGGTCAGCAGCGGTGAGCGCAGCTCGCCCTGAAAACCGATCAGCAGCGGCTTGTCGTTGGCGATCAGCTCGGCACACAGGCTCAGTCCGAACAACAGCAGGAAGATCCACAGCGACCAGAAGCCACGGCGGTTGCGGCGGAACAGGTGCAGACGGCGGCGCTGAATCGGCGACAGTCTCACGCTCACACCTCCCGGCTTTCGAAATCGATGCGCGGGTCAACGAAGGTGTAGGTCAGGTCCGACACCAGCTTCAGCAGCAGCCCCACCAGCGTGAAGATATACAGGGTACCGAAGATCACCGGATAGTCGCGGTTGATGACCGCCTCATAGCCGAGCAGACCGAGGCCGTCGAGGGAGAAGATCACCTCGATCAGCATGGAGCCGGTGAAGAAGATGCCGATCAGGGCCGCCGGCATCCCGGCGATGATCAGCAGCATCGCATTGCGAAACACGTGGCCATACAGCACGCCGGACTCGTTCAGCCCCTTGGCGCGGGCGGTCAGTACATACTGTTTGTGAATTTCATCGAGAAAGGCGTTCTTGGTCAGCATCGTCAGCGTCGCAAAGCTCGATACCACGGAGGCCAGTACCGGCAGGGTCAGGTGCCAGAAGTAATCGAGAATCTGCTGCCCCAGTGTCATCTCGTCAAAGCCCGGGGAGGTGAGGCCGCGCAGCGGGAACCATTCGAGATAGGTGCCGCCGGCGAACAGCACAATCAGCAGAATCGCGAACAGGAAGTTCGGGATCGCATAACCGACGATGACGATGCTGCTGGTCCAGACATCGAACGGCGTCCCATCGCGCACCGCCTTGCGGATACCGAGCGGAATCGAGATCAGGTAGGTGATCAACGTGGTCCAGAGTCCCAGCGAAATCGACACCGGCATCTTTTCGATGATCAGTTCGACGACGGTCTTGTCGCTGTAAAAACTACGGCCGAAATCGAACGTCAGGTAATCGCCGAGCATCTTCAGGAAGCGCTCGTGGGGTGGCTTGTCAAAACCGTACAGCTGCTCGATCTCCGCGATCAGCGCCGGATCGAGCCCCTGTGCGCCGCGGTAGCCGCCGCCGTCGCCGGCTTGAGAGCCGGCGGCGATATCGGACTGGGCACCGGCACCGATCCGGCTGGTCGCCTCGACACCGAGTCCCTGCAGGTGGGCGATCGTCTGTTCGACCGGTCCGCCGGGCGCCAGTTGGACGATGATGAAGTTCAGCAACAGGATCCCGAACAGGGTCGGGATCATCAGCAGCAGTCGGCGCAGAACATAGGGTGCCATCAGGGCTTGACCCACCAGGTATCAAAGCCGAGTGCATAGCGCGGAGCGGTTTTGGGCATCGCAAACTTGTCCCAGTAGGCCACCCGATAGGCGTTGATGTGGTACTGCGGAATCACATAGTGGTTCCACTGCAACACCCGGTCCAGTGCCCGACAGCGCAGTACCAGCTGTTCGCGGTTTGGGGCCTGAATGATCTGCTCGACCAGATAGTCGACCGCGGGATTGCGGATGCCGATCAGATTGCGGCTGCCCGGCTGGTCCGCCATGCTCGAGTGCCAGTAGTCACGCTGCTCGTTGCCGGGCGATGTGGACTGGCCAAAGCCGCTGACAATCATGTCGAAGTCGAACTGACGCACCCGGTTGATGTACTGCGAGACATCGACGATACGAATGTTGGCGCTGATCCCCATGCGCTCGAGGTTGCGGATAAAGGGCGCAACGACGCGCTCGAATTCCTTCTGCACCAGCAGGATTTCGAACTGCATCGGCTCGCCGTCGGCGTTGCGCAGGGTGCCGTTGTCCAGTTCCCAGCCAGCCTCGCGCAGCAAGCGCAGGGCATCGCGTAACTGGCCGCGGATCCGGCCATCACCGTTGGTGGTCGGTGCACGGTAGACCTCGGTGAACACCTGCGGGGGGACCTGATCGCGGATCGGCTCGAGGATCTTCAGCTCCTCGGCATCCGGCAGCGCGGTGGCCGCCATGTCGGAGTTGGAAAAATAGCTGTGGCTGCGCGTGTAGGCGCCGTAGAACAGGTTCTGGTTGGTCCATTCGAAATCGAACGCATAGGCCAGCGCTTCGCGCACGCGGGCATCGGCGAACATCGGGCGCCGGGTGTTCATGATGAACGCCTGCATGCCGGTCGGGTTATCGTGCTCGATGCGTTGCTTGACGATGCGGCCATCGTCGAACGGGGCGCCGGTATAGCCGGTGGCCCAGGCTTTGGAGGAGTTCTCTTCGCGGAAGTCATATTCGCCGGCCTTGAACGCTTCCAGCGCCACGGTGCCGTCGCGGTAGTAGTCGTAGCTGATGCGGTCGAAATTGTGGCGTCCACGGTTGACCGGCAGATCGGCTCCCCAGTAGTCGGGATTGCGGCGGTAGCTGACCGAACGACCCGGGTCGAAGCTGTCGAGCAGGTAAGGCCCGGAGCCGATCGGTATCTCCAGTGACGGTTTGGTGAAATCGCGCGTTTCCCAGTAGTGCTTGGGCAGAATCGGTACCTGACCGACGATCAGCGGCAGTTCACGGTTCTCGGTTGCGCCGAATTCAAACCGTACCCGGGTGTCGCTCAGGGCGCGAATATCGGAGATGCCGGCGTAGTACGCCTTGTAGAAGGGGCTGCCCTGTTCGCGCAGCAGCGTGAAGGTGTAGACCACGTCATCGGCGCGCACAGGCTCGCCGTCGCTGAAACGCGCGTGCTCGTGCAGCTCGAACTCGATCCAGCGGCGGTGTGCCGGCAGATAGATCGCCTTTGCCAGCAGGCCATACTCGGAGAAGGGCTCATCGTCGGCGCGCACGGTCAGACTGTCGTAGATCAGCCCGATCCCTTCGGCGTCGGTGCCCTTGATGATGAACGGGTTGAAGCTGTCGAAGGTGCCGATCGCGGCGCGACGCACCTCGCCGCCCTTGGGCGCAGCGGGGTTGGTGTAATCGAAGTGTGTGAACTCCGGCGGATACTTGAGATCGCCGTGCATCGCCACGCCATGCGCGGCCGGTGGCATCTCATCGGCCAGAGCCAACGGTGACAGCAGCAGGGCGAAACCCAGGGTCAACCCATGCAGGCGAGCAGCCAGTTTGCGCAAAGACACTCGATTCTCCCTTTTTGTGGTCTTGAGCACAGTGGTACGCGGTGGCCAGCCGTCGGTGGCGGTCAGCCCTGGACCGGTGTGTCGGTTTTCTGACCCGCAGCCAGTGCTTCGAGGTGACGGTGGCGGTGCTGCCGTTTGGTGCCACGCGCGCGCAGCGCCTGATCCGCCTGTTGCAGGCGTTGGAGCAGCTCCGTGTCGCCGTCAGCAAGGCCTTTGATCAGGTCCTGGTCGATCCAGTTCCGAATACGTTGATACAGATACCACTTGAAGGCCAGCGCCAGCACCACCGAGACGGCGATAATAAACAGGCTCAGACTGTCCATGCACCACCTCCTGTCGGGGTTAGCCCGGGTCTGCCGATGATTCCGGGTAGAGTATCAGATCCTGCCCGGGACGCAGAGCACGGGCGTCGCGAATGCCGTTCCATTTCACCAACTGTTCGGTACTGACACCGTAACGACGGGCAATGTTCCACAGGTTGTCGCCACGGCTGACACGATGAACGCGCTTGCCGGAACTGCCTTCGCGCGCGGCCAGACGGCTTGCTTCGCCGGCGCCCCAGGGAGCAGGGATCAGCAGCGTCTTTCCGGCACGGATACGGTTGGAGGCGAGTTTGTTGCTCTGCCGCAGTACGCTGACGCGGGTATCGAAGCGGGCAGCGATCTCCGACAGGGTGTCACCGGGGCGGATCACATAGCGGGTCCAGGTGACGCGCTCGGATGCGGGCAGTTCACTCATGGCGGTGCGAAAACGCTCACTGGTGTCGCGCGGCAGCAGCAGCCGGTGGGGGCCGGCCGGGTCGGTGGCCCAGCGGCTGAAGCCGGGATTGAGCCGTTTCAGCAGTTTCAGGTCAACGCCGGCGAGCCGTGCCGCCTTGGCGAGCTCGATCTGTCCCTCGATCGAGACGATCTCGAAGTAGGGCTCGTTCGGCAGCTCGGCCAGGTCCACATTGAATTCGTCGGCACGATCGATCAGGCGCGCGATAGCGATCAGTTTGGGTACGTAACGGCGGGTTTCGCGCGGCAGCTTCAGGTGCCAGTAGTCGGTGGGTTTACCGGCCGCGGCGTTGCGTTTGATGGCGCGGGAGACACAGCCCTCGCCGCAGTTGTATGCCGCCAGCGCGAGCAGCCAGTCGCCGTCGAAGCGCTCGTTCAGGTACTGCAGGAAGTCGAGCGCCGCCTCGGTGGATTCGATGATGTCGCGGCGGCCGTCGTACCACCAGTTGCTCTTGAGGCCGAACAGGTCAGCGGTGCTTGGAATGAACTGCCAGGCGCCCGAGGCGCGACTGGGTGACTCGGCGAACGGGTCGTAGCTGCTCTCGACGAAGGGCAGCAGCGCAAGCTCCGCCGGCAGCTCGCGCTCGAGCACACGATTGAGCACGTAGTGGTAGTAATAGACCGCCTGCTGGGAGGCGTGGCGCATGTAGGCATCGTGGTCGAGAAACCATGCCAGCTGGTCGTCAACGCGGGGGTGGTCGATGCGGGGTTCGAGCGCGAGGTGCTGCCGCGTCAGCTGCCACAGATCGGCCGGGGGTTGCGGTGCGCGCTGCACCTGCGAGTCGATACGCGTGAAACGATCCGATGACAGCGATGGCGCTGCCTGCGTTGCCGTCGCCTGCACGCTGGCGGGCTGAGGCTGGGTGGTGGCGGTCTGACAGCCGGCAAGTACCAGGCCGCCGATGATGGCGGTCATGAGTTTGTAAATCTGCGGCATCAAACACCAGCCCCCGGTCGCTGCAAGAATTCAGTTGTTGTAAAAATTCCGCAGCATTTTATGGGGGCTCCGGGTGTCGGTCAAACGCGTCAGAAGTGATTCTTCCACTTGCGCAGGGCGGCCATTACTTCAACTTCGCTGTCCAGCAGTGAGCCGATGTGGTTTTCGGCGGCGGTCCTGACTCCGGCGACAGCGGTGCGCATGAACGGGTTGATCCGCTTTTCCTGAGCAATAGTGGAGGGCAGCGTCGGCAGGTCCTGCTCCCGCTGCTGTTCGCACGCCGCGCGCACCTGTGCGATGTCGCTGTTGTCGGGTTCCACCGCGGCGGCAAATGCCAGGTTGGCCAGCGAGTACTCGTGGGTGCAGTAGACCTCGGTGTGATCGGGCAGGGAGGCGAAATACTGCATCGCCTCCAGCATCTGTTTCGCGCTGCCCTCGAACAGGCGGCCGCAGCCGGCGAGGAACAGCGTGTCGCCACAGAACAGCTGCGGGCCCTCATCCGGCTGGAAGTAGCTGATGTGATCCAGCGTGTGGCCCGGCACCGCCCGAATCTGCAGCCGGTGCCCGAGCAGACGAATCTCGCTGTTGTGACGCAGCGGTGCGGTGATCCCTGCAAACGGGGAGCTCAGTGGCCCGTAGACCGGTACCTCGAAGCGCTCGCGCAGGGTATCGACGCCGCCGGTATGATCCTGATGGTGGTGGGTGACCAGAATCGCCTCCAGTGTGGCGTCGTTCTGTTCCAGCCATGCCAGCACCGGCGCGGCATCGCCCGGATCCACCACCGCGACCCGGTCAGGACTGTCGCCCTGCAGGGTCCAGATGTAGTTGTCGTTGAAGGCGGGAATCGGCGTCACTTTGAACATCTCGCGGCCTCTTGCTGCTCTGGCTCCGGGATCAGGGGCTGCCGAATGCGCCTCACTCTGGCATCATTCGGCCTGCGACTCGTTCCAGTCGCTGGTCTAGAGTACTTTATAATACAGTCACTTGTTAATCTTGGCCGGACAGGCGTCCTATGAATTTCCAGCAACCGCCGCAAACACGTCAGCTGCTGCCGGCGATCCGGGAGTGGTTCGATACGCCGATCGGGCAGGAGCTGCTCGACATTGAGCGCAAGCTGCTCGAGCAGGTGCTGCCGACGCTGTTTGGCTATCACCTGTTGCAGATCGGCGTGGACAGCCGGCAGCCGATGTTTGGCTCCAGTCCGGTGCCGCACCGAATCCTGCTGGGACCAAGCCTCGAGCTGGGCATGGACAAGCGCTCGATTATCGCCCGCAGCGACGAGCTGCCGGTGCAGAGTGATGCCATTGATCTGGTGCTGCTGCACCATGCGCTCGACTTTGCGGAGAACCCGCATCAGACGCTGCGGGAGGCGGCGCGGGTGCTGCGCCCGGGAGGCTATCTGGTGTCGGTCAGCTTCAACCCGGCCAGCCTGTGGGGGATCTACCGCCGACTGACACGCCGGCGTCAGGTCCCCTGGCTCGGTCATTTCATCCGCCATGGTCGGCTGCAGGACTGGCTGAGCCTGCTCGAACTGACCGAGGTCCGCTCGCTGTCCGGTTGCTACGGTCCGCCGTTTGAAAGCACACGCAGCCGCGAGCGCGGTGCCTGGCTGCGGGCGCTGGTGCAGCGGGCGCCCGGACAGGCAGGCGGGGTGCTGGTCATCGTCGCGCGCAAGGATATACCCGGTGTCACGCCGCTGGGCCAGCGTTGGCGCAGGCGCCTGATCAGCCTGCCCGTGATCGAGCCCAAGCCGACCGCACGCGGGCCGGCACATCGCCACAACAGCAAATAGACAGAGTTCAGGCAGCCCGGCTGCCCGGTAACGCAAACGCAGCGCCGCGCGCGGCGACAGCAGGATAGTGAGTTTGAAAGAGGTCGAGATCTTTACCGACGGTGCCTGCAAGGGCAACCCGGGCCCCGGCGGGTGGGGCGCCGTGATGCGCAGTGGGCGTCACGAAAAGGAGCTGTATGGGGGGGAACCCCATACCACCAACAACCGGATGGAGATGACGGCAGCGATCGAAGCGCTGCGTGCGCTCAATCAGCCCTGTCGGGTCACCCTGACGACGGACTCGGAATATCTGCGCAAGGGGATTACCGAGTGGCTCGCCGGCTGGAAGCGCAAGGGCTGGAAGACGGCATCGCGCCAGCCGGTGAAGAATGCGGATCTGTGGCAGGCACTTGACGCCCTGACCGCCGAGCACGAGATTCGCTGGCAGTGGGTCAAGGGACACAGCGGCCATCCGGAAAACGAGCGGGCCGATCAGCTCGCCAATCGGGGTGTTGAAGAGTTCGGGCGTCGCTGAGGCGGCGGTCGCAGCGGTTGGGTCGTCGGCAGGGTATACTGCCGACTGATCGTGAGAGGATATTTCAATGAGCAGCAGAATTGTCGTTCTGGATACCGAGACCACCGGTCTTGAGGTCGATGAAGGACACAATGTCATCGAGATCGGCTGCGTCGAGCTCGAGCGGCGCCGGCTCACCGGCAATCACTATCATCAGTACATCCGGCCGGATCGCGAAGTCGATGCCGAAGCGATGTCGGTACACGGTATCACCAACGAATTTCTTGCCGACAAACCGAAGTTTGCGGAAATTGCCGACGAATTCCTCGAATTCATTCGCGGTGCCGAGCTGGTGATTCACAACGCGGCGTTCGACGTCGGCTTTCTCGACAAGGAACTCGAGCGTAACGGCTACCGTGAACGCATTGCCGATATCTGCACCGTCACCGACTCGCTGCTGGTAGCCCGTCGCAAGCATCCCGGGCAGAAAAACAACCTGGATGCGCTCTGTCGTCGTTACGAGATCGACAACTCCCATCGTGAACTGCACGGCGCGCTGCTCGACTCCGAGATTCTGGCGGAGGTCTATCTTGCGCTGACCGGCGGCCAGACCTCGCTGCAGCTGGGTCATCACGGCGGCGATGGTGATGACGACGAGGGTGAGCCGATTCGTCGTGTGGCCGATGCCACTGACCTGCCGGTCGTCAGCGCCAGTGATGACGAGCTGGCGGCGCACGAGGCGTTTCTCGATCTGCTGGATAAAAAATCCGGCGGCAACTGCGTCTGGCGCGCGGCCACGGAGTAATTCCGGCCGTCAGCGGCAGGCCATAAAAAACGCGGGCCCGGCCCGCGTTTTTTATGCCGTGAAGCGATCAGTGCAGAGTCATCAGCACCATCGTCATCGCCACACCGCTCATGACGATGGTGTAGGGCAGCGCCATCCAGACCATGCGTCCGTACGAGAGCCGGATCAGCGGCGCCAGGGCCGAAGTCAGCAGGAACAGGAATGCCGCCTGGCCGTTCGGCGTTGCCACGCTGGGGATGTTGGTACCGGTGTTGATGGCGATGGCGAGGCTGTCGAAATGCTCGCGGGTGATGCTCCCGCTGTTCAGCGCCGCCAGCACTTCATTGATGTAGACCGTCGCCACGAACACGTTGTCGCTGATCGCTGAGAGCAGGCCGTTGGCGATGAAGAATAGGCCGGGCTGCTGTTCACTCGGCAGCGCCAGTACGGCGTGGATGATCGGCTGGAACAGGTGCTGCTCGTGAATCACTGACACGATGGTAAAGAACACCACCAGCAGCGCCGTGAACGGCAGCGCTTCTTCAAATGCCTTGCCGATCTGATGCTCTTCGGTGATGCCGTTGAACGCCGTCAGCAGGATGATGACGGTGAGGCCGATCAGCCCCACTTCGGCCAAATGGAATGCCAGCGCCAGCACCAGAAACACTGCCACCAGCATCTGAATCAGCAGGACGGCGCGGTCGCGTACGGTCTGCTTCTTGTCCTGCTCCTGGGCGTACTCAAGCAGAATCGTGCGTACCGAGTGCGGCAGACGGCCGCCGTAACCGAAGGTGCGCGTTTTCTCCAGCAGCACGCAGGTGACCAGGCCCGCCGCCAGCACCGGCATCGTGATCGGCGCCATCAGTGTAAAGAATTCGACAAAGTCCCAGCCGGCCTTCTGTGCGATCAGCAGGTTCTGCGGCTCGCCGACCAGCGTGCAGACGCCGCCCAGCGCGGTGCCGACGGCGCCGTGCATCAGCAGGCTGCGCAGGAAGGCGCGGAACGATTCCAGATCCTGCCGTTTCTCATCGAGAATCTGCTGGTCGTTGGAGTGGTCGTGATCGAGATGCCCCAACTGCTTGCCGGATGCGACCTTGTGGTAGACGGCATAGAAGCCAACGCCGACGCTGATCAGTACCGCGGTTACCGTCAGCGCATCAAGAAACGCCGACAGAAAGGCGGCAGACAGCGAGAACAGCAGTGCCAGCGTGGATTTCGAGCGTACCTTCAGCAGAATGCGGGTAAACACCCAAAGCAGCATACTCTTCATGAAGAAGATGCCGGCGACCATGAACATCAGCAACAGGATCACCTCCAGGTTGCCGGCGATCTCGTGGTAGACCGCATCCGGCGAGGCCAGGCCGATGACCACGGCCTCAAGGGCCAGCAACCCGCCGGGTTGTAGCGGATAGCATTTCAGCGCCAGTGCCAGCGTGAAGATGAACTCGAAAATCAGCAGCCAGCCGGTGACGGCGGGGCCCACCGTGAACAGCAGAATCGGGTTCAGGATCAGGAAGCCGACGATCGCCTGCTTGTACCAGCGGGGCGAGTTGCCGAGAAAATTGCGCGCGAGCGCCTGAGACATCGATTGACTCATCGAAAGCGGTTCCTTTACAGATCAATGGAAGCCCTGGGGTTGTGAGCGCTTGTTGTTATTGTCGTCTGTAAGGAAGTTCCGGGCCGCTCCGGATCGGTTGGGGTGTGGCCGTTTTGGCAACCCTGTCTCGCTGTGGGTGTGGAAACAGAGTGTCGCCAGCCGGGGTGCGTTAACGGAGCGGCTCGGAGCGTCCTCAGCAGGGCGCGCCAATCGTACCAGCTGGCCGGGGTCGGCGGAAGCTGTGCTATGGTGTTGGCTCTTTGGTACGGGGCGCAAGGGGAGCGGAAAGTGCACTATATTCTGGCGCATCGCGGCGTATTGCTTGCTGATCCGAATGGGGCGGTGGTGCGCGACCACGAGGGTGTTGTCGGTGTTGAGATTGAGGCGCGCTACGCGGTCGCCGAGCAGCTGTCACTGCTGGTGCTGAAGCAGCTGCCCGCTGAGCCGGCGGGCCGGTTCGATCTGCGCAGTGCGCTGGCGGTGGCCGATGCGGACGCGTTTGCCCGGTTGGCACGGGCGGCGCAGATCGCGACCTGGCACGACCAGCACCGCTTCTGCGGCCGTTGCGGCCATGGGCTCGAGCGTCACGGTCAGGATCTGGCCAAGGTGTGCCCGGCCTGTGAGCTGACGGTCTATCCGCGTATCTCGCCCTGCATTATCGTTCTGGTGGTGGATGGCAAGCGCTGTCTGCTGGCGCACAACGCACGCTTTCCGGCCGGGCGCTACAGCACGCTGGCCGGTTTTATCGAAGCTGGGGAGAGTGCGGAGATGGCAGTGGCGCGCGAAGTGCGCGAGGAGGTCGGCGTCGAGGTCAGCAATATTCGATACGTGGCCAGTCAGGCCTGGCCGTTCCCGCATTCGCTGATGCTCGGTTTTTTCGCCGATTACGCCGGTGGCGAGCTGCGTCCCGATGGTGAGGAAATTACCGAGGCGGGCTGGTTCGACGCCGATCATCTGCCCGATCTGCCGCCGCCGTTTGCCATCTCGCGTCAGCTGATCGAGCGTTTTCTCGCCGGCGCTTCAGCCTGAGCGGGCGCTGAACAGTTTGCTCAGACGGGTGGCCAGCATGACGTTGCCTTCGGCGCGCAGCTGGCCTTTGAGGAAGGCGCTCATGCCGTCCTGCTGGCCGGTGACGACGCGGATCAGTGTGGCCTCATCCAGATGCAGCGTGATGTCCGGATCCTGATGCAGGCCGCGGCTGCCGACACAGGTGCCGGTTTCGATGCGGATATAGAACGGCTCTGCATCGCTGAGGCGGAACTGGAAGGTCGCGGCAAGGTCACCTGCCTGGTCCGGATTAAAACGCGAAGGCAGTTTTTCGATGATCTGCTCGATCGTGATCTGGTCACTCATAGGACGCCGAACCCCGTTAATATTCAGTATCTTGTTGGGCTCGGTATGGTACAGTACGCGCCCGCCCAGTGCGAACCGGGCGAACACCCGCGGTGCCGTCACAGGAGACAAACGTGACTGAATTTCTGGCCGAATATGGCCTATTTCTGGCCAAGACGCTGACCCTCATTATCGGTATTTTGCTGCTCTTCGCCGGCATCGGCGGGCTGCTTGCCCGCCGCCGCGATCAGCGCGAGGGGCACGTGGAGGTCAAGAACCTCAACGACCACCTCGATGAGATGCGCGAAGAGATCGAGTCGGAGGTGCTGGATCCGCAACTGCTCAAGCGTCGCCTCAAGGAGCAGAAAAAGCAGGAAAAGCGCGACGAAAAAGCGCGTCGGAAAGCGCTGAAAAAAGGCGAGGAGCCTGAACCCGAGCGTAAGCGCATTTACGTGCTCGACTTCCACGGCGATATTCATGCGTCGCACGTCGACTGGCTGCGGGAAGAGATCAGCGCGATTCTGACGCTGGCACGCAAGGAGGATGAGGTCGTGGTGCGCCTCGAGAGCGCCGGTGGTCTCGTGCACGCCTACGGTCTGGCGGCCTCCCAGCTCGAGCGTATCCGCAAACGTGAGATTCCGCTGACCATCTGTGTCGACAAGGTCGCTGCCAGCGGCGGCTACATGATGGGGTGCATTGCGGACAAGCTGCTGGCGGCACCGTTCGCGCTGGTCGGCTCGATCGGTGTTGTCGCCCAGCTGCCCAACTTCCACCGTCTGCTGAAAAAACATGATGTGGACTACGAGGTCTACACCGCCGGCGAGTACAAGCGTACGCTGACGCTGTTCGGTGAAAATACCGAGCATGGCCGGAAAAAATTCGTTGAAGAACTGGAAGATACCCATACATTGTTCAAGCAGTTTGTTAGCGAGTATCGGCCGCAGCTGAACCTGGACGAAGTTGCCACCGGCGAAGTCTGGTTCGGTCGTCGGGCGCTCGACAAGGGCCTGATCGATGGCATCACCACCAGCGACGACTACCTGTTCGAGGCGTGCGACAACGCGGACGTTTATCAGGTGCGCTACGAGCTGAAAAAGGGGCTGCAGGAGCGCCTGAGCGAATTCTCGGTGCAGGCGCTTGACAAGGCCCTGACTCGCGTCGGCCAGCGTCTGTACAACAGCCGGTTCTGGTCGCGCTGAGGCAACCGGTTTTTGGCGTCACAGCAACACAGAGTGTGAGTAGAGAAGTGAAAGGCTCAATGCAGGAAACAGATACCGCGACTCGTATCATCCGGGCCGCCGAGGCGCTGTTTGCCGAACAGGGGTTCGTCGAGACGACCATGCGCCAGATCACGTCGGCGGCAGGGGTCAACCTGGCCGCGGTCAACTACCATTACGGTTCCAAGAGCGGCCTGATCGAGGCGGTGGCCGCACGTTTTCTCGATCCGCTGTGTGCGCAGCTCGAGCGTATGCTCAGCGAGCGCCAGCTGGTCTGCGACAGTCGACTCAGTGTGGAAGAGCTGATCGAAATCCTGATGCGTGCTCTGCTGCTGGTCAAGGATCGCAACCCGCATGCGCTGGGGCTGTTCATGCGCCTGCTGGATCTGGCCTATGCGCCGGCACAGCAGGAACTGCGCGGTTTTCTGCTTGAGCAGTACGGCCAGCGGGTGCGCCCGTTTGTCGAGCTGGTGCGGCAGGAATCGGCGCCGATGGAGGCCGATGAATTTTTCTGGCGGCTGCATTTTCTGCTCGGTGCGCTGATCTTCACCCTGTCCAACCATGCCACGCTCAGCGGCCTGCAGGGCGGCAGTGGTGACGGGCTCGATATCGAGCGTACACTGCACCGTATGGTGCCGGTGCTCAGTGCCGGTTTTCAGGCCCGTGCCGAGTCCAACTGGTTCTGCCGGGTGTGACGTGGCGCGGATTGAGGTCTCCATCAGCCGCCAGCAGCTGACGCTGTTTTCGGACCACGAAGCCTCACGCAGCTGGTCCGTATCGACCGCGGCCAACGGCCCCGGCGAACAAAACGGCAGCGGTTGTACCCCGCGCGGCGCACACTATATCCGTGCCTGCATCGGCGCCGGCGCTGCGCCGAATACGGTCTTCGTTGGCCGCCGCCCCACCGGCGAGATCTACACCCCCGAACTGGCGGCCCGTCATCCCTCGCGTGACTGGATACTGACGCGTATCCTCTGGCTGTGCGGGCTGGAACCGGGCGTCAACCGTCTCGGCAACTGCGATTCACAGCGACGCTACATCTACATTCACGGAACACCGGACAGCGAGCCGATGGGCATCCCGCGCTCGCACGGCTGTATCCGCATGCGCAACGAGGATCTGATCGAACTGTTCGATCAGGTCCGGCCCGGTACCCGGGTCGATATTAAGGAGTAGAACCGATGAGTACCGGCGCACTGATGCTGGATCTGGACGGCCTTGTACTGGATGACGCGGAACGGACACTGCTGCTGCGTCCCGAGGTCGGCGGGCTGATTCTGTTTGCACGCAACTATGACACCCCGGCCCAGCTCAGCGCACTGATGCGGGAGATTCGCGCGCTGCGCCCCGATCTGCTGGTCGCGATCGATCAGGAGGGCGGCCGGGTGCAGCGCCTGCGTAAGGGTGTCACCCGTCTGCCGCCGATGGCCGTGCTCGGTGCGCACTGGCGTGATGATCCCGCCGAGGCGCGCGAGTGGGCGCAGGAACTGGGCTGGCTGATGGCGACCGAGCTGCGCCAGTTCGATATCGACTTCAGCTTCGCACCGGTGCTGGATCTGGACTGGGGGCGCTCCGGGGTGATCGGCGACCGTGCCTTTGCCGATACACCGGAGGTGGTGGCCACACTCGCCAGCGCCTTCATGGCGGGTATGCACGAGGCGGGCATGGCGGCGACCGGTAAGCACTTCCCCGGTCACGGCTGGGTGCGCGCCGACTCTCATCTCGCGATTCCGGTGGATGAGCGCCCGCTCACCGACATCGCCACCGATCTGGCGCCGTTCGAGCAGCTGATCGCGGCCGGACTCGATGCGATCATGCCGGCTCACGTGATCTATTCGCAGCTCTGCGATGCGCCGGCGGGTTTCTCCGACTACTGGCTGCGCGAGCAGCTGCGCGGCCGGCTCGGTTTCGACGGGGTTATCTTCAGTGATGACCTGACCATGGAAGGCGCCAGTGTGGCGGGCGATTTCCCGGCGCGGGCGCAGCGCGCGCTGGCTGCCGGCTGTGACATGGTACTGGTGTGCAATCATCGCGCTGGTGCGCTTGAGGTGCTGGAGTATCTCGAGCAGGCCGCCGCGCCGGTGTCGCCTCGTCTGGTGCGTATGCAGGCACGTCCGCCGGTGACCACCGCGCCGGGCCGTACCGACCGCGCCCGGCGCATCGCCGAGGCGCTCTGCAAACGGGAGGCTTAATGGATGACAATCTGATGATCCGCGGACTCGATATGCTGACCGGCTGGTTGCCGGCACTCGAGGATTATCGCTGGCAGGTGAGCGTGGTACTGGTGCTGACCGCCACGCTGATCGCCACCTACGTGGTTGATCGGGTGCTGCGTCGGCTGGTGCGGTCGCTGTCGACGACGGCACCGGTGTGGGACGACCTGCTGATCGATGCCACCCGGCGCCCGCTGGCGGTGATGCTGCTGATTGTCGGCGTAACCTTTGCGCTGCACCTGTCGGCACCCCACCTGAGCCTGATCGGCGAGACGCTGCCGTCACGGGTGCGTCAGGTCGCGTTTATCCTGCTGCTGGGCTGGACCGCGCTGCGCTTTATCGGGCGCATTGAGCATGTCGTACTGACACGCAAGGAGTCGATCGACCGCACCACGGCGGATGCGATCTCCAAGCTGCTGCGGCTGGTCGTATTCATCCTGACCGGATTGGTGCTGATGCAGAATCTCGGCTACAGCATCTCCGGTATTCTCGCGTTCGGGGGGATCGGCGGTCTGGCGGTCGGTTTTGCGGCCAAGGATCTGCTCGCCAATTTCTTCGGCGGTCTGATGATCTACCTCGATCGGCCGTTCAAGGTTGGTGACTGGGTGCGCTCGCCGGACAAGAATATCGAAGGGGTGGTGGAGCAGATCGGCTGGCGTCTGACCATCATTCGCACCTTCGATCAGCGTCCGCTCTATGTGCCCAATGCCACCTTCAACAACATCTCGGTGGAGAACCCGTCCCGGATGACGCATCGGCGGATCTTCGAGTATGTCGGTGTGCGTTACGACGATGCCCGTGTCGTGAAGACGATCGTCGATCGCATCCGGCAGATGCTGATCGAGCATCCGGAGATCGACGATTCCCAGACCCTGTTCGTGCAACTCAACCGTTTCGGTCCGTCCTCGCTCGATATCATGGTGTACACCTTCACCCATACCACGAACTGGGGGCACTACCTTGCCGTGCGCGAGGATGTGTTGCTGAAGATCATCGATATTATCGATGACGAAGGGGCGGAGATTGCGTTCCCGACCTCGACCATCCATCTGCACCAGGCGCCGGACGTTGAACCGGAAGCATAAGCATGTGCTAATATAGCGCGCCTGCGCAGCAGGGCGGGAGTCAGCATCCGGCCCGGCTGTACCCTCAAGCCACGTCGGGATGCCGAACATGCAAGAGCTGAGTCGCGAAAACCGTCGCACACGAACCGCATGGCTGCGATCGGTTGCCGGCGCTGCCCGCCGCCACGTCATGCTGGCGGTCGTGGCGGGATTGCTCAGCGGTTTTGTACTGGTGCTGCAGGCGGATCAACTGTCGCGCATCATCGCGGCGGTGGTGGTTGAAGGCGCCACGCTGGGAACGGTCGAAGACGCGCTCTGGGTGCTGCTGCTGGCGCTGGTGCTGCGGGCGGTGCTTGCCTTCCTGCGTGACTGGGCCGGGCAGCAGGCGTCGATCCGGGTGCGCAGCGGGCTGCGCGCCGAACTGCTCGCCAAGCTGGAGCGGCTTGGGCCGGCCTGGTGTCAGGGTCAGCGCGCCGGTGATGTCTCGACGCTGCTGCTGGAGCAGGTCGAGGCGCTGGATGGCTTTGTCGCACGTTACCTGCCGCAGATGGCGCTCGCCGTCGGCTTGCCGCTGATTATCATCGCCTTCGTGCTGCCGCAGAACTGGGCGGTGGCGTTGATCTTCCTGTTCAGTGCGCCACTGATTCCGTTGTTCATGGCACTGGTCGGGATGAAGGCGGCGGATGCGAACCGGCGCAATTTTCAGGCGCTGGCCAATCTGGGCGCCTATTTCCTCGATGTGGTGCAGGGCTTGTCGACATTGCGCCTGTTTCAGCGCAGTCGCGGTGAGGCGCAGCGCATCCATCGCGTATCTGAAGAGTTTCGCCTGCGTACGATGCAGGTGTTGCGGCTCGCGTTTCTCTCCTCTGCGGTGCTCGAATTTTTCGCCTCCGTCTCCATTGCCGTGACCGCGGTCTATCTCGGCTTCAGCTTTCTCGGGGAACTTGATTTCGGTTACTGGGACACGCCGGTCACGCTGCAGCAGGGGCTGTTTCTGCTGCTGCTGGCGCCCGAGTTCTACCTGCCGTTGCGCGAGCTCGGCACCCACTACCACGCCCGTCAGGAGGCGGTTGGAGCTGCCGACCGTCTGATCGATCTGCTCAATGAGGTCGAGCGCGCCCCGCTTGGCGGTACCGCGTCGCTGCCGGATGCGCAGGCCGGTGTAGCGCTGGCGTTGCGGCAGGTGTCGCTGACCTGGCCGGGGCGGCACGACGCGCTGCTTGACGGCCTTGATCTGAGCGTCGCCGCCGGCGAACACGTGGCCATTATGGGGCCGAGCGGGACCGGCAAGTCGACGCTGATGAATCTGCTGCTCGGGTTTCAGGCGCCGGACAGCGGTGAGGTGACGGCAAACGGTGTGCCGGTCGCGCAGCTGGATCCGCAGTGCTGGCTCGGCGCAGTGGCCTGGGTCAGTCAGCAGACCACGCTGTTTCCCGGCACGTTGCGCGACAACCTGATGCTGGCGGCACCCGATGCGTCCGCCGACGCGCTGTGGCAGGCGTGTCGTGATGCCCACGCGGACACATTCATCGCGGCCCTGCCGCAGGGGTTGGATACCCGGATCGAGGAGGGGGGCGCGGGTCTGTCCGGCGGACAGATACAGCGTATTGCGCTGGCGCGGGCGTTTCTCAAGGATGCACCGGTGTTGCTGCTCGATGAGCCGACCGCCAATCTCGACCGCGACAGCGAGCGGCTGGTGGTGGCAGCGCTTGGGGTGCTCAGCCGCGGGCGCACGGTGGTGACGCTGACCCACCGGCACGATACGGCGCAGGGCGCCGACCGCGTGTTGCGGCTGGAACAGGGCCGGCTGGTCCCGCTCGAGGAGGTGCAATGAAGGCGTTGATTCCCTATCTGCGGCAGATGCGCCCGCACCTTGGCTGGGTGTTGCTCGGTGCCTGGCTGGGATTGCTGACACTGGTTGCCAGCATCGGCCTGTTGAGTCTGTCGGGTTGGTTCATCTCGGCGACGGCGCTGGCGGGGCTGGCCGGTCTCGGTGCCCAGCAGTTCAACTTTTTCACACCGGGGGCCGGGGTGCGTGGTTTCGCCATTCTGCGCACGGCGGGCCGCTACGGTGAGCGCGTTGTCAGTCATGAGGCGACCTTTCGTCTGATTACCCGGCTGCGGACCTGGTTCTATCAGCAGCTTGAGCCGCTGGGGCCGGCGCGGCTGAGTCAGCTGGGTTCGGCGCAGCTGCTGAACCGCTTGCTGGCGGATATCGGAGCGCTCGATAACCTGTACCTGCGCGTACTGGCACCGACGCTGATTGCACTGTCAGTTGTGCTGCTGGTCGCGCTGTTTCTCACGCTGTTTCTGCCGGATGTGGCATTGATTGCGGTGGTGGGTCTGCTGGTGGCCGGTTTTGTCGTCCCCTGGCTGGGCTATCGGCTGGCGCGCGGGGTCGGTGAAGCGCAGCCGGAAGCGGTGGCGCAGCTGCGTGTGGCGCTGGTGGCACTGGTACGGGGGATGGCGGATCTGCGCATTTACGGGGGGATGGCGCGTGCGCGCACGCAGATCGTCGAGCGCGAAGCCCATCTGCTGGCAACGCAGCAGCGCATGGGTATGATCTCGGCGCTGACCGGCAGTCTGATGACGCTGGTCAGCGGGCTGACGCTGATTCTGGCCACGCTGCCGGCGGTGATCGCGGTACGCGATAATCTGCTGGCGCCGGCAGAGCTGGCACTGGTGCTGTTCTGCGTGCTGGCCGCGTTCGAGGCGGTGATGCCGCTGCCACTGGCGTATCAGTACCTCGGCAAGACGCGCGCGGCCGCGCAGCGGTTGAACGAGGTGGTCGATACCAAGCCCCAGATCCGCTTTCCGGCGGCGGGTGTGGTGCCGCGCACGCCCGGGTCGATCCGGTTTGATGATGTGTATTTCAGCTACCGGTCGCAGCAGCCGGTACTGAAAGGGATCAGCTTCTCAGTCGCGCCCGGCGAACGGCTGGCACTGGCGGGCCATTCCGGCAGCGGCAAAACGTCGCTGATCAATCTGCTGGTGCGGTTCTGGGACGCGGATGCCGGTGTGGTCGAGCTGGGTGGTCAGCCGATTGCTGCCTACGACGAGTCGACCCTGCGCGCCCAGTTGAGCGTCATGGATCAGCCGGTGCATCTGTTTGCCGGCAGCGTGCGTGACAACCTGCGTCTGGCCGGAGATGTTGACGATCAGCGCATGCGCGACCTGCTCGCCTCGTTACGCCTGCTCGAGGCGCTGGGCCCGGAGGGGCTGGACTATCAGATCGGGGAAGGGGGCTCGCGCCTGTCAGGCGGCCAGCGCAAGCGGCTGGCGCTGGCCCGTGCGCTGCTGCGGCCGGCCCCGGTGCTGCTGTTGGATGAGCCCACCGAAGGGCTGGATGCGGACACGGCGGCTGCGGTGCTTGATCTGCTGGCGGAGATCAATCCCGGCCAGACCCAGCTGCTGATCAGTCACCACGAGCAGGTGCTGGCGCGCTACCCCCGTATCCTGCGGCTGGATCAGGGGCGGCTGGTTACTCCTCAACCGGATTGATAATGGCCAGAATGCCGAAGTGCGGGTGGTCGAGGTAGTGCAGCTTCTCCGAGCGCATGCGGCGTGACTGCTGCAGACGGTACTGCTGGGGTTCGGCTTCGACGGCGGAGCTGCGACTGAGCAGCAGATCGGGGCGCAGGTGCAGATAGCGGTTGCGATCCACTTTGACCACACCGTCCACACGGCCGTCGTTGCTGCTCAGGCGAATCGACGGGTTGCGCCCGGTGCTCACATTCTGAAACCAGCCGCCGTGCCAGAGAATATCGTAGCCCTGGCGGCGCAGTCGGGTGGCATCGTCGGTCAGTGTCAGGCGCTCGCCGGGCAGCATCTCGAGCTGCGAAAACGGTGCGCCGTTGTACGGCTGCAGGTAGGCCGCATCGGCAACCGGAGGCGGCGTCAGGCCCGCTGCCGTCGCATCGTAGGGCAGGGTGCCACCGCCATAGCTATTCTGGGCAAAGATCAGCAGCTCGACCTCGTAATCCCCTTCGGCTGCGCTGGCGCAGAGGCTGGTCCCCAGCAGGGCGGTGGCAAGTATCCGTTGCAGTCGTGTCTTCATCATGTGCCTTCGTTCGGTGACAGGTGATCGAGCAGCCCTTCGACGCAGTGGAAGCGATCCTCCGGCGTTGCCATCGGCAACGTGAAGCGCAGCGCGCTGGCGCCGTCCAGTTTATACCGCTTGGGCTGCTGTTGTACCAGCGTGACCAGCGTCAGCGGTTCGACGCAGGTGTCGCTGCCAAATTCCACGCGCCCGCCCTTGTCGCCGGCTTCGAGCTTGACGATGCCCAGCGCATCGGCTCGCAGTTTCAGTGCGGTCAGGCGGAACAGATTGCGCGTCTGCGGCGGCAGCAGGCCAAAGCGGTCGATCATCTCCACCTGCAGTTCGTCCAGCGCGTGTGGGGTCTTGGCATTGGAGATCCGCTTATACATGATCAGGCGGTTGTGCACATCCGGCAGGTAGTCATCCGGGATCAGCGCCGGGATGCGCAGGTTGATCTCGCTGCCGTGGTGGAGTGGCTGATCGAGATTCGGCGTCTTGCCCTCGCGGATCGCCTGAATCGCCTGATCGAGCATCTCCATGTACAGGCTGAAGCCGATGCTCTGAATCTGGCCGCTCTGTTCTTCGCCCAGCAGCTCGCCGGCACCGCGAATCTCGAGGTCGTGCGTTGCCAGCGTGAAACCGGCGCCGAGCGTGCTCGATGCGCTGATCGCTTCCAGTCGTTTGACTGCATCCGGCGTCATCGCCTTCGGCGGCGGTGTCAGCAGGTAGGCGTAGGCCTGATGGTGCGAGCGTCCGACACGTCCGCGCAGCTGATGCAGCTGAGCCAGGCCGAACTTGTCCGCGCGCTCGATGATGATGGTGTTGGCGTTCGGAACATCGATGCCGGTTTCGATGATGGTGGTGCAGACCAGTACGTTGAACCGCTTGTGGTAGAAGTCGGACATCACCTGTTCCAGCTCGCGCTCACGCATCTGGCCATGACCGATCGCGACACGGGCCTCCGGGACCAGTTCGGCAACCTCCTGCGCGGTCTTATCGATCGTCTTGACCTCGTTGTGCAGGTAGTAGACCTGGCCGCCGCGCAACAGCTCACGCAGGATCGCTTCCTTCAGCAGCGGTTTGGAGGATTCACGCACGAATGTCTTGACCGACAGGCGCCGCGCCGGCGGTGTCGCGATGATCGACAGGTCGCGGATACCGGACATCGCCATGTTCAGCGTGCGCGGAATCGGTGTCGCGGTCAGGGTCAGGATATCGACCTCGGCGCGCAGCGCTTTCAGACGCTCTTTCTGCTGCACGCCGAAGCGGTGTTCTTCGTCGATGATGACCAGTCCGAGATCCTTGAACTGCAGATCCCCCTGCAGCAGCTTGTGGGTGCCGATCAGGATGTCGACCTGGCCCTCACTGACCTGCTGGGCGATGGTCTGCTGCTGTTTGCTGCTGCGGAAACGGGAGATCAGCTCGATATTGACCGGCCAGTCGGCGAAACGGTCGCGGAAGTTGTCGAAATGCTGCTGCGCGAGCAGGGTGGTCGGCACCAGAACGGCGACCTGACGCCCGTCCTGTACCGCAATGAACGCCGCGCGCATCGCGACTTCGGTTTTGCCGAAGCCGACATCGCCGCAGACCAGACGGTCCATCGGCTGTTTGGCACGCATATCACGCACGACCGCGTCGATCGCGTTGGCCTGATCGGGCGTTTCCTCGAACGGGAAGCCGGCGGCAAACTGGCGATAGGCGTCTTCCGGCAGCTGAAAACTGTAGCCCTCGCGTGCGGCGCGACGGGCGTAGATGTCGAGCAGCTCGGCGGCGCTGTCACGCACCTTCTCGGCGGCCTTCTGGCGCGCCTTGCTCCACTGTTCGGTGCCGAGGCGGTGCAGCGGTGCCGCTTCGTCGGAGGCGCCGGAATAGCGGCTGATCAGGTGCAGCGACGATACCGGGACGTAGAGTTTGGCGTTGTTGGCGTATTCCAGGGTCAGGAATTCGTTGACCTCGCCTTCGGTCTCGATCGTCTGCAACCCGAGGTAGCGCCCGACACCGTGATCGATATGCACCACCGGCGCGCCGATACTGAGTTCGGACAGATGGCGGATCGACTGGTCGCTGTCACTCTGGTCGCGCTCGCGACGGCGGCGCTGGAACACCTGCTGCCCGAACAGCTGGGTTTCGGTGACCACCTGCAGCGAATCGACCAGGTTGAGGCCGCGCTCGAGTGGGTAGGTGGTGATGCCAAGCGGTGCCGGATCGGCGACAAAGGCGTGCCAGTCGTCATATTCCCTGAAACTGAGGCCGGCGCGACGGGCGAGGTTCAACAGCGCTTCGCGCCGGCCGGCGGACTCGGCACATACCAGCAGCGGCTGCTCGGATTGCTGTGTCAGTGCTGCCAGCGGGGCCAGCGGATCGCTGGCGCCGGGGGCGGCGGTCAGTGCCGGCGGCTCGGCGCAGGGCAGGTTGTCACGGCCCGGACGCTGCTCTTCCGCCTGCTCGTTGAGGCGCAGGGCGGGAAATGCGCGCAGCGCGATGGCGAGCTGATCGGGCGGCAGAAACAGCTGCTCCGGCGGCAGTACCGGGCGCTGTACGTCGAACGCGCGTTCCTCGTGGCGTGACTGCACCTCCTGCCAGAACTGATGGGCGGCTTCGTTGAGTCCGCTCTGCTGCACCAGCAGGACGTTTTCCGGCAGGTAGTCGAACAGGGTGGCACAGCTGTCCTCGAAGAACAGTGGCAGATAGTACTCGATACCGGCCGGCGCGATCCCCGAGGCGATATCCTGGTAGACCGGACAGCGGGTGTAGTCGACATCGAAGGTTTCGCGCCAGCGCTGCTTGAAGCGGTTGATCGCGTCCTTGTGGAACGGGTATTCACGCGCCGGCAGCAGGCGGATGCGGTCGATCTTGTCGACGGAGCGCTGGGTTTCCGGATCGAAGGTGCGCAGCGTGTCGATTTCGTCGTCGAACAGGTCGATACGGTAGGGCGTGTCACTGCCCATCGGGAACAGGTCGATCAGGGCGCCGCGGATGGCAAACTCGCCATGTTCGTACACGGTGTCGACCAGCAGGTAACCGGCATCGATCAGGCGCTGGCGCATCTGCTCCGGGTTGATGCGCTGGCCGGTTTCGAGCCAGAGTGAGTTGCCGCTGATAAAACCGGGTGGCGCGATACGCTGCATCAGGGTGGCGGCGGGTATCACCAGTACGCCCTGGCGCATGTCGGCCAGCCGATACAGGGTTTCGATGCGGGTCGAGATAATGTCCTGATGCGGTGAGAAATTGTCGTAAGGCAGGGTTTCCCAGTCGGGGAACAGCTGTACGGGCAGCTGCGCGCCGCAATAGAAGCCGATTTCGCTTTCAATACGGCTGGCGCTCTCGCTGTCGCGGCACACCAGCAGGATCGGGCCCTGGTGCTGCCGGCGCAGTTGCTCGATCAGCAGCCCGGTGGCGCTGCCGAGAACCTGGCCGATACGCTTGATATCTCCGGGGCTGTGGGGCAACGGCGGCTGTATACGGGTCGGCACGCAGGACTCCTTGCTGATCGACGATGTGAAGGGGCGCTATTCTAACGGCGTTCGTGCGGGCGCGCAGCCCGAAACCGCTGCCGGTTCACAGTGGGACAAAAGTATAGCGATGTGCGTTTGCCGCGGCGGGAGGAAACAGGGATAATACGCGCACCCAAATTGAGCTCACACAATTTCGGAGTTGCCACCCGTGACCCAAGAACTGATTTTAGCCGACTGGAACGCCCGCGAAGCGATCGCCGAAGCGATGGTCCCCCTGGTTGGTCGTCTCTACCGCGACCGCAATGTCGAGATCTCCATCTACGGTCGTCTGATCGTCAAGCGTTCTGTCATCGACATTCTCAAGGCGCACCGCTTCGTGCGTCAGGTCGAGGGCGAAGAACTGTCTGTCGTCGATACCTTCCCGGTACTCGAAGCGGTCAGCGAGATGACCGTCAACAACGCCCATGTCGATATCGGCAAGCTTGCGGTCAAGTTCCGCGCTGAAGGCAATGGCCGTACGCTGAAGGAGTTCCTCGAGGCGGAGCTGGCCGGTGCGCTGGGCGAAGCCGGCAGCAATCCTTCCACTGACGTTGTGCTGTATGGCTTTGGCCGTATCGGTCGCCTGCTGGCGCGTCTGATGATCGACCGTTCCGGTGCCGGACACTCGCTGAGCCTGAAGGCGATCGTGGTACGCAAGGGCAGCGCGCCGAACGATCTGGAAAAGCGTGCCAGTCTGCTGCGTCGCGATTCCGTGCACGGCTCCTTCAAGGGCACCATTCAGGTGGACGAAGAGGCGCAGGCGCTGATCGTCAACGGTAACCTGATCAAGGTGATCTTCGCCGATTCGCCGGATACCATCGATTACACCCAGTACGGCATCAACAACGCGCTGGTCATCGATAATACCGGCAAGTGGCGCGACGAAGCCGGCCTGTCGCTGCACCTGAAATCCAAGGGTGTATCCCGCGTCATCCTGACGGCGCCGGGCAAGGGTGTTAAGAATATCGTGATGGGCGTCAATGACGGTGACATCAGCGATGAGGACAAGATTCTGTCCGCCGCGTCCTGCACCACTAACGCCATCGTGCCGGTGCTGAAGGCGCTGAACGACAAGTACGGCGTGGTTAACGGTCATGTGGAAACGGTTCACTCCTACACCAATGACCAGAACCTGATCGACAACTACCACAAGGGCGACCGTCGCGGTCGTGCGGCTGGTCTGAACATGGTTCTGACCGAGACCGGCGCCGCAAAAGCTGTCGCCAAGGCGCTGCCGGAGCTGGAAGGCAAGCTGACCGGTAACGCGATTCGCGTGCCGACCCCGAACGTCTCCATGGCGATTCTGAACCTGAACCTGGGTCAGAACGTCACCAAGGATGAGCTGAACGACTACCTGCGTAACGTGGCGCTGCACTCCAACCTGCAGAAGCAGGTCGACTACAGCAACTCCCCGGAAGCGGTGTCCAGCGACTTCGTTGGCTCCCGTGCCGCCGGTGTTGTTGACGGTCTGGCCACGATCGCCAATGGTGGCAACAGCTGCGTACTCTATGTCTGGTACGACAACGAGTTCGGTTACAGCTGTCAGGTTGTGCGCATGGCTCAGCGCATCGCCAAGTGCACGCTGCCGGCGTACCCGGTCGAAGGCTGATTCCGGTCATCATCAGAAAAACCGCCTTCGGGCGGTTTTTTTGTGCCTGTCGCCGTCATATACGCCGGTGTCGTCCCGAATACGGGTCGGGGAGCGAGTAAAAAGGGTTTTGAAATCAGTGCAGGTCGCTTAATTGCCACTGAAAGTACCTGATCGCAAAGGTGCTTTGTAGAAAAACGACATGGCGCTCAGGTATACTTGTGCGGATTTTTGGGTGGGGCCTGGAGATACCTGTCTGAAAGACGTTTCGAGAGTCGCGGCTGTGATTCTCGAGCAGGGGGGAGCGTTCAGACCGGTCTTCAGGCGCCAGTAAAGTTTACTCTATTAGGTGAGGCGTATGATCAAGATCAATAAAGGTCTGGATCTACCTATTACAGGCGCACCGGAACAGGTTGTTTCGGCAACGGTTGAAGCGCGCACTGTAGCCCTTGTTGGCCTGGATTACGTGGGCATGAAGCCGACGATGATGGTCAAGGAGGGAGACCGGGTCAAACTCGGACAGGTGATCTTTACCGACAAAAAAACACCTGGCGTTCAGTACACCGCACCGGGCGCAGGCGTCGTTCGCGAAGTCAATCGCGGCGAGCGTCGTGTACTGCAGTCCGTTGTCATCGAGCTGGATGATCAGGAAGAAGCCGTCGAGTTCAGCAGCTACTCCGCTGCCCAGCTTGCCGAGCTGACCCGTGAGCAGGTCGAAGAGAATCTGGTTCAGTCCGGGCTCTGGACGGCGCTGCGCACCCGTCCGTTCAGCCGCGTGCCGCAGGTCGGTACGACGCCGAGCTCGATTTTCGTCACCGCCATGGATACCAACCCGCTGGCGGCAGATCCGGCTCCGATCATCGAAGCGGAAGCCGACAGCTTCAAGCAGGGCCTGACCGTGCTGACCCGTCTGGGTGCGGGCAAGGTGTTCCTGTGCAAGGAAGCCGGCCGCGATCTGCCGACCGTCAACGGCGTCACCGTCGAAGAGTTTGCCGGCAAACACCCGGCAGGCAACCCGGGTACCCATATCCACTTCCTTGATCCGGTGTCGCAGAAGAAGACCGTCTGGTACATCAACTACCAGGATGTGATTGCGATGGGCAAGCTGTTTACCACCGGTAAGCTGTCCGTTGAGCGCATCGTGGCACTGGGTGGTCCTCAGGTCGACAAGCCGACGCTGCTGCGTACCCGTCTTGGCGCCTCCCTGAATGAGCTGACGGCCGGTCGCGTCAAAGGCGACAACAACCGTGTTATCAGCGGTTCCGTCTGGAACGGCAGCAACGGTTCAGGTCCGCTGGCGTATCTCGGCCGCTACCACACCCAGGTCAGCGTGCTGGAAGAAGGCGACACCCGCGAATTCATGGGCTGGGTCGCACCGGGTGCGAACAAGTACTCGGTTCTGCGTATGTTTGCGTCCATGTTTGCGCCGGGCAAGAAGTTCGACTTCACCACTACCACCAATGGCTCAGAGCGCGCCATGGTGCCGGTGGGTCAGTTCGAAGCGCTGATGCCCCTGGATATCCTGCCGACACAGCTGCTGCGTGCACTGGTAACCGGCGATATCGTGACAGCGATGCAACTGGGCTGTCTGGAGCTGGATGAAGAGGATCTGGCCCTGTGCACCTTCGCGTGCCCGGGCAAGTACGAATACGGTCCGATCCTGCGCGACAACCTGACACGCATCGAAAAAGAGGCGTAAGCGAGGCTGGCCATGAGTTTGAGATCTTTCCTTGATAATCTCGAGCCGCACTTCCACAAGGGCGGCAAGTACGAGAACTGGTACGCCCTCTATGAAGCGGTCGATACCATTTTCTATACGCCGGGCAAGGTGACCAAGAGCGCAGCGCACGTCCGTGACGGCGTCGACCTCAAGCGCATCATGATCCTGGTGTGGATGTGTACGTTCCCGGCCGTGTTTGCCGGTCTGTACAACGTTGGCTATCAGGCGAACACTGCCATGGCATCCCTGGGTATTACCGACCCGGGTACCTGGCAGGGTGCGATCGCCGCTGCGCTGACCGGATTCGATCCGAACAGCGTCTGGGACAACATCATCCACGGTGCCGCCTACTGGTTGCCGATCTACATCACGACCTTCGTCGTGGGCGGCTTCTGGGAAGTGCTGTTCGCGATGAAGCGCGGGCATGAAGTCAACGAAGGCTTCTTCGTGACCTCGATCCTGTTCTCGCTGATTCTGCCGCCGACCGTGCCGCTGTGGCAGGTGGCGCTGGGTATCAGCTTCGGTGTCGTGATCGGCAAGGAAGTGTTCGGGGGTACCGGCAAGAACTTCCTCAACCCGGCGCTGACCGGTCGTGCGTTCCTGTTCTTTGCGTATCCGGCACAGATGTCGGGCGATGCGATCTGGACCGCCGTTGACGGCTTCTCCGGCGCGACCCCGCTGGGTCTGGCCGCGATGGGCGGTGTTGATGCGATCCTCGCCAACAACCTGACCTGGTTCGACGCCTTCCTCGGTACCATTCAGGGCTCCATCGGTGAAACCTCGACGCTGGCGATCATGATCGGCGGTGCGGTCATCGTCTTCGCCGGTGTCGCCTCCTGGCGCATCGTGCTGGGCGTGTTCCTCGGTATGGTGGCGATGTCCACGCTGCTGAACCTGATCGGTTCCGAGACCAACCCGATGTTCTCCGTACCGTTCTACTGGCATCTGGTGCTGGGTGGCTTTGCCTTCGGCATGTTCTTCATGGCAACCGACCCGATTTCGGCCTCCATGACCAACACCGGCAAGTGGGTATTCGGTGCCCTGATCGGTGTCATGGTCATTCTGATCCGTGTCGTCAACCCGGCGTTCCCGGAAGGGATGATGCTGGCGATTCTGTTCGCCAACCTGTTTGCGCCGCTGATCGACAACTTCGTGGTTCAGGCGAACATCAAACGGAGGATGAAGCGCAATGTCGTCTAATAACGATACTATCGGCAAAACCATTACGGTTACGGTTCTGCTCTGCGTGATCTGCTCCGTGGTGGTGTCGGCAGCAGCCGTAATGCTCAAGCCCAAGCAGGTTGCCAACAAGGAGCTGGACCGTAAGTCCAACATCCTGGCGGCGGCCGGTATTTCCGATCCGTCCAAGTCGGTGGAAGAGCTGTTCGCACAGATCGAAACCCGCTACGTGGATCTGGACAGCGGCACCTTCGTCGAGGCGCCGGTTGCCAACTATGACGCCCGCAAGGCCGCCAAGGATCCGCAGCTGGGTCACGCGGTACCGCGCAGCGAAGACATCGCCTCGATCAAGTATCAGGCTAATGTGATGCCGGTGTATCTGGTGCGCAGCGATGCCGGTGACGTCGAGAAGGTGATCCTGCCGGTTCACGGTTACGGCCTGTGGTCTACACTGTACGGTTTTCTGGCGCTTGAAGGCGACCTGAACACCGTGGTCGGTCTGGGCTTTTACTCCCACGCCGAAACACCGGGCCTGGGTGGCGAGGTGGACAACCCCGCATGGAAGGCGTTGTGGCCGGGCAAGAAAGTGTACGGCGACGATATGACCGATCCTGAGCTGCACCTGATCAAGGGCAGTGTCGATGCGGGTACGCCGGACGCCGAGTACAAGGTGGACGGCCTGTCGGGCGCTACGCTGACCAGTAATGGTGTCACCAACCTGATCCAGTTCTGGATGGGTGAAAACGGCTACGCACCGTTCCTGCAAAACCTGCGTGCCGGGGAGGCTTGATCATGTCACAAACTAAAGATGTCCTGACGACGCCAATCTTCAAGAACAACCCGATCGCACTGCAGATCCTGGGTATCTGTTCTGCGTTGGCGGTAACGTCAAACCTCGCGACCGCTTTCGTCATGAGTCTGGCGGTTATTACCGTAACGGCGTTCTCGAACTTCTTCGTATCGCTGATTCGCAACCACATTCCGGGCAACATCCGCATCATCGTGCAGATGACGATCATTGCCTCGCTGGTCATCGTGGTTGACCAGATCCTCAAGGCGTTCGCCTACGAGATCTCGAAGCAGCTGTCAGTGTTCGTGGGCCTGATCATCACCAACTGTATCGTCATGGGCCGTGCAGAAGCCTATGCGATGAAGAACCCGCCGATTGCGAGTTTCCTCGACGGTGTCGGTAACGGTCTGGGCTATGCCGTGGTGCTGATGTTCGTCGGCTTTGTCCGCGAGCTGTTTGGCGCCGGTTCCCTGTTCGGTATCGAAATCCTGCCGCTGATTAACAATGGTGGCTGGTATCAGGGTAACGGCCTGCTGCTGTTGCCGCCGAGCGCATTCTTCATCATCGGTCTGTTCATCTGGGGTCTGCGCACGTTCCGCAAGGAGCAGGTGGAGAAGCCGGAGTACGTGATGGCGCCGAACTCCAAGAAGGGGGCTGTGTAAGTCATGGAACAGTATATCAGTCTTGCCGTTAAGGCGATTTTCGTCGAAAACATGGCGCTGGCCTTCTTCCTGGGGATGTGTACGTTCCTGGCGATCTCCAAGAAGGTTCAGACGGCGATCGGTCTGGGTATTGCCGTTGTCGTGGTGCTGATCATCACGGTGCCGGTCAACAACCTGATCTACAACTATCTGCTGCGCGAAGGGGCCCTGGCCTGGGCGGGTTACCCCAACGTTGACCTGAGCTTCCTGGGCTACATCTCCTACATCGGCGTTATCGCCGCGATGGTCCAGATCCTTGAGATGTTCCTCGACAAGTTCGTGCCGGCGCTCTACAACGCGCTTGGCGTGTTCCTGCCGCTGATCACCGTGAACTGCGCCATCATGGGTGCTGCACTGTTCATGGTCGAGCGCGACTACACCTTCGGCGAGAGTGTCGTCTACGGTGCCGGGGCCGGTATCGGCTGGGCGCTGGCGATCACCGCGCTGGCCGGTATTCGCGAGAAGCTCAAGTACAGCGATGTGCCTGAAGGGCTGCGCGGTCTGGGGATCACCTTCATCACCGTTGGTCTGATGTCCCTGGGCTTCATGTCGTTCTCCGGCGTCCAGCTGTAATGGCCGGGCAGAACAGCATTAAGGATGGAATAACCCTATGAATGCAGAAATCATTCTGGGTGTAGTCATGTTCACGGTGGTGGTGCTTGCACTGGTCGCCGTGATCCTGGCTGCACGCGCGAAACTGGTGAGTTCCGGTGACGTAAAGATCGAGATCAACGGCGATCCGGAAAAGTCGATCACGGTTCCCGCCGGTGGCAAACTGCTGCAGACGCTGGCCGATCGCGGCATCTTCCTGGCATCTGCCTGCGGTGGTGGCGGTACCTGTGCACAGTGTAAGTGCCAGGTGCTGGATGGTGGCGGCTCCATGCTGCCGACCGAAGAATCTCACTTCACCCTGCGTGAGGCGAAGGAAGGCTGGCGTCTGTCCTGCCAGGTCGCCGTCAAGCAGGACATGAAAATTCATGTCGAAGACGACGTCTTCGGTGTGAAGAAGTGGGAGTGTACGGTCGAGTCCAACCCGAACGTCGCAACCTTCATCAAGGAGCTGACCCTGCGTCTGCCGGAGGGCGAAAACGTCGACTTCCGCGCCGGTGGTTACGTACAGCTCGAAGCGCCGCCCCACGTGGTGCACTACAAGGATTTCGACATCCAGGAAGAGTTCCGCGGCGACTGGGACAAGTTCAACATGTGGCAGTACGTGTCCAAGGTTGACGAGCCGGTTATCCGTGCGTACTCGATGGCGAACTATCCGGAAGAGAAAGGTCTGGTCAAGTTCAACATCCGTATCGCGTCTCCGCCTCCGGGCAGCCAGGGCATTCCGCCGGGCCAGATGTCGTCCTATGTCTTCAGCCTGAAGCCGGGTGACAAGATCACCGTATACGGTCCGTTTGGTGAGTTCTTCGCCAAGGATACCGACAACGAGATGGTCTTCATCGGTGGTGGTGCCGGCATGGCGCCGATGCGCTCGCACATTTTCGACCAGCTCAAGCGCCTGAACTCCAAGCGCAAGATCTCCTTCTGGTACGGTGCACGCTCGCTGCGTGAAGCGTTCTATGTCGAGGAGTTCGACAAGCTGGCCGAGGAGAACGAGAACTTCACCTGGCATCTGGCGCTGTCCGATCCGCTGCCGGAGGACAACTGGACCGGTTACACCGGCTTCATCCACAACGTACTGTACGAAAACTATCTGCGGGATCACGACGCGCCCGAAGATTGCGAGTACTACATGTGTGGACCGCCGATGATGAACGCCGCTGTCATCAAGATGCTGGAAGACCTCGGCGTAGAACCGGAAAACATCCTGCTCGACGACTTCGGTGGTTGATCGGATGGCCGTAGTGAAACACTACCTGAAATGGCCGGCAGCTCTGCTGCTGGCCGTTTTCGTTCTGAGCGGCTGTCAACGCACGCCGGACGCACAGGTGATCGGTTTCGATGGTCTCACCATGGGCACCAGCTTCAGCCTGCGCTGGGTGGATACGCGCCCTGAACGGGTCGAAGAGCTGCGCCCGCTGGTGGCGGCACTGCTGGTCGAGATCAACCGGCAGATGTCGACCTACATCGAGGATTCGGAACTGTCGCGCTTCAATCAGGCGCCGGCCGGTACCCGGATGGAGGTGTCTGAGGCGCTGGCGGAGGTTGTGGGCGAAGCGCTGCGAATCAGCACCCTGAGCAACGGTGCCTTTGATGTAACGGTGGGGCCTCTGGTCAACCTTTGGGGCTTCGGTCCCGATGGGCGTATCATTAAGGCACCGTCAGCGGACACGATCAATGCCACCCGTGCCCGCACCGGCTATGACAACCTGTCGCTTGAAGGGCGGCAGCTCGCCAAGAGAGGCGATCAATATGTCGACCTGTCCGCGATAGCCAAAGGCTATGCCGTGGATCGCTTGGCCGCACTTCTGCAGCAGCAGGGTGTCGAAAGTTATCTGGTGGAGATCGGGGGTGAGTTGCGCGCGGCCGGACACAAGCCGGATGGCCAGCCCTGGCGGATTGCGATCGAAAGCCCAGTGGCCGGTGAGCGTCAGGTCGAGCGCGTCATTGCGGTCAGCGATGTCGGTATCGCCACATCCGGTGATTACCGCAACTATTTCGAAGAAGATGGTCAGCGTTTTTCGCATACCATCGATCCACGCACCGGCTACCCGATCCGTCACCGACTGGCATCCGTGACGGTGCTGCGTGAGCGCTGCGCGGAGGCGGATGCGCTGGCCACCACCCTGATGGTGCTCGGTGACGAAGCGGGGTATGACTTTGCTGTCGAGCAGGGCATCGCTGCCTTTTTCATTATCAAGCAGGCGGACGGTTTCGTTGAAAAGGCGACACCGGAATTTGACCACTACCTGCAGGAGGTGAACTGATGGATATCATGATTCTTACGTTCGTGGCGCTGATGGTGATCGTGGTCGCCATGTCCGTGGGTGTACTGCTGGGGCGCAAACCGATCACAGGTTCCTGTGGCGGTATGAGCGCACTGGGCATGGAAACGGCCTGCGACATCTGCGGCGGCGACAAGGAACGCTGCGAGAAAGAGAAGCGCCGTGACGATTGCGAAACGCGCAAGGCAATCGAGGAAGAGCTGGCCTACGAAGTAAAGGCCGGACGTTCATAATTCTAAAGCGTAATGGGCGCGCAGCGGCAGAGGCGCTATGCTCTGCCGCGATGCTCGTCATGACAGGACTGCAGAAGGGGAGATGAATGGCTGTATATGACTATGATGTCGTCGTGATTGGTTCGGGGCCCGCCGGTGAAGGCGCCGCAATGAGCGCAGCCAAGAAGGGCAAGCGTGTCGCGGTAGTCGAAGAGCAGGATACCGTTGGCGGCAACTGTACCCACAAGGGGACGATCCCGTCCAAGGCGTTGCGACACTCTGTCAAGCAGATCATCGAGTTCAACACCAACCCGATGTTCCGCGATATCGGTGAACCCCGCTGGTTTTCGTTTCCCAAGGTCCTCAACCGCGCCGAGAAGGTGATCTCCAACCAGGTGATGCTGCGCACCAACTTTTACGCGCGCAACCGAGTGGATGTCTTCTTTGGTCGGGCGCAGTTCCGCAGCAAGGGCGAGATCGTCATCGAGGGACGCTCCGAGGCGCGTGAAGTGCTGCGCGCACGCAACGTGATCATCGCCACCGGTTCCCGTCCGTATACCCCGGACGATATCGACTTCGACCATCCGCGAATCTACAACTCCGATACCATTCTGAAGCTCAGCCATACGCCGCGTACGCTGGTGATCTATGGTGCCGGCGTCATCGGCTGTGAGTATGCGTCGATCTTCAGTGGCCTTGGGGTCAAGGTGGATCTGATCGATACCCGTGATCGCCTGTTGTCGTTCCTCGACGGTGAAATCTCCGATGCGCTGAGCTACCACCTGCGCAACAACGCGGTGAAGATCCGTCACAACGAAGAGTACGAATCGGTTGTTGGCGATGCACACGGCGTCATCATCAACCTCAAATCCGGCAAGCGCATTCGCGCGGATGCGTTCCTGTGGTGTAACGGCCGTACCGGCAACACGGCGAACCTGGGCCTTGAAAATATCGGCTTGAAAGCAAACAGTCGTGGCCAGCTGGCGGTCGATGACCATTACCGTACCGAGTGCGAGGGCGTGTACGCGGTGGGTGACGTCATCGGCTGGCCGAGCCTTGCCTCTGCCGCGCTGGATCAGGGCCGGGCCGCGTCCGCGGATCTGCTCGACGGCGAAGACTTCCGTTACATCAACGAGGTGCCCACCGGTATCTACACGATTCCGGAGATCAGCTCTGTCGGCAAGACCGAAGAGGAGCTGACCGCTGAGGCGGTGCCGTACGAGGTCGGTCAGGCGTTCTTCAAGGATACGGCGCGGGCGCAGATCTCCGGCGAGCCGGTCGGCATGCTGAAAATCCTGTTCCACCGTGAGACGCTCGAGATCCTGGGCATTCACTGCTTCGGTGACCAGGCGTCCGAGATCGTGCACATCGGTCAGGCGATCATGAGTCAGAAGGGTGAAGCGAATACGCTGAAGTATTTCATCAACACAACCTTCAACTACCCGACCATGGCCGAAGCCTATCGCGTTGCCGCCATCGCCGGTCTGAACCGGATTGACAACCTCTGAGTACGGCTCGGCGGATTGAACAAGGGGCCTGCGGGCCCCTTTTGCGTTGTCGTGCGCCGCAATCTATAGCTCAGCTGTCGCTGTCGTTGTTCCGGCTGGTGTCGTCGCGATAGAAGTCGTCTTCGTAGTAACGACCGGTAATTCGCAGGCGGGATTCAAGCCAGCGGTTGTACTGGCGGTAGAGCAGCAGCGCCGGCAGCATCATCAGCATGATGCCGACCATCAGCCCGGCGCCGGCATGCTGCGCCGGAAACAGTGCGGTCATCCAGTCGAGAAAGCCGAGCGAGCGACCGGCCCAGAACCAGAGTATCAGTCCGGACAGTCCAACGGCGACGCCGAGGTGGTGCAGCAGACGCGAGTGTTTGCCGGAACCCTTGTGGCCTGTATCTGTCATATGCGGGTCTGTCACGAAAGCTGAGCCTGACGCTCGCGCGCCTGGGCTTCAAGAATGAGGCGTGCCAGCAGCGTGCGGCAGCTTTCCGGCATTTTCAGGAACGAAATACCGATCTCGTATTCGGTAACGACCGGCTCGCAGCGCTGTACACGCGCATACAGCAGCAGGCCGACGCCGTTTTCCGGAAAGATCAGCTTGATCGCCAGCGGTGCGCCTGCGTCGAGCGCGCTGTCGTTCAGAAACGACAGGCCGCCTTCGCTGAGGTTGAAGATCTGCTCGCGACCGGGCTCGTGATCCAGATTGCTGCCGGTCAGCGTGCGTCCGATCAGGTCGATCTTTTTGTTCAGATGTTGCAGATACGTGGCCAGATGTGGGGTAGACTCTGCGATTTTATAGATCAGGTGCTGGCATTCGGAGTCGATTTCGGCCAGCTGACTCTGCAGCAGGAAGTAGGGCGACACATTGAACTGATAGGGCTGTGATGAGCGCGCAACATCGGCCTCTTCAACTACCTGGTAGTCGAGCACGACGGGGTGGTCGATGCGGTAGAATTGGCGACGGTCCTGATCCACGGATGGCTCCTTTCTTGTTGTCGGGTCGCTGGCTGCGGCGCCCGCGTCCGGTGTCGGGAATGGATTTGAGTATAAACAAAGTTGAGTGGCGGCCGTTAGTCGCCCGCATGGAATTAAGAACCTGGCATGTATAAACCGCTTTCGCTGTTCGTCGGCCTGCGTTACACCGCGGCCAAGCGCGGTAATCACTTCATCTCTTTCATATCACTGGTGTCGATGCTGGGCCTGATGCTGGGCGTAGCAGCGTTGATCGTCGTGCTTTCGGTGATGAATGGTTTTGATCGTGAGCTCAAGCAACGCATCCTCGGCATGGTGCCCCACGCCACGCTGGGCGGCTACGGTGAGCCGCTGCGCGACTGGGAGCAGCTCGCACAGGAGATCGCCGGCACAGCGGGCCTGATCGCCAGTGCGCCCTATATTCAGGCACAGGGGATGCTGACCCATGCCGGCCGGGTGCAGGGCGTGCTGGTAAACGGTATCGACCCGTCACGGGAGCCGGATGTCTCGATTATCGGCGAGCATCTGGCGCACGGTGCGCTGGATGATCTGGCTGCCGGTGAGTACCGCATCATTCTCGGCGAGCTGCTGGCGCGCTACCTTGCTGCCGGTGTCGGTGACAAGGTCACACTGGTGCTGCCGGAGGCGTCGGTCAGCGTGGCCGGGATTACTCCGCGCCTGAAGCGCTTTACCGTTGCCGGCGTATTCTCGGTGGGGGCGGAACTCGATGCGAATCTCGCCTATGTCCATATTGCGGATGCCGCGCGCCTGAAGCGGATGACGCCCGGCACGGTGGACGGCCTGCGACTGCGTTTCGATGACCTGTTTCAGGCACCGCTGAAAGTTCGGGCCATCGCGCAAGAGCAGTCACAGCTGCTCAGTGCCAGTGACTGGACGCGCACGCACGGTAACCTGTTTCAGGCGATTCAGCTGGAGAAACGCATGATCGGTCTGCTGCTGTTCCTGATCGTCTTCGTGGCGGCATTTAATATCGTCTCGACACTGGTCATGGTCGTCACCGACAAGCGGGCCGACATCGCCATCCTGCGCACGATGGGGGCGACACCGCTGACGATCATGCGCATTTTCATTGTTCAGGGTGTCGTGATCGGTGTGATCGGCACACTGCTGGGCGCGCTGCTGGGCATTCTGCTGGCGCTGACGGTGACCGATCTGGTGGCCTGGGTCGAGCATACGTTCGGTATCCAGTTCCTGTCGGCCGATGTCTATTTCATCAGTTATCTGCCGTCCCAGTTGCAGTGGGACGACGTTACGCTGATTACATTGTCGGCCCTGACCATCAGTTTCCTGGCCACGATCTACCCGGCATGGCGGGCATCACGCACACAACCGGCGGAGGCACTGCGTTATGAGTGAGGCGGTTCTCGACGCGCGCGAAATTCACAAGAGCTATGTTGAAGCGGGACGGGCGATGCCGGTTATCGAAGGCGCCTCGCTCGTGGTACGCCCGGGCGAGAAGGTGGCGATTATCGGCACGTCAGGCAGCGGCAAAAGCACCCTGCTGAATGTGCTCGGCGGGCTGGATCGCCCGGACCGGGGGCAGGTACAGGTCGGCGGGGAGTCGTTGTATGCTGTTTCGGAAGTGCGCCGCGCGGGTCTGCGTAATCGCCACCTGGGCTTTGTGTACCAGTTTCACCATCTGCTCAACGAATTCAGTGCGCTGGAAAATGTGGCGATGCCGCTGCTCATTGCGCGCCAGGCGCCGAAGGTGGCCCGTGAGGCGGCGCAGGCGTTACTCGAGCAGGTTGGACTCGGACACCGGCTGAAACACAAACCGGGGCAGCTCAGTGGCGGCGAACGTCAGCGCGTGGCGATAGCGCGTGCGCTGGTGTGCAAGCCCGCCTGTGTCCTGATGGATGAGCCGACCGGCAATCTGGATCGCCACACGGCGCAGGACGTGGAGGCGATGCTGGATACGCTGAATCGGGAATCAGGGATTGCGTTTGTCACCGTCACCCATGATCTGGCGCTGGCCCAGCGGATGGACCGGGTGTTGGAAATTCGCGATGGGCAGCTGCTGCCGTGGCCGGCAGGGCAGTGACGCCGGCCGTCAGTCGTGCGTGTCGGTGCGGTTGCGGCGTGCGGCGCGATCGCTCTTGCGCTTGCGCCAGCTGCGGTTGACGTGCCAGATCCAGAACCACTGGATCGCGAAGTAGCTCAGCGAGGCAACGACAAAACCGGTCAGTACCGAGCCGAGCAGCAGCGGCCACCAGATCGCCGACAATTCACTCTGCAGGCTGGCCAGATCCCAGTGAAATGCCACCGCTTCACGCGCGCGCGTGTCGAGCAGCCAGGCGCCGATGCGGTAGGTGAAATAGAAGATTGGCGGCATCGTCAGCGGATTGGTCAGCCAGACGAGGCCGATCGATACTGCCAGATTGCCGGCCAGCATAAGGGCCAGTACTGCGGCGACGAGCATCTGCCCGGGAATGGGCAGGAAAGCGCAGAACAGGCCGATGAGGAATGCACGCGAGACCGATTTGCGTGTCAGATGCCACAGATTGGGGTTATGCAGATGGTCGCCCAGCCAGCGCAACGATGGATGTGCGCGCAGTTTGTGCTGATCCGGCATGTACTTCTTGAATAATTTGCGCGGCATACTGTAGGCGTTTGGTCTCGATTTCGAGGGGCAATTATGCCGAGTGTGTCCCGATAATCCAATAACGGAGATCAAGGATGATCCCGTACCTGAGCGCTCTGCTGCTGGTCGCCTGGCTGCCCCGGTTGGCCTGGTTGCCCGTTTTGCTGCTGTTGCTGCTGCCGTTGATGCGTCGGCGACGCTGGCAGCGGCCCCTGTTCATATTTGTGGCCGCCAGCCTGTATGCTGCGCTGTGGGGCGGCTGGCAACTGAGCCATCGTCTGCCCGATGCCTATGTGCGCAGCGACGTCGGCATGCAGCTGCAGATCGATTCGCTGGTCAGCCGACAGGGGCGACGGCAGAGCTTCACCGTGGCAGTGATCGCCGTCGATGACACGTCCGGCCCCATCGCCCGACTGCGACGCCTGAAACTTTCATATTATGACACCAGCACGCGGTTGCAGGCGGGTGATCGACTGCACGCCGTTGTGCGTCTTTTTCCTCCGCGTGGACTCAGTAACCCGCATGCGTTTGACAGCGAACGACGCTACCTGAGTGAGGGGATCGATGCCCGCGGCTATATTCGAACGCTGCGCACGCGTGAGTCGAGCCGGTTTTCATTGGCGGCAGTGCGTCAGACGTTGGGCGATCATATCGATGCGGTTTATTCGCCAACTGCCGCGGCCACGCTGCGCGCGTTGACGCTGGGCGATCGCGCCGGTCTGAGTGACGGTCAGTGGCGCCTGCTCAGCGAGACCGGCACCGCCCACCTGATGGTGGTCAGTGGCCTGCATGTGGCGCTGATCGCTGCGATCGGTGTGTTGCTGGCACGGGGACTTTGTCTGCCGCTTCTGTACCTGGGTGTCAGCGCGCTGACGGTGCGTCGAGCCGCGATCCTGCTGGCACTTGGCTTTGCCACTGCGTATGCGCTACTGGCGGGCATGGGACTGCCGGTTCAGCGCGCGCTGATCATGGTCGCGGTGTTCCTCGGTGGCGAATGGCTGTTGCGCCCGATCAGCGCCTGGCAGCGCTGGCGGGTCGCATTGGTGCTGGTCACACTGTGGCAGCCGCTGGCGGTGGTGGAAGCCGGGGCCTGGTTGTCCTTTGGTGCCGTGGCACTGCTGATCTGGATGACCGGTATCAAGCGCAGCGGAACGCGGATGGCCGGTGATTGGTGGCGCCTGCAGGCCCAGCTGTTTGTTGGCATGTTGCCCCTGACCGCGTTGCTGTTTCAGCAGATCGGACTGCTGGCCCCGCTGGTAAACTGCATCGCGCTGCCGCTGGCCTCCCTGTTCGTTAGCCTGTTGCCGCTGCTGCTGCCCGTCAGTGTGATGATGGGGCTGCCCTGGCTGACGGCGACGATCAGTCAGGGCATTGACGGCTTCTGGCGCGGACTCTCGTGGGCGCGCGATGAGCTGGGCCTCTATCTGGCGCTGCCCGAACCCTCCTGGGTTGCCGTCGCAACGTCGGTGCTGGCGATCGCGTGGTGGCTGACGCCGTTTCCGTTGCGTTGGCGCTGGCTCAGTGTCGTCCTGCTGTTCCCGTTGCTGACCACCGCTGTCCGATTGCCCGCCGAGGGTAGCTTCCGTGCACGGGTGTTTGATGTCGGTCAGGGGCTGGCGGTGCTGGTGGAAACGGCGCACAGCACGCTGCTGTACGATACCGGGCCGGGGTATAACGGCGGAGGATCGGTATTCCCCTATGCGATTGCGCCGTTGCTGCGGGCCCAGAACCGCGCGCGTATCGATCAGGTGGTGATCAGTCACGCTGACAGTGATCACAGCGGCGGTCTTGAAGCACTGCGTCAGCGAATCGAGATCGGAACCCTGATCAGCGGACAGCCCGACATGTTTGAGGAGCTGGCTGCGCGGGACTGCGCCGACGCCGCACCGCTGCGTATCGATGGTGTATCTATTCAGCTGTTGCAGGCGGCTGGTGTGCGCGGTGATAACGAGCGCTCCTGCGTGGTCGTTGTTGAGGGGCGTTATTGCACGCTGCTGTTGCCGGGGGATCTCGGTTTCCCGGGTGAGCAGGCGCTGTCGCAGTCCGTGTTGCCCGAGGTCGACTGGCTGCTTGCCGGCCACCACGGCAGTGCAACGGCAAGCTCTGAGCAATGGCTGCAACGGTTGCAGCCGAAGCAGGTGATCTTCAGTCGGGGGCGCTTTAACCGCTTTGGTCATCCCGCCACCGAGGTGCTGGAGCGAGTCGATGCGATAGAGGCGCAGGTGCGTGATACCGCGCAGGAAGGCGCGCTGCTGCTGGAAGACCGTCCCGGGTGTCCGGCCACCGGCCAGCGTGAGGTAAAAAGGCGTTACTGGACAGCGGGTTAAGGCCCTACTCAGGGTCGCGAGCGCTGTGGTAGAGTAGCGCTGGGTATAGACGGGAGGAGACGTCGTGTTCGAATTGATTCAGGCGGGTGGCTGGCTGATGGTGCCGATTATCGGTTGTTCCATCCTGGCGCTGGCAATCGTGATCGAGCGCCTGATCGCGCTGCGTCCGTCTCGCGTGGTGCCGACCGGCCTGTTGGCGCAGGTCTGGGAGCTGGTACGCAGCGGAGAGATGACACCGGAGCGGATGCGGGTCATCAAGCAGGAGAGCCCGCTGGGCAGCATCGTCGTGGCCGGGCTGAACAGCTCCGCCCACGGCCGTGACGTGATGAAAGAGAGTATTCAGGAAGCGGCGACGGCCGTCGTGCACGAGTTGGAACGCTTCCTCAATGCACTGGGTACGATCGCCGCGATCACGCCTCTGCTGGGGCTGCTGGGTACCGTTATCGGCATGATCAAGGTGTTCACCGAAATCATGATTCAGGGCACCGGCAACGCCAATGTGCTCGCCGGCGGTATCTCCGAAGCGCTGATCACGACCGCGGCGGGCCTGTCGATCGCGATTCCCGCGCTGGTGCTGCACCGCTACTTTCAGCGTCAGGTCGATACGCTGGTCCTGACGATGGAGCAGGAAGCGATCAAGCTGGTGGAAATGGTGCACGGAGAGCGTGATGTCGACTTCCGCTGACAGCCACGGCGGGGCGCGCTGATGCGATTCCAACGCCAGCGCCGCGAAGAGGTCAACGTCAACCTGACACCGCTGATCGATGTGGTGTTCCTGCTGCTCATCTTCTTTATGGTCTCGACGACGTTTACCAAGGAAACCCACCTCGAGGTCGACCTGCCCGAGGCGGCTGCGGCGACGCCGGTCACCGATGTCGAGAGCATCGATATCCTGATCAATGCCGAAGGGCAGTACAGCGTCAATGGCCAGGCGCTGGTCAACACGCAGGCGAGCACGCTGCGCAGGGCGATTGCGGAAATCGCCGGCGATGCACGGACGCTGCCGCTGGTCATTACCGCCGATGCCACGACGCCACATCAGGCGGTGGTCACCGCGATGGATGTGGCCGGGCAGCTTGGATTCAGTCAGCTCAGCATCACGACCCGGGAACCGGAAAACCGCTGATGGGGCTTGAGCACGCCTGGTACCGTCATTCGCGCTGGCTGTTCCTGCTGCGCCCGCTGTCGACACTGTACCGTACGCTGGCGGCACGCCGTCGGCGCCGCCTCGAAGCACGGCAGTGGCACGCACCGGTACCGGTCATCATCGTGGGCAACATTACCGTGGGCGGCAGCGGCAAGACGCCGCTGACGCTGGCGCTGATCGAGCAGTTGCGTCGCTGGGGCTACCGACCGGGGGTGGTCAGTCGGGGCTATGGTGCCCGGCCGCCGCATCTGCCGTTCGCGGTTGGCGCCGATACCGACCCGGTCGAGGGCGGGGATGAACCCTGCCTGCTGGTGCGCCGCACCGGGGTGCCCCTTTATATCGATCCGGATCGCACCGCTGCAGCACGCGCGCTGCTCGAGACCCATGACTGTGATGTGCTGATCAGTGACGATGGTCTGCAGCACTATGCACTGGGGCGTGATATCGAACTGGCCGTCGTCGATGCGGCGAGGGGACTCGGCAACGGCCGCTGTCTGCCGGAGGGGCCGTTGCGTGAGCCCGCTCAGCGCCTGCGCGAGGTTGACCGGGTGGTGCTCAACGGCGACGGTGGTTTCGACTGGCCCGGTGCCACTCGCATGCGGCTGCGTCCCGGGGCTTTGGTCGCGCTCGCGAGTGGGCAGACGCTGCCGGCGAGCGAGTGGAGAGGAGCACGACGCGTGCATGCGGTCGCCGGCATCGGTCATCCACCGCGCTTTTTTGCCACGTTGAGGGCGCTCGGATTTGATCCAATCGAGCATCCGCTGCCGGATCACGCATCACTGCGCCCGGAAATGTTAGAATTTGAACCCAGACTGCCGCTGCTGATGACCGAAAAAGATGCGGTCAAATGCGTCGGCTGGGCACCGCCCGACAGCTGGGCGTTGCGTGTTGAAGCCGAGCTGGAACCCGAGTTCCTCGACTGGCTCCGCGCCGCGCTGATCCGTTTGCAATCATCCGACAGGGGAGTCCGTAATGGACCAGAAACTGCTTGATATCCTCGTCTGCCCGGTGTCCAAGGCGCCGGTAGAGTGGAATCGCGACACCAACGAACTGATCTGCCGCACCAGTGGACTTGCGTACCCGATTCGTGACGACATCCCGGTGATGCTCGAGAGCGAAGCCCGCACCCTGACCGCCGAAGAACGCCTGCCCGAGAAATAACTGCCATGAGTTTTGCCATCGTCATCCCGGCCCGTTACGCATCCAGTCGTTTCCCGGGCAAGCCGCTGGCCCTGCTCGGCGGACGTCCGATGCTGCAGCACGTCTACGAGCGCGCCTGCCAGAGCGAGGCGCGCCGCGTCATCATCGCCACCGATGACGCACGCATCGCCGAGGTGGCCGAAGGATTTGGCGCGGAAGTCTGCATGACATCGCCGGACCACCCCTCCGGTACCGATCGTCTGCAGGAAGTGGTCAGTACACTTGGTTTTTACGCGGACGACATCGTCGTCAACGTGCAGGGCGATGAACCGATGATCCCGCCGGTGATCATCAATCAGGTGGCCCATAACCTGATGGCGGTGCCGGAGGCGGGGATTGCGACGCTGTCCGAGCCGATCGAGAGTCTCGATGCACTGCTCAATCCCAACGTCGTCAAGGTGGTCAGCGATCACCGTGGCATGGCGCTCTACTTCAGCCGGGCACCGATGCCCTGGCCGCGCGATGCCGCACAGGCTCAGGGCGGCACGCTGCATGACATGCCGAGCGGATTTTCCTGGCAGCGTCACATTGGCCTGTACGCCTACCGCGTCAAGCTGCTCAACGATTTCGTGACCTGGCCGCCGGCGCCGCTGGAGCTGACGGAGTGCCTCGAACAGCTGCGCGCGCTGTATAACGGTGTTGGCATTCATGTCGAGCCCGCGCGCGAGGCGCCGCCGGCCGGCGTCGATACGCCGGAGGATCTGGCGCGGTTACAGCAGTTGCTGGAGGCGCAGTGATGCAGAAAACCGGTGTGCTCTTCGTCTGTCTGGGCAATATCTGCCGCTCGCCGACGGCGCATGGCGTATTTCTGCACAAGCTGGCGCAGGAGCCTCAGCTGGCGCAATGGCTGGAGGTGGACTCGGCCGGTACTGCGGCCTATCACGTGGGTAATCCGCCGGACCCGCGCAGTACCGAGGTCGCCCTGCGGCGTGGCTACGACCTGTCGCCGCTGCGCGCGCGCGCCGTCAGCACACAGGACTTCGAGCGCTATCGCTATATTCTGGCGATGGATCGGCAGAATTACGCCAATCTGAAGGCGATCTGCCCCTCGCATTACGAGGGTCATCTCGGCATGTTCCTCGACTTCGCCGGTCTCCATGGGGCTGAAGTGCCCGACCCGTACTACACCCACGGCGATCGCGGCTTCGAGGAGGTACTCGATCTGGTCGAAGCCGCCGCTGATGGTCTGCTCGAGCATCTGCGTCAGGAGCTGTTGCGTTGAGTCTCGCCTATCAGCACGGCTATTCGCTGAAAGCTCTGAATACCTTTGGCTTTGATGCCGTCGCCGAACGTTTCGTCGCGATCGATACGCTGGATCAGGTGCGAGAGTTGCATGCCGATATAAGGCGCAAGCCTCAGCCGCTGCTGTGGCTGGGTGGCGGCAGCAATCTGGTGCTGGCGGACCAAATCCCCGGCACTGTCGCGCAGATCCGTCTGCGGGGCCGTCGCATCGAAACGCTGAACAGCGATGAGGTGCGGGTAACGCTGGGCGCGGGGGAGAACTGGCATGCCAGCGTCGAAGCGCTGCTGGATGAGGATATTTTCGGCCTCGAGAACCTGGCGCTGATCCCCGGCGCGGTCGGGTCGGCGCCGGTGCAGAATATTGGCGCCTACGGCGTCGAGATCGGCGATCGGCTGGAAGCGGTCGAGGTATTCGATTGGTCCAGCGCTGAGCACTATTGGCTTAGCCGCGAGGACTGCGCGTTTGGCTACCGGGACAGTCTGTTCAAGCGCAACCCCGGACGCTACCTGATTACCCGGGTACGCCTGCGGCTGAACCGCAGGCCGGCACCGGTTCTGACCTATGCGCCGCTGCGACAGGCCCTGGCAGATCAGAGTGAGCCTCACCCGCGCGCCGTCTTCGAGGCGGTATGCCGTATCCGGCGCAGCAAGCTGCCGGATCCGGCACAGATCGGCAATGCCGGCAGCTTCTTCAAGAACCCGCTGATTGATGCCGCGCACCACCAGCAGCTGCGCGATCGCTTTCCTGACCTTGTCGCGTACCCTGATGGTCGGCACTACAAAGTGGCTGCTGGCTGGCTGATCGATCGGCTGGGCTGGAAAGGGTATCGCGGTGGCGCGGTCGGTGTACACCGACATCAGGCGCTGGTGCTGGTCAATTATGGTGGCGGTAATCGACAGCAGATCGAAGCGCTGTCCGGACGGATTCGTCGCTCTGTACGGGAAGCATTCGCGATCGAGCTTGAGGTAGAACCCGGTTTTTATCCGCCGACCGTGCAGCCCTGAGGGGAATGCCGGTCTGCCGATGCTGGAGCGCCGAGGGCGGATAACAGCTGACAGCGGATCACAAACCTGTTGTGCATGCGCTGAAGCGATGCCAGCGTCAGCCAACAAGCAAAAACAAATGCCAGACACGAAAAAGCCCGATGAGTCGTCCTCATCGGGCTTTTTTGCGGGACCGCCCCGGGTGGGGCGATCAGGCGTCGCTATCAGTCTCGCTGGCCTGAGTTGCCTGCTGACGACGGCGTACTTCGCGCGGGTCGTTGGGCGCCCGACGCGAGCGGCGACGGCGGCGTGCGGCGTTATCGGCCTCGCCCGGTTGAGCGTCCTGCTCGGCGGCTTCCGACTCCGACGCTGCTGTGGCTTCGTCGGTCACGGCCTGCGCTTCAGTCTCAGCCTTGAGCTCAGTTTCAGCCTCGGCTGACGCTGACGGCTGCGCGGCTTCCGCGTCGCTTGCGGCGTTTTCACCGGTGACTCGAGCGTCGTCGGACTTCGCTTCCGCCTCGCCGTCCGAAGCGAGCGGGGCGCTCTCAGACTGCTGCTCGGCCGCAGCGGTGTCCGCTTTCGGTGCTTCCTCGGTCACATCAGCCGAGTCAGTCTGAGCGGATGTCTGCTCTTCCTCTTCGCGCACTTTTTCCTCGCGCTTGTTGCGACGCGCATTACCCTTGCCGCGAGGACGGCGTGGTTTGCTGCTGCCTTCGTCGTCTGACGCCGGCGCGTCCTTTTCCGCGTCGGCCTGATCAGTCGCTGGGGTCGGCTCTGCCTGCTGATCGGCGGATGCCTGGTCCTGAGCAATCGAAGGCTCTTTATCCTGCGCTGAGGGCTCTTCATGTTGCGCTGAGGGCTCTTCATTCTGCGCTGAGGGCTCTTCGTTCTGCGCTGAGGGCTCTTCGTCCGGCGCTGAAGGCTCTTCATTCCCCGCTGAAGGCTCCACATTTTGAGCAGAGGGTTCCTTCGCGCTATCGGCTGCTTCAGTCGCGTTGGTGGCGGCGACATCGGAGGACTCGCTGCCGGTTGCTTGTGCAGCCTGCTCCTCGGCGTCCGCCGTTGTTTCAGCTTCGCCCTTGGCATCGCTGCCCGGGGCCGCATCAGCTGAAGGCTCTTCGTTACGCGCGGCAGCTTCCTTATCCTGTGCGGCGACGGCGGTGTCATCGGACTGTGCCGGCTGCGCAGATGTTTCGTCAGCAGCGGTAGCCGTCTGAGCCGCAGCGGCAACGTCGCTACCGGCGTCGACCGGAGTGCGAGTGGCGGTACGCTCATCACTTGCGCGGCGACGGCGACCGCGGCGACGGCTGCGGCTTTCCTCTTCGGTGGTGGAGGCTGTCTCAGTGCTGACAGCTTCCGTGTTACCGGATTCGGCCTGCGCGCTCTCCGTCGCGACGGCGTCTGTGCTGCGCTCCGGCGTCTGAGCGTCGTTACCGTTATCCGAATCGGTGTGACGGCGGCTGCGGCGACGGCGGCGGGAGCGGCCTTCCGGCTTCTCCTTGTTCTCCTTGTCGCTGCTGCGCTGCTCGCGCTCCTTTTCGCCGATCTGGGGCAGGGCCTGCTCCTGCTCGACGGTGATCACTTCATCGCTGTCGCGCGAACGGCGACGATCCGGGCGGTCGTCGCGGCGGTTACGGCGACGATCACCGTTGCTGCGTGAGCGACGATCGCGACCACCTTTCTCATCTGTTTTATCATCCCGGCTCTGAGATTTGCTCTGCTTCGGCTCTTCGATCGGCTTGGGCTCTTCCGTGCGCTTGCCGAACAGGCTCTTCAGCGTCGCGACAACACGCTCGCCGAACGAGGGGCCGCTGGTGGCAGGGGCGGTAGCCGGTGCTGCCGGAGCCGGGCTTTGTGCGGCGGCGGCCGGTTCCGCTTCCTCGCGCACCTGCTGCGGCGCGCGGGCCGGCGGGACCACCGCCTGTACGGCTGCCTGTTCACGCTTGACCGGCGTCGCGGCGGACTCGTGTTCCTCTTCGCTGGGCTCCGGTTGCAGCGTGTAGCTCGGATCGTGTGTTGTCGAGACACTGTGGTCGTCACGCAGGCGAACCACTTCGTAGTGCGGCGTTTCCATGTTCGGGTTCGGCACGATCACGACGCGAACGTCATGGCGCAGCTCCACCGCATGGACTTCGCGACGCTTCTCGTTGAGCAGGAAGGTCGCCACGCTGACCGGCAGAATGGCACGGATCTGGGCGGTGCGATCCTTGGCGGACTCCTCTTCGATCAGGCGCAGGATCGACAGCGCCAGTGATTCGGTATCGCGAATGGTGCCCTGACCGTTACAGCGCGGGCAGACATGGCCGCGGGATTCTGCCAGTGACGGACGCAGGCGCTGACGCGACATCTCCAGCAGACCAAAGCGGGAGATGCGACCCATCTGGACGCGTGCGCGGTCCAGTTTCAGCGCATCGCGCAGACGATTTTCAACCTCGCGTTGATGCTTGATCGGTGTCATGTCGATGAAGTCGATCACGATCAGGCCGCCAATATCTCGCAGGCGCAGCTGACGCGCGATCTCATCGGCCGCTTCGAGGTTGGTGTTGAGCGCGGTTTCTTCGATATCACCGCCGCGGGTGGCGCGGGCGGAGTTGATATCGATCGACACCAGGGCTTCGGTCGGGTCGATCACGATGGAGCCGCCGGAGGGCAGTTTGACTTCGCGCTCGAACGCGGTCTCGATCTGGGTTTCAATCTGGAAACGGTTGAACAGCGGGATCTGCTCCTTGTAGAGCTTGATCCGGCTCTCGTAGCTCGGCATGACCTGACGCGCGAACATCAGCGCCTGCTCATGCACGGCCGGGTCGTCGATCAGCACTTCGCCGATGTCGGAACGCAGATAATCGCGGATCGCACGAATAACGACGTTGCTTTCCTGATAGATCAGGAAGGGGGCTTTGCGTTCCTTACTGCTGGCGGTGATCGCATCCCACAGTGTCAGCAGGTAGTCCAGGTCCCACTGCAGCTCTTCGCTGGAGCGGCCGATACCGGCGGTGCGGACGATGGCGCCCATCGAATCGGGAATGTTGACGCCGGCAAGCGCTTCCTTCAGCTGGGTGCGCTCGTCGCCCTCGATGCGGCGGGAGATGCCCCCGGCACGCGGGTTGTTCGGCATCAGAACCAGATAGCGACCGGCAAGGCTGATGAACGTCGTCAGCGCTGCACCCTTGTTACCGCGCTCCTCCTTGTCGACCTGAACGATGACTTCAGTGCCTTCCTTGACCACGTCCCTGATGCTGGGGCGCTGACCTTTTTCGGGCTGTTTGCTGAAGTATTCGCGAGAGATCTCTTTGAGGGGGAGGAAGCCGTGGCGTTCGGAGCCGTAATCAACGAAGGCGGCCTCAAGGCTGGGTTCGACGCGGGTGATGCGTCCCTTGTAGATGTTGGCCTTTTTCTGTTCGCGGCTATCCGATTCGATATCGAGGTCAAACAGACGCTGGCCGTCAACCAGCGCCACGCGCAACTCTTCAGGTTGAGTTGCGTTAATCAGCATTCTCTTCATGTTGTTATGCGTTCTCAACAAACGCAACGCTCAACCGCCGGAGCCAGTCCGGTGTGTGAAGATGACGCCCAGTCTTTTCGACTGCGCCGTTCGCGCCCGGAGTGTCACGGCAAATGGCGGTGACGGCGTCAGGGCAGGGCGCTAATGGCGACCAAACGGATCGCACATTGAATCTGCGGTGGAGGAAACGCTGACCTCTGTCGTTATAGTTGCTGGCTGTGGCTGCCGCGTGGGGCAGGTTCCGGGTCAGCGTGCGTCTCCACCTTCAACTGGGCCTTCGGACATCAGGCGAAGGCCGTGAAAGCGTTACGTAAAAACAGGTTTGATTTCGTATGAAACCGTCATTTCTGCCGTCGGTCGGATCGTGCGCAGCCACGCTTCAAGGTGTGGATGAGGGGCCGGCGCCGTGGATTCAAAAATAGCTAAAGCCAACCGCCTGCGGCATCGCTAGAATATATCAGCTAACCCCATGAGCATCAACGAACGGATATAGCGACAATCGATGGCAGAGCAGAGTACCGGCGCCGCTGGCGGCGTCCAGTTCATTACCGTTGACGACGACCAGGGTGGGCAACGCATAGACAATTTTCTGCGCACGGCACTGAAGGGAGCGCCGAAAAGCCTCATCTATCGTGTCCTGCGCAAGGGTGAAGTGCGTGTTAACAAAAAGCGGACGAAACCGGATTACAAGCTGCAACCGGGCGACCTGATCCGCATCCCGCCGGTGCGCCTGCCGGAAAAGGGCGACGCTCCGGTGGTCGGGCAGGGGCTGCTGGAACACCTTGAGCAGGCGGTTCTGTATGAGGATGACGCGCTGATGGTGATCAACAAGCCGTCCGGTCTGGCCGTCCACGGCGGCAGCGGTGTCAGTCTCGGCATGATCGAGGCGGTGCGTCAGCTACGCCCCAATGCGCGGTTCCTCGAGCTGGTGCACCGGCTCGATCGTGACACCTCCGGCTGTATCATGCTGGCCAAAAAGCGCTCCATGCTGCGCTATCTGCACGAAGTCCTGCGCCAGCGCCGGGTGCAGAAGATCTATCAGGCATTGGTGCAGGGCCGCTGGGAGGCGCGCGATAAAAAGATCGACGCGCCGCTGAAGCGCTTTGAATTGAAATCCGGTGAACGTATGGTGCGTGTCGATGAGTCCGGCAAGCCCTCGCTGACCGAGTTTCGTGTATTGAGACGGTTTGGTCCCATAGCTACGCTGGTCGAGGCGCGGCCCAGGACCGGCCGGACACATCAGATTCGTGTCCATACCCAGTTTACCGGACACCCGATCATCGGCGACCCCAAGTACGGCAGCGACGAGATCAACGAGACATTTCGCGCGCTCGGGTTTCGCCGCCTGATGCTGCATGCGGCGGCACTGCAGCTGGAACTTCCCGACGGCACCCCGCTGCGGGTGGAAGCGCCGCTGGAATCCGAAATCGTGACGGCGCTGGAGCAGCTGTCGTCCCAGAGTCAAACCAAACAGGACCAGGATGTTGAACGTGAGTGAGCGGGATCTGAACCGTATTTTTTCCATCGCCGACGCTGAGTTGTTGAGCGGCAAGGCGCCGCATGCGGAGCGGATCGCGACCGAGACCGGGCTGTCGCCTTCCGATGTCGAGGCGGCGCTGGATCAGTGGTGGCAGTCGCTGAACGGACGGGTGCAGCTGGGCGGCCGAGGGGGTTCGCTGCCGGAGATGCCTGAGTCGATGGCACAGTCATTCATGCGCATCTGGCAGCAGGCGCTGCAGGAGGCTCAGGCCAGCATTCACCTGCACCGACAGCAGCACGAGGTCGGTGAGGAGGAGAGTCGTCGTATCAGCGAGGAGGCGTTGCGGCAGTCTCAGCAGGTGCAGCAGGAGCTGGAGGCACGCTACCGCGAACAGGGTGGGCGGCTGGAAGAGGCACGCCAGCTGGCCAAATCGCTGGAGGCCGAAATCACGGTATTGAAGAATAATCTGGCCGGCGAGACCGCCGAACGCAAGCAGGAAGAGCAGAAGCGCGCCAACCTCGAGCACGAGATGAGCCAGCTGCGCAAGCAGTTCGATGACTACCGCCGCACGGCCGAACAGCGATTCAAGGACGAACAGCGCAAGAGTGTCGATGCCGCGGCAAAAGCCGAGGTCGAGGTGCGTCATTATCGCAGCATGCTCGACAAAGTCAGGGATGAGGCCGGTCGCAAGGAGGCCGCTCTGACCCGCGAAGTCCATGACCTTCAGGGTCAGCTGGCGCGGCGGGATGTCCGTATCGACACACAGAACAGCCAGATCAAGGCGCTCGAAGAGGAGTTGGCGGCGATCAAGCAGGATGTCGGGACTCAGCACCGTGATCTGACGAAAATCAACAGCAATCTGCTATCTGAGCGTAATAAAAACAAGCGCCTGGAAGATCGGATTAAAGAACTGCAAGACGAAGTGCAACGTCTCAATCAGCGCTCGATGACCGCCTCCGCCGATGCCACCCGGCGCGAGAATGCGCTGCGGGCACAGCTGAAAGAGAAGGAGGATGCGGTGCTGAAGGCGCAGGCGCGCTGCAACGCGCTGGAGAAACGCCTCGTGGCGCAGGACGAGGAGATTCGTCGTCTCAGCGCACGCCTTTGATTCGTCTGTCTGCGCTGCGCAGAGATAGCGCAGACGGTGGGTGTGATTGTTGATGCTAAGGGTGTTCAGGTGTTGGACGCGAAGCGATTGCACTGCTATATATACTCTTGCGTTATATCCACCCATCGTTTTATTACAAGCCCGGGCAAGCTGTCGCCATGAAACTCCAGCAACTGCGTTATATCTGTGAGGTCGCTCGTCACGACCTGAATGTGTCTGCCACGGCCCAAAGTCTGTTCACGTCACAGCCGGGCATCAGCAAACAGATCCGTCTGCTTGAGGATGAACTCGGCGTCGAGGTGTTTGCGCGCAGCGGCAAACATCTGACACGCGTTACGCCGGCGGGTGAGGCGATTCTTGCGGTGGCGGATGAGATTCTGCAAAAGGTGGAAAGCATCCGCCAGGTGGCGCAGGAGTTCAGCGACGAGAAGAAAGGCAGTCTCGCGATCGCCACCACCCACACCCAGGCGCGCTACGCACTGCCAAAACCGATCAACGAATTCATCAAGTCATATCCCGACGTATCCCTGCATATGCATCAGGGGACGCCGATGCAGATCTCCGAGATGGCCGCCGACGGCAGTGTCGACTTCGCGATCGCGACCGAGGCGCTGCAGCACTTCAGTGACCTGATCATGATGCCCTGCTATCGCTGGAACCGCTCGATCATGGTGCCGAAGGATCATCCGCTGACGCAGGTGTCAAAGCTGACACTGGAGGATATTGCGGCCTGGCCCATCGTTACCTACGTGTTCGGTTTCACCGGGCGATCGAAGCTCGACGATGCGTTCCGGCGCCACGGGCTTGAGCCCAGAGTCGTGTTTACAGCGGTGGACTCCGACGTCATCAAGACCTATGTGCGGCTGGGGCTCGGTGTCGGCATCGTTGCCAGTATGGCCTATGAACCGGGCCCGGATGATGATCTGGTCGCGATCGATGCCAGTCATCTGTTTGAACCCAGCACGACCAAGATCGGCTTCCGCAAAGGCACTTTCCTGCGCGGTTACATGTACGACTTTATCCGCCTGTTCGCACCGCATCTGACGCCGGATATGGTGCGTCGTGTGCAGGACTGCAGCAGCCGGGCCGAGATCGATGAGCTGTTTGAGGGGCTTGAGCTGCCGGAGCACTGAGCCCGGCAGCTCATCGTCTGAATGCCTGAGCCGCGGGCTCAGGCGGAGACCGGTGCGCCACTGTCGCGGTTAACGCCCAGCTCCATTGCGCTGGCCAGGCGCCGGTAGCTGGCGATGCGATCTGCAAACCGGTAGGTTACGTTGACCGCCAGAATTTCATCCACGTCATGGTAGTTGGCCAGCGCCTCAAGCTGTTCGCGACACTGCTCGGGCGTGCCCAGTACCATCGAATTCAGTGTTTCGTCGAAGTAGGCCTGATCAGACAGCGGCAGCTGGTGGTACAGCTCCTGCACACGCTCGGGCGTGTGCAGGGGTTCGCGGCGACCGTGCAGAAATGCCTGTACTTTCCAGTAGGTGTGGGAGCCGGCGAGGAAGCGTGCCTCTTCACGGCTGTCCGCGCAGATGACCGCGGCTGCGAGCATCGCTTCGGGCTGGCGCATGAAGCCGCTGGCACGGAAGGCTTGACGATAACTGGCGATGATGTCGGGGCCGCGGTGCTCGGTACCGATAAACAGTGCGAGCACGAAACCGGCGCCCAGTGCACCGGCAAGACGTGTCGAGCCACTGCCCGAGCCCAGTACCCAGGGCGTGGGCGGAAGCGCATTCCCCGGCATTGCTTTCAGACCGGCAAAGCGGTGTCCCTCGGACAGCGGGCCGCGCAGCATCTGCAGCAGATCGTCGAGCTGTTCGGGGTAGCGCTCGGCGCCTCGTGGTGCAGCCGGGTAGCCAAGTGCGTGGGTCGACAGGCTGCTGCCACCCGGTGCGCGGCCCACGCCAAGGTCGATGCGTCCCGGGAACAGTGCCTGCAGGGATGAGAACTGTTCGGCCACTTTCAATGGGCTGTAGTGTGACAGCATGACGCCGCCGGAACCGACCCGGATGCGCTCGGTGCGTGCAGCAATGGCCGCGATCAGCACTTCCGGTGCGGGGCTGGCATAGCTCGGCGTATTATGGTGCTCGGCGATCCAGTAACGGCTGTAGCCGGCACTGTCGCAGAAGCGGGCCAGCTCCACACTGCGCTGCAGCGCTTCGCTGCCGGGGCGGCCATCATGGATCGGGGACTGGTCGACGACGCCGATGCGCAGCTGTCTGCTCATGCCAGTACCTCCAGCGCCTTTTCAGCCACCCGCACATCCTCTTCGGCACTGCCGCCAGAGACGCCGATGGCACCGATCAACTCGCCATTCTGTTCGATCGGCAGTCCGCCACCAAACAGCATCAGGCCGCCGTTACTGAGCTCGAAGCCGGTCAGCTCGTGTTCGCGGACGATCTTGCCGATCGTATCGCTGGGGGCACGGAACATCGCCGCGCAGTGTGCCTTGCGGCGTGCAATGTCGGCGGATGCGGCGAAGGCGCCATCCATGCGGCAGAACTGCAGCAGATGTCCGCCGGCGTCGCTCAGCGCGATGCTCATGCTGCAGCCCATCTCGGCGGCCGCCTTACGTGCGGCGGCGATGATCCGGTCGCACTGTTCTGTATTCAAAGCCATGGTTTTACTCAGCCCAATTGTTCTTTCTCAGACTCCATTTTAAGGAAGCGCAGCGGAATTGCTGCGCAGCAATAAGGGAAGACCAATTCCCGCATTTGGGAGTGAGTGGGGGTATTACGAGGGTGCTGCAGCCTTGCCGAGCGCAACGCAGGAAACCAGACCTCCGCTGGTGCCAGATGGGGCGCTGTGCGCGCAGAGCCGTGCAATGAGGCCGTGCCGGTGCGCGCGTCGCGTTGAAAGGATGCGGTCTTCGGGGTACAGTTTCGCCGAATTTCAAGCAATTGCGGAGAATTGAGCGTGGAACTGGCCTGTCTTGACCTGGAAGGGGTACTCATCCCGGAAATCTGGATCGCATTCGCCGAGGAAACCGGCATCGAGGCGCTGAAGGCCACGACCCGCGATATTCCTGATTATGATGTGCTGATGAAGCAGCGCCTGTCGATTCTCGACCAGCACGGCCTGACGCTGCCGCAGATACAGGACACCATCAGTCGGCTGCGTCCGCTGGACGGTGCCGCCGAATTTGTCGACTGGCTGCGCGAGCGTTTTCAGGTGGTTATCCTGTCCGATACCTTCTACGAGTTTGCGGCACCGCTGATGAAGCAGCTCGGCTTTCCGACGCTGTTATGCCACAAACTTGAAGTGGACGGGCAGGGGCGCATCACCGACTACACACTGCGTCAGCGTGATCCTAAGCGTCAGTCGGTGCGCGCGTTCCAGCTGCTGAACTACCGGGTGATTGCCGCTGGCGACTCCTACAACGATACGACGATGCTGGCGCAGGCGGAGGCCGGTATCCTGTTCCATGCACCGGATAACGTCATCGCAGAGTTTCCGCAGTTCCCTGCGGTGCACAGCTACGAAGATCTGAAGAAGGAGTTCGTCAAGGCGAGTAACCGTGATCTGAGCCTCTGAGCCGGCGGCGTCGGTCTGAGTCCGGTTGATTGAACAAGCCCGCGCGCGCGGGCTTTTTTGCGTCAGCTGACGGAGTCAGAGTTCGCGCAGGCCCGCCAGCAGGTTGTTCACCTTGTCGAACGACTCCTGATATTCGTCGGTACCCACAGAATCGGCGACAACGCCGCCGCCGGCCCAGCAGTGCACCTGGCCATCGCGTACCAGCAGCGTGCGGATGCAGATGCTGGTATCCATCGCGCCGTCGGCACTGACATAGCCGATCGATCCGCAATAGATGCTGCGTCGATGCGGCTCCAGCTCGTCGATGATCTCCATGGCACGGATCTTGGGTGCACCGGTGATCGAGCCGCCGGGGAAGCAGTGTCGGAGCAGGTCGAGGCTGCCAAAGCCTTCCGCCAATTGGCCGGTCACCGCGCTGACCAGGTGATGCACATTAGGGTAGCTCTCGATGGCGAACAGCTCCGGTACGCGTACGCTGCCGGCGCGGCAGACCTTGCCGAGATCGTTGCGCAGCAGATCGACGATCATCAGGTTTTCAGCACGGTCCTTCGGCGAGGCGGCGAGTTGATCGGCCAGCGCCCGGTCTTCGTCCGGCGTCGCGCCACGGGGGCGTGTGCCTTTGATCGGGCGGGTTTCCACGTCGCCATGGCTTGATACCCTGAGAAACCGCTCCGGCGACAGTGAGAGAATGGCGCCATCGTCGGACTCGAGATAGGCGCTGAACGGGGTCGTTGCACGGCTGCGCAGTGCCCGGTACGCGTGGAACGGATCACCGCTGCAACGGGCGCTGAAGCGCTGGGTCAGATTGATCTGGTAGCAGTCACCGGCAAGGATGTACTCCTGCACCTGCGCGAACGCCCGCATGTAGTCGTCACGGGGCAGATTGCTGCTGAAATCGCCGTGCAGCCGAAACGCGGTCGTCGGCGTGATCGATGACGTCTCGCTGAGCAGCTGCTGCAGCATCTGCAGCTGATGCGGGTCCGCCTGTGGCAGGGCAACGAGCTGGCTGCTGTGGCGGTGATGATCGATGACCACGGCCCACAGATAGCGCCCGACCCTCAGCTCCGGCAAAGCCAGATCGTCTTCGGCACTGTTGGGCAGGCGCTCGAAGGCACGCCCAAGATCATAACTGAAGTGACCGATGAGGCCGCCACAGAACGACAGTTCGCTGCTGCCCGGCGCAACGGCGATCTCCTCCTGTAGCGTCTTCAGATGCTCAATGGGATCACCTCCGAGCTGCTGCCAGAGTCCGTTGCGCCGGATGCGGGTGTCGCCCCGGTCATGGCGCAGGATGCGATCGGGTGCAGCGGCGATGATGTCGTAACGGCCGAAGCGAGGGTCGGACTGAGGCTGTGCACTGTCGAGCAGAACGGCGTCGCCGAACGGGCGCAGGCGGTCAAGCACGAGGTGGGCATCAAGCGGGTAGGGCAGAGGGTAGGTGGTGATCAAACCGGAACTGTCCTGATATTGACGGCGAAGCGCGCATTTTATCGTGCGCCCGGCACCGGTGCGAGCCCGGCAGCGACCGGGGTGTTGGCGATGACGGCAGGCGTTGCCCGTTGCGCTGTTATAATGGCCACCTTTTATATAGCGGGTCTTGGGAGAGGTAATGAAAGCGAACTACCGCATCGACGAACGTACTCTGCGGCTGCCGGATCAAGTGCTCTGTTATCGGCTCTATCGCCACCCGGAGGTGAACAGCGGACGGCGGCTGGTTCTGGTGCATGGGGCCGGGGTCGGCGGGCGTGATACCTGGGAGATGCTGCAGACCTTCCTGACCCACTGGAGCGACATTCTGGTGCCGGATATGCGTGGCACCGGTGATAGCCATTATCCCGACGGCGAGGAGCATCCGTTTACGGTACAGGAGCTGGTCGCCGATCTCGGTGCGCTGGTTGACCATCTGGGCTGGTGGCAGTTCGATCTGGGTGGCTATTCGCTGGGCGGCCTGGTCAGCATGCTGTTCAAGCAGCAGCACCCGGACCGGGTTGGCAAACAATACCTGCTCGAATCAGCGGCGCTGGACCGACCCGATTGGCACACCACGGTGGAGCTGCGCGAGCGCTATTCTGCGGCGGCGGTACATCTGCGCACCGAGCACAAGGAGGCCGGTATTCGCCAGTTCCTCGATACCATTTCGCCGAACCGTCGCATCAGTGAGCAGACCGAAAAGCTGACGGTCTCCCGGCTGGGTCGGCGTCCGCTCGGATTTGCTCATGCGCTGGACGCCGTGACCCGGGCGATCCGTGATGTCGACAGAGAAGCGATTCTCGCGGCGCAGGGCGATGTCAGCAGCTTCATCGGCGGTCAGAGTGTGGAGCTGATGCATCAGCTGCATCTGCAGCTGGCGGAACGGCTGCCGAACTGGCATTACTTCCATGTCGCCGGCACCGATCACTCGCTGCCGTTCCAGAAACCACGGCAGATTGCGCGGGTGATGAATCAGGAGCTCGAGCGTTATCTTGGCCGCTAACGCCACCGGCCTGTTCGTCCCCTAGACTTTTGTCTGATGTTGACAATATTTCCGATGATCTCGGTTGACCCTCCCGATTAGCGCCGCTAAAGTGTCGACAATTCAATATTGTCGACAATCCTGAAGCGCTACGATGAACACAGAAGTCAAACAGAACGCTAAGCTCGAGTCGGACCAGGAGTTCCGTACCCTGGCCGACCGGGTTTGCCGGCAGATCGTCACCTCCATCGTCACCGGCGAGCTGCTGCCGGGGCAGAAGATCAGTGAACCGGGTCTGGCCAAGCTGTACGGCATCAGTCGTGGCCCGCTGCGCGAAGCGATCCGCCGTCTCGAGGGATGGCGCCTGATCGAGCGCAAGCCGCATGTGGGCGCGCGCGTGGTGCAGCTGTCGGCGCGCGAGCTGATCGAGATCTACCGTGTGCGCGAAGCGCTCGAGGGCATGGCCTGCCGGCTCGCCGCCGAGCACATGACCGCCGAGGAGATCGCCAGCCTCAAGGCGCTGCTCGATACCCACGAGTTGTCGATCGCGCAGCAGGAGGGTCGTGCCTACTTCCAGAAAGAGGGCGACCTCGACTTTCATTACCGGATCGTCAAGGGCAGCAAGAACGCCAAGCTCGAAGAGCTGCTCGGCGACGATCTTTACCACCTGGTACGCATGTACCGTTACCAATTCAGCGTGTCCAGCTCACGCCCGAAACGGGCGCTCAAGGAGCATCGCCAGATTGTCGATGCGATTGAAGCGCGCGATGCGGAGCTTGCCGAGATGCTGATGCGTCGTCATATCAGTGCCGCGCGTCAGAATATCGAGGACAAGCTGAATTCCGTGACCACACCTCAAGGGGATAACAATGGCTGAGAAACTGACTGCGGGTGCGCGCTTCCGTAAAGCGCTGGCTGAGAACCAGCCGCTGCAGATCGTTGGTACCATCAATGCTTACCACGCAATGATGGCTTCACGCGTCGGACACCAGGCGATCTACCTGTCCGGTGGCGGCGTTGCCAACGCATCCTACGGCCTGCCTGACCTGGGCATGACCTCCATGAACGACGTACTGGAAGACGTACGCCGTATCACCAGCGCTGTCGATACGCCGCTGCTGGTCGACATCGACACCGGTTGGGGGGGCGCGTTCAACATCGCCCGTACCGTCAAGGAGATGATCAAGGGTGGCGCGGCAGCCGTGCACATCGAAGATCAGGTCGCGCAGAAGCGTTGCGGTCATCGTCCGAACAAGGAAATCGTGTCCCTCGAAGAGATGGTCGATCGCGTCAAGGCAGCGGTCGATGCCAAGACCGATGATGACTTCTTCGTCATGGCGCGTACCGACGCGTTCCAGCAGGAAGGTCTCAACGCCGCCGTCGAGCGCGCGCAGGCCTGCCTCGAAGCCGGTGCCGACGGTATCTTCGCCGAAGCGGTGCATACGCTGGAAGACTACACCGCGTTCTCCAAGGGCATCGGCGGTGCGCACCTGCTCGCCAATATCACCGAATTCGGCGCCACACCGCTGTTCAACAAGAAAGAGCTGGCCGAACACGGTGCCACCATGGTGCTGTACCCGCTGTCCGCATTCCGCGCTGCCAACAAGGCCGCACTGAATGTCTATGAACACATCCTCAAGGATGGCGACCAGAAGGCGGTTGTCGACACCATGCAGACCCGCATGGAGCTGTACGATTTCCTCAACTATCACGATTTCGAACAGAAGCTCGACGCACTCTTCGCCGAAGGCAAGAACAAGTAATCCGGCGTCCGCTGAATAGAGGGGCGCGACAGATGCCCCGGTGACAAGATTAAGGAGACAACCATGGCAGAAGCGAAGAAACTCGGGGGTGCAGGTCTGCGCGGGCAGTCAGCCGGCGAAACCGCCCTCTGTACCGTTGGCAAGACCGGTGCCGGTCTCACCTACCGTGGCTATGACATCAAGGAGCTGGCCGACAACGCCCAGTTCGAGGAAGTAGCCTACCTGCTGCTGTACGGCAAACTGCCGAACCGCACCGAGCTGGATGCCTACAAGGCGAAGCTGAAGAGCATGCGCGGCCTGCCGCAGGCGCTGAAAACCGTGCTCGAGCAGATCCCCGCCAGTGCGCATCCGATGGATGTCATGCGCACCGGTTGCTCGATGCTGGGTAACCTGGAGACCGAACAGGACTTCAGCGAGCAGCACGACAAGATCGACCGTATGCTGGCCGTGTTCCCGTCGATCATCAACTACTGGTACAACTTCGCCCATCACGGCAAGCGCATCGATACCGAAACCGATGCCGACTCCATCGGTGAGCACTTCCTCTGGACCCTGCACGACAAGCAGCCGGACCCGCTGCACGTGAAAGTGATGCATGCATCGCTGATCCTGTACGCGGAGCATGAGTTCAATGCGTCGACCTTCACCGCGCGTGTCTGTGCCTCCACGCTGTCCGATATTCACAGCTGTGTGACCGGTGCGATCGGCTCGCTGCGTGGCCCGCTGCACGGCGGGGCCAACGAAGCCGCGATGGCGATGATCGAGCAGTGGCAGAGCCCGGACGAAGCTGAGCAGGCGATCATGGGCATGCTCGAGCGCAAGGAAAAGATCATGGGCTTCGGCCACGCGATCTACCGTGAGTCCGACCCGCGCAACGCGATCATCAAGAAGTGGTCGAAGCAGCTCGCCGAGCAGGTGGGCGATACCGTGCTGTACCCGGTCTCCGAGCGTGTCGAGGCGGTCATGTGGCGCGAGAAGAAGCTGTTCTGTAACGCGGACTTCTTCCACGCATCGGCCTACCACTTCATGGGTATCCCGACCGAGCTGTTCACGCCGATCTTCGTCTGCTCGCGTGTCGCCGGCTGGACCGCTCACGTCATGGAGCAGCGCGCCAACAACCGCATTATCCGTCCGTCCGCCGACTACACGGGTCCCGAGTCGGCCGAGTGGGTACCGATCGATCAGCGCCCCTGAGTCGCACGATCCCGTAGCCAAGGGCAGCGGTCGCGTTGGCGGCCGCTGCCACCCAAGCCCCTGAACAGATCCGATGGACACCTGTCATATGAATACTGAATACCGCAAGCCCCTCGAGGGCACCGGTCTTGACTACTTCGATACCCGCGCCGCGGTCGAAGCGATCCAGCCGGGTGCATACGCTACGCTGCCGTACACCTCGCGTGTGCTGGCCGAGCAGCTGGTACGTCGCTGTGAACCCGAACTGCTCACCGATGCGCTGAAGCAGCTGATCGAGCGTCGCCGCGACCTTGATTTTCCGTGGTATCCGGCCCGCGTTGTCTGTCACGACATCCTCGGTCAGACCGCGCTGGTTGACCTCGCCGGGCTGCGTGACGCCATCGCCGACAAGGGCGGTGATCCGTCCAAGGTCAACCCGGTGGTGCCGACCCAGCTGATCGTCGACCACTCGCTGGCGGTCGAAGCCGCCGGTTTTGATCCGGACGCGTTCGAGAAGAACCGTGCCATCGAAGACCGCCGTAACGAAGACCGTTTCCACTTCATCGACTGGACCAAAACCGCGTTCAAGAACGTGGATGTGATTCCGGCCGGTAACGGCATCATGCACCAGATCAACCTGGAGAAGATGTCGCCGGTGATCCAGGCCCGTGACGGCGTCGCTTTCCCGGATACCTGCGTCGGCACCGATTCGCACACGCCGCACGTGGATGCGCTGGGCGTTATCGCCATCGGCGTCGGTGGTCTGGAAGCGGAAACCGTGATGCTCGGTCATCCGTCGATGATGCGTCTGCCGGATATCGTTGGTGTCGAACTGGTCGGCAAGCGTCAGCCGGGCATTACCGCAACCGATATCGTGCTCGCGCTGACCGAGTTCCTGCGCAAGGAGCGTGTCGTCGGGGCCTACCTCGAGTTCTTCGGCGAAGGTGCGGCGAGTCTGACCATCGGCGACCGTGCCACCATCTCCAACATGACGCCGGAGTACGGCGCCACGGCGGCGATGTTCTATATCGACGAACAGACCATCGACTACCTCAAGCTGACCGGCCGCGAGCCGGAGCAGGTCGCGCTGGTTGAGCAGTACGCCAAAACCACCGGCCTGTGGGCCGACGACCTGAGCGGGGCCGAGTACGAGCGCGTGCTCAAGTTCGACCTCTCCAGCGTCGAGCGCAACCTTGCCGGGCCGTCCAACCCGCACCGTCGTCTGCCGACATCCGCGCTGCACGAGCGTGGCATCGCCGTCGATCTGGACAAGGCGCTGGCCGAAGAAAAAGAGGGTAAGATGCCGGACGGCGCCGTCATCATCGCGGCGATCACCTCCTGCACCAACACCTCCAACCCGCGCAACGTGGTGGCCGCCGGTCTGCTGGCGAAGAAGGCCAACGAGCTCGGTCTGGTACGCAAGCCCTGGGTCAAGTCCTCGTTCGCGCCGGGCTCCAAGGTCGCGCGCCTGTACCTGGAAGAAGCCGGTCTGCTGCCGGAGCTGGAAAAGCTCGGCTTCGGTATCGTCGCCTATGCCTGTACCACCTGTAACGGCATGTCCGGTGCGCTGGATCCGAAGATCCAGCAGGAGATCATCGATCGTGACCTCTATGCGACCGCCGTGCTGTCCGGTAACCGCAACTTCGATGGTCGCATCCACCCGTACGCAAAACAGGCATTCCTGGCCTCGCCGCCGCTGGTCGTGGCCTACGCCATCGCCGGTACGGTCCGGTTCGACATCGAGAAGGATGTGCTGGGCACCGACAAGGATGGTAACCCGATCACGCTGAAGGATATCTGGCCGTCCGATGAAGAGATCGACAAAATCGTCAGCGAGCACGTGAAGCCGGAGCAGTTCAAGCAGGTCTACATCCCGATGTTTGATCTGGGCAAGGTTGAAGAAGCCAAAAGCCCGCTGTACGACTGGCGTCCGATGTCGACCTACATCCGCCGTCCGCCGTACTGGGAAGGCGCTCTCGCCGCCGAACGTACGCTGACGGGCATGCGCCCGCTGGCCGTACTGCCGGACAACATCACCACCGACCATCTGTCGCCGTCGAATGCGATTCTGGCCGACAGTGCCGCCGGTGAGTATCTGGCGAAGATGGGCCTGCCGGAGGAGGACTTCAACTCCTACGCCACCCATCGCGGCGATCACCTGACGGCACAGCGTGCAACGCTGGCGAACCCCAAGCTGTTCAACGAAATGTGCCGTGACGAGAATGGCGAGGTGATTCAGGGCTCGCTGGCGCGTCTGGAGCCGGAAGGCAAGGTGATGCGCATGTGGGAGGTTATCGAGACCTACATGGAGCGCAAGCAGAACCTGATCATCATCGCCGGTGCCGACTACGGTCAGGGCTCGTCCCGTGACTGGGCCGCCAAGGGTGTCCGTCTGGCCGGTGTGGAAGCGATCGTTGCCGAAGGCTTCGAGCGCATTCACCGCACCAACCTGGTCGGCATGGGTGTGCTGCCGCTGCAGTTCCTCGAAGGCGAGACCCGTCACACCTACAACATCGACGGTACCGAAACCTTCGATGTGAAGGGTGATATCGCACCGGGCGCTACGCTGACGCTGGTGATCCATCGCCGCGACGGCGAAAGTGTCGAAGTGCCGGTGATCTGCCGCCTGGATACCGCTGCCGAGGTGGAAACCTACCGCGCCGGTGGCGTGCTGCAGCGCTTCGCCAAGGAGTTCCTCGAGGCGGAAGCGGCACACTGAGGCGTCGAAGCGAACAGGATACCCGTGCCCGACGCGGGTATCTGACCGTCCGCGGGCCTCTTGGCGACTGAGAGGCCCGCGGACGGCCATAACAACAACGGAGCATTTTCATGTCCAGTGTTCCCCAGATCAAAATTCCCGCCACCTATATGCGCGGCGGGACCAGCAAAGGCGTGTTCTTCAACCTCACCGATCTGCCGGAAGCGGCGCAGGTGCCGGGCCCGGCCCGGGATGCGCTGCTGCTGCGTGTGATCGGCAGCCCCGATCCCTATGGCAAGCAGATCGACGGTATGGGCGGTGCGACCTCCAGCACCAGCAAGACGGTGATCCTGTCCAAAAGCGACAGCCCCGACCATGACGTCAACTACCTGTTCGGTCAGGTATCGATCGACAAGCCGTTTGTCGACTGGAGCGGCAACTGCGGCAACCTGACCGCGGCCGTCGGCGCCTTTGCGATCAACTCGGGCCTTGTGGACCCGAGCCGGATTCCGGACAACGGTATTGCCACGGTGCGAATCTGGCAGGTCAATATCGAAAAAACGATCATCGCCCGGGTGCCCATCACCAATGGCGAAGTGCAGGAAACCGGTGATTTCGAGCTCGACGGCGTGACGTTCCCGGCGGCCGAAGTGCAGGTCGAATTCATGGACCCGGCCGACGGCGAAGGGGCCATGTTCCCGACCGGCAATCTGGTGGACGACCTTGAGGTGCCGGGGATCGGCACGCTGAAGGCGACCATGATCAATGCCGGCATCCCGACCATCTTCCTCAATGCCGAGGAGATCGGTTACACCGGTACCGAACTGCAGGACGCGATCAACAACGACAGCAAGGCGTTGGAGATGTTCGAAACCATCCGGGCGCACGGCGCGATCCGTATGGGGCTGATCAACAGCGTTGATGAGGCGGCAGGCCGGCAGCACACGCCGAAGATCGCGTTTGTCGCCAGGCCGCAGAGCTATGTGGCGTCCAGCGGTAAGGAGGTCGGTGCCGACGAGATCGACCTGCTGGTGCGAGCCCTGTCGATGGGCAAGCTGCATCATGCCATGATGGGGACCGCAGCTGTTGCCATCAGCGCCGCGGCGGTCGTGCCGGGCACGCTGGTGAATCAGGCCGCCGGTGGCGGTGAGCGCAACTTCGTGCGCTTCGGACATCCGTCCGGCACGCTGCGCGTCGGTGCCGAGGCCAAACAGATTAACGGCGACTGGACCGTGACCAAGGCGATCATGAGTCGCAGTGCCCGTGTCCTCATGGAGGGCTGGGTGCGCATCCCGGGTGATGCATTCTGAGCGGCAGGGATTGCCGCTAAACCTCGAGTCGACGTGTTAAGGGACGACCGGTTGCGTGCAATCGGTCCAACCGCTGGCCACCCGGGTCACCTGTCAGCCCGGTCGGCCAGAACTTGAGCCCGCACATTTTGCGGGCTTTTTTCTTGTGACTCCGGTTTGAGACGTTAATATGTCTTTTATACGCTCCTGACCGGCCGTCGCCGGCGACTGATGTGTTGGAGTTCGATGGCCAGGCCTCATTTCATTCAGACCAAACGCCGCTTTCTGCCGTATCTGGCAGTGACGCTGGTAGTACTGACCGGCATCCCCATTACCGAGTACTTTCATCGTCTCGTTGTTGAACGGGCGGCCCAGGTTCAGCGCGTCGAAGCGCTCGGGGTACTGGCGCAGCTGCGCGCGCAGATTGAGAGCGAGGTCAACTCGGTACTGTTTCTGACCAGCGGCCTGATCAGCTACGTCACGGTGGAGCCGAACAGCTCGCCGGAACAGTGGCGTGCGCTGGCCGCTGAGATCGTCCGCTCCAGCCGTCATGTCCGCAATATCGGTCTGGCGCCCGGCAATGTGATCCGTTTTGTCTATCCGTTACACGGCAACGAAAACGCCATCGGTCTCGATTACGCCAAGAATGAACAGCAGTGGCCGGCGGTCGAGCGCGCCATCACGCTGGGCGGTACCGTGCTCGCCGGCCCGCTGCAGCTGGTGCAGGGCGGCCTTGGTCTGATCGCCCGTACGCCGATCTACGCCCGCCCGGATCCGGCGGAGACTGCCCGCTACTGGGGGCTGGCATCGGTGGTCATCGATGCCGATAGCCTGTTTGCCGACGCCGGTATTCGGCCTGACGTCAGCGGTTACGAGATCGCGATCATCGGCCGTGACGGACTGGGTCTGAAAGGGGAGATGGTGTTCGGCTCGCCGGACGTGTTCGATGACAGTATCGCCAGACTCAATGTCGTGTTCCCCAACGGACACTGGGTACTGGCCGCACGCGCGGTAGAGACAGTCGGCTCCTATTGGGCCGGCGGACAGGTGGTACGTTTGGTCGGGTACGGCTTTCTGACCGTGCTGACGATTCTGCTGGTCATTCTGGTACGCCTCTATCACGGCAGTCGCGGTGAAGCGATGCATGATCCACTGACCGGCCTGCCCAACCGCCGTCTGCTGATGGAACGGCTGATCCAGCTGGCCGTGCTGCATCAGCGCACCGGCGTCGGGTTTGCGCTCTATTTCATCGATCTTAACCGCTTCAAGCCGATCAACGATCACTACGGACATGCGGCCGGCGATGCGGTGCTGAAAGAAGTGGGACGGCGTCTTGGCGCGCATGTACGCAGCACCGATACCGTGGCACGTACCGGTGGCGACGAATTCATGGTGCTGCAGCCGGCGATGGGCAGTGCGGCAGCGGCGCAGATCGTTGCCGATAAACTGGAGCAGGCGCTGGCGGCGCCGTTCATTTATCACGCACAGGAGCTGAACCTGTCGGCAGCGGTTGGCTGCTCGGTGTACCCGGACGATGCCGATTCGGTCGATAAGCTGATCATGCTGGCCGATGATCGCATGTATGAGCGCAAGGCGAAGAGCAGGGCCGAGCAGTGACCCCGGGTACGGACAAAAAAATGCCGCACAGTGTGCGGCAGTACGATAACTAGAGATAACGCAAGGAAAAGCAAAAAACCGAAAGGAAGCGCGGGATAGGAATCCTTACATCAGCGCGTGTACCCCAACAACAACGACAGGATGCGCGCCTCCCTCGGAATAGTTGTAATGCTAAAGTCTGATTCCGTTGGCGACAAATGATGCTTTGTCTGGCATTAGTTGAGTTTTACTCAACTATTCGGGCGTCTCATGGCGCCCCTCGGCGTCGGCGCTGCTGACGGATCGCCAGCACTGCATTCAGCGCGATGGCACCAACGATCAGTGTCCCGCCGAGCAGCGTCGGGCCCGGCAGTTCCTCACCTAACGCCCACCAGACCCACAGCGGCCCGAGAATTGTCTCAATCAGCAGAAACAGACTGACCTCGGCCGAGGGCAGGTGGCGGGTTGCACTGAAGATCAGCAGCGTGGCCAGTGGCATCTGAAGCAGCCCCATCAGCGCCAGCCAGCCGTAGCTGGCGGCCTCCAGCTGCAACGGTGCCGCAAACGGCCAGCACATCAGGGCAGTGGCAACCCCCGATCCTGCGACCAGCGGCAGGCGTGGCAGCTGGGGTACGCGCCGCAGCAGTGCCAGCGACAGTGCCATGCAGACGGCCAGAATCAGCGCCAGCAGATCGCCGAGCTGCCCCGGCTGACCCAGTGATGCAGAAAATACGATCAGCACGCCGATAATCGAGACGACGATCGCCACCAGCGTGCGGCGCGGTGTTGCTTCGCGAAATGCCAGCCACGAGATCGCGGCGGCAAACAGCGGTGAGCTGGCGAGAATCACGACGGTATTGGCGACATGGGTGTGGTTGATCGAAAACACGAACAACGCCGAGTTGAAGCCGTACAAGACCGAGGCGAACACGGCGGCGAGCCAGAGCCGGGGGGTGGCAGGCCAGTGGATCCGGTCACGGCGCAGGTAGCAGATGAATCCGGCGGAGAGCAGGATCAGGGTGCCGCGCCAGAACGCGATATCGGCCCCTGCGGCGGAGGTCAGGCGCACCAGCAATGCATCGAAGCTCAATACCAGCACGCCGGTTGTGGCGAGCAGCATGCCCTGTTGGCGTTCGCTTGAGTGTGTCATCAGCCCCTTCCGTGTCGGTTGAGTGTTACGGATTCAAGGGCGGCGGTGGTGCAGGCGGACAGGGTGTCGGCGCCTGCACGCCGACACCCGTAAAGTTGGGATCAGCGCGTGGGCAGCACGTCCGAGAGCTTGGCACTCATCTCGCGCAGGCAGCGCTCCGTGGTCTTCCAGTCGATGCAGGCATCGGTCACGGAGACGCCGTACTTGAGATCCTCGAGCTTGTCCGGAATCGACTGGTTACCCCATTCGAGGTTGCTTTCGATCATCAGGCCGATGATCGAGCGGTTGCCCTCGAGAATCTGGTTGGCGACGTTTTCCGCGACCAGGGGCTGCAGACCCGGATCCTTGTTGGAGTTGGCGTGGCTGCAGTCGACCATGATGTTCTGGCTAAGCCCCGCCTTTTCCAGCGCCTGTTCGCACAGCTTGACGCTGACGGAGTCGTAGTTCGGCTTGCCGTTGCCACCGCGCAGTACCACGTGACCGTATGCGTTACCCCGGGTCCGTACGATCGATACCTGGCCCTGTGCGTTGATACCGAGGAAGTTGTGCGGATGGCTGACCGACTTCATCGCGTTGACGGCGACGTCGAGGCTGCCGTCGGTGCCGTTCTTGAAGCCGACCGCACAGGACAGGCCGGAGGACATTTCGCGGTGCGTCTGGGATTCGGTGGTACGGGCGCCGATGGCAGACCAGGCGATCAGATCCTGAATGTACTGCGGCGAGATCGGGTCCAGCGCCTCGGTGGCCAGCGGCAGACCGAGCTCGGACAGATCGATCAGCAGCTTGCGGGCGATGTGCAGCCCCTCTTCGATATCGAAGGAATCGTTCAGATGCGGGTCGTTGATCAGGCCTTTCCAGCCCACGGTGGTACGCGGCTTTTCAAAATAGACGCGCATGACGATATAGAGCGTATCCTTGACCTCATCGGCCAGCGCCTTGAGCTTGCGGCCATATTCCAGGGCGGCTTCCGGGTCGTGGATCGAGCAGGGGCCCACAACGATCACCAGACGCTTGTCCTTGTGATCGAGGATATCCTTGATCACCTGACGGCCTTCCATGACGGTACGGGCAGCGGCTTCGCTGATCGGCAGCTTCTGTTTCAGCTGATCCGGCGATACGAGCGCCGTGTTGGATTCGATATTAAGGTCTTCTACGCGTTTATCGGTCATTTTCCTGTCCTGACGACGATCGTGAGGCTGGGGTGGGGCGTCCTTTCACGCCAAGGACGATCTTTTTACCATAAGCGCGGTGTCGATATACAGCTGTACATAGGTTTTAGGAGCGCGGTCGGGTTACGCCGAATAAGGGCCGGTGAACGCAAGGCCGTGCTGGCGTTGTTGTCATCGATGCCATGCACGAGTCGGCAGTGGCAGTGGTACACTGTGCCCCGCGGTATCGAACCTGGCGACGGAATAACAGTCACAGGTTCTGCCAACCCCGTTTGCTGTACAGAAGGATAACCGTCTTGCACCTCAATGTTTGCCTCTTCCGACCGCTTTTGAGCCTGGTTGCGACGCTGCTGCTGATGGTCAGCCCGTTGGCGCATGCCGGTCTGCTTGACAGTCTGGGTGGACGCAGCAGCGATCAGCCACTGCCGGTCAGCGAAGCCTACCGCCTGCACAGTGAAGCGGTGGCGCCGGGCCGGGTCGATCTGGTGTGGCAGATAGAGCCGAATTATTACCTGTATCTGGATAAGGTTGTGGTGGTGCCGGGCGAGGGGATCGATCTGGTCGGGCGGCGCGATGCGCCGACGGTGACCAAGGATGATCCGCTGTTCGGCAGTGTCGAGGTGTATTACGACGAGGCACGGGTGTCGCTGCTGCTGGGCAGTACCGATGGCCGCAGCAGCGGGGTGCTGGAGGTCAGCTATCAGGGCTGCTGGGAGGGCGGAATCTGCTATCCACCGGTCACCGAAACCCTCAGTGTGGATGCGCTGGTTGCCGCCGCGGGCCTGACCTGGCCCGATGCCGATACCGCAGTCGACACGAATTCAGCCGGCACCACCCAAGCCTCAGCTGACAGCACGGGGGCTGCGGTATCCGAGCAGGCGCGGTTTGCGGCGCTGTTGGGCGGTGCGTCGCTGCCGGTCGTGCTCGGTGCTTTCTTCGTCGCCGGGCTGGCGCTGTCGCTGACGCCCTGCGTGTTCCCGATGATCCCGATTCTTTCCGGCATCATCGTCGGCTCCGGCCATCGCATGAGCACGGGGCGCGCCTTCATGCTGTCGCTGGTGTACGTGCTGGCAATGGCGCTGACCTATGCGCTGGCCGGCATCCTGGTGGGTCTGTTCGGTGCCAACGTGCAGGCGGCGTTACAGAACCCCTGGGTCATCTCGACCTTTGCGGCGCTGTTCGTGCTGCTGTCGCTGTCGATGTTCGGTTTTTACGAACTGCAGATGCCGGGCTGGTTGCAGGGGCGTCTGGCGCAGGCCAGTGCACAGCAGAAGGGCGGTTCGCTCACTGGCGTTGCGGTCATGGGCGTACTGTCGGCACTGATCGTCGGCCCCTGTATGGCGGCGCCGCTGGCCGGGGCGCTGCTCTATATCGGCCAGACCGGCGATCCGCTGCTGGGCGGAACGGCCCTGTTCATCCTCTCCCTCGGCATGGGCGTGCCCCTGCTGCTGGTGGGCGCGTCAGCCGGACGGCTGTTGCCGAAGGCGGGCCGCTGGATGGAAGGGGTCAAGGCGGCGTTTGGTGTGGTGCTGTTGCTGATGGCGGTATGGATGCTGGATCGGATCGTACCGACGCAGGTGACGATGGCGCTGACCGGCATTATTCTCGTTGTCAGCGCCGTGTACCTGAATGTCTTTGAACGTCTTGGCGAGCACACCGGGGGCTGGCACCGGCTCTGGAAAGGCGTCGGTATCATCCTGCTGGTGTATGGCGTCGCGTTGCTGATCGGGCTGCTCGCGGGCGGTCGCAGTCTGGTGTACCCGCTGCAGGGTATCGTTGCGGCACAGGCCGGCGCGACTGGCGCGCAGGGCGTACGCTCGCAGCTTGACTTCACAACCGTCACCAGCCTTGAGGAGCTGCAGCCGCTGCTCACGCAGGCGGCGAATCGCGGTCAGCCGGTGATGCTCGACTTTTATGCCGACTGGTGCGTGAGCTGTGTCGAGCTTGAGTACGTGACCTTTGCCGATCCGGCGGTACAGCAGCGGCTGGCGGCCTTTGAGCTGATCAAGGTGGACGTCACCGCCAACGACGCCAGCGCCAAGGCGCTGAACCGGCGCTATCAGGTGTTCGGGCCGCCGGTACTGATCTTCCACGATGGCCGTGGGCAGGCACGCCCGGAGATGACAATGGTCGGGGTGATTCAGCCCGAGGATTTCCTCGCGACGATTCGCGCCCTCGACTGATGCGAATCAGCGCAGGAACTCGCGGCTGATGTGACGGAAGCGGTCGTCGCCGGCCCGGCGCAGCCATTCGAACGCGACCATCTCCCGTGTCACGATCTGTACACCGCACTGGCGCAGGCGGGCGAGGGCCGCGGTCTTGTTGGCCGGGTCGCGTGAGCCGACACAATCCTCGACAACATACACCTCCCGTGCCTGCTGCTTCAGCTCGATCGCACTCTGCAGCACGCAGACGTGCGCCTCCATGCCCGCCACGACCACCTGTCCCGGTCTGAGCGCATTGATCGCATCGGTGCAGGCCGCCTCGCTGGCGCAGGAAAACGCGGTCTTCTCGACAATCTGCTCCGGCGGTACCCGCGAGCGCAGCGGCTCGACGGTATGGCCAAGCCCCTGCGGATACTGCTCGCTGATCAGCACCGGCACATTCAACCGGGACGCGATATCCGCCAGCCAGCAGCAGTTGTCGATGATCGCGGTGCCCTCATGAATGGCGGGCGCCAGCTTCTCCTGAATATCGACCAGCAGCAGACAGGATTTGTCGGGATGTATCAGCATCGTGATCCTCCGTGGGCGGTCAGCCCTCGCCCTCGTTGTGCGGCTTGTAGTGGGCCGGCCAGTGGCTGCGGACCACCTCCGAGTCCTCGGCAAAGGCGTGGCAGCTGTTCAGCATCGGCGGCGGGTTGCTGCTGCCCGCCTGCCATTCATCCATATACTGGCGTTCATGGTGGGTCGCCTGGAACGCTGTCGTGGCCAGCGGGCCGAGCAGCTCGAGCAGGTGCGTACAGCCCTGTACGCCGCCGAACATATCGCGGGTCTTGCGGGTAAAACCGCGCGCGATTTTGAGGCCGGCCAGCGCCTTGAAGCGCTCGGCGATACTCGGACACATCCGGAACGGGGTGTTCTCCATCACGGCTTCCGCGTCGATGATGTTCAGCTCCAGATCGACGGTGATGCGAATCGCCATCTCGTGCAGCGGTTCGCCGACGGGGATCTTGCCGCCGGGACGCTCGCTCATCTGCATCTCGTAGGTCTTGGTGTCGACCAGCGTGGCCTCGATATCCCAAAGCCCGTCCTGGCGCTTGTAACCGCGACAGACCACCTGACGGGTGTGTAACAAGGTACGTTCTACCGGTTCGGAAAGCGGCATGGGTGACTCCTGAAAGCGATACCAACGTCATATTATGGCAGAAGCGCTGCCGGTGCTGCAGATGCGAAAGCGGCAACGCTCTCTTTCCGGCGCGTCAGTCGCCGCGCCGGTTAATGCCCGTATGCGCCATGATGCGCGTCGAGATCTCCTCGATGGAGAAGTTGGTGGTATTGATGAACGGCAGGTTATGCAGCTGGAACAGACGCTCCACGGTACGCACTTCGAAGTCACACTGATCGAGTGATGCGTAGCGGCTGTTGGGGCGCCGTTCATGGCGGATGGCGGCGAGCTGGAACGGATCGATCGTCAGCCCGTAGAGCTTGTGCCGATGCTTCTGCAGCACCTCGGGCAGCTTTGGCGACTCCAGATCCTCGTCGGTCAGCGGGTAGTTGGCGGCGCGGATGCCGAACTGCAGCGCCATGTAGAGGCAGGTCGGGGTTTTGCCGCAGCGGGAGACGCCGACCAGGATGATGTCGGCGCGATCGTACTGCTGGGTGCGGGCGCCGTCGTCGTTATCGAGCGCGAAGTTGACCGAGTCGATGCGCTCTTTGTAACGATTCATCTCGATAATCGCGTGGGACTTGCCGACGGTGTAGGAGGAGTGGGTTTTCAGCTCCTTTTCCAGCGGCTTGAGAAAGGTCGAGAACACGTCGATCTTGAAGCCCTGACTCTTCGCCAGCTCGTTACTGACCGCTTCGTCGACGATAGTGTCGAGCACGATGGCCGGTTCGCCATCGGCCTCGCAGGCGGCATTGATCTTTTCAACGGTTTGCCGGGCCTTCTCGACCGTGTCGATATAGGGCAGGGTGATTTTCTTGAACTGTATCGCTTCGAACTGAGACAGCAGGCTGTTGCCGAGGGTTTCGGCGGTGATGCCGGTCCCGTCGGAGATAAAGAACGCGGTTCGTTTCATGGGGTCGTCTTGCCGATTCCGTTTCGTCGTCTTTTCGCACCGAACGATGTTTTTAGCTGCAGCTTCGCCGATGTTTTGTAGTTAAATTACATTTCTTTGCACCGGCGATTTTTGTTTTCAACTGCAGTATCATCCATGCCTTCGGTGATAATAACAACAACTCGCGATCTGGCACCGTCCCGTGAGAGAGCACGATTGGGCCGGGAGCGCAGGTTCCAGTTTCAGGTGGACGTTCAATTCAGGAGTAACGGCTTTGCTGCAATATGTACTGCGCCTGGATCAGGCAGGCATGGGAGACGTGGACAAGGTGGGCGGCAAGAACGCCTCCCTGGGTGAGATGATCAGCAACCTCGCCGACGCGGGTGTACGCGTACCCGGAGGTTTCGCAACAACCGCCCAGGCGTACCGTGACTTCCTCGAGCATGGAGGCCTTGCTGACAAGATCAATGCAGCGCTGGACGCGCTCGATGCCGACGATACCCGGGCGCTGATCGAGACCGGCGCCCGCATCCGTCAGTGGATCATGGAAGCGGAGTTCCAGCCCGAACTCGAAGCCGCCATCGACCAGGCCTACGCCGAGATGGTGGGCGACAATCCCGATATCGCCGTGGCGGTGCGCTCGTCGGCGACCGCAGAAGACCTGCCCGATGCGTCCTTCGCCGGCCAGCAGGAGACCTTCCTCAATATCCGCGGGCTCAACAACATCAAGCACGCGATCAAGGAAGTGTTCGCGTCTCTTTATAACGACCGCGCCATCTCCTACCGCGTCCACAAGGGGTTCACCCACGCAGAGGTTGCGCTCTCAGCCGGTATTCAGCGCATGGTGCGCAGTGAAACCGGCGCATCCGGCGTCATGTTCACGCTGGATACCGAATCCGGTTTCCAGCACGTTGTCTTTATCACCGCCGCCTACGGTCTTGGCGAGACGGTCGTGCAGGGCGCCGTCAACCCGGACGAGTTCTACGTCTACAAGCCGACGCTGAATCAGGGAACGCCGGCCATTCTGCGTCGTACGCTCGGCTCCAAGGCGATCAAGATGGTCTACACCGACGATGGCAGCGCCGGCAAGGCGGTTGAAACCGTCGATGTGCCGATGGCCGATCGCAAGCGCTTCTGCATCAGTGATGCCGATGTGGAGGCGCTGGCACGCATCGCCGTCACGATCGAAAAACACTACGGCCGTCCGATGGATATCGAATGGGCGAAGGATGGTGACGACGGCCAGCTGTATGTAGTACAGGCGCGTCCGGAAACCGTGCGCAGCCAGGGTAACGCCACCGTTATCGAGCGTTACCTGCTGAAAGAGAAGGGGCAGGTGCTGGTCGAAGGCCGCTCGATCGGCCACCGTATCGGCTCCGGCCCGGTGCGTATCGTCAGCGGTATTGACGCGATGCACGAGGTGCAGCCGGGTGATGTGCTGGTCACCGATATGACTGACCCGGACTGGGAGCCGGTCATGAAGCGGGCGGCGGCGATCATCACCAACCGCGGCGGGCGTACCTGTCACGCGGCGATCATCGCCCGCGAGCTGGGTATCCCGGCGATCGTCGGCTGTGGCGATGCCACCGAGAAACTGCGCAACGGCCAGATGGTGACCGTGTCCTGCGCCGAGGGCGATACCGGCCGTGCCTACGAGGGGCAGTTGGCGTTCGAGCATCAGACCAACTCGGTCGAGCAGATGCCGAACCTGCCGTTCCATATCATGATGAACGTGGGTAACCCGGATCGCGCGTTTGACTTCCAGGCCCTGCCGAACGCCGGTGTCGGTCTGGCGCGACTGGAATTCATCATCAACCGCATGATCGGTGTCCATCCCAAGGCGCTGCTGAACTTCGATGAGCAGCCGCGCGACGTGAAGCAGATCATCGAGCGGCGCATTGCCGGCTACGCCAGCCCGGTCGACTTCTACGTCGACAAACTGGTGGAGGGGATCTCCACGCTGGCGGCGGCGTTCTACCCGAAGAAAGTGATCGTGCGCATGTCGGACTTCAAGTCCAACGAGTACGGCCACCTGATCGGCGGCGACCGCTACGAGCCGAGCGAAGAGAACCCGATGCTGGGCTTCCGCGGTGCCGCACGCTACATCTCGGAAAACTTCCGCGATTGCTTCGAACTCGAATGCCGCGCCCTCAAGCGTGTGCGTGACGAGATGCGGCTGACCAACGTCGAGATCATGGTGCCGTTCGTGCGTACGCCGGGTGAGGCCAAGCAGGTGGTCGATCTGCTGGCCAGCAACGGCCTCAAGCGCGGTGACAACGGTCTGCGCCTGATCATGATGTGCGAGATTCCGTCCAATGCGCTGCTGGCGGATCAGTTCCTCGAACACTTCGACGGTTTCTCCATCGGCTCCAACGACCTGACGCAGCTGACACTGGGACTGGATCGCGATTCCGGCATCATCGCCCATCTGTTCGATGAGCGTAACGATGCGGTCAAGAAACTGCTCGGCATGGCGATCGAGGCCTGCCGCAAGGCGGGCAAGTATGTCGGCATCTGCGGCCAGGGACCGTCCGATCATCCGGACCTTGCGCGCTGGCTGATGGAGCAGGGGATCTCCAGCGTTTCCCTGAACCCGGACTCGGTGCTCGATACCTGGTTCTTCCTCGCCAACGAGCACCCGGACGGCGGCGCCGGCAACTGAGCCGCTTCCGGTCCGCCCCTGCGGCGGACCGGGAGAATGCCGCGAACATGCCGAAAACGTCGACCGCGTTTTCGGCATGTTTACCGGGCGTCAGCGTGGCCGACTGTCACCTTTTCCACGCCGAATGCGGGGGCTTTTCTAACGGCACGGCCATTGATCCGGCCCATCCTGCCGCTTATCCTTTCCTGCATATCAACCTGCGCCGGGCGCTGCAATGCGCCCGGATCGACCCACCAGCCGGAATTTCATCATGGTTCATATCAAGTATGTCGAGGCTGACGGCCGCACCCATGAAGTGGACGCCCCGGAGGGCTGGAGCCTGATGGAAGCCGCGTTCCACAACGGCGTCGAGGGTATCGAGGCCGAATGCGGTGGCGCCTGTTGCTGCGCGACCTGCCACGTCTATGTCGATGAGCGCTATCTCGACAAGCTCAAGCCGGTCGAAGCCAACGAAGACGAGATGCTCGACTGTGCCGCTGCCGAGCGCAAGGCTACCAGCCGTCTTTCCTGTCAGGTCGAGATCAGCGCCGAGCTCGATGGCATGGTCGTCAACATCCCCGAAACCCAGATATGAGAGGCCGCCTGTGAGTACGCAGCGCATTGTCGTACTCGGCGCCGGTCATGCCGGGCTCAGTATCGCGGAGACGCTGAGGCGCAAAGGGTTTGCAGGCTCGCTCGCGCTGGTCGGGGCGGAACCGGGTTTGCCCTATCAGCGCCCGCCACTGTCCAAGCAATACCTGAACGGCGAATGGGACGAGAGCCGTCTGGTACAGCGCAATGCCGAATTCTTCCAGCGCCAGGCGATCGACTGTGTCAGTGGCGATCCTGTGCAGGCGATCGATCCGCACGCCCGGCGTCTGCATCTGGCGTCCGGCCGAGAGCTTGCGTGGGATCAGCTCGCCATCGCGACCGGCTCCCGGGTGCGCCGACTGAGTGTGCCCGGCGCCGATCTGGTGGGTGTGCACTACCTGCAGACACTGGCGCAGGCCCGCGCACTGCGCGCACAGATGGCGGCTGCACGCCATGTGGTGGTTATCGGTGGCGGCTACATCGGGCTGGAGGGCGCCGCGGCCTTTGCCCGCGCCGGCAAACAGGTCACGCTGCTCAACCGTGGCAGCGAGCTGCTGTCGCGCGCCGCCGGCGCCACGGTATCGGATTTTCTGCGCCGCCTGCACGAAGCCAATGGCGTGCAGATGGAGATCGGGCAGGTGGTGCGCGCCATCGACGGCGATAACGACCGGGTGCGTGCGGTGGTGCTGGCCGATGGCCGCACGCTGGCGGCCGATCTGGTGCTGGTCGGGATCGGCGCGGAGCCGGAAACGACGCTGGCCGCGTCGGCAGGGCTGCAATGTCGCGACGGTATTCTGGTCGATGGCTGCTGTCGAACCTCTGTTAACGGCATCGTTGCGGCCGGGGATTGTGCCCGTTTCGAACATCCGCTCTACGACGGACGTTCGGTGCGCCTCGAGTCGATTCAGAATGCGGTCGAACAGGGCCGTGTCGCGGCCGCGACCCTGCTCGGCGAGGAACAGCACTACGCGGCTGTACCCTGGTTCTGGAGCGACCAGTATGACACCAAATTTCAGATCGCCGGGCTGAGCGAGGGGCACAGCATCGAAGTGGTACGGGGCGATATCGAAACCGGCCGTTTCTCGGTGTTTTGCTATGCCCGCAAGCGGCTGGTCGCGGTGGAGTCGATCAACGCTCCGGCCGACCACATGATGGCGCGCAAGCTGATCATGGCGGGCGTGTCACCGACGCCAGACGAGGCCGCAGATCCGGCGTGTGCGCTGCGTGACCTGCTTGCACGCGCAGGCTGACCCGCCTCCAGGCACCATTCGCAGCCGCGCCGAGCGCGCCCCTCGGCGTTGTTGAACCGCCGTGTTAAAGTGGCACCCCTTTACAACAGTCAGGTACAGAGAGAGTTCCGTGGTCGAGATTGGACAGTTCAACAGGCTCAAGGTGATGCGCGAAGTGCCGTTCGGGGTCTACCTCGACGGCGGTGAGGCTGGCGGGATTCTGCTGCCCAGGCGCGAGGTCCCCGAAGATACCCGGATCGGCGACAGCCTGCAGGTGTTCATCTATCTGGATTCGGACGATTTTCTGATCGCCTCGACCCGCAAGCCGCGGGCGCTGGTCGGGCAGTTTGCCCGCCTCAAGGTCACCGACGTCAACAAGGTCGGTGCGTTTCTTGACTGGGGTATGCCGAAGGAGCTGTTTCTGCCGTTCGCCGAGCAGCTGCGCCCGCTCAAACCCGGCGAGTGGGTTACGGTATACCTCTATATCGACAACTCGGAACGGATCGCCGCGTCAGCTAGAACCGAGCGCTTCCTGGAGAAGAATCCGACCGATCTGAAACCGGGTCAGCTGGTGGAGCTGCTGGTGCTGCGCCGCACCGACCTTGGCTATCCGGTCATCATCGACCACCGCTACGAAGGGCTGCTGCATCATCAGGACCTGTTCCGGGAGATCAGGCCGGGGCAACGTCTGAGCGGCTTCATCAAGCAGCTGCTGCCCGATGGCAAGATCGATGTCATGCTCGACAAACCGGGCTATGCCCGTGTCGACCCGTTGGCGCAGCAGATTCTCGACTATCTCGACACCCACGGCGGCCACTGCCCGCTCGGTGACAAGAGCGACCCGGATGCTATCCGCGAGATGTTTGGCGTCAGCAAAAAAGCCTACAAAATGGCACTGGGCGCGCTGATGAAAGCCGGGCAGATCACGCAGGACGAGACGGGCGTCCATCGGCGCTGAAGCCGGATCGACCACTCCCTCAAGAGGCATTTTCTCGCCGTGCATCAGGCGGTGGCTGCAGACCGCGCTCTTCACCCGGCCGCGGACACCTGTACCCCTTCAGGCAGTGACATGCGCGCCAGATGTTCGCGCACGCACGCCAGCAGTGCTGCCGCGGCGGGGCTCAGCGCGCGGCCGCGGCGGGTGATGATGCAGATCTCTCGCTCCAGTTCGGGCTGCGCGAGCGGAATGAAGCGCAGCTCGGCGAAGGCGTGGGTGTCGGCGGCCAGTGCCGGCAGTACCGAAACGCCCAGATTCTGTGTAATCAGTGCCGCCAGTCCCGCCGGGTTGGTGGCTTCGATCAGCGGCGCGCCGAGCGTGATCGGCAGCTGGCCGCTGTCGGAAAAGCGTTCCAGCTGCGCCCTGATACCGGTGTCCGGGCTCAACAGGATCAGTTCGCGCACCGGTATCGCCGGCCAATTCAGCGTCTGCGCCCGCGCGAGGGGGTGCTGGTGCGAAACCACCAGACCGTAACGGTCGCGCAACAGTGGACGATACTCAAGATCCGGTTGATTCGAGTGGTTGCCGGCGATGGCGAAATCGACCTCGTTATTCAGTACCCGTTGTTCGAGACTGCCGGCACTGTCGTCGCGGATGTGCACGCTGATGGTGGGGTGTTCGGTGTGGAAACGTGCCAGTGCGCTGGGCAGAAAACGGGTCACCACCGAGGGTGAGCCGGCCAGATTGACGTGGCCCTGTTTCAGCTCGGCCCGCGATTCAAGATCGGTCAGCGCGGCGGTGAAATCGGAAATCAGCCGTTCCGCCACCGGCAGAAAGCGCTCGCCCTCGGCGGTCAGCAGCACCCGGCGCGTGGTGCGATCGAGCAGCTTGAGGCCGGCCTGAGTTTCCAGCTGCTGAATCTGTGCGGTCAGCGTCGATTGCGTCAGGTGCAACCCTTCGGCGGCGCGGGTAAAGCTGCCGCTGCGGGCGACCTCGACAAACGCCTGCAGCTGACGCATGGAGATACGGTTGGCGAGCATTATTTAAATATATCTATTAATTAATCGAAATATATCGTTTGAATGATAAATATCGATTTTGCATCATACGCCGCATTCTGACCATATTGCCGTTGAACGCGGATCGCGTTTAACCAGAGCTGACGGGGCGCACCATGATTCCACGCATCGCCGAAACCGATACGATCAAGGAGATCTATCTCGACTTCATTGACGCGCTCAGGAGCGCCGGATTCGAGGGTGATCTGAACCCGGACTATGCCAACCGCGTCGTGCTGTCCACCGACAACAGCATTTACCAGATTCTGCCGCAGGCGGTGCTGTATCCGCGTAATACGCAGGATCTTGTGCGCATTGCCGAGCTGGCGGATTCACCGCGTTTTCGCGACATTGTGCTCAGCGCGCGCGGCGGCGGCACCGGTACCAACGGCCAGTCGCTGACCGACGGGCTGGTGGTCGATGTATCGCGCCACATGAACCGCATTCTCGAGATCAACCCGGATGAGCGCTGGGTGCGCGTGCAGGGCGGGGTGGTCAAGGATCAGCTCAACGCCGCGCTCAAGCCGTACGGTCTGTTCTTTGCGCCGGAGCTGTCGACCAGTAACCGCGCCACCGTCGGCGGCATGATCAATACCGATGCCAGCGGTCAGGGATCGGTGATGTACGGCAAAACCCGTGACCACGTACTCGAGCTGACCAGCGTCTGGCTCGGCGGTGAGCTGTGGACCTCCGGTCCGATCGACGACGGCGAGCTGGAGCAGATCAAGGCACGGGACGATCGCATCGGTGAAGTGCACCGCGTGGTCGACGAGATCTATGCCGGCAACCGCGAGCTGATCGAGGCGACCTTCCCGAAACTGAACCGCTGCCTGACCGGGTACGATCTTGCCCATATCCGCGATGAGGAGGGGCGCTTCAACCTGAATTCCGTGCTCTGCGGCGCCGAGGGCTCGCTGGCCTTTATCGCCGAGGCCAGGCTCAACGTGCTGCCGATCCCGAAATATTCGGCGCTGGTCAACATCAAGTACGACAGTTTCGAAGCCTCGCTGCGCGATGCGCAGGCGCTGATGCAGTGGGGACCGACCTCGATCGAGACCGTCGATTCGAAAGTGCTGAACCTGGCGATGGAGGATATCGTCTGGGACAGCGTGGCCGACTATTTCCCCAGCCACGCGGGTGAGCCGGAGATTCGCGGTATCAACCTGGTCGAGTACACCGGTGACGATGACGCGCAGCTCAAGCGCGAAGTCGAGGCGCTGTGTCAGCATCTGGAGTCGGTCAAGGGGCAGGCGGGCGCCAGTTTCGGCTATACCGTTGCCTACGGCGCCGGCGAGATCAACAAGATCTGGGCGATGCGCAAGCGCGCGGTCGGGCTGCTCGGCAATGCCAAGGGGCAGAAGCGACCGATCCCGTTTGTCGAGGATACGGCGGTACCGCCGGAGCATCTGGCCGACTACATCATGGAGTTCCGGGCGCTGCTGGACAGCCATGGGCTCGCCTACGGCATGTTCGGTCACGTCGATTGCGGCGTGCTGCATGTGCGTCCCGCCATCGATATGAAGGATCCGCAGCAGGAAACCCTGATTCGGACCCTCTCCGACGGTGTCGCGGCACTGACGAAGAAGTACAAAGGGCTGCTGTGGGGTGAGCACGGCAAGGGGGTGCGCTCCGAATACGCGCCCGAGTTCTTTGGCCCGCTCTACCCGCAGCTGCAGAAACTCAAGGGGGCCTTCGACCCGCGTAACCAGCTCAATCCGGGCAAGATTGCGACGCCCGCGATCGCAGGGGCTGAGCTGCTCAGGATCGATGCCGTGCAGACCCGTGGTCAGCTCGACCGCGAGGTACCGGAGATCGTGCGCGAACAGTACGACTCGGCGATGAACTGTAACGGTAACGGCGCCTGCTACAACTACGATCCGAACGATGCGATGTGTCCGTCCTGGAAGGGCACCCGCGAGCGCAAGCACTCGCCGAAGGGGCGCGCGTCGCTGATTCGTGAATGGCTGCGCCTGATGAGCCGTCAGGGGGTGGATCCGGTGGCGCAGGCACGTGAACTCCGTGCCTCCAGTGGTCTGCTGAGCTGGCCGGCACGGTTGCGCAACACCCTGGCGCGCAATCGCGGCGAGTACGATTTCTCGCATGAGGTGCACGAGGCGATGATGGGCTGTCTGGCGTGCAAATCCTGTGTTGCGCAGTGCCCGATCAAGGTTAACGTGCCGGATTTTCGCGCCCGGTTCCTTGAGCTGTACTACAGCCGTTATCTGCGCCCGCTGAAGGACTATCTGGTCGGCAGTCTGGAATTCATGATCCCGACATTGGCCCGTTTCCCGGCGCCGTACAACTGGCTGATGCGCAACTCGCTGTCGCGCGCCGTCATGCGTCGCATCGTCGGTATGGTCGACAGCCCGGTGATCTGTACCAACAGCCTGCGTCAGGGCATGCTGGAGCGGGGCATCGAGTGGGCCACGCCGGAGCGGATCAACGCCCTCAGCGACACCCAGCGTGAGCGTGCCGTGGTGATCGTTCAGGATGCCTTCACCAGCTACTTCGAAACTCAGCTGGTGCTCGATCTGATCGATCTGCTCGGCCATTTCGGCTACTACGTGCTCGTGGCGCCGTTTATGCCGAACGGAAAACCGCTTCACGTTCATGGTTTTATGAAGGCTTTCTCAGGGGTCGCACAACGTAACGCGAAGATGTTGAGCGCACTCGAGGCCACCGGGGTACCGCTGATCGGTGTCGATCCCTCGATGACGCTGACCTACCGTCAGGAGTATCAGGATGCGGTGGAGGGCGAGCTGCCCCGGGTCGCCCTGATTCAGGAGTGGCTGGTCGGCGAACTCGGTCGTATCCGGCTGGAGCGCGATCTGCCGCAGGGCCGTTACAAGCTGCTGGCACACTGTACCGAGAAGACATCGGTACCGGCATCGCTGAAGCAGTGGCAGGCGATCTTCGATGCCCTCGGGCAGACGCTCGAGATCATGCCAGCAGGCTGTTGCGGCATGTCCGGCACCTTCGGTCACGAGACAGCAAACTACCAGCGCTCGCGGGATATCTACGATCTCAGCTGGCGTGAGCTGGTCAACACGCCGGAGCATCGCGGCGAACTGATGGCGACTGGCTACTCCTGCCGCTCGCAGGTCAAACGGATGGACGATCAGCAGCTGCCGCATCCGCTGCAGGTGCTGCTGCGTCTCGTCGGCGACAGCTGATACGACCCGCCGCCACGTCTTAGCGGACCGACCCTGCCTGTTGTGACGCGCAGGGCCGGTTACGCCGGGCGCCTCGTGCCGCGATCCTGCGGCATGGTCTGAAAGTTGTAGTGCAACTGCACAACGGATCCGCGATCATGGGTGCCTGTCCATCCAATCTTGCAAGCGTTCAAAAGGAGTCTGCTGTGGAAGATCTGTTGCCTGAGCTTTGTGATCAGTTCCCGGAATGGGTGCAGGTTGTCGAGCCGATGTTCGCCAACTTCGGCGGCCGTGAAGCCTTTGGTGGTGAAATCGTTACGATCAAGGCGTTCGAAGACAACTCGCTGGTGCGCGAGCAGGTCGCTCAGCCCGGCGCCGGTAAAGTGCTGGTGGTCGATGGCGGTGGTTCCATGCGCCGTGCGATGCTCGGTGACATGCTGGCCGAGAAAGCCAGTCAGAACGGCTGGGAGGGGATCATCATCTACGGCTGCATCCGTGACGTGAACGCCATCGGCAACACCGATATCGGCGTCCAGGCGCTGGGTACGCACCCGATGAAAACCGATAAGCGGGGCCTTGGCGACCTGAACGTCGAGGTGACATTCGGCGGCGTGACCTTCCGCCCCGGTGACTACGTCTATGCCGACAACAACGGCATTCTGGTTTCCCCGCAGAAGCTCGAACTCGCCTGAGTGAGCGATGGCACGGCGCGTCCGCCGTGCCGATCCCCACCGTTAATTCCCACGCCCGATCAATGGCTACTTTCGACGCCCGATAACCTCCGTTCGCAGCGGGTCAGGGGTCGATATGCCCGAATTTCACCACCTGCAATGGTCGTGCGCCCCAAGTGCAGTAGTCGTGTGGAGGGAGGCTGCTCTCTTTCGTGCCCGCCCGTTTTTGCCGCTTTGGCCGCGCACCGAAAACCCGATCAAAACGGTGCCACGGTCGAATACAGCGCAACGCCCACCGCACCAATAATCGCTCCCCATCAGGCAGGGCAACGGGCTCATGCCTGACTGTCATGACCAAACACAAGGGGATGCCATGAACAACAATAAAATGACCCGCTCACTGCTGGCGCTGGCCATTGCGGTTTCAGCCAGTGCCGCGCAGGCCGAGATTGTGCTCTACGATCAGAACGACACCACGTTCTCCGCCGATGGCCTGCTGAACGCCTTTTACACCTATCAGGATCAGGGCGATCAGACCGTGTCCCGTGTGCGGATGGGGTTTCTGCCCAACTACATCGGTTTTAACGTCAGCAAGCAGCAGGGCGACCTGAAACTGGGTGGCCGTTCGTCGCTCTGGGTGACGATCAACGATTCCAACGACCTTGGCAGTGACAATGCCAGCAAGACCGACAGCGCCATCGATGTGCGTCAGTTCTACGCCACCGTCGACGGCGATTGGGCAAAGCGCGGCCCCCGAATCTATGCTTAAAGAGCACTGAACAGGTCGTGCGAGCGCTCGCCGGATCTCGCGGCCGGGGCGTGTCCGGTGGCCATGCTTCCTCTGGCGTGTTCAGCGCTGTTGTCGGTTGTCCCGTGCTGAGCACAGGGCATCAGGTGTCATACAGGGAGGCGTCTGACGTCAAGATCCATCCAGACGAGAGGCTATTGCCATGTCCATTTCCTCCACCGTGCAGAGTTACCTCGAGCGCGAAAACGTGCACTACCATCTGCGGCATCACCCCTACACCGAAACCGCCATGACGTCGGCGTTCGCCGCCCGGGTACCGGCGCACCGCGTCGCCAAAGGCGTCGTGTTGAAGGACGAAGAGGGGTTCGTCATGGCCGTGGTGCCATCGGACCGCAAGGTCGATATCGAAGCGGTCAACCGCTCACTGAACCGCCTGCTGGCACCGGCTACGCAGAAGGATGTCAAAATCCTGTTTCGCGACTGCCAGGCCGGCGCGGTCCCGTCTCTGGGGCAGGCGTACAACATGAAAGTCATCTGGGACGACAGTCTGGCCACTGAACAGTGCTGTTACCTCGAAAGCGGCGACCACAGCGAACTGCTGGAGGTCGACAAGGAGAGTTTCGTGCGTCTGATGGCGCAGCAGCCCCACGGCATGATCTGCCATTGATGCCGTCCCGGCAGACCGCCGCTGCCGGGTGGCCGTTTCCCGTCCCTGACATCCCCGGGGTTGCACTTTACTTGCAGTCAGCAATAATCACTGACTATGTATTCTTTCATACCCCTTTGAATCGACGGGAAAAATATGCTGAACAGACTCGCGATCATCGCCCGCAGCCGGCTCTACTGGTTTCTCGTCCTGCTCGCCTGCCTCGCGCTTGAAGGTGTCGCGCTGTACTACCAGTACATTCTCGACTACGGGCCCTGCGTGCTCTGTGTGCATATCCGCGCCTGGATCGCCGGTATCGCGCTGGTGGCATTGCTGATGATGATCGTTGGCGGGCCGTTGGCGGCACTGGGGCATCTGGCGTCGCTCGGGCTTGCACTGGGGATGCTGCGCAGCAGCTATGTGACGCTGGGTGTCGAGCGCGGCACCATCATCGACGCCTGCACCATGGACCCGCAGTTCCCGTCGTGGTTACCGCTGCACCAGTGGTTGCCAACCCTGTTCGAACCCTGGGAGCCGTGCGGCTATACGCCGATGCTGGCATTCAACGTATCGATGGCGGAGGCGCTGATCGTGATTTCGCTGCTGTGGGTGCTGGTGTCGCTGGTACTGCTGCTGGGCAGCTTCAAAAAACCGCGGCGAGAGAAGGGGCTGTTCCTGTAACGAGCCCGCGCGTAACCGAATAGTCCCCATCACCGGCCGGGCCCGTCATGACCCGGCAATCGGCTCGATGACGCTGAATCTGTCGGCCAGCCTGCTCGGGCCCGATATCCGCTTTGCCGATGCGCCGGCCACGGCGCTGATGAAGCCTTTGTCCTGACAACCCTCTCGCACCTCTTCTGTTGTCCTCAGCGATCGCCACGTGTGTGTCTGTTAGCGTAATCATCATTACACTTTATCGTCGGGCAGCGTTAGAATGGCACTCCATCCATTGGAACGCATCGCCTGCATGACGACAGACACCAGATCAGCACTGGAATCCTCTTCGGCCCGCTGGCTGACACTGATCAGCATCTGTGTGGCCACCTTTCTGATGCCGATGAGTCTGTCGGCGGTCAATGTCGCGCTGCCGGCGATCGCCCGGGATCTGCAGGCGGATGCGGTACTGGTCAGCTGGGTACCGACCATGAACCTGCTCGGTGCCGTTGCGCTGCAGCTGCCGGCGGGACGGATTGCCGACATGATCGGTCGCAAGCGCGTATTTCAGGCCGGCGTGCTGTTGTTCGCACTCAGCTCGCTGGCGGTACTAACGGTCAGTGATATTCGTGTGTTTCTGCTGCTGCGTCTGCTGCAGGGCGTCGCCGGCGCGATGATCTTCGGCACCGGCATGGCGATCATCAGTCAGGTGTTCAGCGGCCACAACCGCGGTATGGCGCTGGGACTGACATCGGCTTCGGTCTATCTGGGGCTGACCTGCGGGCCGATGATCGGCGGCTGGCTGACCGAATTCTGGGGCTGGCACGCGGTCTTTCTTGCACCGTTACCGCTGACGGTGCTGACCCTCGTGCTGGTGGGCATGTTCGTGCAGGAATCTGCGCGCAATCCTGACGAACGGCTCGACTGGCTGGGCAGCCTGATCTTTACCTGTGCCGCCAGTACGCTGTTTATCGGTATCTCGGCACTGCCGCGCCTGTCCGGCGTACTGCTGTCACTGCTGGGACTGGCGGCCGCTGGTTTGTTTATCTATCAGCAGGAGCGCTCACCGCACCCGCTGATCCGGGTCCGCCGTCTGGTCGCCAATCGCGTGTTCTTTCGCTCGATACAGTCCAGTTTCCTGATGTACGGCGCCAACTACCCGTTGCAGTTCATGCTCAGCCTCTACCTGCAATACATTCAGGCGCTGACGCCTTCCGAGGCGGGACAGCTGATGCTGTTGCAGGCACTGGTGATGGTGGTTGTGGCCCCATTATCGGGGCGTCTGTCGGACTGGCTGGAACCACGGATTCCCGCCACCCTCGGCTGCATGCTGTTTGCCGGCGGCTTTGTCAGTCTGTCGCTGCTGCACACCAGCAGTCCGCTGACGCAGGTGGCCTTTACGCTGCTGGCGATGGGGCTTGGTTTTGGTCTGTTTTCATCACCCAACAACAATGCGGCGCTCTCGTCCGTGGCACCGGAGCGGCTTGGCGTTGCCTCGTCGCTGCTGAATATATCGCGCAGCATGGGCAACATGCTGGGCATGGCGGTGGTGGTGTTCCTGTTCAACCTGCTGATCGGCAAGGCGCAGATCGAGCCGGCGCAATACCCGGCGCTGATGGCTGCGCTGCGGATCGCGTTTCTGATCTGTGCCGGCTACGCGCTGATCGCGGCGATCACCTCATGGCGCCGTGGCCGACTCCATCCCGCAGCGGACAGCGCGCCCTGAGGTGTCATCTCAGCCGCGCGCCGGTGCAGCGCGCACGGTGCGTTCCGGGTTGAAGCTCAGAATCGCCAGCAGCGTGAACAGCACAGTGCAGCCAAGCGTGATCGCCAGTGCCGGCAGATTGAGCTGCTGATAGAGCGCAAAACGCACCAGCTCCACGGCATGGGTAAAGGGGTTGTACTGACAGACCCAGTACAGCCATTCGCTGGACTCACGCATCTTCCACAACGGGTAGAGTGCCGAGGACAGGAAGAACATCGGAAAGATGACGAAATTCATCACGCCGGCGAAGTTTTCCAGCTGCCGGATGCGGGCGGACAGAAAGAGCCCGATTGCGCCCAGCAGCAGTGCCACCAGTACCAGTGCCGGCAGCACCGTCACCAGTCCCCACAGCGGTGGTTCGACGCCGGCGAGCCAGGCCAGCCCCAGAAACGCATAGACCTGAAGGATCGAGATCAGCGCGATCGCCAGCAGTTTGCTTACCAGCAGCCAGCTGCGCGGCACCGGACTCATCAGCAGCACTTTCATGCTGCCCATCTCCCGGTCGTAGACCATCGACAGTGAACTCTGCATGCCGTTGAACAGCAGGATCATGCAGCAAAGCCCCGGCGCGATATAGGTTTCGTAGGTGATGTAGGTCTGGTAGGGCGGGATGATCGCCACCCCCAGCGCGGCGCGAAAACCGGCGGCAAACACCACCAGCCAGAGCAGGGGGCGTACCAGCGCGCTGAGAAAACGGCTGCGTTGCTGGATGAAACGCCAGAACTCCCGTTTGACGACACCGTTGAACGCGTACAGGCAGGTGTTCAGATTCATGCGGCAGGTGCTCCGGTCAGACGCTCGAACAGCTCGGTAACAGAGTCGATCCCCTGCTCACGGCAGATCGCTGCGCCGCTACCGCGCGCACAGACGCGGCCGCGATGCAGGATGATCAGCGGATCATCCGGCGCCACCTCCTCCAGCAGGTGGGTGGCCCAGAGCACGGTGAGTCCGCGCTCGTTGCAGAGCGATCGCACCGCGCGGTTGATCGTCTGCCGCGAGGCGATATCGAGACCGGCACTGGCCTCATCGAGCAGCAGTACCGACGGCTGGTGCAGCAGGGCGCGGGCAATCTCTACGCGCCGGCGATGGCCGCCATTGAGCGCCCGTACCCGGTCATGCCGTCGCTCAGCGAGACCGAGCCACTCCAGTTCGCAGGCCGCCCGTGCGCGTATCTGACGGCTGGAGAGTCCGTGCAGCGCACCGTGATATTCAAGGTTCTGCTGCACCGTCAGGTCCAGATCCAGCGTGCTTTGCTGGAACACGACACCGAGGTGGCCAAGATAGTGTCGCGGCGCCTCGTCTACCGGCACACCCTCGAACAGGATGTCGCCCTGCTGGATGCGGTAGAGTCGGGTGAGCAACGCGAACAACGTCGATTTGCCGGCGCCGTTCGGGCCCAGCAGCGCATTGAAGCCGCCGCGCTGCAACGTCAGGCTGACCCGGTCGAGCGCGAGGCGGGCGCCGTAACGGTGGCTCAGATGGCGGACCTCAATGGCCGGCTGCTCGTTCATGCTGCGCTCCATTGCTGTCACGGGGTGGTGACGACGCCCCACGGATAACGGCCGACCTTGATTGAGCGTTCGACCTTCAGATCGTCCACATTGATGACCGACACATCACCGCTGACGCCGTTGGTGGTCAGCAGGTAACGGCCATCCGGCGTGAACGCCATATGCCAGACCCGGCGTCCTACCAGCAGATAGTCGAGCACCTCGTAGCTGTTGGCGTCGACTACCGCCACGTGGTTGGCCGGCCCGAGCGCAACAAACGCATAGCGGCCATCGCGGGAGAGCTTGACCCCGACCGGCTGGATCTTGTCCGGATGGATGCCCTTGATCTCGAACGTCAGCTTTTTGATGATCTGTCGACTGGGGACATCGACCACCGATACGGTGCCGCCAATCTCGGCCGATGCCCACAGCAGCTGTCCGTCCTCACGGAACTCCACGTGACGCGGACGCTGATCCACCAATGTGTTGTCCACCAGCGCGTGCGTCTGCGTATCGATCCAGTGCAGCATGTTGGTGGTTTCACTGGTATTCACCGCCCAGCGGCCATCGGGGCTCACCGCCATGCCTTCCGGCTCGACGCCGACTTCGATCTGCGCCAGCACCTCGTGGGTCTGCGTATCCACCACCGTCACCAGGGCATCGTCTTCGTTGGAGATGTAGAGCTTGCGGTTATCCGGGTGCAGGGCGAACTGCTCCGGGTCTGCCCCGGAGGGCAGGTTGGCGATGATGCGCCGGGTTGCCAGATCCATCACCTGTACGGTGTCGGAGTCGCTGGCGCAGATATAGAGCTTGCTGCCATCCTTTGACAGTGCGATGCCGCGCGGGCGCTCGCCGACCTCGATGGTTTCGACAACCTGCCAGCTGTTCAGATCCAGCACCGACAGGGTGTCGTCCTTCTCATTGGAAATATAGGCGACACTGGCATGGGCGGTGCCGGCGGCGGCCAGTGCGCCGGCCAGCAGTGACATCACGAATCGGCTGCGTTTCATAGCTAAATCCTTCCTGCTTATTCGACGACCCGGCAACCGCTCTCCGGCTCATCGAAGCCGAGCGTATCCAGATCGGTATGGGGGTGAAGAAAGCCATCCTGGGGGGACTGCGAGACCAGCGCGCGCGGATGCACCAGCGCAATGGGCTGGCGCAGCTGGCCGCTCCAGTGGCGGAAGTTGAGCTTGCGGCCCTTGAACGCCGCCAGCTCGAATTGATCCGACAGGATGTAGTCGCGCAGCCGGGCAGGGTCATTGCTGCCGGTACGGGTCACCGCCTCGGCGAGGGTGCGCACACCGGCCCAGCTGGCGTAGTCCTTCTCGTTCATCCAGCGCTGCGCCTGCGCCTCGAAGCGGCTGTGCAACTGAGCCGCGCCCCAGGCCTCGATCATCTTGTGCCAACCCACCGGCATCAGCCCCTGGGTGCCGACGACCGGGCGCGGCAGGCCGGTGTTGTAGGGCAGGTATTCGCCGAAATCACCGCGTTCGTCGGCGACCACGACGACGTCATACTCGGCGCCGGCGGTAAACGGCGGCAGTTCTTTCTGAGCGGTGCGGCGCAGGTCGGTATCGAAACTCCACGCCTTTTCGGCGACGATGCGGCCGCCAAATCGTTTCGCGGCGCGTCGGATGGCATCGGCAAATGCCTGATCATCGGCCGTGTTGCCACGCACCAGCAGCCAGCGATTCCAGCGCCGATAGATCAGCCATTGCGCCAGTGCGTCGGCCAGCATCGCCCGCGACGGGATCGTATGCAGCAGCTGATCGATGCACTGATCGGTGCGCAGGGCGTCAGCGCGGCTGCCCGCGTTGATCAGCAGGCTATCGTCCGGCAGGGCCTCGCGCAGGGCTGCCAGTGTCGCTGCGTCGGTGTTGAGCACGAACAGGCGCAGGCCGCGGTCGTACAGTGCCCGCGAATCGGCAACCAGTTGCCGGGCGTCCTCACCCTCGATTGTGTGCAGTTCATAGTGGTGCTTCAGGAAGCGCCCGGTGGTGTTGCTGTCGGCGATCGCCAGCTGTGCCCCCTGACGACCGGCATCGTCGGGTTCGGGAATGATATTGGAGAGCACAGGTCCGCGATCAATGATCTGGCCGACGTAGGCGACATCCACATTCAGGGCGGACCTGGCGGCCGGGCTGAAGGGCAACAGGCAGGCGATACCTGCAGCCAGAAGGCGGTTTCTCAGCATAGTCGATCGTATTGTTGTTATGGATGCATTCAGCTTAGGGAGGGGGTGACGTCGGTGAAATATGCTGAAGGTCGCAAACAAATGGTACTCAAGTAGCATTTTGCGCAGCGGGGCCGCCTCTAGCATGGGAAGGCAATCGAATCCGAACCTTTCAGCGACAGGAGCCCGACGATGATCTCTGCACGCAACACCCTGCTGGCGTTCGCCGCAACGACACTGATGGCCGGCCCGCTGCATGCCGCCGGTGACCTGACCACCCGCCCCGAGGCGCTGCCGGATCTGGTGCTTGGCAGCGAGCAGAGCGACTACGCGATGTCGCAGACGGTCTACGAGATGGAAACCGGACAGGCGTACAGCCTCAGGATCATCTCCACCGGACGCAAGGAATACGCGATCCGCGCACCGGAGTTCTTCACCTCGATCTACCTGCGCAAGGTCGAGGCCGGTGATATGGAGATCAAGGCGATGACGCTGACCGAGCTTGAGTTTGAGCAGGAGGGGGAAGCCGAGATCTACTTCGTGCCGATCAAGCCCGGTACCTTCGAGTTTTACTCCGATGGTCTCGAAAACAAGGGGATGGTGGGCCAGTTTCGCGTCAAATGATCCCGCTCGGGCTACTACCATCGGACCATCTTTTGTCTGCCAAGGTGCAATCCAATACGCGCGGCCGCTGCGCCATGATGACGTCAGTTCCATGCTCTCGTGTACCCAACCTCGAAGCATATCTGGCGTTTAACCGGCTGCTAACGGCCGCTCCATAACAAGAACGGGTGAGTATTATGGCAAAGCATTTTCATATCCCTGCACTGGCGCTGTCTGCACTGATCGCATCGGGCATCAGCTCTCAGGCGATGGCGCACGGCGATGTGACGCCACAGGCGGTCAACGTTGAGGGGCTGACGCCGCTCGGTGACGAGTGGGCCGACACCAACCCCTACCGCAAACCCAGCGACGACTTCGAGCTGGCCGTCGAGATCGGCTCCTCTGCCTACAACCAGAACTGCGCGCGCTGTCACGGTCTGGAAGCGATTTCCGGCGGTATCGCGCCGGATCTGCGCCTGTTGACGCCGGACTTCGATGGCGACGACTGGTACAAGTACCGTGTCATCAACGGCGCGGTGCGCGATGGCAAGGTGTACATGCCGAAGATGGCCGAGACGCTGAGCCAGGAAGCGCTGTGGGCAATCAAGACCTACCTGGATGTAAGGCATGAAGAGATGTAAGGCGCTTGGCTGGCTGCTTGCGCTCTGTCTGCTGATCGGTGGACAGGCGCAGGCGCGCCTCTACGATGATGTCATCGCGTCCGGCTATGTTCGCATCGGCGTCTACCGCGACTTCCCGCCGTACTCCTGGGAGCAGGATGGCAACGCCCACGGCATCGACGTCGCGCTCGGACAGGCGATTGCGGATGCGCTCGGCGTTGAGCTGCGCCTGCACTGGATGACGCCGGACGAGACGCTTGATGACGATCTGCGTAACAACGTCTGGAAGGGGCATTACCTCGACAAGGACGAGGACAACCCGCTGGCGCTGAAGAACGTGGCCGACGTCATGCTGCGCGTCCCCTACGATCGTGACTTCTCCTATAAGCGCGATGCCCTCGGCCTGCTCGTCAACGAGCTGGTGGTGATGATGTCGCCGTACCATCAGGAGCGCTGGCAGCTCGCGTTCGATACCGAAAAGCTGGATGCCGTGCGCACGCTGGCCAAGTTCCAATACCACCCGATCGGAGTCGAGATCGACAGCCTGCCGGCGTTTTACCTGACCTCGGCACTGCAGGGTCGCATGCGTGAGCAGACGCACCACTACGCCAATGCGCGTGAGGCGTTTGCAGCGATGCAGCAGGGGCGGGTGAGTGCCGTCATGGCGATGCGTTCGGAGATCGACTGGTTGCTGCATGAAACAGGCGGTGCGCGCTATCGCCGCGCCGAAAACGGCTTTCCGGCGATGGGCAAACAGGCCTGGGACATCGGCATCGCGGTGGCCGAGGACAGCCGTGATCTGGGCTACGCCGTCGAGGCGCTGTTCGATCGCATGATCCGCGACGGCAGCATGGCGCAGCTGTTTGCCCGCTATGGCGTCACCTACGAGCGACCCTCTCTGTACATGGCGGGTTCCTGAGCGGCCGGCGGCCTGGGGCATGACGCCCCGCGCCGACCGTCGCTTGATACCCGCACTGGCACAATAACAACAATCAGGTGCTGCCATGTTTGTAACCGTGGTCAGAATCACGCTGCTGTTCATTCTCTCTCTGCCCGCCGCGCTCTCTGCGCAGGAGCTGCCGAGCGTGCGTGTCGGCATGTTGCAGTTCGGTACCGCGCATTGGGAGCTGGCCCATATCCGCAATGCCGGCCTTGACCGTCACTACGGCTACCGTCTCGAGCTGATACCGCTGGCCAACTCATCCGCCGGGCGTCTGGCACTCAGTGCCGGCAGCGTCGACTGGATCGTTTCCGACTGGGTCTGGGCGGCACAGCGCACGCTGGCGGGAGAAGCGCTGCGCTTTATCCCGTTCTCGACCCGAATCGGTGAATTGCTCGTGCCCAGCGCCAGCCCGGTGCGGTCACTGGCGGATCTGTCTGGAAAACGCATCGGCGTCGCGGGCGGCCCTCAGGGCAAGAGCTGGCAACTGTTACAGGCGGCGGCCCGGTTGCAGGGTGTCGATCTGACCACGGCGGCCTCGGTCAGCTTCGGCTCGCCGCCGCTGCTCGGGAGAGAGCTGCAGCAGGGGCGGATCGATGCGCTGCTGACCTTCTGGCACTTTGCCGCCCGCCTGCGGGCACGCGGTGATTACCGCACGCTGATCGGCGCCGACGAGATTGCCGCGCAACTGGGACTGGACCCGGCACTGCCGATGCTCGGCTACCTGGCCAGGGCATCATTTGTAGTTGAAAAACATGCGCTTGCGAACGCTTTTGCATCCTCAGTCTACGCTGCAAAACGCCAACTGCGCGACGATCGCCACTGGCCTGCACTCCGGCCGTTGATGCGCGCCGACGCGGAGGCGGATTTCGCGGCGCTGCGCCACGGCTACCGTGCGGGAGAGCCGCAGGCACGCCTGTCACCGGCGCTGATCGACTCGGCTGTCCGTGCCTGGCCGCTGCTCGGTGACCCGGACAGGCCGCTGCCGCGTGACATCTTTATCGGCGTGGGTGAGTGATGCTGGCCCGCCTGCGTGACTACCTCTGCGTCATCACTGGCCTTGTCCTGATCTGGCAGCTGTTTGCGCTGGTGCTCGCCGATCCGCTGCTGCCGGGCCCTGTACAGGTGGCCGCCACGATCGGCAGTGAGTGGCAAAGCGGTGCCTTGTCGCATCATCTGTTGGTGACGCTGCGCCGGGTGCTGATCGCGTTTGTGTTTGCCATGCTGCTCGGCAGCCTGATGGGGTGGGTGATGGGGCGCTCGGTGCGCAGCGACCGGTTGCTGGATCCGATACTGGTGCTGATGCTCAACCTGCCGGCACTGGTGCTGATTATCCTGCTCTACGTCTGGATGGGGCTGGTCGAGTCGGCCGCGGTTCTGGCAGTGATCCTCAACAAGCTGCCCAATGTGGCGGTGACGATGCGCGAGGGCGTGCGCAGTCTCGATCCTCAGCTGGAGGAGATGGCCCGTATCTACCGTTTCAATGGCCGGCAGCGGGTGATGGATCTCTGGCTGCCGCAGCTGTTTCCCTACCTGATGGCAGCCACCCGCGGCGGCCTTGCGCTGATCTGGAAGATCGTCCTCGTGGTCGAGCTGCTCGGCCGTTCGGATGGGGTCGGCTTCCAGCTGCACCTGGCGTTTCAGCTGTTTGATGTCGCGGCGATTCTCGCCTACAGCCTCAGTTTTATTCTCGTCGTGCAGGCGGTCGAGTGGCTGTTACTGCAGCCGCTGGAGCGGCGTGCACGGCGCTGGCAGGGGGCGGTGCAGGGTGCTTGAGCTGATGGTACGACACAAGGCGTATGACCGCGTGCTGCTCGAATCCCTGCAGCTGCAGATCCGTGCAGGGGAGCGTGTTGCCCTGATCGGGCCCTCCGGCAGCGGCAAAACCACGCTGCTGAACATCATTGCCGGCCTCGATTCGGCGTTTGACGGCCATCGCCGCTGCACACCATCGCTGCGGATCGCCTACATGTTTCAGGAGCCGAGGCTGCTGCCGTGGCGCACCGTGGCGCAGAACCTGAGACTGGCCGGGGCCGCGCCAAACCAGATAGTGCAGTTGTTGCGCGAGGTCGAGCTCGAAGCGGTCGAGGATCTGTATCCGCGTCAGCTGTCGCTGGGCATGGCGCGACGGGTCGCACTGGCCCGGGCGCTGGCGCTGCAGCCCGATCTTCTGCTACTGGATGAGCCCCTCGTTTCGCTGGATCCGGCGACCGCCGAGCGCATGCGACAGTTGCTGTGCCGCCTGCTGGCGCGTCGTCCCGGTCTCAGTCTGGTGCTTGTCTCCCATGACCCCCGCGATGCCGATGCGCTGGCCACGCGGACCCTCGCGCTGACGCCGAATGCTGCCCCGAGCGATGTGCGCGACAACGACCGCGCCAGGCAGGGTATTACTACCAAGTAACGAGAAAACTGCTTCGGCCGGTCAATTGTTGGAAATCGGGCCGGCAACAAGAATAGCTGCAGAATCGGGCGCATGTCCCGATCGCGGGTAGCTCCCGAATCCAATAAGAATGATTCCGTTAAGGAGACGACAATGAAACGAATCGGGCTCAGTACAGGCTTTGCAGTTACTGCCCTCGTTGCAGCGATGTCCACGGCCAGCGTTGCACAGGCCGGTGTAACCGACGAAGACATTTTGAACGATCAGATGACGACAGACGATGTCGTCTCCAATGGCCTTGGTCCGCGCGGGCAGCGCTTCAGTCCGCTGACCAGGGTGAATACCGATACCGTCAAGGAGCTGCGCCCGGTCTGGTCGTTCTCGTTCGGCGGCGAGAAGCAGCGCGGTCAGGAATCGCAGCCGATGGTGAAGGACGGTGTCATGTACGTCACCGCATCCTACTCCCGTGTCTTTGCGATCGACGTCAAAACCGGCGAAGAGCTGTGGGAGTACAACGCCCGTCTGCCGGACGGCATCATGCCGTGCTGTGACGTGATCAACCGCGGCGTCGCACTGTATGACGATCTGGTTATCTTCGGCACGCTCGATGCCAAGCTGGTGGCGCTGAACAAGGACACCGGCAAGACGGTGTGGAAGAAAACCGTGGCCGACTATCAGGAAGGCTACTCGCTGACCGCAGCGCCGATGATCGTCAAGGGCAAGGTCATCACCGGCGTATCCGGCGGTGAATTCGGTGTCGTCGGCAAGGTCGAAGCCTACGATGCGAAAACCGGCGATCTGGTCTGGACCCGTCCGACCGTCGAAGGTCACATGGGGTACGTCTACAAGGACGGCAAGCCGGTTGAAAACGGCATCTCCGGTGGCCAGCCGGGCCAGACCTGGCCGGGCGATCTGTGGAAGACCGGCGGCGCGGCCACCTGGCTCGGCGGCTACTACGACCCGGATACCGACAGCATCCTGATCGGCACCGGTAACCCGGCACCCTGGAACTCTCATATGCGTCCGGGTGACAACCTGTTCTCCTCATCGCGTCTGGCGATCGACCCGGATGACGGCTCGATCAAATGGCACTTCCAGTCCACCCCGCATGACGGCTGGGATTACGACGGCGTCAACGAGCTGATCGCGTTCGACTACGAGGACAACGGCAAGACCGTCAAGGCCGCAGCCACCGCCGACCGTAACGGCTTCTTCTACGTCCTGAACCGCGAAAACGGTGATTTCATCCGTGGCTTCCCGTTCGTCGACAAGATCACCTGGGCCAAAGGCCTTGATGACAACGGTCGTCCGATCTACGACGACAGCATGCGCCCGGGCAACCCGGCAGATGCGAAGAAGGGCGAAACCGTCGTCGCCGCACCATCCTTCCTCGGCGGCAAGAACTGGATGCCGATGGCCTACAGTCAGGAAACCGGCTACTTCTACGTGCCCTCCAATGAGTGGGAGATGAATATCTGGAACGAGCCGGTCAACTACAAGAAGGGTGCCGCCTATCTGGGTGCCGGCTTCACCATCCGCGCCATCAACGAGGATTACATCGGCGTACTGCGCGCGATCGACCCCAAAAATGGCAAGGAAGTGTGGCGCTACACCAACTACGCACCGCTGTGGGGTGGTGTGCTGGCGACGGCCGGTGGCCTTGTCTTTACCGGTAACCCGGAAGGCTACCTGATGGCGTTTGACGCCAAGTCCGGCGAGATGCTGTACAAGTTCAACACCGGCTCCGGTATCGTCGGCTCGCCGATCACCTGGGAGATGGATGGCGAACAGTACGTCTCCGTTGTCTCCGGCTGGGGTGGTGCGGTACCGCTGTGGGGCGGCGAAGTCGCCAAGCGCGTCAAGCACTTCAACCAGGGCGGTTCGGTCTGGACCTTCAAGCTGCCGGCCAGCGCCGAGATGGCCAGCCGCTGAGCACGCCTTCCTGCGTACATCACAAAGGGCCTGCGGGCCCTTTTTTGCGTGTGGGGCTGAACAGTGGCGCGCAGTGTGTTAACGCCCGTTGGCGTAGCGCTGATGCAGGATGCCGACCCGCTCCACATAGGCGCGGGTTTCCTGATAGGGCGGGATACCGGCATAGCGATCGACGGCGCCGGGGCCTGCGTTGTATGCCGCGGTGGCGAGACGGACATCGCCGTTGAAGCGCTGCAGCAGCGCCGCCAGATAGCGCACGCCGCCATCGATGTTCTGCTCCTCATCGAGTGCATTGCTGACGCCAAGATCCGCGGCGGTCTGTGGCATCAGCTGCATCAGACCCAGCGCGCCCTTATTGGAACGCGCATCGGCACGAAAGGCGGATTCCGCATGGATCACGGCACGTACCAGTGCCGGGTCCACCTGGTAGCTGTTGGCAGCACGGCGGATCGGATCGGCGTAGGCGGTCAGATTCAGTGGCGTACGGTGCCAGTCCACGGTCGATCCCACCCTGCAGGCGTAACAGTCGAACCGCAGCACTTCGTAATCGCGGATATGGGTTGGCTTCTGATCGGTAAAGGTAAGGGTGCCGTTGGGCCGCCGGTACTTGTAGATTGTTTCCGACTTGCCGCCCTGACGCAGGTTCTGCCGCTCGGCCGGAACGTTGGTGTACTCGATACGCCCGTCCGGATGGACAATGCGTCGAATCTCGTCCGCCGTGACCAGCGGCGCGCTCAGACACAGCAGCACGAGGGCTGCCGGTGCATAGCGATGCCGGCCATGGTGCGAAGCTGAGAAAATACGTCCGAGTCCTGTCATACCCTGAGAATACCAGCAGGCCCGCAAAGCTGGCCAGATTGGCCCGGCGGTCTGTCGCGGGCGATGGTGCATCAGCCGATGCGGTGCGGTGCGACGCTGAAGCCGGTGACGCGCGTGCCGAGCGTAATGACCTCACCGCTGTAGCGTTCATCACCGGTGGAGGTGAATTCGAAACGGTAGCGGCGCCACGGCCGCATACGACCATTATCGTCGCGGCGCAGCCAGATCGCACGCAGTGCCACGCTGTCATCGAGCAGTTGCAGATCCATTGCGGCACATTCGCGCCGGGCATGGCGCAGCGCGATCTCGCGCACTTTCTGTCCCTGCCACCAGATCAGGCAGACGAGCCCGACAAGGGTCAACCAGAAAAGGTCTTTCAGTTCGATCATCCATCCATCTCGCTTGCGCGGGTCTGGGGCGATCATACCGGATGGGATTCAATACCGACACAGGTTGTCGGTTTTGTCACAGGCGCGCGTCACCCTGTCCGGCATCCGTCGGTTAACTGATTGTTTTATCGGCCCGGGTCTGCGCGGCGCCGCTGGCCGGGGTTTTGCTTCTGAACCGGTGCATACCCTCATGACCAACCGGAGATCTGGGCCGATGAACACGTTCAAGACCGTCACCGTCGATGAGGTCAAGCCGCTGCTGGCGCATCCCGAAACGATGCTGCTCGACTGCCGCGACCTGCGCGATTACCGTGCCGGGCATATCGACAATGCGATGCATCTGCACGAAGGCCTTCGCGAAACCCTGCTGCTGAAAGGCGACAAGCAACGTCCATTGGTGATCTACTGTTATCACGGCCACGCCAGCGAACATGTCGCCGAGATGTTTACCGATTTCGGTTTTCAGAATGTGTACAGCCTCAAGGGCGGTTTCGCGGCCTGGCAGTGACCCGAGCGCTCAGGCTTATCGGATACCCCTGCAGTTGATGCGGTTTCGACTGTTGACTATCCTGATTTCGGCGCTTTTTGGATACAGATTGCCGCGTCGGGCGCTCTGTGTATTTCCACCTCCAGCCGGATCGAACGGATGCTGCCCAGACGGGATCTGAGTTGTTCTGCCCTGATGAGCCTGCTGCTGGCTGTGCTGCTGCTCGCACAGCCGGCCCAGGCCACTGACGATCACCTGCTGCTCGGAGCGGCCGAGGCGAACGGGCTGCTCGGACAGCGCCTGTATTACCTGCAGGAAAGCGCCGGTCCGCTGAGCTGGCGCGGCGCACTGGCCGCCTTTGAGCGCGGCGATTTCCAGCGTAGCGAGCGTGATACGCCCGGCTTTGGCATCGGCTCGGCACCGGTGTGGCTGACGCTGGCGATCGATAACCCGAGCGGGGCCGCGATGGCCAGAACGCTGCTGCTCGACACGCCCTGGATCGATCAGGTCGAGGTGTATCTCGTGCAGGCCGGGCATCTGGTCACGCGTGTCGTGACCGGCGATGCCTACCCCGATACGCAGGCCGGGCAGGGGGTGCCGGGCTTTCGTGTTCCGCTTGCACTCCCCGCAGGCGAGAGCCGCCTGCTGGTGCGGCTTAGCACCGCCGATCCGCTGATCGTACCGCTCTATCTGCTCGACAGCCGGGCGCTGGAAACCCACACCCTGACGCGGCTGTTTACCTACGGTCTCAGCTACGGCTATCTGCTCGCGCTGATGTTCTATAACGCGACGCTGGCGCTCGGTATCCGCGACCGCCGTCACCTGCTGTACGCGCTTTATCTCGGCGTATTCACGCTGACCAATTTTTCCTATACCGGCTTCGGCGCAACCTGGCTCTGGGGCGAAGCGGTGGTCTGGCAACGCTGGGCGCAGCCACTGCTGATATGGTGCTTTGGCGCCAGCGGCCTGCTGTTTGCCACCAGCTTTCTCGACCTGCGCCGGCACTGGCCTGACGGGCGTCGTCTTGCCGCGGCAGTGGCAGTGGTGCCCGGCGCAGGCGTCATGCTCGGTATTCTCACCGGCCAGCAGACGCTGGCGTTGCTCAGCGCCTTCGGTTTTATGACGCTGTTCACTGCGCTGATGTTGCTGCTCGGCATCATCTCAGTGCGCCGAGGGATACCGGGCGCGCGCTGCTTTCTGACCGCGATCAGCGCCGGGGCGATCGGCACGATTCTGACCACGCTGAGCACCTGGGGCGTACTGCCCGGGCACGAGCTGCTGTTCCGCACGGCCGAGGTCGGCATGTTGCTGGAGGCGACGCTGTTGGCACTGGCGCTGGCCGCGCGTCTGCGTCAGGTGCATGCCGAGCGGGTGCGGGCGGAGGCCGACGCCAACACCGATGCGCTGACACAGCTCAGCAACCGGCGTGCGCTGTACCGCCATTCCGAGGGACTCTGGTCGCAGCGCAGACAGCAGCAGGCGCTGAGTCTCGTGGTGCTCGATATCGATCACTTCAAGCACCTGAATGACCGCTTCGGGCACAGCTGCGGTGACGAGGTACTCCGCCAGATCGGCGGCCTGATTGCGCGTTCGACGCGGGGACAGGATGTTGCTGCGCGCTGGGGCGGTGAAGAGTTCACCATTCTGCTCGATCACTGCAACATCGAGTCCGGTGTCCAGTTTGCCGAGCGTCTGCGTGGCGAGATCGCCGCCATGGTGATTGTGGCCGGGGGACAGGAACTGTACGTGACAGCCAGTTTCGGTGTCGCGCAGGTCGGCCCGCAAGACGGCACCCTCGATGCCCTCATCGAACGGGCGGATCAGGCGCTCTATCGTGCCAAGCGGGAAGGGCGCAACCGTGTCTGCAGCGCCGCCGATTCGCTCGCCACGGGCGCACCGGCGTAACCCTGACTACACTGCAGGCGACACAGATCACACCGCAACCGGCCACGAGGAGGTGACATGTCGCTGTCTGACCGACGCTGCGTACCCTGCAATAAGGGCGAACCGCCATTGACGGTGGAAAAAGCGCGGGCGCTGAGCCAGCAGGTGCCGCAATGGACGTTGTCGGAGCATGCCACGCGGCTGCGACGCCGCTACCGCTTCGACGACTTTCAGCAGGCGCTGGCGTTCGTCAACACCGTCGGCGAACTGGCAGAAGAGGAAGGACACCATCCGGAGATCAGCTTTGGCTGGGGCCACGCCGAGATCGAGATCTGGACCCACAAGATTGATGGTCTGCACCAGAACGACTTTATCCTCGCCGCGCGCATCGATGCACGCAGCGGCCTCTGACCGCCCGCTGAACGGCAGCCAGGCAGCGTCTTTAACGCAAAACGCCCGCACGGGGCGGGCGTTTACAGCCGGATCGGCACAGCCATCAGCTGTGTTCCTTGAGGAACTCCTCGCTGAGGCTCAGGGCTTCGTTGCTGTTGATCTCGATGCCGCGATCGAGAATGTTGCGTGCGATCTGCTTGGCCTCATCCAGTGAGTGCATGGTGTAGGTGCCGCACTGATACTGATTCAGCTCCGGAATATCGGCTTCGCTTTTCACGTTCAGCACGTCCTCCATGGCAGCACGCCATGCTGCGGCAACGTCCTTCTCGCCCGGTGCGCCAATCAGGCTCATGTAGAACCCGGTGCGGCAACCCATCGGCGAGATGTCGATGATTTCGACCCGGTCGCTGTTCAGGTGGTCGCGCATGAAGCCGGCAAACAGGTGCTCGAGCGTGTGAATGCCTTTCTCCGACAGGATCTCCTGGTTCGGCAGGCAGAAGCGCAGATCGAACACGGTGATCGGGTCGCCCTTGGGCGTATTCATCGTCTTGGCGATGCGCACAGCCGGCGCGTGCATACGGGTGTGATCGACGGTGAAGCTGTCTAGGAGAGGCATAGATAATCCTTTCAGACTCGGGTGTTGAATGAATCGGTTGTCAGGCCGTGAGTATATCCGCTATCCGAGCGTTTTGCTCGGACTTGCCCCGGTGCGTGAACGACAGACGCATCCGGCGTGTGGCGATTCAGTACCAAAGTATCGCTTCTTCGCTGCCAAGGGACCATACCGGGTCTGGCAGGCCAGACCTAAGATGCCAGTGTCGAATACGAAAGGGCCCGCCTGAGGGGCGCGGCCTTCGAACACGAAAACTCTGCACATAAAAACAACGAGGCTTACGACAATGATCTACGCACAGCCCGGTACAGAAGGTTCTGTTGTCTCTTTCAAACAGCGCTACGGCAACTACATTGGCGGCGAGTGGGTTGCGCCGGTGAAAGGCCAGTACTTCACCAACGTGACGCCGGTGACCGGCGAGGCGATCTGCGAAATCCCGCGCTCATCCGCCGAAGATATCGATCTGGCACTGGATGCGGCACACAAGGCAAAAGACGCCTGGGGCCGTACCTCCGTGACCGAGCGCTCCAACATCCTGCTCAAGATCGCTGATCGCATCGAAGCCAATCTGGAAAAGCTGGCCGTTGCCGAAACCTGGGATAACGGCAAGGCCGTTCGTGAAACCCTGGCCGCCGACGTGCCGCTGTCGGCCGATCACTTCCGTTACTTCGCCGGCTGTATCCGTGCGCAGGAAGGCACCATCGGCGAGATCGACGAGAACACCGTGGCCTATCATTTCCATGAGCCGCTGGGTGTGGTCGGTCAGATCATTCCGTGGAACTTTCCGCTGCTGATGGCGGCGTGGAAACTGGCACCGGCACTGGCTGCCGGCAACTGCATCGTGCTCAAGCCGGCCGAGCAGACCCCTGCCTCCATTCTGGTACTGGCGGAAATCATCGGTGATCTGCTGCCGCCGGGCGTACTGAACATCGTCAACGGCTACGGTGCCGAGGCCGGTCAGGCGCTGGCCACCAGCACCCGTATCGCCAAGATCGCGTTCACCGGTTCCACTCCGGTCGGCTCCCACATCCTCAAGTGCGCGGCCGAAAACATCATCCCGTCCACCGTTGAACTGGGCGGCAAGTCGCCGAACATCTACTTCGAAGATGTGATGAATCACGAAGACAGCTTCCTGAGCAAGTGTGTCGAGGGCACCGTGCTGGCGTTCTTCAACCAGGGCGAAGTGTGCACCTGTCCGTCGCGCCTGCTGATCCAGGAGAGCATCTACGACGACTTCATCTCGCTGGTCATCGACCGTATCAAGCAGATCAAGCGCGGCAATCCGCTGGATACCGAAACCATGGTCGGCGCGCAGGCGTCTCAGGAGCAGTATGACAAGATCCTGGGCTACCTCGAGATCGGCCGTCAGGAGGGTGCGGAGTGCCTGATCGGTGGTGCTGCCGAGCAGCTGGGCGACAAGCTCAACAACGGCTACTACATCCAGCCGACGCTGCTGAAAGGCCGCAACGACATGCGCGTATTCCAGGAAGAGATCTTCGGCCCGGTTGTCGCCGTGACCACCTTCAAGGACGAGGCTGAAGCGCTGGCGATCGCCAACGATACCGAATTCGGTCTCGGTGCCGGTGTCTGGTCACGCGATATGAACCGTTCATGCCGTATGGGTCGTGGCATTCAGGCCGGCCGCGTCTGGACCAACTGCTACCACGCCTACCCGGCACATGCCGCATTCGGTGGCTACAAGAAATCCGGCGTCGGGCGCGAGACCCACAAGATGATGCTGGATCACTATCAGCAGACCAAGAACATGCTGGTCAGCTACAGCACTGATCCGCTCGGTTTCTTCTGATCCCTCTGTCCGTTGTGCTCGCACAGGGTCGTGTCAGGGAGGCCGGGTAACCGCCTCCCGTGCTTTCAGGCCTCGTACCCCCACGAGGCTGCCGTCATGCCAAAGCACTTTTATCGGCTCCCCCGGGAGCCGATTTTTTATGTACAGGACGTACGGTATGCCGCGAAGGACAAGGATGTCCGGGAGCGGCTATGTCAGGACGTACGGTATGCCGCGCAGGACAAGGATGTCCGAGAGCGGCGATGGTCAGGACGTACGCTATGCCGCGAAGGAGGGGCTGCATGACCGCGCCTGGGAGGGCTACCATTTCCGGTCAATTTTAGTTCCAAAGTACCATATGGCCCGGTCGCGCCCGCTCCTAAGATCAAGGAACCGTCACAATAACAAAGAGGTAATGATCATGTGGACCAAACCCGCTTACACCGATCTGCGCATTGGCTTTGAAGTTACCATGTACTTCGCCAACCGCTGATCCGCTCTGAGCGAAGCTGCCGGCGGCATTGCCGGCAGTCTTCCCGCCCGGAACATCCTCTCTCCCGTAATCTCTGGGCATACAATAACAATGAACGTTCAGATTCTGGGTTCTGCCGCCGGCGGTGGTTTCCCGCAGTGGAACTGCAACTGCGACAACTGCAGCGGCGTCAGAAACGGCACCCTCAACGCCACGCCCCGCACCCAATCATCGATTGCCGTATCCAGTAATGGCATCGACTGGGTACTGTTCAACGCATCCCCCGATATTCGGGCTCAGCTGGCCGATTTCGCGCCGATGCAGCCGGCCCGCGCCCGGCGTGATACCGGCATTGGCGCCATCGTGCTGATGGACAGCCAGATCGACCACACCACCGGGTTGCTGATGCTGCGCGAAGGCTGTCCGCACGAGGTCTGGTGCACCGATATGGTGTATCAGGATCTCACCACCGGATTCCCGATCTTCAACATGCTCGAGCACTGGAACGGTGGCCTGCAGCGCAAACGGATCCGCGTCGATGAGGCGGTCAACCGGTTCAGCATCGACTGCGCGCCGGGGCTCGAATTCATTGCCGTGCCGCTGATCTCCAGCGCGCCGCCATATTCTCCCCATCGCAACGATCCGCACCCGGGCGATAACATCGGCATCCTGATCCGCGATACCCGGAGCCAGAAGTCGCTGTTCTATGCCCCCGGCCTTGGTCGCATCGAGCCACATCTGCCGCAACTGATGGCGGAAGCGGACTGCCTGCTGGTGGATGGCACGCTGTGGCGCGAGGATGAAATGATCCACGCCGGTGTCGGCGACAAGCTCGGCGTGCATATGGGGCATCTGCCGCAATCCGGCGAGAACGGCATGATCGCGTTCCTCGATACCCTCGAGAAGCCGCGCAAGGTGCTGATTCACATCAACAACACCAACCCCATCCTGATTGAGGACTCGCCCGAGCGCGCCACGCTGGCCGCACACGGGATCGAGGTCTCGTACGATGGCATGAGCATCGAACTCTAGGAGCACGACATGAGCACACAGGAACCGATGAGCCGTGAAGCGTTCGAGCAGGCCCTGCGCGCCAAAGGCGAGCTGTACCATATCCATCACCCGTTTCATGTCGACATGTACGAGGGGCGCTCGACGCCGGAACAGATCCGCGGTTGGGTTGCCAACCGCTTCTACTATCAGATCAATATTCCGCTCAAGGATGCGGCGATCATGGCCAACTGCCCGGATCGTGACGTGCGCCGCCAGTGGGTACAGCGCATTCTCGACCACGATGGCTATGACGGTGCCGAGGGTGGCATCGAAGCCTGGCTGCGTCTCGGCGAAGCGGTGGGGCTGACGCGTGAGGAGATCCTGTCGCAGGAACACGTCCTGCCCGGGGTGCGTTTTGCCGTCGATGCCTACGTCAACTTTGCGCGCCGCGCGAGCTGGGAGGAGGCGGCCAGTTCGTCGCTGACCGAGCTGTTCGCGCCCACCATCCATCAATCGCGGCTGGATACCTGGCCCGGCCACTATCCGTGGATCAAGCAGGAGGGGTACCAGTACTTCCGTAACCGTCTCACCGAAGCGCGCCGCGACGTGAAGCATGGCCTGACCATCACGCTTGATTTCTACAAGACCCGCGAGCAGCAGGAGCGCATGCTGGAGATCCTGCAGTTCAAGCTCGATGTGCTCTGGACCATGCTCGATGCCATGAGCATGGCGTATGAACTGGAGCGTCCGCCGTATCACACCGTGACCCGTGAGCGGGTCTACCACCGGGGGCTGTTGCGATGAGTGCGCCAGCCAGCCAGCCCGACAAGATGGCGGCGGTCCCGGTGCTGGAGCGGATGTTCCGCTTCCAGTGGGAGGAAGCGCAGCAGTGCTACGTGCTGCTTTACCCGGAAGGGATGGTCAGGCTCAACGACAGCGCCGGCGAGATTCTGGCACTGGTCGACGGCGCGCGCTCGGTGGCCCGGATCTGCAGCCAGCTGGAGCAGAAGTTCCCGGCGGCCGGCGATCTGAGCGGCGATATCCTGGAGTTTATGGAGGTGGCCCTTGAGCAGCGTTGGATCCACTACCGCCGCTAAGCTCGCACGCGAGCGCCAGCCACACGGGCAGCCCCTGTGGCTGCTCGCCGAGCTGACCTACAAGTGTCCGCTGCAGTGTCCCTACTGCAGCAATCCGCTCGATTTTGCCGACACCGGAGCCGAACTGAGCACCGAACAATGGATCGATGTGTTCCGTCAGGCCCGCCGCCTGGGCGCCGCCCAGCTCGGCTTCTCCGGCGGAGAGCCGCTGGTGCGGCGCGACCTTGAACGCCTGATCGCCGAAGCGCGGCAACTGGGCTACTACACCAACCTCATTACCTCCGGCATCGGCCTGGATGCGGCGCGAATCGCCGCGTTCCGGGAGGCGGGGCTGGATCATATCCAGGTCAGCTTTCAGGCCGCGGACGAGGAGGTCAATAACCTGCTCGCCGGCTCGAAAAAGGCGTTTGCGCAGAAGCTGGCGATGGCGCGGGAGGTCAAGGCGCAGGGCTATCCGATGGTGCTCAACTTCGTCACCCATCGGCACAACATCGACCGTATCGATCGCATCATCGAACTGTGCGTCGAGCTGGAAGCCGATTACGTCGAACTCGCCACCTGCCAGTATTACGGCTGGGCCTACGAAAACCGCGAGCAGCTGCTGCCCACCCGGGCTCAGCTCGAACGTGCCGAGCACATCACCAACGAATACCGTGCCCGCCTGGCCGAGCAGGGCAATCCGATCAGGCTGATCTTCGTCACGCCCGACTATTACGAAGAGCGACCGAAAAAGTGCATGAACGGCTGGGGCGAAATCTTTCTCACGGTCACGCCGGACGGCACCGCGCTGCCGTGTCACAGCGCGCGCATGCTGCCGATCGCGTTCCCCAATGTGAAGCAGCAGTCGCTGGAACAGATCTGGAACGAGTCCAGCGGCTTCAACCACTTCCGCGGTGATGACTGGATGCAGGAGCCCTGTCGCTCCTGCGATGAAAAAGCGCACGACCACGGCGGCTGCCGCTGTCAGGCGTATCTGCTGACCGGCGATATGAACGCGGCCGATCCGGTCTGCGCCAAGTCGCCGCATCATGACACAATTCTCGCCGCCCGGCAGGCGGCTGAAGCGCCGGCGCACGAGACCGACGTCACCTACCGTAACGAGCGCAACTCCCGTGTCTTTGCCCGCTCCATCGACTGACACTGGTACTGACAAAGGCGCGCCGATCAGCGCCGATGACGCCGTCACGGCGCTGGCCGATTACGCTGCGCTCAGCCTGCACGACGGCGTCGTCTATGGCGTGCGCTATGAGCCGCACAGCGGGCGTAACCGACTCTGCCGTTTTCAGGAGGGTCAGGCTCAGTCGCTGTTGCCCGAGCGTTTCAGCGTGCGCAGTCGGGTCCATGAATACGGCGGCGGCGCCTGGTGTCGGGGCGGGACACGCTGGCTGTTTGTCAACGACGAAGACCAGCAGATCTGGCAGCTCGATGCAGGAGCCACCGAGCCCTCGCGCGTGACGACTCACCTTAATACCCGCTTCGCCGATCTGCACTGGGATCGCCATCGCCACCGCCTGATCGCCGTCAGCGAGCAGCATGGCGGCTGCGACAGCCACGCCGAACTCGCGCACGCGAGCGACGAACCGATCAACCGTCTGGTGGCCATCGATCTGCAGGGACAACTGACGGTGCTGGCGGAAGGTGCCGATTTCTATTCATCGCCGGCGCTGAGCCCCGATGGGCGCTATCTGGCATGGATCGAATGGGATCATCCGCAGCAACCGTGGCGCGGCACCCGGCTGTGCCGGGTGGCGCTGGACCGGGCCGGACGTGCGGGTTCCCGGCAACTGTTGTCCGACATTGACGCGGCCTGGGCACAGCCGCGGTTTTCCCGCAACGGCGTCCTGCATGCCGTCGTCGATCGTGACAACTGGTGGCGTATCGAACACTATGACGGTGTTCGCTTTGTGCCACTGCCGGGTGCCGCTCCCGAGCGCACCGAGTTCACCACCGCCCCCTGGCAATTCGGCCTCGCCACTTATGGCTGGAGCGACGACGGCACGCTGTATGCGACCGGGCAGCGCGATGGGTACTCAACCCTGTATCGCTACCGCAGCGCGTGCTGGGAACCGCTCACACTGACACTGCCCGCGACGCGTCTGCATGCGCTGTGCAGTGATGGCGAACGCCTGGCCTGTGTCGCCGAGTGTGCCGACCGTCTGCCGGCGGTGCTCATGCTGCACCCGGCACCCGACGCCAATACCCGACCTGACTGCACCCTCGTGCAGGGTGGTGAACAGCCCACGACCCGTATCAGTGTGCCACGCCTGTGCCGTATCCGATTACCGCACGCGGCGACGACGGACATTCCCTGTTTTCTCTACCGTCCTCAGCCGTCGGGAGATGATCGCCCACGGCCGCTGCTGATCTGGCTCCACGGCGGGCCGACCGCCGCGACGGCACCGGTATACCGACCGGCGATCCAGTACTGGACCCAACGCGGCTTCATGGTCGCCGACGTGAACTACCGAGGCAGTACCGGATTCGGTCGCGACTACCGCCTGCAGCTGGCGGGGCAGTGGGGACGGGCGGACGTCGAGGATGTCGAGGCCGTTGCGCGGCAGCTGATTGAGCAGGGGCTGGCCGATCCTGAGGCAATCTTCATCCGCGGCAACAGCGCCGGCGGTTACACGACGCTGGCGGCACTGGCTCACTCAGCGTTGTTCGTGGGCGGAGCGAGCCTGTACGGCGTGTCCGACCCGGCGCGCCTCAACGCCGTGACACACAAGTTCGAGTCCCGTTATCTGCACTGGCTGATCGCCGATCCGGCCATCGATCCCGCGCGTTATCGCCAACGCTCGCCGCTGCATAACGCCGCGGCTATCCGCGTGCCCGTTATCTTTTTTCAGGGCGAGAACGACCGGGTGGTATTGCCGGAGCAGACCCGGCAGATGGTGGCGCAGTTGCGGGAGAACGGGGTCGAGGTCGAGGCGCACTACTTTGCCGATGAGGGGCACGGCTTTCGCAAGGCGGGCAATCAGGCGCGGGTGCTGGCGCGGGAGTGGGCGTTTTATCGCCGCCTGATGGGCCAGGTCTTGCCGCGGGCGAGAATGATCGGAATAAAGCGATCGGGGAACAGCGGGCCCTTGGCGTCTTCGTAACGGGCCAGCACCTCACAGCCGATGATCCTGCCGCTGCACAGTTCGACGATCGGCTGGTACAGGCAGTAGAACGCATCCCGGCTCAGCCCGCGCATCACCCTCGCCTCGGTCGAGCGGTACCGATTCAGGCCGTGGCTGCCGAGCAGCATGCTCAGCGTGAACACCAGCAGCGCGATGATGCCCCAGCCGATCAGGGTCGGTCGGTATTGGTGCCAGAAATCGGCCTCCGTCGCGGCCACCGTAATGCAGTAGGGGAGTGAGGAGTGACACTGGCGCTGCCAGAAGCTGAACATATCGCGATCAATCAGATCAGTGCCAGGCTCCTCGGCGCTGCCGGAGATCGGCACCGTGGAACTCATCGCAACGAACTCCAGCATCCAGTCGACGTCACCGCCGATCAGGTCATCGAGAAAGTCCCGCCGTAGCACGGCATTGAAATCACCGACTTCCACGACCAGCGCGCTGACGTCGCCGTCGGTCAGCATGATCGGCAGACGGGTCCAGACTTTCGCGCCGCGGGGGCCGACAAAGTCCGGTAACGGGGAGGGCACCGGTTCATCCAGCACCCCCATGCCGGTACTGCAGATCAGCGCGCCGTTGCGCAGGTAGCCCATATCGATGATGCGGGATGATACGAACACGGTACGGCGCATCTCCAACAGCGCCTCGTCGTCGCAGTATTCAATGCCCAGCGCGTTAATTCCCGCAGATGAGAGAGCACCTCGTCGGAGATCGACATGATGGTATCGAACGCGCTGGCGACCTGCGCCTGTAGTTGACGTTCGAAGTCTCGCTTGAGCATCTTTTCGGCGATGAAGTCGTCCACCTGACAGCGCTGCGGCAGGTACGCTTTGTGCTGTTCAGCGCCGATGCGCTGACGGTGTTTGAAGCGGCGCTGGCAGAACAGGCGCACTGATCCGCAGCGGGTGTTCGCACCTGCAGATGGACGCATCGGGAAACCCGGCGCGGTATTCGGGTCTAATCCTCGCATCCACTGCGCCGCGTTCCTTATCTGCGAGGGAGCGGCTATGATGGATCGACCGACTCTTTTGAGGGTCTTTTGTCTGGCTCCGGGGACATTTTCTCCCGATGCAGTACGAAAGAGGCAGGGCATTTGCGACCAAATGCCCGCATACTCTGCCCCGGCTATCGATAAGAATAATTATGAGCGGCACTGAGAGGTGTCGCCGCGAGGCAAGGAACCATGACCCAGGAAGTATCCAGTCTGCGCAAGTTCGTTGCGCCGGAAATCATCTTCGGCAGCGGCGCACGCCGCATGGTCGCGAACTACGCGAAAACCTTTGGCGCCCACAGGGTGTTGCTGGTCTCCGATCCGGGCGTGCTCAACGCCGGTTGGGTGCTGGAGATCGAGCAGTTGCTGCACGAACAGGGGCTTGGCGTGGTGCGCTTTATCGATGTCTCCCCCAATCCGCGCAGCGAAGAGGTGATGCGCGGCGCACAGGTCTATCAAGAAGCCGGCTGCGATGTCATCGTCGCGGTGGGCGGAGGCAGCCCGATGGACTGTGCCAAGGGGATCGGCATTGTCAGCGCCCACGGTGAACAGATCCGCCACTTCGAGGGTATCGATCGCACCACAAATCCGATTCCGCCGCTGATCTTTATTCCGACCACGGCCGGCACCTCGGCTGATGTCTCCCAGTTCGCCATCATTTCCGATCAGCAGGATCGGGTGAAGTTTTCCATCGTCAGCAAATCGGTGGTGCCGGATGTCTCGCTGATCGACCCGGATACCACCAGTACCATGTCGCCGTTCCTGACCGCCTGTACCGGTGTCGACGCGCTGGTGCATGCCATTGAAGCGTTCGTCTCAACCGGCAGCGGCCCGCTGACCGACATGCATGCATTGGATGCAATTCGCCTGATAAACAGTCACTTGGCACTGCTTGTTGAACAGCCGGATGATAAATATCTGCGCGAACAGATCATGCTCGGATCGATGAAAGCAGGGCTCGCGTTCTCCAATGCGATCCTCGGCGCGGTGCATGCGATGTCGCACAGCCTCGGCGGCTACCTCGATCTGCCGCACGGGCTCTGTAACGCGATCCTCGTCGAGCATGTGATCGACTACAACTACCGCGCCGCCGAAGACCGCTTTGCGATCATTGCGCAGACAATGGGGATCGACACGCGAGGGCTGACCAGCAACCAGATCCGCAAGCGTCTGCGCAACCATGTCACTGCGCTGAAACGGGACGTGGGGCTGGCCGACTCCCTGGGCAAGTTCGGCGTCAGTGTCAGTGACATTCCCTACCTCAGCGCCAATGCCATCAAGGACCCCTGCATCCTGACCAACCCGCGTCGCTCCAATGTGCGCGATGTTGAGATCGTCTATGAAGAAGCCCTCTGACAGCCCCGCTGATAACCCGGTCTCGATCGATGATCTGATCGGGCTCGGCGGGCAGTCGGCCCGCAAGAGCTATTACCCGGCGCTGCAGCGCAAGGTCGAGGAGCTCGAAGCGGAGCGAAACCGCTACAAATGGCTGTTCGACAATGCCTTTCACGGCATCTTTCAGGCCAGCCTGCAGGGTGTCATCGAGCAGGCCAACCCGGCATTGGCGCGTATCTGCGGGTACAGCGCCCACACCACGCTCGAGCAGACCGCATCGCTGAGCGACCTCGTCGCCGGCGGCGAGCCGGAGTTTGTTCGGATCCGCACACGGTTGCTCAGCGAAGGGCAGCTGTTTCTGTACGAGACGCGGTTGCGCACGCGGGACGGAGGCGAAATCGACGTGTCGATGAACCTGCTGCTGCGCCCGGATAACGATACGCCGATCATCGAGGGCTTTGTCGCCGATATCACCGAGCGCAAACGGATGCAGAATCAGGTGCTGGCCATGAACGAAGTGCTGGAGCAGCGCGTCGATGCCCGCACCGCCGAGCTGGTGGCACTGACCGAGCGGCTGCGCGAGGAGATCAGCGAACGTGAAACCGCCCAGCACGAGATGACGCTGGCGAAAGAGGCCGCCGAGCAGGCCAACCGCAGCAAGGACAAATATCTCGCCGCGGCCAGTCATGACCTGCTGCAACCGCTGAATGCCGCCCGACTGCTGGTGTCGGCACTGCGCGAACGCGAGCTGCCCCGGTATGAGGGCGATCTGGTGGAGCGGGTGCATCTGGCCCTGTCCGGCGCCGAGCATTTGCTCTCCGATCTGCTGGATATTTCCAGGCTCGATCAGAACGCGGTGCAGGCCGATATTCAGACCTTCCCGATCTGGCAGCTGCTGCGAAATCTGCAAGCGGAGTTCCAGCCGCTGGCCGATGAGGCCGGGCTTGCCCTGCGTGTGCGGGCGCCGAACGTCCATGTCCGTTCCGACATGCGCCTGTTGTCGCGCATCCTGCGTAACCTGATCGGCAATGCGATCCGCTACACCGACAGCGGCGGTGTGCTGCTCGCACTGCGCCGGCGCGGCGATGAATTGCTGATTGAGGTCTGGGACACAGGGCCGGGCATCCCGCCCGATCAGCGCGAAGAGATCTTCCTCGAATTTCGCCAGATCGGCCGTCGCTCGGGTCAGCGGGGCGGGGTTGGTCTGGGGCTTGCGATCGTCGATCGTATCGCCCGGGTGCTGGACTACCGGATCCGCGTCGATTCCCGCGAGGGTATCGGCTCGCGTTTCAGCCTGCGCATCCCGTTGGCTGAGAACGACCCAGGCGCACAGCGCTATGAACCCCGGACACTGGAAGCAGGCAGCTTCAACCAGCTGGACGTGCTGGTGATCGACAATGAACCCGAAATACTGGTCAGCATGCGGGCCTTGTTGCAGGGCTGGGGGTGCCGCGTTGCAACACTGGCCGATGCCACTGATCCCGCGCAGCTGGCCGACCTGGCGACACCTGCGCTGATTCTGGCCGATTACCATCTCGATGCCGGTCGCACGGGGCTGGATGCGATTGATGCGCTGCGCACCCATTTCGCGGCGCAGATACCGGCCGCCATTCTGACCGCCGATCGCAGTGATGACACCCGCCGCCTGTTCCGCAGCCGCGGACTGGCCGTGCTGAACAAACCGATCAAGCCCGGCAAGCTGAGGGCGCTGATCAGCCACCTTGCCGAACAGCCCGAACCTGATGTCCACGTGGAGGCATGATGACCCCGATACCTGCCCGAAACCGACCTGCGCGCCCGTTCAGAGGAGATCGCCGATGAGTCAGGCAAACCGGTATGAGCAACATGTCATCATCGTCGGCGGTGGCGCCGGGGGCCTGGAGCTGGCGACGCGGCTGGGGCGGCGCTATGCCCGCAAGGGGCTGCGGGTCACGCTGGTGGATCGGGAGACAACCCATGTCTGGAAGCCGCTGCTGCACGAGGTCGCCACCGGGCGGCTGGATCCCGGTATCGACGAGGTCAACTACCGGGCACAGGCCCGCCTGGCCGGGTTCCAGTTTCAGATCGGCAGCCTTGAAGGCGTCGATCGCGCCGCGCGCACGATCCGACTCGCCCCGGTGGTCAGCAGCGACGGCGAAGTACTGCTGCCCGAGCGCACCCTGGCGTATGACTATCTGGTGATCGCCGTCGGTAGCCGCACCAACGACTTCGGGACGCCGGGGGTTGCCGAACACTGCTGCTTTCTGGATGACCGCCGCCAGGCGGACAACTTCCACCATCAGCTGCTCGATGCCTGTCTGAAGATGAGTCAGCGCACCGACGGCAGTCCGCTGCGCGTCGCGATCGTTGGGGGCGGCGCCACCGGCGTCGAACTCTCGGCGGAGCTCTATAACGCGGCGCAACAGCTGGTGTCATACGGGTTCTCCAACGTGGACCCGCAACACATGGCGGTCACGTTGATCGAGGCGGGCCCCAATATCCTGGGCGCGCTGCCGACCCGCATCGTCAACGCAGCCCGCACCGAGTTGAAAAAACTCGGGGTCGACGTGCGGGAACAGACCCAGATCGTCGAGGCCCGCGAGGGTGCGCTGATTACCCGCACGGGTGAGGAGATCGCGGCGGACATGATGGTCTGGGCCGCCGGCGTCAAGGCGCCGGAGCTGATGACACGGCTGGACGGGCTGGAGACCAACGCTCGCAACCAGCTCGTCGTCGGGCCCGATCTGCGTACCAGCCGGGACGAGCATATCTTCGCCATCGGCGACTGTGCTCAGTGCGAGCGCCGCGACGAGGAGGGCGGTTTCGTGCCACCACGGGCGCAGGCCGCGCACCAGATGGCCAGCCACCTTTACCGTCACTTCGACAGCATACTCAGCGGTGAGGATATTCCGGCCTACGTTTACAAGGACTACGGCTCGCTGGTGTCGCTGAGCAAATATTCCACCGTCGGCAACCTGATGGGCAATCTGACCCGGGGCAGCATCATGCTGGAAGGTCATCTTGCCCGGCTGGTGTATGTCTCCCTGTACCGCATGCATCAGGTCGCGCTGTACGGCTATATCAAGACCGCGCTGGTAACACTGGTGTCGCGGATCAACCGGGTGATCCGCCCCCGTCTCAAGCTGCACTGAGCGATAGCAACCTGCTGCCCTCTGGCGACAGTGCGGCGGGCAGGTCGCCTTTGCGTCACCCGCGCGCAGAGCAGAATGACTGGTTCGCTTCTTGCAAGTCCTGACTGCCAGGCATGCCAGAGCTGTTTGCGGCTTTGCACCTCCTTTCCCCTGACCGGTCACGAGCAGCTCCGGCTCGCCTGCATCCCATTGGCCTGAAACCCGCGCCCGGCGGCCCCTGCGATTGCACCGGACGCACCCGGATCAGGTCGCTTCATGGCCGCTATGCAGGAACGATCGATGGACAACATTGCGCTGATCGACGGGAGCCAGCGTTACTTTTCCGACAATGTGCCCGACGCACTGGGGCTTGCGCTGTATCAGGCGTCGACGCAGACAGACCCCGCACGCAAGGAACGCCTGCTGCTGGACGCGCTGGCACGCTGGCCTCACGCGCTCGATACCCATATCGCGCTGTACAAGCTGTATTTCCGTACCGCCCGTTACGCGGCGGCCGAACGTCAGGTCTGGCGCACGCTGACCGAAGCCGCGCGTCAGGGCGGCTTTACCCGCAACTACCGCCGTCTGCGCATCGACAGCGCCCCCTGGCTGCAGGATCAGTCCGTGGCCCGGCTCTACCTGTTCAGCCTCAAGGCGCTGGGGGTGATTCGTCTGCGTCGAGGGCGTGTGATGGCCGCGCATCGGGTGTTGAGCAAGCTGCTTGAACTTGATCCGACGGATGAGATCGGCGGCAGCAATTTTCTTGGCATTGCCCGCCGCTTCCTGATTGAAGAGGGGGGTGATCCATTGCTTAAAGGAGAGAACCTGTGAAGCCACAGCTGGACTGGTCCGCATACGAAAATGCCGGCATGGGTGATGCCTACGCCGACATCCCGAAAACCGGCGGTGATTACGCCAAGGCCGTGGCCGTCTGTATCAACAGCATGGTCTGCCTGCGCCCGATCGATCGCGGCGTCATGTGCCCGAGTTTTCGCGTTCATCAGGATGCCGCCTACACGCCGGGCGGGCGCAGTCGCCTGATCAAGAAACTGTTGAACGGCGAGATCAGTGCCGAGGAGCAGGCGACGCTGGACCGAGCGATGGACGCCTGTGTCGCCTGCAAAGGCTGCAAGCGCGAGTGCGACACCAATCTGGATATCGCCACCATCAGGACCGAGTATCTGGCCCAGCGTTACCGCCAGCAAGCGGTCGGGTTACGCCAGCGACTGTTCGCGCAACTGCCGGCGCTGCTGCGCCACTCCGTCCTGATGCGCCCGGCGATCAAGGCGGCCAATGCGTTGCCGGCGCTGACCCGTCGTCTCGGCCTGAACCCTGACCATCCGCTGCCGTTGCCGCAGCCGTCGCCCCGGCTTGAGCCGCGCCACGACCAGCCGGGTACGCCGCTGCTGCTGTGGGTCGACAGCTTTACCGCCCATTTTGCGCCGGATACCGCTCGCGCGGCACTGCGCGTGCTCGAGGCGGGCGGCTATCGGGTGTATCTGCTTGATGAAGAGCACTGTGGTGGTCGCAGCGCCTACTCTCAGGGGCTGGTCGGGTTGGCACGCGAACAGGCCGCGGCGTTGCTGGAGCAGTTGCACCCGCACGTGGAAGCCGGTCATCCGATCATCGGGCTCGAGCCCTCGACGCTGCTGATGTTGCGCGATGAACTGTTGACCCTGGGTCTGGGGGAAGCCGCACATGCCGTGGCAGCACAGGCGCTGCTGTTCGAGGAGTTTCTGGCGCGCGAAATCGCGGCCGGACGCCTTGAACTGCCGTTGCAGGCACGGCCCGGTGCGGCGCCGGTGCTGGTCCACGGTCACTGCCACCAGAAGGCGGTCGGTGCCATGAAATCGGTGCGTAAGGTGCTCAAGCTGATCCCGGCACTGGAGTTCGACTTCATCGAGGCATCCTGTTGCGGCGGGGCAGGCAGCTTCAGCTTCGAAGCTGAAAACGCCGAGGACTCGCGCGCCATGGCGGAACTCGCGCTGCTGCCGGCGCTGGCGGCGCGACCGGACGCGGAGCTGCTCGCCAACGGTTTCTCATGCCGGGAGCAGGTCGCCCGGCTGGGCGGTCCGCGCGGCCTTCATCTTGCCGATCTGCTCGCCCGTCATCTGGCCTGACACCGTTCGTCCGCTGTCGCGGGGTTGTGCTGCCCCACGCTTTTCCGATATACAGGGCTTCGACAACGCTGTTGCAAGGAGCCTTTTTTGTACAAACTGCTGATTTTCGACTGGGACGGCACCATCATCGACTCTCAGGCCCGCATCATCGCCAGCATGCAGGCGGCGGCGGACGAGCTTGGCCATGATCCGTTATGCCCGGAAGCGGTCCGTAACATCATCGGACTGGGATTGCCGGAAGCGATCCGGGCGCTGATCCCCCACATCGACGAGCCCGGCCTGAAGCGGATGCGCGAGCGTTACAGCCACCACTTTCTCGAGCAGAACACGACTCCCACCGAGCTCTACCCCGGTGCCGAGGAGACCCTGCGCCGGCTCAGGGCGCGCGGCTATCGACTGGCCGTGGCGACCGGCAAAAGCCGGCGAGGGCTCGACCGGGTGCTGGATGAAACCGGCCTGGGCGAGCTGTTCGAGCTGACCCGCTGTGCCGATGAGACCCGCTCCAAACCCGATCCGCTGATGTTGCTCGAGATCCTTGAGGAAACCGGCATGAGTGCGGCCGAGGCGGTGATGATCGGCGATACCGAGTATGATCTTGAAATGGGATACCGCATCGGCATGGGGCGCGTCGCGGTCAGCTATGGCGCGCACGATCTCGAGCGCCTGCGGCGTTTCGAGCCGCTGGCGGAGATTCATCAGTTCCCCGAACTTGAAGCCTGGCTGGACAGCCTTGGAACCACCACCGAACCGATGTCAGGACAGAGGATTGTATCGTGAGCAAGAATCCGTGGGGTGAAGAGGAGGGCACCACCGAGGCCCCCGAGCCCGTCAACACCGATCAGCCCGAGCGTCAGCAGGAGAAGGAACGCAAACGCAAGGAGTCCAAAGAGTGGCGCCTGATCGAGAAGATGGTCAACAGCCTGCACGTCGAACACCGCCGTGCTCGTCGCTGGGGTATCTTCTTCAAGCTGCTGACCTTTACCTATCTGTTTGCGCTGATCGGTCTGTTCTTCTATGCGCAGGAGCCCGACGTGAAACTGGCAACCGCCAGCGATCATGTCGCCGTGGTGCGGGTTGAAGGTCCGATTGCCGATGGCGAGAAGGCCAGCGCCGACGCGATCATCTGGGCCTTGCGCCGCGCCTTTGAGAACACCCATGCAAGGGCGGTCATCCTGCGCATCAACAGCCCCGGTGGCAGCCCGGTGCAGGCCGGCTACGTGTACGATGAGATTGACCGGCTGCAGGCGAAATACCCGGAGAAGAAGGTGTATGCCGTCATCACCGATATCGGTGCCTCGGGCGCCTATTATATGGCGGCCGCCGCTGACGAGATCTACGCCGACAAGGCCAGCCTGGTTGGCTCCATCGGTGTCGTCTCGGCCGGTTTCGGCTTTGTCGATCTGATGGACAAACTCGGGGTCGAGCGCCGCATGATGACCGCCGGCGAACACAAGGGTCTGCTGGATCCGTTCCAGCCGTTGCAGGACGCCGAGCGCCAGTTCTGGCTCGAGGTGCTGAATACCACGCACGAGCAGTTCATCGAGCAGGTCAGAAAAGGCCGGGGTGAGCGTCTCAACGAGAATGAACAGCTGTTCTCGGGGCTGGTCTGGACCGGAGAACAGGCACTGGAGCTCGGTCTGATTGACGGGCTGGGCAGTGCCAGTCAGGTCGCGCGTGAGCGTGTCGGCGTGGAAAGCCTCGTCGACTACAGTGCGAAGCCGAACCCGTTCGAGCAGCTGATCGATCGTCTCGGCGTCAGCATGGCATCGCATCTGGCCAGCCTCGTGGGGCTGGGAGCGGCACCGGTACAGCTGCGCTGATTCATCTTTTTTACATACCGGCTCGGAGCCGCTCAAACGGTTCCGAGCACATCCACCCCCATATTCTGCAGCATCCGCGTCAGGCGAATCAGCGGCAGCCCGATCAGGGTATTGGGATCGTCACCCCGCAGCCGCTCAAACAGCACGATGCCCAACCCTTCCGATTTAAAGCTGCCGGCACAGTGTAACGGCTGCTCCCGACGGACATAGTTCACGATCTGCGTGTCGCTGAGCGGGCGAAACTCCACGTCAAACGGCACGGCCTCCAGCTGATAATCGCCCGTGGCACTGTCCAGCAGGCAGAGCCCGGTATAAAAGCGGACCGTTTTGCCCGATGCGGCCTGCAGCTGCTCGATGGCGCGGGCCTCGGTCAGCGGTTTGCCCAGAATGCGGCCGTCGAGTGTCGCAACCTGATCGGACCCGATAATCAACGCATCAGGTTCGGACGCGGCAACCGCCTGCGCCTTGCTCAGCGCCAGACGGCGCACCAACGCGTCGGCGCGCTCGTCCGGGTGTGCTGTTTCATCCACCTCTGGCGAGACGCAGCTGTACGCGATACCCAGCTTGTCGAGCAGGGCGCGGCGGTAGACTGAACTGGAGGCCAGTACGAGGCGACGAGTCATCGAAAATTCTCCCTGTGGCGTGGTTCTTTCGGGGCCGCATGATAGCGTGATTTTTCTGTCACTTCCCTTTGACAGCATGGGGGTTCGCGCCTAGAATTGCGCGCTTATGTCGTACGGTCCTTTACCGAAAAGAGTTGACCCGCGCAAATTTGCCGAGCGGGAAGCGAAAATCGAAGGTGTTGCTTCGGTATCAGCAATGCCACGTCTTGCTTCGCTTCTGGCCGACGGTTCCGGTGATATCCTGGTATCGTTGCAGTTTGCGTTGGATGAGCAGCGTTTACGCACCGTCTCCGGATCGGCGCGCGGCACGGTTACGCAAACCTGTCAGCGCTGCCTCGAACCGGTTGCGGTCGAAGTTGAAGCCAACGTCAATCTGGCGATGGTGCTCAACGAAGAACAGGCGAAAAATCTGCCCCGGTATTACGATCCCTTGATCGTCGAGGCTGAGGATGTCGAGCTGCTGTCTCTGATCGAGGATGAACTGATTCTGAGCCTGCCGCTGGTCGCGTACCACGACGATTGCTCGATTCAGACCTCCTTTGGTGACGCTGATGAGGCGGCCCGGACGCAGGAAACCAAACCCAACCCATTCAGTGTATTGGCCGAACTCAAGCAAAAGGCCGATAAGAGTTGAACTAGGAGCTACACAACCATGGCAGTACAGCAGAACAAAAAGTCTCGTTCACGTCGCGATATGCGCCGTTCACACGACGCCCTGACCAACCCGACTCTGTCTGTCGACGCGACTACCGGCGAAACTCACCGTCGTCACCACGTCAGCGCTGACGGTTTCTACCGTGGCCGCCAGGTCATCGAGAAAGGTGACGAGTAAGCTTGACGGCTTCATATTGCATCAGCGTTGATGCAATGGGCGGGGACTTCGGTCCCCGCGTTACCGTTACGGCTGCCTGTGATGCACTCAGGCGCCATCCGCAGCTTGAAATCGTCCTCGTCGGGCAAGCCGACGCTATCAATTCCCATCTTCGTCGCCAGCGCGGCGACCATCTGCAACGCCTGCACCTGATCCATGCCGACGATGTCGTGCCGATGGATGAAAAACCGTCTCAGGCATTACGCAAACGACAGCACACCTCGATGAGCAAGGCGCTCGAACTCGTGGCCGAGGGGCGGGCACAGGCCTGCATCAGTGCCGGCAATACCGGCGCACTGATGGCGATGAGCCGTGCGGTACTCGGTATGCTGCCGTGTATTGAACGTCCCGCCATTACCACCGCGATTCCGACGCTCAAGGGGCACAGCTACATGCTGGATCTGGGCGCCAACGTGGATTGCAGTGCCGAACAGCTGCTGCAGTTTGCGATTATGGGGTCAGTCATGGTGGAGGCGATCGAACAGAGTGAACGCCCCGCCATCGGGCTGCTGAATGTCGGCTCCGAGCAGCACAAGGGGAATGACCAGGTGCGCGAGGCAAGTCGACTGATCGGCGCCCATGCCGGACTCAATTTTATCGGCTATCTTGAGGGCGACGACCTGTTCAACGGTCGCGCCGATGTCATCGTCTGCGACGGCTTTGTCGGCAATATCGCGCTGAAAAGCTGCGAAGGCTTGTCCAAGCTGCTGGTTCGCCGTGTGCAGGGCAGTTTCAGACGCAATCTCTATCGCCGTCTGGTGGCACTGCTGGCAACGCCGATTCTGCGCGATCTCAAGGCACAGCTGGACCCGGGTCGTCTTAACGGCGCCTCACTGCTCGGGCTGCAGGGCGTGGTGATCAAGAGTCACGGCGGGGCCAATCGCAACTACTTCGGCTATGCCATCGATGTGGCGCTGGAGGAAGCGCGCATGAACGTGCCGGCCCGGATTCGTGATCGCGTGCGCGACGAGATGGCCCGCTGTGGCGAGCAGACCGATCCGCAACCGTTCTAAAATCAGACGAATACTGTAAACTACGCCTCCCTTGTACCTGCCGCCCCCTCAGGGTGGTCGCGGCGGGATAAGAAGAAACCGGTAAGATAGAGGACGCCATGTCGCAGTCGCTTGCTTTCGTTTTCCCCGGTCAGGGCTCCCAGCATCTTGGCATGCTGTCGGAACTGGCCGGCGAGCATCCGATCATTGAACAGACTTTCGAGGAAGCCTCGGATGCCCTCGGTCTCGACTTGTGGAAGATGGCCCAGTCCGGGCCCGAAGACGCCCTCAACAGTACAGAGAACACTCAGCCGGCACTGCTGACCGCGGGTGTTGCGCTCTGGCGTCTGTGGAACCAGCTCGATGGCACTACGCCGTCGGTGATGGCCGGTCACAGCCTGGGGGAATACACCGCTCTGGTCTGCGCTGACGCGATCAACTTCGCTGACGGTGTGCGCCTCGTCCGGGCACGCGGCCAGTATATGCAGCAGGCCGTCCCGGCGGGTGCCGGCGCCATGGCTGCCATCCTGGGTCTCGATGACGCAGCTGTTGCCGCCGCGTGTGAAGCGGCCGCTCAGGGTGCCGTGGTCGCGCCGGTCAACTACAACTGCCCCGGTCAGGTCGTCATTGCCGGCGAGAAGGATGCCGTGGAACGCGCCATGGCCGCCTGCAAGGACGCCGGCGCCAAACGCGCCATCGCACTGTCGGTCAGCGTGCCGTCCCATTGCGAACTGATGAAACCGGCTGCCGAGCGCATGGCGGAAACCCTCGCCGGCATCGAGTTGCGCATGCCGATTATCAAGGTTATTCAGAACGTGACCGCCGAGGCGCCGGCCGATATCGACGAGCTCAAGGCGAACCTGCTGTCGCAGCTGTACAGCCCGGTACTCTGGACCACCAGCGTCCAGAACATGGTAACCTGCGGCGTCACGACGACGCTCGAGTGCGGCCCGGGCAAGGTGCTGGCCGGCCTCAACAAGAAGATCGACCGCTCCCTGACCGTCGCCGCGATCAACGATCCGGATGGCCTGGCCAAGGCGCTGGCGCTCTGATCAGATCGAGAACTAAGGAACACCTGCATGAGTATTGAAGGTAAAGTTGCCCTGGTGACCGGGGCTACCCGTGGCATCGGCAAGGCGATCGCCGAAAATCTGGCCGCCCAGGGCGCGCTGGTCATCGGTACCGCTACCAGCGAGAAGGGTGCCGCGGCCATCAGCGAGTATCTGGCGGCCGCCGGTAATAAAGGCTGCGGCATGGTCCTGAATGTGGCCGATGCCGAGTCCGTGGACAGCGTGCTGAAGTCGATCCAGAGTGAGTACGGCGCGATCGAGATTCTGGTCAATAACGCCGGTATCACCCGCGACAACCTGATGATGCGGATGAAGGACGACGAGTGGAACGACGTCCTGAACACCAACCTGACCTCGGTCTACCGCCTCGTCAAAGGCTGCCTGCGTGGCATGACCAAGGCGCGTTGGGGCCGAATTGTCAGCGTCAGCTCCGTGGTCGCCTCGATGGGTAACGCCGGACAGGCCAACTATGCGGCGGCGAAAGCCGGCATGGAAGGTTTCACCCGCGCACTGGCCCGCGAGCTGGGTTCGCGCAACGTCACCGTGAACTGTGTGGCACCGGGTTTCATTGATACCGACATGACCTCCGGTCTGCCGGAAGAGCACAAGGCGAACCTGCAGTCGCAGATCCCGATGAATCGCCTCGGTAAGCCCGAGGAGATTGCTGCCGTGGTCGGATTCCTGTGCAGCGACGCAGCCGGTTATGTCACCGGCGAGTCGATTCAGGTTAACGGCGGCATGTACATGGCCTGATCTGGCGCATGTACAAGGCGTGAGCGGGCGGCCATCCGGGCGCAGAAACAATTGTTTTTTTCGCCGATTTGAGGATAATTGGCCGTCAGCTTGACGAGAAAAAAATCCAGGCCGTCACGCTTGCGAGGGCGTTGCGGGTTTTACTAAAATTCCGTCACGCATCTTGGGATGTGATGGTGTTGAGAAGACAATAGGAAGAGATATGAGCAACATTGAAGAGCGCGTTAAGAAAATCATCGCTGAGCAGCTGGGCGTGAAAGAGGAAGAAGTCACCAAAGAAGCTTCCTTCGTTGAGGATCTGGGCGCCGACTCTCTGGACACTGTTGAGCTGGTGATGGCGCTGGAAGAGGAATTCGAAACCGAAATTCCTGATGAAGAAGCTGAGAAAATCACTACTGTTCAGCTGGCGATCGATTACATCAACGCACACCAGTAATCAGTCCCAACAGATTTGATCGAAAAGCCGCATCTATATGGCCATATAGTGCGGCTTTTCTTTTGACAGCCTGCAGTGCTGGAGGACATACATGTCTCGCAGAAGAGTGGTGGTGACCGGGTTGGGGTTGCTGACGCCGGTCGGTAACACTGTCAAGGCGACATGGGATAACATTCTCGCCGGTAAAAGCGGCGCGGCCGATATCGAACATTTCGATGCCAGCCAGTATGCCACCCGTTTTTCCGCATCCGTCAAAAACTTCGATATCGAGCCGTACATGAGCGCCAAAGAGGCGCGCAAGATGGATCTGTTCATCCAGTACGGCATGGTAGCTGCCATTCAGGCGATCGAAGACGCGGGCCTGACTGTCACCGAAGAGAACGCAACCCGCATCGGTTGTGCTCTGGGTTCAGGCATCGGCGGCCTGCCGATGATTGAAAAGACACACGACGTACTCAATAGCACCGGTCCGCGCCGTGTATCACCGTTTTTCGTACCCGGCAGCATCATCAACATGATCGCCGGCAACCTGGCGATCAAGTACGGCTTCCGCGGCCCCAACATCGCGATTACGACCGCCTGTACCACCGGTACCCATAATATCGGCCAGGCGATGCGCATGATTCAGTACGGCGATGCCGACGTCATGGTTGCCGGTGGCGCCGAAATGGCGACCACACCGCTGGGTGTGGCCGGTTTCTCGGCAGCACGCGCGCTGTCGACGCGTAACGATGATCCGCAGGCGGCAAGCCGCCCGTGGGACAGCGAGCGTGACGGCTTCGTTCTCGGGGACGGTGCCGGTGTACTGGTGCTCGAGGAATACGAATACGCCAAGGCACGTGGCGCCGAGATCTACTGTGAACTGTCCGGGTTCGGCATGAGCGACGACGCCTACCACATGACAGCGCCGCCCGAAGATGGCTCTGGTGCCGCACTGGCGATGGCTAACGCGCTGCGTGACTCCGGTCTCAACCCGGAACAGATCCACTATATCAACGCGCACGGCACCTCCACGCCGGCCGGCGATATCGCCGAGTCCAACGCTGCCAAGCAGGTGCTGGGAGCTGCGGCGAAGGATGTCCGCATGAGCTCGACCAAGTCGATGATCGGCCACCTGCTGGGTGCCGCCGGTGCGGTCGAGGCCGCCTTCTGCGTGCTGGCGATGCGCGATCAGGTCGCACCGCCGACCATCAACCTCGACAATCCGTCAGAAGGGTGCGATCTGAACTACGTTCCGCACCAGGCTCAGGAGTGCCGTATTGATGCCGCCATGTCGAACTCGTTCGGCTTCGGTGGTACCAACGGAACTCTGGTCTTCAACCGGATCTGAGCGCATCCTGAGGGCCCGCAAGGGCCCTCTTGCCACGCCCTCGACGATGACCGGACTGACCCTTATCAACGGCCGAACCGACGACCGCATCGAATCCCGCGATCGGGGGCTGGCGTATGGCCACGGCGTCTTTGAAACCATCCTGATGGTCGATGGGCAGCTGACATTTCTCGACTGGCATCTCGAACGCCTGCTCGAAGGCTGCCGCCGCTTGCATATTCCCGATACGCACCTTTCCAGCCTGCTCCGTACGGACCTGGCCGCGTTGCCCGCGACCGAAGCTGGCGTGGTCAAAATCATCGTCACGGCAGGCAGTGGCGGGCGCGGCTACGCGGCGCCGCAGCCATGTGAACCATTGCGGGTGATTCAGTGCTCAGAGTTGCCACACTGGCCCGATGCGCCTGCGCAGAACGGCGTGCGCCTGCGCTGGTGTCAAACCCGTCTTGCACAGCAGCCGCAGCTGGCCGGAATCAAGCACCTCAATCGTCTGGAGCAGGTTCTGGCGCGGGCCGAATGGCAGGATCCTGCCATTCGTGAAGGGCTGGTGCTCGATACCGCCGGACATGTCATCGAAGGCACCATGAGCAATCTGTTCTGGATCAGCGGCAACATCCTGCATACGCCGGCCCTCAATGCCTGCGGCGTCGCCGGCATCCTGCGCCGCTGGGTGCTGACCGTAGCACCGACACTCGGGCTCGCAACCCGGCTTGGCCAGTACCGTCCGGACGCGCTCGACACGGCCGATGAGCTGTTCATCTGTAACAGCCTCGCCGGCATCTGGCCCGCCGTGCAGCTGGAGCAACGTGCGTTCGAGATCGGCCCGCATACGCGCGCACTGCAGGCGTTACTGAACAAGGAGTATGAGCTTTGCTGATCCGACGTCTGATACAGGCCCTGCTGGTCGCCGTACTGATAGCAGGAGCGGCCGGCATCTGGCTCTGGAACGACTACCAGCGCTTTCTGAACACCGCCTCGCCGTTGCCGGAGTCGCGTACATTTACAATCAAAAAAGGCACGTATTTCAATGCGTTGGTTTCACAACTTGAGGCTGAGTCTGTCATCGATAAGCCGCTCTATCTGAAGCTGGCGGCCAGACTCGAGCCACACTTGGCGCGGATCAAGGCAGGCGAATACGTGCTGGATGCCGGGATGACGCCGCGGGCAATGTTGGAGAAGTTCAGCCGCGGCGACACCCTCAAGTACCATTTCACGATCGTCGAAGGCACGCGTTTTTCCGAGCTGCGCGCGGCACTGGCGCAGGAAACCGGTCTGGTACAACAGCTGCCGGACATGAGCGATGCCCAGGTGCTCGAGGCACTGGCGCTCGATGCGCCGTCGCCCGAGGGGCTGTTCCTGGCCGAAACCTATCAGTACGAAAAAGGCATCTCCGATCTGGATCTGCTACGCCGTGCCAACCGACATCTGGAGCAGGTGCTGCAGGAGGCGTGGGCCAGTCGGCGCGAGTCATTGCCGCTGGCCTCGCCGTATGAAGCACTGATTCTGGCCTCGATCGTGGAGAAGGAAACCGGCGTCCCCGAAGAACGCCCCCGCATCGCCGGTGTATTCGTGCGCCGACTGGAGAAGGGGATGCGGCTGCAGACCGATCCGACCGTCATCTACGGTATGGGCGATGCCTATGACGGCAATATCCGCCGTCGCGACCTGCGCACACCAACGCCGTACAATACCTATACCATTGACGGCCTGCCGCCGACACCGATCGCACTGGTCGGCCCCGATGCGATCCACGCCGCCGTGCAACCCGAGCCGGGGGAGTGGTTGTACTTCGTTGCCCGTGGCGATGGCAGCCACCAGTTTTCAAAAACCCTGCGAGAACACAATCGCGCCGTGGCAAAGTTCCAGCTCAAACGCCGCGAGGACTACCGCTCCAGCCCGGAACAGTGAACATGTCTGGATATTTCATCACCCTCGAAGGGATCGAGGGCGTTGGCAAAACGACCAACCTGCACTACATCCGCGAAACCCTCGAGCGTAGCGGCCGCGAGGTCGTCGTCACGCGTGAGCCCGGCGGCACGCCGCTGGGTGAGGAGGTTCGCAACCTGCTGCTGACGCCGCGTGAAGAGCGCATCGCTGATATGGCAGAACTGCTGCTCGTGTTTGCCGCCCGTGCGCAACACCTTGCGGCGGTGATCGAACCGGCACTGGCGCGCGGCGCCTGGGTGTTGTGCGACCGTTTCACCGATGCCACCTTCGCCTATCAGGGCGGCGGTCGTCAGCTGGATGCCGCACCGGTCGCCGCACTTGAGCAGCTGGTACAGGGAGCACGCCGCCCGGATCTGACCATCCTGCTCGATCTGCCGGTCACCGAGGGACTGGCCCGCGCCCGCGCGCGCAGCACACCGGACCGGTTCGAAAGCGAGAAGGTCGAGTTCTTCGAGCGTGTGCGCGAAGCCTATCTGGCGCGGGCCGCCTGCGAGCCCGATCGCATAGCCGTGATCGATGCTGCGCCATCACTGGAGCAGGTTCAGCGACAGATCGACCGCGCACTGGCGCGCCTGGAGCCTGGTCATGACCGATGAACAGATCTATCCCTGGCTGGACCAGCAGTGGCGCCATCTGATCCGGCAGCAGGCTCAGGGGCGGCTGCCGCACGCACTGCTGCTGTCGGGGCCGGCCGGTGTCGGTAAGGCCGCTTTTGCCAGCGCGCTTGCGCATCTGCTGCTGTGCCACGCGCCGAATGACGGCCAGCCCTGTGGTCACTGTCGCAGCTGCGAACTGATCGCCAGCGGGCATCACCCGGACCGTCTGTTCCTGACCCCGGAAGAGCCGGGCAAGGCGATCCGTGTCGATCAGGTGCGTGATGTCACCGGCGTGCTGCACAGTACCGCGCAGCAGGGCGGTTATCGGGTCATGATCATGGATCCGGCCGAGGCGATGAACGTCTCCGCCGCGAACGCGCTGCTGAAGACGCTGGAGGAGCCGGGGCAGGATACGCTGCTGATCCTGGTCTGCCATCAGCTCGGGCAGCTGATGCCGACGATCCGCAGCCGCTGCCAGCGCATCGATTTCCGGATGCCGCCGGCCCAGGTCAGTCGCGACTGGCTTGCACAGCGCCTTGAGATGGACGCCGATGCGGCTGGCAAGCTGCTGGCGATTGCACAGGGCGCACCGCTCGCCGCTGTCGAACTGCACCAGAGCGAGCTGCTCGAACTCAGGCGCACGCTGATGACCGGACTGGCCGATCTGTTGCGCGAGCGCACCGACGCGATCAGCCTTGCCCAGAAGCTGCACAAGGAAGACCTGAACCATCTGCTGGACTGGTGGCTGAGCCTGCTCGCCGACCTTGTGCGACTGCAGGCCGGCGGCGATCAGGCCGATCTGAACAATGTCGACATGACAAAAATGCTGACAGCGGTTGCGAATCGGGCCGACAGGGTTAGAATCTTCTCATTGCTTGATCGCGTTCAGGAAGAGCGCAAGAGCCTCATGTTGCGACATAATCCGAACCGGCAGCTGCTGCTCGAAAAGCTACTTTTCGACTGGAGAGCGCTGGTCCGTTAAGCAGGAGTGCAGCAGTCCATGTCCATTGTGCCAAGAATCAGTCACGGCATCCTGTCACTGGTGATCGGGAACAAGGAAGAGCTTCTCAAGGCCTACATGCCGTTCATCAACAACGGCGGCCTGTTCATTCCGACAACCCGCTCCTACCAGCTGGGCGAAGAAGTGTTCATGCTGATGACGCTGATGGACGAACCGGACAAGATCCCGGTGACCGGTCGCGTCGTCTGGGTGACACCCAAAGCCGCACAGGGCGGACGCATTCCCGGTATCGGCATACAGCTGTCGACAGAGGACTCCCAACTGGTCAGTAAGGTTGAAACCTATCTGGCCGGGGCACTGAGCAGCGGTCGTCGTACCAACACTCTCTGATTCACGGTTTTTCATGTTCATAGATTCCCATTGCCATCTGGATCGGCTGGATCTCGGCCGTCATGACGGTTCCCTCGCCAACCTGATCCAGGCTGCCGGCGACGCCGGTGTCGACGAAATGCTCTGCGTGGCTATCGACCTCAACCAGTTTGCGGAGATGTACCGTCAGGTCGAACCGTTCACCAACGTCTACGCATCGGCCGGTATTCATCCCTGTCATGTGGGGGAGTGCCCGTTTGACGAGCAGGCATTGCGCGCAGCCGCAAGCAAACCACGCATTGTGGCGCTGGGCGAAACCGGGCTCGATTATCACTACAGTGCAGAGCTCGCTGAGCAGCAACGCGCAAGCTTTGCCGGCCACCTGAAGCTCGGATCAGAGCTGGGCCTGCCAGTCATCGTGCATACACGCGATGCGCGGGAAGACACACTGGCGATCATGCGCGAACATGCCGACCCGTACACCGGCGGTGTGCTGCACTGTTTTACCGAATCGCTCGAAATGGCGCAGGCCGCGCTGGAGCTCAATTTCTACATTTCGTTCTCCGGCATCATCACGTTCAAAAACGCTGAAGAGCTGCGCGATGTGGTACGTGCCGTCCCGCTCGAAAAGATGCTGATCGAAACCGACTCGCCGTATCTGGCGCCGGTACCGTACCGCGGCAAACAGAACGAGCCGGCCTATGTGCCCGAGGTGGCGCGCTGCATCGCCGACCTCAAGGGCGTTCGCATCGAAGAGGTCGCCGAGATTACCCGCGACAACTTCTACCGCCTGTTCAGCAAGGCAGGTCAGGCCTGATGCCGCGTCAGGTGGGTATATAGCGCGCCCGCCTGACAACATTCCCCGCGCTGCCCGCCATCCGTTTTGCCGTTTGGGATATTAAGTTTTCGCAAATAGACAAGCCATCGCTGCCTGGATCTGGTATTTCTTTAGACCAAAGTCTAATACCAACGATTCAGGAGTATCTGCGATGAGAAGACCGGTGCGTATAGCGGTGACCGGGGCGGCCGGCGCGATCAGCAACAATCTGCTGTTCAAGATCGCCAGTGGTGAGATGTTCGGACGCGACCAGCCCGTCATCCTGCAGCTGATCGAAATGCCCGAGCGCATGGAGCAGCTGCGCGGTCTGGCGATGGAGCTGGAAGACTGCGCCTATCCGCTGCTGCACACGATCACGCTGCACGATAACGTGGAGGACGGCTTCAACAACGTCCACTACGCGCTGCTGATCGGCGCACGGCCACGCGGACCGGGCATGGAGCGCAGCGATCTGCTCGAAACCAACGCCGAAATCTTTACCCGTCAGGGCAAGGCCCTGAACGACTTTGCCAACCGTGACGTCAAGGTGCTGGTCGTCGGCAACCCGGCCAACACCAATGCGTTGATCGCCAGCCGTAACGCGCCGAAGCTGAGCCCGTCCCAGTTCACGGCCCTGACCCGTCTGGACCACAACCGCGCCAAGGGCATTCTGGCCAACCACACCGGTGCCAACCCGCGCAATATCAGCCGCGTGGTGATCTGGGGCAACCACTCCACGACCCAGTTCCCGGATCTGCATCAGGCCACGGTGCTCGATGAGCCGGTCATGAATCAGATCGATGAAACCTGGTACCGTGAAGTGTTCATTCCGAAGATCCAGAACCGCGGGGGTGAGATCATCGCGGCCCGCGGTGTCTCCAGCGCTGCGTCAGCGGCGCAGGCGATCGTCGATCATATGCACGACTGGATTCTCGGTACCGAACCCGGCGAGATCGTCAGCATGGGCATCGTCAGCGACGGCAGCTACGGCGTCGCCAAGGGAATCTTCTATTCTTTCCCGGTCCGCTGCGACTACGGCCGCTACCAGATCGTGCGCGGCCTTGAGATTTCGGACTGGAGCCGGGAGATGATGAAAGCCACCGAAGCCGAGCTGCTGGAAGAGAAGGCGGCGGTGAACCATCTGCTGCCGGTCGAGACCGAAGCCTCGCATCAGAACCTGTCGATCTGCCTGCGCTCCGGCGTCACGCTGTACGCCGACGGCACGGGTCCCGATGCGTCTTCGAAGTACCTGACCACCAACCGCGTCATGTAACGCGTTACCCTGAAACGCAAAGAGGCCCCATGAAGGGGCCTCTTTCGGTCTGGCAGGAGAGGGCGATCAGTAGTGGCCGCCGCTCTCTTCCTCGGTCATCGGGGTGATGCTCAACAGCATCTTGCTCAGATCCAGCAGGATGATCAGCATGCTGTTGTGATAGCAGACACCCTGCACGAAGCGCTTGCTGCTTTCGTCGCTGGATGCGTTCGGTGCCCGATCAACCTCGTTCTGCGGCAGGTTCAGCACCTCGTTGACACTGTCCACGACCAGTCCGATCACTTCCGACTCGTTGAACTCGACCACGATAACGCGCGTTTCGTCATCCGGCTGTGCCGGTGGCATGCGGAACATCTGGCGGGTATCGATGACGGTTACCACGTTACCGCGCAGGTTGATGATACCCAGTACGGAGGAGTCGGCACCGGGTACCGGGGTGATCTCGCTGAAGCGCAGCACCTCCTTCACCTGCATCACGTCGATGCCGTACAGCTCGTTATCGACCCGGAAGGTAGCCCACTGGTGGTAGACCACCTCTTCCTGCTGCGACTTGCGTGAGGTCTGTTCCTGTTTTTTCTGTTCCAGCGCCTTGAGCATCTGCAACTGCTCGGCTGCGGCTTCTAGACTCATCCCGAAGTACCCTGTCAGTTCGGTTGATACGCTGTTCCCGAGGCCACCGAATGGCCAATCTGTATATCAAGGGAGACAGCTCACAGTATCACATAGCCTCAGGAGCCTGAAAAGGCTGTCAGAGACAGTTGTCCGGCTTGGGCAGACCCGCCAGACGCGCGGCCAGTTTTGCCGGACTGCCGGGAAACAGTTGCATCAGGTAGATGCTGCGGCCTTTGTCATCGCCAAGACTCTGTTTGACCGCCTTCACCAGCGGCCGCATGGCCGGGGAGTGCGCGTAGCGGGCATAAAAGTCGCGCAGCAGATGCAGCACCTCCCAGTGCGCCTCTGTCAGTTCGAGTCCCTCCTGTGCCGCCAGGTGCTCGGCCACGCGAGGCGACCATTGTGACAGGTCCTGCAGATAGCCTTCGTCATCAAACGCCACGGCATGGCCGTTGATCATTTCCGTCGTCATCAGAACCAGCTCACCACTTTGTCATGACTGACGCAGAGCGCCACAAACGCCTGATCGTCGATACAGTGCGCGGCGGGCAGATCCACACCGCGGGCGGCCGCATCCGCCGCCAGCACCTTAACCCGCCCGGATAACGACTCCAGCCGGGCCGCGAATGCCGGCAGTGCCCAGTAGACGCCATCCTCGATCAGTAACAGGGTATCGTCCGAACTCATCGCTTCGCGGCAGCGCTCGAAGCAGGCCGCATTGGCCGGGGGTTGGTTGAGAGTATGCAGGATCATGTCAGACACTCAGCACGGTTGTGTGATCGGCCAGCAGGCTTGCCAGCTCCGCTTCATCGATCGTCTGCACCGGCAGAATCAGATCGGACGCGTGCAGACCCCGCTCCGCCAGCGCGCGGGCGCCGACGTAAAGCCGGTCGATATCATACAGCGGCAGCGACTGCTGCACCGCATTGAGGTTTTTCTGGCCAATGCCGCCGGGAGACTGGCCCTTGAGCAGCTGAAACACGGCGTCGTCCAGAAACAGCAGCGATACCGGCTGCTCGAACACCGAGCAGGTCAGGGCCACGTCCAGCGCATCGCGTGCGGCCGAACTGCCGTACGGGGCGCTGCGGGTGATGACGAGGATTGAAGCAGCGCTCATGAGCGTCCTCCGAACGTGACAACCCGATCCGACGTCAGGCAGGCTTCGACCAGCTGGCCGAGACCGGACAGCTCAAATCCGTCCGCCAGATTCCAGTGCCGATGGCCGTAGCGCCCGGCTTCGCTTTCATCGATCAGGCCGCGGCGCACCGCCGCCGCGATGCAGACGACAAGATCCAGATCGTGCTCGGCTGCCAGCGCCTGCCATTGTGCGGGAATCGAGTTTTCATCCTGCGGCGTGCAGGTGAGAGCCGTGCCGTTGTGAACGCCATCGCGGTAGAAGAAGACGCGATGGATCCGGTGCCCGGCAGCTAGTACGGCACGGGCGAAACGCAGTGCGGTTTCTGCGCCCTGGGCCTGTACCGGCGGGGCCTGAACAATGATGGAGAAGATCATCTGTCGCTCTGTCGGTGGGGTTGAATCATGCACCAAAAACGCAAAAGCCCCGCCATCTTACCAGAGATGGCGGGGCCATGGTGGTCGCGCCGGGATCAGTCGTCGCTGAACGCGCCGACCAGCGCCAGCAGGTGTACGAACAGGTTGTAGATGCTCAGGTACAGGCTGACCGTCGCCATCACGTAGTTGGTGTAGTGACCGTTGACGATGTTGCTGGTGTCATAGAGCACGAAGCCGGCCATCAGCATCACGACCGCGGCTGAAAACGCCAGCTGCAGACCGGAGATGTTGACGCCGAACAGCGGCAGGATGAACAGCGCCAGCATGGCCACCAGCAGCACCATGGTGCCCGCGGCCAGGAAGCCGCCCATGAAGCTGAAGTCCTTGCGGCTGGTCAGCGCGTAGGCCGACAGCCCGAGGAAGGTCACGGCGGTCATACCCAGTGCCGTGGTCACGATTTCACCACCGTTGGCAAGGGCCAGGTAGTGGTTCAGCAGTGGGCCAAGACCGAAGCCGAGCAGGCCGGTGAAGGCGAAAGTCAGCGGCAGTGCCGCCGCGCTGTTCTGTTTGCGGTTGAGCACGAAGAGCAGCACGAAGCTGAGAATGACACTGCCCAGATAGGCGATGAACGGCGGTTCAATCGCCATCGAGATGCCAGCGGTCACCGCGCTCAATACCAGGGTCATCGACAGCAACAGGTAGGTGTTGCGGATCACCTTGTTGGTATCGACCGATGCTGTCGTCGCTCGATGTGACAGAGGTTGTACGTTCGCCATAGCGCTCCTCGCTTTAATCGTTGGGTTACCCGACATGATGGGAACATTTACGGATTTTTCAAGCGATTGGACCATTTGACTTCACAAAGATTCCACGTAAACTGCCCTGCGGCTGCGGAGGGATGGCTGAGTGGTTGAAAGCACCGGTCTTGAAAACCGACGAGTCGAGAGGCTCCCAGGGTTCGAATCCCTGTCCCTCCGCCACTAATCTTCCCGTTCCGGATCGAATTCTGGCGCATCGCATGCACAGCGCATCCTCAGACCCCGTTCTTCAACCTGAACTCCTGTACGAAGATGACTGGCTGCTGGCCGTCGATAAGCCCGCCGGGCTGCTGGTACACCCCAGCTGGATTGCGCCGGCACGTACCCCCAACCTGGTGTCGATGCTGAAGCAGCGTTTTCCCGGCGACACCATTCATACCGTGCATCGACTGGACCGGGCCACGTCCGGCGTCATGCTGTTTGCACGCGACAAGGCGATCGCCCACGCGCTGCAGACCCAATTCAGCGAGCGCCTTGTCGAGAAAACCTATCTCTGTGTCACGCGCGGCTGGACGCCGTCGGAGGGCGTCATCGACTACGCCCTGAAGCCGATCCGTGACCGTATCGCCGACGCACACTCGGATCCGGACAAGCCGGCGCAGGAAGCGATTTCCGCCTACCGTCGACTCGGCACTGTCGAGCTGCCGATCCCGGTCGGGAAGTATCCGGCGGCCCGTTATTCACTGGTCGAGGTGCGCCCCAAAACCGGGCGCAAGCATCAGATCCGCCGCCACATGAAGCACATCCTGCACCCGCTGGTTGGCGACACAAAGCATGGGGAAGGGCGGCACAACCGGCTGTTCCGCGAACACTTCAACTGCCATCGACTGCTGCTGATGGCGACGCGAATTGAGTTTGACCACCCGGTTACCGGTCGGCGAATGCTGATTGAGGCACCGGTGAGCGCCGAAGTGGATCGCCTGTTTCGCACGCTGGGCTGGTCCGGTCTCTATCCGGCCCCCGTCGGCCCGGATCTTGCTGAGCCTTCGCAACTAAATTCGCAACTAAAGGAATCGATCTGCGCCGAACCGACCGGCTCTGACTGGCCGGATCCGGCCGGGCCGAGCGAGGCTGAGCGTTCTGACTGAAGGCCACCGCCGGGTCGATTGAGAATTGCGCGCGCCGTGATAGCATGGCCGCTTCAACTACACAGACAACACGAATAACTCCAACATGACCACGTCATCTCTTGCCGAACTGCTCAGTTCCGATTCACCGCTTAAAGTCGCCATCATTGGCGCCATGGACCAGGAGGTCGAACAGCTCAAGGACGCGCTGACCGAGCGCGAACTCGAACAGATTGCCGGGTTCGATTTCTACACCGGCAAACTCAACGGAACCGACGTGGTTCTGCTCAAATCCGGTATCGGCAAGGTCAATGCCGCAATCGGCACCTCGATCCTGCTTGATCGCTATCAGCCCGGTTGCGTCATCAACACCGGTTCTGCCGGCGGCTTCGATGCAGATCTGGACGTGGGGGATGTGGTCATCTCCGACGAAGTACGTCATCACGACGTGGATCTGACCGTATTCGGTTACGAGCCCGGTCAGGTGCCGGGACTGCCGCCGTCCTTTACACCCGACCCGCTGCTGGTGCGCATCGCCGAGCAGTGCATCAGCGGCATGAACGGCGTCAGGACGGTCAACGGCCTGATCGCGACCGGCGATACTTTTATGGACAACCCGGAGCGGGTCAGCACGACGCGCGCGCTGTTCCCGGCGATGAAAGCCTGTGAAATGGAGGCGGCGGCGGTGGCGCAGGCGTGCCACCGGTTCCAGGTGCCGTTCATCATCGTGCGGGCGCTGTCAGACATTGCCGGCAAGGAGTCCGGGGTTTCATTCAAGCAGTTTATCGATCAGGCGGCACACCATTCCGCCGAGATGGTGATCGCCATCGTCAATCGTCTGCGTGAGTACCGCGCGCGCCACTGAGGCGCCGCGGTCCTTATTCGACCGCATCGACAAGCGCCTGGATGCGACTTTGCCAGGCGCCTGAATCCCACTCTTCCTCGCCGGTGACAACCTCAACCAGCTGCCCCTGATGGTCGAACAGGTAGCTCATCGGCAGACCGCGCAGCTCGAACTCTCGGAAGGTCCGACCACTGGGGTCGAGCAGAAACTGCAACTGCAGCGACTCACCGAATCGGCTGCGAAACGCCTCCACCGCCTCAGCATCCTCACCCGCGCTGATGGCAATCACCTCAAAAGGCGCCGCCGAAAACGCACGATCCAGCCGGTCCAGCGCCGGCATTTCGCGCACGCAGGGCGGACACCAGGTGGCCCAGAAATTGATCAGCAGCACCCGGCCACGCTGCTGCTCGAGTGAATAGTTTTCACCGCTCAGGGTCGGGAAGCTCATGCCATACAGTTTCTCGGCGGCCCCTTCATCAGCATGGGCCGGCGTAACACAGAGCAGGGCCATCAGCATTACCAGCAGTGTTTTCAACGCTAGACTCCTTGTATGACGGACGTTTTCGCTGGCCATTAGGCACAGGATACCTGCCGGCCTGTACGTAGGCAGGAAGCGATGCGATTATAACCTGCTTGCCGCGACGCCGATCACAGACAGCGACACAGGAGATAACAATGGCAAAGGTAGCATTTATCGGTCTGGGCACCATGGGGTATCCTATGGCGGGCCATCTGGTCAAGGCCGGACACGAGGTCTGCGTCTATAACCGCACGCTGAGCAAGGCGGAACAATGGGTGTCCCAGTACGGCCAGCATCTGGCACTGACACCGGCTGCAGCGGCCGAGGGCGCCGAGTTCGTCATGACCTGCGTCGGTAACGACCAGGACCTGCGTCAGGTCACACTGGGCGAGGAGGGTGTCATTCACACCCTCGGGCGCGATGCGGTGCTGATCGATCACACCACGGCGTCCGCGGCGATCGCGCGTGAGCTCGATGCGGCCTGCCGCGAGCAGGGGGCCGGGTTCCTCGACGCGCCGGTATCCGGCGGCCAGGCCGGTGCCGAGAACGGAGCGCTGGGCATCATGGTCGGCGGTGACGACGCCACCTTTGCCCGCGGCGAGCCGATCATGCAGGCCTATGCGAAAGCGATCAAACATCTGGGCGAAGCCGGTAATGGCCAGCTGACCAAGATGGTCAACCAGATCTGTATCGCCGGGCTGCTGCAGGGACTGGCCGAGGCAACCCATTTCCTCAAACGCGCGGGGCTGGAAGGTGAAGCGGTATTTGACGTGATTCAGCACGGGGCTGCCGGCTCCTGGCAGATGAGCAATCGCCACCAAACAATGCTGAACGACCAGTACGACTTCGGTTTCGCCGTCGACTGGATGCGTAAGGATCTCTCGCTGGTGCTCGACGAAGCACGCCGTAACGGCGCTCGCCTGCCGGTCACCGCACTGGTGGATCAGTTTTACGCCGACGTGCAGGAGATGGGCGGTGGACGCTGGGATACATCCAGCCCGCTGAAGCGGCTCGAGCCCTGATCAGGGCGCGGTGGGTCTGAAAAGACTTGAGCCAGATCAACAAATTCATATAATATCGCGCAAAATTTAACCAAAGAGCGCGACTGATCGCGCCGCAACCAAGAGACGAGTTCTATGCCCGCTATCGACAAGTACAGCCTGATCTCCTTCGCTCCGAGCATCGCCATCGTTGCTGCGATGATCGTCATGACCGTTCTGGGTGTGCGTTTCCTGAAAAAGGCCATCGCCGCCGATGCGGCCAAGGCGGGCAAGTAAGGCTCGTTACTGCAGGTCAGAAAGGGTCGCCCGCGGGCGGCCCTTTTTATTTATCGGCCACCTCAATGACAGCGCGCCACCTTATCTCCGGCATCGGCGTGTCCCGTCAACGGCGCTACCCTCATGTCCCGCCAGCCATGCCATTGCGGCGATCAGCATCAGGGCCGCCAGCAGGAAGCCGTGTTGCCACCGGGTCATGCCGAATGCCAGCTCCACGCACAGCACCAGCAGCGGCGGCAGATACCCATAAGCGGCAACCATGCTCGGCGATAACCGCAATGTCACCACCTGCAGCACCCAGAATGTCACCAGTGTCGTAAACAGCGTCAGATAGCCCAGCGCCAGCAGGTCGATGCGTCCCAGTGTCTGCAGAAAACCGGGCAGGGCTCCCAGCAGTGTTTGCGGCAACCCGATCAGCACGCCACCGGCGAGCAGGCTGTAACAGGTCGTACGCAGCGGGTCAGCCGGGATCAGCCCGGTATCACTGGCATAGCGTGACAGGTTGTTGTAACCGGCGGACATCACGCAGCCGATCAGAAAAATCAGCTCACCGAAGCCAACGTGCAACGCGAACAAACGTCCGATATCGCCGCGGCTGACGATGACCAATGCCGCCGCGGCTGCCAGCGTAAGGATGCCAAGCCGCGACCACTGCAACCGCTCGATGCGCGCCGCGACCGCGATCAGATAGGCGAACAGCGGTTGGGTGACGAACAGCGCGGCCAGCGTTAACGGTGTGCTGTACTGCAGCGCCTTGAACATGATCGAGAAAAACCCGGCCAGCAGCAGCCCGAGTAGCGCATATATGCACGCGGCCGCGCCGCCGGGCCAGCGCCGCTGTGGCAACATCAGCAACAGGATGAAGCCGGCCACAATGAAACGCAGACTCACCAGCAGATTGGTCGAGAGTTCGGGGTTGAACTGAGCCGCGGCCGGGAAGGATGAGGCCACCAGCGCTGCCCAGAGCAGCAACAGCAGGTGCGCGCCAACCCGACGGGAGATCAGCATCCGGCCTCCGCCCAGTCATCCGGTACCACGAAGCCCCGCGATATCTCGACCACCCCCTGCGGCGTTGCCATCACCGCCACCACAAGCCTGCAGCGCGCCGACCCGGTCAGCTGCTCAATGAGCCCGTTCAGGTCGAACGCGCGTGCGTGCATCAACGTCGGCGGCAGCACCCAGTCCACCTTGTCGGGCACGAGGAAGTCATCGGCATATCCGGCCAACCGCCCCAGTTGTGACTGCGTCAGCCACCAGCCGCGCAGGTGGTGGGGATTCATCTCGACCGGTGTGCCCGACACCTGGGTGCCGAACGGATAGAACAGCCACCCCTTGACCCAAAGCGCACGATGAGCCACCGCATCGATGCCGAGCCGGGACAGCACCTCATGCGCCACCGGATGCTCTGTCAGCCGCAGCTGGTGGTCGAGCATGCGCTGCCATTTGGTTCCCAGCCGGTCATCCCGTCGCGTGCCGATGAAATCGTCCAGTGCCCGGCCGCTGCCATCGAGCAGGTAGAGTTTCAGTGCCACCTCAAGGTGCAGCCAGCGATCCGCCAGACGCACCAGAAAGTCCAGTTCGCCGAGTGTTTTTTGGGCCGTCCGAATCTGGATATTCCGTTTTATATCCGTTACTTGGGTATTATAATTCAGGTATTGAAAGACAATATTCTCGAAATGATTACCCAGGCGCCTGCCGGGCTCAACGGGCGCCATGACGCGACTATCGATTGTCACCGGACAGCGCAGTTCAGGGGGGCAACGGTATTGCGATGGCGGCAACATCAGGTCGGGGGCATGACACAGCCAGTCCAGCTCGGCCTGCATGCGTATCCTCTCGGCGGTACTCGGATTCACTTCTAGACTAAAACTCCCTAGAGTAGGCGCAGGGTTAGAATGACAGACAGGGGCGCACAATGACAGCGATGACCAAACGCGAGGCACTACGCCTGCAGCAGGAGAAAGAGCAGAGCAATCGCAAGAGCAAGCGCCACCCGTTACTGTCCGACACCGATATCAATATTATCCTTGTTAACGGCGCGCAGATCGCGCTGAGCAAGCTGAAACGGGCCAAGAGCTTCGATGCCCGGCTCTACTATTACGCTGAGATCGGCGTCTACCTTGAAGTATCGTTGTCGCGCGGTGCCGGCATCTCGGACGCCACCCGCGATCAGCTGCGCGAGATCCATCGCGAAGCGACGCACCTGCACATGGAAGCCAACAAGCAGCTCAACCGCGAGTTCGATCTGGCCGCACAGTGACAACCACTCCCGACGCAACCACACAGCCGGATTCGACTCCGTTTGACAGCAAGGCGTTCCTGGCGCGCGTCACCACGCGGCCGGGCGTGTACCAAATGTATGATGCCGGCGGCGAGATTCTCTACGTCGGCAAGGCGCGCAATCTCAAAAATCGGCTCTCCAGCTACTTTCGCGCCAGCGGCCTGACCACCAAGACCATGGCACTGGTGGCGAAGATTGCGCGTATCGAAGTCACGATCACCAACAGCGAAACCGAAGCCCTGCTGCTGGAACAGAACCTGATCAAGGAGCAGCGCCCGCCCTATAACATCCTGCTGCGTGACGACAAATCCTATCCCTATATCCTGATTACGGATCGTGACGAATATCCCGCGGTGCGCTTTCAGCGCGGCGCCAAACGCGGCCGCGGGCGCTATTTTGGCCCCTTTCCCAGCGGCTCCGCGGTGCGCGAGAGCCTGAACATCCTGCAGAAGGTCTTTCTGTTGCGGCAGTGCGATGATGCATTCTTTCGCAACCGCTCCCGCCCCTGTCTGCAGTATCAGATCAAGCGCTGCAGTGCGCCCTGTGTCGGCGCGATCTCACGCGACGAATACCAGCGCGATCTGCGCCACGCGATCATGTTTCTCGAAGGGCGTAATCAGGCGGTGATGGAAGAGCTCGGCCAGCAGATGGACCAGGCCGCCGCTGCACTTGAGTTCGAGAAGGCCGCGGAGCTGCGTGACCAGATCGGCCGCCTGCGTCAGGTGCAGGAACAACAGTACGTGTCCGGTCTGCACGGCGATGCCGATGTGCTTGGCTGTGCAATTCAGGCTGGCGGGGTCGTGGTGCACGGACTGTTCGTCCGCCAGGGGCGCGTGATCGGCAGCAAGGTCTACCATCCGCGCGTCTCGGTCGAAGAGAGTCCGGCCGAGGTGTTGTCCGCATTCATCGCCCAATTTTATCTGGCCGGGGCACGCGAGATCCCGGAGCTGCTGATCGTCAGTTTTGAGCTGGACGACGCGGATGCGCTGCAACAGGCGCTCAGCGAGCGTCGCGGCCGCAACGTCAGCATCACGCACCGCGTGCGCGGCGAACGCGCCGGCTGGCAGCGCCTGGCCCAAACCAATGCCGAACAGCAACTGGCCAGCCACCTTGCCAGCAAGCAAAGCATTCACAACCGTTACCTCGCACTGCAGGATCTGCTCGGCCTCGATCATCTGCCGCAGCGCCTGGAGTGCTTCGATATCAGCCACAGCCAGGGCGAGGCGACAGTCGCGTCCTGCGTCGTGTTTGACCGCAACGGCCCGTGCAAGTCCGATTACCGTACCTTCAATATCGAAGGGATCACACCGGGGGATGATTATGCCGCGATGCATCAGGCGCTGACCCGACGCTACACCCGGCTGCGCAAAGGGGAGGGCAAGCTGCCCGACCTGCTGGTTATCGACGGCGGCAAGGGTCAGGTGGCGCAGGCGATGGAGGTACTGGACAGCCTGCAGATCACCGAAGTACTGGTGATCGGCATCGCCAAGGGGCCGACCCGCAAGGCCGGGTTCGAGATTCTGGTCAGCGGCGAAACCGGCGCGGAGCAGGTGCTGCAGAGCGATTCGCCCGCACTGCACCTGTTGCAGCATATCCGCGACGAGGCGCACCGGTTCGCCATTACCGGACACCGGGCACGTCGTGGTAAAGCACGCAAACAATCGCGCCTTGAGGGCATTCCCGGTATCGGCCCCAAGCGCCGGCGTGAGCTGCTGCGCTACTTCGGCAGCCTGCGCGATATCGAAAGTGCCAGTATTGAAGAAATCGCAAAAGTCTCTACCATAAGCCGGGCGCTGGCCGAGGAGATCTACGCAGCGCTCCATCCCGAACGTTAAGCAATGGACCGGCACAGGCTTCTGATCCTCCCGATGAAAATACCCAATATCCTGACCCTGCTGAGGATCGTTCTGATTCCGGTATTCATACTGGTCTATTACCTGCCGGGCAGCTGGGCGCCACTGGCGGCAGCCGGAATCTTCTCGATCGCGGCCATCACCGACTGGTTTGACGGCTATCTGGCACGTCGCCTGGAGCAGAGTTCACCGTTCGGCGCCTTTCTGGATCCGGTGGCCGACAAACTCATGGTCGCGGCGGCGCTGGTCGTGCTGGTCGAAACCTTTGCCGAACCCTGGATGACCGTACCGGCCGTCATCATCATCGGCCGCGAAATCGTCATCTCGGCGCTGCGCGAGTGGATGGCCGAACTGGGTAAACGCGCCAGCGTTGCGGTATCGATGATCGGCAAGATCAAAACCACCCTGCAAATGGCATCGATCATCATTCTGCTGGCGTTTCCGCCACTGAGTGTGTTGTCCTGGATCGGGGTTGCAGCGCTGTATGGCGCCGCGTTGCTGACGCTGTGGTCAATGGCGATCTACCTAAAAGCGGCCTGGCCGTTTCTGAAGGAAGATATCTGAAACCGGGCCATCACCCGCCGGTTACCGCTGTGTTGCGCTAAGTGATTAATCTTTAAGCAAAAATAATTGCTTTAACGTGTTGACAGGCCGAAACATAACTCTATAATACGCACCACTTGTTGAGGACGACGCGGGAATAGCTCAGTTGGTAGAGCACAACCTTGCCAAGGTTGGGGTCGCGAGTTCGAGTCTCGTTTCCCGCTCCAACAAGATTTCAAGAATGGCTGGATGGCAGAGTGGTCATGCAGCGGACTGCAACTCCGTGTACGCCGGTTCGATTCCGACTCCAGCCTCCATTCTTTTCAGCACTTCCCGCTGATAGATGATCCACCAAGCCCCGGTGGTGAAATTGGTAGACACAAGGGATTTAAAATCCCTCGGCCGTCGGCTGTACCGGTTCGACTCCGGTCCGGGGCACCAAACATGTCCCGTTTTCATTTTTCCATCTACTCCTGAAGCCTACCGTTAGCGACGGCCCTTCGCCTCACCGCGAAAAAGGCAGGATTGCTGATGCCTGCATCTTCGATGCGTCTGCGCTCACGCTTGCGCATATTGGCAGCACCACTACCCACCCCAAACGAAACCGCAGGGGGCGGACGCCGTTGCCTGCGTAACGACGGCAGGGGGCTGCTGGACCGGCGGCGCCAGAATATAGCCATCGACCCACCCATCCCTGCAGCGCTGTGATGGAGAACAGGATGGATGGGATCAGCTGTTACCTCGATGCGTGCCCTCTACTGGGCGCGATCATTGCCCGCATGACTCAGACGGGGTGCGCCCACATGTCGTATTCGTCAGCTTCCTCGACCTCGACCAGCAGACGTTCGCCGGGCTTAAGATGGGTTTGATGATCGAGGAACACCTGGCCATCGATCTCCGGTGCATCCGCTTGTGATCGACAGACCGCGCCTTCCTCGACGACTTCGTCAACGATCACCTCAATCGTCTTGCCGACCTTGGCCTGCAACCGGGCCGCACTGATCCGCTGCTGAACCTCCATGAACCGCTCCCAGCGTTCCTGCTTGACCGCCTCATCGACCGGATTCGGCAGCGCATTGGCTGCCGCTCCCTCGACCGGTGAGTACTTGAAGCACCCCACACGATCCAGTTGTGCTTCCTCGAGGAAATCGAGCAGGGTCTGGAAATCCGCTTCCGTCTCGCCGGGGAAGCCGACGATGAAGGTTGAGCGCAGCGTCAGATCGGGCACTTGCCGACGCCAGTTTTCAATGCGGTGCAGTACTTTCTCCGCGTGCGCAGGGCGACGCATATTCTTCAGCACGGTCGGCGATGCGTGCTGGAACGGAATATCCAGGTAGGGAAGAATCCGGTTATCCGCCATCAGCGGAATAATGTCGTCCACATGCGGGTAGGGGTATACATAATGCAGACGCACCCAGATACCCAGCTTGCCCAGCTCTTCGCACAGCTCCTTGAGGCGCGTCTTGACCGGCTTGCCATCCCAGAAGTCCAGCTTGTATTTCGTGTCGACGCCATAGGCGCTGGTGTCCTGCGAAATGACCAGCAGTTCCTGCACTCCGTTCTCGGCCAGCCGGCGCGCCTCGCTGAGCACATCACCCACCGGGCGACTGACCAGATCGCCGCGGAATGACGGAATGATGCAGAACGTACAACGGTGGTTACAGCCCTCCGATATCTTCAGATAGGCATAGTGGCGCGGCGTCAGTTTGACACCGGTATCGGGCACCAAGCTGGTGAACGGATCATGAGCAGGGGGCGGCGCAACCTTGTGCACCTGTTCCATGACCTGATCGTATTGATGCGGCCCGCTGACCGCCAGCACCTTGGGATGGACTTCACGAATCAGGTCCTCTTTCGCGCCCAGGCAGCCGGTCACAATCACCTTGCCGTTTTCCTGCAAGGCTTCGCCGATGCTGTCCAGCGACTCCTGTACCGCGCTGTCGATAAAACCGCAGGTGTTCACCAGCACCAGGTCCGCACCCTCGTAAGAGGGACTGATTTCATAACCTTCCGTGCGCAGCTGTGTGAGAATCCGTTCGGAGTCGACGGTATTTTTCGGGCAACCGAGGCTGACAAACCCCACCTTGGGCGCTTTCATGGCTCACCTGTGAATTCAGTTGAATGACGACGCGCGGATTCTAACGAAACTTCGCCGGCGCGGCGATACAAGCACTGATTGCCGAGATGAAACCTGCTAACATCGAAGCATGATACATATCAATCAGTATGTATGGTGTACCAAATGATACAAAAACAGGGGACGCGGGAGCGCGTATTTGCTGCCGCAGACAAATTACTCGAGGAGGGCATCCGCCCGACACAACAGGCGGTGCGCGATCAGATCGGCAGCGGAAGCCTGACAACGATCAATCGAGCCCTTAACGATTGGTGGCAGACTCTTGGCGAGCGGATCAGTCGCCAGCAACAGCATCCCGAGCTGCCGGAGCCGGTGCTGAACATCGCCAGCCAACTCTGGGATCGGGCACTGGCCTATGCCGAAAACCGCTTCGAAGAGCAGCGCCAGCAGCTGATCGCCCAGCAGCAGGAGCTGCGCAACCGCATACAGCAGAGCGAGCAGGGCGGCAACCAGGCGCTAAAGGAACTCCAGGAGCAGAATGGCCGCCTCCTCGAGCGCTGCGAAACGCTGGCCAATGACAAGCACCTGCTCGAGCAGAAGCTTCTCAAGGCGGACGAGCAGCAGTATCGACTAAGCACTCGCATTGAAGAGCTCGAGCGCAAACTGCGCGAACAGGAGCGACTGGGCGCCAGTGGCGAGTCCAGCGAAGCCCTGATCGAAGCCAAGGTTCGACTGCGCATTCAGGACGAGGAACTCGAGCGCCTGCGAAGCCGCAATGATGAACTCAATCGTGAGAATGCCATGCTTCGACAAAAGCTTAACAAAATGCCTTAAAAAACAAACTTATCGAGTTGATTAATATGGAATATCATATCGATATCAACGCGGAACAAGACGCAATAGCCGAGACCGTACACGGCGCCAAAAGCGGCGACACGATCTGCTGTCAGCGGGATTCTCAGTTCGAGATCTGCAAGCGCGCACTGCTGGAAGCCCGACTGGCCGGCGTCACGATCTGCCTGCTGGATCAGGATGGCTACGTCATCCGCCAGACATCCAGCAAGAAGCGCACACAGATCAGCGGCCCACGCTTCAGCGATCGCCAGCTTGCCGTCATCAAGGCACTGGAGAAGGTGCTGGCACACTGCAAGAAGGAGGGGATTACCCTGATCGGCTACAGCGACGAGCTGGTCGCCCTTCCGGCAACCCTGGTCGGCACCGACCTCGCCTCAGTACACGCCCGAGAGGTATATGCCTCCGGCGCGTACCGCGGTGCAGACGGTATTGATTCGCTGCTCGAGCAGTGACTAGAATCCCTGACGAGGCGTCTGTCTCCGCTGACCAAACAGTATAAAAAGAGAGAGAACGCATGACTCAACCGATCCGCGTCCTGTTGGTTGACGACCATTCCATCGTCCGCTTTGGCTACCAGCAGCTACTGGTCAACAACAGTGAAATAGAGGTCATTGCCGAGGCCGAAAACTGCGCCGATGCCCTGAGCTGCTATCGCAAGCTGGAACCGGATGTCGTCATTCTTGATCTGTCGATGCCTCTGGACAGCGCATCGGAGGAAGTCCAATCCACCGCAGGCGGACTGGAAGCCATTCGTCGCATCCGCAGTTACGACAACAACGCACGCATCCTGGTCGTTTCGGGACTTGATACCAACCCATATCCGCAGCGCGCCGTGCAGGCAGGCGCACTGGGCTATGTCACCAAACGCAATGCGTCCGCAGAGCTGCAGCCGGCGGTTATTCAGGTTGCAAAAGGGGAGAAGTACTTCTCAAAAACAATTGCTCAACTTGTTGATTGTGAAGAGGAAGATTACGCTGATAACCAGCTTTCTCAGCTCACCAGCCGCGAACTCGAGATCTTCTCGATGATCGCTGAAGGGCATACGGTCAACACCATCGCCGAGATCATGCATCTCAGCCCCAAAACAATTCACGCCCATCGCGCCAATCTGATGCGCAAGCTCTCTATCAACTCAAACGCCGACATCATCCATATCGCCATGCGGTCCGGCATTCTGCAAACCTGATCGAACGGACCGTGCGAAGCCGCGCGCTATACTGATCAAAACGCCGCGCGTTCAGGAGAAACCAGATGTCTGAGCAGCCCGCAGCGCCGCAGGATGAGCAACTGAATGACGCTCTGACACTGTGGCAACTGATTGGAATCGGCGATCGAATCCAGCTCGAAGCACGCCTCATCATTGCAGATCGCGCTCAGCTCGAGGCCGATCGATACTACGAGGTCGTCGGCAAGTCCGACGACCATCACAGCTTCTACGTCGAATCGGATCTGACAGGCGAGGTGGTCGAAGTATTTCCAGGCTTCGTCGCTGACTACCAGAGCGCCTGCACACCGCCGCATCACGCCTGAACAGATACCTGACCTGAGATCAGCCGCCAGACACCCCGATTTCGGCACCGGATCGAAACCGTCCACACCGAGCGCATACGGCGAACGCAGGCAACACTGACCAGCTTGAGATCAGCGCGAAACCGAGCCAGCTATCCGGACCCGTTACAGAACCTCGATCCGCACGCAACACCATCTGATGACCAGATCACATCCAGAACCGCGCCAAAGAAAGGCCGCTAGACCGATTGATAAAACCGGGGTTTGGGGAGCAATGGAACAGAAAGTGCACTTAAGCCCTACCACCTGCGCTCGGTGCCTACTTCCCAGGCATCGGCCTCGATGAAACAGTTGCGCATGTAGGCTTCCTGGCTAATCTCGGTGAGCAGGTCGTACACGGTCTTGTCCAGCTCGGTGTCGCTCCGATAAGGAATGGTCAGCTCGTAGTGGCCCGCTTCCGGTCGCGCACGAACTTGCTGCTGTTCACCACCGTGAGGCGCAGGGTGGCGGTGGCCACCCGCTCGGCAGCGTCCACTGTGTTGAGCTTCGCTTTGTCCTTTCGGTCGGCTGTCATTGGGGACTACCCTGTCCGATAGAGGATCATTAAACGGACGCTCTGCCGCCTGTTCTTTGGAGCGCGCCAATGCGGCATATGCCGTGTCTCATTTAGATGGTACTATATTTTTTTCAGTGAAGGGGCCTCTTGCGTTACAAATCACCCATGACACATACACTAATTGGTTACGCCCGCTGCTCAACCGACAAACAAGACCTCGCTGCACAGCAGGAAGCCCTATTGAAACTCGGCGTCGCGCCAGATCGCATCTACACTGATCGAGGCTTCACCGGCACGAACCGGGCAAGGCCCGGCCTCGACCAGGCGCTGGCGGCCGTGCGCAGTGGCGATACCTTCGTAGTTCCGAAGCTTGACCGGCTGGCGCGCTCTGTTCCTGATGCACGCGCAATCGGCGACAGCCTGGCCGAGCGCGGCGTGAGGCTACAAATCGGCGCCAGCGTTCATGATCCGAACGACCCGATGGGCAAGCTGTTCTTCAACATCCTCGCCACCTTTGCCGAGTTCGAGGCGGACCTCATCAAGCTCCGTACGCGCGAGGGGATGGCGATCGCCCGCGCCAAAGGGAAACTGCGCGGAAAGAAGCCGAAGCTGTCGGATCGCCAGCAAAAGGAATTGCGCCGCATGTACGACACTGGAAACTACTCGATCAGCGACCTGGCTGAGCTGTTTTCGATCTCACGACCGACGGTCTACCGGACGCTTGACCGTCAAGCTCGCGTCACCTTTTACACGGTGTCGCGAGCTTGACGGTCAAGCGTTGCATATTCCGGCCCATCGTGACCGCCCATTCCGTTTGAACGTGACCGCCTGTTCCGGTTGATCGTGACCGCTCATTCCGTTTTATCGTGACCGATTTC